>CAMJML010000012.1 GCA_946407015.1 uncultured Selenomonadales bacterium | reverse complement strand
TGACCTCTTGAATGCCATTCAAGCGCTCTCCCAGCTGAGCTATACCCCCAGATATTCATTTTATCGATGCTTAATCGCTATCAACATTAATTATTATATCGTGTTAGTAACATAATGTCAATACCTTTTTAAGATCATGACTCAAGAATTAAGCTGTCAATCAATTCTATTAGTTGGCCAATTTCAGGCTTGGAAATTTGTCCATTGGCACCGATTGCATCACCTTTGCGGCGCATTTCCTCGTTAATCAAAGACGAAAAAATAACGACGGGCATCTTGGCCAGCCTTTGCTCTTCCCGGATCCGTTTAATTAAATGATGTCCATCCATTTGCGGCATTTCAATATCGGTAATGATCATTTGAATACGCTCTGCAACCGGAGTATCGCTCTGGGCCATTTCATACAAGGCTTCCCACGCGTCTTTACCGTTATGATAAGGAGAAATATTTTTGTAGCCTGCCTCATGCAGTGTATTGACAAGCAATTCGCGCAGCATCGGAGAATCTTCGGCTAAAAGGATAGACTTTTGAGCACGCTTTTCCTTAATATCCTTTGATTTTTCCGGAACAGAAGTCAATTTCATATTCATATCCGGGTTAATTTCAGCAATAATTTTTTCAAAATCAAGCAGCAGTACCATTTTATCAGCCATTTTTATAATTCCGACAACCATGGAGGAGGTGCTAATCATTGGCGGCGGTTCCATCTCGGTCCAGGACACCCGATGAATACGCGAAACACCGTCAACTAAAAAACCAACATGATAGTTATTAAGCTCACTGACAATAATGTTTTTCGCTTGAGTTCCATCTTTTTCGCCTAAACAACGCGCTAAATTCACCAGCGGCATTACCCGGCCACGCAGGGTAAACATTCCGTCTACATACGGATGCGACTGCGGCATTTTGGTTACATCCACAATGTTGATGACTTCTCTGACTTTGGCCACATTAATCCCATAGTTTACAGCACCTACATGAAATTCAACAATTTCAAATTCATTAGTACCAGTTTCTAGGAGAATACCTTTTTTATCCAGTGTATTTTCGTTCATATAAACTCCCCCGGCTGCTATATTGATTTTGGATAATATTCCTTTCGCCAGTTTACCAACATAATCCTGCGCGAATTTTGTAAATTTACAGAGAAAAAACTCACAATTAACTTTTGTGAGTTTCTTTCAAATAAGTCCAGCCATCTTTCTGTTCTACAGCATTGTCTTTAATCAGTTTGCCAAGAGCACGTTTGAACGCAGCTTTACTAATATTAAACTTTTCTTTGATTATTTCAGGTGACGTATCATCACTGTAAGGCATCTTCCCGCCCCTGGCCGTAAGCAGTTCCATAATCTTATCCGAGTCTACAGTGATTGCGTCTTCTTTTTGCGGACGGGTTGATACATTAATCCGCCCGTCTTCACGAATAAAGGTTACTCTTGCAGTAACCTCTTCCCCCACTTTAGGACGTTCTTTCATTTCCTGATTGTGGAGAAAAGCAATATAGCGTTCGTTCGTAAAAATAAAGGCTCCCTGATCCGTAAAGTTGTAAATTGAACCTGTGACTACGTCGCCAACTTTAACGTCTGTGGCAGGTTTTGAGGCACGGCGAATTTCATCTTCAACTTCCATAGTCACAGCCAAGCGCCCTGATTTATCGGTATACAGCTTAGCCCATACTTTCTCACCTGTTTTGACTTTTCCCCGCATACCGGCGAAAGGCATAAAAATTCCACGCTCAGCTCCAACATCAACAAAGGCACCGTCTTTAGATGTATTAATAATCTTAACCCGGGCAATCTGCCCTTCTCGCATCTGAGGTACACGCATACTGGCGGTAAGCCGCCCTTTAGGGTCAAGATAGAGAAAGACTTTAACGTCATCGCCAACAGCAACCTCATGAGCTTGCTGAACTTTGTGCAGTAAAATATCATCCGAGGTATTGCCTGTACCGGCATCCAGAAAAGCGCCTAATTCACTTGTTCGCACAACTTTTAAAGTTGCCACGGTGTTTGGTCTTAATGAATGTTGATGATTCATCATTTTTTCTCCTATTGATCATATGTATAAGATTTGGCATCTCCCCACAAGCGTTCTAGATTATAAAAACGACGATCTTCTTCAACAAATATATGCGCAATACAATTTCCATAATCTAAAAGAATCCAGCGGCCTTCACGGTGTCCTTCTTTATGGTTTAGCTTAACTCCTTGTTCATTTAATTTTTCTTCTATGTGATCGGCGATCGCTTTGACCTGAGTGGTAGAGTTTGCACTGCAAATAATAAAGTAATCTGTAACCAGCGTCACCTGGTCCATATCCAGTATGACAATATCCTGTGCTTTTTTATCGCTGGCAGCAGCAGCTACCATATCCACTAATTGATTAAATTGAGTCATTATTTCCTCCTGGTGATAAGAATCGGTATATTCATTATTTTCATTCCAAATGTATTCTATTCTTCTTTTTTGTCGAGTTTCCTGCATTTATTTTCTCATAGATCAGGATCAAGCAAAAAACCCTGCAGCTTCGGCTGCAGGGTTTCAAAATCAGTTGATGTGAGTTTCATTGGTTGAATAGACGCCTGGTGTTTTACTATCCTTTGTTGTGAACATCCGCTCAACCAGCTGTTTGGTCTGTTCCTTATCCGGTATCCAATAACTTAACCCATCTACAGTGGAAAATTGACCGGGCAGCATTTCTGTATGCAATGCCCCATTTTTAAAACCTTTTAAACTATTGACGAGTTTAAGGGTATCCATCATGGACATATTGGTCGATACATACTGACTGATCGTGCTCGACAACGCAGGAAGCTTCACTAAAGTGCCAACCTGCAAAGCTTCATCACTTAGTGCTTTAAGAAAGCGCTGCTGACGTTGTACCCGGCCAATATCCCCCAGTTCATCATGACGAAATCGTACATATTGCCCCGACTTCTCTCCGTCTAAATGCTGATAACCTTTGTTCAGATGAATCTTCAGATCGGCATAAGGATCTTCATAATTCATGTCGCTCTCAACATAAAGGTCAACCCCGCCAAGAATATCAATGACTTTAATAAAAGCTTCCCAATCAATCGTCACATAATAATTTACCGGTAAATCCAGAAAGTTTTCTACTGTGCGTACGGCTAACTGCGGACCTCCATAGAAATAGGCATGCGTAATTTTATCAAGACCACTGCGCCCTGGAATGTGAACCTGAGTATCACGAGGAATGGATAATAAATTAATCGCGCCACTATCCGGATTAATGCTAGCTAACATCATAGTATCGGAACGTTTAGCCGATGTTGACGCCGTTCCGTTCTCAGTATCGCCATCATCAACACCCATCAGCAAAATATTAATATTTTTATTAAATTTCTCAACCGGTTTTTCAGTTTGTATATTAGCCGTTGCAGGGGTCGGAGCGCGAAAATAGCCATTATAAGCATATAGCGCCGCGCCGGCCAAAGCCATAACAAAAACCGTTAAGACAGCAATCAGCAAGAAAACTCTTGTCCAACGAATCTTCCGACGTCTAGTGCGCATGTTATCTCCTCCTTTCCCTCTACAGAAAAAACATGCTTAACATGAATAAAACATAGTCAAGATTTATAAAAGAGCAGCTCATTGCGGCCAAGGATGGTATTGGGATGTATAATACTATTGCGTTCAGCCAGAAATATAATAGCTTGATTGTACGCTGCTAGTAAGGCCTTGTCCAAATCTTGCTCGGCCAATTCCCGAAGAGCATCAACACCAGGGAAGGAACGCTCAGGTTCAATCACATCGGCAAGGAAAATAATTTTGTCCAGCACAGTCATATGAGGACCGCCGGTCGTATGCAAAGCAATGGCTTGAGCAATTTCCGGATCAGCTACCCCGTACTCCGTTTCAGCAAGCTTACTTCCAATAAGCGCATGCAGCAGTACGGTATGGCAGCGCTCAATATCTCCCACCACTATACCAAACGCTTCAGCAGTTGACAATAGGCGATTATTGGTTAACTCACGGGCACAATCGTGGAGCAATCCCGCTAACTGGGCTTTATCAGGATCGCAGCCAAATCGCTTGGCCAGTATTTTTGCAGTCTTACTGACTCCAACGGAATGCTTATAACGTTTTGGGGACAGGCTCAAAGCCAATTGCGCTTTAATCTGTTTGATCATTTATATCACCTTTATCTGCTAAAATTCAGCAAATATTGTCATTTTCCTGCTTTATCAAGCAAAAATAAAAGCCTCCTATAAAGGAGGCAGTTTGGTCGTTATCATGTATTAAGCTTAACCTTGTCTTGGTTTAGCTTCATTTACAACAATTTGTCTTCCGCCAAATTCTGAACCATGCATCGCTTCAACCATTTTGTCTGCGTCTGCATCATCAACTTCAACGAAGCCAAAACCTCTTGAGCGACCTGTTTCTTTATCAGTAATAATTCTGCTTGAGATTACGTTGCCGTAAGGACTAAACGCTTCAGCCAAAGCTGTATCCGTTGTCGACCACGGCAGGTTGCCGACATAGAGAGTTTTTGCCATTGAGATCACCTCTCTTTCCATGGATTCTACACTGCATTATCATTATCTGCGAATATCATTTTTTTATGCCTGCCTTTATTTGGCACTGGGAAATTCGTTTTTCAACGATACAATCCTTCTTTGAAAATGTAGCTCTCTACACTTTCCGGAACAATATATTTAATTGACCGCCCGGTTTTGACCCGTTCACGAATATCGGTTGAAGAAATCTCCAGTTCAGGAGTAGCCAGACGATGGATTCGCCGACGGCCTTGTAACCCGAAATGTTTAATCACATTATCCAACGTGCTGATACAGCCTGGCCGGGTGGCTGCGATAAAATGGCACATTTCGAGCAGTTGATCGACCTTTTCCCAGGTAGGAAGGTCTTGAATAGCATCAGCGCCGGTAATAAAATAAAAGTCGGTCTGAGCACCAAATTGATTGACAAGATGAGATACCGTGTCAATAGTATAAGACAGCCCCGGACGCGCCAGTTCGATATCAGACACATAAAAATAAGGATTGGAGTAAGTGGCCATAATGGTCATAATATAGCGGTGAATTGCCGGTGTAACCTGCAATTCCTGTTTATGGGGCGGATTGGCGGCCGGGATAAAAATTACTTTATCTAAAGAGTACTCAATACGTACTGCTTCAGCCGTTACAAGATGTCCGATATGTATGGGATCAAAGGTTCCTCCCATAATACCGATTTTACGCCTGATTTCTGACATAAAAGTAATCTCCTGTTTCAAATTCTTATTCTCTATATCATAGTAAATATTGCGCAATATAACAAGTCCGATTTAAAACAACAATCCCAGCAACCCCCTGATCAGTGCCATGACTACCATCATGAGAACAATGGCTTTTACATAATCCAATAAATCATGTTGAGCTTTAGCCGTCCGCAAATACTGGTTTAACGCGCGAAAGTACAGCAGCAGTTTATTCATAACGCAATGCCTCAATGGGATCAAGCAGGGCTGCTTTTTGGGCTGGATAAATACCAAAAAACAAACCGATCAAAATAGAAAAACCAAAAGCAATGACAATGGCGGTCAATGAAATCACCGTATTCCAGCCAGCAATGGCCGAAATGGCATAGGCCGCCCCGACTCCAAGCCCAATGCCGATTACTCCGCCAGTTACTCCAATCACGATGGCTTCAATCAAAAACTGTAATAAGATATTGTGATAAGTTGCACCGAGCGCTTTTCTGATGCCAATCTCCCTAGTTCTTTCAGTAACGGAAACCAGCATTATATTCATAATGCCAATTCCGCCTACCAGCAGCGATATAGCCGCAATGTTGCCGAGCAGTAGCGTAATCGTTCCGGTTGTTTCTTCCGCAGTAGCCATAACAGCCGCCAGGTTTCTGACAGTAAAGTCATCCGGCTTATCCCCGGTAATCTTATGACGGGATCTCAAGAGAGTGGTAACATCTTCTTGAACTTGATTGATTACGTCACCATCTGACGCCTGAACACTTATACTGTGTAAGTAAGTTATGCCCAGCAATCGATCCTGAGCGGTGGTCAAGGGAACCAATACCAGATCATCCTGATCCATACCACCGGCTGACTGGCCTTTGCTTTTTAGCACACCCACCACTTTAAACGGGGCTTTATTAATCCGTATGGTTTGCCCTAAAGGACTGATATCGCCAAATAGATTTTCAGTGACAGTACTGCCGATAATGGCAACGCGCGCCCTGCTATCGACATCCCGCGAACTGAAAAGACTGCCGCTATCAAGCTCATAATTCCGGACCGCCATATATTCGGGAGTGGTTCCTTGAATATTGGTTGTCCAGTTTTTATTGCCAAAAACAATTTGATACTGCTTATTGACACTAGGAGCAACCAACTGGGCTCCTTGCACTTCTCGGGCAATCGCCTGAGCATCCTTATTGGTCAGCGTAGTATTAGAACCTGCTGCGAGCCTGACTCCGGAAGGTGAAGTAGCCCCTGGTGTAATGATCAATAAATTGCTGCCCAGACTGGCAATGGAAGTTTGAACTTTATCCCGTACTCCCATTCCAATCGATATCATCGCAATCACAGCGCCAACACCTATGATAATGCCCAACATGGTCAGAATAGAGCGTAACTTGTTCGCCCTTAGCCCTTCAAGAGCAATACTGACACTTTCCCAGAACATGGACTTCACTCCTTGCGCTGTTGATCACGAACAATCAATCCATCACGAACCTGAATAATTCTCTGTGCATGCTCGGCAATATCAGGTTCATGAGTGACTAAAATGACGGTCCGCCCCTGAGCGTTCAATTCGTTAAAAATACTCATAATCTCTTCACCGGACTTTGTATCCAAATTTCCGGTAGGTTCATCTGCCATAATGATCGAAGGGTTGTTCACCAAAGCACGGGCAATAGCCACTCTCTGCCGTTGCCCCCCGGACATTTCATTTGGCTTGTGATCCATACGGTTCCCTAACCCAACCATCGACAAAGCTTTTCCCGCCCACTGAGCCCGCATTTGCTTGTCAATACCGGCATAGATTAACGGTAAAGCAACATTTTGCAAAGCGGTCATTCGTGGCAAAAGATTAAAATTTTGAAAAACAAAACCGATTTTTTGATTTCGCGTTATAGCCAGTTCATCATCATTGAGGGTTGCGACTTCTTTGCCGTCTAGCTGATAAGAACCGCTTGTCGGCCGGTCTAAACAACCAAGGATATTCATTAAAGTGGACTTGCCCGATCCTGAGGGGCCCATAATAGCGGCAAACTCGCCTGCCTGAATATTCAAAGTGATTCCGGCCAACGCTGCAACTTCATTGTCTCCCATTTGATATAGTTTCGTCACATCGGTTAGAGCGATGGTCATTCCAATCCCTCCCGTTAGCGCCCAAACAGGCCTCGCATCGATCCTTTGGCGGCATCGCTGCCTTTAGGCTGATTCAAAACGATTTGGTCGCCCTCTGCCAGACCTGTGAGTATTTCTATTTTCTCGTCATTAGCTAACCCTGTGGTGACAACAATATTTTGAACTTCACCATTGCGTTTTACCTGGACATACGACTGACCTTTATTCTGCTTGATTGCATTAACTGGAACAGTCAAGACATTTTGGGCTTCCCCCACATGAATGGTAACCCTGGCTGTCATCGTCGGCTTCAAAAGATTTTCCGGCTTATGGACATCAATAGTCACCGTGTAATATACAACATTTTGCTGAATATTGGCGCGTTGCGAAACATTGGAAACAGTACCGCTAAAGGTTTTTTCCGGATAGGCATCTACTGTAAAAGTTGCCTGTTGGCCAACCGCCACCCGGCCAATATCGGATTCATCAACCTGTGTTTCAATTTGCATTTTAGACATATCGGCTATCGTCATTAAGACCATTGGATTTGAAATACCAGGTGCCACCGTTTGACCAGCCGGTATAGGTTTCCCAATGATTTTCCCGTCAATCGGGGCTTTAATCACAGTATCGCTAAGCTGCGACACAGCATCGGCATAAGCAGCCGTAGCCACATTATAATCCAATTGCGCTGCATCGAGCTGCTGCGCAGAGACTGCGCCAAACTGATATAACCGCTGCTGGCGCTCATAATTGGCAGCAGCATTGGCAAGGCGGGCTTCCGCCTGAGCTACCACCGTCTGCAGCCGGTTATCATCCAGCACGATAAGGACTTGACCGGCTACCACCTGATCATTCTCACTGACTTGAACCTCTTTAATCAGCCCGGTAATTTTAGAACTTACATCCACCATATTAACTGGCTTTATAGTCCCTGTTGCCGATACCGAAGAAGCAATATCTCCTCTTTCGGCCATAACAACCTGATAGGTACTGACAGGCTTCGATTTATTCATATACAAATCCGTGCCTAATTTGGCTGCAATCAAAAATACAACCACCGCCAGTAGCCACTTTTTGTATTTAGCCACGTTTGTAAACACCGTATTCATCCTTCTACCTCCGCTGATTGAGTCATACTGTTATTGTACGGTTAGATAGACTCTAGGGTCAATCGCCTTGATGAAAAAATTACTATCTTTATCCAAAAAATAAAGATAGTAATTCTTAGGCAATCTATTCCATTACGCTTAAACACAGCCCGAATAGCTTAACGGATCTGGCCGTTCCCGGTTATCAGATACTTGATGCTGGTCAACTCAGGCAAACCCATAGGTCCACGGGCATGAAGCTTTTGTGTGCTGATTCCGATTTCAGCCCCAAACCCAAACTCAAACCCATCGGTAAAACGGGTTGAAGCATTGACATAAACAGCAGCAGCATCAACGGCATGTTGAAACCGCCGTGCATGATCATAATTTTGGGTTACGATGGCTTCTGAATGACGCGTACTATATTGATCAATATGTTCAATGGCTGCTTCAATGTCAGCGACGATTTTAATCGAAAGAATAAGATCATGATATTCGGTAGCCCAATCTTCTTCGCTGGCAGCCACGATGTTCGAAGCATATTTCATAGTTTCCTGACAGCCGCGCACTTCAACTCCGGCTTGACTGAGCTTATGGAGCATATCTGGCAGAAACTGATCGGCAATTTGGCGATGCACCAATAAAGTCTCCATTGAATTGCAAACAGCCGGACGGGAAACCTTGGCATTAAAAGCAATGGATTGCGCCATGACAAGATCAGCACTTTCATCCACAAAAGTATGACATATTCCGGTCCCGGTTTCGATAACCGGCACGGTACTGTTTTCAACAACCGTTTTAATCAACCCGGCACCGCCACGTGGAATGATGACATCCAGATATTGATTGAGCTTCAGCAGCGCATTGACGGCTTGCCGGTCTGTTGTTTCAATAAACTGGATAGCCCCTTCGGGAATACCGGCAGCGTAAGCAGCAGCCGCAATAATCTCAATAATAGCAATATTAGAATGAATCGCTTCAGAGCCACCTCGCAAAATAACAGCATTTCCCGCTTTTAGACATAGTCCCGCAGCATCTACTGTAACGTTGGGCCTGGCTTCATAAATAATTCCGATCACACCCAAGGGTACTCTAACCTTGGCAATTTCCAAGCCATTCGGACGCCGCTGCATCCCGAGACCTTCACCAACCGGGTCGGGCAGCGCGGCAATTTGCCGCAGTCCTTCTGCCATTGCAGCAATCCGGGCCTCCGTTAGCAGCAGCCGATCTAATAAAGACTGGCTCAGTCCCTTTTGCTTGCCGTTGTCAATATCTTGGGCATTTGCAGTCAAAAGACGAGCAGTTTCCGCTTCTAAACGGTCCGCCATTTGAATAAGTGCCTGATTTTTCACTGTTGTAGATAAAATCGCCAGTTTCCGTGCAGCACTTTTAGCTTGCCGGCCTTTATGTTCAAGTTCGGTCATAACATTCATGCCATTTCCTCCTCAGCCTGGTACTTCAATGCTATACCATCAACACTAAATTATCACGATGAATTACCTCATCATACGATTTGGAACCTAGAATTTGAACAATTTCGTTCGTATGATGACCCATAATCTTATCGATTTCGCTTGAATGATAGTTGGCCAGCCCTCTGGCAAATTCCCGCCCATCCTGACTTAGAATACGGATTGTGTTACCTGGCTCAAATTCACCATCCACCGCTATGATTCCGGCAGCCAATAAACTCGATCCGCCTTCTAAAATAGCCTTTTCACACCCCTTGTCGACCGTAACCGAGCCGGAAAGCCGTGCTCCAAACGCCAGCCAGCTTTTTCGCACTTGCAAATGGCATTCTTTTGAGAGAAACAGTGTACCAATATTGGCACCGGACAAAATATCCCGGACCACGCCATCGTGCGCCCCTGAAGCAATGACCATGGTAACTCCTGAGTTGACCGCAATTTTGGCAGCCTGAATCTTGGTATACATACCGCCTGTCCCGCGTGAGGAACCGGGGCCTCCTGATAAAGCTTCAATCTCCGGAGTAATGTCGCTGATTTCCGAAATCAATTTAGCTTCTGGATTGCTCTGTGGATTGGCGGTGTACACACCGGCAACATCGGATAAAATAATCAGCAAATCGGCATCCACGATCGAAGCAACCATGGCGGACAGGGTATCATTATCCCCAATTTTCAGTTCATCAACCGAAACGGCGTCATTTTCATTAATAACCGGAATCACGCCCATATCAAGTAATGTCAGCAACGTATTGCGTGAATTGATATAACGTTTATGTTTAACGGAGTCTTCTCGCGTCAATAAAACCTGGGCAACCGTCTGCCCATATTCGGCAAACAGTTTTTCGTAGGTATGCATCAAAATACCTTGCCCCACGGCAGCGGCGGCTTGCTTTTCCGGCAGGGTTTTCGGACGTTCTTTCAATCCAAGCCGGTCTAAACCCGCACCAACCGCCCCTGAGGTTACCAGAATAATCTCTTTGCCCTGGTTTGCCAAATCGGCCAGTTCACGTACCAGTTTTTCAATCCGGAAAAAATTAAGTTTTCCGGTATTATGGGTAATGGTGCTGGTACCAACTTTGACTACGAACCGCTTGGCACCGGCTATTTTGGCTCTAGTAAGCATATTTTACTCCTCCAAAATAATCGCAATCCTCACTGCACTAAGGCAATTCTATTTTACTTTTTTCGGGATTTTGCTTATACAGCAGACCATTACGGCCAATTACCTGGACAAGCTCGGCCTCGATAGCCTCCGCTAATGCCGCAATGGCGTCTTTCGGTTCTTCCGGACTATTTTGTAGTACCCGTACTTTGATTAGCTCACGCGCTTCGATTGCATCGTTAGCACTCACAATAACCGATTCAATGACCCCAGCTTTGCCAATTTGAACGATCGGGTCCATCGTACTGCCCAATGATCGTAAGAAGCGTTTTTGTTTACCTGTTAAAACACTGTCCAACAATAGATCTCTCCTATTCTTTAAATTCAAAAACCATATCCCGGATGCGTACAGAATCGCCTTCTTGAACGCCACGCTCCTTGAGAGCTTCTTCGATTCCCAGTCGCCGCCAAATGGCCTGGAACCGCATAACCGCCTCATCATTATCAAAATTTGTCATAGCCACCAGTTTTTCAATATTTTTGCCGGCAACCACATAAGTGCCGTCATCATCCCGGCTGATGGTATACTCTTCATCAGGCTTCGCTTCATAGACTTTGGTATTTTCCTCGACCTCAGGTTCTTCCACATATTGATCCAGCAGCTGTGAAACCCGCTGCATCAACGGCGTCAGACCCTCACCGGTAGCCGCCGATATGGGAAAAAGCTCCCGGCCTTCCTGGTCCATGAATTCAACAAGCTTTGCATAGTTTTCCTGAGCATCAGGCAAGTCCATTTTATTGGCAGCGACAACTTGTGGACGCTTTGCCAGCCGCTCATTATAAAGCTTCAATTCATTATTGATTTTATGATAATCTTCGATCGGGTCACGGCCTTCCATCCCCGACACATCCAAAACATGAATGATGACTTTAGTACGCTCAATATGGCGGAGAAAATCATGCCCAAGACCAACGCCTTCGTGTGCGCCCTCTATCAGGCCAGGAATATCGGCCAATACAAAACTGCGGCCTTCTGCAATACTCACAACCCCCAGCACAGGTGTAAGGGTTGTAAAATGATAAGCGGCAATCTCAGGTTTAGCAGCGGAAACCATGGAAATAATACTGGATTTTCCGACACTCGGATAGCCGACCAGACCAACATCCGCCAACAGTTTCAATTCCAGTTGCAAAGCACGCGATTCACCAGGCTCGCCTTTTTCGGCAAAGGTAGGCGCTCGATGCACGCTATTGACAAAGCGGGCATTTCCCCGGCCGCCACGGCCTCCTCTCGCCACAACGGCCTGCTGACCATTCTCAGTAAGATCAGCAACAACCTCGCCGGTTTCTTCATCTCTTACCAGCGTTCCCGGCGGAACCTTAATATAGAGAGGCTCAGACGCTGCACCATGCATATTCTTCGTTTGTCCGTTTGCACCATTATCGGCCGAAAATTTGCGTTTATAGCGAAAATCAATTAAGGTATTCAGGTTTTCATCAACGACTAAAATGATATCGCCGCCGCGGCCGCCATCACCGCCGCTTGGCCCACCCTTGGGCACATATTTTTCCCGGCGGAAGCTTGACATGCCGTGACCGCCGTCACCAGCCTTTATTTGTATTTTTGCTCTGTCAATAAACATATTTATCCCCTTTACAAGCTCGGATACCCTTTATTGTTTATGTGTAATATGTACCGTTGGGCGATAAATTAGTCATGCATAGCTTTGCGCTCGCAGTCAGACGGGCAGTTATTCATTCGCAGCGGGTTAGACAGCATATCCGGATCTTTTGCCAAGTCTTCGATATATTTCAAAGCCTTTTCTACCCGCCCTAGCTGTAACAATGCATGGATAACCTGAATATGATTGATAAAATCATGACGCTGAATTCTAAGTACCCTGACTAATTCGTCACATACTTCTTTATTGGCCGCTTCGGTCATTGAACATCTCTCCTTATTTGGCACAATAAGTATGTTTTCGCCCTATGTATACAAAACTCCTGTTGAATTTGCAGGAAAAGCTGGTACTAGATGTTTAAAAAGCAACAACTAATACCAGCTTCGTCTTTTCGGTAGCTTATGATAAAATTTCCCTGCCGGAAAACAATACCTGCGGCTAATCACCGCAGGTAATCATCATTAAATCGCTTCTTCCGCTGGGTACACGCTAACTTGTCTGTCGTCGCGTCCTTTACGTTCAAAGGCAACACGTCCAGCAATTTTAGCATATAAGGTATCATCTTTACCAATACCAACGTTTTGACCAGGATGGAAGTGAGTACCTCTTTGACGAACTAAAATGCTGCCAGAGGTAACAACTTCACCAGCATGACGTTTCACGCCAAGGCGTTTCGATTCGCTATCACGGCCGTTTTTTGAACTACCAACACCTTTTTTGGTAGCGAATAACTGTAAATCAAACTTGAACATGCTCATCTCACCTCCTATGTTCTGAAATTCGAACACTTTGTGGATTTATTTTTTCGATCTCTAATAAACCAAGTAACATCGTTGCTAAAATGGCCTCCGTCAACTGATTGGGCAGATCTTTTAACTCCACCTCAAGTTTACCATGAGCAATTTCCAAAATAATGGAATGCTGCAGATACCCTTCCAGCCCTAAGACTGCCGTTTGAGTTAATGCCGATACGGCCGCACACACAATATCCTGCCCATGGGGAGCAGTATTGGCATGACCGCTGACACTAAATCCGCTAATCAATTTTGCCGGGGTTCGAAAAATATCAATTTTAATCATAGAAATTATGCTTCGATTTTTTCGATAACCAATTTAGTAAATGGTTGGCGATGACCTTGACGTCTGCGATAGTTGGATTTTGCTTTGTATTTGAAAACCAAAATCTTCTTCGCTTTGCCTTGAGCCATTACTTTTGCAGTAACTTTAGCACCTGCAACAACAGGTTTGCCAAGAACTACAGCACCGTCTTTTACAACTGTCAGAACGCGGTCAAACTCAACAGTTTCCCCTTCGTTCGCTTCAATCTTCTCAACAGTGACAACATCGCCTTCAGTAACACGGTATTGTTTACCGCCAGTCTCAATAATTGCGTACATGATTACACCTCCCTGCATAGTAGACTCGCCGAATACGGTACAGCCGCAGCTGTTTACAAACCTCTCCGTGCGGTTTGGGAAGTAAGCTATTGCTTACAGAATAAGATTTTACCATAAAAAATCATCGCTTGTCAATAATTTCTACGATTCACCAGCATGCAGGATCGAATAGGCTTCCGGATGCATGGTAGGTACAGCTTCGACTAATAATGCTCGGCCTATTTCACTTTCCATCCGTGCCAGTTCGTCTTTATTAAACAAAGTCGCGACACAGGGATGCACTTGAATGGTCAAAGCTCCCTGCCACCTTTTCTTGGCCGCTATCTTGCGTAATTCGCGCCGTACATTGATACTGACCGTCTCAGGCGACTGTACCCGCCCACGGCCTTCACAACAAGGACATTCACTATAAAGCAGTCCCTCAAAATTCTGCCTGGCTTTTTTGCGCGTCATTTCTACCAGCCCAAGACCGGTTAAACCAAGAATATTCGTTTTGGTCTTATCACGCTTCAGTTTGTCTTCCAAAGCACTTAAAACAGCCTGCTTATGCTGTTCAAGCTCCATGTCAATAAAATCAATAATAATAATGCCGCCAATATCCCGTAGTCGCACCTGCCGCGCAATTTCCTGTGCAGCTTCCAAGTTGGTCTGAAAAACAGTATCAGCCAAATTAGTCCGCCCTACAAACTTGCCTGTATTCACATCAATCACAGTGAGTGCTTCCGTTTTGTCAATCACGATATAACCGCCCGATTTCAGCCACACTTGCCGCTGGCCAATCTTTTCAAGTTCGGCGGATAAACCGTAGTGAGTAAATAGATCTTCTGAACCTTGATATAGTTTTGCTTTTGTCAGCAGTTCAGGGGAAATAAATTTCAGCAAATCACAAACCCGGCCAAAAGCTTCTGCATTATCCACAACAAATTCATCAATATCGCTCGACAAATAGTCGCGGACAATCCGGATGACTAAATCCACATCACGGAATAACAGGGTTGGAGAAGTTGACCGTTTAGCTCTCGCAGCCAGTGAATTCCACAGGTTATGCAAATAAGCGATATCTTTTTGCAAATCCTCCTCCGTTTTTCCGGCTGCTACGGTACGAACAATCATCCCCATACCTTGCGGGCGGACTTTTTCAGCCAGTTGTTTCAACCGTTCCCGTTCTTCACTGCTATCAATGCGCCGTGAGATGCCAATATAATCGACAGTCGGCATCAAGACAACATAGCGGCCCGGCAGCGTTAAATGGGTTGTAGCACGCGGCCCCTTAGTCCCAATTGCATCTTTTACAATTTGAACGATGATGTCTTGCCCGACCATTACCATGTCTTCAGGAATGGCTGGCTGGGCAACTGCTTGCGGCATAGTATCACCAATATATAAAAACGCATTTTTATCACGCCCAATGTCGATAAAAGCAGCTTGCATGCCTGGAAGGACATTTTTTACTTTGCCCTTGTAAATATTGCCGACAACATTGCCACTATGAGTGCGTTCCACAGAGACTTCGAGTAATTCGCCGTCTTCAAGCAGTGCCATCCTGGTTTCTTCAGGCATAATATTCACCACAATGGTTTTGGCCATGACTCATCTCCTTACAATTACTGTAAATCAATCGGGGGTACTGCTTTAGTTCCGTCGGTAGTAAATAAGCCTGTCCGATGAATAAGCACGCCGTCTTCAGCCACATTTAGGGCAAATTGGCCCACCAGTGCATGGAGCACTTCCCCTGGTTTAACACTCCCGGTCGGCGTGATTTTGATCGTCATAGCTAAAACTGCAAAACCGTCTTGAATCTCCACACGGATATCTTCTGCCATATAGTCTTTCACATCAATTTCTTTTTTTCCTTTTGGAGATTCTCGAACATAGCGAACCTCCAAAGCTTGATTAAATTGATTGATGGATTCTTGTAAGCTTTGAGGATCGGTATCGGCATGTACCGGCACCACAAGCGTATACTTGGCAAGATTCACCACTGCCATGAGTGCAGTTGTTCGTTGATCCACATATTTTGCCTGTTTTAACCGAATTCCTGCAGGAAGCTGCCGCCCCAGTTGCTCGATAAACTGCTCTACCGAAACAGCTTCTTTCAACTCAACATCCATATACTCGGCCTCACTGGTCACGCCTACGGCCAACGCAGATGCGAAAGCAATCTTCATATGCGGGTTAAATCCCTCCGAATACGCAACCGGCAAATTCGCCCGCCTTATTGCTCGTTCTATAGCCCGTGCATAGTCGAGATGAGAGATAAAGCGTATTTCTTCCCCTTTAGTAATCTCAGTTCGTAATTTATTCATAGGCCTGATTCCCCCAATCCAGCACTTCCACACTTAGTCCCGGACACACACCGCAAGCACTGCAGGTATCACGCCGGCAGTCCGGCGTAAAGCATTCCTGAATAGCCTGCTGATATTCCTGGACCAGAAACTCCTTGTCCACGCCACTCGCTATATGCTGCCATGGCAATATTTCTTCTTCACTTCTTTCACGATTCGCATAAAAATATGGATCGATCGCACATTTCTCAAAAGCCTCAAGCCAAACGTCATACTTAAAATATTCCGACCAGCCGTCAAATCTTGCACCGGCACGCCATGCCGCTAATAAAACTTGTCCAAGTTTGCGGTCACCACGGGAAAAGACCCCTTCTAAAAAACTGGTCCTTGAATCATGATAGTTAAAAGAAATACCCCGGTCTTTGAGGCGGCTTTTTAAGAGCTGCTGCTTGCGTTCGATCTCAGCCGTATGATTTTGACCAAACCACTGAAAAGCCGTATGGGCTTTAGGGACAAACGAGGACACACTCACAGTCACTTTAGCACCACGCCGGCCTTTAATTTCTTTATATAAATGAAGAACCTTGTAAGCCAGATCGGCAATACCCAAAACATCTTCATCCGTTTCTGTCGGCAGACCGATCATAAAATATAATTTTACACTGGACCAGCCTTGACGAAAAGCAGCTCCGACAGCTTGTTCCAGGTCTTGTTCGGTAACTCCTTTATTAATCACATCACGCATCCGCTGAGTACCGGCCTCAGGAGCAAAAGTAAGACCGCTTTTACGAACCTGCTGTACCTGCTGAGCCAACTCGATGGAAAAGCTGTCAATCCGTAAAGAAGGTAAAGAAACACTGACTCCTTTATCACTAAAACGCTCAATTAAACCCGTGACAATCTCACGAAGATGTGAATAATCTGCAGAACTAAGGGATGTGAGTGAAATTTCATTATAACCGGTATTCTCAACAAGCTGCTGAGCAATATTCAGCAGCTTTTCCGGAGTTCTCTCCCTGACTGGGCGATACAGAACACCGGCCTGACAAAAGCGACAGCCTCGGGTGCAGCCGCGAAACAGCTCTAACATAATACGGTCATGAACAATATCCAGATAAGGCACAACCGGTTTCGTCGCAAACTTTACCGTATTTAAATCTTTGACCACCCGCTTGGTAATCACCGGTTTTGCCTCAATACAGTTCGGCGTAACAGTTGCAACTGTACCATCGTTATGATAAGAAACATCGTAAAAAGAGGGAACATAAACACCTTGTACGGCTGCCAGCCGTTTAAGAAAGCCATTTCTCCCCTCTGGCCTGCCTTTTTCTTTCCATTCAGCTAGGACAGCTACCACATCCTCAATAACCTCTTCACCCTCCCCGATAACAAAAAAGTCAAAAAAATCTGCGACCGGTTCAGGATTATACGCACAAGGCCCTCCGCCAACGACAAAAGGATGAACTTCCGTCCGTTCTGCCGCCAGTAATGGAATTTCTGCTAAATCCAGCATATTTAAAACATTGGAATAAATCATTTCATATTGCAATGAAAATCCAACAAGATCAAAATCCTTTACCGGTGTGAAAGTTTCCAGACTGTATAAGGGTATTTGCCGCTTGCGCATTTCCGCTTCCATATCCACCCAGGGAGCATAAACGCGTTCAGCAGCTGTATCGGAACGGTCATTTAAAATTTCATACAAAATTTTCAAACCAAGATTGGACATCCCAACCTCATAAACATCCGGCAACGCTAACGCCACGGTGACCTTTACACGGTTATGGTCTTTTTTGACACTATTTAGTTCGTTGCCGGTATAACGGGCGGGTTTGGTTACGCGATTCATTATAGTAGGATCCAGCTTTATCATGATAACCTCCAAAAATTAAAAACACTCGTACATCGCTGCAGCATATTGGTTAAAACTATAATTCCCAATCTATTGCAATATTACCATAGGTAACCTTCTTATCTTCTCTAAAATAATCTAAATTCCTTTAATCATGGAATAAAATCGCGCATTTTTGCGTACAATCCGTGGTTCGGCAAGGCTTCCCACACTTCGGTTTCAGTAAGTGTAGCCTGAATGCGATGAGCATCATCGACAATAAGTATAATATGATACCGCTCAGGCTCAAACAATCGCACAATATCACGAACCGACGAGTTGGCCACAGCGGTGTAATGGGTCGTTGGCAAATATCCCCGCGACGCTAAATCGGCTTTTTTATTAGCCAGTATACGCATAGTGCGATAACCGGCTATTTTAAGTTCCGCCTTAGCGGCAACATAAAGAAACACAGCCGCAATCAATAACGAAATATTTAAAAGACCGGCAGTGAAATAATCGACCCCCACCTTACAGACCAACCCTAAGCTGATCAGGCGGCTGATATTTGCCGTAATTAATGTTGCCCGGCTGTACTCACACTGCATAGATAAAAAAGCCCTGAAAATGCGCCCGCCATCCAAAGGTAACGCTGGTATTAAATTAAATAGCGCCAACATGATGTTCGTATCGAGTAAAAATTGAATTTCATCTTGAAAATAGGAATGGACTGGCTTTCCCAGATAAATAACAGCCGCCAGAACCAAACTTGCTGCCGGTCCGGCGGCTGCCATCAGAATGTCATTTCTCGCTGAAGCTTCACCAAGGCGATCGATCCGGGCAACCCCGCCAAAAGGCAACAGTTCTATCTCCCGTACCTTATACCCCAATCCCAACGCCACCACCGCATGAGCGAGTTCATGCCATAATACGGAGCCGAAAACTAAAAGCACTTTTCCTGCCATTCCAGCAGCGGCAAATAAAGCAATTAACGCAATAAACCAATTGTTTAGGATAAGCTGGATTCCACCCATTTTACCAACCCGCAATCGTCATTTACCTCCCTCACCAGGATAGTCACCCTTTAATCGAGTTTGCGGATCAATCGCTTTTCCGTTTTCGCGCAACTCAAAATACAACATCGGCCCTACCGTTATGCCACTCTTGCCGGACTTTGCCACTATTTGCCCTTGACTGACGGCATCCCCTTGTTTGACCAGTACCTCACCCAGATGACCATAAACGGTTTCGAGGTTTTGTCCATGCTCAATAATTAATGTCTTTCCGTGTTGGGCACTATCGGTAACCGCTTTTACCGTACCAGCCGCAGCTGCCCGCACACCCGTCCCCAGTGGTGCCTCAAACTCCACACCCTCGTGCATCATTTCTTGCTTTAAGACCGGATGCATGCGCCAGCCAAAGCCGGATATCACGTTGCTATTTACCGGCTTAGTCATATACATGAGTGGATCTGCCGGTTTCGATACCACAGATTGTGCCCGGCGCAGCAATGAAATATCAAGGTTTTGCGGTGCATAACTGACCATTTGATCAATCATATAATTAAAGTCGGTTTGGGTATTTAGGATATAGCGGATGCCTTTATCTGTCGCCCGCCCAATCATAGATTCAGAAATATGCGCGCTATAAGCTACGGCAAAAACGACAACCGCAACGACGGTGCGTTTTAGCCAACCATAATCAGGTTCCTCATCCCGGTACTGCCAGTTATCTTTTGTATCCCATTGATTTTTCCAGTTGTTCCATTGCTTTGCCACTTTAACACCTCCGCAGGATTCGCCCTCTCCTACTGGTATGTATATGACAAAGGCTGGTAAATATAACTAGAATACGACTTCTCGGCATTACCGCACAACAAAAAAGATGCACAAGCCTAGCCTATGCATCCCGGAATTTTAAAATAATATTTTTTGTCTTCGCATATAAATATTTAACAATATCCCAATGCTGATTAAATTAGTTGTAAGGGCACTGACGCCATAGCTCATTAAAGGAAGCGGAATCCCGGTAACCGGCATGATCCCTGCTGTCATTCCGACATTTACCAGGACATGAAAGGTCAGCATTGAGGTAATTCCGGTTGCCAATAAGGTTCCGAAATTATCCCTGGCAATACCGGCGATTTTTATCCCGCGATAAAGCAGAATGAAATACAGAATTAAGATAAGCGCTGCACCTACAAAGCCTAGCTCCTCCCCAACCACCGCAAAAATAAAATCAGTATGGTTTTCGGGTAAAAAATTCAACTGACTCTGAGTCCCGCCAAATAAGCCTTTTCCAAACAACATTCCTGAACCAATTGCAATCTTCGATTGAATAATATGATAGCCGGATCCTAGTGGATCGACGTTAGGATCAATGAATACCGTTAAACGCATCTTCTGATAATCTTTAAGAAAATGCCAGAATATCGGCAAAAAGGCCAGTCCCGCTCCAAAGATCATCATTAACACTCTGGTATTAATGCCAGCTACATAAATCATACCAAACAAAATGGCTAAAAAGACCAGTGCAGTTCCTAAATCAGGCTGCTTCATAACAAGCAAAAACGGGATACCTACATACAAAAATACGGGAATGACTTCTTTTAACGAATTCAGCCTCCCAGCCCGCTTGTCCAGCAGACTGGCTAGCGACACAATCATGATGAGTTTTGAAAACTCGGAAGGCTGGAGACTAATTGGTCCGATCTGAATCCACCGCTGTGCTCCTAATGCCGATTGTCCAACAAACATGACGGCCAGCAACATGATTAGATTCAAGATATAAAACAAGTTTGCATACCGCGATAACGATCTATAATCAAAGTGCAGCATGATAAAAATGAGGACGCAATTAATTAAAGCGAAAATGCCCTGCCGTTGCACGTACCAATAACGTTCCTCACTAGGTGTATTAATATGGGTTGCACTCCCAATGATCACTAAACTAGTGGCTATAATTGCAATAACTGTAAAAATCAGTGTAAAATCGAGATTCTTTAATAGACGCCGGTTAAGCATGTTTACACTTACCTTCCGTATGTATACTCAAAGTCATCTATATTATTATAATCGTATTTTTTGCCTACGTCCAGCATAACAAAACAAGCACAGAAGATTAATTCCCTTCTGTGCTTGTTTGTGCTCTTTTAATCTTTTTGGGCTCCACGTTTCATGCGTTGTACCGGAATATTCGCCACTAAGGCTACCGATGAATTGGTATTCGTTAAATTAACTTCCATCTCTTTTTCGTTAATTTCCATATAATTTGAGATGACCTTAATCATATCATCCTTAAGGACTTCCATGAACTGTGGTGAAACATTGACCCGATCATGGACCAATACGAGCCGCAAGCGCTCCTTGGCTATATCTTTAGAACCTGCCGATTCTTTTCCAAACATCTTCATTATCATATCCAACACAGTCAGACCCCCCTACATCCCTAATATCTTTTTAATTTTTCCGAAGAAGCCGTCATTGGTTTCTAAAGACATTAACGGTACATTCTCTCCCATAAGCCGCCGTACAATATTTTTATAGGCCGTACTAGCCAAAGAAACAGGATTTGTAATAGCCGGCTCGCCACGATTGGTCGAAATCACGATATATTCATCTTCAGGAATAATACCGAGCAAATCGACCGCTAAAATTTCAATAATATCATCAATATCCATCATGTCGCCTTTTTTTACCATCTTTGGCCTAATCCGGTTAACAATTAATTTCGGATTACTTTTTCCTTCAGACTCAAGTAAACCGATAATCCGGTCAGCATCACGGACGGCCGAAACTTCCGGCGTTGTCACAATAACGGCACGGTCAGCTCCTGCAATGGCATTCTTGAAACCTTGTTCAATGCCGGCAGGGCAATCAATAATCACATAATCAAATTCTTGCACTAAATCCTGACAAAGTTGTCTCATCTGGTCAGGACTCACAGCCGTCTTATCGCGAGTTTGAGCAGCCGGCAGTAAATATAAGGTTTCGTAACGCTTGTCCCTGATCAAGGCCTGCTTTAAACGGCAATTTCCTTCAGTAACATCAACTAAATCATAAACAATGCGGTTTTCCAGCCCCATAACAACATCAAGATTTCTCAATCCGATATCAGCATCCACCAAGACAACTTTTTTTCCCATTAAGGCAAAACCGGTTCCCAAATTGGCCGTTGTTGTTGTTTTGCCAACTCCACCTTTTCCTGATGTTACGACAATAACCTCACCCATTCGGTGTACCCTCCTATTAATTAGCTGGACCAATTACAATAATTCCATCTTTAATTCGTGCTGTCTCAACCCGCTCAGGCTTATCCAGATTATCGGGTGCTCTGGATATCAAATTGGCAATTCTTATCTGTGATGCCAATAGTCTTTCTGCTGTAATAGAAGCATCCATATTGCCGGAAAAGCCAGCATGAACAATACCCCGGCAAGCACCATGAACAATAATATCGCCGCCGGCGGTTACTTTTGCCCCTGGGTTGACATCTCCCATAATAATTACTGAACCGTTATGAACAATTTCCTGACCACCCCGCAAGGTTCTGGTAACCACAAGCGTTTGGGCTAATTCGGTCTCTACTGACGGCAATCCCGAACTACTAGGATTTCCAGGCTGTTCGGCTGGAGGCTCTTTCAGCGTTATTCCATAATTTTTAAAAAGATGAATGAGTTCCAGTTGTTGATCCTGGGTAAATCCTGTCAGGTCAGAAGACATCTGAACAATAGTTCCTTTAGTAAAAAAATTGACTGCTGATTCTAGTTTTGCCTTAATTTGTTCCATGACAATATCGAATTCTACTGCTTCATTAAAAACCAGTTGCAGCCCATCCCGGCTACCTTTAAACACAACATCCTCACGCATGACCTACTCCCAAATTTTACCATAAGTTAATTTGCATATACAACATAATTTCGCTTTTTTTACCAATAATCCTGCAGGTTCACAATTGAAACAATGGAAAAAGCCAAAAACTGTGACACTGCCAGTCTTTGGCTTTTTCTCAACCACTACAAAGCGGTTTGGGGCTTATATACTTTTGCTCCAGTATCAATATTGGAGGTTTGATTAATATTAAAAGCGGCTTCCAAAATCTTCTTTGCAATCGGAACTGCCGAAGAGGAGCCAAAACCACCTTGCTCAACAATAACGGCGACAACGATGCTAGGGTCTTCAAATGGCCCATAGCAAACAAACCAACCATGGTCACTGCCGTGCGGATTTTCCGCAGTTCCCGTTTTTCCTGCAATGGCGATCGGAAAATTGGCAAATACTTCACCTGCTGTTCCACCTTCAGCTGCGACTTCACGCAGTGAGTCACGAACAAGCTTTAGTGTTTTCTCTGATATCTTGATCCGTCCGGTTTCCTCAGGTCCAAAAGTCTGAAGTACGGTTCCATTAGGAGCCGTAAGTTTACTAACCAAATAAGGACGATAGCGATATCCGCCGTTGGCAATTTCTCCCATCACCAGCGCCATTTGCAAAGGAGTTGCCAGTTGAAACCCTTGACCGATAGCGGCATCAAAGGTCTCTGATAAATACCAGTCCTCTTCATAGACTTTTTCTTTATAGCGGCGGTTAGCAACCAAGCCTTCCATCTCACCAGGTAATTTAATTCCGGTGGTTGTTCCAAGGCCGAACATTCTTGCATACTTCTCAAGATTATCAATACCTAAACGGTTTCCCATTTCATAAAAATAAACGTTATCAGACTTTGATAAGGCTTCCTGGAAATTAATTAGACCAAGGGCTTCTCCCATCGCATTTCCTTTAGGAATAATCCAATGCTTACCTGTATCTAAAATTTTCTCTTCCGGCGTTACTTTACCAAGTTCGAGAGCCGCTACCCCGGTAATGATCTTGAAGGTAGACCCGGGCGGATATTCCCCGGAAATAACCTTATTATCCATTGGGTGATTGGGATTTTCGTTCAATGCCTTCCAATCTTTTGTTGATATACCGCCGGAAAACAAATTTGGATTAAAGGCAGGACGGCTGACCATGGCCAAAATTTCACCGGTCTTAGGATTCATCACTACGACAGCTGCCGCTTTAGCATTGACATACTCTGTCTTTGTTTGCAAATATTTCAACTGTTCATCAATCGCTAATTCAGCAGCTTTTTGAATCCGATAGTCGATTGTTAATACTAAATTATTTCCGGGCAAAGGTTCTTTTTTACCTAGAATTTGCACAGGTCTTCCAGTAACATCGACCTCAACCTGACCACCGCCATCTTTGCCACGCAACGCTTTATCATAGACCTTCTCTAAGCCGAATTTCCCGATAACATCCCCGGCTTTATAACCCTCCGGCTTTAATTTTTCCAATTCTGCTTCGTTGATTTCACTCACATAGCCGAAGATGTGAGCTGCCAACTCGTTATTCACATAGCTGCGAATAGGTTGTATTTCAATCACAACTCCAGGCAGCTCATTTTTTCGTTCCTCAATTTTAGTGACAATATCAGGCCCAACATCGCTTTTAACACGAATAGGCTCAAAACTGCCATTTTGTTGATTGACTTTTGCGTAAATATCATTGGGCTGAATATTGAGAATTCCCGCCAGCTTATGTATAACTTCATCCGGTACAGGACCGGTAATCGGCAATAACGATACCGTAAAACCAGGCCGGTTTGACACAACTAATATCCCATTGCGATCATAGAACAGCCCACGGGGCGCCATAACTGGTATAAGCCTGATCCGATTGCCATCAGCTAAACTGCCATAGTACTCACCTTTTACAACTTGCAAATAACCCAACCGCGTAACTAAAGATACTACCACCAAAAGCACAACAATTGCCAAAATATCAAGACGGTTATTGGAGCGTTTAACCAGCATATTGCCCCCCCTTTCTCAACAGTAATGAAGGCACCCCTTAAGGGTGCCCTACTTAATCTGACTCACCCGGTATATAACTTGGTGAATTGGAATAGCCACAATGACATTGTAAATTAAAAGCGGAATCACCGTATTCACAATTGCCGACATAAACTCTACCCGGTATCCCAAAAGGACCAGCAGGATAAATGTAATCGCGCTATGGCAAAAAGTAGCAACACTCATTGCCAATATCGGCAATAAAATGTGTTCTTTGAATACTTTTCGTTCAGCCATTCCAAATAAATAGCCTGTAATCAGCTTAGATAAAGTATTAAGTCCAAAAATATTTCCGCCAACTAGATCCTGTAATAATCCAGAAAAAAAACCAATACTAACACCTTGATCCTTTCCCAACAGCAAGCTGGATGAAACCACCACAACCAACAATAAATCAGGGCGAATCCCGTGAAATGCTAATAAGGGCATAACTGTAGATTGAATAATTAATGAAAGGACAACAATTATCCCCCACAATACAGCCTTCATCGCGTTCCTCCTTGTACCCCTGCAGGTGAAGCGGGCTTAGCGGATTGCCCAGGCGCCGCTTGTTGAGGCAAGGTGGGAACAGGCTCACGAGATCGAACAATGACAAATACTTCTTCTAATCTATCAAAATCAACAGCAGTTTTCAGAACCGCATATTTGAGTAATCCGCCCTCTTCATTAATGACATCAGTCACGTCACCTACCAGCAGCCCTTTAGGATAAATACCGCCAAATCCTGATGTGATAATCTTATCCCCTTTAATAACATCAGCATCACGGGCAATATTCACCATGTGCGGAGTAAACTTGCTGGCACTATTGCCTTCAACAATAGCGGCTACCCGCGACTCGGGACGTTGTACTAACGAGCCCACGGCACTCCGTGGATCAAGAATGAGCTGCACTTTGGCTGAATTCGGATAGGCATTCACAACATTACCCACAAGTCCCTGCGGAGTAACGACAGGCATATCTTTAGCTATACCATCGGCTGTCCCGCGGTTAATGACGATCGTGCTGGTCCAAGTTCCCGGATCGCGTGCTACCACAGTAGCAGTAACAAAATCAAACTGCGGAGCTGCTTGCTTATAATTTAGCATCTCACGTAATCGTTCGTTCTCTGCCATTATTTCGGTTACATTAAGACTTGTTTGCTTAAGTTGCTCATTTTCTGACTTCAGCGACTGGTTTTCACGATAGACCGTCATAATCTGCCAAACAAATGAACCTGCGTTGTGAACACTATAGCTCACTTTTGCAGTAGCATACTCAATTGGTGCCAAAATCGTGGTAATGACTCTCTCACTAAACGCAAATTTATATTTACCATGCGCCGCGGAAATGGCCAGCAAAAAGACGGTAATAACAGCCACCAACAGGATGACCGTCTTTTTGTTAAGAAAACGCACCTTCCTGGCTCCTCTCTATCCAAGTTTTTTAGGCGACATCAGAACTCTCTTCAGTAAATCAATACTTTCCAATGCACGCCCTGTCCCTTCTCCAACACAGGACAAAGCTTCATCAGCAATATGCACAGGCATGCCGGTTTCTTTACTGAGTAGAACGTCCAGCCCTCTGAGTAATGAGCCGCCCCCTGTCATCACAATTCCGCGATCCATAATATCGGACGCTAATTCCGGCGGAGTTTTTTCAAGTGTGACCTTTACGGCTTCAATAATGCCTGAAACAGGTTCGCTAAGCGCCTGCTGAACCTCGCGGGCACGAATGGTCAAGGTTTTAGGCAGACCGGTCACTAAGTCACGGCCACGAATATCCATAGATTCATCAACCTCAGGAACAATGGCAGCCCCCACATTAATTTTTACTTCCTCAGCCGTACGTTCACCAATCATCAAATTGTACGTACGTTTGATATATTGCACAATCGCTTCATCCATTTCGTCACCACCAATGCGGATCGAACGACTGGTAACAATTCCGCCCAGTGAGATCACAGCAACTTCGGTGGTGCCTCCGCCAATATCGACAACCATATTGCCTGTTGGCTCATGTACGGGAAGTCCAGCCCCAATGGCTGCAGCCATCGGTTCTTCGATGAGATAGGCTTCACGGGCTCCAGCTTGGATGGTGGCATCAATAACAGCCCTTTTTTCAACTTCAGTTACGCCGGAAGGAACCCCCACAACAACCCGAGGACGAATGAAAGACTTTGTATCCATAGCTTTCCGAATAAAATACTTCAGCATAGCTTGAGTTACGTCAAAATCAGCAATAACACCGTCTTTTAACGGTCTTACAGCAACAATATTGCCTGGCGTACGCCCAATCATTTGTTTAGCTTCTTCACCAACAGCCAGCACTTCGCCGGTGTCGCGTTGAATAGCCACAACAGACGGCTCGCGAAGTACGATCCCCCGTCCTTTGACATGTACTAAAGTATTTGCAGTTCCTAAGTCTATCCCCATATCACGTGATAATGATCCAAATAATTTCCACATACATACAACCCCTTTCATTAACAACAGAACCTGTTTCGAAAAATCCTATACTATTATTCCCTTTTCTTTAAGGCTTACATACTTGTTATCCCCAATTATTACATGATCAAGTACTGAAATATCCAAAACTTTTCCTGCTTGAACAAGTTTTTGTGTAAGCTCGATATCTTCCTTACTGGGCGATGGATCACCACTAGGATGATTGTGTATCAAAATCACTGAGGCCGCAGAATAATTAATGGCTTCTTTAAAGAGTTCGCGTGCATGAACTAGCGAAGCATTCAGTGTACCTACCGAAATTGTAGGAGTAGCAATGATATGGTTTTTAGTGGAAAGCAAGATAACGATAAAATGCTCCTTTGCCTCAAAGCGCAGTTTAGGCATCATATAGTTTGCTGCATCCAAAGGCGACCGAATCACAGGACGATCCCCCGGCACCAGCGAAGCCAATCGCTTGCCAATTTCTACTGCCGCCGAGATTGTTACGGCTTTTGCCAATCCTATTCCTTTGATTCTGCTCATTTCCTGTGGTGTTAATACAGCTAAACCGGCAAGCCCCATTTCCTCATGCTTTTTTAACAACCGTTCAGCCAAGCGCAGCACAGAGTCAGCTTTGGTCCCGGTGCGCAATAAAATAGCTAATAGTTCAGCATTACTCAAAGCCGCTGAGCCTTTAGCCAACATTTTCTCTCTCGGTCGTTCATCGGACGGTAATTCTTTCAGCATAAGGGGCTTATCAGTATTCATACCAAACTAATACCAGCCTTTTTCAATAATTTTGCCAAGGTATTTAACGGCAAGCCGACAACGTTTGTATAGCAACCACTGATATGATCAACAAATAATGCGCCAATTCCTTGAATCGCATAGGCTCCGGCCTTATCCAAAGGTTCGCCGGTCCCAATATATCGTTCGATTTCATCTTCTGTAAGCGGCACAAATTGCACCTGAGTTTCAGTAAAATCGGTCCAAACCTCATATCCTTGCACCACAGCAATCCCGGTAATCACCTGATGACTCCTCCCGGACAAGCTTGTCAGCATGGATTTCGCATCAGCGGCATCAACCGGTTTGCCAAAAACTTTCCCATCCAACACCACAATGGTGTCGGCTCCGATAACAATATCATCAACATCATGATGTACTGCTACATCGATTGCTTTGAGCCGGGCATGATGCACCGTCAGTTCATGAGGCAGCAAATCCAATTGATTATCTTCGACAATATCACTTGTTACAACGGTAAAGGAACAACCAACCTGCTTCAATAACTGTTGCCTCCGCGGCGATGCTGAAGCCAATATAATCGGCATAGCCTTACCTCCCGCAAATTCAATCGCTAATTCATAAAATTACAAACTCTATAGCAGTAAAGATGGTCATTATTAGATTAAAAACGCCGGAACAGCACGATGGCGGCAATTACCCCTAAAATACTCATCAAATTAGGTTGCAATGAAAAACCAATAACAAGTTTGATGACATTTAAATTAATTCCAACTGGCGGCACATCTATAATCGAATAATTTTTCACCAAATAGGGTGCCATTCCGTTCAATAGCGTGGAACTTGCAATAAATTCGCCTAAAATACCGCCTAAAACTGCTCCGGTAATAAGAAACAAAGCCAACAAACTATATCCTTTATTATTTCCGCTCCGCAAACTTATACCTCCAGTATTTGATACAAAAACCCTATTATACAACTATATTATCTTCTACTTAAACAAAAGAAATCCTTGCCGAATTTCAAGGTTTTTTGTGGAAACTTATTCCGAATTCATCTATTTTTTATCAAATCATAATGACCGCAACCTACAAACTTCTTTAGTCGGCTGACTTCGTGTTTTGAATACTACCTATATCAGCGTTTTTATAAAATAAAAAGCACTTACCAATCTCTGTAAGTGCTTTAACCTTATAGTAAATAACGTAAATATATATAAACGCTGGATAATGCAATTGAAAGCAGCATAAGCGGAAATGCCAGCTTCATAAAGTTTATAAAGGATAATTGGTACCCTTCTTGAGCCGCTAAGCTGGCAACAACAACATTAGCACTAGCCCCGACTAAGGTCCCATTGCCTCCAAGACATGCTCCCAGCGCCAAACTCCACCATAGAGGTTCCAAGTTCGTTATACCAAGTGTACTCATTTCTTTTATCATCGGGATCATTGTAGCAACAAAAGGAATGTTATCAACAAACGCCGATGCGATCGCACTCATCCAAAGAATGAGCATGGACGTCGCAGCCAAGTTACCGGCAGTCAATTCAATGGCTTTTCTCGCCATAAGAGCAATAACCCCGGTTTCGATCAGACCGGCTACCAACATAAACAAACCAACGAAGAAGAATATGGCCACCCATTCTACTTTTCGAAAGATATGTTCTAATTCATGCTCGTTCTTTGAGTAAGCCATAACTAAAAGTAAACTAGCTCCAAAAATAGCGACTGTAGCTGATTCAAGATGAAGCATTTGATGCATGGTAAAAAGACTGATAGTCAAAGCAAGAACAAAAAGGCATTTTTTCAGGAGTTTAACATTTTGAATTTGTTTGCGTTCATCAAGTTCCATAATTTGAAGCTTTAATTCATCGGTTGTAATCAATTGTTTTCGATAGATGAGCACTAATATCCAAATGGTTACAATATAAATAATTGCGGAGATTACAGCTAAATTGTTGATAAATGCCATAAATGTAAGTTCCTTTACCGCACTGCCAATCATAATATTGGGTGGATCACCAACCAATGTTGCAGTTCCCCCAATGTTGGACGACAGTATTTGTGCGACAATGTAAGGAATCGGCTTAACTTTTAATTGTTTTGTGATACTAAAGGTTACTGGTACCGTTAGCAGAACAGTCGTGACATTATCAAGCAATGCTGAACATACAGCTGTAATACTACTTAAAACAACTAACAATTTTACGGGATCTCCCTGAACTTTTTTAGCCGACCAAATGGCTAAATAACGGAATAGTCCTGTTTCACTGGTAATATTGACAATCACCATCATACCAATCAACAGGCCGATTGTATTAAAATCAATATGGTGGATAGCTATTTCCTGGGTGACAACTCCCAGAATTACCATAAGAACACCCCCGGCCAATGCCACGACGGTGCGGTGAATTTTTTCAGAAACAATGAGTGCATAGGCAATAACAAAAATAGTTATCGCCAATAGAGCTTGATTTTCCATCGTTATTTTCCCCTCCACATCCCTGTTAAATGTTCCTAAAAGAACGTATTTTCTACATCAACAAAAGCGCAGTGGTTGTGAACTAATTGCCTGCTATCATTGCTGATGACCCATTTAGCACCCCCTCTTTGATTTATATTGTTAGTATTACCGGAAAAAAGCAAAAAGGAGTCCCCATCATGGCAGACTCCACCTAGATCTTTCATATTCAGTTACTTATATATTTTATAAAAAAATGCTGAACAAGTCAATCTTAACTATATATTGATGAAAAACCAGACAAAAAAACCGTGCAGAACTTCTGCACGGTTTTTTAAGGCAAGAATTAGCCGATAACAGCCATAACTTCGCCTGGTTTTACACTTTGACCAGCTACTACATTGATGGATTTTAAAGTGCCATCAGCAGGAGCACTGATTTCATTTTGCATTTTCATCGCTTCAAGAATTAAAACGATATCGCCTTTTTTGATTGGTTTGCCGGCTTCAGCAACAACTTTAACGATTTTGCCAGGCATTGGAGCATTTACAGGTGTGTCGCCAGCACCAACTACTGCAGGGGCTGGTGCTGCAGCAGCAGCGGCTGGTTTAGCAGCAGGAGCTGGAGCGGCAGCGGCAGCTGGTTTAGCTGCAGGAGCAGCAACAGCAGCTTTTACTTCTTCAACTTCTACCTCAAAAGCGGTACCATTAACTTTAATGTTAAACTTTTTCATCCTTATATTCCTCCATCACTTTTATAAAATATAGGTGTGGCATTATTTTTTCAGCAGCAAAACTACCTAACTAAAATAAGCAGTTCTACAGTCAATTTAAAAATTTGCCACTAATTATACAAATTCAACATTGATTAATGAGAATTCATCAGTTTTTGACGGCCAGTAAGAGCCCAAATTGTGCTAGGTTTGATCCGTAGCGCCAGATTACCTGTACCCATGATCTCAGTTATAGCAGCAGCAATAGCCGCTACAACTTCAGGACTAACACCTTTAGCATCGATTTTCATATTTTTCTCACCTTTCCTTATAGCGGAATATTGCCATGTTTCTTAGCTGGGCGAGCTTCGCGCTTGCTAGCCAGCATATTCAAGGCGGTGATAATGCGTGGTCTGGTTTCTTTTGGTTCGATTACGATGTCCACAAAGCCACGTTCTGCAGCTTTGTATGGAGTCGCGAACTCTTCGATGTACTTAGCAGTCTTAGCTTCAACATCAGGATCTTTCTTGAAGATGATGTTCGCAGCACCTGCAGGACCCATAACAGCAATCTCAGCTGTTGGCCAAGCCAATACTTGATCGGCACCAAGGTCTTGGGAGCACATAGCAAGATATGAACCGCCATAAGCTTTACGGGTAATAACAGTGATTTTCGGAACAGTCGCTTCAGAGTAAGCATAAAGCATTTTTGCTCCGTGACGAATAATACCGCCGTATTCTTGGTCAGTACCTGGTAAGAAGCCAGGTACGTCAACCAAATTTACGATTGGAATATTGAAAGCATCACAGAAGCGAATGAAGCGGGATGATTTATCAGATGCATTGATATCTAAGCAACCAGCCATAACTGAAGGTTGGTTGGCAATGATACCAACAGATTGACCATCGAAACGAGCAAAGCAAGTAATAATATTACGGGCATAATGCTCAAGGACTTCATAGAACTCGCCATTATCCACGATTGATTTGATTACATCCTTCATGTCATAAGGCATGTTAGGATTATCAGGAAGTAATGTGTTAAGCTCTTCATCCATACGGTTAGGGTCATCACCAGTTTCAACAACCGGAGCATCTTCTAAGTTATTGCTTGGTAAGAAGCTAAGCAAATAACGGATTTGCTCGATACAATCGTCTTCGTTCTCAGCAGCAAATTGAGCTACACCGGAAACGCTATTATGAGTCATAGCACCACCAAGCTGCTCGGCAGTCACTTCTTCTGCGGTAACAGACTTGATAACAGCTGGACCGGTAATAAACATCTGGCTAGTATTTTTAACCATGTAAATGAAGTCAGTTAACGCTGGGGAGTAAACCGCGCCACCAGCGCAAGGCCCCATGATAACAGAAATTTGTGGAATTACACCTGAAGCCAAGGTATTCTTGTAGAAGATTTTACCATAGCCAGCTAAAGCGTCAACCGCTTCTTGAATACGGGCTCCGCCAGAATCGTTAATACCGATCACTGGTGCACCCATTTTCATTGCAAGATCCAGCACTTTGCAGATTTTAGCAGCATGCATTTCACCAAGTGAACCGCCCTCAACAGTAAAGTCTTGGGCAAATGCATAGACAAGACGGCCATTTACTGTACCGTAACCTGTTACAACGCCCTCACCTGGAAGTTCTTTTTCTCCCATACCGAAGTTTACACAACGATGGGAAACGAATTGATCAAGTTCTACAAATGTTCCAGCATCGAAGAACTTCTCAATACGTTCACGGGCGGTATATTTACCGGAAGCATGTTGTTTTTCAATACGCTTCGCGCCGCCACCAAGCTTGATTTTTTCCTGCTTGGATTTAAGGTCCTGAATTTTTTCCTGGACAGTAGCCATCTTATACCTCCTACAAGATCACTGAATATATCGGGCGCTTATTTGCGCTCTGACAATTCGAGCAAGATACCGCCAGTAGCCTTAGGATGAACAAAGGCAATGCTGGCTCCGCCGGCGCCATAACGCGGTGTTTCGTCAATCAAACGAACGCCTTTTGCTTTAAGATCAGCTAAAGCGTTTTCAATATTGTCTACTCTTAAGGCAATATGTTGAATACCTTCGCCATTTTTCTCAATGAATTTGGCGATAGGACCGTCTGGAGAAGTAGACTCCAGCAATTCCACCTCGCTATCACCGCTAGGAATGAAACATACTTTTACTTTTTGCTGCTCAACGACTTCTTCACCTTGAACTTCCATACCAAGCATTTCAGTATAAAATTTCTTAGCTTGTTCTAAATCTTTTACAGCAATCCCAATGTGGTCAACTTTAGTAACTTTAAACATCTTATGTACCTCCTTTATCCAAAAGCTATTAGCCATAACAAAATCGTTATTTTAGTATACCCTTAAGCAGGTCGGTTACAACACTGTAAGGGTCTCTTTGTCTTTGCTGCACAGCAGTAACCAATTGTTCAAATTGGCCTGAGTTGCTAATGTTACGCAACACATAACGTCCAAGCTGTTCTTCAATCATAGCTAGAAGCTCATTTTTGGTACGCTCTGTCCGCCGAATGGCAAGCTTACCGGTTTTATCAAGATGACCGAGATGATCATCAAGCGCGGCGATAAGTTCTTCTATTCCTTGATTCTGACTAGCAACTGTGCGTTTAATGGGCGGGCGCCAGTCAACCATGTCCTGATTTAAATCAAGCATCATTTCCAGCTCAATATTCAGGCGGTCTACGCCATCACGATCAGCTTTATTAATCGCAAAGACGTCACCAATTTCCAGAACACCGGCCTTGATTGCCTGAATATCATCGCCAAGACCAGGTACCAGCACTACAAGAGTGGTATCCGCTGCCTTAACAATATCCACCTCTGACTGTCCAACGCCTACAGTTTCAATAAAGATGACATCCTTACCGGATGCATCCATAATCTTCACTGTTTCAGCCGTCTTACGGGATAACCCGCCTAGGCTGCCTCTGGTTCCCATACTGCGAATAAATACACCTTCATCCAATGTCAGCTCATTCATGCGAATACGATCACCTAAGATGGCACCGCCCGAAAAAGGACTGGTCGGATCAACAGCAACGATACCAACGGTTTTCCCTTGACGCCGGTACTCTTTTGCCAACTTGTCCGTCAGCGTACTTTTCCCTGCTCCCGGCGGTCCGGTAATACCAATGACATGGGCTCTGCCAGTATGTGGATAAAGTTTTTGCATAATATCAACAGCCGTATCATATTCGTTTTCAACGGCCGTAATAGCGCGAGACAAAGCCAGCCTTGAACCGGCCAGCAATTCATTTGCTATATCCATTGGTTGCACCACCTTATGACATATGTTGCCCCTATGAAAGCAAGCAACATATGTCACAACTTCACTAAATTATTTTACGTTGGCTTTGATAAAGTCAACAATTGCACTAGTTGGGGTGCCAGGAGTGAATACTTCTGCTACGCCAGCATCTTTAAGCGCCGGAATATCAGCATCAGGAATAACACCACCGCCAACGATTAATACATCGTTCATCCCTTTGCCACGAACAAGTTCAACCACACGCGGGAAAAGGTGCGGATGAGCACCGGATAAAAGGCTCAGAGCAACTACATTAACGTCCTCTTGAAGAGCTGCCTCAGCAATTTGCTCTGGGGTTTGGCGAAGGCCAGTGTAGATAACTTCGAAGCCAGCGTCGCGTAGAGCGCGGGCTACGACTTTGGCGCCGCGGTCATGACCGTCAAGACCGGGTTTTGCTACTAATACTCTAATACGTTTTTCCATCGTGTTGTCCCTCCAACTCTCGCTCTTATAGGTTTACATGCGCTTCGTATTCACCGAATACTTTACGCATTACGCCGCAAATTTCGCCAAGTGTTGCATATGTTTTAACGGCATCCAGAATGAATGGCATAAGGTTAACAGTTTCATCTTGGCAAGCTTTTTCAAGGGCAGCAAGTTTATCTTGTACCGCACCGTTATCGCGTTTTGCACGAAGATCAGCAAGCTTTTTCTTTTGAAGTTCGCCAACAGATGAATCAACACGAAGCAGACCTTCAACAGGTTTTTCTTCGATTTGGAATTTGTTAACGCCCACGATAACGCGGTCGCCTTTTTCAACTTCCATTTGCCATTTATATGCACTGTCTTGGATTTCTTTTTGGATATAACCTTTTTCGATTGCAGTAACAGCGCCGCCGATTTCATCAATTTTCTTGATGTATTCCCAAGCTTCTTTCTCGATTTGATCGGTAAGAGCTTCTACATAATAGGAACCGCCAAGTGGATCGATAACATCAGCTAAACCGCTTTCATAAGCAACGATTTGTTGGGTACGAAGCGCAACACGTACAGAATCTTCAGTTGGCAGTGCCAATGCTTCATCTTTAGAGTTGGTATGAAGAGATTGAGTTCCACCCATAACAGCAGCTGCAGTTTGCAGAGCTACACGGACTACGTTATTTTCAGGTTGTTGTGCAGTCAGCATGGAACCTGCCGTTTGAGTGTGTACGCGCAGCATCCAGGATTTTGGATTGGTAGCGCCAAAACGCTCTTTCATAACCTTGGACCATACCCGACGGGAAGCGCGGAATTTAGCAACTTCTTCAAGTACGTTATTATGAGCGTTCCAGAAGAAGGACAGACGTCCTGCGAAATCGTCAATTTTCAAACCAGCTTTAATGGCTGCTTCGCAATAAGCAATACCATCAGCGATTGTGAAAGCGATTTCTTGTGAAGCAGTTGAACCTGCTTCACGAATGTGGTAACCGGAAATTGAAATCGTATTCCAGTTCGGTACATTTTGTGAGCAATACTCAAAAATGTTTGTAATCAAACGCATGGATGGTTTTGGTGGGAAAATATATGTACCACGCGCAGCATATTCTTTTAAAATATCATTTTGAATGGTACCATTTAATTTATCTGGAGTAACGCCTTGCTTCTCGGCAACGGCAATGTACATAGCCAGCAGTACCGATGCAGGAGCATTGATGGTCATTGATGTTGATACTTTTCCAAGGTCGATTTGGTCAAACAGAATTTCCATGTCAGCCAGGGAGTCGATTGCAACACCAACTTTACCTACCTCACCAGTGGAAATGTCATCATCTGAGTCATAACCAATTTGAGTTGGAAGGTCAAATGCGCAGGACAGACCTGTCGCACCGGACTCGATCAGGTAACGATACCGCTTGTTGGATTCTTCAGCAGTGGAGAAACCGGCATACATACGCATGGTCCAGAAACGGCCACGGTACATAGTTGGTTGCACCCCACGGGTAAACGGATAGGAACCTGGGAAACCAAGATCACGCTCGTAATCTAAACCTTCAACATCCACCGGAGTGTAAAGTCTTTGCTCAGGAAGATTTTTGCGTTCTGGGAATTTAGCTGCTGCTTTCTCTACTTTTGCATTGTACTCAGCCACTTTGGCTTTTAAGTTTTCATTGCTCATTTAATTATAGTCCTCCTTTACTTATTTCTTCATTGTGCCTGTTTCCAGAAACCTAGTATGCCAGGAAAGCGCTTCATTAACCAAATGTGGCGTATGAGCCTTTTTGGTTGCTTTTTCAGCTCTCTCAAGATAGTCAAGCAACATTGGTTTATAGTCAGGATGTGCACAATTGTTGATAATTACACGGGCCCGCTCCCTTGGACTTAAGCCACGGACGTCAGCCAGACCCATTTCTGTGACGAAGATATCGGTATCATGCTCGGTATGGTCAAAGTGTGAGCACATTGGAACTACGGAGGAAATCGCACCGTTTTTAGCCGTTGAAGTGCTGAAGAAGCAAGTCAGGTAGGCATTACGGGCAAAGTCTCCGGAACCACCAATACCATTCATCATTTTAGTACCCATGATATGAGTAGAGTTAACATGTCCAAAGATATCAAACTCAATAGCGGTATTCATCGCAATGATACCGATACGGCGAGCGATTTCAGGACTGTTCGCAATTTCTTGCGGACGAAGCATCATTTTCTGACGATATTCACCGATATTGGCATACAATCTTGCCAAACCGTCTGGTGATGGTGAGAAGGATGTTCCTGATGCAAATTTTAATTTACCTGCATCGGCTAAGTCAAGCATACCGTCTTGAATAACCTCGGTATATACTTCAAGATCAGTAAAATCAGAATTCACAAAACCAGTAATAACTGCATTGGCAACCGAACCAACGCCGGATTGCAGTGGCAGCAGATTTTTAGGCAGACGGCCTGCTTTAATTTCATGTTTAAAGAAATCTATGATAAGCTCGGACATTTTTTGAGAACAATCATCGATTGGTCCGAAGGGACGAACGTCGTCACTAATATCGCATGGAACAATATATTTGATTTTATCAGGGCCACAAGGAATGTATGATGTTCCAATGCGATCATTTACTTTTACAATTGGAATAGGTTGACGATGCGGTGGATCAAGCGGTACATACACATCATGCATACCTTCTAATTCGAGTGGTTGAGTCGTATTGACTTCAACGATTACAATATCTGCGCTTTGTACGTAAGAGGCAGTGTTCCCCATTGAAGTTGTCGGCACAATATGACCTTCTTCAGTAATCGCGCAAGCTTCAACAATTGCGACATCCACTTTGCCGCCTAAAAAGCCATAACGAGTCAATTGAGCTGACTCACTCAAATGCAGGTCAAAATATTCTACCACACCACTATTCAAAGCATTACGCAAGTCATTATTGGTTTGGTATGGCATCCGCTTATGGATACCTCCCACTTCGGCTAAAGCACCATCCAGTTCTTTACCTACCGAAGCACCAGTCCATAAATTAATTTTAAAAGGTTCTTGAGCCATTCTTTTTGCCAGTGCTAATGGAACTGCTTTGGGATAGCCGGCAGGCGTAAATCCACTGGCGCCAATATTCATTCCCGGTTTAATAAAGGCAGCAGCTTCTTCGGCACTAACAATTTTGTCATGGAGCGCTTTACAGCGCACGCGGTCACGGATGTCAATCATTAGAACTTTTTCCTCCTTGCTAGGTCAACGAAAAGGTTGGCCATTTCGCTAAATAAAATTACGATGTACAAAATTTATAAATCGATAAAGTCACCTCGCATTGCAGCAAATTGGTGCAAGCCTAAAACCTAATGAATAACTTTCTAGCAAAATAACCAAGAGCACCAATAAGACATTTATTGCATAGCAGTACCGTCAATGGCTTGATCCGCCAATTGACGGTACTGTTTTTAACTTAAATTTTCAATACAACTATTCATTTAAGTCTTAAACTCCTGCTTTATCTCAGTTGTGAAATTTTGTTCAATCGCACATCTATGTAGTTTCTCGATAAATTTGCAAATTCCTGCTAAAAATTTTGGAAATGATAAGATTAATCGTTGTTTTTAACCAAATTTCGAGACAGATGGTAAGATAAACTGCTCAAGCCGACCGACAAATCTTCATTCACCACCCGAATTTTATCCGGTACATTAATCTTAATCGGAGCAAAATTCCAAATCCCGGCAATCCCGGCAACAACCAGGTTATCTGCAACTTCCTGGGCGAAAACAGCCGGAACGGCAATAATGCCGATATGAACATTCCGTTCCTGGATAACTTCAGCCATTCTGTCAACGCTCTCAACAACCACCCCGTTGATATGTTTGCCAACAATCTCAGGATCAGCATCAAACAAAGCGACTAAATTAAATCCCAGTGACATGAAGTTCTGATAGTTCGCCAGTGCCGAACCGAGATGTCCAATACCGATCACAGCAATATTCCAATGATAGTGCAGCCCCAGTATTTCACCAATATTTCGAATTAGCTCGCGCACATAATAGCCTACACCTTTTTTGCCAAATTGACCGAAAGATGCTAAATCTTTGCGGATTTGCTCCGGTGTAACCCCCAAACGCTGTCCTAATTCCTCGGAAGATATGATATCAATTCCCTCTTCCTGGCTAAGGCGCAGTGTGCGAAAGTACAGTGGCAGGCGGTCAATGGTAGCCTTTGAAATAATAATATGGTCTTTCAACTGCCAAGCCTCCTCAAACAATAGTAGCAGTAGACAGTAACTAATATGTCAACCATTAAAATATTCGTAATAATTATTCAAAATCCTGCCATTAAACCTCAGTTTGCCGCTATTTTTAATATATTTCCGTAAATAAATTAAATCTATGCATCATTCTGAAGAATCTTAGCAACGATCTTGCGGTTGATAGTGGGTATGTAAAAGCTGGTGGGATTTTTCTCCTAATGCCTTGCCCAGCCAGCTCTCATAAAGTTCAATAACAGCCGGATTAAGGTGCGATTTCCGTACACCAGCACATTGATCGCATTCATAAATGGCAAGCCGTCTCTTCTCGCGGATATCGGCACAACTTGAAACCGGTTGGCCACCACCACCAATACAGCCGCCTGGACAAGCCATAATTTCAATAAAATGATACTCCGATTTTCCTTGTCTAATTTGTTCTAATAAGGTCCGTGCATGTTGGAGCGTGTGGGCAATAGCCACCTTAACAGTACTATCTCCAATAGGCACCTCCGCTTCTTTTATCCCTTTTAATCCACGGACAGCATGAAAATCCACACAAGCAAGCTCCTGACCGGTTATCAATTCCGAAACAGTCCGCAGCGCCGCTTCCATTACGCCTCCGGTTGCTCCAAAAATAACAGCCGCTCCGGTAGCGATCCCCATCGGCGCATCATATTCTTCAGGCTGCAGGGTGTTAAAATCAATGCCTGCTTCGCGAATCATGGCTCCAAGCTCCTGCGTTGTCAGCACATAATCAACATCCCGGAAACCACTGGCCTTCATTTCTTCACGGGCGGCTTCGGCTTTCTTTGCTGTGCAAGGCATAATGGAAACCGATACAATATCTTTCGCCTCAAGGCCCATCTTTTCAGCATAATACGTTTTAGCCAGTGCGCCAAAAATTTGCTGTGGTGATTTGGCCGTTGAAAGATGATCCAATAAATCAGGATAAACAAGCTCAGCAAAATTCACCCATCCCGGGCTGCAGGATGTAATCATCGGTAGTTTGCCGCCATGCTTCAACCGTTCGAGAAGCTCTGCCCCTTCTTCCATAATGGTGACATCGGCGGCAAAGTTTGTATCAAAAACCCGCTTAAAGCCAAGCTTGCGGATCGCAGCTACCATTTTCCCGGTTACAATCGAGCCTGGTTCCATGCCCAGTTCTTCACCCAAAGCTACCCGCACAGCCGGGGCGGTTTGAACAATCACGTGCTTTTCAGGCTTAGCAAGTTCACGCCATACTTTGGCCGTATCATCCTTGACGACAATAGCGGCAGTTGGGCAAACACTGGCACATTGTCCACAATAAGTGCAGGCAACCTCATGCAATCCTTGATTAAAAGCGGGAACTACAACGGTGTCAAAACCACGGTTGGCAAAACTGTATACGTGGACCCCTTGCCGCTCGCTACACGCCCGAATACAGCGTCCGCATAAAATACATTTATTTTGATCTCTGACAATCGACGGATTATGATTATCCAGCGGATGACTCTTTTTTTCACCGTCAAAACGCACTTGACGAATGCCCAAATCGGCTGCGATGGATTGCAATTCACAATTTAGATTGCGCTGACAACTTAGACAGTCCTGCGGATGATTGGCCAACAGTAACTCGACCACGGTTTTACGAGCCGCTCGGACAGCCTCGGTATTCGTGCGGATGACCATGCCCTCACTGACAGGATAAACACAGGAAGCAACCAATGAACGTGCACCCGCTATCTCTACCATGCATACCCGGCAATTTCCTTCAGGACGGAGTTCCGGATGGTAACAAAGTGTTGGTATTTTTACTCCGGCATGTTGCGCCGCTTCTAAAACGGTAGCTGTGTTCGGCACTTGCAGCTTTTGGCCATCAATTAAAATATTCACCATTTTCAATTCGCTCACTCTCCTTTTAGCGCCAATCAGTTATTGATTGATAATGGATTTAAACGGACATTTTGCAAGACAAGCGCCGCACTTGATACATTTTTGAGCATCAATGGAATGTTTGGCCTTCACCTCACCACTGATAGCGCCAACTGGGCAAACCTTTTTACACAGGCTGCAGCCTTTACAGGTATCTAAAATAGAAATTACCGCAAGTTTGCTACAGGCTCCAGCCGGACATTTCTTATCATGAATATGGGCTACATATTCATCCCGGAAATATTTTATTGTGCTTAATACCGGATTTGGAGCGGTTTGGCCTAACCCGCATAAAGCTGTTGCTTTAATATTTTTGGCCATATCCTGAAGCAGTTCAATATCGCCCTGGCGGCCGGTACCATCGGTAATACGCGTTAAGATTTCCAGCATTCTTTTAGTACCTTCCCGGCAAGGCGTGCATTTCCCACAGGATTCTGACTGAGTAAAATTCAGAAAAAACTTCGCTACATCCACCATACAGGTCGTCTCATCCATCACGACTAAGCCGCCTGATCCCATCATAGCCCCAACCTCAATCAGCGAATCATAGTCAACCGGCAAATCAAGCAAGGCCTCGGGCAAACAGCCGCCTGACGGTCCACCAATTTGTACTGCTTTAAAACGCTTTCCATTTGGAATGCCGCCGCCAATATCATAGATAATTTCCCGCATTGAAATCCCCATCGGAACTTCAGCGAGACCTGTATGATTAATCTTCCCGGTCAGCGCAAAAACTTTGGTCCCTTTACTGCGCTCGGTACCAATGGCTGCATACCACTTAGCTCCCTTGCTAATAATTTGCGGAACATTAGCAAAAGTTTCTACATTATTAATATTTGTAGGCTTTCCCCACAGGCCGGAAACTGCCGGAAAGGGAGGCCGGGGTCTCGGCATACCGCGCCGGCCTTCAATAGAGGCAAGCAGAGCCGTCTCTTCACCACAAACAAAGGCACCGGCACCTTCTTTAATTTTGATGCGGAAGTTAAAATGTGTTCCAAATAAATTCTCGCCAAGCAGTCCGATGTCTTCAGCCTGCTGAATGGCAATTTTCAAACGTTTGATTGCCAGCGGATATTCAGCACGGACATAAATATAGCCTTCATCAGCACCAATCGCATAACCGCATATCGCCATTCCCTCAATGACCCGGTGAGGATCGCCCTCTAATACACTGCGATCCATAAACGCCCCCGGGTCCCCTTCATCGGCATTGCAAACAACGTATTTTTTATCCCCAGCAGCACCTCGGGTAAATCCCCACTTCATGCCGGTTGGGAAACCACCGCCGCCGCGCCCGCGCAAACCGGATTTTTTTACTTCCTCCACAACCAGCTCGGGTGTAAATTCATGCAAAGCCTTTGCTAAAGCCTCGTAGCCGCCTACAGCAATATATTCATCAATATTTTCGGGATCAATATGACCGCAGTTCGCCAAAACCATCCGCATTTGTTTTTTATAGAACCCGATATCACTGTAATTGGGTATTTTCTCCATGGACACAGGTTCTTTATATAGCAACCGCTCAACAATGCGGCCTTTATATAAATGTTCTTCGACAATGTCGTGTACATCTTCTTCCTGGACTCTTACATAAAAGACTCCTTCGGGATATACAATCATCAATGGCCCCATTTCACAAAATCCATGACAGCCAGTTTCAATGACTTTAATTTCTTGTTCCAGCCCTTTTCGCGCCAATTGCTCGCACAGTGCGGCATAGACCTTTTTTGATCCTGACGACACACAGCCAGTGCCGGCACAAATCAGGACATGTCCTCTTACATGTTCCATATTAGTCCCCTCCCACTTACATCCCTATTCGGTAAACTTCCCAACAACCAGTGCTTCGATAATTCGTCCGTTCACAACGTGTTCTGCAATCATGACCGGCACATCCTTAGGGGTCACATTGCCATAGGAAATTCTGGGTTCACCAGGTCGAACAACATCCACCAGTACTTCTTTTTCACACAGCCCAATACAGCCCGTTTGCCGGACAAATACGTTTTGCAGCTTACGCTTCGCAATTTCATCAAGTAAAGCAGACATGACTTCACGTGCACCCGCAGCAATCCCACAGGTTCCCATTCCTACAATGATTTGAGTCCCGGTTGCGTGGCGCAAATCAGTCTGCGCTTGAACTTTTTCCCGCAATTTCTTTAAATCCTCAATCGTTTTCATTGCAAGCACCTCCATATAATCGGGTGATACCGTCTGTAATCCACTCCGTAATCCAGCCAATCACTTCAGGATGACATAAAGAAATATCCCCTAATCTTGTAATAAGCTCCCGGGTCGCAATCGAAAAAATTCGGTCATTAACCCGATGAATATAATGAAAATCCAGCTCAGGATTGGCGATGATCATCAAACGAACAGTGGAACTGATTTGTCCTAAGGGGGGCCGGTCAAGGTGATGATAGCGATAAACCACTTTCACTGCAGTACCAACCAAAGGGGTAGAGTCAATCTGCAAATAGCCGTCACACCGGCTCGTCGACATCTGGATAAGGGATAATCCCAAGCCAACATGGCGTGTTTTTTTTGTTGTGACAAAAGGATCTAGCACCTTTTTCAGCATATCTGCATCCATACCGCAGCCATTATCCTCAATGAATATAGCGAAGCGGTCTTGAGCAGGATTCTCCTCAATTCTCAAGACAATTCTGGTTGCTCCGGCTTCGATTGAATTTTGGAGTAAGTCTAGGATATGCAAAGATAATTCCCGCATGGCTATTGGTATTTTTTAAGAATATCGGTAACGATTTGCGGCGTTAGCCGTCCATGCGTATCATCATTCACCATCATGACCGGAGCCAGACCACATGCCCCAATACAGGCCACGGTCTCCAAGGTAAACTTCAGATCATCCGTCGTTTGACCGGCCTGAATATTTAAAGCGTCTTCCAAAGCTTTTAAAATCAGTTTTGCCCCCCGGACATGACAGGCCGTCCCCTGGCAAACCCGGATAATATTCTTGCCGCGTGGATTCAAATGAAACTGAGAGTAAAAAGTAACGACACCATAAATTTGGCTGACAGGGATTTGCATGTTATTGGCAATATACTCAAGGGCCTCTTTGGATAAGTATCCATAAGCATTTTGTGTTTCCTGCAGAACGGGAATAAGGGCTCCATGAATTTCACGATACTTTTCCAAGATTTGATCCAGCTGCGTAAATGAGTTTTCGCCTTTGCACCCACAGCAGTGTTTCTGTTCACTTTTATCCATCAGTGCTCCTCCTTTATACCTATGAGAAAACCAGGTATTAAAATAATACTTTCCTGAATTCCTGATCATACAAAGCCTTGCGCAATTCAGCAACGGTGGGCGCTTCCAATACGAATTTTGTCCTAGGTCCCTCCAGCAGGTCCTCAAGCGTGTGGGCATCTGATGCGGTTACAACAGTCAAGCCGCAAAACTTCGTGTTCGTCTTCCATAATGGATCGCCCTTTACCCTCCGGGAAATTTCAACCGCATCCAACTGAAGCTCGGCTGGGATGAAACCCAGTTGTGAGAGAATACTATAAGCCGGTCTGTCCACATGACTGGCAATACAAAGACCACCCAACAGCCTCACTTGCCGGGTCACATATCCTAGCGAACAATTTAACGGCATTAATAGCATTTCAGGCTTAATCCCTGTAATGTTTCCCGCTGCATTCATGATATATTGCGGGCCGAATTTTTGTTCGTCATTCAGCCGTCTGGGGCGGTACTCCCTGATCGTGTGTTCCCATTGGCTCATTTCTTCCAGCCCACCAAATAATACGATCAGGTGAATTTCTTCCCGGGTTTCTATCTCCATCCCTGGAAAGACGGTTAATGTTGTGCCCTTGGCAGCTTCCATTACGGCTGCAACGTTATCACTGGCATTATGATCGGTGATCGCAATAATATCTAACCCGCTTAGTTGGGCACAGGCAATAATATTGGCCGGTGTCATAGCCTCAGCAGCACAGGGGGACAAAGCGGTATGAATATGAAGATCGGTTAAGAACTCTCTCATTTCCCTAACAAATTCCTAGCTGGTATAACCGGCCAACCACTTCGTAGGCGGTCAATTTTGTTGTCAAGATGACGATTCTTTCCTGGTCGGCTTTTTGAAGCGTCTCCGTATCCGGCTGTATGCCGCCCGCAATAATAATCACTGCAATTCCGACTAAAGACGCAACAGCCGCAATATTCTGATGTCCCTGCATCGTCACCCAAACATTTCCCGCTTTGGCTTGCCCCATAACATGACTTAAGAGATCAGATACATATCCGCCAGCTACTGTAACCGCTGGATCAAAATAGTCACCGGCTACCGTAACCGGCAGTTGTTTTAGCAATTCTTCAATCCGCATGCTAACCCCTCTCTAACTCGTATCTTTATCCAGTGACGGTGGTAATTTATTAGCAAGTTCAATCATGGTTTGAGCCAAATCCCGGACCTTTTCCCGCAATTTAAAAATGCAGTCTGTTTCACTGGCCATCCCTTGAGCAATATCCTGCGCCAGCGTATAACAACTGGGCGAACCGCACAAACCACAATCAAAACCCGGTAACCGTTTCATCATTGCTTCAATTTCTTCAACTTTAGACATGGCTTTGATAATATCTTCATCCAGCCGCAGCACAGGCTTCGGCTCTACCGCGTGCTGTTTGCTTCTAATCAATACTTCTTGCTCATAACCGGTTGGTTTGTCTTGCAATGTCCGTTTCTGACCAAACGGCATTTTCCGTTTACGCTGTTTCATGCGGTGTTCGGCAACAAACCGGTCTTCAACATTAAGCGCACCGCCAATACAGCCACCCGCACAGGCAAGAGCTTCTATATAATCCAGTCCGGAAAGTTTCCCCATCACCACTTGCTCCAAAGCATTGCTGACACTATGAATGCCGTAAACTACCAAGGTGTTTAATTCATGAAGGCTACCGCTCTCGCCGCCTGCCATAGCCCAGCCAATCCCCTGCCAGGTCGACTTCTGTAAGACCGTATGTTCTGAACTGATTGACGGTATGGCCTTCAGCAAATCACTATAGATTTTTGAAATTCCAATCGCTCCTGAAATGGCAGACTTTAAATCATTAGACTGCTTAATTGCAGTCATTTTGGCCGGACACGGAGTAATAAACCAAATACCGATTTGATCAGGCGTTAAATGTAGCTTCTGACTGCAAGTTTGTCTGACAATCCGGGCAGCCACTTCGACTGGTGCATTAAAAGGCAGCAAATGCTCAATCAGTTCAGGAAACTTGACCTGGATCAACCGTACAACGGCCGGACAAGCTGAAGAGATGACCGGTCTTAGCCTTTCCGGCCGGTCCATATAGTCATGAATAGCCACAGACACCAGTTCAGCAGCCTGAGCCACCTCAAAGACCTCATCAAATCCCAGCTTCAGTAAACCGGCCAAAATCTCATTAATGCTGATTTCGGCAGAAAACTGGGCATAGAGAGCCGGTGCCGGCAAAGCGACATTATAGGCATATCCGGCAAGATCAGCCAACTGATCGGTAACCGCCGTTTTGGCATGAGTTGGACACCGGCGGATGCATTCTCCGCAGTCAATACAGCGAGATTCTATAATTTGAGCTTTCCCGCTGCGTATTCGAATGGCTTCTGTCGGGCAGCGCTTGGCACAGCTTACACACCCTTTACAGCGATTGCTGATTAATCGAACGGAGTGAAAATAGTCATTCACCGCGATTCACCACACATCCAATAAATTAAGTACCCCATTACCAGTCGTCTATTTAATGGTTGATCACCATAAGCACAGTCGTTCCCTTGCCAATTTGGGATTGAATATCAAATTGATCACTGCACCTTACCATATTAGGCAGTCCCATCCCAGCGCCAAAGCCCATTTCGCGTACAAAATCGGGAGCTGTTGAAAACCCCTCCTGCATGGCTAATGCAATATCTGCAATACCCGGGCCTTGGTCTTCTACCTGGATTTCCGTACGGTTAGGATAAATTTCGGCCCGCATGACCCCGCAACAAGCATGAATGATCACATTCATTTCAGCTTCATAAGAACTGATGGCAATCCGGCGAATGACCTCTGTGGCTACACCAATTTGCTGAAGCACGCGCTTAATTTTGCTTGAGGCTTCACCAGCCAAATCAAAAGCGGAACCGGCCAGGTTAAACTCGAGCAAAATTTTTTGATTGTCTTTCAACTTGATCACCACACCTCTTCGGTTCTTGAGTTTGTCTAAAATATAAACGGCCACACGCTTCATACATTGGATAAGCTGTGGCCATTAGGGGAATACCTTTCTCTGCAGCCATAGCGATAATATCAGCCCCAGGTTTTTTCCCTCGGATGAATACAATACCGACAAGGTCACTTAAGAATGCGGTACGGACAACTTGGATATTGGTCAATCCGGTAAGCAATATGGTTCGTCCTGTTGCAAAAGCCAGCACATCACTCATCAAGTCGGCTCCGCAAATCGTATCAATTTCACAGTCTAACCACTCTTCGCCGCATAAAACCTCAGCCTGTAGAGTATGCACTACTTCCGAAAGTTTCACAAGCAAAAACCTCCTCTGCGACCCATTTCTTACTATTTATACCAATATAGCTAAACTCCTCTTAGCCAGCTGTCAAACAGCAGCTTATCCGAGAGAAAACGTTCCGAAAAGCACTATGGGTAGATAAAGAATAAAGGGCACAATGGCCCTTATGTTGTCACAAAGCTATACGATTGTTCTTAAGAGACTTAATTCTTGTCCCAGAAGATTATTCCTGCCTGATTTCGATTTTTTTTGTAAACGTTACGCCACTTTGCACCTGGCAGCAATATTGCCAAACAACAATAATCATGGCATTAAAAAGCCAAAACAACATGGACATTTGAATATTAAACATAATAAAGTCGGTAAAGCCATTGATGGCAATCCCCAGCAGCGCTGATGAAAGCCCTAGCAGTAAACCAACCAGCCACCGTTCTCTTACTTCATAAATTGCCGTTAAAGCCGTACGGATATGACCGATCATAATCACTAAAAAGACAATAAGCCCGGGAATGCCAATTTCAGCTGCAATATTTAAATACATATTATGAGCATGAAAAATGGTTGTGGATGTATCCTGAATAAAAAAATCATACTCAGGATAAACCAGCCAATATGCTCCCCAGCCAATTCCAAGCAGCGGTTTATCGGTAATCATGGCAATCGTGCTTTCCCATAAAGCAATCCGCAAGGTAGACGATGTATCGGTAGGATTAAAGATGGACAACAAGCGCTCGGTAAAACCATCATGAACCAGGAATAAAGCAATCGGAACTAAGAGCAACAGCCATAATATCCGCTTATTATATAGGACGCCATAAAGTCCAATGACAAAGGCCACACTAATCCAGGCCCCACGTGAATAGGTCAGCCCCAGGCATACACCAAATAAAATGAATAAGCCTAAAAACAGCAAGCGGCTTCTCATTTTTTGCGCTTTACAACCTAGTCCGCAGGCTAATGCCATAATCATAACCAAAAATCCAGCCAGTAAATTCGGATTTTTCAACGTTGAAAATACACGAACTTTTAGATCCGGGAATTGTTCGCCATCCACCCACTGAAAAGCCGAAATATCAACGCCATGGAAATATTGATAAAATCCATATACAGTCACCACTCCAGCCGATGCCAGAACCGCCCAGACCAATCGCTTGATTTGTTCAACGGAATGAATATTATTAATGACTAGATAATAAATAAATATGTATCGTCCCATTAAATGATAATAATTATAAAAACTAAAATCACGGTCAGGGGAAACCAAAATTGAAGCCGCTGAAATGACAATAAAAACAGCAATAAAAATATCAAATGGACTTCTTTTCAACGCAAAGTTCCGGCTAATCAGCATTTTACTTAACCAGGCACCAACTCCGGCCATTAAAAAAACGGTTGTCGCATCAATGGACAATGGCAAAAAAAAGGCCACCGCTAAGATGCAGTGCTCAATGATTAAGTCTAAAAAATATTGAATGCGGGTTGTCTGATAAGATATACGCACTATTTCACCCTATTTAAAATTATTTGGCTTGGCTAATAAATAGCACCACTTTTCATTATACCTAGCAATATTTTTTTTGTCTATTGTATATTATATGTCGGGCATAGCCAATTAAATACAACGAGCCGGCAACACAGACAATTCCATCCGGTCCAGCCAGGCGAATTGCTTGAGCAATCCCGTCTTCAATAGTGGCCACACTCTCTACATATTCCGCCTCAATCAAGTCAGCCACCAATTCCGGCTGTGCCGCTCGGTCGGAATCCGGAGATGTGACAACAACACGGTCATACGGCCTAATCAGAGTGCTGACAATTCCGCCGATATCCTTGTCTTGCAATATGCCGATTAAAAAGACAATGGATTGTTCAGGAAATGCACGATCCAAATTCAGGCGCAACACCTCTGCACCCGCCGGGTTATGCGCACCATCGATCACAATAAGCGGTTTTCCGGGGATGACTTCAAAACGTCCGGGCCAAACTACAGAACCAAGCCCGGCTTGAATAGAAGCATGGGTTATGCGGGCCTCATTACGGCTTAATAACAGCGCTGCCATAATCGCCAGGGCACTGTTGCTCACTTGATGACTCCCTAACAGGTTTACTGGTGTCGGACCGACCTGCCCAAATAAGGCGGATTGAAATGTAATGATTTGTTGATGGTCGGCAACACCGTCAGAATGGCAAGTAAAATCACGTCCCAGTAAGAAAAGGGAAGCTCCTGCCTGATCGGCCTTGGCCTCAACGACCGGGAAGACCTCAGGACTGACGGCCGTAACAACCGGAATCTTAGGCTTGATAATCCCGGCCTTATGTTCGGCCACCGACAGCAAAGTCCCGCCACAACGATCGGCATGTTCCATCGCAACATTCGTAATAACGGCAACTTCCGGGATAATCACATTAGTAGAATCGAGAAGACCGCCAAGGCCAACTTCAATCACCGCATATTCCACTTCAGCCGTTGCAAAGTAATGAAACGCCGCTGCCGTCAAAACCTCAAACTGAGTTGGACTTTCCCCGCCTTCAGCAATCAGCTGGTCAACAAAATATCGGGTTGTCTCAATGGCCCGAGCAAAAGCCGCTTGTCTAATATCCTCGGTATTAATGCAAATCCGCTCGGTATAATCTATAAGGTGCGGGGAAGTATACATCCCCGCCCTAATTCCGGAACGATGCAAAATGGCCGCCAGCATAGCGGTTGTCGAACCTTTGCCATTGGTGCCGGTAACATGAATGGTTTTATAGGAACGTTCAGGGTTGCCCATCAGTTCCAAAAGCCGCTTAATTCGCTCCAAGCCTAGGCGAATTCCAAATTTGTTTAAACTGTCAAGATACGTTAAAGCTTCATCGTATGTCATCATCGGCTTCAATCCTATAAACTGGCCAAATAAGCCAGGCGCTCAGTAATCGCCACTCTTTTTTCCTCATACTCCCGTTGTTTGGCCTGTTCTTTTTCAATCACATCGGCCGGTGCTTTGGCAACAAATCCTGGATTGGCCAACTTCCCGCTGATTCGGGCCAATTCCTTATTTAATGAATCCATTTCTTTATTCAAACGGGCCGTTTCTTTTTCAACATCAATGAGCCCTCTAAGCGGCAGGTAAATTTCAACACCGTTCGTAACCGCCGTCATAGCATTCTCCGGCTTTTCAGCTTGTGCGGACAAGATAACGATCGGTTCTGCAGCCGCCAGCGAGCGTAAATATTGACTGTTTTCGGAAAATACGGCTTGCAATTCCGGTGTGGCAATTTTCAGCAGCACTTCACTTTTCTTGCCAGGAGGTACGTTCACTTCCGCCCGCAAGTTACGAATGGCCTTAATGGCTTCCATAATCGCGTTCATGTTTTGTTCAGCCTGAGCATTGATCAGGCTTTTCCGCTCTGCCGGCCAAACGGAAACCATAATACTAACCCCTTCATGCGGCAAATGTTGCCAAATCTCTTCAGTGATGTACGGCATGAATGGGTGGAGTAATTTTAGTGTGTCCTGCAGCACAGTCCAAAGAACAAACTGCGCGGTTGCCCGGCTAGCTACATCTTCTTTGTTATATAATCTGCTCTTAGCCATTTCAATGTACCAATCGCAGAATTCATTCCAGATAAATTCATAAAGAGCACGGCCTGCTTCTCCAAGTTCAAACCGTTCCAGGTTGCGAGTCACTTCACTGACTGTTTTGGTAAAACGGCTGAGAATCCACTGGTCGGCTAAGGTGTATTGCTCAGGAGCAGGCTGATAACCAGGATCAAAGCCGGCTAAATTCATCAAAACAAACCGTGAAGCATTCCAAAGCTTATTCGCAAAATTCCGGCTAGCTTCTACCCTTTCCCAGTAAAAACGCATGTCATTACCAGGCGTATTCCCGGTGATCAGCATAAACCGCAGGGTATCGGCCCCGTATTTTTCAATCACCTCTAAAGGATCGATACCATTGCCTAACGATTTACTCATTTTTCGCCCTTGTGAATCACGAACAAGACCGTGAATAAACACATGCTTAAACGGAATATCCTGTTTGAAGGCCAGGCCCATCATAATCATTCTGGCCACCCAGAAGAAGATGATATCGTAACCGGTAACCAGCACACTGGTCGGGTAAAACTGCTTGAGTTCAGGTGTATTTTCCGGCCAGCCCATTGTTGAAAACGGCCATAAGGCTGAACTAAACCAAGTATCCAGTACATCCGGATCCTGCTCCACAGCACCGCCGCATTTTGGACAAACAGTAATGTCTTGTCGCGAGACGATGGTTTCACCGCAGCCGCAATACCAGGCCGGGATGCGGTGCCCCCACCAGATTTGCCGGGAAATGCACCAGTCACGGATGTTTTCCAGCCAATTGCTGTAGATCTTTGTAAAACGTTCAGGTACAAACTGAATGCTGCCTGATGTCACTGCCTCAATCGCCGGTTTGGCTAGCGGCTCCATACGAACAAACCACTGTTTAGAAACCATTGGTTCAATGACTGTATTACAACGCTGGCAATGCCCGACAGCATGAGCATGTTCATCAATCTTCACCAGATAGCCAAGCTCTTTTAAGTCAGCAACCAAGGCTTTACGACATTCATAACGGTCCATACCGGCGTATTTTCCGGCATTATCGGCCATCGTTCCATCCGGATTCATAATCATAATCTCAGAAAGCTGGTGCCTTAACCCCATTTCAAAATCATTAGGATCATGAGCCGGAGTGACTTTAACAGCCCCGGTACCAAAAGACGGATCAACATATTCATCGCCAACAATCGGTAACAGCCGGCCAACAATTGGCAGAATCAGCGATTTGCCAATCAGGTGCTGATAACGGACGTCTTCAGGATGAACGGCTACACCCGTATCACCAAGGATGGTTTCCGGGCGGGTTGTAGCAACAGTCACATATTCTTCACTGCCCTCAACCTGATAACGCACATGAAATAAATTACCGGGCTTTTCCTCATGCTCGACCTCAATATCACTTAATGCGGTATTGCAGCGCGGACACCAATTGGTAATCCGGTTGCCTTGATAAATCAGCCCCTGTTCATATAAGCTGACAAATACTTCCCGAACAGCCTTTGAGCAGCCCTCATCCATCGTAAAACGCTCACGCTGCCAGTCACATGAAGCGCCCAAGCTCTTCAACTGACTGGTAATCCGATTGCCATACTGGTGTTTCCATTCCCATACTTTTTTGATAAACTCCTCACGGCCAAGATCATAACGGGTCAGGCCGTCCTGTGCCAGCATTTCTTCCACCTTGATCTGGGTTGCAATACCGGCATGATCGGTTCCGGGCATCCACAAAGTATTATACCCTTGCATACGCCGCCACCGGATTTGAATATCCTGCAGTGTATTATCCAGCGCATGCCCCATATGGAGCTGCCCGGTCACATTCGGCGGCGGTATTACAATACTAAACGGCTTTTTATCCGGTTCAACCTCAGCATGAAACAATTGTTGCTCTTCCCAAAATTGATACCATTTCTTTTCAACTGATTGGGGATCATAGACTGTTGAAATATTTTTTTCTTCCATCATGGATATCCTCCTAAAAATAACGAATTAAAAAAGCTCCTTCATCCCGAAGGACGAAAGAGCTTGCTTCCGCGGTACCACCTTACTTTCCGGACTACCTCTGCGGCTTGTCCGGACTTTACAGCTATAACGGAGCCAACTCCGGTTGCACCTACCTAATATCAGCACAACAGCTCCAGGATGACCTTCCACTCGTTTGACCGCGGGATCTTCCAGCCGATGAATCCCTTCTCTGAACAGCCGCCCTAGTGTACTCTTCCCTTCATTGCCTCTAGGTTTATCTATTACAATATACTTCCCGTTTATGGAGTTTGTCAAGTTTTGACAAACTTCATAAACGGATTTTATAAAAATCCCTGAATTCATTCGGTATCTGCAAGATAAGTCGTCTGACTTCTACCAGATTTTCGGTTAGGCAGACCTGAATTCCTGCACCTTCATATTGACTTTAGCAATAAACTGATCCATATTTTCAGCCTGAATTTCTTGATTAGCCAAAAGCGCCAATGTTGCACATACCCGGGCATCGTGCAATGCATGATGGTGCTCGAAACGAATATCGAAAAATCTGGCAAGCGTAGATAGTTTATAGTTTTCAACATTGGGCCATATCTTTTTCGACATGCTGACTGTGCAAAAATGCCGGAAAACCGGTGCCGGTAATTGATATTCACTCAAGACACTGCGCAATACGCTAATATCAAAAGCAGCGTTATGCGCTATAATCGTCTGGTTATGTAAGTAAGGACTTAACGCCGTCCATAATTGGGCAAAATTAGGCTGTCCAACAACATCCTCTGCTGTTATTCCGTGAATTTTAGTATTCCAATAATCAAATTTTACATGCGGCGGACAAACGAGCGAATAAAAAGAGTCGGTTATTTTCCCCTTCTCAACACGGACGACAGCAACACTGCAGACACTGGAACGACTGCTATTCGCCGTTTCAAAATCAATTGCAACAAAATTCATAATTAGGCACACCCCGGCAGACTGCGCCATTCCCCTCTCTCTATGTGAACTTTACCAGTACCATTTTACCTCATCCTCAAAAATCTGACAATCGGACAAAAGAAAATCCACTTCTGAAAAGTGGATTTTGATCATGAAGCTAATCCTTAAAAATTTTTTGCGTCCATGCTAAAGCAGTCGGCGTAACAGCCAGCCCGCCCTGAGAAGTTTCCCGCAATGTACAGCTCATACTTGAGCCAACGGCAGCCATGGCATCAATCACCTCATCGACCGGAATGACACTGGTTATTCCGGCTAAAGCCATTTCGGCTGCCACCATCGCTTGCGCCGCTGCGCCGGCATTTCGCTTCACGCAGGGTACTTCAACTAAACCGGCAACTGGATCACAAACCAGGCCCAGCATATTTTTCAACGTAATGGCTACCGCATTGCCTACCTGACCCGGTGTTCCTCCATGTAATACGACTGCTGCGCCGGCAGCCATGGCAGCCGCAGAACCGCATTCTGCTTGACAGCCGCCCGCTGCGCCTGATAAGGATGCCCGGGAAGCAATAACCATCCCGATAGCTCCGGCAACGATCAAGGCTTTCGCTAATTCAACCCGTTCAATATTCCACGCTTCACCTAATGAAAATAAAACAGCAGGCAAAACACCACTGGAACCAGCCGTAGGTGCTGCCACAATTTTCCCCATCGCGGCATTCGCTTCACCAACAGCTAAAGCCATGGTAATCGCTCTATTAACGGTAGGGCCAATCACACTGCGTTGCGCTTGATCACTTGAGTAGGCTTGCAGCCTGAGAGCATCTCCTCCGACTAAACCGCCACGGGATTTGACTCCACTTAATCCCGTCATCACCGATTGCTCCATGACGTCGAGAATAGCCAGCATATCCGTGATAATGTCCTGACGACTTTTTTCTAAAAAATTGCTTTGTTGGCTGATACAAAAATCAGCAAAACTGATTCGACTCTGCTCGGCTTCACCGAGCCATTCCTGAAGGGATAATTTCTTGTTCATGACGACCTCCTTGCCCTAAGCCCGCAGAATCCTGCGTACAGCTTTAATCTGCGGCATGGCTTTTATAACAGCAATAACCTCATCGCTAATGGTCTCATCGGTTTCAAGCACCATCACCGCCAATCCGCCTTTATCCTGGCGAGACAGCCGCATTGAAGCCACATTCACCCCTTGATTGGATAGAATGCTGGTTACTAAAGCAACGACCCCCGGTTTGTCCTGATGCATGGTCAGCAAAGCGGTCAGCTCACCAGTAAATTCGAGGGCAAATCCATCTACATCGGTAATGATGACACTCCCCCCGCCAACGGAAGCTCCAGTAATTTCTGAACTGGCACCGTTTTTTCCTGTTAACCGGAAGCGAACGGTATTGGGATGAGCCAAATCCCCCAGATTGGTTTTAAGAATATGGTACTCCAGCTCAGCCTGACGGGCATATTCAAAAGACTGAGGAATTCTTAAGTCATCAGGAGGCCAGCCAAGCAAACCCGCAATCAAAGCCAGGTCGGTACCGTGACCGCGATACGTTTGCGCAAATGACCCGTGCAATTCAATCATCGCTTGGCTAACCGGTTCACCTAAAATAGCCAGTGCCAAATTCCCCAGCCGTACTGCACCGGCGGTATGCGAGCTTGATGGACCAACCATAACCGGTCCGATAATATCAAATAAATTCATCACATCATGCTCCTTTAAGAAATTGAACATTCTTTCCGGACTAGCACTTTATATTGTTCGATCAAAAAGTCGGTAACCGGCCCGCAAAAGCCAGAACCAACCCTCCGCCCATCAATACGATTAACAGGCATGATCTCCAACAGGGAGTTGGTAATAAAGACTTCTTGGGCCTGGATGATTTCGTCCGGATACACGAAGCGAATTTCAACAGGCATCCCCAGCTGATCAGCCAGACTTAATACCGTTGCGCGGGTAATGCCCGGCAAAAGTCCGCTCTGAATATCCGGTGTCACCAGCTTATCCTGAAGAATAAAAAAGTAATTCGCAATCGTCCCTTCAGCGACCATGCCATTTGTGTTTAACAGCAGTGCTTCTTTGGCCCCTTTCGCGTGTGCTTCGGCACGCGCCAGTAAACTATCCAGATAATTGGCGGATTTAATCCGGCAGACAGGTGAGGTTGGATTGCGGCGAATACTCGCTGTTACAACACTCCAGCCTGTTTGATATTCTGCAGCTTCCGGTGCCTGATACGGCCCGGCGAATACCACGATCCCAGGCCTAGAGCAATCATGATCCGGTCTTGTACCACCGGACCCACGGGAGACGGTCAATCTGACCGAGGCCTCCAGAAGGCCATTGGCTTTCAGACAGAGATCAACAGCATGCATTAACTCAGCTTCACTCGGAGGATGATCCCACCCAAGAATTTTAACGCCCTCAAGCAGGCGCTTGATATGGGTCTGACAACGAAAAATTTGGCCATGATACGCTCTCATAGTTTCAAATAGCCCATTGCCGTAAAGAAATCCATGATCCTGTACGGATAACAGTGCCTCCTCCGCATTCACCATGGCACCATTTAAGAAGATTTTTTGCCGCATCTTTTTCACCCGCTATCTCTGATAACCTAATGCCTGTATAAGCGCTTTTGCTTTTGTAAATGTTTCTGCATATTCAAGCTCAGCCTGGGAATCGGCCACAATGCCTCCGCCAACCTGAAAGAACGCCTGATTTTGTTTGATCACCATAGTACGTATGGCAATATTTAAATCAGCATCACCATTAAAATTAATATATCCGATCGAACCTGTATAAATCCCACGCCGTACTGGTTCAAGTTCATCAACAATCTCCATGGCACGGACTTTGGGCGCTCCGGTAATCGAGCCTCCCGGAAAGGAAGCCACCACTAAATCAATAATATCATGTTCAGGGGCAATCTTACCAGTAACCGTTGAAACTAAATGAAATACTGTCGCATATTCTTCCAACCGAATGAGCTCAGGTACCTTGACACTGCCATATTCACAAACCTTCCCCAAGTCATTTCGTTCCAGGTCAATAATCATGACCAGCTCGGCTTTATCCTTTTCGCTATGGTATAATTCATGCCGGTATCGCTCATCCGATTCCGGGTCATGCCCACGCGGGCGGGTTCCTTTAATCGGCCTGGTCTCAACATATTGACCGTCAACATGCAAATAGCGTTCAGGGGAGGCACTGGCCACAATGAAATCACCCAAATTTAAATAGGCCGCAAATGGAGCCGGATTAATTTTGCGCAAATAGCGGTATAGTTGAAAAGGCTCGGTATTGATTCTGGCTTTAAAACGCTGCGACAAATTCACCTGAAAAATGTCACCGGCAGCTATATAGGCCAGTGCTTGATTTACCATAGCACAATAACTTCCGTAGCTAAAGTCAGCATGAAGTTCACCTGCCGGAACCGGCCTTACTGCTTCCGGCAGCGCCGTTGCCGCAGTGATCATTTTTGCCAGCTCATCGGCGCGGCACTTTGCTCTGACTTGTCTGGCTTCATCCTGCAGGGCGGGAAATCCGGTTGAAGCAATATAAAGTTTTTCGTCATGGTGGTCAATAATGATAACGGTATCATAGAAGCCTAGCTGACAATCGGGGATGGCTAAATCATCCCGGCTGTGTCCGGCTACCCGTGGTTCAATGATATAGCCAAGGTCATACCCAAAATACCCAATAATACCACCGGCCAGCGGCGGCATATTGGGTATTTTTTCAGTGTGGTAGACATTCAGCAGCCGTTTAAGCTCCGCAAAAGGATTGCCGGTTAATATACTGGTTTGATCCTTTTCAGTCAGAAGAACCTGCTGATGCTTACTGGCAAATACTAAAAAGGGATCCCGGGCGATAAATGAATACCGCCCCATTCCCTGAATATCTAAGGCACTATCAAGATAGACGCTGTTTTTCTCATGAGCAAATAAAGCATAAATTGCTTCCGCCATGGCATTAAGCGGAAATTCGAAGATGAAAGGTTTCATGGCAACTCCCTACCCTAGTTTAATAATAACCATTCAGAAAATTCTGCAGCATCTGATGACCACCTTGAGTCAAGATGGATTCGGGATGGAATTGCACACCGGTTATCGGATAAGTGCGATGTCGAATTCCCATAATCTCACCCAGTTCGGTTTCAGCTGTAACTTCAAGACAATCCGGCAACGAGTGACGTTCCACTAATAAGGAATGGTAGCGAGTAGCCGTAAGTGGATTCGGTAAATCAAAAAACAAACCTTTATGATGATGATACATGGCTGAAGTCTTGCCATGCATCAACCGGCTTGCCTGTACGACTTTACCACCAAAAGCTTGCCCAATCGCTTGATGGCCTAAACAAACGCCCAAGATTGGAATTTTGCCTTTAAATTTATCAATTAACTCCAGACTGATTCCTGCTTCATTCGGCGTACAGGGCCCGGGGGATAAGATCAGTTGATCCGGTGCCAATTCCGCAATTTGCACCGCAGTAATTTCATCATTGCGATAAACTTTGATCTCTTGTCCTAATTCTCCTAAGTATTGCACAAGGTTATAAACAAATGAATCATAGTTGTCAATCATGACTATCATCGTCGTTCTCCATAGTATACCAAGTATTGTTTTTAAATATTGCAATGGCTACATACAGTATAAACCATATGTAGCCATTCTTTTTGTTGAAAAATTATTTAGTTTCAGCACGCTTAGCCATTAAATACTGGTCAATAGCGGCAGCGGCTTTTTTCCCGGCACCCATGGCTAAAATCACCGTAGCGGCACCGGTTACAATATCACCACCGGCAAAAACTCCTGGTTTGCTGGTAGCTCCCGTTTCAGAATCGGCAATAATATTCCCTCGTTTATTGGTATCAAGGCCTTTCGTCGTGGACTGAACCAACGGATTGGGCCCTTGTCCGATTGCAATAACAACGGTATCGACAGCTAAGTCAAATTCCGAATCCGGAATCTCAACCGGACGCCTTCTACCAGATGCATCAGGCTCCCCAAGTTCCATTCGGATACATTTTAAAGCACTAACCCAGCCTTGCTCATTGCCGACAACCGCAACCGGATTGGTCAGCAGTTGGAATTCAATGCCTTCTTCTTTAGCGTGATGAACTTCTTCCAAACGGGCTGGCAACTCCTCCTCTGACCGGCGGTAAACAATATAAACCTGGTCAGCACCCAAACGCAACGCCGTCCGAGCCGCATCCATCGCAACATTGCCGCCACCGACAACGGCTACTCTTTTGCCAACATGAATGGGTGTGCCTGAGTGAGGAAATTTATACGCTTTCATTAAATTGCAGCGGGTTAAAAACTCATTGGCAGCATAAACACCATTCAGATTTTCGCCAGGTATCCCCATAAAATGAGGCAACCCTGCACCGGTCGCGATAAAAACAGCCTCATAGCCTTCTTCTTCCATCAGTTCGTCAATGGTAAAAGTCTTGCCGGCAACGGCATTCACAACAATATCTACACCAAGTTTGCGAAGATTATCAATTTCTGCTTTTACAACAGCCTCTTTCGGCAGGCGGAATTCCGGAATGCCATAAACCAGTACTCCACCGGGAGCATGTAAAGCCTCAAACACGGTCACCTTATAACCTAATTTGGCTAAATCACCGGCAGCCGTCAGCCCTGCCGGACCGGAGCCGACAACAGCAACTTTCTGCGCGTCCGCCGCATAATCAACCGGCGTTACCAATTCCCCTTTGTTTCTGGCATAATCCGCCGCATAGCGCTCCAGACGGCCAATTCCCACCGCTTCACCTTTTTTTGCCAAGACACAATGTTTTTCACATTGTTCTTCCTGGGGACACACGCGCCCGCATACGGCCGGCAAACTATTAACATTTTTTATCGTTGCAATCGCAGCGTCTGCATCGCCTTCTTTCAGATGCTTGATAAAGGCTGGAATGTCAACCTGTACAGGACAGCCTTGGCGGCAAGGTGCATGCTTACAGCTTAAGCAGCGTTTGGCTTCATTGACAGCATCCTCGTGCGAATAGCCTAAGGTAACTTCGTCAAAATTCTTAGCGCGGACTTTGGGATCTTGTTCCGGCATTTTATGTTTATTTAATGAGAGTGACATTTGCAGCCACCTCCCTGTTTATTGGCACAATGGTGCTCATGATTTTTCTCGTGAGGAATATACATGCGTTGACGTGCAATAAGGCCGGCAAAGTCAACTTTATGGGCATCAAACTCAGGTCCGTCTACGCAGGCAAAGCGGCTTTCATCGCCGACTTGAACCCGACAGCCCCCGCACATACCGGTGCCATCAACCATAATAGGATTGAGACTGACAACCGTTGGAATGCCGTAAGGCCGGGTTACTTCTGCGACACTGCGCATCATGACTACCGGGCCGATGGCCACAACTAAAGCAAGCTTGACCCCCTCATCAATGAGCTTTTGCAATGGCTGAGTGACAAACCCTTGATAACCTTTTGAGCCATCATCGGTCGTAATATGAAGCTGGTCACTCACTGCAGCCATTTCTTCTTCCAGAATCAGAATGTCCTTATTGCGAGCGCCGATGATCGAAATCACTTCATTCCCAGCCTGCTTCATACCACGGGCAATCGGGTAAACCGGGGCAATACCGATACCACCGCCAACACAGACCACTGTACCGAAATTCTCAATATGGGTCTCTTTCCCTAAAGGACCAACCAAATCCAGCAGCGAATCGCCCTCATTTAACCGTCCCATTTCCTTGGTAGAAGCACCCACTTCTTGAAAGATAATGGTAACCGTACCTTTTTCACGGTTAAAATCAGCAATAGTTAGCGGTATCCGTTCCCCTTCTTCGTCCAGCCGCACGATCACAAATTGGCCAGGCTGAGCTTTTTTTGCAATACGCGGTGCTTCCATTTCAAATAATTTGACGCTGGGCGCCAATTCCTTTTTGACCAGGATTTTATACACGTCATCACACTCCTTATTGATTCCTAGCATCCCTATGACATCCTGTGGCGAAATGCAAATTATTTATCTGCAAAAATACCCTGCAAATATTGATCGACATTGGTCCGGATAGGCATAAAGTAAATATTGGCTTGTGTCTGCCTGGTAAAATCCAGAGCCTGACGGGCAAAAGCAATATTCCATTCTAAATTGGGCTGAAACGAGGCAGGGAATACGACATTATTCTTCGTTTCCCAGTAATGCAAGGATTTCTCCGAGGTAACAGGCGATATACCCCAGTATACCTCCTGGCCTTGCAGAATTTCAGTGTAAATCTCCATCAGACGCAGATCAAAGAACGGCTGCGTAAAAAAGCCATCGGCCCCGGCCTGAATTTTCCGTTTGATATAATCCGCTTCTTTTCTCATACTCTCGCGATATTGGTCGATTCCGGCATATACCTTAATTCCCGGTATCTCAGCCTTAAATTTTCTTATGACATCAATACTGGTAGTGGGGTAAATCTTCCAGCGCATATCCTGCGGCGGGTCCCCGGTGATCACCAGCACTTCCTGGATTTGATTCGCAATGAGATACTCAGCCATAGGCAGCGGCTTATCCAGGTTAATGTCGATAGCACGAATGTGAGGAATCACAGAGCGATAGCTAGACTGAGCCAAGCTGCAAGCTTCCCAGCTTCTCAGTTCATATCGCAACAGATCAGGAATATTGATTGTGTCAACTGCCTGATAATGCTTTTTTACCAGATTAAGTTCATTTAATAAGGATTCCTTATCCCGAGGCACCAACTCAATGGCTATTCTCAATATTCCCTACCCCCATATTCAGTAAAAAGATTAAAACAGACCCATTATTTTTCCATTATTATCAATATCCATCTTTTCGGCAGCCGGCCGTTTCGGCAATCCTGGCATGGTCATAATATCACCGGTAATTGCAACTAAAAAACCGGCACCGGCCGCCACTCGGATTTCGCGTACCGTAACAGTAAAGCCAGACGGCCGTCCAAGCTTGGCTGCATCGTCACTGAGTGAATATTGTGTTTTAGCCATACAAATCGGAGTATGATCAAATCCCAGTTTTGCTAGCTCCACGATGGTTTTTTCGGCAGCGGCGGTATAATGAACTCCGTCCGCTCCATACATTTCACGGGCAATAGTCTCAATTTTTGTTTTAATCGGAGCTTTATCATCGTAGAGAAACTTAAACTGACTGGTTTTCTCCGTCGCCTGCAATACTTTTTCCGCTAACGCACGCCCGCCGTGGCCCCCCTTGGCCCAAACCTCGGAGATAGCAACTTCCGCTCCCAGCGAACGGCATTTCTCCGCTACAAAATTCAACTCCTGCTGCGTATCTGTCGGGAAGGCATTGACAGCAACAACTGCTGGCAAACCAAATTTATGCATGTTCTCAATATGTTTGGTCAGGTTCGCTAATCCCTGTTCAAGTGCCGTCATATTTTCATTCGTTAATTCGGCTTTGGGTACACCGCCATGCATTTTAAGCGCTCTCACCGTGGCTACGATGACTACAGCATCCGGCTGGAAGCCGGCAAACCGGCATTTAATATCAAGAAACTTTTCAGCACCAAGATCAGCACCAAAACCAGCTTCGGTAACAACAACATCAGCAAGCTTCAACGCAAATTTTGTAGCCATCACACTGTTACAGCCATGAGCAATATTGGCAAATGGCCCGCCATGAACAAAGGCCGGGGTATTCTCCAGTGTCTGTACCAAATTGGGCTTGATGGCATCCTTAAACAATAACGTTAAGGCGCCTGTTACCTGAAGTTGTCCGGCAGTAACCGGTTGATTATCATAAGTATAAGCCACAATAATTCGGTCGATTCTGGCTTTCATATCAGACAAATCACTGGCCAGGCATAAAATAGCCATCATTTCTGAGGCAACCGTAATATCAAAACCTGTTTCCCGCGGTGTTCCGTTGATCTTTCCACCCAATCCACAAATAATTGAGCGCAAAGCCCGGTCATTTAGGTCAACAACCCTCCGCCAAGTAATGCGCCGTGGATCAATCCCCAGTTCATTGCCATGCTGGATGTGGTTATCAATGACAGCAGCCAATAAATTATGCGCTGAAGTGATTGCGTGAAAATCACCGGTAAAATGTAAATTAATATCCTCCATCGGTACGACTTGAGCATAGCCCCCGCCAGCAGCACCGCCTTTAATCCCAAAACAAGGTCCTAATGACGGTTCTCTGAGAGCAATCATCACTTTTTTATCAAGCTGCCGTAATGCATCCCCCAACCCTACGGTAGTTGTTGTTTTCCCTTCACCAGCAGGCGTCGGATTAATTGCGGTAACAAGAATCAGTTTACCGTTCGGCCGGTCTTTGATACGTTCCCAGGCAGCAAGAGAAACCTTTGCTTTATATTTTCCATATAACTCAAGCTCGTCATCCGTAAGCTGGAGTTCCTGAGCGACCTGAGTAATTGAACTCATGACAGCCTCTTGAGCAATTTCAACATCAGTTTTCATAGCCTTCCTCCTAGTTGTTATTATACAGTTATTCTAAAGCCTTAACATTCACTTGATGAATGATACAAGCTGCTTTTACGGTATTATGCAGCAGCATAGCGATCGTCAATAATCCAACCCCGCCCGGAACCGGTGTGATTGCCCCAGCCACCTCTTTCACCTGTTCAAAATCAACATCGCCAACCAGCTTCTTATCTGCAATTCGGTTAATCCCGACATCAATGACAACCGCACCGGGTTTGACCATATCAACCGTAACAAAATGTGGTTTTCCAACCGCTGCAACCAATATATCCGCTTGCCTGGTAATATTCGCAAGATCTTTGGAACGGGAATGACATACGGTCACAGTAGCATGGCGTGCAAGCAGCAAATGAAACATCGGCTTGCCGACAATATTGCTCCGCCCAATCACGACGGCCTGTTTGCCGGCAATTGGAATATCGGCCAATTCCAGCATCTTAATACAGCCATATGGAGTACAAGGCACCAAATGTTCTTCACCGATTGCCAGTTTTCCTACGTTGACCGGATGAAATCCATCAACATCTTTAGCAGGACTTATTGCATTTAAAATCTCAGTTTCAGCAGCTCTAATGTGCTCAGGCAACGGCAGTTGAACTAAAATCCCATGTATCTTAGGATCACAATTTAAGTGTTCAATCTTATCCAGCAAAGCCTGTTTGCTGGTGCTTGCCGGTAATTCGATCACTTCGGAATAAATTCCAATTTCTTCGCAGGAACGGTGTTTATTGGCTACATAAACCTTTGATGCCGGGTTTTCACCCACTATGATTACAGCCAATCCTGGAGTAAGCTGATGTTCAGTTTTAAGCATTTCAATATCTTGTTTGCATTTCTCTTTGATTTGAGCTGCAAAGTACTTGCCTTCTAATATTTTTGCTGTCATTTTTCTCCCTCGTCTGAATCAATATTTCACTGGTTTGAACAACCATTTAAAAAGTGTCATTGCGAAGTAAATCGCAATGACAATCCATTAAGACTATTAAAACACGAGACTTACAATGGTAAAAAGACAAACTACGATAGCCACAAGCCCGTTGCGCATAAAGTAAACCTGCGTCACCTTGGATAAATCCTGCGGACTGACAATAGAGTGCTGGTAAATAAGCACCACCGCAGCCAGTAATACTCCGGCATAGTAAATAGCACCAAGATTCAGCAAATATCCTACGGCAGTAAAAGCGCCAATACTCATCAGGTGCATCCATTTGGAAAGCCGTAAAGCTCCATCAACGCCAAAACGCACCGGCATGGAATTTAAACCATGAGCCTTGTCAAATTCCACATCCTGGCATCCGTAGATGACATCAAACCCTGCAATCCAAATACCGACCGCCAAGCCTAATAAGGCGATGGGTAATGTCAATTCGCCGCGGATCGCCATCCAGGCCCCTACGGGGGCAATGGATAAGGCTAACCCCAGTACCAAATGGCAGGTCCAGGAAAAGCGTTTCATGTAAGGATAAACAGCCAGTGGGATAACCGCTAACGGCGCCAGTTGCAAACAAACAGGATGCAACTGGGCGGCAGCAATGATAAAAACAGCTAAACTGACTACAATCAGCAAAATGGCTTCCCACACCTTTACGGCCCCGGTAACCATCGGTCTGTTCTGAAAACGGGGATGGATACGATCATATTTCAGATCAATGAAATTATTGAGTGCTAATGCTGCACTCCGGGCACCGACCATCGCCAAAGTAATCCACCAAATATCCCGGCCACTCGGGATATTACCGGCAGCCAAAAAGGCTCCCATGTAAGCAAAGGGCAGAGCAAACACAGAGTGCGACAGAGCAATATTTTCAAGATGTGCTTTTAGCTTATTCAAGACCTAAACCCTTCCACTTCGCATCAACTATGCGCTTGATATCGTCAGACATGACAATTTCATCCGGCCACTCCCGCAGGTTCCCTTCCTCCGGCCAGGTTTTTGTGGCATCAATGCCGACTTTAGTTCCCCAATTAGGCATGGGTGAAGAATGATCCAGTACATCAAGCGGTCCGTCGACCATAACAATATCACGGCGAGCGTCAATGTTATTAAAAACACGCCACCATACTTCATTGGTATCCTGTACATTGACATGTTCATCCACAATAATGACCATTTTGGTAAACATCATTTGTCCCATACCCCAAATGGCATGCATGACCTTTTTAGCATGCTGAGGATAACTTTTTTTGATTGAAATCATCGCACAATTATGGAAAACGCCTTCAAGGGGTAAATTGACATCAATGATTTCCGGAAGCTGCTGTTGGAGCAGCGGCAAAAAAATGCGCTCAGTTGCTTTGGCCAGAAAACAATCTTCCATTGGAGGTTTACCGACAATCGTAGCCGGATAGATTGGATTTTTCCGGTGAGTGATACAAGTAATATGAAATACCGGATACTGATCGGCTAAGGAATAATAACCGGTATGATCGCCAAAAGGTCCTTCGGTACGCAGCTCATCCAGCAACACATACCCTTCTAAAACGATTTCCGAATGAGCAGGTACTTCAACATCAACAGTCTCACATTTGACCATTTCCACCGATTTTTTGCGTAAGAAACCGGCAAACACCATTTCATCAATATCCCGTGGCAATGGAGCAGTAGCCGCATAAGTGAGCACAGGATCTCCACCGATAGCCACAGCTACTTCAATTCTATCTTTACCTAGCTCGCGGTGAGCTCTGAAGTTTTCAGCGCCATTTTTATGAATATGCCAATGCATCCCCGTGGTTTGACCGTCATAAATTTGCATCCGGTACATCCCCACATTCCGCTTGCCGGTAATTGGATTTTTCGTAAAGACCAACGGCAATGTAATAAATTTACCGGCATCGCCCGGCCAGCATTTTAGGACTGGAAATTTTTCAATAGAAGGCTGATCTTTGATAATCACTTCTTTGCAAGGACCTGTTTTAACATATTTCGGAAAATTAATCGCTCTCTTAGCTTGAGGGACAATTTTGATCAGGTCTAATTTATTTTGCAGAGAAATATAGGGGAGTTTGAGTATTTCCCGTATTTCCTGGGCAATATCATCAATCTTGTCCACCCCTAAAGCCAGAGCCATCCGTTCCATGCTGCCAAAAGCATTCATCAGAACAGGCACATCATAACCCTTCACATTCTCAAATAATAACGCAACGTTTTTATCCCCTTGCATTTTTGAGACGCGATCGGTGATCTCCGTAATTTCCAGATCACAATCCACGCTCTCCCGAATGCGTTTTAACCAGCCTCTCGATTCCAAAGCATCAATAAATTCTCTTAAATCAGTAAAAGCCAAAATAATACTCCTTTCATTACTTGCGCAAAATGTATTTTACGATTAAAATGCTAAGTTCATATAAAATCACAATGGGAACCGCTACCATCGTTTGAGAAAAAACATCCGGTGTAGGTGAAATAATGGCTCCTATGATAAAGGAGAGCACCAAGACAATCTTTCTTTTTAATACCAAAAATCCGGAGCTAATAAATCCAAGCTTGGCTAACACTAAAATAAACAACGGCAATTCAAAGACAAATCCAAAGGGAAGCAAAAATGAAAGCACAAACGACAAATATTGTCCTAGAGAAAATAGCGGTTGCAAATCCTCTGTTGCAAACCCCATAAAAAACTTTATTCCGGCTGGTAACACCAGATAATAAGAAAACGCCAAGCCTACAAAAAACAAGAGTACCGAGGCTGGTACCAATAAACCGACCGCCGTACGCTCATTATTGGTTAATGCAGGAACAACAAAGGCCCAAACTTGATACAAGACAACCGGCAGACTCACTAAAAATCCGGCAAAAACCGACACCTTTAAGTATGTAAAAAAAGCTTCTGCCGGATTCATATAATACAACTTTCCAGCAGGAGCCGTGATAAAGTGTACAAGTTCCTGAGCATAACAATAACTAACAGCACTACTTATCCCTATCACAACGAGGCAAATAATAATTCGGCGCCGCAATTCTTCCAGATGACCGACCAGTGACATTTCACCTGCGTTTAGTTGCTCTTCCTGTTCGTTCTGAGCATCATGATCTGTTTTATCAGTCATTGAACGAACCTCACTTTGTTTCATCCGGCTTTTTTAATTCTGTTTTAGGTGGTTCATCTTTGAGTGTTTCATCTTTAGACATTTCATTGGTAGCCTTTTTAAACTCCTGAAGGCTTCTCCCTAACGCTTTACCGATTTCCGGTAATTTTCCAGGGCCGAACACGACCAGCGCAATGACTAATATCAATATTAATTCAGGCATGCTGAAACTAAACATACAATCACACCTTTCATTTTTATCATAACATATATATTATACATTTGCCCTCATAAAAAAACAAGGACAGTGGATTCCCACTGTCCTTGTTTATCTGTTTTTTTACGGTAACATCCAATGCAGCGCATACGCTTGGAGGTATGTCAGCACGGCCATAAAGATAATCATCGCAATACTGTGTCCTAACGTAAAGCGGAAGATCGTACTTTCTTCACCCACTAAGCCTGTTGCAGCTGTTGCAACCGAGATACTTTGTGGAGAAATCATCTTACCGCAAACACCACCGGAGGAGTTAGCAGCAACAGTCAGGTATGGATCAACACCGACTTGCTCAGCAGCTGTTTTCTGCATACCGCAGAATAATGCATTCGCAGAAGTGTCAGAACCTGTCAGGAAAACACCCAGCCAGCCGAGGAATGGGGAGAAGAATGGGAAGAGTGAGCCAGTAGCGGTGAAAGCCAAGCCCATCGTGGAGCTCATACCGGAGTAGTTCATAATGTAAGCCAAACCAAGAATCATCGCGATAGTCAAGATTGGCCATTTCAGTTGTTTCGCGGTTCTGCCAAAGCAAGCAATGGCTTTGCCAATACCATAGTTAGGAATAATCGCCAAAGAAATAATACCGGAGAAGAGAATCGCTGTACCAGCAGCAGACAGGATATTCAAGGAATATTTTGCTGCATATAAGGCTTCCTTAGGTACAACAGGCACTGTTCTGACAACTAAGTTGTGAAGTCCAGGCCAAAGGATAAACAGGTCTTTATCGATGTTAACCAAAGTCTTTTTAAGGCCGATAAATTTGTCATCTGCCCACAGGAATACCAATGCAGCCAGAATCAGATAAGGAGCCCAAGCGCGAAGAATCTCGCCGGTTGAGTAAGAGCATTTTACAATACCCTGAGAAGGTTTTTCATCTGGGAAATGCCAGGTATTGGCCGGTTTCCAAACTTTTAAGAAGAGTAATAAGGCAATAATGGTAACAACTGCCGAAGTAATATCAGGCAGGTAAGCGTTTACATAGTTGGAAGTGTAGAATTGTGTTCCGGCAAAAGCAACACCGGCTACAATTAATGCAGGCAATACTTCCATTGCACCCTTCCAGCCAGCCATAGTAACGGCTAACCAAAGCGGTACGATGATAGAGAGAAACGGCAACTGACGACCAACGATTTGGCTGACATGCATCAGGTCTAAACCAGTAACCTGAGCGGCAACAACAACCGGAATCCCAATTGCACCAAACGCAACCGGAGCGGTATTAGCAATCAAGCAGATACCTGCGGCATAAACCGGGTTAAAACCAAGACCAACCAGCATAGCGGCCGTAATGGCTACCGGAGTACCAAAACCAGCTGTACCTTCGATGAAGGAACCAAATGCGAATGCAATAAACAGAGCTTGCAGACGACGGTCATCGGTAATCGAAGCTAATGAATTTTTTATGATTTCGAATTCACCGGATTCAACAGTCATATTATAAACCCAGATGGCTGTAATAACGATCCAGACAATCGGGAAGATCCCGTATGCGGCACCATTTAAGATTGATCCAACTGCCAGGCCGGCTGGCATCCCATAAACAAATACTGAAACTAGAAATGCGGAAAGCAAACCAATAGCGGCGGCAACATGCCCTTTTGACCGCTTAATACCCAGCATGTATAAAATAATAAATAGCGGAATTGCTGCGACCAAGGCTGATATTACAATACTACCTAAGGGGTTATAGTTCTGAACCCACGTCATTCCATACACTCCTTTTAATGGTAAATTTTCAAATAATCAACAATAAGGTCATAATCCACTAAAACGGCCAAGCTCCCCCCCTTCTTGGTATGAGTGCTAGGTAACATATTCACTTTTCTCTAGTTGTATTTTTTTAATACACCTCCCCAGCCTAGTTTTTATTATCAGCAGGATGGCATGGCCAGCCTGCCAAAAATAATAATATTGTATATTCTGAATTTACAATTAACTGTATTTTTTCTATATTTTGATTATTCTACGTTGAAATGTAAATTCCTGCATATTTTTCCAAAAGATTAATTTTTTAATAGTTTTTTTACAATTCATTTACTTCCGTGTTCGGGTGTACTCTTTTATATGATTTTTTTTAAAAGATTATGACTCACGCTAAATGCTGCCGAATATCCGTTAAATCCTTCAAATTTCCCGGTTTTTAATTTTCCCGGAATCGTTATAAAAGAATGCTCTTGCTTATCTGCAAAAAAAAGCAGAGGCTCTCCTTAAATCGAAAATGTATAAAAAAACAGTTCTTGCAAATTTGCAAGAACTGTTACTCAAAGGTTTTATTTTGTCTAGTCTGGTAAATCATCGGAAAGATTCTCAATACCTCTTCACCGCCATACTTATACCAGCGCATGGCCTCTTGAATGGCATCCAAGTGGTCACACATCATTTTTCGCGCTGCTTGCGGATTCTTAGCAGTAACGGCCTGAAAGATCCCGCAATGAGATTCGTAAAAAATATGATTCATATCGGGAATTAAAAATAAAGCCAAACGCAAGGAACGGTAATTGCTTGTCAAAAGCGAAGAAATCGTCTGTGCCACTTTTAACAGCACTGGATTACGGGCTGCTTTGACCAAAATGTAATGGAATTTGGCATCAAGACCTTCAGCAGGACCACCGGCAGCCATTTCGTTTTTCATTTCAGCTAAGGTGTGCCGCAATTCTTCAATATCTTCAGCAGTCGCCCGCAAGGCCGCCAGCGCAGCAATCTCAGACTCGATAATTTTGCGCATTTCCAGTAAGTGAAAAATATCTACCGATTCGGTCTGAACCGAAGCGGCTAAAGTCTCAAGCATGCTGTTCGAAGGTAAGTGACGCACATAACTGCCTTCGCCAGGATGAATGGAGATGATGCCCATCATTTCCATTGCACTGAGGGCTTCCCTGACCGAGGCTCGGCTGGCATTAAATTGTTCAGCCAATTCCCGCTCAGACGGCATCTTCTCACCAGGTTTAAGTTTTCCCTCTTGGATTGAAAGCTTGATCTGATGAACGATTTCCTCATAGACTTTTTTTGTCTTCACCGGCTTATACATATGTGCCTCCAAACTAGAAGTTGCGCATTTCAACAAATTCAGCTACAGCCAGAAATGCTTCTTTTATTTCAGACGGCATCCCCTCAGGCAATACTTGTCTAGCCCGATTGAGATATTCATTTACTAAACGATAGGAATAGTCCACAGCATCCGTGGCATGAATGATTTCCAAACCGCGTTGCAGCATGTCCTGGCCCATCCCGCGAGTCGAAACAATACGAGTCAGTTCGGCTGCGTCAGGACTATGTTGCAGAGCATACAGAACCGGCAGTGTGACAATCCCCTGCAGCAAATCATTGCCGGCAGGCTTACCTAGCTGCTCGGTAGAAGCCGTTATATCCAGAATGTCATCGGTAATTTGAAAAGCCATACCAATCGAGTAACCATATTCACGCAAAGCTTGTACATCCTGATCAGACAGCTTAGCTGTCAATGCACCCAGTTCACAGCTTGCAGCAATAAAGTCAGCTGTTTTTTTAGCGATACGATCCAAATATTCCATTTCACTTTGATTTGGATTAAAGGTATCTTTGTTTTGAATAATTTCGCCTTCAGACATTGAACATATGATTTCAGTCAATACTTGCATAACCCGCTCGGAAACATGACTGGATGCAACAATGGAGAATGCCTTGGCAAATAAAAAGTCCCCGATCAGTACCGACATCTGATTACCCCATTTGCTATTGGCAGTCGGTATGCCTCGACGTGTTGGAGAATTATCGATCACATCGTCATGAACTAAAGTGGCCATATGGATAAGTTCGATCGCGGTTGCGAGGGGTTGAATGCTCACCGGGCTGTTATGGTCAACACCACAGCGGGCACACAAAAAATAAAGAGCAGGCCGCAAACGCTTGCCGCCTGCCTGTACAAGATGTTCACTAATCTCTGTTATCAGGTGGACTGGAGAGTGTATTACAGAAAGCAGCTCGGCTTCCAATGCGGTTAAGTCATTTTGGACTATTCCGAATATAGAATTTTTTATCAATCTTATCACCTACAAGCTAAGTCTGTTACTATAATACACTATTTAATATTTTAAAGTCCAGCTATTTCTTTTTTTCAACACGAATAGCGGTATCCGGACATACCATTTGACAAATTCCGCAAACAATGCATTTACTCATATCGGCTTGCACCCTTGGTGTACCATAAACCCCTAATTCTTCTGCCCAGCTAATGCACTTTACCGGGCACTTTTCGATACATAATCCGCATCCTTTGCACAACCCGGGAAAGATTGCCCACATGCCTTTTTCGCTGTCATATTTCGCTGATTCCCAATTAACTTTTCCCATATCGTTCTCCCCCCTCACATGGCGCCCATGATTAACTCATAGCCGCGCTCAAGTGCTTTAAAATTCATATCCCGGAGCTTGGGATTTGCCGTAAATTTTTCACCCAGCTTAACTTCGAGCGCATTCTTGATACTGTCCAAAGGCAATACTTTGGTAGCCGCAATGATTGCCCCCAAAATAATGACATTGAATACCCGCGGATGCAATTCGTTCTTGGCAATGTCATTGGCCGGGATCGCAATCACCCGTTTAACTTCCGGTATATCTGCGGGATCCACACCCTTACCTTCCGTTGTAAACGAACAAGTCTTGGGTTCACCGGCGATCAAGTCTTGCGGCAGGTCTTGATTAGGATGGTCCGCAGTTGGACACGGTGGCGTTACATCAAAATATTGCATGCCTACGATATTGTCATTGACTTCGCCTTCTTGAATCAGGGAGTTGTCATAAATATAAACAGTATCAGGTCCGGCATGATCAGTCGTACGCTTTACTGCCCGTGGACTTAAAGGAATCAAAATATCAGCTTTGATAAATTTGGGCGCACCAATAGGTCCATCGCTAATTTGAACATAGGCAATTGAAACACCACCGCGCTGTTCGACACCAAAATTAGGAATATATAAGGCATTCTTGCCTTCTTCATTCGCTGCTTCGGCTAAAATTTCGGCGATTGACTGCACCCCCTGGCCCCCTTCACCTGCCAAGGCAATTTTAATGACTTTCGACATATTCACGATCCCTCCTTAGCTTTGTGGTGTGCGTAATTCGCCAACCTTAAAATACTGGGTCATATCTTTTTCAATAAATTCCCATGTTTGTTTGGCATTGGTACGCCAGTTTGTCGGACAACCGGATAACGCCTCAACAAACGAAAAACCGTTCCCTGCGATTTGATTTTCAAGTGCTTTCTTAATAAAGCCTTTCAACTGACGGGCATTCGCAACCGTACCACGAGCTACATAGGCCCCTTCCGGTGCCACCGCAGCAACCATTTCCGGACCTTTCGTAGGCGAACCAGTTTGATTAATATCACGTCCATACGGTGAAGTTTCCGTTTTCATGCCAGGCAGGGACGTTGGCGACATTTGTCCGCCAGTCATTCCATAGTTCGAATTGTTACACAGTAAAACAGTAATTTTCTCATTACGAACGGCAGCATTAAATAAATGTTGCGAGCCGATGGCATAGCCGCCACCGTCCCCCATATAAGCAATTCCGATAATGTCCTGCTTAGCTCGTTTCATACCGGTAATAACCGGTGTAGTACGCCCATGATGAGTCTGAACAGTGTCAAAATCAAAGAAATCCCATGCTAACAAGGAACAGCCAATATCACAGCCAAACACAATCTTGTCCCGGATTCCTAATTCATCAACAGCCTCGCCCAAAGCTTTTAAAATGATCCCATGACCACAGCCAGGACAAAATTTATGCGGCTTGGATTCCTCATACCAGCAAGCAGGCATGGCGGGTTGAAGAATGTTATTTTCCTTTAATTCCTGCATAATTCGCATTCCTCCAGCTTCTACAATTTGCTTATTTCGTCGTAAATCTCTTCACTGGTTATACCGACACCAGGTCTAAGCATGGGAACGATCTCGAGTGTACTGCCGTACAAATTGTTTTGAACAATCTTTAGCAATTGACCATAGGCCGACTCTGCCACAAACAGCCTTTTGGCTCCTTTAGTCGCTTGTTTTAACTGTTCTTGCGGGAATGGTCTTACCGTTATCGGACGGAAATAGCCTATCTTTTTCCCTTCCGCTCTCAGCTTTTTATACGCCCCAAGCGCCGCCCTTGATACCACCCCATGACTAACAATCACCAGATCAGCATCTTCACAGTCCTGGGCATCCCATTCAACAATTTTCGATGATAATGCATCATAATCGGCCTGATGGCCTTTTAAAATCTCGTAGAGCTCATCTTCCGTATTCAGGCAATTGCGAAGATGTTTTGTTTTTCTTTGCGGCTGGCCCAAATCAGCCACAATAGGCTCCGGCTTGACAAGCTTTATCCCTTTTTCCTCAGGATCATAGATGGTGAGCGGTTCACGCATTTTAGCCTGATAGCCATCCCCCAGCACAAAGGTAGGAAAACGATAGGTCCAGGCCATATTGAACGCTTTAATGGTATAGTCGAATAAATCCTGATGAGTCGCAGGTGAATAAACAATTCGATAGCCCTCACCATTACCACCAAAACAAGTTAAGGTTGTTTCCTGCTGACCATAAATAACCGTAGCCGTAGAGGGGCCACCCCGCTGTTGAATGATGTACACGACCGGCAAGCGCATCATTTCTGCCATACCGGCTGATTCCTGCATTAACACATTTCCTGGACCCGATGTGGCCGTAAAGGCCTTGGTACCGGTAAATACGCCTCCTAAAGTTGTAAAACCGGCAGAAATTTCATCTTCTGTCTGCAGGAATTTTTTACCGTATTTAGGAGCAAGTCTGGTCCAGTAATGCATAATTTCGTTTTGTGGTGTAATGGGATAGCCATACATAATTTCGGCTTTGGCTGCTACTGCAGCCCAGGCAATCACTTCATTGCCTGTCATAAATACTCTTTGTTCACCCTTTAGTGAAACTTCAGCCATGGTGGCACCTCCTGATAGATTTCTGGCTCTTACCTTTATATAAAGACAATCAGCAATGTCCTTATACACACTGTTCATTCCAATTTACTATTTGCAAAAAAAGCTCCTGTCATGCACCCAATCACAAAGTAGGATCACCAATTATTTCAGCAAGATAAAGCATGAAAAGACCTTATTTTTCTTTTTTTAATCAAACCCATTAATTGTTAAATAGCTTATCCAATAATTCGCAAGTTAAACCAAAAAAATAAAAAGGACTGAGATGCTGCCACCTCAGTCCTTTGATTGTTAGGGTATCATCCAGGATAACCAATACGCTTGCGCATAGGTCATAATCATAACGGCGATTGCCAAGATGAAGGAGTGCATAACCGTAAAGTTGAACAAATCTCCTTCTTTCCCAATTAATCCGGTTGCAGCAGTCGCTACAGCAATACTTTGCGGTGAGATCATTTTACCGGTAACACCGCCTGATGAGTTGGCCGCAACAGTAAGAACTGGATCAACTCCCACTTGTTGAGCCGTAACAGCCTGCAGGTTACAAAACAACGCATTGGCTGACGTGTCCGAACCGGTCAAGAATACTCCTAACCACCCTAGTAACGGAGAAAAGAGCGGGAAAAACTTGCCGGTCCCAGCCAGAAAAATCCCGATTGAGGCACTCATCCCGGAATAGTTCATAATATAGGCCAAACCAAGCACACAAGGAATATTGATTAATGGTTTTTTCAATTGTGAGAAGGTTTTGCCTAAAATACTGAAATAGCGGCCCGGGCCTACACCTAAAATCATCGCAGAGATAATGCTGGCAATCAGCAACGCTGTACCTGCTGCGCTCAACCAATTGACCTTATAGATTGCTGCCATTGGCGTCGGTTTAGGAACAAGCGGTGCAATCTGGGTAACCGCTAGATCCAAGCCCGGTACATGCCACTTATAAGTCACTGAATCTAGTACAGCCGCGACCGGTTTGAGTCCCCATAAAACAACCATAACCGTTAACACAACGAACGGAGCCCAAGCCTTCATGACTTTGCCGGAAGATAAATGCTGGGCGCTGGCATTTTTCGTTGCTGAAAGCGGCGGTTCATTCGGAAAGCGCCAGATGTTGGCCGGTTTCCAAACACGCAGGAATAGCGTTAAACCAACAATAGCCGCTAATGAAGATAAAATATCCGGCAATTCCGGACCGAGATAGTTGGAGGAAAACCATTGCAGACCGGCAAAAGAAACCCCGGCAATCAAAGCGGCAGGCAATACTTCCATTGCCGATTTCCAGCCAGCCATCAGAACAATCAGCCAAATGGGTATGATCACTGACAAGAATGGCAATTGCCGACCTACCATGGCGCTGACTTTCATAACATCAAGATTGGCGACCGCCGCTCCCGTAATAACCGGTATTCCGATTGCACCAAATGCGACCGGAGCGGTATTTGCAATCAGACACAGGCCGGCAGCATAAAGCGGATTGAAACCAAGACCGACCAGCATACCGGCGGAAATGGCAACCGGAGCACCGAATCCGGCAGCGCCTTCCAGAAATGCACCAAAAGCAAAAGCAACCAGTAGTGCTTGCAATCTGCGGTCATCGGTAACCGTGGCGATCGAATCTTTCAAAACTTCGAAGTCCCCTGTTTCAACTGTCATATTATAAATAAATAAGGCAGTGACAACGATCCAGAAGATCGGGAATATCCCATATAGCGCCCCCATACCGGCTGTAATCAGAGCCAAACTGGTTGGCATTTTAAAGCCGATTATTGCAGTGAGTATGGAGACTACCAGAGCGATGGCACCGGCAACTTGTCCTGGCATCCGACGAACTGCCAGCAGATAAAAAATTACTATTATTGGAATTGCCGCAACTAAAGCCGATAGTGCTATGCTCCCCATCGGGTCATAATTTTGCGTCCATGTCATTGACTAGTAACACCCTTCCTTTTATGCTTTCGCACAGATTTTGAGAGGAAATTATTATTAAAGAATCACCTCACTCTCCACTATTATTTTTTCCCCTTAAATAGATGGTTTTATACAGCTATTATTAGCAAAGCCATATAAAAATAAACACGTACTGCTAAAACAAGAAAGACTTGCTTGCTGCAAGTCGGCTTAAGATCAAATATTTATCCATTCTTACTATAAAGACTCTAAAAAACAAAAAGGCTGAGACAATGTCTCAGCCTTTAAAGAAACAACTATTTTTTAAGGAATCATCCAGGACAGCCAGTATGCTTGAGCATAAGTCATAATCATAACAGCCAAGGCCAGGATGAAGGAGTGCATAACAGTAAAGTTAAACAGATCGCCCTCTTTACCGACAAGACCGGTAGCTGCGGTAGCAACTGCGATACTTTGTGGAGAAATCATTTTACCAGTAACACCACCGGAGGAGTTAGCAGCAACAGTCAGAACGTCGCTAACGCCAACTTGTTGTGCAGTTACAGCCTGCAGGTTACCGAACAGTGCATTAGCAGAAGTATCGGAACCAGTCAGGAATACACCCAACCAACCAAGAAGTGGTGAGAAGAATGGGAAGAATTTACCAGTACCGGCAAGGAACAAGCCCATGCTTGCAGTCATACCGGAATAGTTCATGATATAAGCAAGACCAAGTACGCAAGGAATTGTGATGAGAGGTTTTTTCAATTGAACGAAAGTTTTTCCGAAGATTGTGAAGAAACGGCTAGGTCCAATACCCAGAATTGCAGCAGAGATAATGCTGGCGATAAACAGAGCAGTACCAGCGGCACTCAGCCAGTTAATTTTGTATAATGCAGCCATAGCGGTTGGTTTCTTAACAATTGGAGCAACTTGCATAACGACTTTATCCAAACCAGGTACAAGCCATTTGATCGTTACTGCATCAAGAGCAGCCGATACAGGCTTAATACCCCAGAGGATTACCATAACAGTCAACACAAGGAACGGAGACCACGCTTTGAATACTTTACCGAAGGTCAAATCGCTGCCTTGGGTAGCTGTTGCGGCAGCCGTAGCTGGCTCGCCAGGGAAACGCCAGATTTTAGCAGGTTTCCAGACTTTAAGGAATACAGCAAGACCGATAATTGCAGCCAATGAAGAAAGGATATCGGGAAGTTCTGGGCCAAGGAAGTTGGAGGAGAACCATTGCAAACCAGCAAAAGCAACACCAGCAACTAAACAAGCAGGAAGAACTTCCATTGCGGATTTCCAGCCAGCCATCAGAACAACCAGCCAGATAGGAATAATTACGGATAAGAACGGTAATTGACGACCAACCATGGCACTGATTTTCATTGTATCAATACCAGTAACCTGACCAGCAACGATGATAGGAATACCGATACCACCGAAAGCAACAGGGGCAGTATTGGCAATCAAACAAAGTCCTGCAGCATACAGAGGGTTAAAACCAAGCCCCACAAGCATACCGGCGGAAATCGCTACCGGAGTACCGAAACCAGCAGCACCCTCAAGGAACGCACCGAAAGCGAAGGCAACAAGCAAGGCTTGCAGACGACGGTCATCGGTAATAGACGCGATCGAGTTTTTAACAATTTCGAACTGTCCTGTTTCGACAGTCATATTATAGATGAAGATTGCAGTAATAACGATCCAGAAGATCGGGAAAATACCATAAAGAGCACCCATACCAGTGGCAGTAAGTGCAAGGCCAACAGGCATTTTATAAACAAGGATTGCGATAAGAACGGCAGAAATCATTGCGCAAGATCCAGCAACCTGACCAGGTGCACGGCGAACAGCAAGCAAATAGAAAATAACAACCATAGGAATTGCTGCAATAAGAGCCGACAATGCCAGACTACCCATTGGATCATAGACTTGAGTCCATGTCATTAGTACAAACACCCTTTCGTTAATGCTTTTGCATTTTTAGTTTTTTTGTGGAATTCTGAAAATTACTGATACAATTGTTGCGAGATTTGGTACAAATTTACGCACCCCTTCCCAGTCCTCTGCACCACCCCCTCAAAATCAAGGTTTGAACAACTGATAGGCAAATTAAACACCGGACCAACAAAACGACTTAGTCTCTCTATTAAGCCATGAGCGGTCAGGTGACCAGACCAAATATTTCCGCGATATGCATTATGCCTATTATCGTTATTCTTTTTTGCTATGTTATTTGAATTCTACATAAAGATTCAAATTCCTTTTACAGTTCCTGGTTTTATCAAGTTATTTTTTTCACAACAACAATTATCGACTAAATTTTCACAATTTTTACTCTATTTCGCGAAAATATTTCATGCTAGTCTTCTTCCATTCTTTTGTGCTAAATAACATAATATAATCGGCCAATCCGGCCTCCTGAGCTAGCTTTGCCGCAAAATCCTGGCATTCCTGACGATTATGCCCATGAATCATGGTATAAAAATTATACCGCCAGCCCGGTTGCTCAAGACGGGTATAACAATGAGTAATTTCTGACTTGCTGGCCATGAGTCTGCCGACTTCCTCACTCCGGCTCTCAGGAACCAGCCATGCACAAAGCGCATTTGCCGAGTAACCGACCTCACGATGCCGCAGCACAGCACCCATTTTGCGTATTTGCCCGCTCTTCTTATAACGTTCCAGACGGTCTAGCAATTCTTGCTCAGATATGCCGATTTTATCGGCAATTTCACGATATGGCTCAAGAACCAGCGGAAATTCATCCTGCATAGCACTAATAATTTTTTTATCCAGTTCGTCTAACATACGTCACCTACTCTAATGTAAACTGTACGCTTACTTTAAATTTCTTTGTTGCCGGAAGACTCAAAATATTCACTACACCAGGTAAGGAACCAACCGCGTTAAGAACCTCTCTTTGCGCTTCTAGGTCAGGACTAAGCAACGTAAACCAAAGATTAAACCGTCCTTCCCGTTCATAATTGTGAGTCACACCTGGATAAGCATTAATTACGGCAGCTACCTCCGCAATACAGTCAGTGGTCACTTCAACGGCTACCAGCGTACCGACATATCCTAATTGCACCGAATCAAAAAATGGACCGATCCGCCGAATATAACCGTTTTCCTTTAATACACGCAATCTGTCCAGAACCCTCTGTTCATCCGTTCCTAACCGTTCAGCCAAAACAGCAAAAGGGCGGGAATCTAAAGGAAGATTGGTCTGAATAATATTGAGCAGCGCCTTGTCAAAAGCAGTCAGCATGGCATTCTCCTATTAATCTTCTCGTTAATTTTTAAGCACTCAAAAAGGAGACAGCCCATCACTGTCTCCCTTCGGCTTGTTCTATTTTAGCAAAATTTCACCAATGACGTCAAGCAACTCCTGCCGTCCTAATCCTTTTGTGGATGAATATACAATCAGCGGTGATTCAACTGCTCCTAACGCTTTCTTTATCATACCGGTGTGTTTTTGAATAGCCATTTTACTGATTTTATCCGCTTTTGTTGTAATAACCTGTACCGGCAGCTGATTGCTCACCAGCCATTTATACATTTCAATATCACTGCTCATGGGTGAATGGCGAATATCAATCAATTGACACACCAATTTCAATCTGGGTGATTTCAATAAATACTCTTCAATAAACTTAGACCATTGCCGCCGATTGGACTGTCCGGTGCGGGCATACCCGTAGCCGGGTAAGTCAACCAGAAAAAAATCAGCCCGTTCTTCCACATTAAATTTAGCGGTTAATTGATAAAAATTAATGGTTTGAGTCTTACCAGGAGTACCGCTCACCCTTGCCAAACCATGATGCCGGCTTAAAGAATTAATAAGCGACGACTTACCAACATTGGAACGTCCGATAAATACAATCTCGTCAAGGTCTCCTTCCGGATATTGATCCATCCTTACCGCAGAAGCCACATATTTTCCTTTAATAATATCCAAACCCTCAGCCACCATTCGGATTCACCAAGGCGTGTTGTAATACTTCATCCATATGTTCGACAAGAACAAATTCTAAGCTCCGTTTGACATTGTTCGGAATATCATCCATGTCACGCTTATTCTCTTTTGGCAAAATAATCTTTTTAATGCCAACCCGATGTGCTGCCAGCACCTTTTCCTTAATGCCGCCAACCGGCAACACCCGCCCGCGCAGCGTAATTTCACCTGTCATAGCTAAATCATTGCGGACAGGCTTGGCTGTGAGGGCTGAAACTACGGCGGTTGCCATGGTGATACCTGCCGATGGTCCGTCTTTTGGAATAGCTCCTTCAGGCAAGTGAATGTGAATATCATTATTTTCATAAAACTCAAGATCAATTCCCAGGTCAGGAGCCTTGCCGCGGATATAGCTTAAACCGGCCTGAGCTGACTCGCGCATGACTTCGCCCAGTTGGCCTGTTAGGATGAGTTTTCCTTTGCCTTTTAATATGGAAACCTCTGTCGGCAGGACATCACCACCCACTTCAGTCCAGGCAAGCCCGGTACTTACCCCGACCTGATTGCTGGCCTCAGCCTGACGCTGACGATATTTAGGTGCCCCTAAGAAGGTATGCAGATTTTGGGCAGTAATTTTAATATTGGTACGTTTATCCTGTACAATTTGCCGTGCCGACTTCCGGCACAAGCTGGCGATATTCCGTTCTAAGTTCCGCACGCCAGCTTCTCTTGTATAATCATGGATAACCTTTTGAATTGTGCCTTCAGAAAAGACCACTTGCTTGTCTTTGAGCCCATGGTCCCGCATTTGTTTTTGGATCAGATAGCGTTTCGCAATTTGAACTTTTTCCTCATCGGTATAGCCTGCAATATGAATCACTTCCATCCGGTCCAAAAGAGGCCGGGGAATATTATGCATGACATTGGCAGTAACCACCCAAAGCACCCGTGATAAATCAAAAGGCACTTCCACATAATGATCACTAAAGGTATTGTTTTGTTCCGGATCGAGCACTTCTAAGAGTGCTGCCGAAGGATCACCACGAAAATCGGCACTCATCTTATCAATCTCGTCCAGCAAGAATACGGGATTCTTTGAATCAGCCGTCCTCATTCCTTGAATAATCCGTCCTGGCAGGGCACCAACATAAGTACGGCGATGACCACGGATTTCCGCTTCATCCCTCACACCCCCTAATGAGACCCGGACAAACTTCCGGTCCATTGACCGCGCGATGGATCGAGCTAAAGAAGTCTTTCCTACACCCGGAGGACCAACTAGACAAAGAATAGGCCCTTTCATGGTCTCAGTCAGTTTGCGAATCGATAAATACTCTAAAATACGTTCCTTTACTTTTTCCAACCCATAATGATCTTCATCAAGAATGGTTTGAGCGTTCAGAATATCTAAGCTGTCTTCAGTCTGTTTTGCCCACGGTAAAGCAAACAGCCAATCAAGGTATGTCCGGATGACTCCGCTTTCCGCTACCATCGGCGGCATCTTTTCCAGACGTTCAATTTCTTTTGTAATCTTTTCAGCAACTTCTGGCGGGAAATTTTGCTCTTTTAGACGATCACGGTACTCAGCCACTTCCGAGGTCCGATCATCTTTTTCGCCTAATTCTTTCTGAATAGCTTTCAATTGTTCCCGTAGATAATACTCTTTCTGCGTCTTTTCCATTTGTTTGCGAACGCGAACATTGATCTTCTTCTCTAATTCGAGAATTTCCATTTCCCGGCCAAGAATTTCGCAAAGTGTCTCCAGCCTGTCTTTAATGTCTACTGCATCCAGCAAAGATTGCTTATCTTCAATTTTCAATGATAAATGGCTGGCAATCAAATCACTTAAACGTCCCGGTTCTTCAACCACAACAACCGAAACCAGTGTTTCGGGCGGAATTTTCTTACTTAGTTTTACCCACTGTTCGAATTGATGAACAGCGGTACGGGTCAGTGCCTCTATCTCCGGAGTTTTCGAATCAGTATCATCAAATTCAGTAATTTCGACTTGATAGAACGGCTCCAATTCTTTGTATTTGGTAATTTCGGCCCGGTGCAACCCTTCTACTAGAACACGAATTGTACCGCCTGGTAGTTTAAGCAATTGTTTGATTTCGGCAACTGTCCCAATATTAAAGATATCCTCAGGCTCGGGTTTATCATTTTGGGCATCCATCTGAGTCGCCAGCATAATCATCCGGTCATGCACCATGGCTTCTTCCAAAGCGCTGATCGATTTTTCCCGTCCCACATCGAGATGAATAATCATATATGGAAATACCAAAATGCCTCGAAGCGGCAGTAGTGGAATTGTACGTCTCTTTGCCATGTGTATAGCCTCCTTTTGAGTTCCTAAAATTCATAGTTAGTTTCAACGCCGGTAAATATAAATATTCTTATGACAAGCACGAAATCCTTTAATGATGGCATCATTAGCCAAAAAATACGCCAAAATTTTGTCTTTGCACAATAAATTCCCTGATGATATAATTATTATGTTAACTAAAACTCCATCCCCGCTTCATATTTAGAAGGAGGACACCACATGAATTGGCAAAATTATCGTTGGTCAATTGTGGTAATTACCATTATTGTGACCCTCTCCATACTCTTTGGCGGACAATTTTTATGGCAACAATTTGCTATTGCAAAACCAATGTCACAAATCGCTAAGGGAATTGATGGCGTTGAGTCGGCTGTATTGGAAAAAAATGCGCAAAATGACCCTTTCGTTAGAGTAAATGTGACGTTGAATCATGTAAGCAATCTACAAGCCACTTATAAAGCACTAAACGATCGTATTTTTAATGTTTTAGGGCACAAGAAATATAAGATAACGGTAAATGATTCACGCACTCCCGAATTAGAACATCTATACTATACTATTCATTACTACATTCAAGAGGCCATTTTTACTGGCAATTTCGGATTGATGGCTGAACGCATTAAAACCACGGCAGATGCCAGCGGTATCACAGCCCAAATTTTTGTTGATGCCAAAAATGTCTATTTACAATTAAGCAATACGAATGGTGAAATGTATATCATCACTCCCAGGCAGCCAGAACCGGAGGTGAAGTAAATGCGTCACTTAGATGTGGCTACCGGAATACTTGGCGGACTACTGCTGTTTTTTGCAGTTCAAGGCTATGACGTGATCCCGGTCATATTTTTTATCGCCATGATCAGCGCTTTTATTTTCCTAAACAAATCCCGTTTTGGCGGAAAATCTTTTGCAGCACTAGCCAAAAAAGAAACTTCCGGCAAATTGATTCATTTTGATGATATCGGCGGTCAAGAAGTTGCTAAAAATGAATTGCGGGAAGCCCTTGAATTTATTAAAGATGCCGAACGCCTCAATCAGCTTGGCATTCGCCCTCTGAAGGGCATTCTATTAAACGGGCCACCTGGAACCGGTAAAACTTTGCTAGCTAAAGCAGCCGCTCAGTTTACCGACTCCGCCTTTGTTGCGGCCAGTGGCTCAGAGTTTGTAGAAATGTATGTTGGCGTCGGTGCTCAACGCATTCGGCAGTTATTTGGTCAGGCAAAGCAGCAAGCCAGACAAGCAAAAAAAACAAGTGCCGTAATATTTATTGATGAAATTGAAGTATTAGGCGGTAAGCGTGGTCAAGCTAACAGCAACTTGGAATATGACCAGACATTAAATGAGCTTCTCGTACAAATGGATGGTTTATCGGGCAGCGACGATGTGCGGATTTTATTGGTTGCGGCAACGAACCGTGTCGATATCCTGGACCCAGCGCTATTGCGGCCGGGACGTTTTGATCGGCAGGTAAGAGTGGATTTACCGGACAAAATTGGCCGGTTGCGTATATTGGAGCTTCATACTCGCAACAAGCCTTTGGCAGCCGATGTGAGACTTGAAGGAATTGCCGCAGATACTTTTGGGTTTTCGGGAGCTCACTTAGAAAGTGTAACCAACGAAGCCGCCATTATGGCCTTGCGGGATAACCTTGCTGAAATCACTTCCAGCCACTTTAAAAATGCGATTGAAAAAGTTCTCATGGGAGAAAAGCTGGATCGTATTCCCAGCACGGCAGAGAAACAGCGGATTGCCATTCACGAAGCCGGCCATGCCCTGTTGAGTGAATTAACCATGCCAGGCTCAGTTGCTTCTATCAACGTTGCTTCCCGCAGTATTGCCCTCGGTTATGTGCGGCAAACCCAGGCTGACGATATCTATTTATATACATTAGATTATATCAAAGGAAAAATCGCTGTTGCTTTAGCAGGTGCTATTGCGGAGGAATTGCACTTTGGTAATCGCAGCAGCGGTGCCGGAAGTGATTTTAAGGCTGCGGTCGACTATAGCAAGCAAATTATCTTTGGCGGTATGTCAAGTCTTGGCATCATATCGCCTGACGACATCCCTCAAGAATTGCTTCATACCACTATGACCGAGATGCTTAAAGAGATCGAGACACAAGTACGCAATACTTTGCTGGAGCACAAACAGTTTTTAGCGGACATTACTCAATTGTTACTGCGTGACGAATGCATTACAGGCAATGAGTTTCGTCAATTGTTAGGCCAAGAACGGCCTTTTGACCAAGAATTTGATTTGCAAACGGCTTTGTAATTATAAAAATCGACATTCGAGACATTCGAATGTCGATTTTTGCTATTTAGAGAAGGTCAAGGTTTTACTCCTGCCATATGTAGATTTACACCTGTGGCAGTCAGTAAATCAGGCTGATTAACACCTGCATCTAAAGAACGTATATTGCTTTCACCCATCAAAGCATGTTCAATGGCTTCATCGACGGTTTCAATTGGAATCACTTCTACTCCGCTGTTTTTATAAATCTCCTGCCAGTTTTCTTTGGGAATCAGTACTTTTACCGCACCGGCCTGCTTTGCAGCCGCGATCTTGGCACTTACCCCGCCAACCGGCTTAACAAATCCCCGGATAGAAATTTCACCTGTCATCGCAATTTTATTATCAACGGCAATATTTTTAATCGCGGATAATATGGCCACAGCCATTGTAATTCCGGCTGAAGGCCCATCAATAGGACCACCTCCAGGGAAATTCACATGGATATCATATTTCTGAAAGTTGATCTTATAATGATTGGACAGAACGGTCAGTACGTTTTCCACAGATCCTTTGGCCATGCTTTTCCGGCGAATGGTCCGACCTGGAGAACCAATTTCTTCTTCGTCAACAACACCAGTAACAGTAAGTTTTCCGTTACCAAAAAGATTTTGAACAGCCGATACTTCAATTTCCATTAACGTACCAATATTAGCACCGTAAACCGCTAAGCCGTTGACAAAACCAACTTGCGGTATCGCCGGAATCTTTTTGTCCGGACGTGGACTATACTGACCGAAATTAACGACCCATTCCACATCATCGGCAACAATGGATTTTCCCCGTTCATTTAATGCAATACCGGCTGATATTTGAATAATATTGACTGCATCACGGCCGTTTGTCGCATAATTCTTCACCACATTAATCGCATCATCGGTGATGCTAAAATCAATTTTCTTAGCTGCATTCCGGCAAATTAAGCTGATTTCGTCTGGTAGCAATTGGCGAAAAAATATTTCGACACAACGTGAGCGAATGGCTGGCGTAATATCCTGAGGTGTTCTGGTGGTAGCTCCCACCAACCTAAAATCAGCCGGAAGTCCATTTTGAAAAATGTCGTGAATATGAGTAGGAATATTGGTATCTTCGCTATTATAGTAGGAGCTTTCTAAAAATACTTTCCGGTCTTCCAGTACCTTAAGCAGCTTATTCATCTGAATATTATGCAGTTCGCCAATTTCATCGATAAACAAAATACCCCCGTGGGCTTTGGTTACTGCACCTGGTTTGGGCTGGGGAATTCCTGCAACCCCCATCGCGCCTGCGCCTTGATAAATAGGATCATGAACCGTACCGATCAGTGGATCCGCAATTCCCCGCTCATCAAATCTGGCTGTTGTGGCATCCATCTCAATAAATTTTGCAGCATCGGCAAAAGGCGATAACGGATGGCGTTTAGCTTCCTCCAATACCAGCCGGGCTGCTGCCGTCTTGCCGACTCCTGGCGGTCCGTAGATTAAAACATGCTGTGGGTTGGTACCGCACAGCGCAGCTCGTAAAGCTTTTAATCCCTCCTCCTGTCCAACGATCTCGGCAAAAGTTGAAGGTCGCGTCTTTTCAGCCAAAGGTTCTGTTAACGATATTTCGCGCAGACGCTGTAATTTATCCATTTCTTTGCGCGACTCCCGGTCGATGGCTACTTTGTTGCCTTGCTGCGACTTGAGCAAATTTAAAAAGTACAGCCCAATCACAATCGCAAAAAAGAATTGAATAAATGTGATAATATTTACGGCATAATCCACTTTGACACAAAACCTCCTCTCTTTAAACCTGTGATTACTTTTCTAGTATGAACCGCCAAAACAATTTTATCCTGGTAAAAAACTATTCATTCAGTGAATTATTGTCAACTATATTCATGCCATGTCAGTAGTTATTATATCCGATCATCTTCGGATAGCATAAAAAAACAAGGGAGAATTTTCTCCCTTGTTTTTATGCCGATTCTTCTTTTTTCTTATTCTTACGGTCTATTGTGCAAAGAATAGGTTCTTCTTTAGTCAAAACGACTTCCTTCGTAACCGTGCATTTCGTGACATCCGTTCTTGACGGAACTTCGTACATGACATTGCACATAATTCCCTCAATAATGGCACGTAACCCCCGTGCACCGGTATTTCTTTTCAAAGCCTCTTGCGCAATAGCACGCAACGCTTCTTCTTTAAATTCCAATTGGACATTATCCATATCCAGGAACTTTTGATATTGTTTGATGAGCGCATTCTTTGGTTCTTGCAAAATCCGGATCAGCGCATCTTCATCCAAGGCATCAAGCGTGACAATGACAGGCAGACGTCCGACAAATTCGGGAATAAGACCGAATTTCAACAAGTCTTCAGGCAATATGTTCTTTAAAACATCGCCCAATTTCTTTTTCTCTTTGCTGACCACTTCAGAGCCAAAGCCCATTGTCTTTTTGCCAGTACGGGAACCAATGATTTTCTCAATTCCATCAAAAGCTCCGCCGCAAATAAACAAAATATTCGTGGTATCAATTTGAATAAATTCTTGGTGCGGATGCTTGCGACCACCTTGCGGCGGTACACTGGCAACCGTACCTTCAAGAATTTTTAACAAAGCTTGTTGCACACCTTCGCCGGAAACATCACGGGTAATCGACGGATTTTCCGACTTGCGAGCAATTTTATCAATTTCGTCAATATATACAATACCTTTCTCGGCCTTTTCCACATCATAATCAGCTGATTGAATAAGCTTCAAAAGAATATTTTCAACATCTTCGCCTACATAGCCGGCTTCTGTCAAAGAGGTAGCATCAGCAATAGCAAATGGGACATTTAATATCTTAGCCAGTGTTTGTGCAAGTAAAGTCTTACCACTACCTGTCGGGCCAAGCATGACAATATTAGACTTTTGCAGTTCTACGTCATCCATCTTAGTGCCAAGATTAATACGTTTGTAATGATTGTAAACCGCAACAGATAGTGTCTTTTTGGCTTGATCCTGACCAATAACATACTGATCAAGTATGTCCTTTATTTCTTTAGGTTTGGGAATTTCCTTAAGCTCCATATCGATATCTTCACTGAGTTCTTCTTCTATGATCTCATTGCACAGTTCGATACATTCATCACAAATATATACGCCTGGACCAGCAACTAGTTTTTTTACTTGCTCCTGTAACTTACCGCAAAATGAACACTTTAGTTGACCTTTGTCATCCCCAAACTTTAACATACTATCACCTCTCTATTTAGAGCTATCGGTACGTTTTTCCCCTCTGACAATAACGGAATCTATAATCCCATACTCTTTTGCTTGTTCACTCGACATAAAGAAATCTCTTTCCGTGTCATTTTGAATTCGCTCAAGCGGTTGCCCTGTATGCCGGACAAGAATCTCGTTACCGACTTCCCGTAAACGTAAAATTTCTCTGGCTTGGATCTCAATATCGGTTGCCTGCCCCTGAGCGCCTCCCAGTGGCTGATGAATCATAATTCGAGCATAAGGCAGCGCGTAGCGCTTGCCTGGAGCGCCCGCCGCCAAAAGCAATGCTCCCATACTGGCAGCCAATCCTAAACAAATGGTTGAAACATCAGGTTTAATATACTGCATGGTATCATAAATCGCCAAACCTGCTGTTACAACCCCGCCAGGACTATTGATATACAAATGAATATCCTTGTCGGGGTCTTCTGATTCCAGGAATAACAATTGAGCGATTACCAAATTCGCCACATGATCGTTAATGGGACCACCGATAAAAACAATCCTGTCTTTCAATAAGCGCGAATAAATGTCATACGCCCGCTCGCCGCGGTTAGATTGCTCTACTACCATTGGCACGTAATTCATGGAAACCACCTCAGTTTATTATAGTAGGTATTTCATTCGCCTAATGCAACTTATTCTTTCTCAACCTGATCAATAATCAGTTGCGCAGCTTTTTTACGCAATACTGAAGCAGCTAAATCACCAATACGCCCTTGCTCACGAATAATTTTGCTGACTTGCTCTGGTGAAGCACCATAAGCTTGAGCCATTGCAAGAACCTCAACTTCCATATCTTCTGGTTTTACTTCAAGGTTCTCTGCTTTAGCCACCGCTTCCAGCATTAAATCAGTTTTTACATTGAGTAAGGCTGCCTCACGATAATTTTCACGTAATGTATTTATGTCCATATTAGCATATTGCAAATAATTTTCAAGCTTCATTCCACGATTTTGCAAGCTGATGTCCAATTCCTCGATCATATGGTCAATACGCTCTTCCACCATCAAATCAGGGATGTCAACAGTTGCATTTTCTACAGCCTGTTTGACAACAGCGGTGCGGAAATCACGCTCAGCCTTCTCCTGGGCAGTTTGTTCTAATTTATTCTTGATGTCGGCCTTTAATTCCTCTACAGTATCAAACTCGCTAACGTCTTTGGCAAAATCATCATCCAGTGCAGGAAGTTCTTTTCGTTTAACATCATGAACTTTTACTTTGAATACAGATGCTTTGCCTGCTAATTCTTTAACATGATAGTCTTCCGGGAAGCTTACATTGACTTCACGTTCTTCACCAGCTTTTGCTCCCAATAATTGCTCTTCAAAACCTGGAATGAAACTTCCTGATCCCAATTGCAACGGATAGCCTTTGCCTTCGCCACCGCTAAATGGAATTCCGTCAATAAAGCCTTCGAAGTCAATAACCGCAAAGTCACCGTTTTCCAAAGCAGCGCCTTCCACCACAACCATTTTAGCATTGTGATCTAATAAGCCGTCAATTTGAGTTTGAATTTGCTCATCAGTCACAACAACCGGATCTTTTGCTACCTTTAGGCCTTTATATTCACCCAGTTCGATTTCTGGCTTTTTCACAACGGTCGCTTTAAATACCAGCGGCTGGTCCTCAGCCAAAGTAACGACTTCAATTTCCGGGCGGCCTACGGGCTGGATTTTTTCATCAGCTAACGCTTTATTATATGCAGTTGGTGCAAGAATATCAAATGCTTCATCTAATAAAGCTTGTTTGCCAATGCGCATTTCTAAGATATTGCGAGGAGTTTTTCCTTTGCGGAAACCTGGTATATTGACTTTATTTGCCATTCTTGCATAGGCTTTTTCTAATGCTTTAGCTACTTCTACCTGTGGAACTTCCATTTCTAAAACGACTTTATGATTGTCTATTCTTTCCGCGGTTACTTTCATTTATACTGTGTCCTCCCATTTTATATTATTATTACCAGATTATCAGGTTTTCTATGGTTAGCCAGTTAACTTTTTCCAAAAAGCCAGTCCCCAAAAACCTTATTTGCCATACCACACATCATACCATAATTATCTAGCAAACACAAGTATATGCAAAAAACCCAGCAGGTTGCCTGCCGGGTAAAAATCGGTATGGAGCGGAAAACGAGATTCGAACTCGCGACCCTCGCCTTGGCAAGGCGATGCTCTACCACTGAGCTATTTCCGCATTGTCATTTAAGACAGTATTTATTATACATAAATTCACCAAGCTTGTCAACAAAGCTCTATTTTTCACAGCAGTTCTAATGAATTCAGTACCATCAAGAAACAGTACTGCATATTATGTATAAGATTGACAGGATAAAGGGGTGAACAACCTTTGTATTATTGTCTTCATCAGCATTGCGAATTGGTAACCGGCGCAAAGCGTGGTGCCATTTATGATTTCGTTACCGGCAAAGTGTATTCCGTAAATCGTGGTGCTGTCGAATTGCTTAAGGCATGTACGGATCAGCCAATTCATCAACTGTTAGACAGCAGCACTCCAGATGATCAAGTTTATTTACAGTTTTTGGACGGATTGACCACTAAAGGCTTAGGTTCTTTTTATGTAACGCCGCCACAGCATGCGCCCCGGCCCACGCCCGCAGCGCATGCTGAGTCTATTGAGTTTCTTTGGCTCGAACTTACGTCAAACTGTAATAATCGCTGCTTACATTGTTATGCAACCAGCGGCCCATCTGTTTGTGATTGCCCTAAAGTTACGCATGATCGCTGGCTTAGCCTAATATCGGAAGCCAGACAAGCGGGGGCCACGGCTATCCAATTGATTGGCGGCGAACCGTTGCTTTATAAAAATTGGCGTGAACTCATCCTAAAAGCCAACGAGGAAGGCTTTGAGTTTATTGAAATTTTTACAAATGCGACTTTAGTGGATGATGCCTGCATCGATTTTTTCAAACAATACCGTGTTAATATTGCCACAACCATCTATGCCGATAATGCCGAAATCCACGATCAAGTTACTTTACATCCGGGAAGTTATGAAAAAACATTAACCGCCATCAAAAAAATACTGGCGGCAAAAATCCCATTAAGAATAGCCTCTATTATTATGAAAGCCAATGAAGATCAACCGGAAAACATCATGAATTTATGTAAAAGCCTTGGTGTTGAACCTACACCGCCCGATGTGGTTCGACCAACCGGACGCGGTGATGACAAGGATTTACTCCCAACCGCCTATGCCAAAGAGCCAATAAAACCGCCTTTTTATACAGACGAGCAAACATTCTATCGCGCCCAGCGCTGCCATAGCTGTCTAACAGGAAAGATTGCCGTTACTGCAGATGGTGATGTTATTCCGTGTATCTTTGCGCGGAATCAACTCTGTGGCAACATTATCACTGCCCCACTGGCAGAAATACTTAGCGGTGAACCATTAAAGAACATATGGCATACAACAAAAGACAACATTGAAAAATGTAAAGACTGCGAATATCGTTACGCCTGCAACGATTGCCGCCCATTGGCCCAGGGCAGTGACAGTCAAAAGCGCTGGCTCGCTTGCTCGGCAGGCTGTTCCTATGATCCATATACCGGTAAATGGGAACACGAGCTTCAACTCTCTCAGAAATAAGACAGGAGGTTGAATATCTATGGCTGATAAGTTCAGACACAAACCCCCGAAATGGGAAGAACCGGAAATGACCGACTATGAAGCCGATTCTCCTGACCCCGATGACGAGGATCGCGTCCAGGAGAATATCGGGTGTTTACCTACAGCAACTCCTTGTAATCCCAATTGTGCTCCACCTTGTTCTCCATCTTCGTGTTATCCAGCCTGCAACCCGCAGTGCCGTCCCGCCTGCAACCCGACTTGCAATCCAGCCTGTCGCCCCACTTGCAATCCTACTACTTGTTTTCCGGTATGCAGGCCTCGTTTCTGTCAGCCGCGGTATTGCTACCCTTCTTGCCAGCCTACTTGCAATCCCAATACCTGTTACCCAAAACCGAATTGCAAACCACAATGTTTGCAACGTTAGCTTCGGCTAAAAACAATAGTGAAGCAGCCATTGCCGCTTCACTATTGTTTATTAACCAGCCGGTTAGTTGAGTGCCGTTTTCAGATTGGCAAGATTTTCACGCATGATAATCAAATAATTCTTCCCTTGTTTCATTTCTTCTTCGGTCAGACTTTCAATTGGATTCAGCACGAGCAAACTCGCACCCGTTTCTTTTGCAATAGTCTGAGACAATTTTGGGCTTACAATCGTTTCAAAAAAAATCACCTTTACTTGATGCTCCCGGCAGAAATCAACAACGGCAGCCATTTTTTCCGGAGTTGGCTCACTATCCGGCGATAGCCCCATAACGGCTACCTGACGCAAGTCATAACGCTTAGCCAGATAACCAAATGCAGCATGACTGGTGATAATGTCCCGCCGCGCGGTCTGGCTTAAGGCCGTTTTATACTCCTGGTCCAATTTACTAAGTTCTTGTAGATAGTTTTCCGCATTCTTTAAGTAGTACTCGCGGTTTTGGGGATCAATATTAGCGAGAGCTTCCGCTATATTCTTTATTTCCTGTTGGGCCGCTACAGGATCCAGCCAGGTATGCATATCCATATGATGGTGTTCATCTTCATGCTGAGTTCCTTGCCCTTCATGCTCATGTTCATCATCGTCTTCATCTTTGATCGCGATTTGTTCAACTCCACTGCTGACTTCAACAGCGGTAGCGGCACCTAACACTTCTTTTTTTAAGAGCTTATCAACAGGCTCGAGACCAGCTCCATGATAAAAAAATACTTTTGCTGTTTTTATTTCTGCAAGCTCCTTGGCCGTTGGCTCCCAGTCATGTGGTTCAACTCCGGGCTTCAAAAGCATAGTGACGTCAACTTTATCGCCCCCTACCTGACGTACAAATTCATAGACCGGATAAAAGGTAGTAATCACTTTCATTTTGTCATTGCCTGAATTGGTTTTTGTACTACCATTTCCGCACCCAGCTAAAACTATTAATGTTACAATCAACAAGACAACCAATATCATTCTTTTACTCACTGCAACCCATTCCCTTCTAACCAACTTTTCGGCACTCCCGGCAATAGCCATAAAATTCAAGTGCATGCGACGTGACTTCAAACCCCATTGACTCGGCCTTACTTAAATCAATTGAGGTAATCGGGCAAAAGTCCAGACATTGCGTCGCACCGCAAGTTAAACAAATCAAATGATGGTGATGATTATCTACAACAATTTCAAAGACATTTCCATCACGGCCTTTGGTTTGAATTTCATTTAAAACACCCAGGTCGGTCAATAAGCTTAAATTTCTATAGATCGTATCAAAACTAACATCAGGTGTTGTTTGGCGCACTTCTTCAAGGATGCGCTGCGCAGTTGGAAATTTTCCGCACTCATATAATGCGGAAATAACAGCCCGACGCTGTGGCGTAATTTTAAAACCTTTGTTCCGTAAAATATTGATCATTCGTTCCATGATGAACACCCTTCTTAAATAGTAATGTTATTATTTACTATGATAACGATTTCAAACAGCATTTTCAATCTTTTTGTTCTATTTTTCTAAAATTTTCTAAAGAATTTTATCCAGCCCAGTCCTATTTGGATTTCTTTTTTCCAGGTTGCATCAATAACATAGCAAAATTTAAATGCCTTGGAATACTTTGGTTATAGAAAGTAATATGATATAATTTAAAAACAAACGAACTCAAATTAAAGTTTCTATAAAGTTAAGGAGTGTGAACAGTTATTTGGACACGCCTTCGGTAGGTTTAGAAATTGCTATCATCTTGGCTCTAATAGTAGCAAATGGTATTTTTGCCATGACCGAAATGGCCATTGTTTCCTCACGCAAAGTCAGGCTCGAAAAGCGCGCCGATTCCGGTGATCCGGGAGCCAAAGCCGCTCTGGAACTAGCTGATGAGCCAACCCCGCTCTTATCGACCATCCAAATTGGGATTACTTTGATTGGTATTCTTACCGGAACATTCGGTGGTGCAACCTTATCACAAATGCTTGCACCCCAATTAAAATCACTGCCCTTCATTGGAGCCCACCACGAGGCTGCAGCCTTATTCATTGTCATTTCAGTCATTACCTATTTATCGCTTGTGCTCGGTGAACTTGTTCCGAAGAAAGTGGCTCTCAATAATCCCGAACCCATCGCGGCCTTACTGGCTCGGCCTATGCGGACTTTCGCCAAAATTGCTTCCCCTATTGTTAAATTTCTTAGTTTCTCCACTCAATTTACTTTAGAAGCAATCGGTATAAAACCCTCCCAAGAACCCCCGGTTACAGAAGATGAAATCAGAACACTCATTGAGCAAGGTACTGAAGCTGGAACGTTTGAGAAAACCGAGCAGGATATGGTCGAAAAAATTTTTCGTTTAGGCGATATGAAAGCCTATGCCATTATGACCCCGAGAACGCAAATGGTATGGCTGGATCTAGAGGATCCCATTGAGATAAATTTGCAAATTATTAACGAAAGTTCTCATACCCGCTTTCCTGTCGGCAAAGGTAGTCTGGATGACTTTGTTGGGATTATTTACACCAATGATTTGCTGACTGCAAGCCTTGAATCCCGGCACATTAACCTGGAAAAAGCGATTCGTACCCCCATGTTTATTCCGAAATCCATGAAGGCTTTCAAAATTTTAGAGGTATTTAAGCAATCCGGTACTCATGAAGCTATCGTTCTGGACGAATTTGGCGGAGTTGTCGGTTTTATAACACTTCATGACATATTATCGGAAATTATTGGTGATATCACGCTGGTCGATGAAGCAGATGAAATTCAGATTATCCAGCGGGATGATGGCTCTTGGCTGGTTGATGGCTTACTGCCCATTGAGGATTTCAAAGAGATTTTTGAAATTACGGATTTGCCTGATGAAGACCGGGATCATTTTCAAACGTTAGGCGGATTTATTATTTCTTTTCTCGGCTACATTCCTACCACTTCCGAGAAATTTGACTGGAATGGTTTTCGCTTTGAAATCATGGATATGGACCGGGTACGGGTTGATAAAGTCCTGATTAGCCGAATCCCACCTGCCGAGCAAACCTCCAGCCCTTGACCAGAATAAACAACACATAAAAAAAGAGAGATGTTTAAACATCTCTCTTTTTTTATGCAGCAACAGTGCTGCTACCAATACCCTTATAGATTAATGATGTAATCTCTGCTGGTTCACCAGCACTCCGGACTGTAAAATAAAAAACTTCCGAGAATTCTCAGAAGTTTATCATCATATGGTGCGGGAGAAGGGACTTGAACCCCCACGGTCACCCGCCAGATCCTAAGTCTGGTGCGTCTGCCAATTCCGCCACTCCCGCTTGTTGTGAACCTTGCTCACTCATATTATGATAACATAACATATTTATTTTGTCCAGTATCTTTTATACCGGCTCACAAGTGCGTCCAAACTCAACCGATATTTGTGCAATAATGCAAGGCTGCCTGGCGGTGCGGTCCCGCAAACGGCAATTGATCGCAAGCAGCCGGTTCAATCCATTTGCTGTCAGGCACTGCAATCTTGGAAAAATCACCTTCAATGAAATAAAAGCGGATAAACCAGCGGCGGTGAGAAAAAGTATGTGTCATATCCAGCCTGTTATTTTCGGTAATCACTAAGCTTTCTGCCGCCGGCGTAAAAAATTCCTGAAGCTCCTGAATGTGAGCATGTCTATCAGGTCGTTCAATACCAGGAAACTCCCACATTCCTGCTAGCAACCCTTGTTGAGGACGTTGTCGCAATAAAAACCGTCCAGTCGCATCTCGCAAGACTCCAGCTGCAACATAAACCGGTTCCGGCTTGTTCTTGGGTGCTTTAAGCGGTAAGGTCCTTTCTGTTCCCAACGCATAAGCACGGCAATCGCCAGATAACGGACATTGAGAACATAAAGGCGTGCGAGGTATACAGATGCTGGCTCCCAGATCCATTAACGCCTGATTAAAATCCCCGGGACGATCATGAGGTACTTTATCCGCAACCAGCGCTGTTATTTGTCGCTTTACAGCTGGCTTAGCAATATCATCACCAATGTTTTCGAGACGGCTGATAATTCGCAGAACATTCCCGTCTACGGCTGGAACGCGAGCATGAAAAGCTATGCTAAGAATAGCTCCTGCTGTATATTCACCAATTCCGGCAATTGATCTTAATTGAGTTAAATTATCCGGAATCTGACCGCCAAATCGTTCTAATACCTCACCAGCACCACGCCGCAAATTACGTGCCCGCGAATAATAGCCTAAACCTTCCCAATAGCGTACTACCTCAGTCTCTTGTGCATGCGCCAAAACATTAAGCGTAGGAAAACGCTCCATCCAGCGCAGATAATAGGGAATAACAGTATCAACCCGAGTTTGTTGCAGCATGATTTCAGATACCCAGATTCCATAAGCATCGTTACGGTCCCGCCAGGGCAATTTGCGTTTATGCTGATCATACCAAGTTAAAAGAAAATCGGTTTTCCAACTCATAGGCTACTCCTTTATATTGCTAGAATTGGTTAAGTATTGAATCGAAACTCACTCATCTTACTACAATAAAATAAAGCTTTCAGAGTTTATCTGAAAGCCTAAGTTGTATAATTGGTGCGGGAGAAGGGACTTGAACCCCCACGGTCACCCGCCAGATCCTAAGTCTGGTGCGTCTGCCAATTCCGCCACTCCCGCGTATTAAGTTAAATGGTGATCCACGATGGACTCGAACCATCGACACCCTGATTAAAAGTCAGGTGCTCTACCAACTGAGCTAGTGGATCATATGGCTGGGGCGGCTGGACTCGAACCAACGCATGCGGGAGTCAAAGTCCCGTGCCTTACCAACTTGGCGACGCCCCAGTTTTAAAATGCCAATCGAGTTGACCTCGCTTGGCATCTTGAAATTTGGCTCCTCGAGTAGGACTCGAACCTACGACCGATCGGTTAACAGCCGATTGCTCTACCAGCTGAGCTATCGAGGAATGAACCAGCAACTATCTATCCTCCCAGGCCGTCGCCAGCCAAGTACTTTCGACGTAT
>CAMJML010000011.1 GCA_946407015.1 uncultured Selenomonadales bacterium | reverse complement strand
GTCTCCAGGCGTGTCATACCGGTACGCGGTGAAAAACGGGGAATTCGCATAAACCCGCTGTCGATAACCACCTGTATGCCTTCGACCGTCAGACTGGTTTCAGCGATGGATGTAGCCAGTACAACCTTTCGCAGACCTGAGCCAAGGGGCTGTAAAGCGAAGTCCTGCTGCTCGGAGCTTAGACTGCCATGTAAAGGAACAACCCGGGTAGCATGGTCCGGATTCGCTTGCATGAAAGATTTTTCCACTCGCCTGATTTCGCCAACCCCTGGTAAGAACACGAGGATATTCCCGGAATATTGCCGGATCGCCTTCAGAATCATTTGTGTTACAGCCTGTTCAATGTTTTGAATAGAGAATGAGCCGGCATACAGCATTTCCACCGGGTAAGCCTTCCCCTCGCTTTCAATGACCGGAGCTGCCAAAAGAGCCGCTACTGATTCTGCCGCTAAGGTGGCCGACATAACCAAAATTTTTAAATCTTCCCGCAAAATTTCCTGACTTTGAAGACATAATGCCAAACCAAGATCAGCCTGCAAGTTTCGCTCATGAAATTCATCAAAGATAATTAGCCCGATTCCTTCCATGGACGGATCCGCTTGAAGCATTCGGGTCAGTACTCCTTCGGTAACAATCTCCAGTTTGGTTGCCGAACTGACTTTGGTGTCAAATCGAACGCGATACCCTACTGTCTGCCCTACTTTTTCCTGTAGTAATCCCGCCATATAGCGCGCTACTGCACGTGCTGCGATTCGGCGCGGTTCAAGCATGATAATTTTTAAGCCCTGAAGCCAGGCTTCTTTCAGCAGCGCAAGCGGAATCTGCGTTGTCTTGCCTGCACCTGGCGGCGCAATCACAACAACATTGGCATGATCTTGCAGCGCTTGTTTAAGATCAGCTAAGATATGATCGATTGGGAAAGCCATGTTCGACACCTCTGTAAATATTTCCGGGAAATAGCGCCCATTTGCTGAGCGCTATAACATTCAAAATAAAAAAACTAACACAAGAAAAAAGGCGTTGTGATGTGAACCACAATGCCTTTTTCCCATACCTATTCTTTGCCATACAATTGTGCAGCTAATACGGCTTTACCGACTTCTGGTTCCAAAAGGTCAGCAATCTGCTCATAGGGGATAGAAAACTTTAGAAATCCATATACGTAAGGGGTATATTCATAAAGCTGGTAAAACACGACTAACTCTTTTGTCGTTAAATAAAACTCCTGACCTGAATCTTTAAGCCCGTGATAAGGGGCGATAAAGATGATTTCTTTACTCGCCAATTGTTTTTGAATCAGTTCATTGACTCTGGCTAAATAAGGACTTCCAGGTTTAAATAAGTCTTGGAATTGATACCTCCTGCCTGTACGAACATCCATGGTATACGCTTTCAAATAGGTCATGGGATGTGCAGCCCGGTCCGGATATATGGATTCGGTAATGGTTAAACTTAAGATATTATGGGTATTAAGATACACCATGTAATCTGTCCTGACAGTAACCTTCTGCGCTTGGCTGGCTTCGGTGCTTAGCCGCATGAGCTCCTGTTGCAAAACTTGGTTCAGGTTCTTTTGAACATCGCGGTTAGGCAATTCATGGATAACCGGCCATACGATGCTATTCTCCGCTATTTTTTCTTCCCGCGGCAGAACATTGGCATAAATCGGTTTTTGTTTCACATGAATCACATGATACCAGACACCGCCACAGGCCACAAGGATGGTTAGTGCAAAAAACAGCATGAGTACTCTTTTCATCGCTATCTCCTCTGTCCAAAAGTTTGTTTACATTAAAATGTTGCCCAAAGCCAACAAATCTATCCCTGGCCCTGCTAAGCCGGGAATAGGTGTCCTCTATTTGCGTTGTGCAAGAAAGTAATACTTCACAGCGATCAACAATCCTGTAACCGCAAATACTACGTCCAATACTGTTTGCAGTGTGTCTCCCCAGGGCCATTGCCGGTTATATAAATGCACGGCTACGATAATAATATATAATACATCATTCAGTTTGCTTGTCTTATTCATACGTCTCCGAAGTGTTCAGCACTTCTTTTCCCCCTATATCGTTTTCCATGATTTTAAAAAAATTCATCCATCGTGACTTCCGTAAAAGAGCTAAAAGCGGATATACTTGTATTATAACACTGGTTGTTGGCAGTGCCTATCCATTTCAACACAAAAACAACTTAAGGGAGTCGAGAATGAAGTTATCGTTTATGACTTTTATGACCTTGTTTTGCCTGATCTATGGCGCAGCCAATTACTATATTGGCATGCGAACCTGGAACGCTTTAGCCTTTTTATTGCCAGTATCAGCAACCGTTTACTGGTGCTTGCTTATCTTTGCAGCGGCCACTTACCTGATTAGTAGTTTCTGGAATACTTACTTTCCTACCAGACCGCTCCGTTGTCTATCCTGGATTGGGTCTTACTGGCTGGCTGTTACTTATTATGCCTTTTTATTCTGGCTGCTCATTGATGTGCTGACGCTAATCAATGCGGTGGCAGCTCTATGGCCATTTCAACTAAACGAACAGCCCTGGGTAGCATTAACACTTTGGAGCCTGATTGCTGTTTTAATGGGATATGGCCGCTGGGTTGCCACCCATCCGGTGATTACCCGTTATACTATTAAGATTGACAAACAGGCAGGAGACTTATCCGGTTTACATGCCGTTCTGGTCGCCGACGTCCATTTAGGCCCTTTGGTTGGAGCCAAGGAACTGACTCAAATGGTGACGACCGTCAATCAACTGCAGCCGGACATTGTCTTATTGGCCGGAGATATGATTGATGAAAACGTTCCTTATTTTGTCGCGGAAAACATGTCGGCCCCCCTTCAAAAAATCAAAGCCCGCTTCGGTGTATATGCCGTCCTTGGCAATCATGAGTACATTGGCGGCTATGCCGAACAATCCGTGAAAGCACTGGAGCAATCGGGAATAACCGTACTGCGGGACAGTTATTTAAAAATCGCTGACAGCTTCTTTCTCATTGGGCGCGATGATCGCAGTTGTACGCGTTTTACCGGCAAGCAGCGGGCCAGTCTGGCAAGCGTGATAGAAGGAATTGATCCAACGCAGCCATTACTGTTGATGGACCATCAGCCGGCTGATCTCAGTGAAGCCCAGCGGCTGGGCATTGATTTGCAGCTTTCCGGACATACCCATCGTGGCCAAATTTTTCCGAACAATTTCATCACCCAAAAAGTTTTTGAAATTGACTGGGGCTATTTAGCCAAGCAGTCGCTTCAGGTGATTGTATCCTCAGGGTATGCCACCTGGGGACCGCCCATCCGGCTCGGTAATCGTCCAGAACTTGTTTCGATCCAGATTGAGTTCACCGGCAATGCCTGCAATGTAAAACAAGGGCAATCAGAAGAATAAAATAAAAAGTTCAGTTTGCAGCAATAGCCGCAGACTGAACTTTTTTTATCGAATCACATGGGTACCGGTTCTTCCCGCTAACGCTTCCTCCAGACACTCCGGACTGGTAATAATGGCTTTCTCACCGCCTTTTTCCAGAAAGCTGATCACAGCGTTAATTTTGGGAAGCATACTGCCTGGTGCAAAGTGATTTTCCTGAACATATTGCTTAAGCCTGTCAAGCTGTACGAAATCGACAGCTTGCTCGTTTTCCTTGCCGTAGTTTAAGTAAACCTTAGGCACTCCGGTAGAAATAATCAGCAGGTCGGCATAGATTTCACTGGCCAATAGGCTTGAAGCATAATCTTTGTCAATTACAGCATCCACTCCGGTCATGGTACCATCCTGCTGGCGCACTACCGGTATACCGCCCCCGCCCACACTAATCACGCAGAAGCCTTGCCGGGTCAGTAAGCGAATCATGTCTTTCTCTATAATAGCCTGTGGCAGCGGTGAAGGAACCACCCGCCGATACCCGCGTCCAGCATCTGGCCGGATAACCCAGTCCGGGTTAGCAGCAAGCAGCACTTGAGCTTGTTCTTCCGTATAGAAGGAGCCAATCGGCTTGGACGGATGGCTGAAAGCCGGATCATCCGCAGCGACCTCAACCTGTGTTACCACTGTTACGGCTGCTTTTTTTATACCCCGTTTAATGAATTCATTGTCCATCGCCTGTTGAATCTGGTATCCGATAGCCCCTTGAGTATCGGCTCCGCAGTTTACAAGCGGAACATGATGCATCCGGGCCACTTCGCTGGCAATTTCCGACCGACGGAGGATGAAGCCTACTTGTGGTCCATTGCCATGAGTAATGACGACTTCATACCCTTGTTTAATCATGCTGGTAATATGCTTTGCTGTTTCACATACAGCATCATATTGATCCTGCACCGTTTGACGGACGTTGTCCCGGATAAGCGAGTTACCGCCTATCGCCACAACAGCCAGCTTTTTCATGCTATCTCCCACCCATCAGTAACGTCATTACGGCTTTAGCGGTATGAAGCCGATTTTCAGCTTCATCATAGACGATGGAATGCGGTCCGTCGATAACTGAATCCTCCACTTCATGATTGCGGTCTGCCGGCAAGGCATGCATATACATGACATTCTTGTTGGCTAAAGCCATTTTGCTTTCGGTACACTTCCAGCTGCGTTGTGCCATCAGCTTCTCATCAATCACGACTGAAGCACCTGATAGCTTAGCACCGGTCTGATCGGTCACCCAATTGCCCCAGTTTTTCGGAATAACGATATGAGCATCCCGGTAGGCTTCTTCTTCATTATCGGTTACCGTTACACTGCCCCCGTAACGTTCGGCACTGGCTCTCGCTTTGGCAATGACCCAATCAGGCAATTCCCAGCCTTTTGGATGGGCAAGCGTGACGTCCATGCCATAGCGAGGAAATAACAGCACTTGGGATACAGGAACCGAAATCGGCTTTTTATGGCTTTCGGCATAGGCCCAGATAATCGAAACTTTTACTCTTTTTAAATCCCCAATTTTCTCTTTCATTGTCATGAGATCAGCCAGCGCTTGGAAGGGATGATACAAATCGCATTGCAGGTTCATAATAGGAACCGTAGACCATTTGGCCATTTCTGTTAAATATTGATTGCCGATCTGCCAGTTGCAATACCGGCAGGCAATGGCGTGACCAAACCGGGATAAGATAATAGCCGTATCTTTAGCACTTTCACCATGAGCAATCTGCATACTGCTGGAATCTAGAAATCCGGCGTGTCCGCCTAATTGGGCCAAGCCAGCTTCCATAGAGTTGCGGGTCCGGGTGGACTGCTCAAAAAACATCATAAACATGGTCTGATACTGCAAATACGGAGTGGGAACACCCATGGCAAATTTCTTTTTGAGATCCAGTGAAACTTCCAGCATCGTGTCGACTTCTTCTTTGTTGAAGTCTTCTAAATCAATAAAATGCCTGCCGCGAAATACAGAATGCATGGCAAAATCCTCCTTAATAAGTTTGTTATTTAATCAAATTAGCCGTATCTTCCGGCATTTGGCTTGCATATTGACGGACATAAATGGTTGGGATGACCGCATACATGGCTGCAGCTTGAACAAGTTCGCGCTTCCAGGTCCGTTCGTTAGGAGCGTGAGCCTGGTCTTCATGACCTGGTCCAAAACCAATGCATGGAATGCCATAGCGTCCCATAATCGCCACCCCATTGGTTGAAAATGTCCACTTATCAACAACCGGAGGCTTGGCAAACAACCCATAATAGGCGGTCTCCAGGGTTGCACAAACCGGATGGTTCTCTTCGATCAGCCAGGTTGGGAAATAGGACTCGGTGGGATAAACCAATCCGGTATAGGAAGCACGCGCATAAGTATACATTTCCACTTTAGCTGCCGCTGCTTTAACGGCCGGCAAATTGCGAATTTGCCTTAATGCCAGGTCCGCATCCTCCCCGGCGGTCAAACGCCGGTCAATCGATATCCAGCAGCTATCGGCAACGGCACAACGTGAAGGGGATGTGTGGAATATTTCCGATACCGTCAAACTTCCTTTGCCCAAAAAGGGATGGTCCTGTAAATTTTCATGCAAAGCCCTCAATTCGGTTAATATGGGTGCCATTTTATAAATCGCGTTATCACCGCGCTCCGGAGCCGACCCGTGGCAACTGATTCCGCTGGTAGTCACCTTAATCTCCATCCGGCCGCGCTGTCCGCGATAAATTTTTCCATCGGTGGGTTCAGTAATAACCACAAACTCCGGTTTAAGCTGGTCTTCCTTGATAATATATTGCCAGCAAAGTCCGTCACAATCTTCTTCTTGAACTGAGCCAACAATAACAAGCGTGTAATCCTCTTCCAAGCCTAAGTCTTTAATGATCTTGCCGGCATAGACCATAGATGCCATACCACCGATCTGATCGCTGGCACCACGGCCAATAATCAGTTCGCCATTTTCATAGCCTTGATACGGATCATAATCCCAGTTTTCAGGATTGCCGATACCTACCGTATCAATATGGGCATCCATGGCGATCAGGTGTTTACCCTTGCCGATATAGCCCAGTATATTTCCCATAGGATCAATTTCAATACGGTCAAAGCCCACTTTTTCCATTTCTGCTTTAATCCGTAAAACCACTTTCTCCTCACCGCAGCTCTCGCCGGGAATAGCGATGAGTTCCCGTAAGAACCGAGATATTTCCGACTCATATTTTTGAGCTAAATCCAAAATATTTGTAAATACCTGCTCCACAATAGCGTACTCCTCTCCAAATTATCATCCATCCTCAGTGGCTGTGTCCGGTCTGACCGGCAGCGGCCGTCGTATTGGCAGATCCATTTAAAACAGCATTTAAGACAATTGCCGTAATACTGCCGGCAGTAATCCCACTGTGCAAAATGACTTGTGCCCAGCTCGGAAAATTATGATAAAAATTCGGTACCGCCAGGGTAATCATCCCCACTCCAATGCTGATAGCAACGACCATGATATTATGAGTACTATCAAAAGAGATTTTCGATAAGGTTTTAATTCCACTCGCCGCAACCATGCCAAACATAGCAATACCGGCACCGCCTAAAACCGGGCTTGGAATAGCGGCAATCACAGCCGCTAATTTAGGAAATAACCCTAAAACAACCAAAATAGCACCTGCCGCAGCCACAACAAAACGGCTTCTCACTCTGGTCAACCCGACCAGCCCAACATTCTGGGCAAAGGCGGTGTATGGAAAGCTATTTAAAATACCGCCGAGAATGGTGGAAAAACCATCGGCCCGTAAGCACCGGCTCAAATCTTCCTGATTAATCGGTCTGTCAATAATTTCTCCAATAGCAATACAATCACCGGTTGTTTCGGTCATGACCACCAGCATGACCAGCACCATAGCAATAATGGAAGCAAAATCAAAAGTAGGCAAACCAAAAGCAAACGGAGTGGTAATCCCCAGCCAGGCAGCCGTCGTGACCTGAGAAAAATTCACTAATTCAAACGGAATCGCAATCATTGTGCCGCAAACCAATCCCAGCAGAACAGCAATATTGCTTAAAAATCCTTTAAAATAACGATAGAAAAACAAGACAAGAACAAGGGTAATGAAAGACAGTGCAATAAATTTCGCACTGGCAAAATCCTGAGCTGCTGGATTTCCGCCTCCTGCCCACCGTACTGCTACCGGCATTAATGTAATGCCAATGATGGTAATAATGGTGCCGGTGACCACCGGAGGAAAAAAACGCAACAGTCGGCTAAAATAGGGCGCGATCAAAAAGGTCACCAATCCTGCGATGATGATGGATCCGTAAATTCCGGTTAGGCCATGGGTTTGACCAATAATAATCATGGGTGTTACGGCCGCGAAAGTTACCCCTTGGATAATCGGAATGCGAATACCCATTTTCCAAAATCCCAGTGTTTGAATCAACGTAGCAATACCACAAGTAAATAAGTCGGCATTAATCAGGTAAATGAGCTGCTCACGTGACAAGCTGAGCGCATTGGCGATAATCAGCGGTACCGCCACCGCTCCGGCATACATGGCTAAAACATGCTGCAACCCGTACGTGAATAATTGCCCAAAAGGCAGCATCTCATCAACCGGATGACTATTTTTCCCCGTGTTCATGCTTTCACCTCATTTGTGTTTTTAAGGACTTCTGGATCGGATTTGAATCACCTCGCTTTGCAATGGACGAATATCACAATCACTTATATTGCAAATTTTATGCCACGTCAAATTCGATCAGTACAAAAGAAAAAAACCTAGCTCCTGCCGCTACGACAGCATTCCCTAGGTTTTTAGGAGGTAATGAAAACACAACCAGCTTCAGCAATCACCATCAATCTCAATTTGATACAATTGACTCAACTTGAAATAGCTATAGGATGAGGCAGCGTTCTCCTGAGGCGGCCTATGGCGAAACACGTTTTTCTCAATTTGATACCAATATCTATTTATGAGAAAAATTTCCGTTCGGCAATGTTATATTCTTTTATTTTCCGGTACAGAGTCGCGCGGCTAATCCCCAGCAATTTGGCCGCAGTATCTTTATGACCTTCGGCAGTAGCCGTTTCTAAAGCCTTGGTAATGATTTCACGCTCTAAGGTCTTCAAATTCAGACATCCAGGAGTAAATTGCAATTTTTCTTCCTGCTTAACCCGTTGCGGCAATACCTCAAAGCTGATATATTCCCCCGATGCCATAGTGACTGCGTACTCAATAACGTTGGCCAATTCCCGTACATTCCCAGGCCAGGGATAACGACTGAGCAACGCCGCTGCATCTGGTGTAAATCCTTGAATTTTTTTACCAAGCACTCCGCTGTAGTGATGGAGATAATGCTGGGCCAATAGCGTGATATCTTCCTTCCGTTCCCTCAAAGGGGGGATAATCAACGGAATTACATTGAGCCGGTAATACAGGTCTTCCCGGAATTCTCCGGATGCGACTAATTTTTCTAAATTGCGATGGGTTGCGGCAATAACCCGGACATTCACGGCAATCGCCCGTGAACTGCCGATCCGCTCCACTTTTCTCTCCTGCAATACTCTGAGCAGTTTGACTTGCAGGTGCAGTGGCATATCGCCAATCTCATCAAGAAAAATTGTACCATGATGGGCCAGTTCAAATTTACCAAGCTTCCCGCCGCGTCTGGCTCCGGTAAACGCCCCTTCCTCATAGCCAAAAAGTTCGCTTTCCAGCAGGCTTTCAGGAATGGCCCCGCAGTTAATGGCAATAAAGGCATTGGGCTTTCGGGGACTGGTTTCATGAATAGCCCTGGCCAGCAGTTCCTTCCCCGTTCCACTCTCGCCTTGGATCAACAGTGTTGAATTGGTCGGAGCCACTTTGGTGGCTAATTCCTTTAGTTCACGAATACTACCGCAATTGCCGATAATCTGGGAAAACTCGGTTGCAATATCACTAACGGTTGCATCATTCACCAATCGTTTGATTTCCTGAGCATCCCGCAGCGTAATTACAGCGCCTTCAATCCCGCCTCCGCGAATAATCGGAAAAGCATCACAGTACCACTGGGCTGTTACCCGCCTCCCTCTGACCTCACCGGAAAACTTTTCGCCATTTTCGATGGCCTTCCATAATTTTTTTTCATCCATAATCTGTGCTAACACAACCGGCTGGCCTACCTGCAAGTCAACCATCTTGCTGCCTACTTCATTGGTATGGATGATTTCTTTCGCAGGACCAACCACTAGAATCCCGTCATGCAGCAAATTCAGCACAGTAACAAGCTGCCCTGCCAGCGCATCACGCTGGCGGCTTTGCATATTTTCAGCAATTTTGCCGGTAATCAATTCAGCCATTTTTTTTATGAATCGCAATAACGACTCCTGCCGCTCCCGGAGGCGCTCAGCCTGCTGCCTGTCAAGGCAAATCAGGCCAATAACCCCCAGTACTTTTTCACCAATTCGAATTGGAACAGCAACTTCGGCCGCTTCCGGACAATGAGCACGGCGAATACAGGGTGTACATAATTCATGGTTGCCAGGATTATCAATAATGACCGGCTGGCCTGTCTGAATCACATGCCGGTAGACAAAACCATCCTGCAGAATGTTGCCGCACTGATTGCGGTAACTGCCAGTTCCGGCAATCCGCACTAACTCACAATCGGCGATTTCCACTTCCATCAGCAGTGCTTCAGCGATTGCTTCTGCCGTTTGCTGTACTGTCTCATGAATTTCCTGCAGCGAATACATCGTGTCTCACCTCTGGATTTTTCGCGGAGCTGCCCCTGTTAGACACTGCATAGCTCCAAGACAACTGTGCTGCCAGCTTGCAAGTAGCTAAAGCTCCTGTTATTGTTAGATTATTTCGACAATAACCAGTTAATTCCCTGCCATTTCATTTCCAAAATTTGTATCATGTTCGCAGGTTGCTGCCGCACACTCGCCGTGCCAGACAATATTGCGGTAACATTCCGGATCGGTATTACCTTCCGTACTAAACAGCAGCAGGACCGACTGATGGTTTAGGCCCAATTCCGAACGGATCTCTTGGGTATTTTCTCCTGTCAGCAGATGATGCAGCAACCCCAGTGTAACCGCCCCCGATTCCCCTGAAATGATGCGTGGATCTGCGCCGCAGGGATTCCCCAGTATTCTCATGCCGTTTGCAGCAATCCAATCCGGGCAGGCTGCAAAAAAGTCACCGTAATCCCGCAGTATTCTCCAGCCAAGAATATTAGGCTCACCGCAGGCCAACCCGGCCATAATGGTTTCCATGCCCCCCCCAACAGCATGCGGATGACCGTCACCGGCAAGGACAGACTGGTAAAAACAATCAGCCTTCGCAGCTTCCACAATGGTCATCACCGGCCGCTCCTGGCCGAAACAGTCCGTAAAATAACCTTGCACAGCCCCGGCCAGCGAACCAACGCCGGCCTGCACAAAAATATGGGAAGGTTTCGCAATATTTAAGGTATTAAGTTGTTCCAAGGCTTCAGCGGCTAAGGTGCCATAGCCTTGCATAATCCAGGCCGGTATTTCTTGATACCCTTCCCAAGCAGTATCCTGAACAACAACCCAGCCATACCGTCGAGCCACGTCTGCTGCAAAACGAACGGTATCATCATAATTCAAGTCGGTGATATAAGCTTGCGCCCCTTCCTGACGGATAGCCTGCAAACGATAGAGAGAGCTGCCTTTTGGCATATACACTACAGCTTTTTGCCCTAATTGTCTGGCCGTCCATGCCACGCCCCGCCCATGATTGCCGTCAGTCGTCGTGACAAACGTGATTTCCCCGAGTTTTTCTTTCGTATGAGGCGAAGCCAGTTCGGCAAACGACAACTCATTGATATTCCGCTGCAAACGCTCAGCCATATACCGGGCGATCGCATAAGCTCCCCCTAAAACTTTAAAAGCATTTAAGCCGAACCGACAGGATTCGTCCTTGATATAGATCCCGGCAACTCCTAACTGCTGTGCTAAACAAGGCAGACTGCACAATGGAGTCGGACAATATTGCGGAAAGCTACTGTGAAATTTTTTCGCTGCCAAAATTTCATCCCTGCTAAACAGGGTTGTTGCAGACCCCAGCGCAGCCTTTTTTTTCATCGGGTTATGCGCCCAACGGATTGTCTCAAGCATTTTGGATATTCCTCCCCCTGATAAAGACTTCGAAATTTATTCTTGCAAAAATCTCGCCAGCAGCCTGCCAGTCCTTCTTTCCAGCTTAACCTGGCATAGTTTTTGCAAATAAAAATAATCAAAGTGTCATAAGGTATTATAAGAAAAATTTACCAGGAGGGGAAAAAGATGGGAGACCTCATGCGGCCGGTTCCTTTTCGGGAATTGCTGAATCGAATCTTTCAAGAGTTTGCCTCACAGCGTTCAATTTTTGGCTTACCTGATTATGCCTTTTTCCGGAAAAAGACCGCTAAATGCGTAAGCCTGGCAGGCCAAACCTGTGAAAATCCCTTAGGTCCGGCAGCCGGACCGCATACGCAATTGGCCCAAAATATCATTACCGCTTATTTAGCAGGCAGCCGTTTCATGGAATTGAAAACAGTTCAAGAGCAGGAACCGCCTGTACAAAAACCCTGTATTGATGCGGAAGACGAAGGGTTTAATACCGAATGGTCTTCTGAATATCCGGTAGAAAAAGCCTATGATGAATACATAAAAGCCTGGCTTGTTTTGCACCTGCTGGAAGAACTGTTCGAACTGCGCAGCGGCCAGCAGCGATCTTTTATTTTTAATATGAGTGTCGGCTATAACCTCCAAGGATTGAAATCGGCGCGAATGAACCGCTATATCAATGATCTCAAAAATGCTTCTGCCCATCCGACCTTTACCCATTCCCTGGAAGAACTTTCTCAGTGTCTAAAAAATCCGGCTATTTTTAAAAATACCGGTTTGGAAAAACGCATAGCCGGCTTAAAAGATTTACCGGATCGAATTTCACCTCACATCTGCCAGTCCGTAACCTTATCCACCATGCATGGATGCCCTTCCCATGAAATTGAAAAAATCTGTGCTTATCTGCTGACTGAAAAACAATTGGCTACTTACGTAAAACTGAATCCCACCTTATTATCCTTCCCAGTCGTCAAGCAAATGCTGACCACTCTTGGCTTTGATTATATCCAGTTGTCGGAGCAGTCCTTTAGCCATGATCTCCAATACCACGACGCTATCCCAATGCTTGCCCGCCTGCAGCAGTTGGCACAAGATGAGCAGCAGTTTTTTGGTGTCAAGTTAACCAACACCCTGGGTTCTGTCAATTTTAAAAATCAGCTTCCTGGTGCTGAAATGTATATGTCCGGTCGCCCGCTCTTCCCGCTGGCCATTAACCTGGCGGCTAAAATTTGCCAGGAATTTGACGGTAAATTGGCAATTTCCTTCTCTGCCGGTATTAGTGAGCATAATGCCGCAGCCGTTTTCGCTGCCGGAATCCGCCCGTTAACGCTGGCCACCGAATTACTGAAACCCGGCGGCTACAGCCGTCTGACAGCAATCGCCGCTCAGTTAGAGAAGTTGGACAACTGGCAGCAAGCCCGTATTGATACTGAAAAAGTCGCTGAACTGGCCGCAAAAGCGCTGACGGCCGATTATACACAAAAATCGTATCACAATAGCGGCAAGCCTCATATTACCGCGAAGCTGCCACTGTTTGATTGTGCAGCAGCCCCTTGTCAAACCGCCTGCCCTATTCATCAGGATATTCCCGAATATATCCGCCTGACCGGTCAGCAACGCTACACGGAAGCATTGGCTCTCATTTACGAAACCAATGCCTTACCGGCCATTACGGGCGCAATCTGCCATCATACCTGCCAAAGCCATTGCAGCCGTATGGATTATGAAGGCTGCATCCTGATCCGTGAAGTGAAACAGGCAGCCGTAAATAAAGGGCTCGCCGGGTATAAGCCGAAATCGGCCATACCGGAAAGAAACGGAATTGAGGTCGCCGTCCTGGGAGCAGGGCCGGCCGGATTAGCATCAGCCTATTTCCTGGCCCGTGAAGGATTTTCAGTGACTGTTTTCGATACCAGGCCTACGGCGGGTGGAACGGTCAGGCATGTCATACCGAGATTTCGCATTGCCGACGAGATCATCGACAGGGATATTCACCATATCAAAGAGCTTGGGGTAAAATTTGTCTTTAACTCAGATCCGCACTTAACTCCCCGGGTTCTGCAAACACAAGGCTTCCGTTATGTCATAGTGGCTATTGGTGCCGATGCGGAAAAGAAACTCCATCTTCCCGGTGGAACGACCGCTGCCCCACGCATACTGCCGGCTTTGAAATTCCTGGAAGATTTCAATAGTCCGCTGCCCCTAACCCTTGGCAAGCATGTTGCGGTGATTGGTGCCGGAAATACAGCCATGGATGCCAGCCGGGCGGCCCTACGCGTTCCCGGTGTCGAAACGGTAAGCGTGATTTATCGCCGTTCCGAAAAAGAAATGCCGGCCTACCGCGAGGAATATCAACTGGCTCTTGCCGACAAGGTTCAATTCTATTTCCTGCTGGATCCTGAAGCTTTTGCTGCTGATCATTCCTTAATTTGCCGGGTAATGAAACTGGGTGAGCCCGATGCCAGCGGCCGCCGTCAGCCCCTGCCGACCGACCAGACGCGTCAATTACCGGTAGATACCGTGATTACGGCCATTGGCGAAACCGTCAATCAAGCTCAGCTGGCTCAGTTTGGGTTTCATGCCCAGCAGCCAGTACCGGTAAATGTGTTTTTAGCCGGCGATGCCCGGCTGGGTCCTTCCTCCATCGTACAATGCATTGCGGATGGCCGTCAGGCGGCTGATGCCATTTGCCGGGCTGAAGACCCGCTTTGGCAGCGCAAGCCGGACTTTATGGCTCAGCCTGAATCCATACCGGACGAACCCATTATCCGTAAAAAATTAGGCCCGGTCTGCCTGCACCAGCCACGGACATACAGCGATGGAACATGCAGCGTCTTGGCCTCCGGGGAATATCAGCGGTGTCTCGAATGCGATATTCTGTGCAACAAATGCGTCGAGGTCTGCCCAAACCGGGCCAACATCGCCCTGCCCCTGCCGGAATTTTATAATCGTTTCCAGATTATTCATCTGGACGCCTATTGCAATGAATGTGGAAACTGTGCTACTTTCTGTCCCTGGAACGGAAGACCTTATACCGACAAGGTCACACTCTTTAGTTCGAAAGCTGATTTTATGGCCAGCCAGAATCCGGGATTTTTCCTGGAAAAGGATACCGCCCTGCTGCGCGTAAATGACAGCGTAGTGACCCTTCCTATCCATCAGCCTGCTCTGCCATCCGGCACTGAGCCGGAAATAGAAAAGATGCTGGCAATCATTCAAACCATCTGTGCTCAAAGACCTTCCCTCTTTGGGCCGGTAGAAGAATAGAGGTGCAGACATGATCCTGTTAAAAAATGCGACCCTCGCCGAGTTCGAACCCTCCGGATTAACAAGCGGTCTGGATATTCTGATTGACGGAACGGAAATTACAGCAGTCGGGCCTAATCTTACACCCACTGCTCCGGTCAAACGGATTCTGGACCTAAAGGGCAAGCTGGTCACCCCAGGCCTGGTGTGCAGCCACAACCATTTTTACTCCGGGCTGGCACGGGGAATTACGGCCAAGATTAAGCCTTGCCCTGATTTTGTTTCTGCCTTGCAAAATCTCTGGTGGCGGCTGGACCGGGCCATTGATGAAGAAATCCTCTACTACAGCGGCCTGACCTGCGCTCTTGAAGCCATCCGCTGCGGTACAACGGCCGTCATTGACCATCATGCATCTCCCGCTTTCATCAAAGGATCGCTGCGCCTTCTCAAACAAGCCTTTGAAGAAGCCGGCCTGCGCGGGATTACCTGCTTCGAAACAACCGACCGCAATCACGGACTGGCTGAAGTGGAAGCCGGAGTAGAAGAAAACGTAGAATTTGCCGTCCTCTGTGAAAAAGAAAAACGTACCAGCCAGGGGGCTTATCTGGTTGAAGCCATGATTGGCGGCCATGCTCCGGTAACGATGCCGGATGAGGCCTTGAAACTCCTGAAAGAAGCCCTGGATGAAACCGGCCGCGGCCTCCATGTCCATGTGGCCGAAGACCGCTATGATGTCTCTTATTCCCATCACCACTATGGTAAGGATGTCATTCAGCGGTTGGCTGACTTCGGACTGATCAATAATAAAGCCTTATTGGCCCACGGGCTTTATCTGTCTGACCAGGATATTGCGCTGCTTAACGAACATCACGCCTATTTGGTTCATAATGCCCGTTCGAATATGAATAATACGGTCGGCTATAATGCCAAGCTGGCTCAGCTTAACCATGTCGCCCTGGGCACGGACGGAATGGGCAGCGATATGCTGGAGGAATGTAAATTTGCCTATTTTAAACACAAAGATGCGGGCGGTCCGCTCTGGCCGGACAGCTATCTGCGCTTCCTCCATAACGGCAATGACTTGCTTAGCCGTTATTTTGGAGCTCCATTCGGTAGAATAGCCAAAGGCTATAAAGCCGATTTGACCATCTTTGACTACCAATCCCCCACTCCGCTGCTCGCGCAGAATATCGCTGGCCATATTGCCTTTGGCCTGAATTCCCGTGATGTGGCCACAGTCATCATTAACGGAAACATCGTCCTGGAAAACCGGCAGTTCCCGTTTGATGTCACCTCAATTTATGAAAAGTCACGCCAGGCAGCCCAACGCCTTTGGGACCGCATGGATGACCTAAAATAAATCAAAGAGATGAGCTTAAGCTCATCTCTTTGATTTATTGTCCCATCGGTTTTAGTGAATACCATCATCGTAATGTTCAATTTTACCTATGATCTACTGTATGGTAGGATACTCCTAAATGAAGGCTGCAGATAGCTGCCTGACTGATGGAGGTATGCTCATGACCACAATAACGACTGAAACCATTCAGCTTCGCGCCGGAGAGCTGGGCGCTGATTGCTGCGGTATTGCGTCTCTCGAGCGCTTCAACGATGCACCGGCCGGCTTTCATCCGACCGCTGTCCTGAAAAGCTGTAAAAGCGTGATCATACTGGCCGCACGCTTTCCGGTAAGTACACTGCTTTCCCCTTCCCCGGCGGCTTATACCTTTGTCCGGCACCGCCTGGTGGATAAGCTGGACAGTCTATCCTTCCAACTGGCTCTAGAACTTGAACTGCTGGGATTTCAGGCACTGCCCATTCCCTCATCCGATCCTTATGACTGCTGGGATGACAGCCGCAGCCACGGACAGGGCATTCTTTCACTCAAACATGCCGCCGTTCGGGCCGGGCTGGGACAGTTAGGCAAAAATACACTGCTGATTAACCATCAATGGGGGAATATGCTCTGGCTGGGCGGTATCCTGACAGATGCCAAGCTTGCCCCCAGCCCGCTGGCAGACTACCAAGCCTGTCTGCCGGAGTGCCGCCTCTGCCTGACGGCCTGCCCGGCAAAGGCTCTTGATGGTACCACGATTATCCAAAGCAAATGCCGGGGCACCTCCTCCAAATCCACTCCAGGCGGAGGCTTTGTTTATAGCTGCAATATATGCCGCAAGATATGCCCTCAGCATCAAGGGTTAAAGCAATCCAAGCATGAAAACAACCGCCTGCAGGGTTAACCTGCAGGCGGTTGACTTATATCGAGACAGGGACCAGTTTAAATTGATTAACATCGACCAAACCTAAATCAGTCAGTTTTAATTCCGGAATAACCGGCAGACTTAAAAAAGCTAAAGTAAGAAAAGGATCGTGATACTCATGTACGCCCAATTCATGGGCCAGTTGTTTGAGTTGGATGAGTTCAGCTTCCACCTCATGAATATCCTGATCAGACATCAAGCCGCCCAATGGCAAAGCAAGGGATTTTAACACCCTGCCCTGCACAGCAATGGCAATCCCGCCCTGAATTCGCTTCAGTTCCTCGACAGCCAGCAGCATATCCCGCTCTGAAGCGCCAAGCACAATAAGATTATGAGAATCATGGGCCACGGTTGACGCAATCGCGCCACATTTCAACCCATATCCCTGAACCAGGCCTACACCAACCTGACCGGAAGCATGATGGCGCTCAAACACAGCTAATTTTAAGATATCCTGCTCCGGGTCGACTGAGAATAACCCATTTTGAACAGGCACCGCCAATCGCAATTCCCGGGTGACAATCTGCCGCGAAATCAAGCCAATTACCCGGGCCTCAGGGGATCTGGCTGGAATATGAAGCTGCGCTGGATCAAGAGGGGCAAGATGAACGGTATGACGCACCTGTTCATCGCCAATCCCCTTGGCAGCAAAGAGAGGCTTCCCGTCTTGAGCCACTTTACGGCCCCCTTGCCACACTTCGCTGGGTTGCCAGGTTTCGAGGTCGTTAAAAACCAGCAAATCAGCCCGATACCCGGGCGCAAGGGCTCCTAAGTCAGACAAGCCAAAAAATTGCGCGGCATGCAGTGTCGCCATCTGCAAAACGGTCGCCAAGTCAAAACCGGCGGTTGTCGCCATTCTGACCATGCTGTTGATATGCCCCGAGCCAATCAGATCGCCGGGATGCCGGTCGTCCGTCACAAAGAAGCAGCGCCGTGCTGTATGAGCATCGACAACAGGCATTAAATCAAGCAAGTTTCTGGCTGCCGATCCTTCCCTCAGCATGACATGCATGCCCGCCTCCAGTCTGGCTAGCGCCTGACCCGGTGTGGTACATTCGTGATCGGACCGGATGCCGGCCGCCGCATACGCCATTAACGCTTTGCCGGTCAGTCCGGGCGCATGGCCGTCAATGGTTTTCCCCTCAGCCAGTTTCATTTTGGCTAAAATCTCCGGATCAGCCTGGAGCACTCCCGGATAATTCATCAGTTCGCCAAGCCCAAGTACTCTGGGATGCTGCATAAATTCCGCCAGCTCAGCAGCCGTTAGTTTAGCGCCGGCCGTTTCCAGCCGACTGACCGGTACACAAGACGGCAGCATCATAAAGACCCGGAGCGGAAGCTGTTCGGTAGCCGCAAGCATATAGCGAAGGCCCTGTACGCCACACACATTCGCAATTTCATGGGGATCAACGATCACAGTGGTTGTGCCGGTTGGAACGACCGCTCGGGCGAATTGGCAAGGACTGACCATAGAACTTTCCAGGTGTACATGCCCGTCAATAAAGCCAGGAGTCACGTACTTTCCGGCCATATTGATTTCGGTCTGGCCGTCATAGTGGCCAATCCCGGCAATAAAGCCATCCAAAATAGCAATATCGCCGAACATAAACTTGCCGGTAAAGACATTAAAAAGCTGCGCATTCTTGAGAACGAACTGAGCCGGAATATTTCCGCTGGCTACTGCGATCAGCCTGGCAATATCTTTCATCCACTCACCACACCTCATTGTAAACTATTAATGCAATCGCATATAAAAGTTGGCCAGAAAAGCTGCGGAAACCAGCCACATAATCCAGCTGACTTCTTTAGCCCGCCCAGCTAAAGCTTTAATAAAGGCATAACTAATAAAACCAAAAGCGAATCCGTTGGCAATACTAAAGGTCAGAGGCATCATAATAATGGTTAAAAACGCAGGAATTCCCTCGGTAAAATCAGTAAAATTGACCTGGCCGATTTCCGCCATCATCAGAGCGCCAACAATAATTAGTGCCGGAGCGGTTGCAAAACCAGGCACCAAGCCTACCAGCGGTGCAAAGAACAGGGCCACTAAGAACAATACGGCAACCGTCAGCGAGGTCAGCCCTGTCTTGCCGCCCTCCGCAATACCGGCAGCACTTTCAATATAGGATGTCACGGTCGAAGTTCCCAGCCCGGCACTGATAACGGTGCCAAAAGCATCTGTCGTCAATGCCTTATCCAGGTTTTCAATTTCACCTTTATCATCCATCAATTTGGCTTTTCGTGTCAAGCCAATTAACGTTCCCATATTGTCGAACAATTCAACAATGGTGAACGTGAAGATAATTGAAAAAATTCCATACTGCCAGGCTCCCATAATATCCAGTTGTAAAAAGGTGGGCATGATATCCGGCAGCTTAAAGCTCATGATGTCACTCATCCCTTTCGGCAGAGGAACGGCACCAAACACCATGCCTAAAAGAGTCGTGGCCAAAATACCAATGAGGATAGAGCCTTTTACATTGCGTGCCATCAAAGCCGCTGTTAACACCAAGCCGACACAGGCCAGTAAGGATTCAATGGCGGTTAAATGCCCCACCGTCACAAAGGTGGCTTGATTCGCGACAATAATGCCTGCATTTTTCAGGCCGATAAAGGCAATAAATAAACCGATTCCGATTCCGATGGCACATTTCAGGTTTAACGGCACAGCCCTGATAATAGCCTGCCGGATGCCGCCAAACGTTAAGATTAAAAAGAGAATACCGGATAAAAATACCGCGCCAAGTGCAACTTGCCAGGAGAGATGCAAAACACCGACCACATAATAAGCAAAAAACGCATTGAGTCCCATCCCCGGAGCAACCGCTATGGGAAAGTTAGCCCATAATGCCATAAGGATGGTGGCAACCGCTGTTGCATAAATGGTTGAAGCAATGGCTGCCTCTTTGGGAATGCCGGCATCAGCCAGAATATTCGGATTGACAAAAATAATATACGCCAGGGCTACAAAGGTTGTCAGTCCGGCTAATAACTCTGTTTTTACCGTTGTCCCTTTTTCTGTTAGACGAAACATTCTTTCAAGTAATCCTTGATTGTCCGTCATGTTCATTCCTCCTCGCTAATGTGAATCTTACACGACCAGAGGCTTTGGTAAACTTGACTGTAAATCGACCTGTCACCCAACCGTTCCCCCCTTTTTTCCTTCAATAGTAAAAATCGAATTACACGTACACGGCAACATCAGCTCCATTTGAAAGCTATGAACTGAACACTATTTATTTGCAAATACCATGCCGAAGCAGAGTTTTCCGGCTAAACCTGGCAATGTTAACGTTGCAGCCGGCAAGCAGCCTGATGACCTCAAAAACCTGTCAGCTTTCTTCTCACTTTTATCTCAAATTGATACAATCAAACGGATGCTCGCCCCTTTATGAGAAGGTGCAGCCTTCCATACACGATATCTGAATTACACACATGTCACAAAATGAGACAAAAAAGCAAGAAACCTCACACGGAACAATAGAGAAAATCCCCATTCCTAAAGCACGGGGCAGGCATTGACAGTGATGACGGCGTATATTGACTATGAATAGCAAAACCCATGCCGGTTGGCATGGGTTTTAGAAAAAATTGCTGCTGGCCGCCTAGTATTCAAAACAAAGACCAGGCGTTACAGCCAAGAAGGAGCCCGCACTGAAATGACAAGCTTATTGATTAAAAAGGCCAAAGCCATTATCACGATGAATGATCAAGATGATGTGCTGTACAATACCAACCTTTTGATCCGGGATGAGCACATTCATTCCATTGGAACGGCTGAACCGCCGGCCGACGAAATCATCGATGCCAGACAGCATTATGTATATCCGGGATTGATCAATACCCATCATCATTTATATCAGACTTTTACCCGTAACTTGCCACAGGTTCAGCAATTGGAGCTGTTTGACTGGCTGACCACGCTGTATCAAATCTGGCGCAACATCACACCGGAAGTGATTTATTACAGTTCCCTGACCGGCATGGGCGAACTATTAAAATACGGCTGCACAACCTGTTTTGACCACCATTATGTTTTTCCCGCCGCCCAGCCGCCCGATTTGATTGATCAGCAGTTTGCCGCTGCCGCTCAGCTTGGCATCCGGCTGCACGCTTCCCGTGGCAGCATGTCACGGGGTCAAAGCGAAGGCGGCTTACCACCTGATGATTTAGTTCAGCCGGTTGACGCGATCCTGGAAGATAGTCTCCGGCTCATTGAAAAATACCACGATACCCGCCCATTTTCCATGCAGCAGATGGTATTAGCTCCCTGTTCGCCTTTTAGCGTTACTGCAGAACTCATGACTCAAACCGCCGAGCTAGCCAGAAAGCACCAGGTCAGGCTTCATACTCATTTGGCTGAAACCAAGGACGAGGAACACTATTGCCTGGAAAAATTCGGCCTCAGACCGCTGGCTTATATGGAAAAGCTGGGCTGGCTGGGTCCGGACGTCTGGTTCGCTCATGGTATCCATTTTACGGATGACGAAATCCGGCACTTGGCCGCAACCCAAACCGGAGTAGCCCATTGTCCGGTATCCAATCAAAAACTCTCCTCCGGCATTGCGGCCATTCCGCGGATGCTTGAACTGGGAGTGCCGATCAGCCTGGCTGTTGACGGCAGTGCCAGCAATGATGGCTCAAATCTCCTGGCCGAACTCAGGGCCGCTTATCTGTTGCACCGTTTAAATTCCAGTGCTCAGGCCCCGGACGGAGGTGCCATGCTGCGTATTGCCACCCGGGGCGGTGCGCAAATTCTGGGACGTACCGATATCGGCAGTATTGAAGTCGGCAAAGCAGCCGACCTGTTTCTCATTGACACCCACTGCCTGGAATTTGTCGGAACACAGTTCGACCCAAAATCACTGTTAGCAACAGTTGGTGTAAGCCGTCCTACGGCCTATACTATTGTCAACGGAAAAATCGTCAGCCAAAACGGCCAGCTCACCGGCATCAACGAGCAGGAAACCGTTCTAAAAGCCAATCAGCAAGTCACTGCTTTGTTAAAGGAATTGTAATGGCTCTCAAACCCAGCTATTCTTCCTCATTAAAGTAAACTTTGTAAAAATGCATACCCTTCTGCTCATCATACCCGCGTTCAATAAACTCAGCCCCGGCATTTTCAGCTGCGGCTGTTTTTATTTTTATCTCAATATCGGTATCCAGTTTAATTAAATTATTGAATTTGCGTTTGACTGTTTTGACCGCCGGCCCCGAAATGGTAAAAGCGTCGCTTGAAACCGTCCCCTGATTCAACTCGTAAAGCTCTTTATGCTCTTTAAATTGTTCAATCAGTTCCGGTTCTTTCAACACGTTCTGAGTAAAATCATTCAAATCAAATTCTTGGTTCTGGTGAAAATACGAAATCGCTTCATTCATAAATACCACCCGGTCCTTTTTATCCGCTTGATAGACCGGGCCATAGATGCTCTCGGCAAAATCCTGGCATAATTCCAAACAGTTCTTCGTATGATAATATTCATTTTGGACGTCCGTCAGGCGCAGGAAATCTTCTTTCCAGTAAGCGGCTTCATTGTTACCGCCTTTATTGGTATTGTCTACAATAGCAACCCTGAACCCATCGACGGATTCGGCATTAAAGATAATACAGCCTTTATCTAACTTCTTAATATTAATGCCAATGTCAGTCCCGAGTTGAAACTGATTACGGCTATTGACAATTTTTAAATAGTTTTCTTTTCTTTCCGTTTTAAAAATGCCGATTGCATCCACCGGTTGTTCTTGGACGGTACACCCGGAAAAATAGGCTACATAAAATTCGCCGCCCTTAATTTGCGGATGCGAAGATTTCTCATACAGGTGTTTCAGCATGTTAACAGATTGGTTATAAAATTGATCAGGATGGATAAAAGCCTGAGCAGCATACATATAGATTTCATTTAAATGAATGTCGGTTTCATGAAAGAATTTAACCAGCAGTTTTTCGCGGAAAGAAGACAGGAAATATTTCATCAGCAATTCTTCTACATCGCCATCGGTCATAGAGGTTAAAGCAGGAGAAATAACAATCCCCTCATCCTTCAGCTTGTTGCCGACCCGATGAATAGCCAACTGTTCCAAAGTAATGTTCGCTAGATCAAACATAGTGACGCCCCTTTATGGTATGAATTAGACTAGAGTTCTATTGTAACAGAGATCTTAGCCGGTTTGGAGCTATTTTTATGGGTTGCCTAAAATTTGCCGCAACACAAAAGGAGAAGGTTTCCCTTCTCCTTTTTAAAACCAGCACATCCTTATAGTATTTGGAACCATGGCACTTGTCAAACAACCTCTTTTCAAGCAATACCTGAACCTCTTCACTACTGGACGGCAAAAATCGTTCAAACCTGTTACTCACTAAAAACCGGATCTCAATCTGAAAACCAAAAACAAAAACACTACCCAGAAAGACTCATGACCTTCGCTGCAAAAACCCGGAAACAAACGTCCTTGCCTCTTGCATTACCGACTGAACACTAAGTCACTATAAGGATTGTGCTTGTTTTTATCATAGCATAGTTAGGCTAAAGATGCAATAGTCAAAATTTTTGTTTTTTTACATGATTAATGCTGACAATGAGGGCAATAGAACGCATTCCTGCCCCCGACCCGGCTTGTGATAATGGCTGTACCACAGGTATAGCAAGGCTGTCCGGTGCGATAAGCCACTTGCAGGCTGTTTTCATAGCCTCCGGTCAAATGATCATCTGAGCAAAACGGCTCATCATAAACACCACCCGCAGCAATCGCCTGTTTCAGTAAAGTCTGCATGCAATGATACAAGCGCTGACGCTCCGCATCGGCAATAGTACCGACTTTACGCGTTGGCAGCAACCGGCAGCAAAACAGAATTTCATTGGAATAGACATTGCCAATTCCCGCAATAAACTGCTGATCCATCAATAAAGGTTTAATCATGCCTTTACGCTGACCCAGTAATGTTAAAAATGCGGTTGCCGAAAAGTCCGGATCCAGTGGTTCAGGACCCAAATCAGCCAGGTCAGGCATCTCATCAAACTGAGTGGTATCCACTAGATGAATATAACCTAAATTCATCTTATAAAAAGCAAGACTCTCATTGGTCGCCAGTTCAAACAGAACGGACGGCTGTCCATCGACCGGCTCTTCTGAATAGAAAAAGCGGGTATATCCTTCCAGCATGAAATGAATAATCAATGATTTTTCATTCGTGAAGCTGATAATCAGCTGTTTGGCACGCCTGCGCACCGAAGCAACCGCCTGACCGGCAAGGGCCTGAACCAAGGCCTCTTTGGTCACATTGATGGCTTTATGGCGGTTAACCAGTACGGATTGTACGGTCTTGCCCTGAATCTTTTGAATAAGGTGGTTCTTTACCGTCTCTATTTCAGGTATTTCCGGCATTATCCTTCCCCCTTGTCCAGCACTTGGAGCTAGTTTCCCACGAAACGGCGCTCTTCATTCTAAGCCGTTTGGGACGCCAGACTGGGTTTACGGGTCGTTAAAAAAACGCCGGAAATAATCCATAGCGCTCCGGTTACTTCACGCCAGCCGATGTGTTCCTGCAAAAACGCTACCGATAACAGCATCCCGGCCAAGGGGATAACATTCGAGAAGATGGCTGTTCTATTCGGTCCAACACTGGAAAGCCCGGCATTCCACCAGGTGAAAGCCAGAATACCGCTTCCTACAATCATATATCCCATAGACAGCCAGGCAAACTGTGATAACTGTGCGGTAAGACCCGTTCCTTGATAGAGTGCAGCTGCAAGCATGAATAATGTACCGGTAACACCCGCCCAGGCTGTGGTTGCAATCGGGGATAAATCCTCCATAACCCCGCGCCCCAAAATGGAATAAACGGCCCAGCTGATCTGGCTGGCTAAAAACAAAAGCTCCCCGTGATTAAAGGATAAATTTTGAATAACCTCCAGCGAGCCATGAGCAATTAAAAATACAACACCCAGAAAAGAGATCAAAATCCCCAGCCACTGCCTGGTATGCATTTTCTCCTGCAAGAAAGCTACCGCCAGCAAGGCCGTTGCTGCCGGACTTAAAGCCGCCACCAGTGAACAGTTCACGGCACTTGAATATTGCAAGCCGGTAAATTGCAAGCCATTATTGAGCCCCACACCGGTAAAGCCCATTAGAATTAAGGTTGGAATATGTTTTTTGGGTGGCAGGGCAGCTTTGCCCTGCTTATAAAACAACACCACCAGCAAAATCAAGCTGATGCCTAAGAATCTTAACAACACGATCATCACTGGGGATATCTCACCTAAAATGCTTTTAACGGCAACCGGATTCCCCCCCCATAAAACGGCCGTCATAGCTAGAAAAAAATAGATTTTTTGCGAATTCTGCTGCATTCTTCTCCCTCTCTCAGGCAAAACAAACCTTCATCATAGAGTAAACCGCTATTGGTTTCTCGCACCAGGCAAGGTAAAGCCCCGTCCCATGACTTCAGCGGCCTCGCTGACGATCATAAAGGCTTGAGGATCCGCTTCCTGGACCAAATATTTAATCTTGGCAATTTGCGTTAAGCTGACTACCACAAAAATAACCTGCTTTTGTTGCCGGGTGAAAGCGCCTTCGCCCTGCAAGATGGTCACACCCCGGCCAACTTCTTTTAATATGGAATCTACAATGGCCTGTGTGTTATAGGATACGATATGAACAATTTTCTTGCGGTTAAACCCTTCTACCACTTTATCAGTTAAATTGGCACCGACAAACATGGAAATCAGGGTTAGGACAGCCAGCTTTAAGCCAAATAACGTGGCCGCCAGCAGCAAAATAACCAAGTTAATGGCAAAACCGACAATACCAAAATTAAAGGAATAATATTTTTTTACAATGGCCGCGACAATGTCCAAGCCGCCGCCACTGCCATTAACCCTAAAGATGATGCCGGAACCAAGGCCGCTGACTAACCCCCCGGTTAGGGCTGCCAACAGGGTATCATCCAGTAAGTTATAGTTGGTAAGGAATTGGGTTACATCCACCGCCAATGAAAACATGATGCTCCCAAAGATGGCCATGATCGTGTAATCCCGGCCCAGCACCCGGTAAGCCGCATAGATTAACGGGATATTCATCAAAAAGATCTGAACGCCAATTGGAAATCCGAACAGGAAATAAGAAATAATGGCCAGTCCACTCACACCGCCGCTTAGCAAATGATGGGGAACTAAAAATAAATTGATGGACGCACCGCAAATCAAACAGCCCAGTGCCACCGATGCATATTGCCAGATTTTATTTTTCATATTCATCCTCATTTCGTATGTCAAACTATTTTACGGAAGATCGCTGAGCTTAGTCAAAATAATCCGGCTGACATACCCTTCACTCATATCAAACATCAGCCGGTAAGTGGGATCAGATTCCAAGCGATAAACATAATACCGATGTCCTTTGATGGTTTGCCGCTCCGGCTCACCATATTCTTTGACAACTTTATAGACCGTTCCACCTACCTTAATCCCCCTCACAGTCTGATAGGCACCGGTATCCACACTCATAAAAGCAATTTCTCCGGTTGGCTGAACAATTCCAAAGCGTATCCCCGGATAAATAAAATAGTCCAGCGGTGGCTGTCTTTGATCATCCGTCATTTGTTTTTTAGCATGGCCAAATTTTTCAATAATATCGATATCCTTATGACTGAAAAGGCTTATTTCACCCATAGAAAAATCAGCTTGAGAAACGGCAGCACTGCAAACAGCCGTCCATAATAACAGCGGCAAAATCAGCCAAAGAAGTCTTTTTTTCATAATAACCGCTCCTTAATTATCCATCAACTCTTTGATGCAGACTTTTTCGACAAAGGAACCTTAAATTCCTGGTCATAACATACAACTCTCCGGACGTTCCCCACAAATAGCTCATATCCCGCTGCCGGTTTTTTTAAGAAAGCCCGGATATCAATAAAAAATTACAAAAAAAGAAGTCTCTTCTCACGAAGAAACCGATTAGAGGGTAGTATTCATAGAATGTCTTTTTAGAAAAAGGAGTGTTTGCTTAACGATTGTAGCATACATTTTATGGAAATTTCAATAATTTTATTATGCTAAAAAAGGCTAATTTTCAACAGAACTAGCGCAAACAAAAGCCGCACAAAATTTCGTCATAAAGAATTTTTCCTGCAACAGTTATCCGTTTTTCATCATTCCGTCAAAAAAAAATGCTACTCCATAGTAGCTCTCTTTTTGTCATTTTCGAAATACTCAAGTCTTTCCAATAATGAAGTTTGATACCTTTGTACCTTTTTGTAATCTTTATATTGATCCAGTAAAAACTCCAACTCTTGTATGAGTGGAGATTCGGCTTTCGTTTCTGCTGGAATACGATCCAATTCTTCCAGAACATATGCAATTCTTGCTATTAGCTGTTCAATCGACAAACCTTCCAATCCTTTCCATGCAACCAATATCAATAGAATAATAGCTTTTACAAATAATGTCAAGTAAATTTATGATGTGACCTTTTTTATCGGCAACAACGTAACCCGGATAATATCATCATCCTCATCAAGTTCGATCATTAAAACTTTACTAGCTTCCTGCTCGTTTTCCACTAAGAACCCTTTTTCGTCCAGCCAGTAAATATCGGTTGACGCAACCTTTTTGCTGTGTCCATTGGGTTTGCTTCCATTAGCACCGTTTTCTTGACTCATTGTCTGCCTCCTTGTTGCTTTGACTCCTGTTGTGCATCATGCTTAGCAACCCATCTACTCAAGAACGATGATTTCACACAAATAACTAGGCTGAACAACAACGGCTCAGCCTAGTTATCGATGTCTTACTTGAGTGCATATCTTAAAAGCCTTACCCAACACCTGCTTTATTTCAACTGCAATTTAGCAAGCGCATCTGCCAAGGCCGAATTAATGGATTGCTCTTGCTGCTTATTTTGATGATGAAGATATTGTGCCACATCGCGTTTGGAAAGCTGAGTACGCGCTTGCTTTTTCCGATCATTAAAAGCGGTTAATTTCTCACGATAACCGCAAGCACAAACAAACAGACGCCCTTCTCCTTCGCCACGCAGCTCTAATTTTTTATGACATTCAGGACAGCGGGCATTGGTTGCTTTCGCCAAGCCTTTGCGGTAGCCACATTCACGATCCTGGCAAACCAGCGTTTTCCCTCTCTTTCCGTTAACCTCCAGCAGATATTGCCCACACTCCGGACATTTGCTGCGCGTCACATTGTCATGCCTAAACTTGACTTCACTGTTTTTAATTTGGGAAACTAACTGCTTGGTGTAGCTTTTCATCTCTTGAATAAAATCTTTTTTACCCAGACGCCCTTGAGAAATTTCACTAAGCTGCTGCTCCCAGGCAACGGTCAGGGCCGGACTCTTTAGATCAGCCGGCACCAATTCCAGCAATTGCCGCCCTTTGGTCGTAATGTGAATGTCCTTGCCCTTTTTTTCAATCAGAAAAGTATGAAATAACTTTTCAATAATATCGGCTCTGGTTGCAACAGTCCCCAAACCACCGGCATGTTCGGATGTTATAGGTAAACTTCCGAGCTGCTGCATGTACTTATATGGGTGTTCCATAGCAGTCAGCAGCGTGGCTTCTGTAAAGGGTACAGGCGGCTTAGTGGCACCCTGGGTTAAGGTGAGTCCGGTAACTTTTATTATGTCACCTTTATGCAAATTTGGCAACATTTGGTCTGAAAGTTCGTCTTGTTCATCTTCTTCCTTCTCATGTTGTTGATAAATTTCTTTCCATCCCGGGCTTAGCACCGTTTTTCCCTTGGCAATAAAAGTCTCCGAGCTAATTTCAGCCACAACAGTTGTTTTTTCATATTCTAACGGTGGATAAAATACCGCTAAGAAGCGTTTAGCCACCAGATCATAAATTTTTCGTTCCTTATCGCTAAAAGCACCGATATTCACAAATTGTTCGGTTGGAATAATGGCATGATGATCCGATACTTTGCTATCGTCAACAAAGTGTTTATTGACCATGAGCGGCCTTTTCAATAATTGAAACACTGCTTTTGAATAAGGCCCAATACCGCAGGCTTGCAGCCTGTCTTTTAATGTATCCGCCAAATCGGCAGAAAGATAGCGTGAATCGGTTCGCGGATAAGTCACTACTTTATGAACTTCATAAAGCTTTTGCAAATACGCTAAAGTTTCTTTGGGTGAAAACCCATAAACCTTATTCGCATCACGTTGCAGTTCCGTCAAATCATACAATTGTGGTGGATAAGTTTTCTTAACACTTTTATTGACTTCAAGAACGCGCGCCGGTTGACCGGTCAAGCCCGCAATCAATTGCCGGCATTTTTCCTGATCAAAGTGATGAAATCCACCGGTCTCTCTATTTTGCCAGCTTAGCTTAAGGGTTGGTAAAACGGCGGTAATGCCATAAAAAGGACGCGGCTTAAAATGTTGAATTTCATCGGCCCGTTGAGCAATAATGGCTAGTGTCGGGGTTTGAACCCGCCCGCAGGATAATTGAGCATTATATTTACAAGTCAATGCCCGCGTTGCATTGAGACCTACCAGCCAGTCCGCTTCAGCCCGGGCTACGGCCGATGCATACAGGTTTTCATAATCCCGGCCTGGTTTTAAATGACTAAAACCGGCTTTAATCGCCTTATCGGTTACCGACGATATCCATAACCGTTTTAAGGGTTTGGCAACCTGAACTTTTTCAAGAATCCATCGTGCTACCAGTTCCCCTTCCCGTCCGGCATCGGTCGCAATGATAATTTCCCCTATATCTTTGCGCAGCAGCAATTCTTTAACCGTATTGAACTGCCTGGCCGTCTGCCGAATGACGACCAGCGTGAGCTGCTGGGGCAGCATTGGCAAATCTTCCAATCTCCATTCTTTATATTTGGGATCATATACCTCAGGATCAGCTAAGGTCACCAAATGACCTAAAGCCCAAGTAACGATATCGCGTTCACCTTCAAAATAACCATTCCCATTCTTCGTACAGCCTAATACCCTGGCCAGGTCCCTGCCAACGGAAGGCTTTTCAGCCAAAATTAAACGTTTGCTCATGTCAAAATCCTCTCAAAGATAATTATTTCTATCGTAACATAAAATACCTGTTTTGAAAAAGCGGTACCTTTTTAACACTGCAATTATTCCCTGTATGCTTCGCATACTTTGCATTTAGCAATTATTTGCAGGCCATACTAACGATAAGATCACTGATTAGGAGTGTTGCTATGAATCCGTATGTCCATCTTATCAAGCACAGTGGGATCCAGCCGCTCTTTCATGCCATAGAAATGTCTGTTCATGCCATTTGTGACAACTACCCACTGCATATCCATACCGAAGGCCTCAGGGGTACGGGTAAGACTTCAGTCATCCGGGCCGCCCGGCATATTTTGCCCCCGATTACCCGAATTAAAGGTTGTGTTTATAATTGTGACCCGAACGCTCCTCATTGCCCACTCCACCGCGAACTGACAGTCAGTCAGGTTCAAGCACTAGGCACTGAGGTTGTACCACGGCCTTTTTTAGAGATATCGCATTCTGCCAAACCCGGCTCCATTGTGGGCAGCATTGATTTAAGCAAATTGACGGATCAAAATACCCCCTTGGCTGCCGTGCTGCCGGGAACTATTCCTCAGGCCCACCGCGGTATTATCTTTGTTGACGAAATCAACCGGCTAGCCGATACGGCACCCGAACTTGCAGATATCCTCCTCGATGTTATGGGAACAAAACCGGGAAGAATTCAAATTGAAGAACCAGGACTTCCGACAATTGAAATGCCGGTTTCGGTCAGTATCTGGGCAGCCTCCAACCCCGACGAGGACCCGGGAGCACTCAGACAAATCCGGCGTCAGCTATCAGACCGCTTTGACTTAACGGTTCCTGTCAGCCAGCCGGAGAACATTCAATCTGTTGTGGATATTTTGAAAAGCCGCCGCACCAGCCTGAAGCACCTGGAGCAACCGATATTCACCTTTGGAACAGTTTCCATGAGTCAAGTCGAATTACCGGATGATATTGAACACATTCTGGCATCGATTTATGTGAATTTTAAACTTGAAAGCTTACGGGCCATTGAAGCCGTTGAATCATCGGCTATTCTTGAGGCATTGCTGAATGAACACCAACAAGTGACCCTTGATCATCTTACCAGGGTCATTCCGTTCACACTGGGCCATCGCACCGACACCACAACCATTGAGGAAATTTTACAATATCTAGCGGAATTGAAGGATCCCCGCCAAAGCAGTGCGGCTGCCTTACCGGCCTTACCCATTGCCAAGCCTTCCAGCCGCAAGCCGGAAAGCTGGTGGCAAAAGATTTTACAAGATCTAGCTGCAAAATTTAACCGTAAAGAGACGAACCTGGCAACACCTGAAAAACACCAGCAGCAAAAGAAAGCCGAGCAAGAAATGGCGATTCTAAAACCTACCGAAGCCACCGTTTCAGCGCCGCTGAAAACGGCAGCACCACTGGCACAACTGCCTGACCACAAACTGATTAGCCTACCTGAGCACCATGACCAGGATTGATTATTCCAGTTTATCGTTCAACCGGCTGCAAACGCCAGTTGAGGCGCTGCTGTGTGTTTTTGCCGATCATTCCGGCTGTAAAATCGCCGAAAGTACGGTAGTGAGTAAAAAGCTGCATATCTATCTTCCAGGACGTCCACAGGAAATTCAAATTATGTGCAATGTTGATGCCGGACGCTTATTCTATAATCGTCCAGACTATGGAACCATCATCCATATGGATATTTTCCATGAATACGGACTGGTGGACCATCATCAGATTGCAGCTGCGCTCAGAGATGCCGTCGCTCACTATAATACTTCACTTCTTCTGGATGAGCCGGCCAACCGCCACGCTGCAGATGCCAACTTGATCGATATTCAGACCGGAACAGGCGGCGGGCGGATAACCGGCAATCTGGCTTATGGCCAGAAAACTTCCTTGCAGAACGCGCATAAAAATCATGTCCATATTGCCGCCATGCTTCCAGATGAGCATGCTGCCTGCCTGTTTTTTCTGATCTTGGCTGCCGAATCAACCATCCTCACGTGCGGCCTCGAATTGCGTTGTATTGAAAAAGTCGTGCTGACCGCCAGTTGTGGCAATCAGTTGCTGGATTTATCGGAATATACCGACCAAACGGATTCTTATTTAAAAAGCCAGAAACACGGTGGTCAGCATCAAACGGTCAGCCAATTAAGCCAGCAGCAAGACAATAGTGAAACTGCTGCCTGTACCATCAAGCCCACTGCGGCCCATGCACCGCTTCAGAGTTTGAACGCGAAAGTCCAGCATGAAGGCCAGTGCAATCAGCAAACCTTACTTGGATTTAGCGGACAGAAACTGCCAACACGGGCGACCTCCCAACAGCCTCAGTACAACCTCCAGCCCCTTGCCGACATTGCCGATATGGAACAGCATATTCGCAAGCAGTTAAGGCCAAAGCGGCAAAATCTCCCGGCAAAATGCCGTTTATCTGATCAGCAAGATGCTGTTGCTGCCAGGAAAACCAACCATCTGGCGTTAGAGAAAACGCTTGCCGCCGTTTTGGATATCACGGCAACTGTCCAGGCAGCAGCAGCACGCCAGCTAACAACCGCTATACCGGCTTTAAACATTTCCGGGTTGGATTTGAGGTTTCATGGCGCGAACGCTTCCCAGCGCTCCGATCTTTGCGTTTTGCTTGATGCCAGTGCCAGCATGGAAGGACTTCGCCTTCAAATGGCTAAAACACTGATCGCACGGCTATTGCATTCAACAGGCTGCCGGATTAGCCTGATTACATTTCAAGATTCTGCAGCACAATTCGTACTGCCTTTTACCCGTAACGAGAGCAGGCTCAGAGCGGAGCTTAAAACGATCCAGGCCTATGGAGCCACACCGCTGGCACTCGGACTCAAAAGCGGAATGGATTATTTAAAGTCCTCCCATCCTCATAATCCATTCCTGATTCTCATCACCGACGGTCTCCCCAGCTATGCTTCAGGGAATACCGGTGATCCTTTAAGTGATGCCATGATAGCCGCCCGTGAAATCAAAGCCGCCCATTATAAATTTACATGCATTGGTTTGGAGTCGCAGCAAAACTACCTGGTCGAACTGGCTAAAAATGCCGGTGGCTCTGTTTTTCAAAAAAACCACAGCCTGATAAACGGGAAACTTCCTTTCTCAGCCAGCCGCTAAATCATTTTTGTAACTCCTATACATTTAGCTAAAACGCTCCGGCTTTATGCCAGCAACCGGATAAATAAAGCGCTAACCCTAAGGGTTAGCGCTTTTTAACAGAGTATTAGTGTGGATACCAGCCGCGTTCCAGCCATCGCTGATAGCTGTAGTGGATGATAGCATCAATTTCATAAAGTTTTCCACCCTGTTGCATATGACTGATAACAGGCGATAACGCATGTCCAACTGTACCATTTAACGCCTGGTCGGTTGGTTCCTGGCCCAATTTTTCAACCAGTACCGCTTTGGCCTGTTCCTTGATGCTGCTAATCAGTAAACTCATGTCCAATCCCTCCAGCCAGAATTGTTTGTACAACCTATTCTATGCCGGAACGTCCCAAGACATGCTATTACTGTTATTTTTAAATACTATAATCGCCGTCTGCCCAATCTAAATTGCCTGTAAAGCCAATCGTCCGGTATTTACTGAAATCAAACCATCTGGCCGCGAACTGCGAAGCCCTTTTATCGTTCCAATCCGCCAGGGCTTCAACCTCTTTTAGGAAAGTTTGATATTCCTGCTGCGAGTGGACTCGAATCAAAAAGCCTCTGTGATCCAATACAGGCAGCGATTCAAGCTGATAATCACCGAGTGGTAAGACTGCTTGCAGCTTGCAATTTCTAATTCTGGCTGCCACCCGGGCTTTAACATCCAACAGGTCAAAACTTTCCGGGTATTCATAGGTCTTACCGGCAACCGGGATAATATCATTCACCTTAAACGTACGCGGACGTCCTTCCAGCTTGCGGATATTTCCTTCGGACAAAATAAAATAATATTCATCAAAGCACTGGACAAGCAGCTGCAAATCAGCCTGAGCAAACTTGCTGATTGTTTGAACCTCGGTGACCAGCCCCGAGACAATGCCGCCGCCACTGACATCATAACCGTCCACGAGTACAAAGCGTCCGGTAATCTGATTGTTTTTAAATTCATCAAAACTAATCGGCCGCTTGGTTTTAATAATCACTTCGGCGACATCATTGGTTTTTACCTGACTGGCATTTTCAACCGTTGCCAAGGTTGTGGCATCAATGGCTTTGCTGATGGCATAAATCTCACATTCAACTTCTTGAGTGACCAGCTTGAGTTTGTATTCCTTGTTTTTGACCAATTCTTTTTTGCCCATCCAGAAAAGATTGGCTTTAAAAGTATCGGCAACCAGTGGCGGTGCTTCCGGATGAACAATAAACTCGCCACGCTGATTAAAAAACTCGTCTTCTACAGTGATGCCAACCGACATACCGGCATATACGATGTCGGTTTTATCGCGATCGGCCCAATATTCAATGCTTTTGATTTTGGTCATTTTATTGCTGGGTGAGATCAGGACGGTGTCGCCTTGGCGCAAGGTACCGGTTTCAATCCGCCCGGCTACGATCCGGCGATGATCGAATTTGTAAACATCCTGAATGGGAAAGCGTAAGGGCTTGCCTTCGAGCCCTTTTTCCTTTTCAAACAAGTCGATTGCCGCCAGAATGGGTTCTCCTTTGTACCAGGGCATTTTATCCGATTTGGTAGTGATGTTTTCCCCATAAAAAGCCGAAATAGGGATATATTTCAGCGGATAGACATGAAGATTGTTGAGAAACTCATTCATATCCTGTTTAATCTCGTTAAACTTTTCTTCCGAATAATCGATCAGGTCCATCTTGTTGACCAGAACATACGCCTTTTGAATTCCCAGTAAGGATAAGATATAGCCATGACGCTTGGATTGTTCCTGAATCCCTTCATTGGCATCAATGATCAGCAAAGCCGCTTCCGCACTAGCAGCACCGGAAATCATATTTTTCAGGAACTCCTTGTGCCCGGGAGCGTCAATAATGACATAATCGCGCAAGGCTGTGCGAAATTGCAGTTGGGTGGTATCAATAGTAATCCCTTGCTTTTGTTCTTCTTCAAAAGCATCCAACAAGTATGCGTATTCAAACGGCTTGCCTTTTTCTTTGGAAATCCGTTTCACACGTTCGATGGCACCTTCAGGCAAAGACTTTGTATCATATAATAACCGGCCAATCACGGTTGACTTTCCATGGTCAACATGGCCAACAACAACAATGTTCAATACTTCTCTTGCAGCCCCCATACAACTGCCTCCTTCAATTCAAATAGATGACAACTTTTTTATCAGCAATCGGTTACATCCTGCGTCTTTCATTACATGTAGCCATCTTTGCGTAATTTTTGCATAGCATAAGAATCTTCCTGGTCCTGAGCCCGGCCGGCCCGTTCGCTGACTTTGGTATTTTTGAGTTCTTCAATGATTTCAGCCACAGTTGTCGCATTGGATTCAATCTGTCCGGTGCAAGGAGCGCAGCCTAAGCTGCGATACCGTTTGCCGTTCTTGCTGAAATATAAATCGACCAAAGGAATCTTTTCCCGTTCAATATAAGCCCAGATATCAATTTCATTCCAGTGCAGGATGGGATGAACCCGGATATGGTTACCCTTCGGAAAATCAGTTTTAAACTGGTTCCACAGCTCAGGCGGCTGATTGGTATAATCCCACTCGGAATCTTTTGTACGTTCACTGAACACCCGTTCTTTGGAGCGAGAACCTTCCTCGTCCCGCCGGATGCCCAGAATCAATCCTTCAAATTCGTAGTTGGTCACAACCTGTTGCAGCCCATCGGTTTTTAACGCTTTACAGCAAACCAGCCGTCCCTTATCCGGCCCCATCCCCTCATCAATAGCAGCCTGATTGGTATGGACAATCAGATCAAGCTGATATTCTTTGGCCATCCGGTCACGAAATTCAATCATTTCCGGGATTTTATAGGTTGTATCTACATGAATAAAAGGGAATGGGCAATGTCCAAAGAAAGCTTTCTTCGCCAACCACAGCAGCACGGTAGAATCCTTGCCGATTGACCACAACATGCCCAGCTTGCCGAACTTTTTATAGGCTTCGCGTAAAATATAAATACTTTGTGCTTCTAAGCGGTCTAAATGATCCATGGGTATCCCTCCTAATAGGCGTTAGCTTGGTTTTTATCAATCGTAATGATATGTTCGGTGCCATTGGCAGCCACAATAATCCAGTGAAGTAAATTTCCTTCCTGCCTGGTATATAGGAAACTGCCGCTGCCGCCAATATCGGCTCCCAGGAAATACCGGATGGCTTTAAAATGGCATTCTTTCAGGCAAGAAGTACAGCCCCAGCAATCCTGCGGTTTTCTAATTTCAGTCTTCCCCTGCGCATCGGCGGTAAGCAAGTTCCCCGGGCAAACGTTCCGGCATCGGCCGCAGCCACTGCAGCGTCCTTTATCAATCGCGATGCTCATAATGCTCATCCCTCCCTACCAAATCGCGCAGGATGACCTGCACCCGGCCATCGACCAGCCGTGAATTAACATATTTAAGCCATTTGTGGTCATCTTTATCTGGATAGTCGGCATTTTCCTGAAAGGAATGCCAGCGGGTTTCTCTTCTGGCAGCCAGGTGCTCAAGCAGTACTTGACAAACACCCAGCCGGTCAAGCACCTCATAGAGACTCATGAGTTCGGATAAATTTTGGGCTCTTAACCCCCGGGCCAGAGCAAGCAATTGCTCAATACGCCCTTGAGCCACCTTCAGCCCTGACGAATTATAGGCATATCCCGAGGTAATGCCGCCGGCATAAACATCCATCACCTTCTGCATGGCTTCTTCAATATTTTCAATCGTATAAACACCGACTGAGCCCTCCAAATGAGCATTGATCGCTGCCAGCTTGCAGGTCACGGCCTCATCATCCGGCCATTGGTTCGCAACTGCGGCAATGTAGGTTAACGCTGATAAAGCCGCGATTTCTCCTTCAGCAAAACAGCCGGTTACATATTTTTGGGGACTGCCGCCCGCTACATCACCGGCGGCATAAAGTCCGGGAAGGGTAGTTGCACGGCTGCGGTCAATCCAATAGCCGCTCGCCGTATGCCCGCCAACAATATACGGCTCCGTTCCTTCTATTTCCACCGGCATGGATGCCGGCCCCTTTCCGTCTTCAAACCAGCGCAGCGTCTGCGCCGGTGCCATATTCAAATAAGCCTTGAATAGTTCGTCCTCCTGCTGCGGTGTAATCCCGGCCGTGTTCAAGTAACACGGTCCCCGCCCAAGCTGATTTTCCCTCACAGTCGAATATAGCCGATTGCTGGTCTTTGGATTGCCATACTGTTTTTCGTATTCCCGGCCCAGGCTGTTGATCTGCTGTGCCCCCACACCCTGAGCAATGGTCCCGGTAGGAGCAATTGTATCTTTACAGCGCAAAGCAATAAACCGCATTTCAAAAGTTGTCATTTCCGCACCGGCACGAATTCCCATGGCATAACCGGCACCGGTGTTAAACGGGCTGTACCACATCTTGTGCCGGGAGAAACCGGGGTTATTAGGCCGATACAGGCCGGCTGCCCCGCCGGTAGCACAGATCACAGCTTTTGCTGAAATAACATAAAAAATTTCGGAATCGAGTGAAAAGCCGTATGCACCGATAACCTGGCCGTCTTTAACCATGTAATCGATCATATTCACCCGGTTGAGCACGGTAATGGTGTCATGACGGCTGACGGCATCGGCCAAAATGGGTTTGATATTCTCCCCGTTAATTTTGATATTCCGGTTGCCTCTGGCCACATATTGCCCTGCCTCATCTTTTTGGATCACTAATCCCAATTGCTCCACTTTAGCAGTCACCTGGTTCAGCCTGAGCGCTAAGGAATAAACAAGATCTTCCCGGACAAGCCCTTCAGCGTCGTTTTTTACATACTCCAAATAGCTTTCCGGAGTTTGCCCCGGTACAATATAGGCATTCAGGGCATTCACGCCGGCTGCCAGACAGCCGCTGCGCTTAATATTGGCCTTTTCAACAATGAGGACTTTAGCATTCGCTTGTTCGGCAATGGTCAGCGCGGCAAAACAGCCGGCCGTGCCACCACCGATAATCAGAATATCGGTTTCCAGTTTCTGTGCTGCAAGTTTCATAACTGCCCACACGTTCCTTTCCGGCAATACAAATTTATACACTCCTGCCATTTGACGGCAAAACAAAAAAGGCTCAGATTTTCCCCTTGCGGAGAAATATCTAAGCCTTTGGTCTTTCCAATCAGCTTTTATTTCAATTATTTAGAAGTTTATCATTGTTCATAAACCCTGTCAACGAAAAACAAGACCGTTAGCTGCTTTTCAATAAAAAGTCAGGGCTTTATTTCGTGATCATCAGACCTTGGAGGTGCTTTCGGCTTTTTGCCAAGCCAGTTTTGACAAAATTCTTGATTCGCCTTAGCCAGTAATGCAGCCATTTCATAGAGTTGTTGAAATAAAACAGCTTCTTTCATTTTGTCAGCCTCCTCATAATTAAAAAAGGCCAAGGTTCATTCCCGCATGGAATGCCTTCGCCTTCAGTAGTCTGATCAGCAGTCATATTAATTTTAATGAATTAACTATACTATAAGACAATCACCCCTGTCAATCACTTGCGTATATCACTCTTCGCTCGTTTCTATGCTGGCCAGCATTCCCTTGATCAACCCTTCCAGCCTGGTCGCAAATACAGCATCATCCTGCTGGGTTCGTTTTTTGGGTCCCTTGGTCCTTCCTCCACTGCGCCGGTATTTGGCTTTCATTTCCCGGGCCTCTAATAAAAATCCAATATGGTCGCCTGGATACTCCTGCCCTGACGGACTGATACATTTCGCCTTGCGTCCCAATACCATTGCCGCCAGTCCCCAGTCTTGTGTAATCACTAAATCACCGGCCTCAGCGATATTCATGATTTTAATATCAGCAGCCTGAGCATGATTTTCCACGACAATATGCTGATCGGAGCGGATATCATGATGAAAGCTGGCAACCGTCCAAACGGGTACGGCAAATTTGTGTCCAAGCTCAAAACAGCTCTGTAAAACCCCTTTCGGGCAGGCATCGGCATCAATAATTATTTTCATGAGCGTCCATCCTTGTCCATTTGGTTTAAAGAAATTATCCAGCAAGCTCAGCCTGCTGCGTGTTTTTCAATCCGAATTACGGTACAATAGAAATGAGTATACGAACTGGAGCTGATCATATGAGTGATAAAACAGTACAGGAATTTTATGAAGAACTGGGATTTGAAGAAATCGAAACGGAAGAACAGGCAACCGCTTTTTATTATGAAAAAATCCCTGGCGGAATCTATGCTTTGGTTACGGATGAAGAAGGCGGCCTGCCACAAACGCTCAGACAGCGCATTATCTTTGCTGCCTATTCGCCGGAAGACGCCTACTCCTGGAGTGTTGAATTTAAGAACTCCTATTTGTTTCAAGAATTGTGGGTGCAGGCCCAAAACTCAGAAGATAAATTCGCCGTTGTCCAAGCACAGCTCAGCACTGATTAATTGTCCCAAATTCGCAACGTTTTGCTATAACTAAACAAATCTTTAAGGTTGATGCAGACATTCCTCATAGTATAATGGCTATAACAATTGGTAAAAAATTCACGGATGGAGGAATGTCTGCATGGCTCATCGTATCATTCTGAATGAAACTTCGTACTTTGGCCCAGGCGCAATCAGTGTTTTACCGGATGAAGTCAGCCGGCGCAAGTTTAAAAAAGCGTTTATCGTGACCGATCAGGACTTAGTCAAATTCGGTGTTGCCGCTAAAGTAACCGGTATTCTTGATGCTGCCAATATTCCTTATGAACTTTATGACAAAGTCAAACCCAATCCTACCATTGCCAATGTTCAAACCGGAGTCTCCCTGTACGCTGCAGCCCAAGCCGATTTCATCATTGCCATTGGCGGCGGTTCTCCCATTGATACGGCTAAAGCGATTGGAATCATTACCACCAATCCTCAGTTTAGCGATGTAAGATCATTGGAAGGCTGTGCCGCTACGACCGCGAAAAGTGTCCCAATTATTGCCGTCCCAACAACAGCCGGAACAGCCGCAGAAGTGACCATCAATTACGTCATCACCGACGAACAGGCTGTCAAAAAAATGGTATGTGTAGACCCGAATGACATTCCCATTGTCTCGATTGTCGATCCTGAACTAATGGCCTCGATGCCTAAGGGATTAACAGCGGCAACGGGTATGGATGCTCTGACTCATGCCATTGAAGGCTATATCACCAAAGGTGCCTGGGAAATGACCGATATGTTTGAACTAAAATCTATTGAGCTCATTGCGCGCAATCTGGAGACCGCAGTTCATCAGCCTGATGACATGGATGCCCGGAACGGCATGGCTTTAGCCCAATATATTGCCGGCATGGGATTTTCCAACGTTGGGTTAGGCATTGTTCATTCGATGGCTCATCCACTTGGGGCTTTTTATGATACTCCCCATGGTGTTGCCAATGCCTTGCTGCTTCCGTATGTTATGGAGTATAATGCTCCGGCTACCGGCGAAAAATACCGTGAAATTGCCAAAGCCATGGGAGTTGCCGGCACCGAAACCATGAGTTGCGACGAATACCGTCAAGCCGCTGTTGCGGCAGTAAAAACATTATCGCAAACTATCGCGATTCCCCAAAAGCTGCGGGAAATCGGTGTCAAAGAAGCAGACTTGCCTGCTCTTGCCCAATCAGCTTTTGAAGATGTTTGTACACCAGGCAATCCCCGTGATACTACTCTGGAGGAAATTCTTGAGCTGTATCGCAAGGCCTATTAACAGCAGGAAATGCTCACATAAATGGTGCAGCTTTCCAACACGGCTATTAACCCTGTCTGTTTAGCCAAAAACTTTCAGCTTTTCAGCTGAAAGTTTTTTTGTGTTTCAGACACCCGCTAAGCAAGTTGCCTGGTTCTACCCCGTAGCGTTGAGAAACAGCTACCGGAAACGGTTATTTTTTTAATGCAGCCGCAACTTTGGCCGCTATAAGTGCATCAATCTGGCTGCTAATCATCTCATTATTTTTTGCCAGCAGGTCTTTGACAGCGGCTAAGGCGACGGTTGTCCCGATCGAAGCCATGACTTTTGTCACCAGTTCCATGACATCGTCGCCACAGTCACCGGCTCCGCCAAATCCTTGAATAAAAGAAGCTACCTGGTCCTGATTGTTCAGATACCATGCGTCCACTTCCTGGTCAATCTGTTCACGGGTCATCCCAAGCATCCTAACACCCTCCTTTTATTAATCTACTAAATTTAAACACTTCGCGCTTTATCCATAAATTCCTGTCTGGGAGGACTTTGATCAAAAACGGCTCACAACAAGCGATTTGAACTAACAATATTTAACGTTTTGCCACAACAGATAAGCAGGATAAGCCAATATTAACAGTGTAATACTAAAAAAGCAGCAGCACGACCTAGGGCTTCCGCTTTTACAAAAGAAAAAAATTAATCTATACTATTATTTTTACATAGCTAATAAATATTTAGCACTGCAAAATGCATAGCCTGCAAACACAGACATTTGTCAAATGAAGGCTTTTTTGAACCCGCTGCCAAGGAAGGGGTAGCATTCTGCAAATGCAGTCAATATTTAGCAGCCTGATTGATTTTGTATGATAAAGGGAGACGACTATGACAGATCATGACCGGGAATATGAGTTGGCCAGACTCTGCAGCACGATTGAAGAAATTCAGCGACAATTAATGGTTGCTATGGATAAGAGCGCTGGCTCACGCGTTGAATTACAGAACCATTTATCCGATTATTGGGATAGCTATGGTGGCAATATGTGGGATGAAGCCCAATTGATTGAGGCCGTTGAGCGCCAGCGCAGTATCACAGCCGTAATTCATAAGAACGAACAGCATTTACAGAAGGCGTTAAGTTCTCCTTATTTTGGCCGGATTGATTTTATCGAAAACTGGTCCGGCGATCCCGCACCGGAAAAAATCTATATTGGGATTACCACCTTAACCGATAGTCAGACGGATGAACTATTAGTCTACGACTGGCGCGCCCCTGTATCCGGGATGTTTTATGACTTTGAGCGCGGTGAAGCCTGGTATCAGGCTCCAATCGGCCCTGTCAGCGGGACTATTACGCTAAAACGGCAGTATAAAATTGTTGAGGGTCAAATGAAATATATGTTTGACTCTGACTTGAAAATCGATGATGAAATTTTGCAGGAAATTCTCAGTAAAAGCGCCGATGACAAAATGCATACCATTGTCACCAGTATTCAGCGCGAACAAAATCAGGTCATCCGCAATGAGGAAAACAAACTGCTGCTGGTCTCCGGCCCCGCCGGCAGCGGCAAAACTTCAATAGCCCTGCATCGCATCGCTTACTTGCTCTATCGCGAGCGGGAAACGCTTAACGCCCGGAATATCTTGATTTTCTCACCCAATCACATTTTTAGCGATTATATTTCGAATGTTTTACCCGAAATGGGTGAAGAAAACGTCCTGCAAACCACCTTTCAAGACTATATTACTTCTTTCAAGGATTTGCTCCCGCTGACCATCGAAAGCCGATCTGAACAACTGGAGTATGTGCTTGCCCAATCCGATACCCAAGAGTTTGCCATCCGGGTAGCATCCATTGCTTACAAGACCTCAGCCGCATTCGAGCAAGTCATTCAGAATTATATTCAATTCTACCAGGAACGGCTCATATTGAATTATCCGGAAATTCGCTTTGGCAGCCATGTTTTATTCCAAAAATCAGAATGGGCCGGTTACTATTTAAATGAATTAAGCTTTTTGCCTCCGCTCCGCCGTCTGGCAAAAATCAGAGAAATCATTAACCTGCGCATCCGCCCCATTACTCACGAGCTTCGCCGGCAAAAAGAGGCAGAAATTACGGCATCCGCCGAAGAAGTCAATGAAAAAACAATTAAAGCGCTGGCCCGTGTGGCGGCCCGTCAGGAACTTAGCAGTGTCATTGCCGAAATTGACCGGTTAACCAGGCTGAATTCGCTGGCTCTTTACCGCCGGCTATTTGAAGATAAAGCCCTGTACAGTCAGTTAGCCCGCGAAGGAGCTATACCAAAAGAATGGCCGGCTATTTGCAAACAGACCCGGTTTTGGCTGAACACCGGGAAGCTATCCAATGAAGACTCTTTTGCTTTTTTATACTTTCAGGGAATGCTGGAAGGATTTCCGGTCAAAAACAACATTAAATATGTGGTCATCGATGAAGCCCAGGACTATACGGTGCTGCAATATCGAATATTGGCCAATATTTTCCCGAATTGTTCCTGGACCATATTAGGCGATCCGGCCCAGCTTGTTCACCCTTATATCCGGCCAATAAAATTTCAAGACCTGAATCAAATCATTCCAAACTCCAATCCAAAATTCATTACCCTCAGCCGCAGTTACCGCTCCACTAAAGAAATTCAAGCATTCTGCAATGCGCTTTTACCTGACAAAACACCTTCTGAATATGTCAATCGCCAAGGCAAACTGCCTCAGGTCGTACAACTGAACCGAACCGACCCGGCTTTTTTTCTAGAGGCCATTCAGCAGTTGCAACAGGACGGCTGCCGGTCCATCGCGATCATTTGCAAAACCGTCCGCCAATCCATTCAACTGCATGAAAAGCTGCAATCAGCCAATATTCATCTCTTGATCCAAGAGGATGCGGAATTTCAAAAAGGTATCCTCATCATGCCTGCTTTCCTCGCTAAAGGCCTGGAATTTGACGGTGTCCTGGTTTATGATGTCAGTCAAGAAAATTATCAGGCTAAGGCCGAAAAAAATCTCCTGTACACCGTATGCAGCAGAGCCTTACATCGCTTAATCCTATGTTATCAGACCTCTCCCTCACCCTTTATTACCGCACTGGATCCGAATCTTTATCTCTCATTAAACACAACTTTTTCAGGATCTGAATCATCCGGAGGCAGCCTATGCAAGAAACACTACAATCGCTGAGTTATTACCGCTGGCTTGTTTTTGGTGTCACGGTCATGGGTACCTTCATGGCCACATTGGATTCTAGCATCGTGAATGTCGCCCTGCCTATTATCGCAACCGAACTGGGAGCGCCTTTAACCACCGTACAATGGGTCGTAACCGCCTATCTGCTGACCATTTCAAGTTTGCTTCCATTGTTCGGCCGGGCAGGTGATATGCTTGGCCGCCGTAAAATCTTTACGACAGGATTTCTCATTTTTACTGCCGGTTCGGCCTTATGCGGTTTTTCATTCAGTATCAAACTGCTGATTGCGGCCCGCGTTCTCCAAGCTATCGGGGCTGCAATGATTATGGCCAACAGTCAGGCCCTGGTGGCCGGTGCTTTTCCTGGCAAAGACCGGGGACGGGCTTTAGGAATGGTTGGCACTGTGGTAGCCTTAGGCTCGATGACCGGTCCCAGCCTGGGTGGCTTATTGGTAGGAAGCTTGGGCTGGTCGTCAATATTTTTGATTAACTTGCCCATCGGAATTGTCGCATTTTTTGCCGGACAGCTCGTTCTGCCCAAAGGCGAAAAGCGCTGTGAAGAAACTTTCGACTTTGCCGGTTCGGCTTTATTCGCAATTGGTATGCTGAGCTTGCTATTGGTACTCAGTGAGGGCCATGAATGGGGCTGGATATCCCGTGCCAGTATCTTGTCGGCCGGAACCAGCCTCATCGCTCTAAGTGTCTTTATCTGGTACGAAAAGCGGGTTCAGCATCCCATGATTGATTTATCCCTCTTTCATCATTGGCCCTTTTTAGCTGGAAATCTAGCCGGTTTGTTTTCCTTTATGGCCATGTTCTCCAATAATTTGCTGCTGCCTTTTTATTTAACCGACTTATTAAAATTAACCCCGGCCCAAACGGGTCTGCTCATTACCCCCTTTCCCATTGTCCTGGCCATTATTGCGCCAGTAAGCGGCTATTTATCGGAAAAAGTCAGTCCCGCCCTGCTTACAACAAGCGGTTTAGCCATTACAACTGCCGGACTGTTGTTTTTGTCCACAATCACGACAGAAGTCCCTTTATGGCAAATTGCAGCCTGCCAAGCTTTGTTAGGAGTTGGCAACGGCCTTTTTCAATCCCCCAATAACAATAGTGTCCTCAGCTCGGTAGCCCCTGAAAAGCTGGGCATTGCTGCCGGCCTCAACGCGCTGGTTAGAAATATCGGCATGGTCAGTGGCACCGCAGCAGCCGTCTCGATCTTTGAATTTCAGCGCCGGATGATGCTTGCCAATGTCCCCTCCCCTTCCGGTGCCGAGCAAACCAGTGCCTTTTTGGCCGGTTATCATACCGCGCTTTTGGCAGGGGCTTGTTTTGCCGCCATTGCTGCGATCATTTCATTGAATCGCAGAAGCCCGGTAAGCCGCCCGAAAAAAACAGCCCGTTGAAATTACGGAGATCAGCCTCCCGATCATCTTCATTGCTGCGCATTCCCTGTGGTATAATGAAACTAGTGTTGATTGGCTGAATCGGTAATAGCCGGTTCAGCCTTGCTGCCGAAAGGATGATTAAGCTGGATTACGTCATTTCTGCTCAAAATCTTAGTAAAAAATATGGTTCTTTCCAGGCTTTAAAAGGCATTTCTTTTCGCATTCAGGAAGGGGAATGCTTTGGCTTTTTAGGCCATAATGGTGCTGGAAAATCAACGACCATGCGCATGATCTATGGGTTATCCACGGTCGATGAAGGACAATTGACCATCTGGGACCAGCCCATCACCCTCACACCGCCCGAAATAAAAAGCCGTCTGGGAATCGTTCCCCAGGAAGATAGTCTGGACCCTGATTTAACGGTGCTGGAAAACCTGGAAGTATATGGCGGTTTGTTCGGCCTCAGCCGCAGCCAGTCACAAATGCTGGGCCGGCAATTGCTGGATGACATGGGAATGCTCGAAAAAGAACATGACTCGGTAGAAAGCTTATCCGGCGGACTTAAGCGCCGTTTGGTCATTGCCCGTGCGTTGATTAACCAGCCGCAGATTATCATTCTGGATGAACCAACAACCGGTCTGGACCCGCAAGCACGCCATCAAGTATGGCAAAAACTGCGCAGCCTGAAGAGCCAAGGAGTCACGTTGATTTTAACGACTCATTATATGGAGGAAGCCACCCAAATTTGCGACCGCCTGGTGATCATGCATGAAGGATTAATCCTGGCTGAAGGCAGCCCCATGGAGCTAATTGCCCGCTGTGTGCTGCCGTATGTCATTGAAATTCATCTTCCTATCCAGGATGTTCCGGAACAGCTGATGAAACACGCCGGCCGTTTTAATGCCGAAGTCCTACAGGTGGCTAATGGAATCTTTTTATATTGCCAGGATGGCCATCGCCTTTGGGAGCAATTGAAACACTGGGATATTCCTCAGCATGCCTGTTTTTTACGGCCATCCAATCTGGAAGATGTCTTTTTAAAACTGACTGGTAAAGGAGAAGAACAATGACCGGGGCTTTCAGGGTGTTAGACCGCCATCTTAAAGTATTTGGCCGTACCTGGCAGCATAACTTGATGTTCAATGTCATGGAACCGCTGTTATATCTGTCGGCGATGGGGTTCGGTCTGGGCGCTTTCGTGCAGGAAATAGACGGAATGAGCTATATTCAGTTTATTGCCCCCGGCATGATTGCCTTATCCGCTATGTATTCCGCTACTTTTGAGTGTACTTACGGGACTTTCGTGCGCCTGCATTACCAGAAAGCCTTTCATGCGATGCTGGCCGGCCCTGTCACCGTCAAGGACGTCGTGCTTGGTGAAATCCTCTATGGGATGATGAAAAGTGTTCTTTTTGGCATTGTTATTTTAGTCGTTGTCGCTTTACTAGGCCAAATACCCTCCTGGCAGGCTCTATGGATTCCACTCTTTTTAATTTTGCCGGGAACCCTCTTTTCCATTATGGCTTTATGCTATTCAGGCATTACCACCAACATTGACTATATCAATTATTACATTACATTGGTCATTATGCCGTTTTTCCTGTTTGGCGGCTTGTATTTTCCGGTCAGTGCCCTGCCGGGTGTTGTCCAGAAACTGAATTGGCTTAACCCGCTCTATCATAGTGTTGAAGTTTGCCGTGCCCTGGCGTTCGGCAATCCCGCTCAGGCCATTGGGTTTCATGTTGCAATTTTAGCTGCCATGTCCGCCTTATTACTTCCCTTGCCGATACGTCTAATGAAGACGCGTCTCCTGTCATAACAATAGGTAACGGCAGAGCATTTCGCTCTGCCGTTTTCTTAAAGCATATAATCGGGACTAAATTCAGCAAGGCAAAGCCAAGCCTGCTCCAAATAACCGGGGTCTTGGTCACAGAGCAATAACATTTTGCCAAGCTGGCAAACCACGGCTTCAACTTCCCTGTTCATCTTTTCTTCCATGATTTCCCCTCCTAAAAAGCAAAAAGCTCCTGCATGACCTGCAGGAGCTTCATTGCCCCATCGTTCCTGTTTTTTATATCCTATGCGCTTCAATGAGTTTTGTGCCACATCTACAAAGCTACCCTGATTGTTTGTTGAGCGATTAACGTAAACATAGAAAGGGGATTAACGGTAGCGTTAATCCCCTTTCTATGTTTAAAAAACGAAATTTCCTTGTTTAAAGATCGCAACCGTTTCTCCACGAGCTGTTGTCCCGGTAATTTCAAGATCAGCAGTCCCAATCATAAAATCCTCGTGAACCAGCGAGTCGTTTACGCCTAATTGGGTTAACTCAGCTTTACTCATGTTCTCCCCATTCTGAATGCAAACCGGATAAGCTTTGCCAAAGGCTAAATGGCAAGAAGCGTTTTCATCAAACAAGGTATTAAAAAACAAGATATTCAATCTGGAAATCGGCGAATCATAGGGAACGAGGGCAACTTCACCGAGATAGCAGGAGCCTTCATCTGTTTCGATCAGCTTTTGCAGCACTTCCTGCCCTTTTTCTGCGGTATATTCGACGATTTTTCCTTCTTTAAAGACAAGTGAAAAATTCTCAATCAGATTACCATTATAGTTGAGCGGCTTGGAACTAACCACTTTCCCGTGAATACCATCCCGTTTCGGACAGGTAAACACCTCTTCTGTCGGCATATTGGCAATAAAGTCCAAACCTGCCGGTGTTGTCTCAGCCCCGCCAAGCCATAGGTGCTGTTCGGGCAGTTCAATGGTTAGATCGGTTCCCAGCGAATTTTTATAGTGCAGGGACTTAAACTGATACTGATTTAAGAAATCCATGCTTTTCTTTAAGGATTGTTTATGTTTTTCCCAGGCGGCAACCGGGTCTTCATTCGTTACCCTGACCACTTCAAAAATGGCCTCCCAGAGTTTTGCAACCGCTTGCTCATCAGGTACTCCGGGAAAAACTTTTCTCGCCCAGGCCGTTGTCGGAATCGAAACAACGCACCAGGCATTTTTATTGCTCATCAACGCTTCACGGTATTCCTGTAAGGCCAAGCTGGCCGTTTTTTGAGCTTTTGCGACCCGTGACGGATTGACGTCTTTTAATAATTCAGGATCGGCGGCGGCAATACTCAAAAAGGCGGCGCCTTTGTGCAAATAGTTCAGATAAAATTGTTTCTGCCACTCAGGAAACTCCTCAAAGACCACTTCAGGAGCCTGCAAAAAACGAATACGGCTAAATAACTCATCCTTCCAGTTCATCACGACGTCACGGGCACCTTCCTGATAAGCCACCTGGGCAACCAGCCGGGCAAATTCGGCACATTCAATCGGCGAGTTAATCACCAGAATCTGGTCTTGTTGAATATTTATCCCTGTTTTCACAATTAGCCGGGCATATTTTTCTAGTAAATTTTGCTTCATTTCAAACTCCTTTCGACACTTGAACATTTTCAATACCCATTTATTTCTAACCTGTTTTTAGAAAAATATTCACGATCTGCATCAGACATTCCTGCTGAATCTAGCCATACCCGTCTAATAACCTGAAGGTTGATGTCCCAAATATGCTAAGCAGGCCATACAGACACAAACAAAAAAACACAACTGCCTAATCGGTCAGTCGTGTTTTTTACTCTAGACTATAAATCACTTTCACCGGAGTCTGCTAACTTTGTTTCAGCTGTAAAACCACCACAGTCTAGCTTTCTGGACTCACAGTCATCACAGCAATGGCATGGAGAAAAAGAGCAAATCCTTTTGTGGCACTGACGACATTGACATCCCTGACAATGAATCAATTTTATCGCCCTCCTGCTTTCACATGTTAAAGCTTTTGCTATAGTCTTACTTTTCAAAAAAATCAATTATAGGCATAATTTTAACAGATAAATCGCTGTCCCGCTATATAAAAAAACAAAGTTATTGCGTGAAATTTTTGCCATTTTTTCCTGTCCACTGCAAACTGTACTTGACAGCTTTTAAGCAGAACAGCTATACTAAAGGTAATAGAATATGCAAGGGGAGTAACCTTTACAGCCTAGTCGTCAATACGGAGCATTTTGCCCCGGCTTTGCTGGCATTTATTTGCAGGTAAGACCTTGCTTATATGAGTACATCATATAGGCAAGGTCTATTTATTTTTACCGCAAGCCCTCCTTTTGCAAATTTGTGAGGTGAGAAAAACCGCAACCCATGAACAAGCCCATTCACTGTTAATTATTGCATCATAATAGGAGGATGAATAATGTCGGAAAGATTAAGTTTACATGATGTGCTGCGCGAATATGGAGTCCCTTTGACCACCTTGAATGTTGTCGCCTCACAGGAAGACTGCCTGAAACTGCGGGAACGTCTTATGGCGATAAAAGAACTAAGCAGCGACAAAGAACAAGGATACATGGAAGTGGCTTGCACCTTCTATATTGATGTCCATGATATTGATCGTTATTTATCCGGTGAGCTTCCCGGTTTAGCAGAAATCTATACGTTCCCTGAAGATATAAAAACTCACGTGGAGGAATAACCATGAAAAAATTACTGATATTCACATTTGTCTTTGCCTTTGCTTTTCACTCAATTGGATTTGCTGCCATTGGAGGTTCAAAACCCAGAATGTCGGCGCCCCGTCCTGCCGCCCCGACCCAGCAGGTTCCGAAAAACACCTCAGATTATAAACCTTCAGCACCTGCCAATAGCTATAGTGAAAAAGCCCCTGCTGCCAAAACTGCGACTCCGCAAGCCGCTCAACAGCCCAATACCGGCAGTGGATTCATGCGTAATCTTGGCATGATCGGTGGCGGCATGCTGTTAGGCGGTATGCTGGGCAGCCTCTTTGGCGACTCCCCCTTCCTGGCTTCACTCTTTGGCATGTTAGCCAATGTGCTCATTCTTGCCGGGATTTTCCTTGGAGGCCGTTATTTATGGAACAAGTTGAAAGCCAAACCCAAAACCGATGAAAAAGATTCACGCCGTTTTTAAGCATATAAGCTAACATTCAGGAGATGTCTGCACAGACATCTCCTGATTCATTTTCTAATCCACCAACAGGCTGTGATGGCGCAGCAGCTTGCAAATCCAGTATGATTCGGTTATGATTTTGTCATATACAAACTCGATCGCTATCACAGGACGCTGCAAAGGAAATGAATGATGAAAACGTTTAGCACTCATACAATTGCCCCCGAACACGCCGGATTAACGGTAGAAAGTTACCTAAAACAAATATTGTTTTACTCAGGCCGCAAACTACAAAAGCTTACTCGATTAAAGGGCATCCGCTTAAACGGTAAAACCGCTTTTCTGCAACGAAAATTGCAATCAGCCGATCGTTTGCAAGTTCTTCAACTGGTTGATACGGATTTCGGAGTCCGTCCTCAAAGCGGCGAGATTAGCATTCTCTATGAAGACAATGATCTGCTCGTAGTCAATAAACCGGCCGCCCAGTTGGTTCATCCAACCGGACAAACCACGAATGGAACCTTAGCCAATTATCTGGCCTCTTATCTGCAGCAAAACAAAATCCTGGCTGCCGTCCGCCCAATCCACCGGTTAGACCGGGATACTTCCGGCTGTGTGATTTTTGCAAAAAATTCCCGTTCCCAGCTTCTGCTTGAACAACAGCTAAAATCCGGGCTGCTAAAACGCACCTATTGGGCTTTGGTGCAAGGAGTCATTGAGCCAGCGGCAGGAACGATTACAGCCCCGATCGGCCCGCACCCCAGTTTGCCCAACCGGCGCGCCATTACGGCTCACGGGCAATCCGCAATCACCCACTATCAAACGCTTCGCACTTTTGCAAACGCCGCTTTACTTGAATTAAGGCTGGAAACAGGCAGAACCCATCAAATCCGTTTGCATCTGGCCCACAGCGGTTATCCGATTTTGGGCGACGGCATGTACGGCGTTCGCTCGGCTCTCATAGCCCGTCAGGCGCTGCATGCTGCAGCCGTCAGCTTCAAACATCCGGAAGAGGAACGTGAAATCACAGTTACAGCCCCGTTACCGCAGGATTTCGCTAGTGCCCTTCAGCAATTAGCGGAGTTGCCATAAAAAAACAGTTCAAATCATCCTATGATTTGAACTGTTTTTTTATAATAATTCAGTCAGGATAGGCAGCCTCATAAAATTGCCTGGCTAAAACGCTGCCTATCTTGGTTTTAAAATGACCCATCATAAAATCCCGGCAAGCATTTGCATCGGCAAATTTCATATAAGGAATATTTTCAAGCAAATCCGCTTCCCACTGGATTTGAAAATCCAACCCGTCAATTTTGGATGGCGTATGATGATGGCCGATAATAAAGCAGCACCGGTCAATTTGACTTTTGTCATATCCCAGCTCTGCCAGGATGCTGCGCGCAACGGCCGGTCCTTCTTGTTCTTGATAATGCCCGGCTATAGACTGGTATTTACGCTGTGCTTCAACGGCTCCAATATCATGCAGCAAAGCAACCGTAATGACGGTTTCGCGCTCAAAACAAGTTAATGATTCATGGTGCATAATCTGCTCAGCATTCGCAAGCACACGCAAAGAATGCTCAATTCCTACCGGTAATTCGTGAAAAACAGCTTTCACAGCCGCTAAGAGCTGTCCGTAAAGAATCATGACGTTATCCTTTCGTAGTTTCGGCCACAGTCTCCCCCTGCAAACTTGATAGCTGTGATAACAGCATGCCTGACATCATGAGTGCGCAGCCGATTAGTTCAAAATAGCCCAGTTGCTCACCAAGAATCAGCCAGCCGCCAATCGCGGCAAAAACGGTCTCCATACTGAGAATAATGGCCGCATGGGATGGCGAAGCATTCTTCTGTCCGACAATTTGTAACGTATAAGCAATGCCCACGGAACAAATTCCGCCATACAAAAGCGGAATACTGGTTGCCATCAGTGCATTTATACTAATCGTCTCATAAAGTCCGGCCACTGTCAAACTTAACACTGCACAAGTGATAAACTGAAAAAAGGCCAACTGTAATGTATTGACTTTACAGGAATAATGATCAATAAACAGAATGTGAGCAGCCCAAAAGAAAGCTCCGACCAGTTCTAAAAAATCACCGTACGCGATGGTAAAACTTTCTTTAACACAAAGGAAATACAACCCTATAATGGCCAAAGCTGATCCAAGCCAAGTACTCAGCTGGATACGCTGCTTTAAAAATATCCCGGTCAACGGAACTAAAACAATGTATAAACAGGTAATGAAGGCACTTTTTCCGGCTGTGGTATAAATAAGCCCGATTTGTTGCAAGGAAGCAGCAATAAATAAAATAATCCCGGCAGTCAGGCCGACGTGCCAAGGACATTGTTGTCTTTCATCGACAGCCTTGCAGGATCGCTTTGCCTGCCATCTATAATAAAAAATCAACGGCAACAGTGAAACAGCTCCCAATATAAACCGGACTCCGTTAAACGTAAATGGACCAACAAAATCCATACCGACACGCTGCGCTACAAAAGCAAATCCCCAAATAGCTGCGGCCAGTAAAAGCAACAGATTGGATTTAAATTGCATGAACAAGACTCCTTTGGTAAACATGAGGTTATGGTTGATTGTAAACTAAAGCACCTGCTGAGTCAATCTTTTTATGGGACCCTCCCACCTTCCTATGCAATAAAAAAGCAGCTTTCGCTGCTGTAGCTTAAATAAGGAATATCCCCACAATTGTCATCGCAATAAATCCGGCCAATACCGGCAATAGATTTCGTCTGGCCAGTTCAAAGGGGCTGACATTGCAGATGGCGGCTACGGCAATCAGGCTCCAAGGAATCAGAGTGCCGCCACCGGTAAAAATTCCTGCGATTTGTCCCAAAGCGGTCATTGTAGCAATTCCTGAACCAATTGAGACAGAAAACAGCTTTGCTAAGGAGCCAACTAATGAGATCCCTGAAAAGCCAGATCCGTCCAGTCCGGTAATGATGCCGACGACGGTAATGGTGAACGCTCCAACTACTGCATTAAGGGGAACAGAATGAGCCATCAGCACGCCTAAATCGTTGACCAGCCCGCTTGATCCGCTTGGCAATACCTTGCCAAAAATGGCTGTAAAGCCACTATCCCCCAGATAAAAGAACGCTGCAATTGGAATAATAGGACCAAATACCGTAATCCCAAACTTAAAGCCATCAACTAAATAGGAGGTTGTTGTTTCCAATAGGCGGCTGCGATGGCTAAAAAGCGTAATCACAATCAAGATGAAGATCGATGTCCCGCCAATCAGTGCCGTCGCATCACCGCCACGCAGTTGGAGCGCAGCCATTGCAAGGACATCCAGCCCGAACAGTAAGGGTACCATCCCGGCTAAAAGCTTTTTAACGGTTTGGTTTAATTCATGCGCCGGCTCGATAGCCTGGCGTTCATGGTCAAACGGTACGGCTTCTTCCTCAACCGTTAACCGGCCACTCTTCATATCCCGTAATAGCAACCAATAAGCAACACTGACCGTCACAATCCCCATAACCAAAATCAATGGAACACTGGCTTTAACTACAGCCTCAACCGGAATGCCGGCAGCATCTGCGGTAAGCTTCGGAGCCGCTTGGATAACCCAGTCACTAGATAGCGCAATACCGTGACCGAATAAATTCATGGCCATAGCTACTCCAATGGCGGGTAAGCCGACCCGTCTCCCTACCGGTAATAGAACAGCCCCCATCAGTGCGGCTGCCGGTGACGGCCAAAAAAACCACGATATCAGCATCATAAAACCACCAATCACCCAATAGGCCATTCCCGGTGAGCGAATGATTCGTGTAAACGGAGCTACCATGAGTTCATTGACACCAGTACCGGATAAAGCCTTGCTCATCGCAACAATAAGGGAAATTACCAAAATCGTCCCGGCTAATTCATTGATGGCATAAATAAAACTGTTAAATACACCGATAAAAGCCTGGACTAAGCTGTCTTTAGCAAAGTAGCCGATCAGAAATATCCCTATAATGCAAATCAAACTGCTGTCTCTGCGTAGCAGCATGGCCGCCATAATGAATAAAATAAAGAGACTGAAGGTCCAATGCAACGCCGTAATTTCAATTGTCATTTCTGCTCCCCCTTTCTACACTCAACCATTCTTTCTGTCATTGTATGATGAGAAAGGCAAATTGAAACACACGGCTGAAAGTAAATATGAGGATAATGAGAAAGAGAGCCGGCTTTTGGCCGGCTCTCTTTCTCATTATCCTCAATCCTTGCTGGGATCGTAAGTTTTGGCAAATCCTTTACCCGGACCGTTGGGTAAAGCACAATCCTCGGCTGCAATGTCATTGCCGTCGGTGCGGGCAAATCCCTTACCGGCACTGCTGCAATCGCATTGGCCTACAGGCCGGCTGGAAGTTTCATCCTCCTCGGTTCTTGCAAAGCCCTTGCCTTGCGCAGGAGGCAGCGGGCAATTCTCCGCAGCAATATCAGTTCCCTCGGTACGTGCGAAGCCTTTGCCCGCACTGCTGCAATCCACGATTTTATCTTGTTGATCCGACACTTCATATCCCTCCGTATGATTCTCTATTCGCTTTAAAACCTGCTTTGCCATTAACTTATGTGCAGTCTCATGTTTTCATGACGACTGTACTTACTTTTATCTGCCACCTAGGGAGCTATCCATCACGAGGATGCAAAGCCTGCAGCTAACTTTGTCTGCATAGCTTTGCCTATTGTGGTTCATGCTTCTTGAGTTCAACAACTGCTATGTATTAAATGTTTCTCTCTCCAGGCTGCCAATCAATCGGGCAGCGGCCACCACTTTGCAAAGCCTGTAAAACACGCAAGGTTTCATCAACACTGCGGCCGACATTTAAATCACTGACCACTTGATAGCGCAGGATTCCCTCGGGATCAATAATGAACAGGCCCCGTAAAGCAATGCCCTGATCTTCAATGAGCACACCATAATCTCTGGCGACCTGCTTGGTAATATCTGAAGCCAGAGGATAATCCAACCCGCCGAGACCACCAGCATCACGGGAAGTATTAATCCAAGCCCGGTGTGAATGGACACTGTCCACACTCACTCCCAGCACTTCTGCATCAAGGCTCTGAAATTCAGCCAGCTTGCTATTGAAACCACGAATCTCGGTAGGGCAAACAAAGGTAAAATCCAGTGGATAGAAGAATAAGACAAGCCACTTTCCTTGATAATCAGAAAGGGTTACAACTTCGTCCAATGTATCCATATTTTTTGTCGTAGCCATAGAAAAATCGGGGGCCTTTTGGCCAACTTTTGCAAACATCACTTACCAGCTCCTTCTTAATCGATAATAATTATTAATTAAATAATATTATCTATATTAAGGTTTGTCAAGATTATTTTTATTATTTTCTTCATTTTTAATCCTAATTTTTAAAAAAACATGAAAATAATGTCATTAGCCGACTTGCTGTATTTAACTGACAGGAATTTTAACCTTCAAAATATGAAAAACTATCATTAAGCTTGAGGAATCAAAACCTTGGGAGGGAACAAAATGGACAAGAAAACCGCAAAACGCAAATTGCTTCGCCGTAAATATAAACGCTATGCTGCCGCAGTGGCAGGCGCAGCCATTATGGCCGGCGTGGCCTTGCCAGGTCTTCCGGTTGCCAGTGCCGCAACTCCCGCTTCGCCAAATCCTATTACCTTAAAATCGACATTGCACGACAGTGACAAGAACATTAAGCAGGTCACGGCGGAAAAAAGCGAAAAAAATCAAAAGAATGAAAAAACCAAAAAGCCGCCGGGACGGGGCTGGCATGAGCATAACCACAGCTGGCCGGGGTCTGATGAAAATCAAGGTTGGTATCAGGATGGCAAAATTTATTATCGCAGTGATAATCATTACAATGACTATTGGCGTTATGCCAGCTATGTTTCCAGTCCGGTTGAATTTTTCAAGGATCGTGCTTCAAGCTACGGCTTTGATCGCTACCGTGACTCTTTTACCTTGCTTTCACAGAATAATGGCAGTGCCACTATCCTGGTTAAGAAAGCAACTACCGGTAAACAATATATTGTTGAATTAGATCGGGATCACTATAATAGCTGGGATATTATTGCAGTCCGTGGCATACTGCGATAAATTGAATCCAAACTGATGGAACCATGAGCATACCCTCGCATTGAAAAGCTCAATGGTGTTAAGCGGTTTAAAGTCATGAACAACGAACGTTTTCCGTAATTGAAAAAACATGAACCGTGTGGTAACATAACATCATTAGTTCAGCCTGTGATATCCGTGATCCTGAATATGTCCAACCTACTTTTATTTTATTGGGAATTTGATGTTGTGCAGCTGTCGAGCCACCTTGCAGTGGATGGCAAAAACACACCTAGAATGCCCACCTGCGAGCAGCGGGCTTGGACATAGCAGTGAAACGATATTGTGGGTTTATAGCTTCCATACAACTCTGTTTTTCTGATAAAAACAGCTCAATGGAATCAAAGGGTTTGCCTCGTGCAAACCTTTTTTGTTTGTTTACGTCGAATCATTTGGATATTAAACTTTTGCCAATCGGTTAGCAAAAAACCGACTAAAGATTGACAGTTGTCCGAAGCCGGAATATACTTATATTTGTAAATATTCTCACTTTAGGGGGGGCAATTATGAAAACAGTATTTCTTAATGCAGCCAAATTGGACTTTGATAGCAAACTGGATTTTTCACCACTAAGTGATTTAACAGCATTAACAAACTATGATGACAGCAGCAATGATCAAATCGTTGAACGCGTACAAGGTCAGGACATTATTATAACCAAGGAATTGCCGGTAGGACGGGATGTCATTTCGCAGTTTCCGCCTTCTGTCAAACTCATCTGCGAAGCCGGTACAGGCTACAACAATATCGATATTGTTGCGGCCAAAGAAAAAAACATTGCGGTATGCAACATTCCCAGCTATAGCACCGAAGCCGTTGCTCAACTGGCCATTACCTTTATTCTGAATCTTAGTGCTTCACTGCCGCAGCAGCAATCCATGCTGGAGCGAAAAAACTTTGATAACTTCACGAAATTCCTGCAAGTTCCGCATTTTGAAGTGCAAGGAAAAACACTGGGTGTCATCGGAGCCGGTGCGATTGGCCGCCATGCCATCAAGATTGCCTTGGTATTAGGCATGAATATCCTTGTCTATGATCCATTCCCTAGAGAATGGGAGGATGACAGAGTAAAAAATGCTTCAATTGAAGAAGTGCTGAAACAAAGTGATTTTATCACCCTCCACTGCCCACTGACTGCCGATACCCGCCATATCATCAATAAAGAAAGACTGGCTCTCATGAAGCCAACAGCTTACATAGTCAACACTTCGCGCGGACCGCTCATTCATGAAGCAGACCTCATTGAAGCGTTAAACAACAAAACCATTGCCGGAGCCGGACTTGACGTTCAGGATCCTGAGCCACCTGCAATAGACAACCCGTTATTCTCTATGGACAATGTCATTATGACTCCACATATTGGCTGGCGCCGTTATGAGTCCAGACAACGGCTGGTTAATTTGATGGCCGATAACATTAAATCGTTCCTTGCTGGAAAACCCATTAATGTGGTAAATGCCAAATAATAGACCGGTATAAAACAGTAAGCTCTGCAGTTTAAACTGCAGAGCTTACTGTTTTATACCGGTCTATCAATAATTAGCTGAACCCGGCCAATAATGCCGGATGTCAGTCTGACTTTAATGCCCCGGTGATGCACCGCGCTGGATGTTAGAATATCCTTTACAACACCCTCGGTAAGCTGACCGGTACGCTGATGCTGCTTTTGTACCACTTTTACAGACGTACCGGGAACAATATTCTTTCGTATTGTATGAGGCATTGGTTCCCTCCTCCATCGCCGATTCGGCAACAGCTAAGAAGCTCAGCCGCTTAAAGAATAATAAAACAAAACTAGGAATTTTGCAATAGGGGCGTTTTGCGTTCTAGCAAGCCAGTAGTCAGATAGACCCCGCAGAATACCAGCAAGCCGCCAAGCCCTTGTGCAGCCGTAAGCTGTTCACCAAGCAGAACGCTGACCAGGGCTGTGAAGACCGGCATCAGATTAAGAAATATTCCGGCTTTGCTAGCCCCAACCTCCCGGACAGCCAGATTCCAAAAAATAAACGAACCGACGGATGGAAAAATAACAATGTAGAGCATTCCCGTCACAGTCAATGAGCTCATAGCCGCTGGTACAGCCCCCTGGTACAAAACCCATGGAGTCATCAGGAGTACGGCCATAGCGGTCGAAATCGTTGTCGCCGTAATCGGCGGTGTAGTAATTTTTCTGGCCAGCAAGGTATAAAATGTCCAGACCAATACAGCCGCAACCATCAGTAAATCACCAGCATTATATTGGGCAAGCAGCAGCCGGCTCACATCTCCCCCGGTTAAGACGACCAGTGCACCCAACAACGAAAGCACAAACCCCAGCCACTGCAGCCGGCTGACTCGTTCCTTAAACAAAAGCACTGAAAACAGCACAATAAAGCCGGGATTAATCGCATTAACCAAAGCCGCATTGGTTGCCGTCGTATAAGCCAATGCCGAATACAGCACAAGATTATAAGCAATTCCGCCTAATATTCCCATCCCAAGCAGCAACAGCCAATCCCGCCGGATGATGTTCCGGTTGACCGGTTTCTCAAGCTTTAATGCAACCGGATATAGCAGAAATAAGGCCAGCAGCCAGCGAAAAAAGGTAATTTCCAATGGGGTCATTTCGGCAATGACAAATTTCCCGAAAACATAATTGCCTGCCCAAAATAAATTACACAGGATCAGCAAACCCCAGACATGCAATTTGGACATTTCATTCACACCCCTTGATCAGCACCAGCCAAATTGCTTGTGTCGGTTCAAACTTCGGACAAGTACCTGTATGATTCATTGTGCTTATATCCCCGCAGATGGCTTTAACGTTCTTCACGGTTATACGAAACACCCAATGCACCCGGTGTGGCAACATGCCGTTTCTTGGTCTCGCGGGTGACTAAAATAAGTACCGCAATGGTAATGAGATAGGGCAGCATTTTTAAGAAAAAAGATGAAATGGTAATCCCCAGCGTCTGTAAATGAAAGCCCATCACATCAACAGCTCCAAACAACAGACTGCCAAAGAACGCCTTGGACGGATTCCAGGTCGCAAAAATCACCAAGGCTACGGCAATCCAGCCCCGTCCGGCCGTCATATTCTCCAGCCATGACGGCGCATAGGCCAGTGATAAATAAGCGCCGCCGATTCCGGCCAGCATCCCGCCTATTACCACACAGGCATAGCGCACTGCAAACACATGAATTCCGGCTGCATCGGCCGCCCCTGGATTTTCACCCACCGCTCTGACCTTTAAGCCGGTTTTGGTTTTATACAGAACAAACCAGCAAAGAATGACCAGCCCGTAACCTAAATAGACCAGCCAATCATGCTGAAATAAGATAGGACCCAGCCAGGGAATTTCACTCAACCCGGCTACCGGTACAGGCTTGAAGGTCGTCGGCAAAGGAATGCCAATCAGATTTTTGCCAATCGTCCCGCTGAGGCCTGTTCCAAAAACGGTCAAAGCCAACCCGCTTACCACTTGATTGGCCCGTAAGGTAATGGTCAAAAAAGCATGAATGAGCGCCATCAGTCCGCCAGCTATTAACGCAGCTCCGGCACCCAGCCAATGACTTTCCGTTTGCAAGGTTACCATAAACCCTGTTACCGCTCCAACCAGCATCATGCCCTCTACACCAAGATTAATGACACCGGCCTGCTCGGCAAAGATCTCGCCAATGGCTGCATAAAGAATTGGCGTTCCGGCGATGACACCGGTTGCAATGATTGATACCAGTAATGATTGTTCCATTATGGCTTTCCTCCTTTGCCGCCCAAACGTAAGCGATGCTCAATAAAAATTTCGCCACCCACGACAAAGAATAAAATGGCCCCTTGCAGCATGGCCACCGTAGCTGCTGAAAAACCGCTTGTTTGAATGCTATACCCGCCAACCAGCAGGCCACCAAACACAAAGGAGACCACCACAATGGCCCAGGGATTGAGTCTGGCCAGCCAGGCAATAATGATGGCCGTATACCCGTAACCTGGCGATATGCCATGCTGCAGCCGCTGGGTAATCCCGGAAACCTCGGTCATTCCGGCAATCCCGGCCAACCCGCCGCTAATAAACATCACCAGTAAAATATTGCGCACATAATTCATACCGGCATACTGCGCGGCGACTGCACTTTCACCACTCACCCTGATCTCAAAGCCCCATTTCGTATAACGAAGGATGACAAATAACAGGATAGTCGCAACAAAAGCAATGAGAAGCCCAACATGGATACGACTGGGTCCCAGTACCGGTAAAATGGCATTTTCAGAAAATGGAGCGGTTATCGGAAAGTTAAACCCGTTCGGATCTTTCCAGGGACCATAGACTAAATAATCCACCCATAATATCGCAACATAATTTAACAGTAAGGTCGTAATCGTTTCATTAACCTTGAGAAAAGCCCGTGGGATGGCGGGAATCAAGCCCCAAATGCCACCTAGTAAAAAGCCAAGCAGGAGCATGCCTGGCAGCAGCAGATACGCCGGCCATTCCGGAAACCGCAGCGCCAGCCAGGTCGCTCCCATAGCGCCCATATAAAGCTGTCCTTCTGCCCCGATATTCCAGAGCTGCATCCGAAAGGCCAGGGATACTCCCAGCCCGGTCAACATTAAAGGAATGGCCTTTACAACCGTTTCGGACAAGCCATACGCCGAACCAAAAGCCCCTTCAAACATCAGGAGGTACACATCTAAGGGGTTTTTACCCGTAGTGACAATAAAAATTCCGGCAAAGCAGAGACCAACTACAATAGATAAAATTGGAACCAGGAACAAAACCCATTTTGCCGTTGTATTTCTTTTTTCAAAGTGTATCTTTGCCATCCATTCACACCGCATCTTGCTTCAACATCCTTTTCCCAGCCATCATCATCCCGACCGCTTCAATCGTCGCTGCCTGAGGATCGACAATCCCCATCACTTCACCCTCGTGCAGCACAGCAATCCGGTCAGACAGGGCAAACAACTCATCCAATTCCTCAGAAATTAATAAAATGCCCTTGCCCGCAGCACGCTGCGCCAACAGCAGCTTGCGAACGGTTTCCATGGCGCCGACATCCAGGCCACGCATAGGATAGACGGCAATGATCAAGCGAGGATCGGCCGAAATCTCACGGGCCAACAATAGTTTTTGCAGGTTTCCGCCTGACAGCATTTTGACCGGATTGAGTAAGCTGGCCATTTTGACATCGAACTTTGCGATCATAGCCTGAGTGCTTTCCACAGCCTGCCGCCAATTGATAAACCAGCTGCTTGACTGCTGGTAACTTTTGAGCAAAAAATTGTCTACGGCATTCAACCCCGGAACCAGCCCCGTTCCCAATCGATCTTCCGGAACATAACTGACCCCGGCCTTGATCAAGGTACGGACACTGCTATCGGTATGGTTGGTGCCATCAATGTATTTCTCGCCGCCTTCGAGCGATCGAATACCGGCAATCAACTCAGCCAGTTCACTCTGCCCGTTACCGGCAACCCCGGCAATTCCAAGGATTTCCCCCCCGGCGATTTCCAACGACACTTGTTTAATTGCCAGTTGTCCCCGATTTCCCAGACAGGAAACTTGTTTCAGAGTCAAAATATTGTCACCATGGTACTGTTCTTTGACAGGTACATCGAGCAGGACACTGCGGCCTACCATCATGGTGGTCAGCTCTTGTTCCGTAGTATGTTTCGTTATAACCGTTCCGATCGATTTGCCACCCCGCAATACGGTGATGCGATCGGTATTTTCCAGTACCTCATTGAGTTTATGGGAGATCACGATAATCGCTTTCCCTCTGTCGGCCATTAGACGCAGCATCTTATAAAGCTCAGTAGCTTCCTGCGGAGTCAGTACGGCTGTGGGCTCATCTAAAATGAGAATTTCGGCCCCCCAAAAAAGAACTTTAATAATTTCAGCCCGCTGTTGCTCACCGATCGATAATTGCCATACTTTGGCCGCCGGATCAATGCGGAAACCGTATTCCTGACAAAATTCCCGAATTTGGTTATGAATAAGGGGGAGATGATAATATTCACCACTGGTTTGCAGTCCTAAAATGATGTTTTCAGCTACGGTAAAGGTCTTCACCAATTTAAAATGCTGGTGAACCATCCCGATTCCTCTTTCGACCGCAGCTTTTGGCGAATGCAATTCAACCGCCTGGTCATTGATCCGGATTTCACCGCTGTCAGGACGGTAAAGACCGGTAAGAATGCTCATCAGTGTGCTTTTTCCCGCACCATTTTCTCCTAACAAAGCATGAATTTCACCTTTATGAATAACTAAATTAGCCTGATCGTTCGCGCGGACGCCCGGAAAACTTTTTGTTATATCCCGCATCACAACAAGCGGAGTTCCCATAGTTCTTCTCCCTTTCCCGAGGGTTTCATATAAGTGAGGCCGCTTGTAACAAACGGCCCCGCTCTTTGCTTATTTTGAAATTTTTCCTTCTACACCTTTAACAAACCAGTTAAATTCCAGCATTTCTTTATCAGACATTTTCTGTCCTGCCGGTACTTTCACTTGTCCGTCCTGATCGGTAATCGGCCCGGTAAAGACATCCCACTCGCCTTTGACAATACTTTCTTTCTTCTTCGCAATCAGCGCTTTAGTATCTTCGGCAATCATGGGTCCATAAGGCGCTAAGTCCACAATATTTTCGGACATTGAACCCCAATATTGTTCTGATTTCCAAGATTTATCGGCTACAGCTTTAACAACTTTAACATAGTATGGTCCCCAGTTCCATACCGGGCCGGTTAAGATCGCTTTAGGGGCAAAGGAACGCATATCGGTGTTGTAGGAAATCGCAAATTTTCCTTTTTCTTCCGCAGCCTGCATCGGTCCAGGAGTATCCTGATGCATCGCAATGACATCAGCCCCGGCATCGAGCAAGCTCTTGGCGGCATCTTTTTCCGCTGCCGGATTATACCAGGTATTGGTCCAAACCACTTTCACAGTAGCATTCGGATTGACGGATTGTACGCCCAAAGTAAAAGCATTAATGCCGCGGATGACTTCAGGAATCGGGAAAGCAGCTACATAACCGATGACATTGCCCTGAGTTTGTTTACCGGCTGCAATACCGGATAAATAACGGGCCTGATACATTCTGCCAAAGTATGTACCGACATTTTTAGCTGTTTTAAAGCCGGAACAGTGCATGAAGACAACATCAGGAAATTTTTGCGCAACTTTCTGCACATAATCCATGTACCCAAAGCTGGTAGCAAAAATAACTTTGTTCCCTTTCATGGCCAATTCAGTTAATACCCGTTCAGCATCTGCACCTTCAGGAACAGATTCAACAAAAGTTGTCTCAACATTCGGCATCTCTTTTTCCAGGTATTTGCGCGCCTGATCATGGGCATAAGACCAACCGGCATCCCCCACCGGTCCAACATAAACAAAAGCGACTTTTAGCTTTTCGGAACCGGCTGGTTTGTTGTCAGCAGTTTTTTGTCCTCCGCATCCGGTCACCAGGACTGCTGCGATTAAGAAAGCAACCAACAGCAATACACGATACTTGCATTTAAACTTGTCCACCAGATCTCCTCCCCAATATTTGGTTTTAATAAATAGGCAATAATGCCCGGACAACAAAATTAACCTTGGGAATGCCTTGCTTACAGTAAAATCAGGGCCTATTTGTTATCATCATAAAGTTTAACCATAAATGAAAAGGCCCTAAACATCAATCATCGTTTAGCGCCATTGCTTCAAAGATTATTTGTATCACTACATTTCCAATTGTATCCCAAAATGAGATAAAAGTCCAGTAGCAAAATCCATCATTTCTCACAAATCTGTTACATCGTTATGTTGTTCAAATAATCCTGGATGTGAACTAGGTCTGCAGGGGTGTTAATATTGGCAAAAGACTGCCCGGCAGAAGGAATACGCTCAATGGCTTCAGAACCAATAAAGCCCGCCTTAACCCTCGCAAAAAGATGGCTGAGCTTCCTGTCGTCCTGCTTTAACATGGCTTCAATTGGCTGCAGGCAGCACTGACTATAAATGGCATGCAGCGGATGATAATAACCGCCATATTCCGGCACAAGCAAATCATATCCCTCGGCCTGAGTGGTCATTTGCCGGATGAATGCCGCATTCAACAATGGCATATCACAGCCAAACACAAAAATAAAGGGGGATGGCGCATAATACAATCCGGCATGGATACCGCTTAACGGACCCTTGTCCGGAAGTCTGTCCCTTTCGACTCGTACGTCCAGATCGGCATACTTATCCGGGGCGTTACTAATGACAATAGGCGGCAAACAAAACAGTGCGGTCAGTTTTTTCAAAATAAGTTCGATCATGGTTTGACCGCCCACCTGAACAAAAGCTTTATCCTGCCCCATACGGCTGCTCTTGCCGCCGGCCAGAACAACAGGGGTAATTCCTACGATCGGCTTTATCATCAATTGTGCTCCTTTTTATAAAATGACGCCAAATTGCCCCAGCACCGGCGTAAGGATTGTACAAATCTCTTACCCCATTATAGCTTGTTTTTTCCATTTTGAATAAGGATTCCATTTAATTAAGAAAGTATACAAACAATTCAAAATGAAAACAACACCAAAAAGAGGGCGGCGGCTAGCTGCCCTCTTACGGATTTCAACGCATTGCATTACCTGCCGGTAAAATTGGCTTTACGCTTTTCCAAGAAGGCCGCCATGCCTTCTTTCTGGTCGGCAGTTGAAAAGCAAAGCCCAAAAACTTCTGCTTCGTAAACGATACCTGTATCCAGTTCATCGTCAACGCCATTATTGACCGCCGCCTTACACATTTGTACGGCAAAAGGTGAACACTTCATTATTTTTTCTACCATCGCTGCAGCCGCTGCCAACAACTCTTCCGGAGCTGTTACCTGGTTGACCAGGCCGATCCGATAGGCTTCGGCGGCATCAATCATCATTCCGGTAAATAATAACTCTTTCGCCCGACCCTTGCCAACCAGCCGGGGCAGCCTTTGTGTTCCCCCATATCCCGGGGTAATCCCTAAAGTCACTTCCGGCTGAGCAAATTTCGCCTGGCTGGAAGCTATCCGGATATCGCAAGCCATGGCCAGTTCACAACCACCGCCAAGCGCAAAGCCGTTTACTGCCGCAACCACCGGTTTGGGCAGGTTTTCAATTTTTCGGAATACACTTTGCCCCAGTTGAGCCCATTTACGGCCGCCTTCCACCGATAAATCTTTCATTTGAGCAATATCAGCCCCAGCGGCAAAAGATTTCAACCCGCTGCCGGTAATAATGACGGCTTTTACAGAATCATTTGCGGCCAATTCATCAAACAAATGATCGAGTTCCCTGATCATGGTTTCATTCAAGGCATTCAGAGCTTGCGGACGATTCAAGCAAACCGTGCAAATGCCTCCGCTTATTTCGACCAGCAAGGTTTCATAAGCCACGCTCATTCTCCCTCCTCCATAACCAACATAAACCGCTATGTTCTTTAAGAGTTGTACTGGTAGAAGCCTTTGCCGGACTTGCGCCCAAGATAACCGGCCTGAACCATTTTCTTAAGCAATGGGCAGGGGCGGTATTTCGGATCGCCAAATCCATCATAAAGCACTTCCATAATCGATAGGACCGTATCATTTCCGATCAGATCGGCCAGAGCCAGTGGTCCCATCGGATGATTAAATCCGAGTTTAGCACAATGATCAATATCCTCAGCCGTAGCCACTCCTTCCATGAGGGCATAAACGGCTTCATTGATCATGGGGATCATCACCCGATTGCCGATAAAGCCCGGTGCATCCGCAATCATGACCGGGGTTTTGCCCAACTTTACGGCCAGCGTTTTTACGGCATCACTGGTTTCCGGACTGGTTGCCAGTCCCTGAATCACTTCGACCAGTTTCATGACAGGAGCCGGGTTGAAAAAATGCATTCCAATAAATTTTTCCGGCCGTCTGGTCGTAGCAGCCAGAGCGGTGATAGGTACAGACGAGGTATTGCTGGCAAATAAGGTATGTTCAGGGCAAAGGGCATCCAGGGTTTGAAAGATTTTGCGTTTGAGTTCGGCATTTTCGACAGCGGCTTCGATGACCAGATCAACCTGGCAGATTGTTTGATCCAAAACCGACGCACCGGATATGTTCGCCATCATTTGCTGCTTTTCTTCCAGGCTGAGTTTGCCTTTATCAACGCTTCTGGTCAAATTTCTTTCAATATTGGCAATGCCTTTATCCACCAATTCCTGCTTAATGTCATTTAAGGTTACCGCAAGACCGCTCTGCGCCATCACCTGCGCAATACCGCTGCCCATTTGTCCGGCACCGATGATCAATACTTTCGTAAAGTCCATGGTATTTCCCCCTATATTCTCTCAATGACAGTGGCCACACCCTGACCGCCGCCGATACACAGCGTCGCAAGCCCACGTTGCAGCTCGCGCCGCTTTAAGGCGTAAATCAGACTTACCAATATTCTGGCCCCGCTGGCACCGATCGGATGGCCAAGGGCAATTGCACCGCCATTTACATTGACCTTCTCCTTGACAAAATTCAATTGCTGGCCAACAGCAAGAAATTGCGCAGCAAAAGCCTCATTAGCTTCAATCAAATCCATCTCCTCAATTTCCAAACCGGCTTTCGCAAGTGCCTTTTGCGTTGCCGGTACCGGCCCCATGCCCATAATAGCCGGATTAACGCCGCCTGAAGCATAACTGATAATCCGCGCCAAAGGCTTTATACCTAACGCATCGGCTTTATCGGCAGACATCACGACCATTGCAGCCGCTCCGTCATTGATGCCGGAAGCATTCCCTGCCGTAACTGTTCCATCTTTCTTAAATGCGGGTTTAAGTGCGGAAAGCTTTTCCGCCGTCGTATCCGCTTTAGGATATTCATCGGTATCAAAAATGCGATCTCCCTTTTTCCCTTTAATGACAACCGGTACAATTTCATCGCGGAAGGCACCGCTGGCAATAGCCTGAACCGCTTTAGCCTGAGACTCGAAGGATAGCTCATCCTGCAGCTGGCGGCTAATGCCATATTGGGCCGCCACGTTTTCGGCCGTAATTCCCATATGCTGCTGTTCAAACGCACACCACAAGCCATCGGTAATCATGGCATCGGTAAGTGTCCCATGACCCATACGCAGGCCCCAGCGCGCTTTGTGATCCAGTAAATAAGGAGCCTGGCTCATATTCTCCATGCCGCCTGCAACAACAACTTCCGCTTCTCCGGTCATAATGGCCTGGACAGCCAAATTGACTGATTTTAAACCGGACCCGCATACTTTATTGATGGTATAAGAAGAAGTTTCCACAGGAATTCCAGCTTTGATGGCTGCCTGGCGTGCCGGATTCTGACCAAGTCCGGCCTGCAGCACATTGCCCATAATGACCTCATCGACCCACTCAGCGGCAACGCCAGCACGTTCAAGTGCTGCTTTGATCACAATACTGCCTAATTCCACAGCAGCCACTCCGGCCAGAGAACCGTTAAAGGCGCCAATCGCGGTGCGAACTGCACTGACAATAACAGCTTGCTTCATTTTCTCACCCACCTTTATCGATCATCGGAATAGCCTTCGCTCCTTGGAGTTCCAGCCAACTCCACCATAAAACGTTCTTTCGGGTTATCCGGATATGGGAAAACCCTTCTTTAATTTGCAGTTTCGCAGGATAAAAAACCTGTACGCCCTGACATTCAATCTGGTGAAACCGTTGCTCCTCTCCTGCCTGCGGCTGCCCAAGGGCAATCCCCGGGATATAACTGCCTGTGATGCTGTTCTTCGAACAAGCACAACCTCCTATCGCCGGCTGAAAGTTTAACGCAATAGTGACCGCCTGAACATGTTTTGTAATAAAAACCAGCGCATCCGAATCGATTTCGAACATAGCCTTCAACCCGCCTCATGAATTTTAATATTTCGCAGAACCGCAGCAAGATCATAGGTTAAAGCGTGTTCCATGGCCTTCAGCTCATCAGCTTCAAGAGGCTGGCTGGCACAAGACAGCCGGCCGGTAATGCAAGTGCCGGCAGCCTTGGCCAAAGCCTCAATGCCGCCCTGTTGAAAAGCGGGCAAAAGGATTTGATTGAATACTTCCTTGTCCGGCATGGTGTATTCAAAAACAGAGCACCATTTGTTAAGAAGCTGCGGCTCATCCAGTTCGGTATTTGCCAGCACGTCCTGGCGCTGTGTGCCCAGCAGTACCAATAAGGCCGAAAGGTAAATTTTTAAGGCAAACAGTGCCGATTGCTTCACAGGGCTGCGAAACTTCCGCGGGCGGTATCCCGCCCCTGCTGCATCAGGTCTTAGCCGGAGCAACCGGCCCATGGTTTCATCGGCGGCCGCAGCAGCCACAAAAAACATCCGGCGCTGCCGGCCATTGACTGCCTGGACATGGGCTCGCTGACAAAACAGCTGAGTATGCCTGGCAATCCGGTAATAGTAAGAACCTTTTGCCATCGCCACCATATCTTTAATGAACGTAATAATCGGCATAATTTTCCTCCGTCACAATCCTGCTTGCTCAGCTAGAGCTGCCTGGAAATCGGGATGGGCAATGGCGATCAGCGCTTTAGCCCGTTCTTTCAGGCTCTTGCCACGCAGGTCAGCGATACCGAATTCAGTCACGACATAATGTACATCATTGCGCGATGTGGATACCGCCGCTCCCCGGTCAAGTTCGGCCGTAATCCTTGATATCTTGCCGTTGGATGCAGTAGCAGGTAAGGCAATGATGGACTTGCCGCCAATGGAACGGCTGGCACCACGGACAAAATCAACCTGTCCGCCGATACCGCTGAATTGCCTGCTGCCGATCATCTCCGCATTGACTTGGCCCATGAGATCGACTTGTATCGCTGAATTAATAGAAATCATTTTGTCATGCTGTCCGATAATATAGGGATCATTGACGTAATCTACTGATCGCATTTCGATACCCGGATTGTTATGAACAAAATCATACAGTTTCCGGGTACCCATCAGAAAAGTAGCGACAAATTTACCCGTATGGATGGTTTTTTTCCTGTTGGTCACAACACCGCTCTCAGCAAGGAAAACCACTCCGTCACTAAACATTTCCGAGTGAATGCCAAGATCTTTTTTATCACCAAGAAATAACAAGACAGCGTCGGGTATCGCCCCAATTCCGAGTTGCAAAGTCGCGCCGTCCGGAATCAGGCTGGCGACATATTCACCAATTTTACGCTCGATTTCACCAATCTGCGGTGGCTTTAATTCAATCAGGGATTCATTCTGTTCGACAATGCAATGAAGTTGATCCAGATGGATTTTGGCTCCGCCGGTTACGGGAAGCTCGCTGTTCATCTGGCAAATGACGGCAGCAGCATGCTCGGCTGCCGGCTGTGTATAATCCACCGATACGCCATAACTGCAGAAGCCGTCCTGATCCGGTGGTGTAATCTGTAACAAAACAACGTCCACAGGCAGCAGCTTGTCACGAAACAGGCGCGGCACTTCGGAAAAGAAGCAGGGAGTATAATCGGCCCGTTTTTCTTCAACGGCTTTCCGTGTCGAAGCACCGACAAAGAGGGCATTATGCCGGAAGCTGGCTTCCATTCCCGGCTGGGCATACTGCGCCTTCCCCATGGCGACCATATGAACGATTTCCACATCCCGCAGTTCCGGTGCCCGTTTAACCATCGCCGCCACCAGGGCTTGAGGTTCACCGCAGGCATGGCCAATAACGACCCGGTCCCCGGATTGGATGACTTTCACAGCCTCATCGGCGGTCTTAAGTTTATGTTGATAGAGGTTTCTCCAATTTTCCAAGGTAATCCCTCACTTTTTTGATTGCTGTCAGACTCAAATCTATTTCTGTAGTTGCCATGCCATCCACATAAGGGCCTGCAATGACAGCACCAATCTGCTCTTTATTCATCCCTTGCACAGCGCAGCTTGCTGTACAACCGCTTATACAAATGATCACATCAGCCTCGCTCTTGTTATAAACCACCTGAATTGCAGCTGTGCGCAGATATTCGGCCAACTGATCGGCGATCAGCCGGCGATCAATTCTGGGATTGCAGCCGCCGCAAAATCTAATGCTGGCAATCATACGGCTTACCCTTGCGCAATAGGTTCAAAGCCGCCTGAATGAGTTCTTCGTTCACCTGAAATACCGGCATAACCCCCTTGACTTCAGGACAGGCTTCCTTGAGAACAGACTCGATCACCTCGTGAAGCGTATGTTGGGCACCGGGGCATGTGCTGCATGCCCCGGTCAGTTTGATTTGAACAATGCCCTCACCTGTAATTCCCATCACCTCGATGTCACCATGATGGGCGTTAATAGCCGGTCTTATTTTTTGATCAATGATCTTTACCAGCTCTTCCATAGCCCTATCCCTGCACCGGGATTCCGGCAATCGCCTTAGCCAGTTCTTTCTTTTGCGTAATATTGCCTTGACGGGCAATCATGATCCGCTGTGCCTGCGGTGAACCGGCGCCATGCATGGACTCGGTACGGTACCCGACGGCCGCCGTTCCGAGCGTAAGATTCTCAATCAGACGCAATACCCGCATCCGGTATTCGGTTGGTACAGCAGCAACGCCTTTAAAGTATTTCTCCACCACCTTGCCAATGACCGGATGACGCAGATCCTTTTCCGACGGCATAGTGACCATCAACCCACCGGCAATATCTTCGGCAAGACGGGCGATCTCATAAGGAAAACGGGTGACATTCTGTTTACAGACATTGGCCAGCAACAGATCGATCAGGTAAGTGCCCGATGCCGTTTTATAGCCTTCAGCCGAACAGGCAATGCCGCACGCGTACAGCGTTTCATTCAGATGAACCATTTCAATGAGCTTATCTTTAAGATGCGAGGCTTTTTGCGCACCATTATAGTCGGCGGCCAAAGCAGCAGCCCCAATCAGAACATCACCAACACCGACCTTACAGCCGCCATAACTTTGACGATGATAGCCGGCAAAACGTTCAACCAGCGCACCGCTGAACTCGTACTCCCCGCACATAAACACGTTCTCCCAAGGGATAAAGACATTATCAAAAACCATGAGCGCTTCATGTCCGCCAAATTGTTTGTTGCCAACATCAATATCGCCGCCCTCCAGTTTGCGTGTATCGCAGGACTGGCGGCCATAGATATAGAAAATTCCCTCTGCATCTGCCGGAGCAACAAAAGAAACGGCATAATCACGATCTTCCTGGGTCATGGAAATAGTCGGCATAACCAGAATCCAATGTGAATTGAGCGCTCCGGTCTGGTGGCATTTGGCACCGCGGACAACGATCCCGTCTTCGCGCTGTTCAACAATACGGACATATAAATCAGGATCGGCCTGTTTACTTGGACCAAGACCACGATCCCCTTTAGGATCGGTCATAGCACCATCGACAGTCCAGTCTTGTTCCTGCATGTTGAGCAAAAATTGAACAAACCGTTCATGATAGTGGGTACCAAGCTTTTGATCCATTTCATAGGTGACACTGTCCACGGCGTTAATGGCATCCATGCCCACACACCGCTGAAAACAGGCGGCCGTTTTTTGGCCAAGCAGCCGCTGCATTTTTACTTTTTTAATCAAATCCTCGGTACTTTGATGCAAATGACAAAAACGATTGATTTTTTTACCGGTCAGATGCGATGTAGCGGTCATAAGATCTTCATATTCTGGCAGTTCAGCCAACTCGTAAGTGGCCTTTACCGAATTCATGGATGGCCTGATAATAGGATGATCGACCGGATTTTCAACCAGTTCACCTTGTACATACACCTTAAAATGTAACTGGCGTAAACTTTCCTCATACTGCTCTGCTGTTTTCATTGTTCTACCTCCCAATATGTACTCAATAAAGGTCTTGTTTACTCCTCGCCAATACGGCTATTAAACACCGGATCTTTAGCCTTATCGTACTGATTCCAATTACGGAAGAAATCCTTGCCATAGATGAGCGCGCACAGGACAATGCCGACGCCAAAAGCAGCGGCCGCCTCACGGGTAATCAGGACTGCGGCCACAATTCCAGCCACACCGAGATCATTAAAGGTACGGGCTTTCAGAATGCCCACGCGTACGGCCACATACCCCTGAACCAGCATGGTCAAAGACAGCGCAATAGGAAGAATGGGCTTCACCAGCGTCACGATCGGAGAAAAGAAATAGCCAGTAAAGGTTCCCCAGCGGAAGGAAGCCACACCGCCAAACAAACTATCCATCGCTTCCGGCCCGTGCTTATAGCGCTCACATTCCACCACCTGCATAGCTGCCCACATCGGCCCGCACATGGAGGCATCCGGCCCAATCATCGACATACCAATGTTGCGGATACCCACGATCATATTGTTGCGGTTGGCGTCAAAATGGATGTCTTCATCCCCATGGCGAAATTCGCGAGCTTCATCAATCAACGCTTCGGCCTGAATCAACTCACCGAATAAAACAATGTACACTGCAAATACCAGGGGAGCGGCACTCATATACAAACTGAATGGCGGCCAGCCAATACGGTCGGCAAAAGGAGTCCACTCGGTAAACAAGGTATAGAATTGCGGAATAGTAAATCCCCATTGAATGGTTGGCCAGGGCAGTTCTTTCACCAGCGGAGCAACAAAAATAGCAAGCACCAATGACGGCATGAGCCCGAGGTCAGAAATATGTTTCAGAAGCTTACTTTTGCTACGCAGTGTTTTAAAATGGTTGGAAAAGAGAATATAGAAAGCAAAACCAATAGAGATCGTAATGGTCCATGGATAAAGGTCGAACCGGCCGCCGTGCTGGAAAACCAGCCGTACAGCAGCAATTCCGGCACCGAGCAGAATACCGGATTTTAAGGCATCAGGCACCAGGTCCACAAAACGCTTGGCCAAGCCGGTCATTCCCAGGATTAAAGAGAATATTCCCAGCTCCAGTTCGAAGGCAATCAGCGCATGCATCCGGGTGACACCCTCAGGAAAGGTTTTCAGCCAGAGCAGCAAAAGCGGAATCGCCGGCGTAATCCAACCAGGAACAACCGGATCTCCCAAATGAGAATGCCAGAGATAGAAAAAGCCGTTCAGAATAACAATGGTAATGGCAATTTCAAATGGCATTCCGAGATACTCCTGCAATACGGGGATGATGCCCAGGCATACCGCACACATTAACAGACCTTGGATAAAGTCCGGAAGTTCAAAGCGATAATGAATAAAAGGCAATCTAAACTGAAACGGGCCAAATGGAAAAAAAGGTTGAGGTTTTCCAACCTCACGCTTGTAAACAGGTCCTAACCAACTCATTGCAACTCACCTCTTTCATTTTTCATTACCCAGAGCAACCATGCGCTTATCCGGCACCTCCTTCAGCTTGCGCTGTTGTTCTACTTTGCTATATTGCAAAGAACATGCCAAGAGGATAAGCTTACGCAGCCCTTGATTTTCCAGTATTTAGCAGCCATAAAAAAGAGTACATCCTGTGCAATTGCGCACACAATGTACTCAGAAAAGCTTGGCTTACAGCTAAGCTCAAGGCTTGTGCCAAACTGCACGTCTTTGTGCAATTTTGCATAGCATTTTACTTATTGGCTACTAAACCGTACTTTACAGCTTTCCGAAAACAGGTGCTGCGATCAATTCCAAGTACGTTTGCAGCTAATTGCAACGTTCCGTATTCTTTTAAGGTTGAGGCCAACAGATATTTTTCCGTTGACTCTACAGCCTCTTTTAACTTAGCCCCAGGCTTAGGCAAAACCGGTTTAACATGCAAGGAAACCGGTAATGATGCAACATCAATTTCATCCCCGGGCGTGGTCACAATCAATCTCTCAATGACATTTTCCAATTCACGGACATTTCCCGGCCAGGAATATTCCGTCATCCTGTCAATCACTTCAGGAAGCATCGTCTTCGTGAATCCGAAACTTTGATTGAATTTATCCAAAAAGTGAACAATCAGCAGCGGGATATCCTCCTTACGGTCTCGTAATGGCGCAATGTGAAGGGGTACCACCATGAGCCGGTAGTATAAATCTTCCCGGAAAGTCCCTTCTTTCACCATCTGGGCAAGATGCCGGTGCGTTGCAGCAACAATGCGCACATTCACCTTGATGGGCTCAACCCCGCCAACCCGGGTAATCGTTTTATCCTGCAAGGCCCTGAGTAGCTTGACCTGAAGGAAAGGCGGCATTTCACCAATCTCGTCCAAAAAAAGGGTCCCGTTATTGGCTAACTCAAATAATCCTGGTTTGCCTTCTTTTTTCGCCCCGGTAAAAGCACCCCGGTCATACCCAAAGAGTTCGGACTCCAATAGATTGTCCGGAATAGCTCCGCAATTGATTTTAATAAACGGCAGCTTGTCTCCTTTGCCCTGCCGGTGAATAAATTTGGCGATGAGTTCTTTGCCGGTACCGGACTCACCGGTAATAAGGACAGTTGAATTCACTTCCGCAACCTTGGCAGCCAATTCCAAAACCGATTCCATAATCCGGCTCCGGTAAACCAGTTCCGAGGATTTCACCTGCAGGGACCGTAAATGGGATACCTCGATTTGATACTTAAGCCGTTCGGCTCTTGTCCTGGAAAGCTTCTTTTCTAGTTGGTTGAGTTCAGTGACGTCACGGACATTGGTCACCACACGAAACAGTTTGCCCCGCTCATCAAAGATTGGATTTCCCGTCACCAGAATCTGCTTGTTGCTGCGTTGTACCGTTTGACTAATCGTGACACTTTCCCGTTTTTCCATGACCAGCAAAGTCACCGATTGATCATATACGCCTTCGCTCACCAAGCTGGCCATGCTCTTGCCAATGACTTCAGCGGCTTTAATCCCGGTAATCCTGCTATAAGCTTCATTGACCCGCAGAACAATGCCGCTTCCATCGGTAATAAAGATACCGTCATACGACGAATTAATAATGGCCTCAAGTTCCGTAATCAACCCCTTAACAAAACCAAATTCCACTGATTTAAACCCTGGGTTCTCCTGTCGCAAAAAATCCACCTCCACGACTTGAAGAAATAGCTTTGACGCTCCGCTCAGTTCCTTTCTACATAAGTATTAGGACTTGTACTATTTTATGACAGCCAATCATGAAAACAGCCTGTTCAATTTCAAATAAAGCGGCCGGCAAAAAATCAGGCCATCTTTTTTAATGAATAGAACAAAAAAGCCCCAAAGCTAACAACAATGTGTTGTTAGCTTTGGGGCTGCGTAAATCGTATAGAGGCTAAACGTCAGCGACCTATTTCACCATCAAGAACTCAATCCCGACTAAATGCAATAATCTTCGAGAAAAATCTTCAGATCTTTTGGCTTTACAAAAACCGTTTCGCCAATTTTCAGGTTGAGTTCACGGTAGCGTTCCTTGAGTAATTCAGCTTCAATTAATTCAGCAGTATCTTCACGTTTGAGTTCAAGAAAAGCGGTTGGTCCCACGGCCCGGATATGCACAATTTTCGCCCGGAAATATTCCTGCCCATGACCGGAGCGCTCGATTTCAAGGTTATAAGGGCGCACATAGCTGATAATCGAGCCACTATCGTCGTGATGAGCATATTCCGGTGCCTCAATTTCCAGTGAGCCGATACGTACCCGACCTTGCTGAATCCGTCCCCGGAACAGATTAACATTTCCCAGGAAATTATAGACAAAGGCATTTTTCGGCTGCTCATACACTTCTTCAGGAGTACCCATCTGTTCAATTTGCCCCTGATTCAAGATCACAATACGGTCTGCTACATCCAGGGCTTCTTCCTGATCGTGTGTGACAAAAACGCTGGTAATATGCAATTCATCATGCAATTGCCGCAGCCAGCGCCGTAATTCTTTGCGTACTTTGGCATCCAAAGCTCCAAAAGGTTCATCCAGCAATAAGACCTGTGGCTCCACCGCCAAGGCTCTGGCTAAGGCCACCCGCTGCCGCTGTCCCCCTGAGAGCTGAGACGGATAGCGGCCGGCAAAACCATCGAGACGTACCAAGCTGAGCAGCTGATGCACTTTTTCTTCAATCACTTTCGCTGAGGGACGCAAGTTTTTCGGCCGTACATTCAAGCCAAAAGCTACATTTTCAAATACCGTCATGTGACGGAATAAGGCATAATGCTGGAATACAAAGCCGACTTGCCGCTGCTGAACCTCATAGTGAGAAGTATCCTGGCCATGAAATAAAATGCTTCCTTGATCAGCTTGTTCCAAGCCGGCAATAATACGCAGCAACGTCGTTTTTCCTGAACCGGAAGGTCCCAAAAGAGCTACCAGCTCACCGGTCGGTACGGTTAAGTTGATATTTTTTAAAGCGGCAAACGAGCCAAATTGTTTATGAATACCTGCAAGTTCAATACTCATGGTTATCCTCCGTCTGTCCGTGATGGATGGCCGCTTTTTCTGCCTGTTGATTTACTTTCCATTCCACGAAATTTTTAATCAATAAAGTGAAAATCGCCATTAACGTCATCAGTGAAGCCACTGCAAAAGCAGCCACAAATTGATATTCATTATAGAGAATTTCGACATGAAGCGGCAATGTGTTGGTTGAGCCACGGATATGTCCGGATACCACCGATACGGCACCAAATTCCCCGACTGCTCTGGCACTGGCCAAGATGACACCATAAATCAAGGCCCACTTAATATTGGGTAACGTGACATACCAGAAAGTCTTCCAGCCACTGGCTCCCAAGGTGAGCGCCGCCTCTTCCTCCGTCGTTCCCTGTGCTTGCATCAAAGGAATCAATTCACGGGCAATAAACGGGAAAGTGACAAATATCGTTGCCAGAATAATCCCCGGCGGTGCAAAAATAATTTTTATGCCATGCTCAGACAACCACGGCCAGAAAATCCCCGGTTTGCCGAAGAGAAACACAAATACCAGACCGGCAATGACCGGCGATACGGCAAAAGGCAGATCAATTAAAGTAATCAAAAAATTCTTGCCGCGAAAATCAAACTTGGCAATCGCCCAGGCTGCAGCCAGACCAAATGCCGCATTCAGCGGTACGGCAAAAGCCACGGTCAGTAGAGTCAGTCGGATGGCCGCTAGAGCATCAGGCTCTGAAATGGCTTTTAGGTATAAGGCAAAACCGCTTTCCAGCGCTTTTGCAAAAACGGCAATGAGCGGAATAACCAGCATAAGTCCCAGAAAGGTGAGAGCAATACCGATTAATAGCCACCGCATTACAGGACTTTCCGTTGTTGTGCGCGATTGCGGCGCTGCTGTGCCCTGCCTGAGGGCAATATGTCCTGCCATTCGAGTCACCTCCTGAAATTACGCATGGCGAGTGCTGCTCCACCATTGCAGAATATTAATCAAAAATAGTAATAGGAATGAAGCGACCAGCATAACCGCTGCTACGACACTGGCCCCGGTATAATCGTACTGCTCCAGCTTGATCATGATTAAAAGCGGCGTAATCTCGGTCTGCATCGGCATATTACCGGAGATAAATACGACCGAGCCATATTCACCCAAAGCACGGGCAAAGGCTAGTGCAAAACCGGTGAGCAGGGCCGGCAGCAATTCAGGGAAGATGATTTTCACAAAGGTTTGCCAGCGATTAGCACCTAAGCACGCTGCAGCCTCTTCCACTTCCTGATCCAAACTTTGCAAAATAGGCTGCACCATTCTTACAACAAAGGGTAAGCTGATAAAAGTCAAAGCAATCACGACACCTAAGGGTGAAAAAGCCACTTTGATGCCTGCTGCGGCGAAATACTGACCAATCCAGCCATTGGGAGCAAACAGTGTCGTTAACGTAATGCCAGCTACCGCAGTCGGCAGGGCAAAAGGCAAGTCAACCAGCCCGTCAATAATTTTTTTTCCGGGAAATTGATAACGTACCAGAACCCAGGCTACAATCAGGCCGAAAACGGCATTGAGCGCAGCAGCCGCTAAAGAAGCTCCTAAGCTTAGCTTATAAGAAGCAACCAGCCGTGGTTCGGTCGCAATCGCCCATATCTGCTGCACGCTTAACCCCAGTGTTTTTAAAAATATGGTGGATAGCGGCACAAGTACAATGAGTCCCAGGTAAAACAGGGTAAAGCCTAAAGTCAGGCCAAACCCTGGTAAAATACTATGTTTTTTTTGTAAAAGCTGCTTGAGCATCCCTTTTTACCGCCTGTTATTTTTTCGGTGTATAAATTTGATCAAAGATTCCGCCATCGGCAAAATGTTTTTTACCGGCTTCATTCCAGCCACCTAAGTCAGCAATGGTAAACAAATTGAGTTTTGGAAACTGATTGGCATACTTTTGTGCAACAGTTTCATTACGGGGCCGGTAAAAATTCTTAGCAGCGATTTCCTGCCCTTGCTCGGTATATAAATACTCCAAATAGGCGGTAGCCACTTCACGGGTCCCTTTTTTCTCAACCACTTTATCGACAACCGCTACCGGAGGTTCGGCCAAGATACTAATGGATGGAGCAACAATATCAAATTTGTCTTTGCCCAACTCAATGGTAGCCATCAGGGCTTCGTTTTCCCAGGCAATTAAAACATCGCCAATTCCCCGCTCAACAAACGTTGTGGTTGAACCACGCGCACCGGTATCCAATACCGGAACATTTTTATAAATCTTAGCCAAAAAATCTTTGGTCTGGTTCTCATCATTATTGAATTTTCGTAAGCCATAACCCCAGGCGGCCAGATGATTCCACCGGGCACCCCCGCTGGTTTTAGGGTTTGGCGTAATAACTGATACATCAGGACGGATTAAATCATCCCAGTCTTTAATATTTTTGGGATTGCCTTTGCGAACTAAAAAAACAATCGTTGAGGTATACGGAGTCGCATTGTTGGCCAGGCGTTTTTCCCAATCTGCCGAAATCAGTCCGGCATCACGTAAAGGATAAATATCGTCTGCCAGTGCTAACGTCACCACATCGGCCTCAAGCCCCTCGAGAACCGAACGGGCTTGTTTCCCTGAACCACCATGGGATTGCTTGACGGTTACGGCTTGGCCGGTTTTGGCTTGCCAGAATTTTGCAAAAGACTCATTAAATTCTTTATAGAGTTCACGCGTAGGATCATAAGAAACATTCAGCAAAGTAACCTCTGCCGGTTTCTTGGTATCAGCAGCCTCCTGTTTCGTCGAGCAGCCTGTTAAACCAACCGCAGCAATAAGCATAAGAGCAATAACCAATTGAATCTTCCCGGCCCATAATTTTCGTTTGAAATAAGACATCCCAAAATCCTCCCCTTGTTTTTATTTATAGAACCCGGCTGATATCATAAAGGATGCCAGCCCGCTGGTACCATGAAGCTCAGCGCAGTCCGGCAATCGCATAAAAAATAAAGAGGTTAACCAATTTTGGTTAACCTCCAGTTTTCTGGTCGATTAGGCCGCACGCTTATGCAATTGTACCCATTATGAAAAGTGCTGTTTGACTTGGAAATAAAAAAACCAAGAAACTCAGCAATTGCTTGTTTCTTGGCCTTCAGTCTTCCTGATCAGCCTAAAAACGAACTAACATTAAAACGATAATAATCCATTTTTCCAGCTTTGTCAAGAGCTAATTCGCGCAAAAAATCCACCTGATGAATTATGCCGGATCAGCCGCTCTCCATGAACCTGACTGGGTTTTTCCTGTTTGTGCCTTGTTAGAATCGGCAGTCAGTTGCCGCAAAATATCGGGCAGGTCATGAAGCAATTCATTTAACTCCTGTTCGGTGAGCACGATATCCAATTCGTTATTCATAGGACCTCTCCTTCCAGTCTAAGCGGTAGACTCCTTTTGACTGCTTACTGCCTCGTAAGTTAAAGTTACCACATCTGGTTCCGGTTCATGTTAACGGCAAGTTAAAAACTGATGAATTTTAGCAAAAAAAGAATTGCGAAATAACAAACACCCTGCAGTCCATAAACTGCAGGGTGTTTGTTATTTATGGCTCACACTTGATTTCCACCACTCCATCCAGCTCGCTAATTGCCGCTGCTAATTCTCCGCTGCATTTTCCTCGCAAATGAATCAGCAGGGAAACTTCCTCGGAGTGGCATTCCTCCCGGTCCAAAACGCGAATATCGCGAATATGAATGTTATTATTCTCCAAATAAGAAACAATTTTGGATGTTTGACCCGGATAAGCCTTGCTTGTCACCAGCAAGCAGGTTTCCGCCCTTCCCACACAGGCTTTTTCAAAGGTTGAAAGCCAAGTCAGAGTGACATAAGAAAAGGCTGTGGTAATTAAGGCACAACCAATATATCCACTGCCGGCCGCTAAGCCGATGGCTGCAACCACCCAAAGACTGGCTGCCGTTGTTAAGCCTACAACGGTAGATCCCTCTTTCATGATAGTGCCTGCACCAAGAAAGCCAATACCGCTGACTACCTGAGCGGCCAGCCTGGCCGGGTCGGCATTGGTCAAACCTTGAACGCCAATATATAAATTATTTGATAAAATCATGAGCAGGCATGATCCCATACTCACCAAAATATGGGTTCGAAAGCCAGCCGATTTCCGGCGGGATTGCCGCTCAATTCCAACAACTGCGCCCAGCGCCATGGCCAGCAGCAAGCGAATGGCCGCGTCCAGATCCCCGATCACCTCTTCCCTCCTTACCCGCTTAGCGCTATTCATTTTCTAAAGTTTCACAGCTTCGGCCTATTTCTATCCGGCCTGGCTGTCATGTTGACGCAATAAGGCCAAAAGCTCGGCCAGAGATGGAACGACATAATCAGGCTGAATACTGCTATGAAGCAAATCCTGTTCTTTTGTTTCTCCGCTGAGTACTAAAATACTGGTTAATCCCGCCGAATTCGCCATGGCAATATCGGTATAGATACGATCCCCCACCATGGCGATAGCGTCGCCAGCGTAGTGCTTGCGCAGCTTTAATGCTTCAATCATCTCACGCTGCGGCTTACCGATTACTTTCGGTTTCACTCCCGTTGAAGCGGTAATTAAAGCCGCAATAGCTCCACAATCCGGGATATAGCCGCTGGCAAAATCCACCGGACAATTTAAATCCGGATGGGTTGCAATAAACGGCGTTCCTGTCCGGATAAGATGGCACGCCTGTGCTAATTTGTCGTAGTTGATGGTTAAGTCAAACCCTAACACAACAACATCCGGCTGATCTTCAGTCACGATGAACTCATATTGTAAAAATTCCTGCTTCAACTCCTGAGTTCCCAAGATAAACACACGGCAATTAGGATGGCGGCATTGCAGATACTGAGCCGTTGCCGCACCGGAAGTCAAAATAGATTCAGGTGCGCAGGGAAACCCCATGCCGGACAGTTTAGCGGCATAATAACCTGCATCCCTGGCCGAGTTATTAGTAAGAAACAAATAGTCCCGTTTGCTCCATTGCAGATATTCTAAAAAACTCACTGCACCAGGCAAGATTTTATCCCCTAAATAGACCGTTCCATCCATATCTAAAACAAAACAACGAATATTTCCGAGCGATTGTCCCATGTTGACCTCCTCAGGCTATAGTCGCGGGGCTCCACCTAATGGCCGGTGCAAACAGCATGAAGTTTTGTTTGATAATGTTCGACGGCAGCATCAACCCCAAAACGCTCAACATAATGCCCCACAGCTTCATAACTAAAACAAGATCCTAAGACAACTTGCAAATAGTTGGCGATTTGCCCCGGTCCTGCGGCAATTTTTTCAGCCACCAAGCCAGCCTTGGCTTGCGCCTGACCACTCCAATGCCAGTCAGAATCGGCTAAGAAGGCAATAACATGTTCAGGCCTGATATCCTGTGCGGTATAACTGAGTCCGGTTTCCCCAATTGCCAAATAATGATTGACCACAGCAAATCCTGTTACTCCAGTGGCTAAGCTGACATCATCAATGCCGTGAATGGCTGCTACCGACAAGATCAATTCCCGGTCACAGCCGCGCTGTGCCAGTTCCCGCAATATCCAGGAATGGTGATCTTCCTGCTTGGCAATGAAAGAATCTTCATTCTTGATAAAACCATACGTCTCATCAAACTGATAAATAAAGCGTTTCATGCAGTCATGGATCAGAATAGTCGCGTAAAGCAAGTCCTTATTGATCCGGATACCCCGGCGCTCATAGACTTGGGCCCAGCTTTCGGCATATTGCAGGTTTTGCAAAGTATGGAGCGCCAATCCACCAAAGTGCTTATGATGGGCACCGGAGCCAGGAGATTCCTGGTAATCCCAGTTTGCCACTGCCGGATACCGGTAATAAGACTTGGGACTTTTCATCGTATGCAAGGTAACAACCAGGCTGCGCCAATCTTCACGCTGCAAAGCGGCCAGATAATGCTCTTGAATGACCTGATAGCAGGGCTTTCCTTGAAAGGCAGCCAATTGCCCGACCGTAAGCGACAACTCGCTGTGCACATCAGCCACCTGCCTGTATCTGGTTTTTCGTTTGAATAATCCCGCCAATCATTTCTTGACCGCCCCATACAACAAAAGCACCGATTAAATAAGAAGCGATGTAAATATTCATGGCCATTCCTAAGCCCATGGAGTTTGCGACAAAACCGGCAATGATGGGTGTTGTGAAGGCACCGAACTCGGCCCCCATAATGCCAAACCCGCTAGCCGCCCCGGTTAGGTTGGGAGGAACGCAATCGGTCATCCAGGCCAGGATGGTTGGATACAGACCGGTGATGAAAAATCCGGAAATAGCCGCCCAGACCAAGGTCTCATTGACCGTTGTCGAGCTTAATACCCCGTACCAGGTCAGGCCGGCTACACTAAAGAACAAGGATATTCCCGCCCGCCGTCCAAGTTTGTCGGAGACCCAGCCTGATGCAAGCGACCCCAGTGTCCCGGCACAAAGCATGACCGCCAACAGCGATCCTGAAGCCACAAATGAAAATCCTTTAACCTCTTTGAAATAAAGTGGTGTAAAAGTATTGATCGACCAGTAGCCAAAGTTTGCAATAAACTGTAACGCAAAAATAATCCAGGCATTGCGAATCTTCAGCACATCTTTGAAAGTGCCTTGCTGCTTTCCACCGGCCGTAAGAGCTTCATGATGGGCTGGAGTTTCTTCCCGCCGGATACTGGGCATATACTTCCACACCCACAATGCCGCCAGCAGGGTGGGAATCAGCATGAACATCCAGGGTGAACGCCAGCCATAATGGGCTCCCATATAAGTAGCAAAGAAGATACCAATCATACTCCCCAGGGTCCAACCGGTAGAATACAGAGCCATTGCCCGCCCCCGGTTGGCTTTGGAAAATACGGAAGACACATAACCGACAGCCGTAGAATAAAAAGATCCCTCAAACAACCCGGTTGCAAACCGGGCACAGGCCAGCATCGGAGCCGAACCAACAAAGCCGGTAAATAAAGTGGTAATACCATAGCCGAGCATACTTGGAACAATGACTTTTTTATGACCGATTTTATCAGCCAGCCAGCCTCCCGGTACCGGAGTAATGGAATAACCAATAAAAAAGGCTGTTGTTAAAAAGCCAACTCCCAAATACCCCAAATTCATTTCTTCTTTAATGAGCGGAATAAGTGGCGCTAACAGCGAACGATCCGCAAAGTTGAGCAGCCAGCCCAGCCAACAACCAAACAAAACCAATTTTGCCCTTTTCGCCAAAGGACCCGGTTCATGAATTAACATGTTCTCCCCTCCTGAACTCTATTGAACCGGCAGCTGTTCTGACACGCTTTCACCTCTCTCCCTTACAGCCAGCCGATAATACCTCAACAGAAACCAGCACCGCTTTCGTACATACACCCAATTTATTTTTAAAATGTTTTCAGTCACATCAATTTTCACTCAATTCAGACTCATCTTAATTATCGTATAATTTTTATAAGATGTCAATATGATTTATATATAATGTTTATATAAAAATACATTACGGTTCTGTTTTTTTAGTCTTAGCATAAAATAATACTTTTAAGAAATAATGGCTTAATGAAAAAATCACCCCCCACCCGTTATGAGACTGTTAAAAACAATCAAATATCATAGGTGGGAGAGTGATCAATAAAGTCGCCATTAAAGAATAGACATATTATTTAACTTTGCAAAGCTTTTATAATGAGCGGGCAGCTTATCATCGGTTATCATGGTATGAAATGCCGCAAGATCAGCAATATGAACGAGGGATACACCGTCAAACTTGCTAGAATCACAAGCCAAATAACAGTGCTTGGAAATATCCAGTAAAATCTGGTTCGCCTTAGCCTCCTCAATCACCGGATGTGTCACCCCATGTTTGATATGAACGGCGGCAGCACCATAAAAAAACTTATCGACATTAAATTTGCGCAAATACTGCTCAGTATCAGGTCCATAAAAAGTGGTTGATTCCTGACGCAGCTTTCCACCCGGCATATACACGGTAACGAAAGGAAGTGCTGCTGCTTTGACCGCAACATTGAGCGATAAGGTAATCAGATTGATTTGCTTCAGACTTGGGAGATAATCCAAAATATATTCTACCGTACTGCCGGCATTGAGTGCGATGGTCTCCCCATCCTTAATTAATTCAGCGGCTTTCCGGGCAATCATTTGTTTTTCTTCATAGGCTTGCCGGCGTTTAGCCGCTAAGTTCATTTCGGTAATCGAACAACTGCCCGCGTTTTCATCAATAAATGCCCCGCCATACGTTAACTCGACGCCATACCGGTCCGCCAGAAATTTCAAATCCCGCCGAATGGTCGCTTCGTTAAGTCCAAATTGGCTGGCTAATTCGGATACCTTTACAGAGCCATGTTTTTGCAATAAATTCAAAATTTCTTTTCGTCGATTTACATACACTGGCATCACCTCAAATCGTTCCCAATGGGTATTCGGCCGGAGAACTCAAACACTATGACTCATTATATCATAATTATTGGCAACTGTCTGACTGCCCAAACAGGGGCCAGAAATTATTCCATCATGCGAAAAGCATCCTGGCCCGGACTAATCCAGGCAGGATGCTGTAAAGATTAACATTGATTAGCTTTTCGGTATTCAATAATATCATCAACCGTAACCACCGGCATCTGATGTTGATCGGCAAAAGCGACAATTTCCGGCAGCCGCGCCATAGAGCCGTCGGCATTGGTCAGTTCGCAAAGCACACCGTATGGTTTTAACCCGGCCAGCCTCATCATGTCTACATTAGCCTCGGTATGGCCTTGGCGTTCAAAGACACCGCCCGGCTTTGCCCGTAGCGGAAAGATGTGACCAGGACGGCGGAGGTGCTCAGGGCTTGCCTGATCGGCAATGGCAGCTTTCACCGTGGCGACACGGTCAGCAGCAGAAACTCCTGTTGTTACACCTGCGGCGGCCTCGATGGAAACAGTAAAAGGCGTTTGATAACTACTGGTATTATCCTCCACCATGGGCGGCAATCCCAGCTTTTGAACGCGTTCATCTGGCAGGCACAAGCAAACAATGCCACTGCATTCACGGATAAGCATAGCCATTTGCTGCTCAGTCAGTGTCTCGGCAGCAAAAAACAAATCACCTTCATTTTCTCTTTGCTCATTGTCGGTAACCAGGATCCCCCGGCCTTTGCGCAAAGCGGCTAAAGCCTGCTCCACCCGTTCAAGCGGATTTCCAAACTTAGCAAGTAAATTCTGATTCACAATAAGTACCCTCCTAAAATTAGTCGGACTTACCAGAATCAGGGCAATAAGGTAGACAGCTTTTTAAATCAAGCGAAAATAAAGCCCAGGGTTGCCTGAAGCACACTTTCTGCTGACTGCCTTATCCTCTTTCATCCGGACTATACCGTCGGCACTGGCCTTTCACCAGTTCTGCTGTCCTCTCCACGATTGAAGAGCGCTCGCGGGCTCCCCGGATTCCGGGATACCGCCGGTGGGGATTTTCACCCCGCCCTGAGAATAAGTCACATAAGTTAGTATACTCCTGCTCGCCAATTTGTCAACCACCTGCACACCTGGCCTGCCAGCAGTCATGAAACGTTAAACCGCTGAACCGATTCGGGCAAAGTCCGGGCAACCGTCCCCAACTGGCGTATGCTGCCCGCCACTTCCTAGCTTATGAAGTCGTTTTCTAAGGTTCCCAGATTTCAACAAATTCCAGTTCAGCCTCTACGGGATGTTCAAACAGCAGCGCTCTGACGGGAGCAGCTTCAACGCCGCTCATACGAACGGGAGCGGCTACCAAAAGGTAGTGTCCTTCGGGTACTTTGCTTAGCCGCAGTCCTTCCAAGATGACAATCCCGGCTCCTAATAACAAACGATGGGTCGGGTGTCCTGGCTGGTTTCGCTCAATTCCCAATGCATCAATACCAACTCCACGGACGCGTTTATTGGCCAAATACTCAGCTCCGGTCTGATCTAAATAAACAAAGTCGCTTTCAAGAATCGCTTCATAGGAATTGCGGGTTTTCAACAAAACAAAGCCGTCTTCCATGATGTTCTTTTCTAGCAGATCCTTTTGAGTAATGCCAGCTTGAACTTGCGGGAAATCAACGACCTGGCAGCGGCCAATCACCTGGCGCAGCGTAAGACCATCCAGCGATTCTCCTTCCGGATCAATATGCAGCGGTGCATCCAAGTGAGTACCGGTATGCAGATTCATAGTCAGCCTGGTCTCATAGACCGAGCCGGTTCTAAAATCACTGTCAAGGGTAAACACCGGCCGCTTAGCTGTTTTACCCTTATATACAGGCATATTGCTGGCAATAGTCATTGAAATATCATAAACCTTCATAAACTCCCCCCTCCTTAGTCCCACCATTTACGCTCATCACGGGCAAGAAGCTCTTCGGCCTGCGCCGGCCCCATGGTACCGGCCTGATAATTGGGAAAATCACCAGGAACTTGCTGCTTGCGGGCAATGATTTGATCCACAAAGCCCCAGGCCGCTTCCACCTCATCCCAGCGTGAAAATAGCGTTGTATCCCCGCGCAGAATATCAATGATCAGCCGTTCATAGGCTTCCGGAGTGTTGCCATTCGTATAGCAATCATTGCTGGTATCCATGGTAGCGGAGACAATTTCTTCTGATGACCCGAATTTTTTTGTACAAAACTGAAAATAGACACCCACCTGGGGTTGAATCTTAATGACCAGGACATTAGGCTGCTGGGCTAGCGTATTGCTAAAATATAGGACCGGCGGCGAGGTTTTAAACTGAATCACAATTTTGCCTTCATTGCTGCCTAACCGTTTGCCGGTACGAATATAAAAAGGCGTACCTGACCAGCGGAAGTTCTGAATATAGAGTTTCATGGCCACAAAAGTCTCGGTATTCGATTGCGGATCGACCTTTTCCTCATCCCGATAAGCCTTTACCGCCTGGCCGGATTGTATTCCTGCACCGTATTGGCCAAAGACGACATCTTGTTTGATCCGTTCGGGGGTAAAGGCTTCAATGGCTTGAATGACTTTAAGTTTTTCATTCCGGATAGCATCCGGGGTCAGAGCGACCGGCGGCTCCATGGCAATCAGCGACAGCGTTTGCAGCACATGGTTTTGGACCATATCCCGCATGGCACCAGCGCTTTCATAATAACCGCCGCGACTGCCAATGCCTGCCTTTTCACTTAACAAAATCTGAACGTTATCAATATATTTATTGTTCCAGAGCGACTCAAATACCGGATTGCAAAAGCGTAGCACCATAATGTTTTGAATCATCTCTTTTCCCAGATAATGATCGATCCGGTAGATATTTTCCTCGCAAAAAACCTGGCTAAGCTGCTGGTTCAACCGGGCAGCACTGGGCAAATCCCGGCCAAAAGGTTTTTCAATGACTAATCGCTGCCAGCCTCGCTCACCACCCACCAGCTTGTAAGTATGCAGACTGTGCACAATAGGCTCAAAAAATTCGGGCGCTACAGCCAGATAAAATACCCGGTTTCCGCCGGTTGTATGCTTGTCGTCAATTTGCACCAAGGCGGCCTGAAGTTTGTTGTACTCGTCAGCCGCTAAAAAGTCAAGCTGTATATAGTAAATAATTTTTTTGAAGGCTTCCCAGCAGGGCGCCTGAATCTGATTGCGGGAATAGCGGCTAACCGCAGCAAGCGCCTCGTCCAGATACTGTTCGCGTGTTTTTTCTTGCCGTCCGACCGCCACAACGGCAAAGTTCTCGGGAACCAACCCTTCACAAACCAAATTATATAGCGCCGGCAGCAATTTTCGTTTGGTCAAGTCACCTGTGCCACCAAAAATTACGATGATACCGGATAAATGATGATTGCTTGCCCGTTCATTGTCCATTGCGGCAACCTCCTTATCAATTCACATGAATAGCTTCTGCAGCTCTGCTTTAAGATATGAACGGATCTGTAAAGAGTGTTTGCCATTTTTTCTTAAACTGTGATTAGGCTGAGCGATTTGATATAAATCGCTCAGCCTAATCACAGTTCACTCTGTATTTTGTTCAGCCATTGTTGAAAAAGTACCGGCCAGTTGCTCGCCTTTGCGCAGCGCTTCTCGGACTGCGGTCATTTGCTGATCCATTTTTTCTAAAACCAGCAAGTGCTGCCGTTCCTGCCGGGAAGTTTCAATAATCCGGTCAATTGCACCGTTTTTAATGACAATACGCCTTTCTCCCATAAGAGCCAGAATGGGATCATGGGTGGCCATTAATACAATCTTCTGGCGATCGACGAGCAGCCGTAATGCCTGCCGCCTGTCAATCCCGGCATTTTCCAGCTCATCAATCAATACAATGGGACAAGTGCTTAAAAAAGCAGCATCGGCAATCATTAAAGCCCGGGATTGTCCGCCGCTCAGTGCGGTTACCGGCGTAGCGGGCAGGAACTTTTCGCCCGTAAGTTCATTCGCTTTGGCGATAATATGGCTGGTGACCTTATCAACCTGTTCCACCATGCGGCTTTCAGCATGCATATTGATAAATTCAGCCACGGTCAAATCCATAATGAAATTCATATTCTGCGACAGTTGAGCCACCAGTTTGTTCTCCACTGAGAACCGTCGGGCAGCCTCCGGTGGCTGGCCATTAAGAAGAATAGCCCGCTTGGTCGGAGTATCCCGCTGCGCCAGCCACTCAATGTCGGCCAGTAACCGGCTTTTTCCCGAACCGGTAGCCCCGACGATCGAAACAATTTCACCGGCATGAATGGTCAGGCAACTCTCTTCAGGAGCACCGTCTTTATTATAGCCGCCAAGAATGGTAATGGAATGGATTTCTTCCCGCTGATTTCGAAGCCGCTGCATGTGATCCAGATAGGAGAGAAACTGCTCACCCAATTGTAAATGGCTCATCCCTAAGTCTTCACAAACCTCCTCCGGCAGGCTGGTAAAAAACAAACCAACCGTGCTTTTGAGATCAGGCTGCAATGAAAAATTCGCAAAGAAGTCTTCGGCATAGGGATACTGCCGGAATAACACTTCCATCGTCATGTTCATCCGTTTATCGTGTAGCAAACTGTCATCCCCCTACCCGTCCATCTGATTGGTCAACTGAGCTCCATCTTTTTCACATTTCCCATTTGAAATTCATTCCCAATGCGCGTTTGACCTAAACAATAGGAACAAGTTGCAGCCGGCATGGAAAATCGAAGTTGACTGCCGATAAGACTTTCTAACTCCGGCGCATCATAAAATAAACGACTGGCCTCCAAAGCTCCTTGTCCGGTAATGCCATTCACATGAATAATGATTGCACTGGGGTTGGCCTGCCGGACACGAAAGGCAAAAACCTCACGTTCAGCCTGAGAAACAATATCTCCTTTGGTGATCATGACTAAATCCGCCAATTTCAGCATCGGACCTACCTTTTGCGGGGTATAAATTCCACTAAGATTATCGACAACACAAACCGCCAAAGCCCCTTTAATATGGGGCGAACAACGGTTGCATAACCCGGCACTCTCACTGATCAGCAGCGTAAAATTCTTTCGCTGAGCCCATTGCAGGCAATCCTGGATATTGCTGATAAAAAAGTGATCCGGGCATAAATTTCCGGCAAGACCGACCTGTGCCGGAATATGCTTTTTCTGATAGATCTCCAGATCTTTTGTAGACAAGCTATCGAATTTTACCACGCCGGCATGACAGCCAGCTGCTGCAAGGGCTTCGTAAATTTTTATAATCACAGAGGTCTTCCCGGAAGAAGGGGGTCCAGCCACCGTAATCAGTTTCATCGCAACACCCCTCCCGCCCGGTGAGCTGCCAGAAATTTGTCATTCAATTGCTCAATCAGTTTTTCAATATTACAATTTTTAATAAATTCCCAGCCCGTCCATTTAAACTTTGCTGTAACCGGCAGTCTGCTGCCGTCTGAATAGGCGGCCGGAAAAAAAGCCTCATCACAAATACGGGCAAATTCCTGCCCTGTTAAGTAATCAGCCAGTTGCTGCATTTCCGGCAATTTTTCAGCCTTAATCAATAAGGAAACCGGATAAGCCATCGCCCCGTCTTCCGGCCAGATAATTTCAATATTCTTACGAGACCGCAGCGTTTCCGCAAAAAAACGCGGCATGATATGAACAGGGGGGATATCTGAGCGGTTGCTGCTTAACTCTTTGACCATTTGCGCCGGATGAAGACCGTACTTGACCGCCCCTGCTAAAGCGGTCAATCCCGCATCCCCAAAATCTTTATAAAAATTCAACTGCAAAACATCACAGAAAATATCTCCATGCCCGCGCATGACCACCTGTTTTTGATAGCTTGGTTTCAGGATATCGGACCAAACCTTCGGCATTTCCAGATCACCGAGACGCTTTTTATCCACCACCATCACCAGCGTATTCACTGCAATGACGGTAAAAAACCCTTCCGGGTCGGTAATACCGGCTTCGGCAAGGCGAGGATTTAGCGTACGTTTTGACAAATTTGCAAAAACCCCGCCTTTCACAAAGCGTTCAATAAAATTTTGATGAAAGATATCATAACCGGTTGTTAGAATGACATCAGGCAATTCATCGGGATCCTCAAAATACTTCAGATAGTCGGCATAATTCATATGCTTGTTGGCAGAGATATCAATGCTGTAATTGAACTCCCTGCCCTGCTGGCGTTGTAATTCGTCCAAAATAAAGGCCAATTCGCTCTGAAGCGGGATTTTGAGCGGACACGGCAGCAATGTTAATAGATTCAAACGTCCATTGCTTCCGCCTGTGTGATGTGCTTCCAAGCTGCGATAACGGCCTGTTTCGTCGATTTTATCTTGCAAAAGCGTGATAAATACGTCTGCATTCAGGTCTTTGCTTTTCAGCGCTGTTTTAAGTTTTAATAGACCCCCTAGTTCCTGGAGAATACCGTCATCGGCAAAAATCGGAAAGCCATTATTGATAAATACCGGTTTTGTTTCTGGATATCGTTCAAGGATCTGTCGAATCGTCCAGTCCAGCATATTGAAAGCCACTATCCACACCTCCCAGCCAATATCGTATCGATGGCGAAAAAAATAAACTAAGCCAAAGCAGCAGAGTACTTTATCGCTTAGTTTATACATCTTTGTATAGATAAACCTTATTTTATTTTGCTATAGTAATACCTTAATACCATTTCCTACAGATGTCAAGCCACCGCAAAGAGCTTATAAAAACTCCAATAAATCAATGGCTTTTTCTCTTTCCAGATCAATAATCTGCCCCTCTGCCGTTTGAATAATCGGCCAGCCAATTCTCTGGGGATCAATGTGAATAATTTTTGCGTTCCGGCCATCACTTAAGCGAACTTGAGCCCCAATGCAGGCTTTTTTTAAATAATCCAAGAAAACATTGCAAATATAAGGATCAAGCTGATCATACATTTGCTCGGCTAATATCTCCGCAGCCACGAGTGGCGTCTGCTTGGCCCGATATACGCGATTGGTCGTCATGGCATCATAGATATCCGCTACCGCAATGATGGAGGCATAATCACAGATTTCCGGCTGTTTTAGCCCCTTAGGATAGCCACTGCCATCATGTCGTTCATGATGCTGCCAAATGGCTGTTTTAACATGAGACGAGATATCCAGCTTTTGCACCAATTGATAGCCATTGCCGGGATGTTTTTTGATCTCCTGCATTTCAACACCTGTTAACTTGCCGGGTTTGTTTAAAATATCCAATGGAACCTTAACTTTCCCGATATCATGCAAGAGACCGGCAAGAATTAAATCAGCTAATTCTCTTCCCTGATACTTGCACCATTTCCCGATTACGCCGGCAATAATAGCAACATTCAACGAATGCTGATAGGTATAATCATCCTGTTTTTGTATCTTATGCAAATATTCAATTACGCCAATGGTTTCGGTAATTGGATTAATCGAAAACCGCACAAGCTCCTGCATTTGTGCAAGAGGTACCTCGTTAAATATCCGCACATGTTCAAAGGCACTTTTTACCCGGGTAAAAATCTGCTCATAGCTGCGGGAAAAATGTTCATATTCCGTATCGCTATCTAGCTCTGCTTCTGGTTGAATGATGATGGTCTGAATGTTTAAGTCACACAAATGTTTAATATGCGCCGCAGTCAGCACGGTTCCGGCTGCCAGCAGTACTTTTCTATCCAGGTAAATGATATCCTGTCCTAATTTCATTCCTTCTTTAAGACTGTCAAGCTTACAAAGATACCGGCTGCGTATAGGGTTCATTGCCTCTTTGTTGGTCCTTTTGTCTGACATCATGAATGAAAATACTCCCTCCAGCATAGCCAATTTTGAGCTATTGGCATTCTATTTTTAGCACGATCACTCCGGATCGCTCTCTGACAATTTAAAAATACCATTCTTTATAGGAAAAGACTCCCGGATGAAAAAAGCCAGACTTTCGCCTGGTCGAAAAAATGCTGTTCATGCTACCGCAAATTAGCTTGTCAATCCATCAGTCTTTCGTCTTTACCGGTATTTCCACCTGGGATTCTAATTGTAAACGCTTTTGTACATAATTATCAAGAAGGTTTTCCAGCTTTTTAAAATAATACTCTTTGGTCGCTTCCGTATTTGAATCCTTGATTAATTGCAGCAAACACTCGACATCTTCATGAAAGCTCATAAAACTCCCCTTTCAGTCATTTTTTGCTAAATAATGGGCAGATTCAGCCTTTTTATGCAATTTTCTCCATCTAAAAAAGGAGTTTAACGTTCTTCAGCTAATTTTTAATAAAATACTGTTTAATCCATGTATCTGCTTGAAATTCCAGATTGCCACCATTTCAAGTCATGCGCTATTCATAAATAAACCAGCCATTCAATGTAACACAATTGATTTATGTTACCCATTTTTTACAATATACGCCAAAAAAATCGATTTTCCTGTTTAAAAAACCAAAAATTATCAAAATATGTAAAAATTTATAAATTTAGGTTAATATAAACATTATCTAACTCTTCTTTGGTTATGCCAATATAAGACAAGGTCACACTGGGGGCGGAATGATTCAGTAATTTTTGGATTTTAGTCACATCGACGCCACTTTTATAGGCCCAGTATCCAAAAGTTTTTCGTAACGTATGGGTGCCAATGGCTTCTTGTATGCCGATAAACCGGGCGGCATTATTGATGATTCGGTAGGCCTGAATCCGGCTAATCGGGCGATCGCCCTTCTTGCTGCGAAACAGCCAACCACTGGTGAAGTCAGTGCTTTCAAGATATTCATTGATAGCTTGCTTGCAGGTATCTGAAAGAGGGAAATCCTTCATCTTGCCCGTTTTCTTTTCACGCAGTGTAATACGGTCTTTATCTTTGACATCATCAATTGTCAACAAAAGCAGGTCTGAGATTCGCAGCCCACTGTTAATTCCGAGAACAAACAGCAAATAATCACGCAAATTATTACACTTTAGATAACGTTTAATATAAGCAATCTGTTTTTTGCTTCTTATTGGCTCTACGTATTCCATCTTTAGATCACATCCTTTTTATCCAATGGCAGGCATTTCGTTCATATTTCATCATAAAACCAGCCGATTCAAAGTAACATAAATCAATTATGTTACTTAACATTTATCAAAGCCTCTTTTTTGTCGATTTTCTTCATTTTTCGACATTTTTCTCGGTTGTTTTACAGAAAAAAAATAGACAAGGCACCAGATGGGTACATTGTCAACAAACTGGGCAGGTTTGTAGCCAAATGGAAACCTGCTATTTTTGAATCTCTGGTGACTATCATATCATTGATTTATGAACTATACAATTCCCTAATGAATTTAATAAGCATACACCGGGCGAATTGACTTTCTGGATTCCTACAGCTTTTTCCCCACAATAATTCTGTACATCAGGCTTCATTTCCTGCCGGACCAGCAGCATCATCACCTGCCTGGATCTTTATTAAAAAACCCCCGCAAACTGAGTTTGCGGGGTTTTGGTGTTACTCTATGCTGTTAATCATTCGATCGGAAACAGCCGACAATTCTCCAGCCATAGAAGATAAGCTTTGGCTGGCTTTAACTAGTTCCTGAATTGAATCTTCCTGATTTTGCACGGTTTTATCAATGTTCATTACCTTTTGATTCATAATGGCAATGGATTCTTGCGTCTTGCGCAGTGAAGCATTGATATTTTTAACCGACTCGGCACTTACGGCAGCCAGTTTTCTGACTTCCTCGGCGACAACTCCAAAGCCGCGACCGGCTTCGCCGACACGGGCCGACTCAATGGCGGCGTTTAACCCCAATAAGTTGGTCTGATCGGAAATATTCCGGATAAAAGCAACAATTTTGTCCGTCTCGGTAATGGTATTAGCCAGTTCTTTACTCAAATTTCCCAGTTCTGCACAATTGCCAGCCAGTAACTGCGCTCCGGTTGCTAATTCATCCATACTGGCACTAAACTCTTGTGAAGAAGCAGCAAGTTCCCCGGCAATGGTATAAATTTTTTCCTGATTCGCAACCGTCTGAGTCGTGATTACGCACCCGATCGTTTCCGCACCTTCCTTAACCGGATAGGCACAAGCGATATAGGGAATACCAAACGCTGATTGCTCCTTAGAAATCATGCGAATCACTTTGGTACCGGTCTTCATGCACTGCTCACTGACTTGCCCCTTCATGGGTTCTCCGGCATAAAGTCCTAAATCAAATGACTTACCTGGCACATAAGCCGTATAAAAACCTTCTTGAATCACAGATACCCCTACGTCTTCTACAAATATTTCATTTAAATACGGGGCCAATTCTGTAAACATTCTCATGATTTCCTGACCAGAATTCTTCTGCATAATATTCGCCTCACCATAAGGATTTATCCTATGAATTTGAATTTACTCATTACCTATAATGTCAACCTGCTCTAAAAATTTCGTATTAAAATTTCCACTTAGAAAAACGTGATGCGCTAATAATTTTTGATGAAAAGGTAGCGTAGTATCAATTCCTTCAATTATAAATTCACATAATGCCCGTCTCATACGCTGAATAGCTTCAGTTCGGTCTTTTCCCCAAACAATAACTTTTGCCACCATAGAATCATAATAGGGCGATATTTCACAGCCTGGATAAACGGCACTATCTACACGTACCCCAAATCCACCGGACGGTAAATATTGTTTAACGACTCCTGGAGAAGGCATAAAGTTCTTCAAAGGGTTTTCGGCATTAATCCGACATTCAATGGCCCAGCCATTGATTTTCACAGCATCCTGGCTAAAAGAAAGTTGTTCTCCTGATGCTACAGACAATTGCTCACCAATAAGATCAACTCCCGTAATCATTTCAGTAACCGGATGCTCAACTTGAATGCGTGTATTCATCTCCATAAAATAAAAATCGCCACTTTTATCGAGCAAAAATTCGACTGTACCTGCCCCATAATAATCTACAGCCCTTGCAGCCGCAATAGCTGCTTGTCCCATAGCTGCGCGAAGCTGCGGAGAAAGTGCTGGAGACGGTGCTTCTTCCAATAATTTCTGATGGCGCCTTTGAATAGAACAATCCCGTTCACCAAGATGAACAATATTTCCATGCTGATCGGCCATAATCTGAAATTCAATATGCCTTGGTTCTTCCAGATATTTTTCCAAATATACGCCGGCATTGCCAAAAGCCAACTCTGCTTCTTTTTCAGCCTGCCTAACAGCTTGGCGCAACTCTTGCTCATTTCGTGCAAGCCTCATTCCTTTTCCACCGCCACCGGCAGTCGCTTTGACAATAACCGGATAACCAATATCTCCGGCCACCAAAGCAGCCGCTTCAACATCATCAATGAGACCATCTGTACCTGGTACTACCGGAACACCAGCTTTCTGCATGGTTGTTCGGGCTATCGCCTTATCACCCATTTTTCGGATTGCTTCCGGGCTAGGTCCAATAAATGTAATTTGGTAAGCTGCACACAGCTCGGCAAAGTCAGCATTTTCCGCTAGAAATCCATATCCAGGATGAATGGCATCGACATGAGACGCTAAAGCGACCGCTATAAGATTGGCTACATTTAAATAACTGCTTTTGGCGGCCGCCGGTCCAATACAATAAGCTTCATCAGCCAATTGGACATGCAAGGCAGTTTGATCGGCATCTGAATAGACAGCCACTGTTGAAATTCCTCGTTCACGGCAAGCCCGAATAATTCTTACCGCGATTTCCCCTCTATTTGCAACCAACACTTTATTCATGTTATCCCCTCTTTACAGCACCATCATGATGGCTCATTCAGGTTTTACTACAAACAATGGCTGGCCGTACTCTACAAAATCGCCATCTTTGACCAAAACATCTACGATTTCACCGTTAATGCCAGCCTCTGTTTCATTGAACAACTTCATTGCTTCAAGTATGCAGACAATTTGGTCGCTAGTTATTTTCTGGCCTACCTGGACGAACGGCTGTGCTCCTGGTTCAACTGCCGCATAGAACGTTCCAACCATCGGTGCGGTAATAGTATGAAGCGTTTCCGATTCAGTTAATCCGGATTCCTGAGCAATATTACTTTCTATACTTTTAACCACTTCGGCATTAGCCATTTTTTCTGATGGTGCAAGCATCGGTTCCAGCTTACTCGATGGCTGATTAAGCTCTTCTTTGGAAAGTACCAGTTTGGTATTTTCACACTCTAACTCAAATCGTTTTAACGATGACTGATCAACTAATTTAATGATCGTTGTAATATCTTCTATTTTCAACATAATATCAACTCCTCTATCGATTAATGAAAGACATCCTCACGAAAAAAACTTTAGATTAAGTCCTTTTTTAACCTCGGCAATGAACTTTTCGCGTGCAAAATATAATGCTTCAGCTTCCCTATGCTCGATCTCAATAAACTGAATTTTTCCACCAGGCTTGACTTGAGCAATCCGCGGAACATCCACTGATATCACTTGAGCTACTTTGGGATATCCCCCTACCGTTTGCCGGTCAGCCATCAAAATAATCGGATTTCCATCCGGTGGTACCTGAATAGTTCCCAGCGCAACAGCTTCTGAGATCATTTCTGATGGCTGCCTAAGCTTTAGTGCCTCCCCCTTAAGGCGGTAACCCATTCGGTCTGATTGGGGAGTGACCTGGAAAGGCTGGCTAGTAAATTGCAAGAGACTTTCGGCCGTAAACCAATCATATTGGATGCCTCTGGTTATCCTTACTGTAGCCGGTGTAGCAGCATCAGAATGACCATACAATCCGGCATACCAGTTTGGAGCCACGAAAGACTGCTTTATTGCTTTACTGGCCAACAAAGACATCCGCTTACTGGTATTTCTGCCTGGGGTCCCCACCGCTAGCTGATCATCTTTTTGCAAAGCACGCCCGCAGAAACCGCCTATCCCTGCCCGCAAGTACGTACTATCGCTATTCATAATGGACGGCAATTCATACCCACCACCAACCGTTAAATAAGCACGACATCCTGATTGGCAGGGACCAAAACTCAGCACACTACCACCCTTTACGTAAACAGGCCGCCACATGGGAACATCCACGCCATCAATCATGGGAGTTAAATTACCCCCTGTTATCGCTATAAGTAAATCGTCTTTTATCAAAAGCTGCGGCCCGACCAGAGTAATCTCCAAGCCTGCCTGATTCTCCATATTTCCAACCAATAAATTGCCGATCCGTAATGAAAAAGCATCCATTGCACCACTAACAATAACTCCATGCTTTTGATAGCCATAGCGCCCTAAGTCTTGAATACTGGACAATAGGCCCGGACGAAGCACTTTGATACTCATAAGCACTCCCCCTTGTATTCCTGATATTCTTTCAACGTAATAGGCTTGAAGCGCACGATATTTCCTGCTTGCAGCAAGCTTGGAGGATACTCGTTAGGCCGAAACAGTTCTACTGGAGTACGACCAATAAGTTGCCATCCTCCTGGAGTAGCAATGGGGTAAACGCCTGTTTGCATACCGGCTATCCCAACAGTACGCTCTGGAATTAAGGTGCGAGGAGATTGCCGGCGCGGGGTTGAAATCCGTTCGTCTAAACCACCTAAATACGGAAAGCCAGGTGCAAAACCGATCATATACACCAGATATTCACTATTGCTGTGAATATGAATGACTTCATCTATATCAAGCTTATTATATCCTGCCACATATTCTAAATCAGGTCCAAATTCACCACCATAACAGACAGGTATCTCTACCACTTTGGGTTTTATATCTACAGAACGTTCTAAATTAGCCACAATATCCTGTAACAGGCTTGTCACCAGTTCATAAGCACTTTGAATGCCAGTAGTGTGCTTCACATTTAAAACCACTACCGGATCATAAAATACCGTCAGGCTCGAAAAAGCCGCGACATATTCGATCATTCCCGGCAAGGGATGCTGATCGAGATAATCAGCACAGGCCTTCACTTTGCGATGGGTTTCAATATTGATCACTTTGCCGAACTCAATTAAAACAGCAGCTTCACCTAATGGGATATATTCAATCTGAACAGTATCATTGTCTTGTTGCTTCATAAATAAACACCTCGTTGTGCCGCTTATGGATGCGGGCATACATGGAAATGACTGACGATAAGTTTTATTGCTCTTGTTAACTTATCGTCAGTCCTCTGGAAATTACTGCTATAAAACGCCGAATTGCTCATCCCGCACATCAGTAATAAACATATGTCCAGGAGCATGAGTAATCATTAACTCCGGCTTTACCTGCATGGCAACCGCTTGCGGAGTGGCCCCGCAAGCCCAAAAAACAGGGATTTCACCGGGATTGATGGTAACTGGATCGCCGAAATCTGGTTTTTGAATGTCGACAATACCAATACTTTCAGGATTTCCAATATGGACAGGAGCACCATGAACGGCTGGGAAGCGAGAAGTCACCTGAACGGCTCGGACAACATCCTTTTCTGGAATTGGACGCATACTAACAACCATCGGACCTTCAAAGCGTCCGGCTTTCACACAAGGAATGCTGGTTTTAAACATTGGTACATTACAATTCTGCTCAATATGGCGTACTGAAATGCCATTATTCATCAGAGGATGTTCAAATGTAAAACTGCAACCTAGTAGAAAAGCTACCATGTCGTCTTCCCAGTAATGAGTAATATCGGTAACCTCTTCAACCAATTCGCCGCTGCGATAAATTCTATATTTGGGAATATCAGTCCGTAAATCAGCCATAGGAGCCACTAACTTAGGAATTGGGGAACCTGGCTCGGTAACGTCAAGGACCGGGCAAGGCTTAGGATTGCGTTGACAGAATAATAAAAACTCAAACGCCAGTTCTTTTTTCAATATGGCCAGGTTGGCTTGAGTAAAGCCATTGGCCATACCGGAAGTTGGTCTAATCAATTTGTTTTCACGAATCAAGGATCGGATTTCAGCAGCACTGCATTTGGCTAAATCCTGCATATCGGATTCACCTCTATTTTTGAGTAAATTATTTAAAGAGTTTTGGCAACTCGTTGACCAAGGTATAGCCACCCATATAGGTCATAATAACAACAACAAGAATCCCAAAAACGGTCAGCCAAAGTGGATGTTTGTAGTTACCGACAATTTTGGACCGGTAAGCTGCAATTAACATCGTTCCTAATGTAATCGGAAGAATCAGGCCATTAAGCGCCCCTACCAGTACCAAAATTTTCACAGGACGACCCACAATAGCAAAAACCATGGTCGATATGATAATAAATCCAATAATGATAGCCCTATAATGAGTCTCTAAAGTCGGATGAAAAGTTCTGATAAAAGATACTGATGTATAAGCCGCTCCGATAACTGAAGTAATCGCAGCCGCCCACATAACAACTCCAAATACCTTGTAACCGACCTCGCCAGACGCTAGTTTGAAAACCGAGGCTGGAGGATTGGCCGGATCAATGGCTAAGCCATGGGCCACCACTCCCAATGCAGCCAAAAACAGAACAACACGCATAACTCCGGTAACCAGAATACCGGTAACCGAGCTTTTGGTCACTTCAGGTAATGCACCTACGCCACGAACGCCGGCTTCCAACAGACGGTGCCCACCTGCAAAGGTGATATATCCACCTACCGTACCGCCTACCAAGGTAACAATCGCCATCATATCAATTTGATCCGGTACAATACTTTTAACAATAGCTTCACCAACAGGCGGAGCAGAAGTAACGGCCACATAGACGGTCAGTCCTATCATGACAAATCCTGCAATTTGCGTAAAACGGTCCATAGCGCGTCCAGCCTCTTTTACCAGGAAGATCGTAATTGCAATCACAGCACTGATAACGGCTCCGATCACCGGACTTGCGCCAAACAATACATTAAAACCAAGTCCTGCACCAGCAATATTGCCGATATTAAAGGCCAGACCACCTGCCACAATCAAAAACGCTACGAAGTACCCAAGACCTGGAAGAACCATATTGGCAATATCCTGACCACGTTTTTCTGCTACCGCTATAATGCGCCAAACATTCATTTGAGCCCCTATGTCCAATATAATGGACATCAGAATAACAAAGCCAAAACTTGCTGCTAATTTTTGGGTAAAAACTGTTGTTTGTGTTAAAAATCCGGGACCAATAGCTGATGTAGCCATTAAGAAAGCTGCACCAAGCAGCAAGCTCCAATTAGACTTTACTGCTGGTTTTGTAGGTTGATTGGTTTGATTTTTTGCTGGTTCCATGTGATAACCTCCTCAATATTTCTATTTATTTCCTATGGCTTGAACAACCACTGCGGAACTTACCAGAAAGTCTCGAATTTGACAAGCAAATTCCAACGCATGATCTCCATCACCATGAATACAAACGGTATCGGCTTTAATAGTGACTTCAGTCCCCTGCTGAGATAGCACGGTTTTGTTTTTAACCATTTGCACAACCTGGTCGATAGCTTGCTGATGATCAGTTACCATGGCCCCTGGTTGAGTTCGGGGAGTTAATGTTCCATCGGCTTGATATGTCCGATCGGCAAATACTTCATGAGCAGTTCTAAGGCCAAGTTTTTCTCCTGCTGCCACCAGTTCACTACCAGACAAACCAAACAAAATGAGCTCCGGATTGACATCATAAACAGCTTGGGCAATGGCCTTGGACAGAAATTGGTCTTTGGCAGCCATATTATATAAAGCGCCATGTGGTTTTACATGCTGCATCGTTCCTCCTTCAGCTTTTACAAAAGCAGCCAAAGCGCCTAACTGATAAACAACCATATCATAAGCTTCCTGGGATGTAATCGTCATATTACGGCGGCCAAAGCCTATCAGATCAGGTAATCCAGGATGAGCACCAATAGCCACACCATTTGCTAAAGCAAGCCTGACCGTTTTACGCATTACACTTGGATCACCCCCATGAAATCCGCAAGCAATGTTGGCTGAGGTAACGTATTGAAGAATTTCCTCATCTCTGCCAATTTTGTATGTGCCAAAACTTTCTCCCAAATCACAATTTAAATCAACCTGGTACATGCTACACTTTCCTCCCTACTGGTAATCTAGCAAGAACACGACGCTTTTTGCTCTACCACCTCCGCAAAATAAAAAAGGGCGCTTCAAACAACATTAAAAATTGTTTGAAGCGCCCTTGCTTCGTATTCTACAATATTGACTTCTCTTGCTTGTCACTTATCATAGCATTGAAAACATCAGACGTAAAATTGAAAATTTTAATACCCCGATTCGATTTTATTGAAAAAGATCAATTCTCCGAAAGGCACCAGTTTAAGATAGTATGATAGGAACGGTTTTCTCGCCGTACAGCGTCAATAGCCACGCTTTCCTCAACACTGCTAAAGCGAATTTCATCGCCTGGTTTCGCTTGTGCCAGCAGCGGTAAATCGGCCCAAATGACTGACCCTAATTTAGCAAAGCCGCCAGTTGTCTGATGCTCAGCAGTCATGATAACCGGCGTCCCGTTGGCAATAATTTGGATAGCTCCCTGACACATGGCATCCGAGACAATATCCGCTCTACCGATCGGTTTGACTTTCGGTCCCTTTAATCCATATCCAACACGATCGGCCTGATTAGTGACTTTATATACGGCACGGAAAAAAACTCCGATAGCTTCATCGGTAAACATATCATCCTGGGGTCCCCGAACCACTCTGAGTGAAGCATTCTGGTGATACTCAGGAATAAACGGAATGGGCAACCTAAGCGATTTTGATCTTGATGATGCCGCCTGACCAACATATAACACATCACCTTGACGCAGAGTTCTTCCCTCGTGGCCTCCAACCTTCGCTCTGGTACAAGTTGACCGGCTGCCTAAAACCGGCGGGACATCCAAGCCGCCACGCACAGCCAAATAAGTTCGGTATCCCTTCACCGCTTTTGAAAACTTCAATTCACTTTGCTCCGGAACAATAAAGGCTGACCAGTTAGAAACAGGCATCCCATTTAGTTCCGGCTGCATATCTGCACCACAAATTGCAATCAGCTGATTCTGATCAAACTTAAATGTTGCACCAACATCAGTCATTTCAATTACGGCTGCACTTGGCATATTTCCTGCAAGAATATTAGCAACCCGATAAGAATATCGGTCCATCGCCCCGCAAATCGGCATACCATAAGCCTGGTAGCCCCATCTTCCTTGATCTTGAACTGTTGAAAAAAAGCCCTGTTGTATAACGGTAATCATGGCCAGTCACCTTTCTTACACATAACTGATGTCCATCTCGTAAGTGCCGGCT
>CAMJML010000010.1 GCA_946407015.1 uncultured Selenomonadales bacterium | reverse complement strand
GTAATGCAGGTTCTCCTTAGAAAGGAGGTGATCCAGCCGCACCTTCCGATACGGCTACCTTGTTACGACTTCACCCCAATCATCGGCCCCACCTTAGACGGCTGGCTCCTTACGGTTACCTCACCGGCTTCGGGTGTTTCCAACTCTCGTGGTGTGACGGGCGGTGTGTACAAGGCCCGGGAACGTATTCACCGCAGCATGCTGATCTGCGATTACTAGCGATTCCGACTTCATGCAGGCGAGTTGCAGCCTGCAATCCGAACTGAGAGCTTGTTTCTGGGGTTCGCTCCACCTCGCGGCTTCGCTTCCCTCTATTTAAGCCCATTGTAGTACGTGTGTAGCCCAGGACATAAGGGGCATGATGACTTGACGTCATCCCCGCCTTCCTCCGCATTGTCTGCGGCAGTCTCCCATGAGTTCCCGACCTTACTCGCTGGCAACATAGGATAAGGGTTGCGCTCGTTGCGGGACTTAACCCAACATCTCACGACACGAGCTGACGACAGCCATGCACCACCTGTCTTCTTGTTCTCCGAAGAGAAGGGTTCTATCTCTAGAACTTTCAATCGATGTCAAGTCCTGGTAAGGTTCTTCGCGTTGCGTCGAATTAAACCACATACTCCACCGCTTGTGCGGGCCCCCGTCAATTCCTTTGAGTTTCAACCTTGCGGCCGTACTCCCCAGGCGGGGTACTTATTGCGTTAACTCCGGCACAGAAGGGGTCGATACCTCCTACACCTAGTACCCATCGTTTACGGCCAGGATTACCGGGGTATCTAATCCCGTTCACTCCCCTGGCTTTCGCGCCTCAGCGTCAGACACAGTCCAGAAAGTCGCCTTCGCCACTGGTGTTCCTCCCAATATCTACGCATTTCACCGCTACACTGGGAATTCCACTTTCCTCTCCTGCACTCAAGAATATTAGTTTCCATCCCATCACGGGGTTGAGCCCCGAACTTTTAAGACAGACTTAATATCCCGCCTGCGCGCGCTTTACGCCCAATAATTCCGGACAACGCTTGCCACCTACGTATTACCGCGGCTGCTGGCACGTAGTTAGCCGTGGCTTCCTCCTCGAGTACCGTCATTACTTAACATTATTCACATTAAGCACATTCGTCCTCAAAGACAGAGCTTTACGATCCGAAAACCTTCTTCACTCACGCGGCGTTGCTCCGTCAGACTTTCGTCCATTGCGGAAGATTCCCCACTGCTGCCTCCCGTAGGAGTCTGGGCCGTGTCTCAGTCCCAGTGTGGCCGTTCATCCTCTCAGACCGGCTACTGATCATCGCCTTGGTGAGCTGTTACCTCACCAACTAGCTAATCAGACGCAGACCCATCTCAAAGCGGTAGCATTTTTTAGAGGCCACCTTTAGTATCAGATTCATGCGAATCCAATGCAACATTCGGTATTAGCACCACTTTCGCGGTGTTGTCCCCATCTTTGAGGCAGGTTGTCTACGCGTTACTCACCCGTTCGCCACTAAGTAATGTTCAACACCCAGTTCTACTCATTTGGTGTTGGCACTTTTATTTGCGTAATGAGCTCACTTCGTTCGCTCATATGCGCTGTCGGTCAACACTTTAGTTAGTACTCGGTGTTGAACATTACTCCGTTCGACTTGCATGTGTTAGGCACGCCGCCAGCGTTCGTCCTGAGCCAGGATCAAACTCTCCATAAAAGTTATTTATGAAGAACCTTGATGGCTCTTTATAATTCAGAAATTGTTGGAGCGGAAAACGAGATTCGAACTCGCGACCCTCGCCTTGGCAAGGCGATGCTCTACCACTGAGCTATTTCCGCATCGTTTATTGTGCTCGATTGAGCACCGCACATCTGGCATATTTATTGCTTACATTGTTTAGTTTTCAAAGAACACTTTTGGGTGAAATTCCCGCATGACGACTGGGTTAAACCCTATAGCCTGTATGCATTTTCACCTTGCCACGACATTATCATGACAGTTATTTATTCTACCACCTTGACTTTTTGATGTCAATATTTAATCGATGGTAAATTAAATTTTCATGTTACTGATTTAAGCTTGATCAGCTTGCGTTTCTAGTGTTTCTGTCGCAAGCGACTTTAATAGAATATCACTTGCTACTCCTTATGTCAACAATTATTTTTAGGCATTTTTTGACATGGTTTTACCAAGATAAATGATTTTTCAGAAAAGTTACATTACTTGCTTGACATTCGCCGACTTATATGTAAGAATGTAAACAAATTTCCATTTTACCTGTTCAATATTTTATTAAATTGCATATGTTACTCATAACAGTGATGATTGGGAGCGAAATAATCTGCATCCCTCGCTACAGAGAGCCGGTGGTTGGTGCGAACCGGAGCGACGCAGTTATTTTAAATCACCCATGAGCTCTTTGCCGAAAGAAGGGATATATTGATATCTTTCTTTAAGCAACAGCGTATGTTCTGCGTTACAGAACAGCCGGTGATGGCCGGTGATTGAGTATTTATCAGGGTGGTACCGCGAATTTTTCGCCCCTGTCAACGTACGTTGGCAGGGGCGTTTTATTTTATAACAATAAGGAGGATTGCCATGAAACAAGGTTTGTCAATTGTATTAAAGAATCAGCCTGATGCCTTAGTCCGTTTAATTGGAGTTGTCTACAGACGTGGATTCTCAGTCGAAAGCCTCTCCGTCATGCCTGCGGAGCAGCCGGATTATACCTGTGTGCAAGCCATCATCAGCGACTGTACTGCCCCATCCTCTCAATTATTGAACCAGGTGCGCAAGCTTGTACCCGTTGTCAGTGCTGATTTCTTTCCTACACCAGAAGTAGAAGGAACGCATCAACCACAAGGCTAAGTTAAGTTTAGCCAGATACCGTAAATTCTGTAATGGAGGCTCTAAATATGAAACTAACCGGAAGCCAACTTGTTATTCATTCATTAGTAAGGCTAGGCGTCGATACCGTTTTTGGATATCCGGGAGGCCAAATTATGCCCCTGTATGATGCCCTCTACGACAGTTCCCTAAAACATATTCTGACTGTTCATGAACAGGGAGCTGTCCACGCTGCCGACGGCTATGCCCGTGCCACCGGAAGGGTGGGGGTTTGCATTGCCACTTCCGGACCTGGCGCAACCAATCTCGTTACCGGCCTCGCAACAGCCTATATGGATTCTTCGCCAATCGTCGCTTTCACCGGCCAGGTTTCTACAGCCTTACTAGGCCGTGACTCATTTCAGGAAGTGGACATTACCGGAATTACCATGCCAATCACCAAACATAGCTTTCTAATTCGCAAGATTGATGAATTGGTACCGGCTATTAATGAAGCTTTTACCATTGCAGCCACTGGACGCCCCGGTCCGGTCCTCATTGATATCCCGCGTGACATTCTCCAAAGCGAGACAAACCGGAATTCCACGTTTACTCTATTGCCAGAATCAGTTGGTTTAGCTGATTCTGCTTTATTACAAAATGCCGAACAAGCGGCCGAATGTCTGGCAGCCGCCCAACGTCCGGTCATTCTCATCGGCGGCGGTATCATCTCCAGCCAGGCAAGTCCTGAGTTGCTGACGTTAGCGGCCCATTTTCCGGCGCCTCTCCTGAGTACGTTAATGGGATTAGGAGCCATCCCTCATGACCATCCAAGTTTCCTTGGCTTAACCGGTATGCATGGCCATAAGCCCGCAAACCAGGCCATTGCCGAAGCCGATGTCGTGTTAGCTATTGGTACAAGATTCAGCGATCGGGTAACAAGTAATCCCCAGCAATACAGGCTCAACAAAACCATTATCCAACTCGATATCGATGAAGCCGAACTGAATAAAAATATTCCTGCCCAGATTGCATTAACCGGAGATTTACAGCAGACCTTAAAAATATTAATCCGCGTCCTAAGCAAACGGCCAGCACCGGATCTAAAGCGTTGGTGGAAAAAGATTTCTGAATGGCAGCAGCTTTACAAGCCGAATTCGGTTGCCTCTTCAACCGAACTAACAGCCGGTTGGATAATGAAATATATGTCACAAGCAGTGGCTGCACAACCGGTAATTTGGGTAACCGATGTAGGCCAGCATCAAATGTGGGCCGCTCAAGAGCTGGAACTACAAACCCCCCGGACATGGATTACGTCAGGAGGACTGGGTACCATGGGTTTTGGGTTACCGGCAGCCTTAGGCGCCCAAATCGCTTGCCCGGATAAACGGGTTATCTTGATCGCCGGTGATGGTGGCTTCAAAATGACCGGTATTGAACTGTTTACCGCTGTAAACGAAAAGCTGCCTATCATTAGTATTATTATAAACAATGGCTGCCTGGGAATGGTCCGGCAATGGCAGCAGTTATTATATCAGGAGCGCTATTCCTCCTCATTGCTGCCTGGTTTTAATTTTGAAGCCTTTGCCAAGGCCTGCGGAGCGGCTGCTTTCACGGCTTTCACACCGGCTGAATTTTGCGAGGCCTTTACTCAAGCACTTCAAACCCAGCATCCGGCAGTCATTGTTGCCAATATCGCTCAAGATCAGCTCGTTAAACCCATGGTAAGCCCCGGCCAACCAATTGATAAGTTTTTAGATTTTTAGCAGAGCACCTTCACTCTATACTAGAATCTCCTCTTTTCTCTCCTGGTTGTTCCCTGGAGTTGAAAATATAACTCCTTAATTGGACGCAATGTTCGTTTGGGAGGATGACTTGTCGGCCGTAGCATCAAATAATAACTTTCCTGCTTGATAAAGCCCATTTCTTCCAGTACCTGCTGCTTAACCACTGCATCGTCATAGATTGTTGTTGTAACCTTTCCCTGTTGATATTTGCGGCTCAGCCGGTTTAACGCTTCAGTCACTAAACCTTTGCGGAGAGACTCCCATTTGGGATGAATGATCATGCTTAGAATATGGACTTTGGCTTTTGGATAACTTTTTATTTCCATAGAGGCAACCACCCGGTTGTCTTGGCGAATAATAAATTCCTGGGTTTCAATTCTCATGAGCTGATTTTTTAACCAGGTGAGGTTACGAATAAATAAGCTGGGATTGAATTCGCGAAATTCCCGTTTTACCACCCGTTGCAATCGGCGCGGGATGCTAGCCCGGTAAAGCCTGTATAGCGCCGCACGGTCTGAGTCCCGTACCGGCTCAAAGTTCACGTTTGCCGACGGCTCCCCCAGATCTATTTGCAAGTCATGTTCAAACGTCCGCTCATAATGAAGAACCTGCGCCTGACTGATAAAGCCTAAACGCTCATAAAGCAGCCGGGCCGGATTATCTGTTCTGACTTCTAATAGAACGTCAAAATGATTTTTATCCACCACTTGTTCAAAAAGTGCCTTTAAGACAAAGGTTCCCAACCCCTGCCCGCGAAATTTTTTACTGATCGCAATAAAATCTAAATGCAATTGCTGCGCAGTAAGATAAGAGATTTGAATAAAGCCGGCTACACTGCCACTGACCCGGACAATATAAATATTAAAAAGATTATTCACCCAATGGGAAAATCGGCTCAAAGGAAACAAAATATAGTAAAACTGCCGCACCCGATGAACACGTTGCTGAATAATCTCTGCACTAACCTCGTCACTGAATTCCTTTGTGAAAATTTTTTCCAGGTCCTTCAAATCATGATAACGGACTTTTTCAATTGTTATGGCCGACCTGTCAAAAACCATTCACTTCACCCACTTCAACAATAAGTACTATTAGTATGGTGGTTTATTGGTCGAAGTACTATTGTAAATTCTGCCATGAAATCACTTGCATGACATATACCGTTTAGTATAAAGATAAATGAAAAATGGTGTTCGAAGAACGGCTTCGAGCACCATTTTTGAGTCTACTAATTCATTGATTCGATATGTCGAAAACAGCCAGTCACCTACGATCCTTTTCTGCGGCTATAGCCGGCCTTTTGCAAGATTGGAATAACCCGTACAGCAGACACTGCAATGATCACACTCATAATTAAATCAGCCGTAACATAAGGCAGAAAACCAACGGCAATAGCTTTGCTGACAGCCATTTGTTTTTGCAAATAGAAATTCACAATGGCGTATAAATAGGATACTCCAATCACGTAAACGGTAGTCAACCCGACTAACACGGCCCCTAACGTTTTATAAACCGTGATTTCTTTGCATTTGTCTACAAAACTGCCAACAATATAAGCACAACAAATAAAACCGATCAGATAGCCAAAGGTTGGCTGCAGTACATAGGCCGGCCCTCCTCCATTTGCAAAAATAGGGATGCCGAGCAGCCCAATTCCAACGTATAGCAACTGCGAATACAGTCCATTGCGGGCACCTAAAAAGATGCCCGAATAGGCGCAAAACAGAAATTGCAGCGTGAAAGGCACCAAGGGTGTCGGAATCTTGATAAAAGCTCCTGCAGCTGTTAAGGCGGCAAACATCGAAATTAAGATCATTTCACGTATTTGTAATTTCACAACTTTAAGCTCCTTTTCATGATTACAGACCTCATTATATACCTTGCGCTCAGCAATCGTCAACCACTGACACCAACACGGTTAACATTCGACACTTCGAACTTAAAGGTTTTAATAGTTGGATTGAAATCTCCTAATTCTCGATAAAATCTTCCTATCATGAGGAGAGGATTTTACCGAATTCAAACCGAAATGTCCCTGTAAGCTTCATTGAAATGAATAAAGAAGGTGGTCCAGTGTTAATCACGCGTATCATTCGTGCGCCCCGCCCAAATACAATGGCTCTCCTGCGGCGGCGGATGCCCGCTGAAGCCAGAAAGCAGCTTGAAGACAGTCATTTTGACGCCATTGGAATCCTCCAATCCGATCTTCCCAGTTTATTTTATTATACCGATATCGGTCAAAAAGCTGGTCATGTTTTGGCCGTCGAAATTACCGGCAACTGTCCCCAGCATGTCAATACCATGGCCTTGCTGGGCAGCAATGAGGCCGTCAACGCGGCTATAGCAGCCATCCAGGCTGCGGAAAAACAGAAAGATCGCTAAGCTTCCGTTCGGTTTAGCTTAACAGCCGGTTTTAACACCGGCTGTTTTTTATGAACACAAAGAAAAATCTCCCGGCCCGAGTGCCGAGAGACTTATCTAAACTGACCTGCATATAAAAAAAGTAGATTGACAGTTTCAGTATACACAAAAGTATACAAATCTGCAATATATTTTCTGAATCTTTAAATTACTTAACAAACTTATTTAATTGTAGGGATGAGGACATCGAAAATACGGTTTCATGACCGGCTGGTTAAAAAAATTTTCGCTGGTGCGGTCGAGTATTTGCTCAAGCATCTTGGTAAGCTGGTTTGTTTTCTGGCTGTCAACGGTTGTTTGGTAATGGAACATCACCCGCAGGGCCTGGGCCACTTCTTCCATAGACGCATTGCCGGCCCGTTCACCGATTCCGGCGATTGTGGTACTGGCATACTGAGTACCGGCCTGACAGGCGGCAAGCGTATTCGCAGTCGCTAAGCCAAAGTCATTATGGCCGTGAAACTCGACCGGAATCGGACAGGCTGCCATGATGGGCAGCATTTTTTCATAAGTACTAAAAGGATCGAGGCGGCCAATGGTATCGGCATAGCGGATTCTTTCAGCACCTAGCCGGGCTGCTAATTCCGCCACCTGTAAAAATTGCTCGCAGGTAGCGCGCGAAGCATCTTCGGCTCCAACTGAAACCCGGCAGCCATGACTTTTAGCCAAACCGATCGTATGCTCAAGTTGTTTTAACACTTGTTCCCGATTGGTTTTTAGCTTGTCGTAGATATGCAGATCAGAAATCGGGATCGAAATATGCAAAAAGGAAAAACCGCACTGAATGGAAGTCAACACATCTTCACGCCTGGCTCTGTTCCATGCGAAAACGGTCGCCGCCAGGGAGGCATTAAGGATAAGTTTCATGGCTTCTTGCTCTTCCGGTCCCATAGCCGGCACTCCGGCTTCGATCCATTTTACACCGGCACCATCCAGCGCTTTTGCTATTGCCAGCTTTTCCGTCGCTGAGAAAACAATACCGGCCGCTTGTTCACCATCCCGTAACGTTGTATCGACAAGCTGTACTTCTTTTCCGCTCTGCATATTTCGTCACCTCCTGCCTCACAGCCCAGCCCCCTGCCCAGCATTTCATCGTACAAATCAATCAGTTGACAATCATTCAGGGGGCTTTTTTGATTGATGGCTTTTCTCCGGACAATCCCTAATAACAACGATGCATCAAAGTCCGTCAACGGAAGATTCCAACTAAGAAATTTAGCCTTTAACGAAGCCGTACCGGAATGCTTGCCAATAACCAGCCGGCGTGATAAGCCCACAAGCTCGGGAGCAAACGGTTCATAAAGCTCAGGATTCTTAATGACACCATCCACATGAATGCCTGATTCATGGGCGAAAACATGATGACCAATGATGGGTTTATTAACCGCGACTTCACGTCCTAAGCAGCTCACCACAGTTCTCGATAACGGGGCCAAATTGCTGCTAATCTCGATCGGTTGATTCAATAAAAATCTATAGCCCAATACGATTTCTTCAAACGCTGCATAACTGTCAATACCGGCTACGGCGGTGGTTACCTTGCGGATCCCGGCCCTCAAAGCAGCTAAGGTATTGGCTGTAGCTAATCCCATCTTATTATAAGCACAAAATTCAAGCTCCACAGCAATGCGTTTTTTCAATTCCATACAGGTATGATAGGTCGTCATTGGGTCCAATAAACCGGCCTCATCACAAAACATGATACTGTCAAGACCACTCCATTCAAGGCTTGCGACAAAATCACCGATTGCCTGAGTGGACAATTCTGATGCATTGCGAATTTGTAAAACCGTATTCAACCCCAGCCTCTTTGCTGTGACTAAGGCCAATAGCAAACTATCAGTCTCAACGTTTTCATGATAAAAGATCGCGATATTCACGATTTTAAAGCCACTTTTGCAAGCATTCTCAACTTGGTGGACGCAGGGGTCGATTACAGCGCGATATTGAGCGAACGGCGGCATGAAGTTTCTGCCCAAGCTTTGCCAGGCAGCCACTTGAATATCGGCATCAGTTAGCCCAAGCTCGGTCATGTACCGCACTAATTCTGCTAATTGGTCCGGGCTCAGGTTTTGTTTTAAACCTTGATTCAGGGTTTGGTCAACAAAAATAGGCGGTCTCACCATACGTCTTCCCCCACAGTCAGTTTTTTTTCAAAAGTTGAATTTTTACTTCTTTAGAACTAATTTGTTCTTTGTGGTAGTCATATTGTTTTTCCAGAGCCAGTGCTTCCAACCAGGGTGGAACATGATTGCACGTCACTTCCAAACTGTTAAATTCACCTTTTTTTACAAAAGGCAGTAACACTTGCTTGCTGGTAACACCGGCATGGTTTTCTTGGATTTCTTTTAACGAGAAAATATAATGTCCCGGCGCAATCTGCTGCGGTTCCGGAATCCTGATTGGCTGAACCTGATCACGGGCAATTTGTGCCTCTTCTTCTTGCGTCAAGATATAATCCAGAAATTCTCTTGGCCGACCCTCAAATTCCCAAACACTAAGCCCTGCTTTTTCTAATTCATAATAAGGAATACCAACAACGGACAATCCGACAAAGACCTGACTGTTTGCACCCACAAACTTGACGATGTCCTCAATTCTTTGCCGCATATGCCGGATGCCTTTATTTTGTTCCAAGTCGTATTCCAACTCCTGTTTAACCTGCCAAGCCCCTTGCTTTTTGCGGTAGATCACGATGCGACCAGGATCATACAAGGATGTGGTGTCTCCCTTGGTATCTACAGCGACAGCAATATTCACCCGCATTGTATTCCCTCCCAACAGGCCTATGCTAAATTTCTAGCCGTTTAACAATTTCGCCGCCTTCAATATGAGTATCCATAATTTCTTCAACATCCTCCGGTGTCACCTGGCCATACCAGACATTATCCGGATAGACCACGACAATCGGGCCCTGACCACAAATACTGAAACAGCCGGTGTTGGTAATAAACACCTCACCACCAAGATCGCGATCTTCAATTTCTTCCATGAATTTTTCCATGATGGCCAGGCCATCTTTGGTATGACAGGTACCCTTCAATTGGCCATTAATCCGGGAACTTACACAGACAAAAATATGGTGTTTCGGCTTATTCACAAAATTGCCTCCCTTAATTTGCTATTGCTTTTGAGTATTGAGGATAATTGCTCAACCGTATAATTCAAACCGTTTTCGACAGAGTCGCAAAATTCAATGCTGATAATGCCTTTTTTAAGCAGCCGCTTCTGGGCTTGAAACCCGATTCTCATGGTTAACACGGCGTCACAGTCTTTAATGGTATTGATGGTTAAATCCCGCATATTCTCTGTTTCACTGCAATGTTCCATCCCATGACAATACTTTTCAACCTTGCGGGTTTCAATCAGTTTAAACTTTCCTTTGCTGCCCTGATAAATCAGAAATTCTTCCGCGTGACCAAAATGTTGGTCCACCAGGCGGCCATACTTGGTGGTTACGGCAATTTTGTATTGTTTGGGCAATGGCCGGACAGCAGTTGCTGCCACCGCCGGAGCCGTAAGCCGGAATTCGCTGGAACGATCCTGCCCTAATAAGCCAATGGCATCCGCCCGGCACTGCTGACAGTGACGCATTTGCGGCAGATATTGTTCACAGGCTGTCCGCATGTCATTCACTTCTTTCATACTGGTCTGCGGCATGGCTTCGAAGACACTGCCAGGTGCCGGGATCAGCGGCATAATATTGGTCACAAATACGCCCATTTCCTTCATCTTTTGGACCACTTCCGGAATATGCTCATCATTGATGCCTTTCACCATAACCATGTTGATCTTGACCAGGACACCATGGCTGACCAGATACTCAATCCCCCTAAGCTGATTGTCCAGCAGCGTTTGGGCAGCTTCCAATCCGGTGAGTTTTTGCCCGCGATAATTAACAAATTTATAAAGTTTGGCACCAATCTCAGGATCAAGACAGTTGACCGTCACGGTCACATGATGGATGCCAAGAGCTACGATATCCTGTGCAAAATCAGGCAGCATCAGACCATTGGTGGACAGGCAAAAAACGATATCAGGATTGCTCTCTTTAATCCGTTCTATCGACTCTCTGGTTTCCGGCCAGTTCGCCAAGGCATCGCCAGGGCCGGCAATCCCGACAACACTTAAATGGTCGATTTTTTCTTTCACCATATCAAATTTACGCTTGGCATCGGCAGGAGTAAGCACCTCGCTGGTGACACCAGGGCGACTCTCATTGACACAGTTGAATTTTCGATTACAGTAATTACAGCTAATATTACAGTGAGGAGCCACCGGCAAATGCATGCGGGCATACTTGGTATGAGCGTCTTTCGAATAACAAGGATGTTTTGCCGTTTGTTCACTTGCTGCGGGAGCAATCGAAAAATCTTTTTTGTCAGAACAACCGCCACAACTCATGATCAGTCACCTCATCTTTCACCAGCGATTCGTTTGTGCGAACCCCTGAAATATTTTTTCTTCATCACATTGCGGTAGGTTTGATATTTGTTTTCTAGTAACGTATTGGTCAGCCGGTCTAAAAACATGGCTGTTCCGGTATAGCCTACCGATAATAATCTTTGTCCGCCTACCCGGTCATGAATCGGAAAGCCTAGCCGTACCAGCGGAATGCCTTCCTGTTCGGTTAAATACCGCCCATCTGAGTGTCCAATGGCAATATTGGCTCCGGATTTTCGACTACAGGCCCTGATTTGATTAAAATCAGCTTCGTCCAATACTTCAACCTTTTCTGGTGAACGCTCAAGCAGCGGTTTCAATAATTGTTTTATTTTATCATTTTTGCTGCCTGTTGCAATCACGACAGGAAAGATTCCATTTTCACAGCATGTTTTCGCCACTGCATACACCAGTTCAGGCTCACCAAAAATAACCGACCGGCCTTGGAAATTATATTTATGGGAATCAATCATCGTATCCAGCAAGCGCCCGCGTTCAGCGGTCAGACACTCCGGACAGGGCTTACCGGTAATTTCACTCAAGGTTTGAATAAACAGATCAGTGCTTTCGATGCCAATTGGTATAGGCAAATGATAAAGCGGCACCCCGTAGGCATCAGCAAGATATTTACCTGGTGAGCTTTCGTCTGCCACAGTCATTCCCATCTGGATTGTGGCCACCGCTCCACCCATAGCTTTAATATCTGCGATTTTGGTGCCGCCTTTGGCTATCTTAGTATAAGGTTTTTCATAAGGTCGATCCAGCGTATCTGAAATATCGGGTAAAAGAATAGACTCGATTTCCATGAGCTGTAAAATTCGTTTTAATTCCCGAATATCGGCCGGACTGATGTTAGGAATAATGAGATTGACTTTCCCATGAGGCTCCGTTTTTTCGGCAAGTGCCTCAACAATGTTTCTTAGTGCCAGAAAGTAGCCTTCCGGATGATTGCCGCCATACCCGGGAGTTGGAACCGATACAATCGGCAAATCAGCTATTCCACGCTCAGCAGCGTAATCGGCTGTAATTCGCCGGACATCTTCCCCGATCGTTTCAGCTAAACAAGTGGTAAGGACACCAATCATTTTGGGATGATAGACCTTGATAATATTGTCCAAAGCTTGTTTTAGGTTTTTCTCGCCGCCGTAAACCGTCCCTTTTTCGTTAAGCGATGAGGACCCGACATCCACAGGCTCGTTAAAGTGTTCGGCAATATGGCGCCGCATATAAGTGCTGCAGCCCTGTGACCCATGTAAAACCACCATGGCCTGCTCAATCCCTTTAAACGGCAGGATGGCTCCCATTGGCATACACATACTGCACGGATTTTCATTTACATTGCGATAATTGGTGCTTTCCAGACCCACAGTTCTTTCCCTCCTTTAACGAACAAAGTTCCAGACCGGCGAACAAACCGTTGAATAAACTTCTTTAGCAAAATTAACGGCCCCCACAAAACCGCTTAACGGATGTTTGCGGTCATGATTGTGGTCAATAAAACAGACTCCCAATTTATAGGCCAGTGGCCGTTCCTTAACCCCGCCTACCAAAATATTGGCTCCTTGTTCAAGCATAAAACGCTCTAATTCAGCCGGATTGGCATCATCTAAAATAACCGTACCTTCATCCACCAGTTCATTGATGGTGTCATATTCTTCACGCCGGCCGGTTTGGGTGCCAATCATCACAACCTCAATCCCAATCTCGCGAAACTGCTTGATCAGCGATATCGCCTTAAATCCGCCACCGACATAGACAGCGGCTTTTTTTCCCTGAAACTTCTCGCGATAGGTAGCCAAAATAGGCTCGACTAACGCCGTTTCCCGGGCGATCAGCGCTTCGGTTCTGGCGATCATGTCAGCGTCGCCTAACGCCAGAGCAATCTGGCGCAGCGAGCTGACTGTATCCTCCAGTCCCAAAAAGGAAACCCGTAAATAGGGAATATCATAGAGACGTTCCATTCTTTCGGCCAGGTAAGCCATCGAACCGGCACACTGAATGATATTCAACGAGGCAGTAGGAGCTGTTTTGAGCTCGGCATAGCTGGAATCTCCCGTAAACACCGCATTCACATCCACACCCATTTCATGCAGGTAATTCCGGATAATCCAGGCCTCACCGGCTAAATTAAAATCACCTAAATAGTTGATACTATTGTTCTGCTTAATTTGTTTCGGCTCCTCCGGTTCAATCAGGCGCAAGAGCGCGTCACAAGCAGCGCGATAACCTGCTGACTTATTGCCGATAAAACCGCTTGACTGCACCGGAATGACTTCAATTCCATGCCTTTTCGCAGCGGCTTTACAAACCGCTTCCAAATCATCGCCAATAACACCAACAATACAAGTAGAATAAACAAACATTAACTTCGCCGGATATTTTACAACCAGCTCATCAATGGCCTTGGCCAGCTTCTTCTCCCCGCCGAAAATCACATCCTGTTCCTTCAAATCGGTTGAGAAGCTATTCCGGTAAAGTTCGGCATCGCTGCTGAGGCTGCCTCTAATATCCCAGGTATAACTGGCACAGCCGATGGGGCCATGAACCAGATGGATGGCATCCGTAATCGGATTCAGCACAACCCGCGCTCCACAATATACGCACGCCCGCTGGCTTACACACCCGGCTACACTATCAGTATCACATTTTATCTGAGCCTTTTGCCTACCCTTCTTGGCAATTGAATCTTCACGTTCTGTTATCATCCGTGCCGCTTCCACAAGATCACATCCTTCCAGCAATATTAGTGCAGCTCCAGCAGCAGCCCCTATTTCTTACATGACTAATTCGAAATCTTCATCCGCAGCATCACGGTCCTGACGATCCAGCAAGGCGTTGCTAATCATTTCCAAGAGACGCATCGCACCACGGTAGCCGACAATCGGCATATAGGAATGAACACTGCGGTCAAGAATCGGGAAACCCACCCGAACCAGCGGGGTATCTTCGGCCCGGGCAATATATTTGCCATACGTGTTGCCGATGATTAAATCAACCGGTTCATTCTTAATCCATTGGTGTAAGGTGAATAGGTCGCCGCCGGCTTTGACATTGCCCTCCAAGCCAGCTTGCTGCAGCATTTCCTGAATATCCTCCTCAAAGCTGCCAACCGCCGAACCAATGGCTCCGCCAGGCGTACCGGTGAGTACATGCACGGGGTGCATACCCAGACTAAGTACAAATTCGGTCAGCCCGGTTACAACATCAGAGTCACCAAAAATAGCGACCTTTTTGCCATGGAAATGGAAGTGCGTATCGGTCATGATATCCACCAACTGACCGCGTTCCAGTTCCAGTTCAGCGGGAATTTCCTTGGCAAACGTTCTTCTGGCCACCATCAAAAAGGCGTCTGTAGCCTTAATCCCGATTGGAGTTTTTAATGTAGCTACCGGCACCTGACATTTTTTTGCCAGCAATTCGGCAGCATCGCTGGAAGCAAAACGTCCTAGGGCAACAGTCAGTTTGGAATTGCCGGTATCTTTCAATTGCGCCAGTGTTGTACCGCCTTCGGGATACATTTGGAATTCTCCGGTCATGGGTGAATCCACCACGCCGGAAGTATCAGGGAACATGATATACTTGGCTCCCATCACGTTCAACAGGCGTTTGATCTCACGCATATCGGCCGGGTTAACAAAGCCGGGAATGACATTCATTTGTTCTTTTTTGATCGGTTCGGCAGCTTCTGAAAAATAGCTTACCATACCTTTGACCATATTGGAGAAACCGGTAATATGCGATCCTTGATAGCTTGGGGTATTGGCATGAAAAACGACTTTTCCTTCTGGCACTTCAGCCGAACGAATAATACTGGGAATATCGTCACCGATCGTTTCAGTAAGGCAAGTGGTATGCACAGCCATAATATCAGGATTGTATAAGGTAAATACATTTTTGATGGCCGTCTTCAGATTAGCACCGCCGCCGAAGACGGAGGAGCCTTCCGTAAAGCTGCTGGTGGACGCCATAATCGGATCACGGAAATGCCGGGTCAGATGCATCCGGTGAAAGGAGCAGCAGCCTTGTGACCCGTGACTGTGAGGCAGGCATTTATGAATGCCGAGTGCTGCATACATGGCACCAATGGGCTGACAAGTCTTGGCAGGATTAATCAAACCGCCGCCAGTACGTTGTTTTATCTCTTTCGGTGTACTATCTAACATTTACGCCACTCCTTCCGCGTCGGCTACAGTACCCACCAGCAAAGGCTCATCTTTCCAAGGAGGAGTAATGAAATTCCAGGTTGGGGTACTAAAGCTCATTGTAATATCTTCGGCAAATTTCAGTGCGCCGTTGAAACCGGCATAGGGACCGCTGTAATCATAGGAATGCAGCTGTTTAGACGGAATACCCATTTTTTGAATGACATATTTGTCTTTGATCCCGGAAGAAATGATGTCCGGTTTCAAAATTTTGATGAATTCTTCTGTTTCGTAGTGGTTAAGGTCATCGACAACAATCGATCCGTCTTTCATTTCCACGTTCATACCGGCATAGTGACTGAGTGGAATTTTTTTCTTGAGTTCTTCATAGAGCTCAGGCGTCAATTTTAAGCGGAACCGCTCAGGATCTTTTTCAACATGCAAGTCCGGAATGTTTTTGGTATCGGCATCCAGCTTGATATCTGGAATAACCTGACGGCCTTCATAGTCATCACGGTGGGCAAACTCATAACCGGCCAGAACTGTTTCAATGCCGAGCTCTCTGAATAGTCCTTGATAGTGATGGCCACGGGAGCCGCCCACGAAGCAGAATGCGGTTTTTCCTTCACAAATCTTTTTATACTGATCCATTTTAGCTTCCACGCGGGCCAATTCACGGGCAATGACTTCTTCAGTCTTCTCAATAAGTGCTTCGTCACCAAAATAAGCCGCCATATTGCGCAGTGTTTCAACCGTAGAGTTAACGCCAATAAAATTGACTTTCATCCAGGGTGTGCCGTATTTGATTTCCAGCATTTCGGCAATATAGTTAATCGAACGGTGACATTGTACTAAATTCAAATCAGCGACATGAGCATTTTTCAGCTCTTCATAAGTGCCGTCACCGGTCATCACCGTAACAATATGATAGCCGATTTCCTCCAGAATGCGTTCAACTTCCCAGCCGTCACCACCGATGTTATACTCACCGAGTACATTGATCGCATATTTAGCCGGAGCTTCTTCCAGTTCGCCCTTACCGATAACATGCTCCATAAGACCATTGTTGGCAATATGGTGACCGGCCGATTGGCTGACCCCTTTGTAGCCTTCACAATTAAAAGACAGGACTTGAATACCATATTTTTCTTCCGCTCTTTTCGCTACAGCCCCAATGTCATCCCCGATCAGGCCAACTGGGCAAGTAGCCGAAATGGAGATAGCGTTTGGTTGGAAGATCTCCATGACATCATCAATGACTTTAGCCAGCTTTTTCTCGCCGCCAAACACGATATCACTTTCCTGCATATCGGTGGTAAAGCAATAGTTGATAAAGTTCTTGGTTGGATCGCCATCTGTTTTGGCTTTATTACGACGCGTACCCCAGGTATAGTAAGCGCACCCAACCGGGCCATGGGTGATATGCACCATATCCTTCAAAGGCCCAACGACAACACCTTTACAGCCGGCATAAGCGCAGCCACGGTTGGTGATAACTCCGGGCACCGTCCGGGTATTGGCCTCAATCACCTGTGGAGTTTCGGTAGTAGAATCCTTAATCAGGATATGTTTTCTCCGGGTTTTTTGCACTTTGGAAGGATACTGAGCGAGTAATTCCTCTAATTGCTTTTCTGTGATCGCCATAACTTTTGACCTCCTTTTCTGTTCAACGCTATTTGCTAAACGGCGCTTTCACCGGTTTCTCCGGTACGGACACGAACAGCATCCAGAACCGGTAATACAAATATTTTTCCGTCGCCGACATTGTTATCGGTTCGATTGGCTGCAATAATGGCATTGACAATTTCTTCAACATCTTCATCATGGGCCAGTACTGTAAACAGGCGGCGGGGGAATAATCTTTCCCCGGTTAGGAAGCCGTCAATCAATACAGCCGTATCCCGTTCGTCATCGCCTGCCAGTGCCAGCAGCTTATTCTTTCTATCCAAAATAACGGATTCGTCATCAACCAGTTTACCTCGTCCCATGACCTTAAAAGCGGTAAAACCGGCAGCGCCGGCCTTGACCAACGCTTTTTTGGTATCATTCGTTTTATTCATCCGTACTACGGCTATGATTTCCTTCATCGCCAGCCCCCCCCTTATAGGCCTTTGGCGCCAGTTGATATGGTGTAAGCTTCGTCAATTGCACTAATAAAGATTTTACCGTCGCCAAACGCTCCTTTTTCGGACGTTTTAGCGGCCCGTAAAATAACACTGACAATATCCTCTTTGTATTCATCACGGGTTGCGATCATTAAAAGGGCTTTCGGGATTTCATCATAGACAATGCCGCCGATTTTAATCCCCTTTTGTTTCCCGCGCCCTACAACATCCACTACGGTTGCGGCATTAAAGCCGGCTTTCGCCAATTCTGCAAGAACTTCATCTTTTTTCTCCGGCCTAATGATGGCTCTAACTAATAACATAGCGTCACTCTCCGTCAATTTATTTCTTTTTACAGTTCCATCAGACCATATTCCATCATCAGTTCTTCCAAACGGTCTTGAACCATAGGTTTTGGAATAACAAACATGTCGTTGTTATCAATATTGCTGGCCAGAGTGCGGTATTCAAGCGCTTGCCCGGCAGTAGGATCATAGTCGATAACGGTTTTCTTGTTAATTTCCGCTCTTTGTACCAGATTGTCGCGCGGTACAAAATGGATGAGCTGTGAGCCAAGCTCTTGCGCAAAGGCTTTCAGCATGTCATATTCGCCATCAACTTTACGGCTGTTGCAGATAATACCGCCCAGTCTTACTTTACCGGAGTGGGCATATTTTTGAATCCCCTTGGAGATGTTGTTGGCGGCATAGAGCGCCATCAATTCCCCTGAAGCAACAATATAGATTTCTTCCGCTTTTCCTTCGCGGATCGGCATCGCGAAACCACCGCACACAACGTCACCCAATACGTCATAGAATACATAATCCAAATCGCTGGTATAGGCCCCCAGAGATTCAAGCAGGTTGATCGAAGTGATGATACCGCGTCCTGCACAGCCAACACCTGGTTCCGGACCACCGGATTCTACGCAGCGGGTTTTCTTAAAACCAGGTTTTAAGATAGCATCAAGTTCAATGTCATCCCCTTCATCCCGCAGGGTATCAAGAACGGTTTTTTGACAAAGACCATTCAGCAATAAACGGGTCGAATCCGCTTTAGGGTCGCAGCCAACCACCATGACTTGTTTGCCGGCTTCAGCCAATGCCGCCACTGTATTTTGGGTAGTTGTGGATTTACCAATACCGCCTTTACCATATATAGCAACTTGTCTCATAAGATTTTCCTCCTCAAATTTCCATTTTTTTAGTTTTTGAAATGTGTAAACTCGACTTGAAATTCATAAACTCGAACGGTATAATAAGGATAGGCATGTCGAATAAACCCTGCCTGGGGTAAAAGACCGCCGTCCGCTTCATAGGTACTGCAATACCTATGAAGCTTCTATTTTTTTTAAAGGGTCCTGTCTGTTTTCTATAAGATCACCACCTTTTTACGAAATTCCCGGTAGCTAACCGCCACTTATACCTATCAAGCGCCGGTATAAGTGGCGCTCAGCTCCGGTACAGGAAATTTTGTCTCATCCAGGTATTACAAAAGCCCTGGTGTCTTCCGTCACAGGTCCGGAACGCACAAAGGAGCTACCGACGTTCAAGCCGTCTGCGTAGCTCCTTTGCTTTACGGCAATTACCTGCCGTATCAATATTAGATTAAAAACACAAAAAGCTTATAGGCAAATGCCTATAAGCTTCATCGCTTAAGTGGAATTCTCTTAAGTTGACCTCAGTATAGCATAACAAATAATAGCGTGCAATAGGCTATCTTAAATTCGCAATATTAAAATCAATCTGACAATAGAGCCTTCAGCTGACTGTAGCAGATACCGCTTGTTCTTGTATTTACTAATCGCCGCAAACTGATTACACTAGAACTTAAATGATGTAAGACAGGTGATGATGATGAACCTATTATGTGAGCGCCGAACTTATTCCAGTGTTCCGTATAGCCATGTCCATCCTTATGCGCAGCTCCTTGTCCCCATTAAGGGACATTTAAACATCCATATTAATACCCACACAACGGCGATGGATGAACACACCGTTCTTTTTGTTCCCGCCCATTCTGAACATTGCTTTTATGCCAATGTTCAAAATGAATTTTTTGTTTTTGACATTCCGTCCTCTTTCTTAGAACCTTATTTCAGCATGACCTCCTCTAATGAGATCAGCCGTATTTTAGACCAGCGCTGGCAAGCTATACGTTCCCTTCTGAATTTTGAAGTACACAATAAGCCGGCCAGTCACCAATCGGTTCAAGAGTTGTTACGGTATTCGCTCAATCTTTTAACAACCGATGTTCTGCCGGTATCCTTGCGTTATATTCATGAAAACTTTCATCATAAATTGACGGTTTCGCAGCTTGCTGCCATGGAGCATTACACAGAAAGTCACTATCATCACTGGTTTCAAAAATATACCGGTACCACACCCCGTCTTTATATTCAACGCTTGCGTATTGCAAAAGCTAAAGAACTGCTGACTACAACCGATTACTCCCTGCAATACATTTCCTGCCATGTAGGCTATGGACACCAATCCACCTTCAGCAAAGCATTTGTTGAGATCGAGGGGGTTACGCCACTGCATTTCCGTACCGGCAGCCGTAGATTATAGTGCCAATAACGAATTTTATCAGAGTAACCTAAAAACCATATGACTCTAAAATAAAAACAACCCTCCTTTTTCTGCTACAATAAAACTATGCACAAGGAGGTTATGCACTTCATGAATAAAATCAATCCAGGCTTTATCTATCTAGCAGCCGCAGCCAGTATTTGGGGCGGACTTTATGTGGTCAGCAAGTATGTTCTGGACATTGTTCCACCCTTTACTTTGCTTTTCTTGCGGTATTTGATTGCTTTTGCGGTTTTAGCCGCAGTCTGCCGATACCAGAACATCAGCCTAATCCCCCGAAATAATAAATGGACCTTAATTCAAATTGGTCTTTTAGGGTATTTTTGCTCAATCGCTTTTCAATTTTTAGGGACAAAATATTCCTCGGCTCACATGGGGGCTGTCATTACAACACTCTCCCCGGTATTTCAGTCCGGCTTTGCCATTTTGCTTTTGCATGAGCCGATTACACCACGGCAAATCGTCTCGATTTCCTTATCATTTGCCGGCGTTCTGATTATTAACGGACTATCCGGTTTTTCCGAAGCTGGCGGCATCCAGCTGGGGGCCATCTTTTTGCTGTTGGCCGCCCTGTTTTGGGGCTACTATTCTGTTTTATCAAAGAAAATTTCTACACAATATTCTGCTTTGCAAATTACCACAATCGGAATATTGATTGCCGCTATTGCCAGTTTTCCAGCAGCCCTGCTGGAAGCCGGAACGTTCGATTTCACCCATTTGCTGGCCTGGCCGGTCCTGCTCTGCATTCTTTATGTCGCAGTTGTTTCCACGGCTGTTGCCTTTCTGTTCTGGAATAAAGGACTGGCTTTGGTTCCTTCGCATCAGTCTGGCTTGTTTTTTTTCTTTCAGCCGCTTGTCGGCAGTTTTCTGGGCTGGGCTATTCTCGGTGAGCACTTAACCGCTTCTTTTTATATAGGAAGCTTGCTGATTCTAATCGCAGTCTATATCATCATGAAGGATTAGCCGGCCGGGTTAAAAGGATCAGAACGGACTGGATTTTTATGAAATCAGTCCGTCCTGATCCTAGCGCCTGGTACAATCCGTCCGATCCAGTCTGAGCTGAACGGTGGTGATCCCTGCAGCCAAGAAGATTTAGTCTTTAGGTTCCGGATAGAACAATTTCAAATAATCGGCATAACCGGCTTCTACCAGTTCTTCCTTGGGAATAAAGCGCAAAGAGGCTGAATTGATGCAATAACGCAGGCCTCCGGGAGCCGGTCCGTCCGGAAATACATGACCGAGATGAGAGTCAGCCTCCTGGCTGCGAACCTCAGTACGGATCATTCCATGGCTGGAATCCACATTCTCTTTGATTTTTTCTTTTCTCAACGGTTTGGTAAAACTAGGCCAGCCACAGCCTGAATCAAACTTATCCAATGAACTGAACAAGGGTTCCCCGGATACAACATCTACATAAATCCCTTCACGTTTGTTATCCCAGTATTCATTGCGAAACGGAGGTTCGGTTCCACTCTTTTGTGTTACCTCATACTGCAGCGGCGTCAGTTTTTCTTTGAGAAGCTGGCGCCGTTTATCATCACCCCAGTGTTTTTTGATAAAGCAGGCCCGTCCTGATCCTTCCTTGTATTGTGTATAATGCGTTTCATTTTTACGATGATAGCCTTGATGATATTCTTCTGCCGGATAAAACTCGGCCGCCGGAAGAATGGCGGTCGCAATCGGACGCTCGAACCGCCCGCTCGCAGCCAGTTCCTGCTTCGATTGCTCGGCCACCGCCCGTTGCTGTTCATTATGATAGAAAATTGCTGTTTGATAGGATTGTCCTCTGTCAGCAAATTGTCCGCCCGGATCAGTAGGATCAATTTGCTGCCAAAACACCGTCAACAAAGTCTGATACGAAACCTTGGCCGGATCATACGTAATTTGAACCGCTTCATAGTGCCCGCTGTCGCCTCGGCAGACTTCCTGATAGGTAGGATTTTGGGTCTTGCCGCCGGTATACCCTGATACTACCTTTTCCACGCCGTTCAGTTCTTCAAAAGGTCCTACCATACACCAGAAACAACCGCCAGCAAAAGTAGCCATTTCATTGTTTGACAAAATAATCAACTCCTCACTGCTATGAGTCTCTCTCAAATCTTTACCCATTACCGCCCTGCTTATACGAAAATAAAGCACTTGACATTCATTATCAAATGATTTATATTTGTAATGCTACTATAAAAATTAAATATTAACTCTTATCCAGAGAGGTCGAGGGACTGGCCCGATGACACCCAGCAACCGGCATTTATGCAGTGGTGCTAATTCCAGCAGGTAAAATCCTGGAAGATGAGAGACGTCGTTTTGTACGTTCAAACTCCTTCTTCTGGAAGGAGTTTTTTATTTTACTAAAACCTAGGAGGAATGACCATGAATTCTGAACTTAATCCCTCAAACGCTGCGCTCACCGACGGGGCTGCTGAGCAAAATTTTACGCAACATACCCACGCCGATTCCCATGGCAAACGCAACCGGATCATCATTGTCATTGAAGACGGACGGGTTGTCAAATACATTCAAAAAACCATCAACAAGCCATAACGCTGGTTATGCTGCTATTCCAGCGTTTCCCCCACAGCAGCCCGGTAGTAACTGCGCAGTTTATACCAGACAATAGGGAGAATCAGAATAGGCAGTCCCATATAAAGGGAACTCTGCAAATCTTCCGTAAAAGCAACTACAATTAAACAAATGACTTGAATCCAAATCCCAAACAAGGTGACATAGGGAAAAAAGGGCGTCCGGAATCTCAACTGCGCTTCTGCCCCTGAGGCCTGTAATCCCTTGCGGAAATTGTACTGACTCCAGCAAATAGAGATCCAGGAAACTGCCCCGGTAAAGCCGGATAATGCCAGCAGATACGTATACATGGTCATGCTGGTATCCAGCGTGTAAGCAGCTACCCCCAGCCAGCAAGCCAGGATGGAGACGACCACCGCATTTTGCGGAATGCCGCTTTGATTCAGTTGGCTAAAACGGGCCGGGGCCATGCCTTCTTTAGCTAACGCATGCAAGGCCCGGGCACAGCCGTAGAGTCCCGAATTGGAACAGGAAATTGCCGCAGTCAGAACCACGAACGCGAAAAGATCGCCTGCCCATCCCATCCCATAATTGTTGAGCGCTGCTGCAAAAACGCTTTCCTCTAAACTGGCTTTATCCCATGGATAAATGGCAACCAGCAGCAAAATAGGCACAATATACAAAGCCAAAATCCGCCAAACCACATTCCGGACAGCAATCGGAATACTCCGTTCCGGCTCTTTGCACTCACCGGCGGCCAAACCAATAATTTCTGAACCCTGAAAGTTGACCAGAATAATGACCATGGTCAAAAAAACAGCCCAGTAGCCATTGGGTGCAAATCCGCCATGGCCCAATAAGATGGAACTGCCAATAGGTCCTTGGTCACCAATCAAGCCCGCTAAAGCCAATACGGCAATCCCAACAAACATCACGAGTGCCAGAATTTTAATTAACGCCAGCCAAAACTCGGTTTCCCCAAACTTTTCAACGTGAAATAAATTAATGACTGTAATAATCAGTCCAAAAAGGACGGCCCACCAAACTTGGCTGATTTCGGGAACAAAATGATTCATAATAATCCCGCCGGCAATCATTTCCGATGGCACATAGGCAACCCACGTTACCCAGTACGACCAGCCAACACCGCAAGCCCAAGCCGGCGAGATGTGTTCTTTGGCATAATGGATAAACGAGCCGGAGACAGGCTTGGCGACAGCCAGTTCCGCCAGGCACAGCATCACGCAAAGGACAATGACCCCACCCAGCAAGTAAGCAAAAATAGACGCCGGCCCGGCCTTTTCCAATACATAACCTGTTCCTAAAAAATAACCGCTGCCAATAATGCCTCCTAACGCAATCAACTGCAAATGCCGCATTTTCAGTCCCCGATTCAACATGGGTGAACTCATACCTGATAACCACTCGCTCTCACCAAAGATTGTATTGCTCTTTCATTTTCGCGTAACTTTTTGCTTTTACCTGTTAGGACATAAAAAAATCTTCTACTGCTTAGCGGTATGAGGACTTTCCCGTACCGGTTATGATTCCCAGTTGATTCAATAGCCAGGCGACTCCCGCAACCGTCCAGAAAGCCGTCACCCAATAGCGGACAAAACGCAGCATCAACGCAAATTCGGTAAACTCTGCAAACAGTATTTTTAACCCATATAGCCATAAAAATACGGTGCCCAGACCTAATCCATAAGCTAAAATCAGCGCCGGCCCGTTTATTCCCGGTTTATCGGGCAAATAGTCCAAGACAGTTTTTCGGAAAACACTGCCGCACCAGCCTCCGGACAGCGCAGCGGTTATAGCCCAGTTGTGCGGACTGGGATTGAGGCTGAGAAGCAATGCAGGCAGCATCAACGCCAGCAGCGTATGCATCAGCCAATGTTTCTTTATAGATGCAGTGAAAACCAGCAGGTTGGCTTGATAAAACACGAATAGCAGGAATCCGCCAATCAGCCAGCCGGCCAAAATATCACTGGGGAAATGGACGCCAAGATAGACTCGTGAAAATCCAATGAGCAACACCAGCAGTGCGGCACAAATTGACAGCCATTTACGGGTATTGATCATTGCTAGGCCCATCCACAGTACTAGGCCTGTCTGCGCGTGATTGCTGGGAAAACTATAGCCGCCGACCTGAATGACTTGAACAGACGGATTGAGGAGAAAGGGCCTGGGCTCCTGAATGAGTTCTTTCATAAACAAATTGCAATAATGTGAGATAAGCACAAAGGCGACCAGTCTTATGGCTGTCGAAACTTCCACCGACCATAAAATAAGGGGTAAAGCCGCAAAATAGCATTCTTCTTCCCCTAATAAGGTAATGCTCTGAAAAAATACATCCAATTCGGGCGTACGAAACTGCTGAACAAATAAAATCACGGTTAAACCCGCTTGCAAAATAAAATCAATGATATTTCCCCAACCTCCTTATCCGGCCCGGACCCCCAAAATGACGTTGCACACATAAAAAGAGTTGCTGTCACCACAGGTGAATAGCAACTCTTTCGCATGATCTACATGAAATCCCTGCTCAGGCATAAACTTTTTTGCTTAGCAGAATAAATCCATATACTGTTTGCCGGCAATACCCGGTTTGGTCATTTCTGCTGGGGATAAAATAACTTCTAATTGCTCTGCTGTCATCAGCTTTTTCTCTAACAACAATTCTCTGACCGGTTTGGCTGTCTGCTGAGCCTCTTTCGCAATCAGTGACGCCTGTTCGTAGCCAATATGTGGCGTCAGTGCCGTCAATACTCCCAGACTGCGGTTTACCGCTTCCTGGCAGCGTTCTTCGTTGGCTTTTATGCCGCGGATGCATTTATAATTGAAACTATTCACGGCATTGGTCAGAATACTGAGGGAGTTAAACAGGTTATATGCCAGTACCGGTTCCATTACATTGAGTTCAAGCTGACCGGCTTCCACAGCTAAAGCAACGGCTTGATCATTGCCGATCACCTGAAAAGCCACTTGATTCACCATCTCAGGAATAACCGGATTGATTTTTCCTGGCATAATGGATGACCCCGGCTGTAAGGCCGGCAAAAACACCTCATTTAATCCGCAGCGCGGACCTGAAGCCATTAAGCGAAGGTCATTGGCAATTTTAGATAAAGTCAAAGCGCACACTTTCAAAGCGCTGGAAAATTCGGCTAAGCAATCCGTATTCTGCGTCGCATCAATTAAGTTAGCCGCTGTCACAAATTTATCGTCTGACAACATGGAAATTTGACGGACGACTTCTTCAATGTAAAGAGGCTCGGCATTGAGTCCTGTGCCAACAGCCGTGGCTCCCATATTAATCTCTTTTAAAGAAGCCATCGCTGTATTAATTCTTCTGATTGCCCGGCTCAAGCCATCCGCATAAGCTTTAAACTCTTGTCCCAATGTGATGGGTACTGCATCCTGTAAATGAGTCCGGCCCATTTTTAAAACCTGACCAAAACTAACGGCCTTCTCGTTGAGGCTGTCGACGAGAGCGCTTAGCTCGCAATTCAATTTCTTAGCCTTGTGAATGGCTGCAATTCGAATCGCCGTCGGAATAACATCATTTGTCGACTGAGACATATTGACATGGTTATTGGGGGAAACAAGCTGGTAGTTGCCTTTTTCGCCGCCAAGAATTTCAATGGCCCGGTTGGCAATAACCTCATTGGTATTCATGTTCATTGAAGTCCCGGCACCGCCTTGAATAGGGTCAACAACAAACTGATCATGCCATTTGCCACGAATAATTTCGTCAGCAGCCTGAACAATGGCTTTGCCAACCTCTTCCGGCAACAAGCAAGTTTTCATATTGGCATTTGCGGCCGCTTTTTTAACAACAGCTAATGCAACGATAAATTCACTGCATAACCGGTGTCCGGTAATTGAGAAATTTGTTACTGCCCGTAGTGTCTGTACTCCATAATACACTTGATCGGGAAGTTGCACCTCACCCAAAAAGTCGCGCTCAATGCGCATAATCTTACCCCCTAATGCGTAAATTCAATTGCGCATATTTTCTGCATTCGTATCCTGTATACATTATACCGTATTAGTGCACTAAATACCAGACATTTCTTGAAAAAGTTCGCACTCGGAGGACAACAGCCAATCAACTGCCAAAGCTTAACTCAACCGCCCTTCCTTCATGAATGATTGTAAATTTAGTTTCTGTTTTTTACTAAAAAAAATAACCTGAAGAATTTACAAATACCATTCTTCAGGCATGCTATGCATGCTATCCATGAACTATCTGTATGTAATGTTTACGTTGATCTTTGCTTGGCATCATGACATTGGGCATAAAGGTGGAAATTTTTATCTGTATAGCATAAACTATAGCTATTGCAAGCAAGTATGATGAAAAGAAATCTGGAGGGCCTGTCCATGCTCGCTCATTATTTAACTGTTAAAGGCTTGGGCCTGGCTGAATTGGAAATCAATAAATCAAAATTTATTGCAGCCACCCATCCGGCTCAAACTGAACCTCAAGCCCTGGAAGTAATTGCCGGCATTAAGAAGCAGCATGCCAATGCAACCCACAATTGTTCCGCTTATGTAATCGGCCTTCAGGAACAGCTGCAGAAAGCCGACGATGATGGCGAACCGAGCGCCACAGCCGGTAAGCCTATCTTGGAAGTCATTAAAAAGAACGAATTAAAAAATATTGTTATTGTGGTTACCCGCTATTTTGGTGGCATAAAGCTGGGCTCGGGCGGCCTGATTCGTGCCTATGGCCGGGCGGCCAGCGCCGCGATTGAAGCCGCCGGGGTGATCGAAAAACGTCTTCATAGCCGGCTTGCCATTGACATTGATTATGCACTGCTCGGTTCTGTCGAAAATCTGCTTCATGCACAACATCTTTCCATTGAAGGCAAAGAGTTTACCGATCGGGTCCGGCTCATCGCGCTGGTTCCAAAAGGTCATGAACAGCCAATCAGCCTGCAACTGACAGAATTGACCGCCGCCCAGGCTGCTATAACAGTGCTTGGTGAAACCTATCTGCGTGTTAACCGGTCCTGTTAAGCTAAATAATTTTCCAGCCCTCAACATGCAGGGTTTTAAACCAGAAGATTTTTCCCAAGGCAATGCTAAGCGGATAAGGGGAAGTAAAATTCTTCGGCAGATAAACTCCAATGCCATTAATCTGAGTAAGCTGATAAGCATGGCCGTCTTGTGGTGGCTGACCTAACCGGACGGAAGGGGCCAAATTAATCCGGCCACAGCACATTCCGGCTTCCACGGCATGCTCAATGGTAATAGTACCACCCTGCTCCAGAACATATTCCCGGACATCATCATTTACCGTAATCAAACTCACCGCTCCTTTCTTAACGTTGCTGGTTTTTGATCACACCATCCTCCACTCACACGTTTACGCGTGGTTTCGCAATAATTTCTGCAATATAGGTATCGAGAATATTGGCCCCATGAGCCGGCCTGATGATCAAAGCGGTGTCAGCACCTGTCCCGGTTCCGGCTACCGCAATAATATCCTCCCCATAAGGAATAAGGCCGGCATCAAGAGCCATGACGGCAATTTCAACACAAACCTTTACCCCTTGTCCCAGCATGCGTAAAGCAGCCGCCATGATTTCGACCGGGTTGACGCCACCGAATTTTCGGCTTATGCCCCGTTCCGCCCCGGACAACACATGAGTGGTGGATAAAATAGGAATTCCCTGTTTCTCCAGCAGCAGCCGGTTTTCCGGTAGTAGTGCCATTTGCCCCGGGTTGCGGAAGCCACTCACATAGGTCACACAAATCAGGTTAGCTGCCCTTCCGGCGAGCTGAACGGCGGTGGCACCTGAGCTTGAAGCCACGACAATATACCGAATTCCACGCTGCTGTGCTGCAGCCAGTGCCGCCTCCAGCGTGTTGCGGGTATTTTCCGGTCCTGGTTGATCCCAATACATCATATCACCTCTGTCGATTCAATCTTGACTTCCTCCAGCCCTTCATGATCTGCGGCAAAAACGACTTTTCCTGTTACTTTTTCTTCCTGCAGAACTTTGGGCAGCCAAAAAATATCGTCCGCCCACATCTCTTTATAAGGAATGTCCTCAACCTCAAACCATTGCGGCCTCATTTCTTCTGTCTCAACACTTTCTCCTTGCCAGCATGCTACCAGATAAATATAAACATCATGATCCAGTTCCGGACTGCTCGGGAAAATAAAATCCAGCCGCCCGACCAGTTCGAGCTGCTCGGGCGGCGCCTGAATACCACATTCTTCCCGCAATTCGCGTACAGCCGCCTGCAAGGCTGTTTCGCCCGGCTCGAACTTGCCGCCAAAGCCATTATACTTGCCACAGCCAAAGCCGGTTTTTTTCATGCCCAGTAAAACCTTACGAATCGGGCTGCCTTCCACGGGAAAGCACAACGTCGTTGACCACATCATGGATCTCCTTATACTGAAATGTTTTTGTTTCTATTATAAATCGTCAGTCTTCCTCGCTTGCCAACATTCTATCCATGAACAAGTCCATCAATACCCGTCATTGAGCAGTACGCAGAAATTCCGCTATGAGCGGGGCGTGATCGGAGGGTTTTTCTCCCAGGCGCATATCGGTGTCTACCCAAGCTCTGATTGAACGTTCGGCCATGACTTCAGTTGCCCAGATGTGATCAATCCTCCACCCCATTCTTCGTTTAAATCCATTGGGGATCCGGTAGTCCCAGAATGTATAATGCCCTCCATCCGGTACGTGCCGGCGAAAAATATCAACAAATCCCCACGCTCTTACCGCCTCTAAAGCAGCATGCTCATCAGGATGAAAGCCAACCGATCCAAGCAGTTTATCCGGAGCATAAACGTCACGTTCATCTGGCGCTACGTTAAAATCACCAACCCAAATAATAGGTTCATGCGTCTGATAGCACCGGCTGAAATAGTCCCGGAGTTGACCGAGCCAGTCCAGTTTGTAACGAAAATGTTCGGTTTTGGGGTCACGTCCCTGCGGAATGTAAGTATTCACCAGATGAATGCCGTCAACTTGAACGGCAACCAGCCGGGCTTCATCCGGCTGCCCCCAGCCATCTAAGCCATATTTAATCAAATCCGGTTTTGTTTTTGTTAAAATAGCTACGCCATTATAAGATTTCTGTCCTTTAAAAGCGGCATAATAACCGGCCTCTGTAAGCTCGGCAAGCGGAAACTGTTCATCCTGTACCTTGGTCTCCTGTAAGGCCAGCACATCCGGCTGCTCCCGTTTTAACCACTCCAGCAATACCGGCAGCCTTGCCCGGATCGAATTTACATTATAAGTCGCCACTTTCCAGTTCGCGTTCATGCTTCCCCCTCCTTGTGTACATACATTTACCATGCCGAAAGGCAAAACCCTTTTTTTGCCTGACCAGTATTTTCTATCCATTGGTTTTTTTGACCAATAGGCGTATAATGAGGTTAGTTTTACTGAAATAGCTCCGCTCCAGACACTTCCTGCAAAATTGGAAATCGGAGCGGCTTTGTTATGACCTTTTCTGCTCGGGTTGCTTTGCCAATACCACGTTTTGGAGGTTCTGTCATGCATGATTCTTTCGTCAAACTGAACGACTGGTTGGGTCGCAATATGTTCGTAGTCGTATTAAGTGGTTTAATCCTTGGATTTCTCCTTAAACTGCCTGATTCGACCATGATCCGCCAACTGGTTATCCTCTTATTTGCTTATATGACCTTTGTGACCGCCTTAGGCACCAGTTTCAAATCATTTGTTAAAGTACTCCGCCACCCCTGGATTCCGTTGTGGGTGCTGATTTTGGTTCACTTTATCACGCCGCTTACCGCCTGGCTGGCTGGAATTATCTTTTATCCCGATCAGCCTACCATTCGGATCGGCTATTTGATCGGAGCCTCTATCCCCATTGGGGTGACCTCCATTATCTGGACAGCCTTGGTAAAAGGGAATATGGCTGTTTCATTAGTTGCCGTAACCCTGGATACCTTTGTAGTTCCGCTTGTATTACCCTTATTCTTTAAACTGTTTATCGGGCAAACCATCCAGTTAAATTACCTTGAAATGATTATCGAGCTTTCCCTGATGGTGACACTGCCCAGTGTCGTCGGCATGCTTCTGCATGATCTTACCCAGGGAAAAGTCGTTTCTTTTTCCAAAAGCATCGGAGGCGCCACGTCCAAACTCTCCCTGCTATTTGTTATTTTAATCAATGCCTCCCTTGTTGCTCCACAAATTGTTTGGGATCTGGCTATGGTCAAAATCCTGCTCGTTACCCTGCTTATCGTTTCAGCCGGATACTTTGTCGGCTTTTTGGGTTCATTGATACTGAAAGAACGCACGCGCGAAACAGTATTAACCATGATCTATAATGTTGGTATCCGCAATAATGCCTGTGGCTTAGTGCTGGCCTTATCTTATTTTCCGCCCGCTGCGGCCATCCCGATCACACTATCCATTCTATATCAGCAGCCACTGGCTACTATTATTCCACATCTTTATAAACAATTTGAAAAAAAACAGCAAATCACGAACTAAAAAATTGTCTAGTGGCATGTCCACTAGACAATTTTTTTAAGCAGTTCATTCCTGCTTGGAGAAAAAACAATTATGAAAAAACTGGAAATTTTAATAATTTTTAGTAATTTTTTTAGCAGGAATTACTAAACAAATCAATAATTAAAATGAATTAGACTTCAAACTTTTTACTTCTATTAGTAATTCATTTTTGAAGGTGAAATGTATGACTCTTCAGCCGAAAGCACCAGACTGTTATTATCGGCAAAAGGTATCTGAATTAGAATCTGTCAATCAGGAACTGAATCATAGAATTCACACGCTGGAACAAGCCTTACTCAAGCATCAAACACAACAAAAAGTTTTACAGGAAAGTGAAGAGCAATTCCGCCAGATGTTTGCTAAGCAGCAGGCCATTTTATTTCTGGTTGACCCGGCAACGCTCCTCATCACCGATGCCAATGACGCCGCCCAATATTTCTATGGATTTTCAGCTTGCCAATTCAATGCCTTCCATGTTAACGATCTCTGTGCCTCCAATACCAATATGACCGATTTTTTTGATAAAGTAAAGCTGCACTCCAGTTTTTACGGTGAGTTTAGGCACCACCGGGCTGACGGGAGTGTTTGTGATGTAGAAATTTATGCATCAGCCATCAACCTGACTTGCCGTCAGGTGCTTTTCTGTATTGTCCATGATATCACGGCCCGCAAGCAAGCCGAATACCGGTTGCAGCATATTGGCTTTCACGATGCCCTAACCGGTCTAAAAAACCGCAGTTATTTCGAAAAAGAGCTGCTCCGCCTGGAATCGGAAAATCCAACTTCTTTAGGTTTGATTATCTGCGATCTGGATGGCTTGAAATTAGTGAATGATACGCTTGGCCATCATCAGGGGGATAAACATCTCATGGCCATTGCTGCCATTCTGACAGAATGCTTTCCTGACAGCGATGTTTTGGCCCGGATTGGAGGCGACGAATTTGCAATTATCAAAGTAGGCGCCACCATTGATTACATTCAAACCGCCTGTGCAAAAGCAGTCCATAAAATCAGTGAGCATAATCTGAATGCCTGCATTCCACTTGGCTTATCCTTTGGTTACTCAATCGGCAATGGCACCCTGTCCTCAATTAAGCGGCTCATTGTCGAAGCAGATAACAGCATGTATCGTGAAAAGCTGCAGCGAGGCTCAAATGCCCGCAGCGCGATTGTACAGAACGCCATCAAACTCCTTAATGAACGTGACTTTATCAGCGAAGGCCATGCCGACCGCCTGCATACCCTCATGACAAAACTCGCCAATGCCGCAGGTCCGGTAAGCTTTAAAACAGCCGATCTCAGCCTGCTTGCCAAGTATCATGACATCGGCAAGGTTGGGATTCCGGATCATATTATCTTTAAGCCAACGAAACTCTCCTTGGAAGAAACGTCCATCATGCAGCGCCATAGTGAAATTGGCCAGCGAATTGCCTTATCCTCCTCCGAACTCTTCCCAATAGCCGATTTGATTTTAAAACATCATGAACGCTGGGACGGAACAGGCTATCCGCTAGGATTATCCGGAACTCAGATCCCGCTGGCCTGCCGGATTTTTGCCATTGCCGATGCTTATGACGTTATGACCAGCAGGCGTCCTTACCGCGAAACCCTGCCTCCGGCTGCTGCCCTGGAACAGATTAAGCTTGCAGCCGGAAGTCAATTCGATCCTCAGCTTGTCGATCATTTTTGTGTCCTTCTGCCCACATTACTGCCCTAGAACAGCAGACGAATTTAAAGCCAGTATCCTACAGGATACTGGCTTTTTATATTGTCCTGACCCCAGGCCCATAACCACTATGAGCCAACCGTTTCCGTATCTTTTTCTCAGGTGTATCCTTCGCTGCAGGTTAGTCATTGATCAATAGCTAAACTTTTTACTTGATTTTCCGCAAATAATCCTGTATTATTATAAATGTAGATTTTAGATAATATTTATCTAAAAATAATTATTATTATTTAATGAGGGGGATACAATTATGAAAAAATTTATCTGTACAATCTGTGGGTATGCTCATCAAGGAGATTCCGCCCCAGATGCCTGTCCACAATGTAAAGCACCTGCCACCAAATTTATTGAGCAAGGTGAAACCGGCCTCAATTGGGCAGATGAACATAGAATCGGCGTAGCTGCAGGGATTGATCCACAAATTATCGAAGGCTTACAAATGAACTTTATGGGCGAATGTACTGAAGTCGGTATGTATTTGGCCATGAGCCGCCAGGCCGACCGCGAAGGCTTCCCGGAAGTTGCCGAAGCCTATAAACGGATTGCTTTTGAAGAAGCAGAGCATGCCGCCAAGTTTGCTGAACTTCTCGGTGAAGTGGTTGATGCTTCTACGAAAAAGAATTTAGAGCTGCGTGTTGAAGCCGAATATGGTGCTTGCAAAGGCAAGTTAGATTTAGCTAAACGGGCAAAGGAGCTTGGCCTGGATGCCATTCATGATACGGTTCATGAAATGTGCAAGGATGAAGCCCGCCATGGAGCAGCTTTTAAAGGCTTGCTGGATCGCTATTTTGCAAAATAAAATTAAAATCAGATGGATTCATCCATCTGATTTTTTTATGACCGGATTCAAGCACATCAGACGTACACGAAATCGTGTACGCCTGGCTTTTAGCTACTTTTTAAAGGAATCATAGACTTTTTGATATTCCGGAGTAGCCGGAATGGTTTTATAAATATAAAGATGGACCTGTGACGGGTCATCGACAACAAAACTGCGTTCACCCCAAGGCTTATCCTGGATTTCCTGATAAATCATCAACCCGGCGGCTTTTAACCGCTGATACTCGGCATCAACATCATCCACTTCAAAAGACAAAATCAAGCCACGGCCATTGAAAAACTCGCCTTCTTCCCGCTGAGGCAACGTAAAACTGATTCCGGCCTCCAGGTTTTGGGATAGCAATTCGATATACCAGTCACTTTCATAAACTAAATTGAATCCAAAGTGCTTCATATAAAATTCTTTGGATTCTTTAAGTTTTTCCGTACTGATAGTCGCATCAATCCGTTTAATCCTCATCGTCATCTACTCCATTACCGTTTTATTTATATCAATCATTTCGTGAAACAGTTTTCAAAAACCTGCCTTAAAAACAGATTAATTTGTAAACCTTTGTACCAGATTCTAAGACAGATCGATAAATTTCAGCCACTTTTCAAATCATTAGAGGTCTTTACGTCCCTGGCAGCGAATTCCAAATAATGTAACTCGACAATTTTGTATGAAAGGACGACTGGTATGGGATGTACGCTGTTAAAAATTACCGGTTCATTACTGCTTCTTTTCATTACGAAATTCATTGCAGTATATGTATTCGGTAGGAAGATCGCTTTTTTTACAGATAACTTTCTGCTCTTTGTCTTTGCTGGACTTGTTCCCGCATACATCGCCAAAATAAAACATGATAATTTTTATCTCTGGTGGATCTTCGGAACCTGGATCCCGGGTCTTACCATTATCGCCGCCCTGCTGATGGATGATTTTTCTGATCGTCACCCGATGCAAAAAGATCTGGAATAAGTTTTGCCAAATCCCAAGGAGTGCCGCTAGCTTCTTATTCCCACAGCTTTCTCCTCCTTGAAAAGATAGTATTGCTTCATTCCGAGTAAATGAACGCTTTTTTTCAAGCAATGGTAGGTAAATCCGGGTAAAAGTCGAATGTAAGGTTAGTATTGCGATTAAGACACGGGAGGAATGAGCCAATGCTTTATGAGTTAATTATGTCGGGATATGGAGAGCAAGAAGATTTTAACTGTGCGGAAAAAATTTTGTATGGTGCCAATCAGACTTACAACTTAAACCTGGACAAACGGGCCTTGAAGCTTTCTGCCGGCTTTGGCGGGGGTATGGCTATCGGTGACGTGTGTGGTGCCCTCACCGCCTCAGTCATGGTACTGGGCGACTTATTTGTCAAAAACAATGCCCATGAAAGCACAAAAATTAAAACTTTAACAACCGAATTATTTACTGCCTACCGTGAGCAAATGGGCGAAATCAACTGTGATCCCCTGAAAGCGCGTTATCGCACCGAAGAGCTCAAATGCCAGCAGGTCATTGCCACTGCGGCGAAAATACTGGATGGCATCATCGAACGCGAAATAAAAGCATAGTCTTACGGCTGTTGTCCATTTTCAAAGCCTGGGTATCTATGAGCTATAAAAAGCTGGTACTGTGGTGCAAAGCCAGTACCAGCTTTTACTTATTGCAAGAACTGACTCACTGCAGTCTTGCGAAATTGTTCGACCTCATCGGTTAATTTATACTGATTGTTATTAAGAACCATGAGATAGTTTTTTAATTGAGCCAATAACGTACTGCCAGTTTCCTGGCCAACCAGTTTTTCATAAGCCGCCTTGGCTTCGTTTCGAAACGTTTTAGTTTCATAATCAAATAATGGGGTATTGTTCGTCCCATAAAACGCGATAAATGTATAATTTTTATACAGCTCTTGTACGGCAGCCCGTTTCGCCGAATTGCTGTACTGCTGCAGGAATTTTTCCTGCTCTAAAGCCCGTTGAATAACTTCATCCCAACTAATCACTAAAGCCGCATCTTTCACGGATGTCTTATTGGACTCGGTGGCCATTAAGGCATAATAAGCGGCAATATCAGCCGGCAGCCTGCTAAAATAGCGCTGGTATACACTATAATCGATGATCGGGTAAATCATTCCCTCAGCGGTATCCAGTTTATAGCCATTCTCTTTGGTGGTTTGCAGAAAAGCTTTATCGCCCGGCTCCTGAACAAGTTCCAGGTTGTTCAAATCACTCCCGGGAGAAAAACTTTTGCGTAGCCGTTGCTGCAAGGATTCGTCATAAAATTTTTCATCAAGCTGTCGTAAATATTTTTTTTGCACCTGCTCCAAACGCTCAACCATCTGAGCCGCATTTTGACTGGAAAGCTGGGTCAGATGCTGATCAATATAGCGGGAAATTTCCATTGGCTGTACGTCCGGCTTTTCGGCTAGCTGCTGAAATTCATTCATGAACTGTTGCTGCTGTTCTTCCGACACCTGGGTTTCCTGATTGGATTTCACTTCATCCGGCTGCTTGGGTGTCCGGTTGGAGCAGCCTGAAATGACCGCCGCAAACAGCAAAGCCAACAGGATAATCCATATTTTTTTTATCATCATCTCATACGCTCCTTTTCTGCCAGTGCGGCCCCGCAACTAACAGCCGTTGCCACTTGCTCATACATGCCAACAACTGCTTACCACTAGGATTTGCCACATTGTCCTTAATATACAATAAAGAAGGGATTTTATTATGCGCAAAGGAGATTGGATCGAAACCTATAGCGGCATCAAATTTTGGCCGCTCGATCCCCGGCCTCTGGAAGTCAATTTGGTCGACATTGCCCATGCCTTGGCTATGCTTTGCAGAGCCAACGGCCACTGTGTAACCTTCTACAGTGTTGCCCAGCATTCGCTTAACGTCAGCAAAGAACTCGAATATTTAGGTTATTCGCCCCGGATTCAATTGCTCGGATTGCTGCACGATGCTTCAGAAGCCTACTTGAGCGATATTACCAGGCCCGTAAAAAAGCATCTGCCTCAATACATCGAGATTGAGCGTCAATTACAAACTACAATTTTTCAGACGTTCAACTTGTTTCCTACCGAAATCGAACTGGAAATTATCAGCCAAGCGGACAATGCCTTGCTGGCGCATGAAGTTCGTACTCTGATGAAAAATATTAACAGCTGGGCAAAACCGGTAACGGTCTATACGGCCGACTTGTCCGAACAGCCGATTTCAGCGGTTAAGAACGCTTTTATAACCTTAGGAAACCGCCTGCTTAGCCAAACTCAAGACCAGCCTAATTCAATGGTTTTGTCTCATAGGCTGCGATAAAAAATAGCATTTGGCCCCCATAGGCTAAATGCTATTTTTATCGCAATTTATTTGATCATTTTACTGAAATTTTTGTTCAGATAGGCGCCAATCGCCTTTCCGATCAGGGCCTTTCCTTTCGTATCAGGATGCAGTCCGTCTGTAGCCATTTCACGTGCCAGCAGCCCTTGGGCATCCATCAGCGGCGCCGCAACATCAACGTAATACGGCTGGCACTTAACCCACTCATTGACCTGCTGCCATTCGGCTTGCCAGTCAGCGGCCGTATCTTGATTGAATACTTGTTTAATGGCTGCCGGATTAACCGGTGTAACAGTGGCAAATACCGGTATAATACCGGCTTGGCGGCATTTTTCCCGGATCGTGGTTAAATTGCCGATCACTTCAGCAGCCCTTGCTCCGCCGCGCAGGTCATTGACCCCGCCCATCACCACTAGGAGCCTTGGTTTAAAAGGCAGTACTTCGCTTTCAAAGCGGGCCGCCATTTTCCCGGTTGTATCACCACTGTGACCTAAATTTTTGATCGGAAACCCGGCATAGGTTGTCCAGTCGTACGCCGGATTGCTGGGCGGATTGGAAACGGCACCACCGCCGTGCGTCACACTATCACCGAGAGCAGCCACCTTAAACCCGGAACCCTTAACAACAACAGGTACGGATTGTGACCAATCGGTAAGCAGACCGCCCTTACCATCCCTGGCTCTCACCCGCCACCAGTAAGTTCCCTCTGTCGTATAGGGCGTTTCGTCATACCAATCAAAAGCCGTTGCCCCGTCTATCACTTTGGTTCGTACCACTTCCCTGCTCTTAGTGCCTGCCGGGCTGGCAGCTGAAATCTCGATTTCATAAGAACCCGCATGGAGCACAGGAATCCAGGAATAAACCTGGTATAACTTAGCCGGCAGCTCTTTAGCCCCATAGGTTGTTACGAATGGAGCCGCCGGATCAAATTCTCCTGCCGACACCCGGCGCGGTTCCGTGTATCCGGAGATAGGCTGCCTGTCAAAATTGAGTGCCCGGACCTGCCACCACAGCGATCCGGGTTTGCCGGTGGATAAGTTTAGATCCAGTTCGGTGCCTGGCGTATAGATATCCGATTTGACCAGAACAGTCTTGGCCGGTTCTTTATGCAAGCGTCCACCAGGGCGGCTTGTCAGGGTTACTTCATACATGACCGCGTCGGGAATAGGATTCCAAAGCAGCCGTACTTTATGAGCCGTTTCCGGCTGAGCCGCATAAATGGTTCCAACGGTAAACAGGCTGGTCATCATCAAGGCAATCAGATAAATAATAAACTGTTTCATCATAATGAACTCCTAGGTCTAATCATAGGTTGTATAGTACGGCAGCTTATCCTTTTTGGGTTGGAGTTATGTTGTGCTTTGAACGGAGAATTCCGATAACGCTGTCCAAACCGGCAGCAACCAGCCAGCAAAGCAGGATAGCACCGGCCGATACCGTCAAATATTTGAGCCAAACCGGCCAAATTAATTTTTGTACCAGATAGGCAATCGGCAAAACCACCAATTGATGCACATAGTAAATAGAATAAGAATGGGCACTAAACTGCCGCCCGATCACAGAGTGACCATTGCAATACTTTTGAAATACAGCCAGGAGGAAAAACACACCGGCCAGGCAGAAAAATGCATGCACCAGCGCATGCCCGGCCTTGAGCATGGCCGATCCCGGCTGAAGGAAGCTAAGCCGGTAACCGTTAAAGACAACCAGCATGGCTAATAAAGCAAGGGTCCAGAAGACGATTTGAGGCTGGTAGCCGTTTTCACTAAACCAGTGATTGCGCCAAGCCAGTATCCCCAGAGCAAAATACGCGCCGCAGATCAGCAGCCTGGTCGGCTGGAAGGAGATAATCAGCCACTGACTGAACCAGGCATCGGCGTGAAAAAACAGATTGGGAATAAAGAATGCTACAGCCGTTAGAAATCCAAAAGCAATCAAGAAACCGGCCCCAGGGTTAACGGCTGATGTCCGTTGTTGAAAAAATTGGGGACACCCTGAATAAATTCCGGCAGTCAGCAGGAAAAACCAGCTCAATACGCCCAAAAACCAATAGTGAGCATGGTTAAAGGTTGCCGCCGTAAAAAAGTTATTCACAAGATATCCGGCATAAGCAGGCGGCGAATCCGTCCGGCTAAACCAGATCATATAAGTAATAGCAGGGGCCAATACCAACACGCCGAAAATCCAGGGCACGGTAATACGAAAAAACTTCTCCCGCAAAAATACCGCAGTCCCTTTACGTCTCAATACAGGAACCGCAAAGTAACCGGCAATAAAGAATAACGCAGGCATAATAAATACATCGGTATTCATAACAAACAGGTCAAAGACAGCACTCTTTTGTGTATCTACGACATACCACCACTGCGGTGGCTTAGCCATAAACCCGATGGCAATATGAAAAACAATGACCAGTAATACAACAAAAGCCCGTAAGTGGTCAAAAAAGACCATTCTCCCGCCATGCTGAACCGGCGGGGCAGACGTCCCATGAACGGACACAGTCCATCCACTCCCTTCACTGTTAATAGCGTTTCCGTTTACTGGAGGCAGCAATTCCCAGCTCTTCACGATACTTGGTCACAGTTCGCCGTGAAATGGTAATCCCTTGCCTTTTTAGCAGCTCACTCACAGCCTGATCACTGAGCGGACTGGAGGAATCCTCCTGTTGAATTAAGGCCTTGATTTCCTGCTTGATGGTACCGGCAGCTACCTCTTCGCCGCTTGAACTGTTAATACTGCTTGAAAAAAATGCACGCATGCTGATCAGCCCATGGGGGGTGTCCATATATTTATTTGCAACAGCCCGGCTGACCGTAGATTCATGCACGCCTAGTCTATCGGCCACCGTTTTCATAATCAATGGCCGTAAAGCTTGTCTGCCATGATCAAAAAAACTGCGTTGCAATTCAATGATGGCTTCGGTAACCCGCAACAGGGTGCTGCGCCGTTGCTCGACACTCTTAAGAAGCCAGACTGCGGCATTGACCTTACTTTCAATATATTTTTTCACCTCATGATCGGGCAGGCGTGCGGCTTGACGATAGGAAGGGTTGATCATCAGCCTGGGGATCATGCTGTCGTTAATGAGGATGACATACTCCTGATCCACCCGTTCAACGGTGACATCCGGTGTGATATAGCCGGCTACTTCGCCACCGTAAGCCAAACCAGGCTTAGGATTAAAGGTCCGAATCAGATCAACCGCTTTTTGAACCTCATGGGGTGTACAGTTGAGCCGGTCGGCAATATACCGGAATTTAGCTGCCGCCAAATCGCCTAGATGCTGATCGATGATACTTTTGACCAGCCCCTGATAAAGCCCTTTCTGCCGGGCTTGAAGCTGCAGGCATTCCTGCAAGTTGCGTGCTCCCACTCCTTCAGGATCAAAGCTTTGAATGATGACGAGCACATCGTAAATCATAGCAGCTGTTTCACCAAGCGCTTGAGCAATTTCATCAATCTCCATACAAAGATAACCCTTATCATCAATACAGCCGATAATATATTGTCCGATCGCATGCTGCCGGGAATCAGCCTGACATAAATCAAGCTGGAACTGCAAATGCTCCTGTAAGGAGACCTGCCGGCTGGCATACCGCTCAAAGGATTGTTTATCCGAATGCATGATAGGCGAGTTTGTCCGCATGCCGGCCTTCAAATATTCATCCAACTCGCCGATATCTTCCGCTGTAAAATCATTTTTTTGCCCTTCCGGTACAGAAGCTTCTTCATTATGGGTATTAAGGTCCATTTCCAAGACAGGATTCTCCAGAAATTGCTGTTCCACCATAGCTGCCAGTTCCTGCGTAGACAGCTGAAGGATTTCAATAGCCTGGCGCAGTTCCTGAGTCATGACCAGTTTTTGCTGCGTTTCCAATCTTAAGCCTAAATCCATAGTTAACACCCTAACGTTGTCTTTTTTATTACATTATTACATCTTATGTTTCGCTAGAAGTTATATGCCTTCCTCTTCGTTTTCTGAAAAATTCCCTGTGAAAAATCTGCCAACGCTGCTTCCGTGAGCTAACCTTGCCAGATTGGTCCTGCCATCACCTCGCTATGATAAAAAAAGGTTCTTATCTGAGTGTATAGATAAGAACCTCGGCTATAATGAATGGTTTCTTTGCCGTTTACTGCTTGAACGCCAAAGCAGCGGCAGGCAGCTCATCACGACAAGGCTGGCAACCACAGCCCATAGCCCTGCAAACAGGGAACGGTTGAGCGCATTGCCTAGATAACAGAATAGAACGGCACCCGGTATACTGCCAAAAAGAGTCGCTAAAAAATAGGGCCAGAAGCGGACCTGAGTCAAGCCGGCCATAAAACTGACGGCATCCCAGGGAATAAGCGGCACCAATCGTAACAGCAGCAGGGTTTTAAAGCCTTGCAGTTCAAGGCGGGCATTGATGGCTTCAAAATGAATTTGCTTGGGGATATGATGACAAATTTTGTCGCGCCCCAGCCAACGGGACAACCCAAAACACAAACAGGCTCCCAGCATCGTTCCGGCAATCAAATAGACCGACCCCCAGAGAGGTCCATAAGCCAGCCCTCCGGCAACAGCCAGTACAATGGCCGGAAAAAAGAATAACGGGCGCAGCGTATTCAGAACAATGTACAACATAGGTCCCCAATAGCCTAACCCGCTAATTGCAGCACTGATGGTCTCAGGTTTAATACGTTCAAGACCAATTTCATAGAGATAAAAAAATGCCGCCAGACTAATCATCATAAACCATCCGGTTAAGGTGGTTCTTTTGTATAGTAAATTCAGTAAGTATCTCATAACTACTAATTATAGACCTGCTTAAAAATCATGTAAAGAAATTTTTGGCATAAAACAAGCGCAATTTGACAGGAATTTGGCAGTTTTCATTTAAATAGTAATAGTAAAACGAACGTCAGGGTATTATAATAGACGATAGGCTTTTAAAGGAGTTGAATGTTTTGGAAAAATTTAAAGCATTGGGAATAAGTGATCCAATCATAAGGGCACTTAATGATATGGGTTTCGAAGAACCTACCCCGATTCAGGAACAAGCTATCCCAGCCGTTATGACCGGCAACGATTTAATCGGACAAGCCCAGACCGGTACAGGAAAAACTGCCGCCTTTGGTATCCCTTTGATCGAAAAAGTCAAAGCAAGCGCCAGCCGGTTTCAGGGAATTATTTTGACCCCGACCCGCGAACTAGCCATTCAGGTGGCTGAAGAACTCAACAAACTGGGCCAGTACGCGAATATTTTGGCCCTGCCCATCTACGGCGGCCAGGAAATTGGCCGGCAAATCAAATCCCTGAAAAAAAATCCGCAGATTATTGTGGCTACTCCCGGACGACTCATGGATCATATGGATCGTGGCAATATCCGCCTCAATCAAACCGGGACCATCATTCTCGATGAGGCTGATGAAATGCTTAATATGGGCTTTATTGAGGATATTGAAAAAATCCTCAGCGAGTTGCCGGAAACCCGCCAAACCCTCTTGTTTTCAGCCACAATGCCGCGGGCCATTCAAAATCTCTCGCAAAGATTTTTAAAAAATCCTACGTTTGTCAGCATTAAGGCCAAAGAAGTCACCGTCCCGCTTGTCGAGCAATTTTATATTGAAGTACAAGACCGGCAAAAATTCGATGTCCTCTGCCGGTTACTGGATATCCAGGCACCGGACCTGGCGATTGTATTTGGCAGGACCAAACGCAGAGTGGATGAACTTTCAGAAGCACTAAAAAAACGTGGCTATTCGGCGGAGGGTATCCACGGCGACTTGACCCAGGCCAAACGGGACAGTGTGTTAAGACAATTCCGGGATGGAATTATTGATATTCTGGTGGCTACCGATGTGGCTGCCCGCGGACTTGATGTCAGCGGTGTCACTCATGTCTACAACTTTGATATTCCACAGGACTCGGAAAGCTATGTCCATAGAATCGGCCGCACCGGGAGAGCCGGACAAACAGGAGCCGCTCTTTCCTTTGTCATTCCACGCGAACTGGACCACTTGCGGGCTATTGAAAGGCTGACCAAACGCAAGATTGTCCGGATGCCGATACCAACCATTACCGATGCCCTGGAAGGCCAGCAAAAAATTGCTGTCGATAAGCTGTTCCGGATCATTGAAGAAGGCAATTTCGAGGAATATAAAGGCCGGGCCGAAGAAATGCTGACCGAAATTGATTCCGTCGCCTTAGTATCGGCTGCCCTGAAATTGCTTACGAAAGAACCGGATACCACCCCGGTAAAATTGACCGAAGAAGCCCCGTTACGCGTCCGCCGCGACCGCAGCCGCCCGCCTCAGCAGGCACGGCGTAAAGGCCCTGGCGATAATAATAGGCCTTCTTATAACAAGAGCCGTCCGAGAACCCGTCCTAACTAAAGTTAGCGAACTAATTTCATACTGCTCCTATACCAAAAAATGCTTGGATTATTTTCAGCCTGAATCAGGACAAAATAAACCCAAACGATGCACTGGGTATACTGACTTAACGGTTAGACAGCTCACAATTGTGCCGCTCCAGACTCACAAGTTTCACAGAGTTTTGGGCGGCATTCTCATCATTCTAAGGTATAGGAAGGTGCAGCTATGAAAATTTCCAATTCTAAACGGTTTCCCAAGCGCCGGTTTAAACGGGTTGCAGCGGCTTTAGCCGGAGCTGCCGTGATCTCCTCAGCGGTATTGCCGGGTATTCCCCTGACCAAAGTACACGCTGAAGCCGATTCCCAACAAGTCAATGCCGCACCGGCTGCCCGCGAAGAGCAAACCTCTGCAGCCAGAACATCTTCGCCCCTGAGAGCGGCCAGACAACAAGCTTCCCAATATGGGTTTGACGCCGAGCACGATCGTTTCACGCTGCTGCGGCAAACCGACCGGGAAGCCACGGTTTTGGTTCGTACGGAAAAAGGGAAAAATTTCAGGATGGAACTTAGCAAATCAGGCCGTAATGACTGGCGCGTGACCAGTGTACGTCCGGCAGGCAATGACTCTTCTCCAACCGTTAGCAGTCCGGTCAAAGAAGTGATGGAACATGCTTATCGCTTTGGCTTTGATCCGAATCGAGATACATTTAGTTTACTGTCACTGGCCGGTACAAAGGCGACCGTACAAGTCCGGACCAGCGGGCAGACCTTTAAAGTTGATTTAATCAAAAAAGGGAATGGCTGGGAAATCACTACCATCCGTGGTATTGGGAATTCACAATATCCGGCAACCTATATACCAGCCAGTATGTTCTCCTATACCAATCTCCTCCCTAAACCGGCGACCACTCCCGGTCAAGTCAGGACGCTATTTGAAACCAATCAATTTAACGGCTGGAGCTGGCTGGAAAGCACTTATCCCAGCGACCGTTCTTTCGGCATTCTGCTCCAGGACCCTCGCGATACCAGTGACCTCTATCCGGCCAATGTCCTGTCCGCCATCCAAAAAGTTGACTTCAGTAAACAATTTGTCCTTTATACGACGTTGGGGAAAGTTTCCGGAAACGGTTACGGCATTGGGATTGAGAAAGTCGTACAGACAGGGAATGACTATACCGTGACAATCCGCACCAAAAGCCCCCGCGCAGGTGATACCAATCTTTTGCCTACTAAAGGGATGGATTTCATAGCACTTGACCGTGCAACCCTTGATTTTAGTGATCCAATTGTCATTACTTTTATAGATAGTAACGGTACAACCCTTAGCCAGTATACCCTGACCTTACGGTCTTAAACTGCAGTAAAAAGCCCTGAATCCAATTGGATTCAGGGCTTTTCTCGTGTTGCCTTAATAAGGTGAATTCTCGGTTGCCGTTGTATATAAGCCGGCAATCATAGCTTTCATGGTTGTCAGCTCTTCATCACTGACCTGGCTGTCAAATAAACGGGAAAGTACTTCATCAAACAAGGCGGTTGCCACATCGGTTGGCATTTTGGTGGTTCCTAAAACAAAGGCCAGCGTCATGATATGAGTGACCTTTTCTACCTGCGTATTCGCTTGGCTGAGTTCCAGGACCATATGTACAACCGTTTCCTCCTGCGGATTTTTGCTGAATTCCCGCACCCATTGAAAGCCTGATGATAAAATGGAATCGGCCATAGCATAAAGGCAATCCTGATCACCGAGATAGGAAGCATGCTGCGACAAAATGGATTGAATAGCTTGGATATATTGTTCTTTCACTGTTCGTACCTCCGCAGTACTCTAATTCTCCTCCTTATTTCGACGTTTATCGGCCAAAGCCTGCTCATCCGTTTGCTGACTCTGATCCTGCTTGCCCCAAAGTACTTGCCTAGTCTTAGCGGAAAGCTTGTTTATAATCTGACTGTCACGACTGCGCAACGCTTTACTGGTCTTGTCCAAACAATCTTCCAAAGCCTGTGCCAGCTTAATCCGCTGTTTAAACTGATGATTTTCATTTTGAAGCTCCAGCCCAGCCACACTCAGCCGGCGCCAAAACAAGGCAGCCTTCCAGATTTGGCCGGCAACCAGCAGCGGAATCACCACCAGCATCGCTCTGCTGATGATCTGTAAGGTTACCGGTCCTGAAGCTGCCCGGTAAATATCCAAACTGTACTCAGGATGCAAGGATGAAACCACCACGACCGGAAACAAACTGATAAATATGGCACTCACACTCCCCAGCAGGGTTAATGTAGTGGCCAGAAATCCTAGCCAGTATCTGTCCTGCTGCAGAAAATAGCGTCCACCCCCCAGAATGAAAACAGTCAGCGCCAAAATTCCTGCTGCCGGCATATTTTGCCCGGCCTGGGTCTGCATGACCGTCAATAAAATAAAGATAATATGGCAGCCAATGCCAAAGGGATAGAGCCTTAGGGCGTATTGTTTAATCCGCTCGCCCAGACTGGTATCAACACGAAGCAGAAGATAGCCTGCTCCATGCAGCATGAACAGCAGCGTAAATAGAGTGCCTGCCACAACGGTATAGATACTGAAAGCCTCGAATACTGAGCCACTATATTCAAAATCAGCATTGATCGGATATCCCTTTAAAAAACCGGCAAGAATAAGTCCCCATAAAAAAGCCGGAAGCATACTGCCGAAAAAAACGCCCCAATTACACAGGGTCCGCCAGCTTTGACTTTTCTCATGCTGGCGGAATTCAACGGCTAGGCTGCGCAGAATCAGTGCAGCCAGCAGTAAAAATAACGCCAAATATAACCCGCTAAATAGTGCGGCATAAATAATGGGAAAGCCGGCAAACAGCACGGCCCCGGCCGTAACCAGCCATACCTCGTAGCCCTCCCGCATGGGTGCAAAGGTATTGAGAAACACTTGGCGCTCTAATTCGGTCTTGGCACAAATCGTCTGCAGCATACCAATCCCATAATCAAAGCCCTCCAACAACAGATAGCCTGTTAACAAAATACCAAACAACCCAAAGCAAAGTATGTTAGCGTCCATATAGCCCCCTTTAATCGCCCGGCTGCTCCGGTCCAATAAGAATCCGTCTGCGCATAAAGAAAATGGCCGCCCCCGCCATAATGGCATAGATTCCATTAAAACTGATCAACGTAATCCAAAGATGACTTACAGGCACATTACGCGATATCCCCTGTTCGGTCAATTGTAGTCCGTAAACCAGCCACGGCTGCCTCCCGACTTCACTAATCAGCCAGCCGGCCAGATGGCTTAAATAAACCAGCGGCAGCGTCCAGATCACTCCGTACAGCAGTAAGCGCTGAACCTGAAGCTGATGTTTTTTAAAGTACCATAGACTAAGGGATGTCACCAGAATAATCAGCAGCCCGACGGCAACCTTAAAACGAAAACTCCAGAACAACAGGAGGACCGGCGGAATATAATTGCCAGCCCCGTGTAGGGCAGCAAACTGCTCTTGCACTTCCTTCATCCCGGCTATGCGGGCCTGCGAGTGATTCGCCGCTAATACCGACAACATACCGGTCAGGCTGATTTCAGCCTTATTCCTTTGCTGCTCCTCATCGATCAGTGCTACCACAATAAACGGAGCCGATTCGGCGCTTTCCCACAAGGCTTCCATAGCAGCCACCTTCATTGGCTGGGCTTTAACCAGATACTGAGTATATAAATGACCGCTGGCAAAAGTCAGTATTCCAGCCATCCAGGCACAAATCAGCCCTAATTTGAACGATTTAACAGCCAGCTTGTGGTGCTGCTGACTAAGGAGATAAAAAGCACTGACTGCCATAACAAACAATCCTGAAGACGCAAAACTCGCCATGACCGTATGAATATATTGATAGAATAAATAGGGGTTAAGCAAAATAGATTTGATCTGGACTAATGCTAAATACCCCTCTTCAAGACGATAGCCAACCGGCTGCTGCATAAACGCATTCGCCGCTAAAATCCAATAAGCCGAATAATTACTAGCCAGTGCCACCAGCCAGATAGAAAGTAAATGAATAGAACGGGGAACAACATTCCGGCCGTACACCCAAATACCAATAAACGTTGCCTCTACACAAAAAGCCGTCAACGCTTCAAACGCTAATGGCACCCCCAAAACCCCGCCAACAAACCGGCTGTACTCCGACCAGTTCATCCCGAATTGAAACTCCTGCACAATTCCTGAAACCACACCAACCACATAATTCACCAAAAACAAACTGCCCCAGAATTTGGCCATTTCACGGTACACCGCTTTGTTTTTAAATACATATAAGGTTTCCATCACGGCAACAAGAACGGATAGCCCTAACGTCAGCGCTACAAACCAGAAATGATAAGTCAACGTAATCCCAAATTGCAGCCGCGCCAGTATGACAGCAGTATTGTCCATGTAGTCCCTCTTTCCGAATCAACAGACGATCCACTTAAGCTTATTGTGGCCGATTAGGCTGTCTTTTTATCCAACAGTTTCAAAAGTAGCTGTTGGGTGATGGGAAACGTGAACCGCAAAGTACACGAAGGACTCAAAGGGAACGCAAAAGACAGCGCGATTAAATCGCGCAAGGCATGATTGAAAACGCAGAGTAAAACAGGCGATTTAGCTTTATTAAAAAAATGGGTTGCTGGCGGCAGGGATTTCTGCCGCGGGACTTGTGACCACAGCCGTCGGCAGCTTGGCTGCCGGTAACGGCGTTGGGAACGTCCGTAGCGGCGGATTTCCCTGCCGCCCTGCTCAAGCTGACTGCCAATGCCTAACCGCAAAAATGCCAATTCCGTTTAGCAAAAAAAATTAGCCACCGCAAGTTGCGGTGGCTAAGTCTAAGGGGTTAGGTCATTTATCCAAAGATCAGCCGTTCTCATACGAGGCCCTTACTATGTAGCACAGAGCATGCTGATCTGGGATAAGCCGGATAAACCTGAAGGGACGAACATCAACAAGTCAGGCCTGTTGAAAGTTAGCAACTGGTATCGTCATTCCAACAGAATAGGAACAATATTACAATAATAATCAGGAATATAAATAAAAAGCCGCCATTACCATTTCCCCACATAACACTTCCTCCTTTAATTACTAATGTTTGTTTGCTTTATACTATGTTCGTTCCATCCGACTTGCGATTGTCCAAAAATAAAAATCAGCCGTCCGCCCTCAAGCTTCAGCTGATTTTTTAAAATTTTTTAGCCCCAACCTATTTCATCCGGCTATTTACGGTTAATAGTGGCTGCCGTTTTCATAATAGCGGTTTTCTTGTAAAACTTGAAAAAAGATTTCAACTTGCTCATACCCCAGTGACCGGATGTGCCGGTCCAGCGCAGCGGCAGCTTGATCCTGAACAGCCTGCCCCCGGTCAAACCAGTTGACCTGAACAAGCGGGCTTGCTTTTACTTCATGACCGTCACGGATAAAAGCGGATAGAACCGCCTCAAGGGTAAAATAATCACGCGGACAGCCGATAATCTCCGTCAATTCATCCACGAGCGCTTTGCTGATGGCCTGAATCTCATGCTTTTCCATTCCTTTAATGATAATTTGCGGCATAACCCTGCTCCTTTATACAGAAATAACAACACTGGACAGTTTGCCCAGTGTTGCCTGCTCAATACCTAAAATTAACGGTTGGCCGGTAAAATTTCCAGCCAGTATCCGTCAGGATCAGAGATAAAATAAATGCCCATATCTTTATTCTCATAACAGATACAGTTCATGCTTTTATGTAATTCGTAAGCTTTGTCAAAATCTTCAACCGTGAAAGCCAGATGAAACTCGTTTTCTCCTAAATGATAAGGCTCGGTCCGGCCTTTCAGCCAAGTCAGCTCGAGCCGGTGCTCGGTTTTCCCATCCCCCAAAAACACCAGGGTAAACTCCGGTCTTTCCTTGCGTCGCACTTCCACAAGATTGAGCGCATCACGATAAAACGCCAGACTCTTCTCCAAATCCAGAACATTGAAGTTGTTATGCGCAAATTTAAATTCCATTGTAAAGCCCCCTTATTCTTTATTCACCGTCAGCAGCACGGCGATTAATTCACGGTCACACTGTCCGGTGAACTTCTTGCCTTATTAATAAAGCTTGTAGATCGTTGCAGGACTTCAGTATCGCCTACAACCACCAGCCGGTCATCCGGGGCAATCACGGCCAACGGCCCTGGTGAAATAATAATATGAGTTCCACGGCGAATGGCCACTATCGTTGCCCCGGTATGCTGCCACAGCTTGATTTCGGCAATGGTCCGCCCAACAATGTGCGAATTCTCCGGTACTTTCACTTCAATGGGATTGTACGGATTTAAATTTTTCAGCCGGTCCGAATAACCGATAATATCACTGAGCACACTTTCCAGCCGTTTATCAATATCATGTTTCTTCTCAAGCAGAATTTCAAGTTCCTGCCGTAAAGAGTAAACGGACTGCATACTTTTATGGTGCTCAATAAAGCGATAGGCTTCATCCACTGAAAGAACGGTGACTTCCTTCCCCTGCGATACATCTACAACATTAGCGTCCTTCAATAGTGCAACTGCTTTGCGAATTGTCTCTGATGAAACGTTATAATGACTTGCCAGTAAGGTTCGTCCGGCAATTCTGCTGCCAATAGCAAACTCATCATTAATAATCCGTTGAGCAATATCTGTTGCGATAGAAAGATACATCGCTGCCATTTAAATAACCCCTCCGAAAGACCAGTAGTCCTATTACTTAATATAGACCATCTCTCAGGTGTTTCGCAACTAGCTATGAAAATAAAGTCATTTTTTGCTGAACAAAGCACCATCCTATTGACAGGATGGTGCTTTAGCATGATGAATCATGCCCAATCAAAATGATGAAATGGGTATTCACGCCAGATCAAGTTCCTCCAATTCTTTTTCGGCTTTCAGTTCCCGAATTTTGCGCTGACGCTGACTTTTTTCGTATTCAAAAATATCGGTCATTTCATAATAACCGGTTTTGTCCTGAATAAACTGGGCTGCCTTTAGTGCCCCTTGGGCAAAAGCAATGCGGGAATAAGATTCATGGGCAATCTCAATTTGGTCAAACTCACCGCTGATGAGGACCTTATGTTTGCCCACAATTCCTCCGGCCCGGACGGCATGGGTTGGTATTTCTTTCGTTTCCAGCAGATTATTTCTGATCTTGTCGGCAATTTTCTTAGCCGTTCCGGATGGACTGTCTTTTTTATATTTATGATGTTCTTCAAATATTTCAAAATCGTAATCCTGCATCAGTTCGGCCGCAATTTCGGTAATGAGCATCATGATGTTGACTCCATATGTAATATTAGGAGCCATCACAACACCGATCTGCCCCCGATCGGCTACCCGGCGGATTTTGTTCAATTCAGCAGGTTCATAGGAGGTTACGGCGGTTACCACATTGACGCCGCACTTGGCTAAAATATGAATATTATCGCGTAAAAACGTGTTGCAGGAAAAATCAATCAACACGTCCGGTTTGCGGTAGAACAATCTTTCCTCCAAATGATCGGTAGGTTCAATGATTATCCCGGTATCAGGCATATTGATAAAATTGCCTAAATCCTTATTGGCTTTTACACTATTGGGGCGGCACAGCACCATATTGAGTACACCTTTTTCCAAGAGATATTTGGCAACAATTTCTCCCGTTCTTCCCAGTCCAATCAGTGCGATTTTCATCATTGCACCTCCTATTTTTTTACTAACAACTTAATATTATCATCAAGTTGTTAGTTTGTCAAGGGCGATTTGTCTGAATATTCACTTTCTGCTTGTCCCTAAATAATAAAAAATCGCCGACCCTGTGTAACAAGGGTTAGGCGATTTTTTCCGTTACTGCCTGTTATTGATTTTTTCCGCCAGCTCATTTAAATAAGTCCAGCGTTCTAAAAGTTCTTCCAACCTGGCCTCCAGGCTTTTTTGTTCAACAATATATTGCTGCAACGCTTCAAAGTCACTGCCGGCAAGATTAATTTTCTGCCCGACGGCACTTAATTGCTGCTCAACCTCGGCAATAATCCCGTCAATTTGCTCAAACTCCCGCTGCTCAGCAAAGGTGAATTTAAGCGGACGGCTGCCGTGTGACGGCTGCATCTTCGGCTTGGATTCAGGCTCGGTTTTGGGCTTTTCTCCGGCAGTCAGTGCCTCTATGTCTTTCAGTGCAGCCAGGTAATCCGAATACCCGCCATTATGCTGAGAGATGCGTCCTTCGCCGTCAAAACTGAACACTTTATCGACCAGCCTGTCTAAGAAATAACGGTCATGAGAAACAATAATCAGTGCTCCCGGAAAGCCGTCCAAATAATCCTCTAAAATGGTGAGTGTTTGGATATCCAAATCATTGGTCGGTTCATCAAGCAATAAGACATTGGGAGCACTCATTAAAATCCGCAGCAGAAAGAGCCTTCGTTTTTCCCCTCCTGATAACTTTTCAATCGGCATCCATTGCTGACCCGGCGGAAATAAAAACCGTTCCAGCAATTGGGAGGCTGTGATGGTGCCACCGTCGGCGGTGGTCAGATAGTTTGCCTCTTCCTTAATATAATCAATGACCCGCAGGCTTTGATCCATTTCCTGATTTTCCTGCGAAAAATAACCAATTTTAACGGTCTGGCCAATTTCGACACTGCCGGATTCAGGCGTAAGGACACCGGCAATCATATTGAGCAGGGTTGATTTTCCACTGCCATTGGGGCCGATAATTCCAACCCGGTCATTTTTAAGTACAACATAGTCAAAATCGTCAATCACCGGCTTTCCGGCAAAGCTCTGGCCAATATGGTTCAGTTCAATAATTTTCCGTCCCAGGCGGCTCGCACCGGCCAGTATCTCCAGCTTGCCGTCTTTCATATAAGGCTTGATAGCACTAAGCTGTTCGAAGCGGTCGATCCGTGCTTTCTGCTTCGTGCTGCGCGCCCGGGCTCCCCGCTTGATCCAAGCCAGCTCATTGCGCAATAAGTTTTGCCGTTTGTTTTCACTGGCTTCACGCTGTTCTTCCCGCTCGGCTTTCAGCTCCAAAAATTGACTGTAATTCCCGGTATAACTATAAAGCGCGCCTTTATCCAGTTCAATCATCCGGTTGGCTACCCGATCCAAAAAGTAGCGGTCATGGGTAATCATCAGCAGGGCCCCTTTGCGTTTATGCAAATATTGCTCCAGCCACTCAACCGAATGATGATCCAAATGATTTGTAGGTTCATCTAAGATCAATAAATCGGCCGGATGAATGAGCGCACCGGCCAAAGCTACCCGCTTGCGCTGTCCGCCGGATAGCTGCCCGATGGTAGCGCTAAAGTCCGCGATGCCCAACTTGGTCAGGATGGTTTTCGCCTCACTCTCCAACTGCCAGGCATTGAGTGCATCCATTTGCTGGCTCAAGTCAATAAGCTGTTGCTGATAAGCGGCATTCTCGCCCTTTGTGCCCGCCAGAGCTAACGTCCGCTCATAATCACGCAGCGCCTGCATAACCGGAGAATTTCCTTTAAATACTTGTTCTAAAACACTGGCCGCGGCATCAAATTCCGGATTTTGCGGCAAATATTCAATCTTTACCCCGTTTCCTTTTATCAAGATTCCGCTGTCGGCCGTCTCCTGACCGGCAACAATCCGCAAAAAAGTGGTCTTTCCTGTTCCGTTTACTCCAATCAGGCCAATTTTATCGGCATCATCAATGCCCAAGGAAACCTGGTCAAACAGGACCCGGTCGCCGTAAGATTTGGATAAGTTTTCAATTGATAATAAATTCATCATATAACTCCAGTTTGACGGGTTGTACTCCGCAATTTTTTTATATGGTTATACTGTAACATAAATCTACTGGTTATTTAAACAACAAGTTGGAGATTCTTGGCCTTTTTGCAAACCGGTATTGCATTTATAGGTTATTCTTCTAAAATAGAGGGTAAGGGATTGTGCATGCAAATGCCGAAGGAGGTCTCAACGTCATTTGAAAAGGCTTACCTATCTAGCCTATCTCCTGTTTTTCATCTTAGGTTTTACAACCACCTTGTTTGGTGTTACGCTCATTGATATTGGCTCCACCCTGAAAGTTGAGGCTTATGTGATCGGCTATATTTTAGCTCTGCTCCCCATCGGCAGCACCTTGGCCATGCCGCTCTCAGGCTGGCTGCTGGCAAGAAGTTCACTCAAAAGCCTGCTGCTCAGCGCCCTGTTCCTGATGTTTTTTAGTCTCATGCTGATGATAACCTATCCGCTTGCCGGTTTGTTTGCTGTCTTTATGACCCTTTTAGGAATCAGCAACGGCATGTTGATCGCCATAGCCAACTATATGATTGTTCATCTTTATAACAACCAGGAACGGCCGGCCCGCTTAAACCTGTTGAATTTTTGCTACAGTTTTGGCGCTGTAACCGCCCCTTTGATCAGCGGCAGTCTTGCTCAGTTTTTTTCCTGGCAGATTTTCTTCACTTTCGCTCTTTTCCTCATCCTGACGGCCGCCTGCTGGGCACTGACAGCTAAATTTGCCATTGTCCGCGACTCGCTGATTCAGCACCCTCCTGCCGTCCATGAGCCTTGGGGCAAGGCCGTCTATCTCATTGGCGCAGCGTTGTTCTTCTATGTATTATCAGAATATATTGTTGTCAACTGGAGTGCGGCCTATTTCCGCCAAAGCCTTGGGCAATCGCCGGAAGAAGCGAGTTTTATTTTGTTCTTCTTTTTCATCTTGATGGCAATTGGCCGTTTTTGTTCAGGCTTCATCGTCCGGATTCTCCAGGTGGAAAAATACCTGCTCGCCTGTTCAACAACGGCCGTTATCGCTTTTACCCTGCTGCTGAGCACCCGTTCCTATTTGATCATGACCCTGGCTGCAGCCATTATGGGGTTTAGTTATGCAGGAATTTACGCTTCCCTCTTATCTTACGGAACCCAGCAAATCTCCCGCCCCTCTTCCAACCTGATCACCTTTTTAATTACCATTGCCTCAACCGGAGGGATTACCGGATTGTTTCTATCCGGTGTTGTCACCCAATTCAGCGGAGTATTGCCCTGCTTAGTGATCAGCATGGCCGCCATGGCTCTGGTGGCCTGTTCGATCGCCTGGGTGCAAAAACTAACGGCCGTTCCGGTTCACCCCTGTAAACGTCCAAATTGATAAAAAGCCCGGAATGGCTTGTGGCCGTCCGGGCTTCGCTTACTCTTTCTCTTTCTCTTGTTTTTCCTGCACCGGTTGCTCGTCAGCTGTTGGCTGCGGTTGTTGGGAAAGTTCCTCGGAAACCTCAAGCTGCAAATCAAGAGGCGGACGAACGGTGGGAGCAGACCAAGCTTGCTCCGGCCGGGACTGGTAACGGGCTTTAACATAAAACAGGCCTGCAAACACGGCTATCAGGATGATCCCAGCCAGCAAACCCGATCCCTGGCCTGGAATGAGCGGCATACTGACCATGATAGCCAGGCTCCCTCCCAAAGCCAGCCACGAGGTATACGGATACCCAGGCAGCTGACATTCGCCTTGCGGCGGACAGCCACAGCTTTTTCGATGCTTATAGTGTGTAGCCAGGATCACCACATACGCAAACAGTAAGGCAAAGCCACCTGAGCTGACCAAAAACAGATAAACCTGTTGAGGCAGTAAAAAGCCAAAGCCTAACCCTACCAGCATGGCAAAGCCGGAAAATAAAATTCCCCTATAAGGAATATCTCCGCGGTCTTTAATCCAAGCCGGTGCGTGCCCTTCATCCGCCAGCGACCGGATCATCCGGCCAAGGCCGAACATGGCTGCCAGCATGGTGGATAAAATTGCGGTGACCAAGACAATATTCATAATACTGCCAACCCATGTAAGTCCCCAGCGGGCCAGTGCCGCAACGAGCGGACTCTCGTCACTCACCAGTCCGGTCGTCGGCACCAGGGCCAGTAACACGATCACAGAAGTGACATACAGGCCAACCAGGCCAAATACGGTATAGCGAATGGCTTGCGGGATGGTCTGATGCGGATTGCGGGCCTCGGAAGCGGCCAGCCCGATAATCTCAAAACCGGCATACGTAAACATAACAATCAGCATGCTGCCCGCAATTCCCCCTATTCCACTGGGAAACAGCGGTTCGCTGAGAATTTGGCCGGCTCCGACTGCACCCAGTCCGGGAATGACTCCGGCAATCAACGCCAGTCCAACAACGACAAAGCCCGCGATGGCCATCAGCTTAATAATTGCCAAACCACTTTCCAATTTGCTCAATTGGTCGGCCCCCAGTAAATTAAGCAGTGTAACTCCAATAATAATGAGTGAACCCATTAGGCCGATAGACAGGCTGGGAAACCAATTGCGTAAAAAGATGGAAACTGCCGTAGCCTCACTCGACATAGCTAATACCAGCCCGGTCCAGTAAACCCAGCCGACTACAAAGCCCACAAGCGGACCAAATTCCCGCTCCGCAAAAGTCCGGAACGAGCCTGGAGCAGCATCAGCCACCGTCATCTCCGACAATGCATACAGGATAACAAATACAATTGCGCCTGCCAGCAAATACGAGATAAGGACCGCCGGACCGGCAGCTTTGACAGCAACAGCCGAACCGAGAAAAAAGGAACCGCCGATCACCGTTCCAAGTGCCATCATGGCCAATTGCCATGCGGATAAACCTTGATCACCTTTGTTCAAGTTAACGCCTCCACTCAAGCTGCTGTATTTCTCATTATCAAGTATTTGCCAAACCGGCTAAAGTTATTTCATCCTGTTACACAGATCTTTTTCGACTTCCAAAATAAATAAATCAAAGGCAGGTATAGCTCGCTATACCTGCCTTTGATTTATTTATTTACTTACTATAAGCTTCAGCAAATTGGGCCCCAAGATGCTCGTAAAACTCAAGATGCCTAATAACCTGGACTGACTGTGCATGATTGATATCCGCAACATCATCCCGACCAATGGCTTCTTTCACGATACTCTTGATAGCAAAAGAACAATAGCCTAAAAAGACTAAACGATTTAAAAGCTGCTTTATACGCTGCTCCATCTTACTTTCCTCCGTACTTCTACATAATGGTAATTACAACACATCAACGAATGTGTCATCAGCCGCAAATTACCTTCGACTATTACCAACTACGCATTAGATAAAGAGACATTTGGGGCAGAAATCCTCTTTCTAATGGACGTTATCGCAATGCAATAATCTTATTTAGTTTATCATAAATATAATCTACTGTCAAATAGTCATTCTTACCAAGCCGCCGCTATCGCTTTTTAGCAGTAGAAGCTTTTGGTTTGCTTTTGGCACGACCAGACGATTTAACCCGCAAACCGGCATCAAACAACCGTCCGTGAGCTAGTTGCTTCGCTGTAATTTGCAATTTCAAGCTTTTAGCAAACTGCTCAATAGCCGCTTTTTCCTGCACAGCGACAATGGATACAGCCGTACCGCTGCGGCCGGCCCGGCCGGTTCGTCCGACCCGGTGCAGATAGAGCTGGGCATTGTCCGGCATATCCAGATTAATCACCGTATCCACTCCGGCAATATCCAAGCCACGGGCGGCTATATCGGAAGCTACTAGAAGCTGGATCCTTCCGGCGCGGAAATCGTCAAGCGCTTTTTTACGGTCAAGCTTCTCATTTCCGCCATGCAGGCCAGCCACTTTCAATCCCATATAATTCAGCTTGGCGGTGGTGATTTCGATATCATCGGTCTTATTGACAAAAACCAGTCCCCGCTCCATCTTCAAAGCAGCCGCCAGCTTGCGCAGCGCCTCAATCTTATCGCGATGTTCGCTGATCACATAGAGATGGCGGATATCCGGTTTTTCGCTGGCTGCTCCTCCTGCTTTGACCAATTCAAAGGTTTCCACAAACTCTTTCGCCCGTTCGAGCGTTTTAGCCGTAACAGTTGCTGAAAACAACAGCAGTTGCCTGTCACGGAACGTACTTTTAATGACCGCCTTGACGCTGGTTAAGTTCTGGTCATCAAACAACCGGTCAGCCTCATCCAGCACAATGGTCCGGATGGTTTGCGCCGAAATCTTCCGTTTTTGCATCAGCTCCAAAATCCTGCCGGCTGATCCGATCAGAATTTGTGGCTTTTCCTTTAGCTTCTCGATCTGCCTGGCAATATTAACATTGCCAATCATGGATGCGGCCTGAATGGTCAGACCCGAATGCTGCTGCAGCAGTTCGACCTGCCGGTAAATCTGCATGGCCAGCTCATAGGTTGGGGCTAGCACCACGGCCTGTACTTCCCGCTTGGCAGGATCAAGGTTTTGCAGGACCGGCAGTAAGTAGGCAAACGTTTTTCCTGTCCCTGTTGCCGATTGCCCAACAACGTTTTTACCTGCCAAAATCAACGGGATGGTCTGCTCCTGAATGGCGGTCGGGGTAGTGACGGCCATTTTTCCAAGCGCTGCGGCCAGCGGCTCAGCTAGTCCCAACCGGGTAAATGCTTCACTCATATTTTTCGCTCCTGTATCTGATTGTTCCGGGCCGGGTTTTGAACCGGTACCGGAATATCCGGTTTATTTTCTTTATCATTATAGGTTGCACGGCAAGCAGGAAATTTAGTACAACCCCAGAACTTGCCGTTTTTGCCATTGATCGGCTGCAAAGCACCTTGCTTGCAGCGCGGACAGGGATGTTCCGGTTTTTTGGGTTTCCCCTGATCATCGTCATAGGCTGCTTTACACAAAGGATAGCGTGAACAGCCCCAAAACTGGCCGTTTTTACCATTGCGCGCTTGCAGCACCCCCTGGCCGCATTGAGGACAAGGATGGCTGCCATTAAGCGGCATATTCAGCTTCTGAGCGTGCTGACACAATTGAATGGTAAATTGAATCTGCTGATTGAGGAAAGCCTCCAGGCTTTGCCCGCCATTAGCCATATCGTGCAGCACACTTTCCCATACCGCCGTGGAGTCGGGATAAGTCATCTCATCAGGCAGCGCATCGATCAATAAATAAGCCACGTCGGTAGGCAGCAAGTACTTTTTCTTTTTTTCCTCCCGCAAAAACCCGCGCGTAATCAATTCATGAATGATGGTAGCCCGCGTAGCCTCGGTACCAATCCCGTAGACATCCTTGAGCTGCTTTTTCATTTCCGGATTTTTGACATATTTATGAATTTCCTTCATGGCAGCCAGCAGCGTAGACGCCGTAAAGCGGGTTGGCGGACGGGTGGCTTTTTTATCGGCAGCAGCCCGCAGATATTCCACCGCATCGCCTTTGACCATCTGGGGCAGGGCACTGCTGTCTTCATCATTCTTCTCATCGGCATCCGCCCCGTATACTTGCTTCCAGCCTACTTCCGTAATAATCCGCCCGCTGACGGTAAAGCCTTCCCCGGCATACTGCACTTCGGCCCGTGTTTGATTATAGGTATGGACCGGATAAAATTGCGCCAGATAAGCTTGGGCTATTAAGAAATAAATATTCCTTTCGGTCTCGGTTAACGCGGCAAATTTGCACTTTTCCTGAGTGGGAATAATGGCATGATGGGCGGTAATCTTTTTGTCATTCCAGGCGCGGCTTTTTAGGGCCGGATTAGCCCCGTTTACCCAGCGGGTCACATCTTCCTGCCCCATCGCTTTGAGATTGTCCAGAATAACCCTGGCATCCTCATGCTGGTTCTCCGGCAAAAAGTCGCAGTCCGAACGTGGATAGGTGGTCAATTTGCGTTCATAGAGCTTTTGGGCCGTATCCAGAACGGTTTGCGGATCATAAGCAAACTTCTTGCCTGCCAACACCTGCAGTGCCGATAAAGACAACGGCAGCCGCTGCGGTTCTTTTTTTTCAGCGGTTTCGCAAAAAACCAGCTTTCCAGCCTTATCGGCCCCATCCAATTGCTCCACCAGCTGCCGGGCGATCTCAGAATCGACCAGCCGTCCCTCGGAATCCAAGCCTCGCTGTTCATCACGGGGTTTCCAGGTTGCTGTAAAACAGCCGTTAACATGTTGAAAATCCGCTTTGATCACATAGTAATCCACCGGTTTAAAGTTTTCCAGTTCCCGTTCCCGCCGCACCACTAAGGCCAGGGTAGGCGTTTTCACCCGTCCAACCGGCAGCGTTGTCCGGTGACCGGCACGCTGAGCCGCTAACGTATAGGCCCGCGACAGATTCATCCCAATCAGCCAATCGGCTCGCGCCCGGGCCAAGGCCGACTGCTTTAAATTAAAGAAATCCAGATTGTCCCGCAAACCGGCTATAGCCTTCTTGATACTTTTCTCATCCAGAGCATTGAGCAGAATGCGGCGGACCGGCTTTTGATTTTGAATAAAATCCAATACTTCATCAATCAACAGCTGGCCTTCACGGTCCGGGTCACCAGCGTGCACAATCTCGTTAGCTTGTTCGATCAGTTTTTTGATAATTTCAAATTGCTTCCGGCACGAATCGGCAACTAAGAGCCGCCAGTCGCTAGGAATAATCGGCAAATCTTCCAATCGCCACCGCAGATATTTCTCATCATATTCGCCAGGCTCGGCCTGACGTAAAATATGCCCAAAGCCCCAGGTAACGACACCGCCGCCCGTCGTAATATAGCCGTCTTTGCGGCTCATCGGCCCAGGCAGGCATTTGGCAATCTCAGCGCCCATACTCGGTTTTTCGGCAATATATAGTCTCACGTTCTGCACCTCATACTTATTGAAAACTCCGTTCCTCCCCTTTGAGAGTCCACCCTAAAACGGACATGCGTACGCTGAACCTATGTCCGCACATAAATTGCTTCTGTTATCATATCAAATGCCAAACTATCCGTAAATAGCCAGCCCTCCAATTCCACGCATTCCACTACCGGCTTGTCCTCTTTACAAGCTGCTTTACAACCATGCCCTCTCCATAAACAGGCGCCCGCAATTTGCCCCGGCATCGCCTGCCGAACAGCCTTTTCGACCAGAATAACCCAATATATATACTTTTATCCTTATTTTATCCATACTTTTCACCGTATTATTTGTTGATAAAATAGCTATATCGTGATAGCATAGAGAACTAGAGAGGGAGGGTTGTCATGAAAAGCACGAAACTCATTGCTTTTTTATTGCTATTCGCCTTGTTTACCGCAATCGCTTTGCCGTCACTTGCACTGGCGGCAACTCCAGGCACCGCTCCCGGCGGTGGGATCCTGACCACATTAGCCAGTTTTTTGGGGGACTGGGTTAACAAAATCCTCAACATTGATTGGCCGGCTCCCAGCCAGCCGAGCACCGCACCGCCCTCTTCAGGAGGGAAACCGTCCTCCTCCTCCGGAGAAAAAGAAGTCCTTGGTTTTTTTGCCGAGTGGTGGGGAACCGATACCTCCTCGTTTGATGCCCTAACCAGACAGCACGATAAAATCGATACGATCGCCGCTTTCTGGGGTACCATGCACAGTGACGGAACCATTACCGACCGGGGCGGCAATGACCACGCTTCCGTTGTCAAATATGCCAAAGCCAATCAGATAAAAACCTTGCTGATGGTGAATAATTCCAAAGAAAATTCGGCCGCTCATGCCGTCCTGTCTTCCCCGGCTGTCCGGCAAAAAGCCATCGGCAATATTGAAACTGTTCTCAAAAAATACGGTTTGGATGGAGTCAATATTGACTTTGAAAGTGTTTCCGCTAAGGACCGGGATCAATTGACCGCCTTTATGCAGGAGCTTTCAGCCCGGTTAAAGCCGCAGGGTTACAGCATCTCAATTGACGTTATGCCCAAACATAATGAGGAGGCTGATTTTGCCATGGCTTATGACTATGCCAAATTGGCACAAGCCTCTGATCAAATCATCATTATGACGTATGACTATCACGGCCCCTGGGGCGGGCCAGGCGCAATTGCCGATATTGCTTCGGTAGAGCGCGATATTCAGTATGCACTCAAACTCATCCCTAAACAAAAAATCCTGTTGGGTGTGGCCGGATATGGCTATGACTGGTCCACTAAAGGGGTTGAAAGTCTTGAGTATGGAGCCATTCAAAAGTTAATCAGCCAATTTGGCGTGAAACCACAGTGGGACGATACAGCCAAATCTGCCCATTTTGCTTATACCGGAGCCGATGGTATTCAACATCAGGTGTGGTATGAAAATGCCCAAAGCCTGCAATACAAACTAAACTTAGCCAATCGTTATGATTTAGCCGGAATCGCCTTATGGAAACTGGGTGAAGAAGATCCGGCCTCCTGGCAAGTCATTCAATCAACCTTCAACAAATAAAAAACGTCAATAAAACCAAAGGAGGCACGCCCTGACCAGGACGTGCCTCCTTTTTGCTATTTATTTAGAAATCAGGTATCCGATTCCAACCAGCGATAAAATCAGCCACACTAACATCATAACGGCAAGAAAGGCCACCAGCCAAGGCAGCCGTTTCTGCCAGCGCCGGCTTTCCTGGGAACACTCGGCATAAACGGCGGCAGGAAGCAGCTTGGTAATGGCAATCAGGGCTGTCGGCAACAGAACCGCATCATCTGCCATGCCAATCAGCGGCAAATAATCGGGCAAAATGTCAATCGGACTGAAGATATAGGCAATAACGGCCACCATGAGCGCCTTGATATACGGCGGAGTCAGCGGATGCTTCCAGGCATAATATAAAATGACAGCATCCTCTTTAACCATTTTAAACCAAGTCGTAACCCGGCCCCACATGAGCATACTCACTTTTACCACCTCAGCTTTTTAAGTCAATGACTGTACTAACCGGCACTTTGGGGTTGAGAAAAATGTTTGCCAATCACGGCTTTGATCACCTCATAGCCAACCTCTTCAGGCAAAGCGTCTTTGATGGGCCGCAAAGCCTGACAGCCGATTTTCTGGATCACAGCGACGATCAGGTTTTCGTAGAGCGGCGGAATCAGCCGGTCCCAGTCCACAGCATGGCCTTCACTGCTGCAGCGGGTCAGATGATTTTGCACCGTTGCGACGGTAAGCCCTCGCTCAGCGGCAACCTGCTCCAGCTCCAGCCCTTGCTGATAGAGCGCTAAAGTCAGCAAATGACTGGCTGTTTCCGCATTCTTCTTGGCCGGTTTCTTTCCTTTTGTTTTTTGCCCGGCCGGCTCGGAAGCAGCCTGTTCGGCAAGCTCGGACTGGTTGAGATGCGAACGGATGGCTTCCAGAAATTCCGTGCCATAACGCTGCAGTTTAAGCTCCCCAATCCCTTTGATCTGCCGCAGGCCGTCACGGTCCTGAGGCTTCTGCTGGCTCAGTTCCCGCAAGGTACTATCGGCAAAGACCACATAAGGAGGTACTTTTTCCCGGTCGGCAATCCGTTTGCGCAATTGCCGCAGCACCTCAAAGAGATCATCCGCTACTTCAACCTGCTTCTGGCGGCTTTGCTTCTGCCAGACAGCGGCCTCACTCTTGAGCACGGCATACGCCAGCGGAGTCAGCTTGACCACCGGGTATTCTCCCTCGGTAAGCGTCAAGTACTGGGTGGCCACCAGGCGTTGAATCATGGTTTTGATATCTTGCACCGTATATTGAGAAAATAACCCATAGGTCGGCAGTTCATCCAACCTAAGCTGCTGCACTTTTTTATTTTTAGAACCCTTCAGGACATCGGCAATCACAGCAACACCAAACCGCTCCCTCATCCGGTAAATGCAGGAGAAGATTTTCTGGGCATCCACCGTCATATCGATCATTTCTCCGTCATGATCACAATTGCCGCAATTTCCGCACTCACCACCGGCCGTTTCTTCGCTGAAATAACGCAGGATATACTGGCGCAAACACTCCGGAGTATGACAGTAATCCACCATTTGCTGAAGCTTACGCAATTCATGCAGCTTACGCTCCGGATTTTCCACCGACTTATCAATCAGGAATTTTTGCAGCAGCACATCCTGCGCTCCAAACAGCAAAATGCATTCACCTGGCTCGCCGTCACGGCCGCTGCGGCCAGCCTCCTGATAATAAGCTTCCATATTCTTTGGCATATTATAATGCAATACATAGCGAACATTCGACTTATCAATTCCCATACCGAACGCATTGGTCGCTACCATGACCCGGATATCGTCATAAAGAAACCGTTCCTGCTGAACAGCCCGCTCTTCATCGCTCAGTCCGGCATGATAACGGCCAACCGCAATACCCCGTTTGTGCAGCAATTCATATAAGCTGTCCACTTCCTTACGGGTCGAGGCATAAATAATGCCGGCCTGCCGTGAGTGGGTTTGCAGATAGTTTAAAATAAATTTTTGTTTATTTTCCCCGCGTAGGACTGCGAAGGACAAATTGGGACGGTCAAAGCCGGTGACATATACATCCGGATGTCTCAACGACAAAAGAGTCATAATATCGCTTTTGACTTCAGCCGTTGCCGTTGCAGTAAACGCTCCAATAACCGGCCGCACCGGCAGCTGATCAATGAACGGCTTAATGTTGCGAAAACTGGGACGGAAATCATGCCCCCACTGGGAAACGCAATGGGCTTCATCAATGGCAATCAGCCCGATATCCAGCCGTCTTAGGACACTCTGAAACGAGTCGGTCTCCAGTCGCTCAGGCGCAATATACACCAGTTTGTGCTTGCCGGCACTGATTTCATACAACCGGTGCCGGACCTCGGCTGCTGAGAGCGCACTATTGATATAAGTCGCCGGAATTCCCTGATTGTTCAGCCCATCCACCTGATCTTTCATCAGTGAAATCAAAGGCGAAACCACCAGCGTAACCCCTGGCAGCAGGAGTGCCGGTACCTGAAAGCAAATAGATTTTCCGGCCCCGGTCGGCATCAAGGCCAGCGTATCCCGGCCTTGGAGCAAGCTGGTGATAATATCTTCCTGACCAGGGCGAAATTCATGATAACCAAAATATTTTTTTAATACGGCTTGAGCCTGTTCCAATCTCTCCATGCCCGAAACCTACCTTTCTTCTAGACCAGAAAACTTACTATTTTCAGACGCTTCACACGTTAATCCTGTTCAGGATGCTGTGGCAGAAATTCCCTCAGCACAACGCGTCCAACCCCCATTAACGGGACAGCCATGACCATCCCCAAGATCCCGAACAAATGTCCGAAAAACAGGATTCCAATCATAATCAGGACCGGATGCACATTGACGGCCCGGCCAATCAGGCTGGGTGAGACAAAGTTGTGATTTACCTTTAATAAAATCACATAAAATAATGTGGTTTGTATGGCGAAGGCAATCGATTTTCCAAGGCAAAGGGCTATGGCTACCGCCGCTGCCGCCACCGGGCCGACGACCGGCACCAATTCTCCCATCGCTGCCAGCGCGGCAAAAACAGGAGCAAAAGGAAGCCCCGTTACCTGGAAATAAATCAATACGGCAATGCCGGAAAACAGACACACGGCCAACTGCCCTTTAATATAAGCCCCCAAAACTACGGCAAATTCTTTCGCGACCCTAAGCAATTCGGGCCGTTCCGCTGGCGGAGCATAAGAAAAAGCCATCTGGCACAATTTTACACCATCGCTAAGAAAATAAAAAACAATCAAGGGCACACCAATCAGTTCGACAATCCCAGAGAGCGCATTCACGATCGGGTTAACCGAATGCCTGAGAATACCAATCGCAAAGACCGTAGCGCCGCTTAGCGCTTGTTCAACATATTCGGTAACTTCCAGCGGAAGGTTAAAAGTCTTCATCAAGGCCAATAGGGTTTCAGGCCGGATAAGCTCCGGAATACTCCGGACAAACAAGGTAAAACTGGGGACAATGGTCCGGACGATCCAGGTAAATACAGCCGCACCGGCCGCAAGCAGCAGCACTACGGCCAATAGGCTGGCACTGGTTCGCGGCAAGCGCTTCTCCAGCCATTTTCTCAGCGGCAGGATCAGCAGAGTAACCAAAATGGCAATAAACAACACGATTCCCAGCTTGGTTGCATACCAAAAGATAATCCCGGCAAGGACAATCACCATCAAAATATAGCGCTGCACCCAATTGAGCGTCCATACTTTGGCTGGAGACTTGTTTTCAGAATGATGCTCCACTGCCTGAACCTCCTTTTACATATGATTACTAAATTCGCTGCTGCTTCAGCGAAGTCCTCCAGCATGAGCCGAGTATTGTCATAACCGTTCGTGACTGCTAATATTATAGTAACTGCGGCTTGTGGATTTTTTTGCAGCAAGGCAAACTAATTTTAATGATAGCCTGACTTACAGCCAAGCTGGCAGTAACGGCCGCGATGACCGGCTCTTCTTTTTAGCCCGTGTTTTGATTTTATTATGTTTGGCCATAGCCTGGTTTTGCCCATCCTAACCATTCCTTTGGAGGTGGCTCCTATACTCAAGAAACTGCCGTTTTTATCTAAAATCCATTTGCCTGATCTGAAGGCAAGAGAATTCCTGCGCTATCTTGGACCGGGAATTCTGGTCACTGTCGGATTTATTGATCCGGGAAACTGGGCTGCCAATATCGCGGCCGGCGCCGACTTTGGCTATGCATTGCTGTGGGTGGTCACCTTATCTACCCTGATGCTGATCGTCCTCCAGCACAATGCCGCCCATCTGGGCATTGCAACCGGTTACTGTTTGTCTGAAGCGTGTATGGCCTTTTTGCCTAAACCGGTAGCCAATGCGGTTTTGCTCTCTGCCATTGCTGCAGCGGCTGCGACCGCTATGGCGGAAATCCTCGGCATGGCTATCGGTCTGAAACTCCTCTTGGGTATTCCACTGCAAATTGGAGCGATTGCCGCGGCCTGCACCGCCTTTCTGCTGCTCTGGACCAATTCCTACAGCCGTCTGGAAAAATGGATTGTCGGCTTTGTCTCTTTAATTGGTTTTGCCTTCCTGTTTGAACTGACTCTGATTCAAGTCGACTGGGTTCAAACCGGAACAGCCTGGATTACTCCCAGCGCACCACCGGGCTCCATTCCGATTATTATGAGCATCTTGGGCGCTGTTGTCATGCCGCACAATCTATTTCTGCATTCCGAAGTCATTCAGAGCCGGCAATGGAATCTGGAAGACGAAGACGTCATTGACTGCCAGCTGCGTTATGAGTTTTTTGACACCTTGTTTTCCATGATCATTGGCTGGATTATCAATAGTGCCATGATTATTTTGGCGGCAGCTACCTTTTTCCAGCATTCCATTCCGGTCGAAACGCTGGAACAGACCACTGAGCTGCTCACCCCGCTGCTGGGTCAAGGCGCTTCCAACATCTTTGCCCTGGCCTTGCTGTTTGCCGGGATTGCCTCAACAACGACGGCCGGAATTGCAGGCGGGAGCATTTTTGCCGGCTGGTTCGGTGAAGCCTACAATATCCGCGACCCCCATACCCGCTGGGGAGTAGCCTTGACCTATCTGATAGCGGTCTTGATTATTTTCTTTATTGCCGATCCGCTGGCCGGATTGATTACTTCGCAAATTCTGCTCAGTATTCAGCTTCCCATTACCGTTTTCAGCCAAATCTACCTGACCTCGTCTCCGGCTGTTATGGGAAAATACGCCAACCGCCCCTTTACCAAAGGCGTTCTGCTTTTGATTGCCCTGATTGTGACTATTCTCAATCTTTGGCTGCTCTATGACTTTCTGCTAAATTGATATCAGGCCTAATAGGCTGGTCGATACGCCAGCGTATTAGGCCTGAATGTCTATTTCTATGATTCAGCCTTGCAAAATAGGAACAGAAGACCGCAGTGGATTATTGCTGAAATTGAGCTGCACCACCTCGTGCTCAAGTGTGCTCGGTTTGGCCAACATCCGCTTCGGCCGGTTAACCGTCTGACAGGTGGACAAGCTGGCAATATTATTATTCAGCATATCAATGGTATAAAGTCCTAAATTAGCCACCAGGGCACAAAGATCATGGTGCACAAAACGCATTTGCTCCATTTCATCCTGTACCAACTGCCCAAATCCTTCCGGAAAAATCATTGGCTTCATTAAACTGCCCACCGAATGGCCGCTGCTGTCAATATATTCGATCCATTCCCATTTAAGCGGCAAGGTCTGGCCATAGTTTTTCTTCAGAAAGCTGCGGGCGCTGCAGCACCAGCGAAATGGCGCATGAATTCCGTGCTCCCTGGCCTGTTCGGCCAGCCCTGATTGGCCGGTATTTTCCTGATAGATAATTAAGGCCGCCAAATTCACAGCCGTTTCGGTATCTTTCAGTTCCACCCAGGTAACCGGATGAACAGGAGCAATATTGCCATAATCCACACTACGCTCATAATTATAGGTATAGCGGCAAACTTCGGCGATCGAGTCCAGCAAGGCGGAAGCATCCAGTACTTTGGCTTTGCTGCATTCCATACCGATTTGCTGCCAGAAAGTACTAAGCGTATCAATGACTTTAAATTTACCGGCTGCTTTGCCGCCTGTTAAGCGTTTTCCCTGTTTTAAAATATCCTGGTAGATGTACATAGAATTCCCCTCTGGTTTATAGCGTTAGCGATTCCGTCACTTTTGCGTTCCTGATCTGCAACTGACCTGAAACCATTCGGAGTAAAGGCCTGCCATCGTAAAGTTACAATTAGTTTGCCCGAAATGGAAAATAATCATGAGCGAATGAAAAGAAAAAAGGAACTTAAGGTTACCTGTGCCTTAAGTTCCTTTTCTTTGGTTAGCTCAAAGGATTCCTTGCTTTTTAACAAGTTCAAACTCGGCTCCCTTTAAGCAAGGCTCATTTCTAAAAAACATGGTATAGTCGCGTGTATAGCAAACAATCTTTAACCGGCAGCCGGCTGCCAGCACACTGGCCATGACATCGGCAAAGCCGGCAGCCGAACTGCCGCCCAAAGCACTGCAGCAAGTAAAGTTAAAGATCACTTGACGCGGCTCGGTGCCGGTTGCCTGAGAAATCAGCGCGATCAGTTCTGAAAAATCGCAGCCGCCGAAATCTTTGACAATGGTGATGTAATATTGCTGATCACGATTTTCAAACATAAACGGTTTTTCCAAAATTCCCGAATTATGGCAATAGCCGGTTTCGGCCCTGGTGACCGGGTGGCTGCTTGCCGCCTCAGCGACCGGTATATTGCAGCCGTTCGGCAGTAATACCTCGTTAATGACACCAAGCAGCTTTTCTTCCTTAAATGGCTTTAAAATATAGCTTTTAGCCCCAGCCTGCAGGGCATCAAACACCTTATGCTTTTGCCCCAGTGCACTGACCATAATCACCTTAGCTTCCGGATCAATTGCCATAATCTGCGCCAAGGCCGAAATACCATCCACTCCGGGCATGGTAATATCCATGGTCACTAAATCCGGGCGATATTTCTGATACGCCTTCACCGCCAATTCACCATTTGTAGCCTCGTCAACAATACTATGACCGGCTTTGATCAACATATTGGCAATTGTTTTCCGCATCATGATGGCATCATCAACAATTAATACCCGCGCCATTAAAATCCTCCCTTTCCTTTTCAAAAGAAATAATACTAAAATAAAACTGCCCCGGTTCTGTACCAATATTCCAGGTTTGTGTATCAGCCTCGGTATATTTGGCTGAAGCCCCTTCGGCCCAAATGGTGACCGGTGTCCCGATATTGACTTCCACTTCCCACTCCGGCAATTGCTGCAACGCATTGCCGGCAACGGTATTAAAGAATTCCGCAAAAACACTTTCCAGCAAATTTTGTTCATAAGAGGCTGCCGGATCATTGCCTAAAAAACGATCTGCAAGCCAGGTGACTAGCTGCTCATCGGCACTGATCATCAGCCGTCCGTTCAAGCTGCCTGTCACATCAATAAAGGTGGAAATATTCCGCATCGGTATGACTTGCGTATTGGCTGCAACCGACTCGATCCGGGGTTGGGCAATACCAAAATCATGCTGTAAATAATCACTGGCCTGCTTAAGCACATGCTCGCCAAACGTTTTGATATCCGCCCGCTTGACTTCGCTCAGGCGCGGCAGTACAAAACGGAACGTTGTCCCTTGGCCAACCTCACTGTCAATTTCAATCGTCCCCCGCAGCCTGTCAACCTCATTTTGAACCGCGTATAAACCAACTCCGCGCCCAGCCAGCTCAGTGGCACTGGCGGCACTGGAGAACCCGTCGGCAAAAATCAAGCGGATAGCCTCGTGATCGGATAACGCCAGCCCTTCCTGAGTGCTGCAAAGCCCCTTCGCCATGGCAATCTCCCGAATGTGCTGGCCGGCAATTCCCTGCCCGTCATCGGCAATACTGATAATCAGCTGTTCATCAGTCTCATGGATAGAACAACTGATGCGTCCTTTGATATCCTTATCGGCCATCATCCGTTCCTCTGCCGTCTCCAAGCCATGTGCCACCGCATTGCGGAAGACGTGAATCAAGGATTTGGCAAATGCGTGATAGTAAGCCGGGTCAACCAGGCATTCGCTGCCGGTAATGCTGAAAGGATAAATTTCTTTTTCCTGATTTGCAGCCATATTGACCACATAATCCGGATACATCGCCAATAATTCGCGAAACGGTTTGTACCGTAACCGGCGCAAATCGGCAATAAGCTGTCTGGCCTGGCAAGGAGCCAGCAGTTTTTGAATCTTCTCTTCCAACTGGCGCAGCTTGTGACTTTCCACAACCACCGTTTCTTCCTGAAAGAAGAAGTTCTCCCCCAGGATTCCGGCTAACAATTGAAGTTCCTCATCCAGCCAGTTTGTCAGCACCTCGGCCGAGTAAGTGCTGAAGCAGCGTTTAAGCTGTTCCTCCACAGCAGGTGTTCCCGCCTCAGCCCGCAGCCCGGCAAGCTCGGTTTCCAGCAGATGCAGGTTGGCAGCCAGCCGTTCCAGTCCCAATTGCCCGAAGATCCCTTTCCAGGTATGTATACTGCGGAAAATAGCACTGATTTTTTCGGCTGCCCCTAACCCGGACTGCAAAAGGCCCGGTAATTCTTCACAGGCAAATTGCTGGTATTCCCGCACAGCCTTGACAAAATCCTGATAATGAGTGACGGTTTGAACAACCATGGCAAGAATATTTTTCTCTTCCTGAATGCGCTTTTCCATTTCGCGCCGTTCGGTAATATCGGTCAGAATAAGCATAATTTCCCGATGGTCCGGCTCAGTCGAATGCTCGATAAATTTATAAGCAACATGGATATAGTTTTCATCAAAAACCAATTCCTCGGGCAGCAAAGAAAAGTAATTATCCCGCAAAAAGACATCCTGTTCACAAAAGATCTTCTCGAATAAGGCTTTTACAAAAGACTGCTGCTGCTGATCCTCCGGATAAAACAGTCCTGGAACGGATTGATTGCCAATCTCCTGATTGAAGATCATCACACACTCGGCGCTGTACTCACCGGCTACTTGTAAGTCCGGACCAAAAGATAAAAAGCCCTGCCCGGCATTATCCATCAGATTGCGCAGCTTTCCAACCGCTTCCGTTAATTCGAGCTTTTGCTGCTGAATCTCCGCTTTGGATTTCTCCAGATTATGAAGTGCCTCCCGCAGGCTGGAGTCATTGATCTTGATACAATGGACCATCCAGTTCATGTCGCGCATCAGACCGACTAATTCGTTTTCTTCCCCGTCATCATTGCTGGAATTGGGGACATCCAGATGCACATCATAACGTCCCTTCTTGACTTCCTGGCAAAATACTTTCATCTTATTGAGATAACGGGTAAAAAACACATGCATGACGGGTGCCGGTGCCAGCAGGCCTACCAACATCGTCCCCATAAGCGACATGGCCATAGCGGTATGGAAGGCCGTATAAGCCAGCAATCCATTCTGTGCCCCTATCCAGAACACAATTCCCAGCGGTAAAAGGCCAAATGCCAGCACGATCAATCTCATTCGATTTCCAATAGTCAATAGCTGCACCTCGTTTACAGATAACTATTTCATATTGTTGAAAGCAGGAAAACATGGCTTCCTGCTTTCAACAATATAAGCCCAAATAAAACAGGAAATATGATAACGATTATCATTATCATATTTCCTATTATTACCGATTCAGGAAAGTCTGTCAACCCTGCTCACCCGAGAAACGCTATAAAAAAACTGCCGTTGAACAAAGTACAACATTGCCTTTGTGCAACGGCAGTTTCCAGCAATCGGTCGAATCACCTTCGTTTAAAGCTATCATCAAAACTGTACCGGCCGGGGCCAATTAAAATTAAGCTTAAGAATAATATGCCTAATTCGATTGGCTGAGCAGCACCACTAAAACCAACTCCCGAGGCAAACTTGGTACTGATGGCCACGATCATGGTTACGGTCAGCAAGATACTGGCAATGCGGAAAAACAAGCCTAATAACAATAACAGTCCGCCGCCGAATTCGGCAAAGGCAGCCATAAAGCCCCAGAAAGCCGGTGCAAACGTGATTCCGAAATTCCCGGTAGCTGCTCCTAATTTAGTCCAGGTTGCCATACCGCCGCTAATTTTTGGCCAGCCATGATACATAAACATGAGGCCAATTCCCAAACGCAGGATCAGCAAGCCTAAATCGCGATGTCTATCCCAGCTTGAAAAAATCATCTTCAGTCCTCCTGTTCTTAAATTGCCGCCAATGCAAAAAAATCAGTTCCGGAGTTAGTTTCCGCATTTTAAAACATTCCATGCAAATAAGCAAACCATGCAAGGCTGCCACTTTTTGCTGATTTTTGCAATCCAGGCATAACGGCGATTTCAAAAGAACAATCAGGCTGACAAAGCCGTTTTCCTGCGTTTAGACAGCCATTGGGCAAGCTGCGAAGCCCGGCTGACCGCCCCGACCCCCACCAGCACAAAGCATAGGCCAACCAGCGACCAGATGGTAAGAGACTCAGCCAAAAACCAAAACCCGACCAGTTGGGCAATGATGGGGGATACGTAGGTCCAGGTTGACGGCAACAGCGGACCTGCAGTCCGCACAAGCCAATAATACGCGCCATGGCCGATCAGCGAGCCGAATACCACCAGATAAAGCCAGGTTACTACAATGCTGCGGCTACCGGTGACCTGCCACGATTCGGTACTCCAGGATAAGGCCAGCAGCCAGATACCGCCCACCAGCATTTGCCAGCCGTTCAATACAAACGGATCCACTCCCGCCACCAGAGCCAGGCGTGAACGGATAGCACCAAAAGCATAGGCGACTTCTGAAGCCAGAATAAAAGCCACAGCAGCCATAGCCAGCCAACTGTCCTTGGCTGCGACTGCAGGGTACAGAGCGATGCCGACTCCCAGCAATGCCGTCAGCAGACCGCTGATTTTAAGCATAACGGCGCCACGCTGACCACGAAAAAACTCAATCAGCATAATCATGAGGGGTGCGGTTGCCGAAAGCAAGGCTGCCGCACTGGAGGAAATATGCTGTTCGCCCCAGTACAGGCAGCCGAATAAGAGGGCGGTCATGGTGGTTCCCACAAACCCTGCATCCCACCGCTGCTGTTGTGTCAAAGCAATCTTCGTCCCCGTTAATTTCAGGAACAATAGCAGCAGGCCCCCTGCGGCCAAAAAACGGGTCCCGGCAAACAAAAACGGGGGGACACCACCCTCGATCCCCACTTTAATGGCCAAAAACGTGGTTCCAAAAATCAAGCACATCCAGCCATAAACCAAATACACACCACACACCTCTTTTCTGTTATGGGATAATACGCTATATTTATGGTATAGTTCATCACGTTTTCCCTATAACAGTCAAGAAAACAATATAACAGTCAAAGAGGTGCCTGCTATGTTAATCAACCTTGACCGGTCCAGCCGGATTCCGGTGAAAGAGCAAATTCGCCTGGAAATTGCCCAACGCATCCGCTCTGGCCTGCTCCAGCCCGGCTATCGGCTGCCCTCCGTCCGGGTGCTGACCGAAACGCTTAAAATCAGTCTGGTTACGGCTCATCAGGTCTATAAAGCCCTGGACAAGGAAGGCCTGACCGAGACCTATCGCGGCAAAGGCACTTTTGTCCGCGAAACAGCCAGCCCGTCCGGCGAGCTTCCGGCCTTATCACCCTATGATTGGCAATTTTCGATCCCAGACTCACTCCCCCGTGCCAGTTTCTGGAGTCAAAGTGCCGTCCGGTTATCCCCGCATATCCTGGATTTGGCGACCGCTTCAATGCATAGTTCGCTGCTGCCGCTTGAATTGCTGCAGGCTTCTTTCCGGCAAATAGTGGACCGGACACCGCAGGCTTTGGGACGCTATGCCCCCTTTGCCGGTGACGAGGAGTTCTGCCAGGTACTGGCCGGTTATCTCAACAAACAAGGAATCCCCATCAAACAGCATCAGCTCATCGTTACCAACGGAACCCAGCAAGGCATTGACCTGTTTGCCAGGACTTTTCTGGGACCGGGTGAAACGATGGCCGTTGAAACCCCTTGTTTTTCCGGGGCTATTGATGCTTTTCGCTTTACCAGGGCTAACTTGCAGCAAATTCCGGTTGATCGCGACGGCATTCGGCTGGACATGCTGGAAGATCTTCCGGCCAGTATAAAACTTAAAGCCATCTATACCGTCCCTACCGGTCAAAACCCTACCGGCTCGGTCATGTCGCTGGCCCGCCGCCGGGATCTGCTGCAGTTTGCTCAAGCCAATAATATTTTAATCCTGGAGGATGAGCCCCACCGGGAGATCGAGCTGGGGCGCAAAGACCTGCCGCCGCCGCTGAAAGCCTTGGATACAACCGGTCATGTCGTTTATTTAAAAGGCTTTAGTAAATTTCTTTTTCCCGGCCTGCGCCTGGGTTGCCTGGCAGCAGACGGCAGCATTTTAAACCGGCTGCTGGCAGCCAAATCCATTACCGACCTCGGATCACCATTATGGCTGCAAAAAGCGCTTATTCCCTTTTTTAAAAATCCATTGTTACCCAAACATATCGATAAGCTCAACAAGGCGCTCGAAAACCGGCGCAAGATGGTGATGCACACCCTGGAACAAAAGCTTGATCCACGGATTAGCCGTCCTAAGCACCCGGCCGGCATTTATATGTGGTTGTCTATGCCCAGCGCAATCAATACCGATCAACTGATTCCCGAGGCCCATCACCGTGGTATCCATTTTCTGCCTGGCTCTATTTTCTATTCCGGTGAACCGGCCACCCATCATTTACGGATCTGCTGGACCAATTTAGCGGACGAGGATTTGCCGGCAGCGCTGCAAATCCTCTGCGAGCTGCTAAACGATTCGCTTGCTTAAAAACGAACTTCATATAAAAGAGCGAGCAGCTTCGCTGCTCGCTCTTTTGTATAGCTGAATCAGGCTAGCCCGGTCAGATGATAAAAAAGTACGCCGAGAAAGCCTACGGTGACTTTGAGTAGGGTCAGCACAAAAACATCATAGTAAGACTCCCTGTGCGTTAAGCCGCAAACAGCAATCAAGGTAACCAAGGCGCCGCCATGAGGAACGGTATCCAAGCCGCCGGAAGCCAGGCAGGCAATGCGATGCACCACCTCAGGCTGAATACCGGAAGCCTGAGCCCAGGCCAGCCACTCCTCCCCCAACATGCCCAAGGCAATGGTAATACCACCGGACGAGGAGCCGGTAAAGGCAACCATAAGATTGGTGGTTACCACTTCCGACAGCAGCGGTCCTTGACCCAGTTTGAACTGCAGCAAGGCCTGCTTAACACTCTGAAATCCGCTGAGACTGGCAATAACCGCTCCAAAAGCGTAGCCCGATGCCGTATTCAAAATAGCACTGACCGATGACAGTGCACCCGAATTCAGCGGCAAAAGCAGCCCGCCATTGCGGCTGATCCGCTTTCTGCCAATGATGGCGGCGCAGACAATCCCTAAGCCCAATGCAATATTCAGCGACCAGATGGCTTGAATCCGCTCCACACTGGCACTCAATAAGGATAGCTTCAGCGGTTTAAGAACGCTCAGGCTTTGGGCATCCCAGTGAAAAGCAAAATTCCAGTGAAATGGATTGCTCATATACACATTGGCCACTACGACGACCAGGAGCGGTATGGCGGAAGCTCTCCAATGCGGCAAGGCGGCTGTAACCGGCTGCGGCTCATTCAAGTCATGCCGTCCGTAGCCTTCTCCATTTGCTGCCAGTTTCTTATGCCGGTAGCAAATCCAGCCCCAGCCAAAAGCGAAATAAATGGCCGCACCCGTCAGTCCCAGGGCCGGTGCCGCCCAGGTTGTCGTCCCAAAGAAGGTGGTTGGAATAATATTTTGGATTTGCGGAGTACCGGGCAACGCCACCATGGCATAAGTAAAAATCCCCATCCACAGGGTTGCCGGAATGAGCCGCTTTGGAATATCGGCTGCCCGGAAAAGAATGGCGGCAAAAGGATACATGACAAAGGCCACCACAAAAACACTTAAGCCTCCATAAGTCAGAACACCGCAGCCAAGCAGCACAGCCAATACCGCCCGTTCCCTCCCCAGCGAACGGACAATAGCCGCCGCTACCGAATGGGCCAGCCCGCCTCCTTCCATCACTTTAGCAAAAACAGCCCCCAGCAGAAAAACAGGAAAGTAGGTCTTTACATACTCAGCCACTTTAGTCATATAAATTTCGCTGAATACCGGCATCAACCCAAAGTCACTGCCCAGTGCCGCAATCATCGCAAATAATGGGGCAAAAAGAATAATCGAGTAACCCCGGTAAGCAAAAACCATTAAACATAATAAACTGATACCAATCATTGCAAAATCCATTGAATAGCTCCTTTTGCATCAAATCTGCGTGAAATGGCCCTGCCGCAAGCCTTCCAGACATGGTCTTGCCAAAGCTGCGGCAAGAAATAAAAAAGTATCTGTAAGCCGTCGCAGCGACTTTTTACAGATACCCATTGTTTATCGGCCAAAATACCGGAGAACACTCGCCAGTATGGTGCCTAGCATTTCTTCGCCCTGTACTTCTGCGGCATCAAAAAATTCCAAATCAAAGGTTACCCGGTCCAATTTCAGCATTGGAAATTGTTCATCATTGGTTTGTAGATACTCATCCCGGAATTGATGGGTAATAGTTTGCCGGTCATACTTTCCTGCTTGACGGCTTTGCTTGCAATACTCATTAAATAAGCCTTGAACGGAATCCAGACAGTTGCCGTTGGCGTCATAAATAAACATACTCTTCGGATCGCCGCCTAATTGTACTTGCTGATCCCCGAGGCCCAGGCGCTCTTTTTCAGCCTTAGCCCATTCGGCATCCACCTGCAGCTGAACCTGGCGGATGATCGGTTCCCAGATATGCTCGTCCATGGGCAGCAGCAGTTCGTACAGGGTAATCCCAACGTCACGGGCCAGCTCTTTTGTCACCTTCTGGTAAACGGGCTGTGTAAAACAGGCACCGGCCGTTTGTCCGGGGATATCGCGCAAAATCGAAAGCAACCGGAAAAGCTCGTTATTGCCGACCGTTTTATTCCAGTCCCTGGTTTGGATCACCAGTTTGTACGTAATTTCCCCATCGGTAAACTCCCAGTAAACATCGACCTCATGCGTACCTGTCCGTCCCTGAATAGTCGTATTTTGCTCTAATTTTATGGTTTGAACAGACTGTTCTGTCACAATGGCCTGGACCAATTTGCTGATAATGGTTTCCTGATAAAGCTTGTTTTCCTGCATGTAAACACCGCCTGCTATAAGTAAATATTCCCTCATTACTATTTGACATCCTTTTAGAAAACCCTACTGCCTGAATGAAAAATGATGGTAAAGCGCTGTCTAAAACACTTTGCCATCATTTGAGCCAGTATAATAGTGAAGGTCCTGTGAGATGAACCGCTATTTCTTGGTTAAGTATTTGCGGATATCCACCGCGACGGCCGCCACAATGATCAAACCTTTAATAATGAGCTGCCAGTAGGGATTGATTCCGATAAAAGTCAGTCCATAGTTAATCACACCAAAAATCAAAACTCCAGCCAAGATACCGGGAACGGTGCCAATCCCGCCGGCCGTAGACACACCGCCCACCACACAGGCTGCAATGGCATCCAGCTCATACATATTGCCGTAGTTGTTGGTAGCTCCCCCTGTCCGGGCGGCTTCAAGCACACCGGCCAAGCCATACAAGGCACCGGCAATGGCATACAAATACAACAAATTGCGCTGGACATTAATACCGGAAACAATGGCCGCGTGGACATTGCCGCCAATCGCATACATATTCTTGCCTAGCCGTGTCTTATTGAAGATGACCCAGACAATGACCGAGATAGCCAGTGCAATCAGTACAATATAGGGCAGGGAGTAGTCCCCGCTGCCAAAAGCCCCTGAGCCGATTTCGGTAAAATCTTTGCGCAACCCGCCTATAGGCTGCGATTCATTCGGTTTCATGTCAAAATAAATAGAGTTCACACCATAGACCATGACCATGGTTCCCAGGGTAGCAATAAAGGGAGGCACACTAAATTTGGCTACAATAGTGCCATTGATAATCCCAACCAGCAAGCCGGCCAGAACAGCCAGCAAAATCGGCAAAAGAATGGGCAGGTCCGGCATATCCGGATAAAAACGCCGGGAATAATCGGCTACCTGCAACATGGATGCCGACAATACGGCGGTGAGCCCGACAACCCGTCCGGTCGACAAATCCACACCGCCGGTGATCAAGACAAAGGCTGCTCCCAGGGCAATAATGGCCCGGGTCGAAGACTGCAACAGAATATCGCGGATGGTGGTCACCGACATAAAACGGGGATCATACACGGCAATGGCTACGGTCAGCACAATTAATACGATATAGATGGCATGTTGCATTAAATAGTCTGATGTTTTTCGCATGTCAATACTCACACTCTTCCCTCCTTTAAGCTAAACGCTGGGTAGCCAAACGCATAATTTCCTCTTCGGTGGCCCGGCTGCCTTCCACAATCCCTGTCACCCGGCCCTCGCACATGACCATAATCCGGTCTGACATACCAAGAAGCTCGGGCATTTCCGATGAAATCATAATGATGCTTTTCCCTTGCTTAGCCAGCTCGGCAATAATGGTATAGATTTCAAATTTTGCGCCAACATCAATGCCTCTTGTCGGCTCATCCAGTAACAAAATTTCCGGCTCGGTCAGCAGCCAGCGGGATAATAACACCTTTTGCTGGTTACCGCCGGAAAGGTTTTTCATCAGCGTTCGAATGGACGGAGTTTTCACCCGCAATTTTCGGATATTTTGTTCGGTATCGGCAACACGCCGTTTCTCATCAAGCAAAAACCAGGGTGTTTCATACGCTGCTTGTTTAGCCACCGCCGTGTTTTCCAATACCGATAACACGGGGAATATCCCGGTAGCCCGCCGTTCCTCCGTGAGAAGCGCAATTTTGTGTTTTTTCGCATCAATAGGCGACCGGATCTTCACTTCCTCGCCTTTAAGGATAAACCGTCCCGAACTGACTGCCCGTAAGCCAAATAAAGCTTCCATCAGCTCGGTCCGCTGTGCGCCAACTAAGCCACCGATCCCCAGCACCTCGCCTTGCCGCAAAGCAAAAGATACATTTTTAAAGGATTTGGCAAAAGCTGAGGTGAGATCTTCCACCTCAAACACCACTTTACCCGGCAGATTGCTGCGGTCAGGAAATCGTTGGGTCAAATCCCGGCCAACCATCCGTGAGATAATCAGATCGGTCGTCAATTCGGCTGCCGGCCAGGTCCCGATGAGCTTGCCGTCCCGCATAACGGTCACCTCATCCGATATCTCCAGAATTTCCTCCATTTTATGAGAAATATAAATAATCGCCACACCACGTTTTTTCAAATCCCGGATAATCGTAAACAGTTGTTCAACCTCATTGCCGGTTAATGAAGAAGTTGGTTCATCCATCACAATGACTTTGGCATTAAAGGAAACCGCTTTGGCAATTTCAATCGACTGCACTTTGGATACCGACAGTTTTCCTACCAATACGTCAGGATCAATCGCGATCTGCAAGTCATTAAAAAGCTGCAGCGTATCCTGCCGCATTTTTTGCTCGTCAACAAACTGAAACGGCCCGAAGCCTTTGACCGGAAAACGACCTAGCCAGAGGTTTTCCATCACATTCCGGTGCGGAACAGGGTGCAATTCCTGATGAATCATCGAAATGCCCTGATCGAGGGCCGCTTTCGAGTTTGGAATTTCTACTTTGCTGCCATTTAAAAAGATTTCACCTGCATCCGGTTTATAAATGCCAAACAAACATTTCATTAACGTAGATTTGCCTGCTCCGTTTTCGCCCATCAAAGCATGAACAGAACCGCTCCGTACTTTGAGACTTACATGGTCCAGTGCTTTTACCCCGGGAAATTCTTTGCTAATTTCATGCATTTCCAGTAAAAATTCTGGCTCAGCCATCTGACGCCCTCCCTTCAGCTACCGGTTATTCTATACAAGCACGGTGCAACCACCTGTTGTTTTCAATAGCAAAGTTTCTGCCAGCAAGCTCCGGCAGGAGCGCGCTCACTCCTGCCGGTCTTTGCCCCATGCAATTATTTCGCGTCGTTCATATTTTCTCTGGTGATTTTCTTATAAGGAACCCATACATATTTGTCGTCGGTTAAGGTAAAGCCGGTATTCTCTTTGGTTGGAGTTTGTCCTTGAGCCAAGACGGTCGCGATATTGATGGTCGCTTTGCCCTGATTCACCGCATCATTTAAAACAGTTCCCAGCATTGTGCCTTCTTCCAGTGCTTTTAAAGCCGGTGCAGTCGCATCAACCCCTACGACCGGAATATACTTGCCATCTTTAAAGTAGCCCTTCGCTTTTAAGGCTTCAATGGCACCAAGTGCCATGTCGTCATTATTAGCAAAAACCGCTTCAATGCTGTCACCATGGGCTGCTAAGAAGGCCGCCATTTTTTCCTGGCCCTTTACCCGGTCCCACATGGCCGTATCTTCAGCCAGTTTTTGCACTTTGATACCGGCATCCTCAAGCGCTTTGATGGAATATTTCGTCCTTAATTCAGCATCTTGATGGCCTGGTTCTCCCTTCAGCATGACATATTGCAAAACTCCGTCCTTGTTTTTGTCCGCTTCAGGATGGGCTTTTAAATAATCCACGATAAGCTGCCCGGAAATAGTCCCGGATTCTTCCGCTTTGGCACCAACATAATAGACTTTATCCCATTTTTTCATATCTTCAGGCAGTGGTTCGCGATTGAAAAACACAACCGGAGTATTGGCTTTTTTGGCTTTATCGATGATGACTCCGGCGGCAGTACGGTCAACCGGATTGATGGCCAAAGCGTTGACTTTTTTCGTAATAAATAAATCAACCTTGTCATTTTGGGTGGACTGGGAATTCTGGCTGTCAACAATTTCGACAGTGGCCTTGCCTTCAGCAAACTTGGAAATCGCGTTGCGAACCCCTGTCATAAAGGTGTCGTCAAATTTGTAGATGGCTACCCCGACAACAGGCTTGCCCGCGCTTGCACCGGAAGGTGCCTGGGAGTTCGAGCACCCCGCAGCCAGTACCCCAACCAGCAAACTGGTGACAATGAGTCCTTTCAAACCTTTTTTCACAAAAATGCCCTCCTCATTAAGTATGGTTTGAGTGTTTTATCATAAAGCAGTGATAAGCGCCTCTACTGCCAACCTTGCGTCCCTTACCCCCGCTCCATAATCCATTAAAAACCCGGTTTTCCCTGCAGCAGCTTTAATTCGGTAATTTCGGCAAAAACCAAGTCTGCCGATCCTTTTAGCGTATTTTCAGTCCCTTGTGTGGAAAAGCGGATGTCCAGCCCGTTGCTGCAGCTCTCAAAGGAACGGTCGCGGACAATCTGCTGAATGGTTTCACCCACATGAGCCCTGGCTTTAACAATCCCGCCGGCCAGCACAATAATTTCCGGATTAAAGATGTTCACCAGATTCGCAATGCCGATCCCCAAATAGCGGGCAACCCGGTTGAGCATTCTTAAAGCCACCTCATCACCGGCATCGGCCGCCCGGTAAATGATTTCCGGGGTAAGTTCCTGCAAATCACCGCCCACATAATCTTTGACCAGCGAGGCCTGCCCTTCCTTAATTTCCTTCATCACCAGATCGACCAGCGCATTCTCCGAAGCCATCGCTTCCAGGCAGCCGTAATTGCCGCAGCTGCACAGCGGTCCGGTCACATCAATGGTGGTATGCCCCACCTCACCGGCACTGTCGTTCACTCCCCGGTACAGTTTGCCGTTGAAGATAATCCCCCCGCCAATGCCATGGCTGACTTTCAGCAAAACCATGCTCTGCGCATCTTTCAGAGAGCCATAGTAATATTCACCATTGGTCAGTGCCCTCGAGTCATTCTCCACAAAGGTCGGCAGGCCGGTTTTTTCCTCGATGATATATTTTAGCGGCACATTGCGCCAGCCAATATTCGGGGCAAATACCGAGATCCCTTCGCGCAGCCGGACCGGTCCGCGCACAACGACCCCGACCGCGACCACAGATACGGCTGAAGCTTGCAAGCAGCGCTCAAGCATAGCGAGCAGATACTCCAGCACCGTTTCCTTAGAACATTTCTTAATATTCTGAATCTCGCGGTGATGAATGTTCAGATCAGGATCAACCACATAGCCCATGATCTTTTCGGACCGCACGTGCAAAATGACAATCCGGGCAATATCGGGGTTAATTTTTAATAATAGCGGCCGCCGGCCACCACTTGACTCGCCGACCATATGCTCACGGATCATACCGCCTTCCTGAAGCTTGTTGATAATATTGGTCACTGCCGGTGGTGTCAGGCCGGTATTTTTGGCAATTTCGGCCCGTGAAATCAAACCTGAACGGCGAATCAGATTCACAATCTGTGTCTCATTGGTGACACTGCCATTTTTGATTTTGGTTGTAAAATAGTCCCGCCCCATAGTTCCTCCTTTCACCACGCAGTTTTTTACGGTAACCGGCACACCCTTTGAAAAAAAACCACCGGGTTATTTCAGAGGGATCAAATCGATGTGCAACGACCATTCCTGAACCGCTCCGGGTTTTACTGGCAGCAGGCTTTTGGACCGATACGCCTGCTGCAGGCTGTCATAATATCCGGTGGACGGTTCCAGGGCGCAGTTATACTCTCCTTTAAAACCGCCGGCATTGACCCAGACTCCCAGATAGGGAACCCGCTCGTGAGGAAAGGTCAAATGATAGAGCAGCTGCCCGCTGTTTAACGTCAGTCCGGCTGTTCCCTGAGCCACCTTTCCCTGAACATAAAACTTCGCGGTGATTTGCAGGGACCTAGGACCAATCCGGCTTAAATCAACTCTCTGCCCAGCCTGCCCCACACTGAGCGGAAAGGAGTGAACCGTTCCGGCACGCCCCAGTACCGCGCTGTCGTGCACATTCATCACTTCATAAGTCTGCGGCAAAACCAGCTTGGAGCCTTCATCACAACAGACCAGGCCATGAAAAGCCCATAAGCCATATAAGTCAGCCTGGCCGGTATTACGCACGCGATAGTCCATATGGATGCCCTGCCGCTGCAGCCTCAGAGTGCGTTCAAAGGTATAAGGCAAAGCAATACCATGAACCCGGCTGACCAAACCATCGTCTGTCACAGCAGTCGTCCAGGGAATGCTCCACAGTTCCCCATGATCAGGCAGGTGTACCCCCGGGAACCCGGCCGCAGGATACGGACAGCGATCAATGGTCGGATACATTTCGTCTGCTCCGGAGGTATCGTAGCAGGCAAAATCCGCACCATACCGGGGCAGTTGATACTGTCCCGCAGAAGGTTGAAACAGCACTTCAAATTGCTGAGGCTTATACTGTAAGGAGGCGATTTTTCCGCCTAACTCCGGCAAAACAATCATCTTCAGCCATTCGTTCTCAATTGTATAACTTGTCAATCCACTGAACACACCGGGCTTAACTGCCATAAGCTGCCTCTTCGCTTTTGACACCGCCGGCGATAATCGCTGGATAAAAGTCGGCACTTCTGCCGGTCACAGCCTGATAGCCTATTTGCACTTGCTGCATGAAAGCCTGGAGGTCCTGATGATCCACCAGAGCGATCGCGCAGCCGCCAAAGCCGGCTCCTGTCATTCTCGCGCCGATGCATCCCGGAGCGGCCCAGGCATACTCCACCAGCGCATCAAGCTCAGGACCTGAAACGGCAAAGTCGTCCCGCAACGAGCAATGTGAAGCTGTCATTAGCCGGCCGAAAGCCGCGGTGTTGCCGGCCTGCAGGGCTGCCACAGCCTCAAGTACCCGCTGATTTTCAGAAACCACATGTCTGGCCCGCTTCCGTAGCACCGGATCGGACAGCAGGGTTTCGACCTCAGCCAGTGTAGCCTGGCAAAGATTTTGCAGTGGCCGGTGCTGACTAAGAATGGCCACAGCGGCATCACATTGCTGACGCCGTTCATTGTACTTAGACTCGGTTAATTCACGCTTTTTATTGGTATTCATAATGACCAACCGGTATTTTCCCAGGTCAAAAGGAATATAATCATGTTCCAGGGTATTGCAATCCAGCAAGAGCGCCCGGTCCGGGCGTCCCTTGGCAATGATAAAATGATCCATGATGCCGCAGTTTACACCAATGAATTCATTTTCGACCTGACGGCAGGTTTGGGCCAGGGTGACCAGATCAATCACACGGGATTCAAAACAGGTCCGCAGCATATAGGCGGTCAACACTAACATTGCCGCCGATGAAGACAGTCCCGCCCCTGCCGGCAGATTGCCGGAATACAGAATATCACAGCCCTGTAACGCCAGCCCTTTTGCCAGCAAGTCACGGATAATTCCCTTGGGGTAATTGGCCCAGCCGTCTTCCCGCCGCCAGCTGACCGGTTCATCCAGGCTCACATCCACTGCCAGTTCATCATTCGTCGACCGGAGCCGGACTACCCGGCCCGGGTTCGGCCGCAGCAGCCCCCAGATTCCGTATGACACGGCTGCCGGAAAAACATAGCCCCCGTTAAAATCCGTATATTCACCAATTAAATTGACCCGGCCGGGGGCAAAAAAGCGTGCGGCACGCTGGTCATAGCTGCCAAAATGCGCGGCGAATTTTTCTTCAAGTTCGGCAAACGCATTCATTTGTCGTCCTCCCGGCTATTTACAAAACGTCTGTAGGCCTGCCGCAATTGTTCGGCGGTCTGTTCAACCGCCATGGGGTTGCAGGCTGCCCACGCCCCCATTTCTGAGGAGGCGTAATACTTAATCTTGTTGGCTTCACGCAGCGGGGTATAAAACTCAATATGAAAATGATAATATTGGTCGGCGTTCTGATACGCCGTACAATTGACCGGCGTTTGGTGAAAACACATCATATAGGGGAATAGCCGATCAAATAAGGTATCAAACGCTCCGGTAATATTTTTCAGCATAGCAGCCAGTTCCCGCTGCTCGGCCTTGGTAAACTCGGTAATGTTGCCGACATGACGTTTACTGACAATAAACACACCATGGGGATAATCGGTAAAATAAGGAAGATAGGCGAGAAAAGCATCGTTCTCCGCGATAATCCGCTGCTTAAAATCGGCTTCAGCCTGATTCATATCACAAAGCAGGCAGGCTTGCTGCTCAGCATAATACTCCCGGCAGCTATCCAGTTCAATTTGGATTTTCTGGGGTAAAAAAGGGTATCCATAAATTTGGCCATGCGGGTGGGGCATGGTGACTCCTACTTCCTCGCCCCGGTTTTCGAATTGAAAAATATATTGAATTTGCGGATCACGGGCCAGTTCTTGAAACCGGCTGGCTAATAGCTGGATCAATTTTTCAATATGATCCAAAGATAAGACCGGTAAGGTGGTATGGTGATCCGGAGAATATAAGATGACTTCGCATTTCCCGTAGTTAGGAGCGACTTGATAGGGCTTGCCTGTTGGAATTTCCGGCATATCCGGCGTCAAGGTCAGGGCCGGAAAATCGTTATTATACGCGTAGACCTCATAGGTTTCCGGGACCTTCCCAGATCCCGGGCAAAAGGGACACCAGTTCTGCGGCAAATGCGGCCTTGCCTGCCGATTGGCGGCAACCATGGTCCAGGTCCGCAGCAGCGGGTTCCACCTTAATTCAGCCATATTATCCCTCCAATGAGCTGCCAGCTTTTAGTGGACGAAAAGGCTATTCCAAAAATTGTTATATCCAGTACTTAATTAACTTCTTAACTAAGTACTACGACAATTATTCGCTAAATAGAACCTTTATCCTGCTGTTTTTTATAATTTTATAAATATTCTAAAATGTTAATTAATTTTTTTACTAACTTTCTCCATTACTGGTTTTTTTGCTGTATAATGTTCTCATAACAGCACTGCCGGAACAAGGAGGTTTGACATGACAACTGGTCCTGATTTGAGCCAGATATATCAAAGCTTTATTGTATCAACCCAGCAATTACAAACCGTCATACAGCTATTTTTACACGATATGCGCGAGGGGCTGGCTCATCGCCCCAGTTCGTTAGCCATGCTGCCTTCTTATTTAACTAAACCGACCGGGCAGGAAAACGGGATTTTTTTAGCCTTGGATTTCGGCGGTACCAACGTCCGTGCTCTGAGGGTCAAACTGCATGGCAATGGCCAGTATACTGTTTTGGAACGCCAGGATGCACCCCTGGCTGCCCCGGACGGCAGTTATGATTATACCGCCAGTTCAGCAACCGCTGCTGAACTCTTCGACTTTTTAGCTGCAAGACTGGCTGCTCTGACGACGACCGGGCAGCACTACCTTCTTGGCCATGCATTTTCTTTTCCCTGCCGCCTGAAGAGTATTGACGATGCCCGGCTGCTTTATTGGACCAAAGAAATTTCCACCTCCGGCGTCGTGGGGGAAAACATAGTCGCCTTGCTGAATGGCGCCTTTTCCCGGCAAAATATCACCCACATTAAAGCGGCCGCCATTGTCAATGATTCGGTCAGTGCGCTAATGGCCGCTGCCTATGCCGATACCTTTACCGATATTGGTTCGATCTGCGGGACCGGCCATAATACTTGTTATCTGGAACCCGCTTTTGCCTTGGCTGCCGGATTTTGCCCTATGTACGTCAATATGGAATCCGGAAATTTTAATAAAGTTTCCGGCAATGTTTTTGATGACCGGTTAGATAAAAACAGCGACCGGCCTGGGACCGGTCGCCTGGAGAAAATGTGCTCAGGACGATATGTCGGAGAGTTATTGCGTCTTGTTCTGCAGGAACTGGTCCAAGACAAAAAAATACTGGCAACTCAGCAGCCGGTCAGCTTGCCGCCGAATGCCATCACCGGTAAAGATATGGCCCTGGTGCTGTCTGATGACAGCCAAAATCTCGAACAGATTCAAGACTGGCTGTTGCGTTATGGTCTTACACAAAGCAGCTATGCCGACCGTGCGGAAATCCAAAAACTAGCCGGCCTCATTATCGGACGTTCAGCCCGGCTGGTGGCAGCGACTTATGCCGCAACGCTTTTTCATATTGATCCAGAATTGAGCCATCAGCATGTGATTGCCATCGATGGTTCGCTCTACGAAAAAATGCCGGGCTATGCCGGCACCATTAACAAAACCCTTAAGGAATTACTGGGCGAAAAAGCCCGTCAGATTGACTGCCGTCTCAGCAAAGACGGCTCTGGTGCCGGTGCCGCGATTGCCGCGGCGACAACTATGAAAATCCATTCGGTCAGAAATGACGGTTGATAAACTTCACTGAACAGGCATGAACTGCCGCCACTGCGGCACCGACACTGTCAGCAATTAAATCCAGATCGGTGTCCAATAAGCTTGGCTGACCGGGCGGATCAGGTCTGGTCGTGTTGTCCACAATAAACTCCAAAATCTCATAGACAGCTCCCATACTGATGCCCAAGCAAAGAACCAGAATAAAGTTCACTTCACGCGGCAGCGGCCCCTTGATTCGCTGAGCGACTAACAGATACCCAAATAGTGCAAAGGAATAAGTGCCAAAAGCATGCTGTAGTTTATCAAAAACATTGGATGTCAGATATAACTGCAAATAATAGCCCAAAAATCCGTCACTGAAGAGTGTGATCACCAGGATGGTGCGGACATAATTGTTCATACTGAGACGAAATTTGGTTTCACAATAGCAATAAGCCAACCAAAGCCCTGTCGTTGCGGCAATTCCGTGAATATAGTTGTTATTGCCTCGGGCAGCCAGCAGCATCAGCAGCAGAATTTGCCCTGCAAGGAACAGCGCCGTAATTGAACGCATGGCAAGTCGATTGTCAGTCACGTCTACCTCCCGAAATCACTGTTTAGGCAAAGCGCACTTTGTTATTATGTCCAGCTTTCCGCTCCTTAACATATGCTTGTTGAAAAAATGAAGGCCCCCAGTCCATTTTAGGACCGGGGGCCTTATGATCGCGGCATTATACTCCGGCAGTTGCAAAAGTCTCAGCAATCATTTGCTTGGCTTCGGATTGAATCTGCTTGAGATGCGTTTCTCCCTGAAAGCTTTCCGCATAGATTTTATAAACGTCTTCTGTCCCGGAAGGTCTGGCGGCAAACCAGCCGCTGGCGGTACATACCTTTAAGCCGCCAATCGGCTTCTGGTTGCCCGGTGCTCTGGTCAGCTTGGCCGTAATTTTTTCGCCGGCCAGCAGCTCGGCTTTAACCTGCTCCGGAGAAAGCTTGGCCAATACCGTCTTTTGCGCGGCGGTAGCTGCTGCATCAATGCGCTGGTAGACCGGGATACCAAACTTCTCGGTCAATGCCTGATAATGCTGCCCTGGGTCCCGTCCGGTTTTCGCAAGAATTTCGGCTGCCAGCAGGCACATGATAAACCCGTCTTTATCCGTTGTCCAAACCGAACCGTCCTTACGTAAAAAGGAAGCTCCGGCACTTTCTTCCCCGCCAAAACCATAGGAGCCATCTACCAGTCCGTCGACAAACCACTTAAAGCCAACGGGGACTTCAGCTAAAGGTCTTGCAAGATCAACGGCAACATGGTCGATCATGGATGAACTGACCAGGGTTTTGCCAACAGCAGCATCCGGCCGCCAGTTTGTACGGTCACGAAAGAGATAAGAAATAGCAACCGTCAGATAATGATTCGGATTCATCAGGCCGGTACTGCGGGTGACAATCCCATGACGGTCAAAATCAGGATCATTGCCAAAAGCTAAGTCATACTGTTCTTTCAGTTCAATCAGTCCAGCCATCGCATAGGGCGAAGAACAATCCATCCGGATCTTGCCGTCCCCGTCGACATTCATGAAGCTGAAGGTAGGGTCAGGATGACCATTGATTAAATCAATATCCAGCCCGTACTTTTCGGCAATGGGCAGCCAATATCCTAAGCCTGAACCGCCCAGTGCGTCTGCCGCCAGTTTCAAACCGGCTCCCCGGATAACCTCCATATCGATCACCTGCTGCAAATCATGGACATAAGCTTGCACATAAGGATGTTCGTGGACACAGTCACTGCGAAGAGCTTGCTGGTAAGGCAGTCGCCTGACTCCTTTTAAACCCTGCTGCAGCAACTGGTTGGCCCGGGTGGCGATCCAATCGGTCGCCTGCGTATCCGCAGGCCCGCCATGGGGCGGATTATATTTAATCCCCCCATGTTCGGGTGGATTATGGGATGGGGTAATCACAATTCCGTCAGCCAGCCCCGTTTTTCGCCCCTTATTATAGGTCAGAATGGCATGAGAGATGACTGGAGTGGGCGTATAACTCAGATCGTTGGCAATCATGGTTTCCACGCCGTTGGCTGCCAATACTTCAACCGCTGAAATGAAAGCCGGCTCAGACAAGGCATGCGTATCAAAACCCAAAAAAAGCGGTCCGTTAATCCCCTGCTCCTGGCGGTAAGAACAAATAGCCTGCGTGACGGCATAAATATGATCTTCGTTAAAACTATAGGTAAAGGAACTGCCACGATGACCGGACGTCCCAAATTCAACCCGGTGAGCTTGCTCGTCCGGATCAGGATGATTGGTATAATAAGCACTGATCAGTCTTGGGACATTGACCAGCAATGATTTTGGTGCTTTTTTGCCTGCTAATGCCTGTATGGTCATTCAAACACCTCCAACTATTACCCATATTTTTCCTATTAATTATTCTCGCTATGGCTTGCAATTTCCTTCCGCATTGTCCATTTTGATCTTTTCGGCTTCATCAATCTGAAAAAAATGCTTGTTTTTCAAGATTTTCACGAAATTTTCGGTTAAATTTTGTAATAAATCCAAAAATCCTCTTTACTTTTTTTTGATTATAGCGTATAGTTAAATAGCCCAGTAATAGACTCAGCGAAGTTTTCATTAGTCTTCTCAAGTTCTGCTATGAGAAAGCCCTATGATCAATTCCAATAACTATTTAGGGTAATTACTTTGAGGAGGCTATATAAAATGGCTCAAGACAAAACTCTTTCTTGCCGCGATTGTGGCGCTGATTTCGTATTCACTGCATCGGAACAAGATTTCTTTGCAGAAAAAGGTTTCACTAACGAACCTGGTCGTTGCCCAGAGTGCCGTGCCGCTCGCAAACAAAACAACCGTGGTGGTTTTGGCGGTGGTCGCAGCAACAACAGCTACCAACAACGTGAAATGCATGATGCAACCTGTGCAGCTTGTGGCGTAGAAACTCAAGTTCCTTTCCGTCCAAGCAATGATCGTCCGATCTATTGCCGCGATTGCTTCCAAAGCAACAAACGTTACTAAGAAATTCGCTCCCCTGCTGCGTGCAGGGGAGTTTTATTTTTGAAGGTATAACCCAATCCAAGATTGCGTAAACTGTAAACCAACCGTATCTAAAAAAACGAGGTAATCAAGCATGTCCACTGATTTTTTAGCCTTAGGGATTCGCCCTGAGCTTACTGCCTATTTAAAAGGGATTGGCATCACCCATCCTACTCCCATTCAAGAAAAAGCCATCCCGGTTTTGCTGACCGGAAAAGATTTGGTGGCTCAGGCACAAACCGGCACAGGAAAAACCCTGGCCTTTTTATTGCCAATATTAGAAAAGATTGATGTGAATAAGTCTTATACCCAAGCCCTGATTATTACGCCGACCCGGGAGCTGACCATGCAAATCGAGAAAGAAGCGCAAGGTCTTGCAGAGCAGCTTGACCTTCAGGTCGTAGCCGTTTATGGCGGCCATACGCTCGCCAAGCAGATCAACCAGCTCAAGGGCAAGCCGCATATCGTAGTCGGCACACCCGGCCGCATTCTGGATCTGATCCGGCGTAAAGCACTCACCCTGGCCGGGGTGTCCAAACTGGTTTTAGATGAAGCGGATCAGATGCTGCACATGGGTTTTTTAGAAGAAGTCGAGCAAGTGATTCAATATACGGCTGCCAGCCGTCAAACCATGCTATTTTCCGCCACGATGCCGGCTAAAATCCGCAGTCTGGCTGACCGTGTCATGCGCAAGCCCATCGATATCCGCTTAAAAACCCAGCATATCACGCTGGATGAAATCGACCAGTTGGTGGTTGAAACCACTTCGGATGAAAAAATCAACAAGTTGTGCCAGCTTATTCAGGAATACCATCCCTATTTAGCGATCATTTTCTGTCATACCAAGCAGCGGGCCAGTACGCTGACTCTGGCTCTGGCCCAGCGTGGCTTTCAAGTCGATGAACTCCATGGCGATTTGTCGCAATCCAAGCGCGAGCAGGTATTGCGCCGCTTCCGGGAAGCCAAACTGCATTTGCTGGTAGCCACCGACATTGCAGCCCGCGGGCTGGATATCGAGGGCATTACCCATGTCTTCAACTATGATATTCCCCGCGATGCTGATACCTATATTCACCGGATCGGACGGACCGGACGCGCCGGTGAAACCGGAACAGCCGTCACTTTTGTCGTTCCCGGCGAACAATATTACCTGCGGCTCATTGAGCAAGGCATTCAGGCCACCATTCAGAAACAAAAAAATGCGAAGGCGGGCAGCTCAGCTGCCAAAGCAGCCGTTTCGCGTACCAAGCCTGGTGAAGCAGCGAAAAAAGCGTCCTTTAACCCTCATAAGCGTGCCGAAAAGAAAGCCACCCCGCACGGCGGTATCAATCTTCGCAGCCGTCGCAAACCGAAAACCGACCAGCCATCGGCCGGTAAAGCAACCGGTGCTTCCCGCAAAACCTCCAGACGCAGCCGGTCGTCTTAACCTTTTTCTACATAATCATTCTATATGAATAATTCTCTGTCTAAATAAAAAGGACTTCCCCCTTATGGAGGAAGTCCTTTTTTATGATTCTTAGAATGAATAGGTCACGAAGGTTTCCAGCGAAGTGCTTTTATCGCTGCCACTGATTGCTTTCAGATCGCTATAGGCTACGCTGAAAGTCGTGTTATCGGTTAATTTATGGTCATAACCAAAATATAAACCCTTCAACCCAGTGTCAAAGTCAGTTTTTCCTGCGATAGACCCATATTCTTCGACTTTGGCATAACTTAATGAAAGTGAGTTTTTGTCATCCAAATCATGGCTTACACCCACAACAAACGCTTTATTGTCATTATCGGCATCGGATTTGGCGTATTCGGCGAAGTAGGTTGTAGGACCATGAGCATAGGAGGTGTCAACGGCCCAATGTTTGCTAGAGTCAAAAGTGCCGTCTTTGTTGTCATATTTAGCCAATGTAGCACCAAGCGTCCAATTTTCAGCCGGCTGATAACCAGCATGCAGGCTGTACAGCTTATTGTCGCCGCCGGTTTCCTGACCAGCCAGGAATTGCAGTTCGGTCACACCGGTGGTAATCACTCCGCTTAGGCCATCAATCGCATCGTAGCTGCCAATATTGCCATCGGTGCTGTATAGCAACGCGTTAGCACCAATCGTACCGCCCTGACGGCCTAATGTATAGGTGCCGTTATCACTTTTAAGAATAAAACCATAACGGTCAATCGTAGCAGTTGATTTGCCTTTGCTGTCGAAATCAAAATCTGCAGATATCGGAGCACCATGATACCGTTGTACCGCCAAACGGGCATAAACATCAATATTTTCGTCCAAAGCTGTTTTGGCATTGACGATGATGGTATTGCGGGCAGCCTCTTTATCGGGTGCACCGTCGGCCGTATCCCATTGATAATGAAGCTCAGCCGAACCGTCAAATTCCACCGGAGCTGCCATGGCTACTGCCATCGGCAAACTCAAGGACGCAGCTACCGCTGCGGCAAGCAATCTTTTTTTCATGTGTGTTATCCTCCTTGAATATAAGTAGTATGTATTGATAACACAGGAAAACTGGCTATGACAGCAGTGTCCATGTTTCCTGTCCGTCCCAAGACAGCTTTGCTGTGTAAACAAACAATCTACAATTGCATATCAGACATGCAAGCTTCGTCCCTTAGTATACTTGATATTGGTTATCATTGTCAATATTAAAATGGGATTATTTTTCCATTCAGCAGAATCGCATTTTTCAAATATACGATCTCAATATTGACAGACCGATTACTTCTCACTATAATGAGACTACTTAGGCAATGAGGCCTGTCTTATAAGACAGGCCTCATTTTATTTATTTTTTGAGGTGAAAGCATGTCCAATCCGAGCAATAACATTCTTGATGCATCCGTCTTACTCAGTGAACTCAAACAAGCTAACATCGAAATGGGCAAGGTGATTAACACCATCCAGCAAATTGCCCAGCAAACCAACCTGTTATCCTTGAATTCAGCGATCGAAGCAGCCAGAGCCGGCGAAGCCGGCCGGGGCTTTGGCGTAGTTGCCGATGAAATCAAAAAGCTGGCAACCCGCAGTTTCTCGGCCACCAAGGAAAGTACCAAGATCATCGAACATATCCAGGCCAAAGCCAATGAAGTCATGGCTATCCGTACAGCCGACGTGGCTTACGATACCATCGATAAAATTGACCGGAATTTGTTTGAACGCAACTGCGACGCGCAGGCCTGGGCAGGTTTTTCTCAAGTAAAAAACTGTTTATCCATAGCCGACTCACAAAGCGTCCAGCAGGCCAACAGCCTGTTAAAGACCTTGGTTGAAATCTATGAAGTTTATTTTGATCTGTATGTGCTCGATACCCAGGGAACCGTGGTGGCCGCCGGAGTCCATCATGAACTGATTGGGAAGAATATGTCTGACCGGGAATGGTTTAAAGCCGTCAAGCAGGCCAATAGCATTTCGGTCACTGATTTATATTTTTCCCAGGTGGAAAAACGTCACACGGTTGCGTATTCCTGTCCGGTAATCGGGGATACCAATCAAATTCTCGGCTATTTTTCTTCGCGCTTCAATTGGGATTTCATTTATGATATCCTCGATTCTGCCCGCATCGGCCATAACGGGGATGTTGCCATTATCAATCAGGCTGGCTATGTAATTGCCTGTCCAAGCCGCAAAGGAATTTTAACCGACAACCTCAGCCATTTAGAAGCGGCTCAGCAGGCTATAGCCGGTGAAACCTATGGATATACATTTGCCAAAGACAATCGCGGCAATACCAAGATCTATGGTTACGCTCATACCCGAGGATATAATGCTTACAAAGGAAAGAATTGGTCCGCCATTGTCAGCGAAGTCATTTAAACTATAAAGCCCATCCTATGAGCTTGAATTCATAGGATGGGCTTTATAGTTTGTCACCGTCATGGCCGGTACTGCTCATCGATCACCTGGTTAACAAGTTCCAATAAATCTTGATTCCCTTTCGCTGCAGCCACACCAAGCGAATCGGAAGTTAAGCGATCCCCCACAATCATCAGACCTGAGTGTGTTTTGTTGTACTCCAATTGATGCCATTGATCATTCAGCACAGCGTCCAGTTGTCCTTCATCAAGATCGATCAGCGCCTCCTCGACTTCCGGGTAACTTTTGACAATCAAGTTACGTTGACTGAGCTTGAGATTTTCAGCTGCCCGGACGCTCTTGCCACCGGTTTTTACCCCAATTACTTTGCCGGTAAAATGAAAGGCCCCTTTCTCCAGCCATTCTTTACGAGTGACCAGTACAATCCCAGTAGTCCGATAAGGTTGCGAGAAGTCAACAAAGGCTTTGCGGGCTTCGGTAATATAAATCGCCCCAATGGCTAAATCACTCTGCCCGCTTTGTACCATTGGAATTAGGCTGGTAAACTGGACAGCTTTGATCTCCAGTGAAACCCCCAAACGCTGAGCGATCGCCTGGGCTAAAAGAATATCACTGCCTGAGTACTGCTGGACAGCGGGATCAAAAACGACAAATGGCGGATAACAACTCACCGCAACAACCAAGCTGCCTCTTGTTTTTATCCGTTCCAGGGCCGCCTCCGGACGGTTTTGAAAAGAAACCTCGCCACAGCCTGACAACAGCAGACCGATGACCAACAACACCCATAGTTTTTTTAGCAAATGTCTTGGATTTTTCATATCTGCCAGTCTCCAAACAATCGTTCATGGGTTGTTCCCCTGATCATGGCAACAAAAATACCGGCAATTTCCGGATCAAACATGGACCCACGGCATTTTTCGATTTCGACCAACGCAGTCTCAGCCGGCATAGCCTTACGATAAGGACGTTCACTGGTCATGGCATCGTAGGCATCACAAATAGCCAGTATCCGGCATTCAAGGGGAATCTCCAAACCGCTTATTCCAATTGGATAACCTTGGCCATTCCACCATTCATGGTGTTTTAAAATCCAATCGGCAATATGATTCAGTTCCGGTGATGAGATGGCGATCCGGTAGCCGATCTCGCTATGCCGGCGCATTACCTCCAGTTCCTTAGCCGTTAGCGGGCCAGATTTAAATAAGATACTGTCGGGAATACCCACCTTTCCAAGATCGTGAAACTGGGCAAACAATCTTAAATCCTGGATTTTATAACCCGAGATCCCCATTCGCTCGGCTAACTGTTCGATCATGGTTTGGATCCGGTCACCATGTCCTTCTGTGATATAATCCCGGGCGTGCAAAGCCCGCATCAAAGTTTTTACAATAGCACTGCGAGTACTTTGACTGCGATGAAGCTTCTCCTTATACATCCGGCTGTCCGCTTCTTGCAAAGCTTCAATAATATGAGCGCTTTTTTCCGCCAAAGCAAAACCGATCGACAAACTCACTGAAAACTCAGGATGAGCAGCATTAAAATCGCTGATATTCTGCAGCAGCTGTTTCATCATGTTTTGCAATTGCTCCTCGGTAGCCTGAGGCCATAATAAACTAAACTCATCCCCGCCCATGCGTGCGATAATCGCCTCAGGCGGTGCGGCAGACTGGATCAGACTGACAGCCGTTTTGAGTAATTCATCCCCTTTGGCATGTCCGAAACTATCGTTAACCAGCTTCAGACCATCCACATCAAAAACAACAATCCCATAACCTCCGGCCTCATGCGCCAGAAGGGTCTGAATTCGCCGGTCAAAATAGCCACGATTGTAGACACCGGTCAGCGCATCATGATAGGTTAAATATTCCAATTGGTGCTCTGCAGCTTTACGGACCGAAATATCACGGTAAATGGCATACACGCCGGCAATTTGAGTATCAACAATAATCGGATAAGCAATCACCTGCACCTCCACCAGACTGCCGTCCCTACGTTTTCGTACCGTCTCCTGCTGAACAAACTCATGGGCCGCAATCTTTTCACCAACATCAATTCCTTCGGCTTTTAAATGATCGGGCACAACAAGATCATCAATCCATCCTCCCGCAGCCTCAGCTTCTGTATAATGGAACAACTCCGTAAACTGTTTATTCACTGTTACAATTCTGCCGGCAGGATCCAGAATGACAATGCTTTCCGGCGAGTTTTCAAAGAGCTGGGCAAAGTAAATCTTTTGCCGCTGGATTTCAGCTTCGTTTAAGTCGCGTTGTTCCATAAAGCTGCTCAACCGGTCCGCGGTTGCGGCAAACTTGCGACTTAACTCACCAATTTCATCAGTCGACTGATCCAAGTCACGAATTTGGTAATCTCCTTGTTCGATTTTAGCTACTGAAGCCACCAGCTTTTTAATTCGGCCAACAAAACTGCGCGAAACCACGGCACTGACTAAAGACGCCAGGATAATCCCCAATAAAGCGACCTCCAGGGTAGTCGTTTTAATTGGCTCAGCTTCACTGACAAAGAGCGATTCAGGTAAAAAGCCCACCAACGTCCAGCCCGTTTCCGGGATATTGACAGAACTGACATAGAGCTGGCTGTCGGCGATGTGAATAAAATTTAATTCAGATTGAGTCAATTGTTTAAACCAGTCCGTATCACGGACATTGGTTCCCAGCATGGCCAGTTCATCATGGGCAATCACATTGCCGCTTCCATCCAGCAATATTAGGTAACCGCCTGCTCCGATATGAATATTGTGAATAATATCCGATAATTTATATAAAGATGTATCAATGGCAAAAACGCCGATGAGTTGACCATCTTGGTAGATGGCTTTAGAGGCTGTAACCACAGTCGTATTCGTTGTTTCATCACGCTGTGGTTTACTCCAGATAATGCCGGTTGGAACAGCATTCCGGCTGGGAGAAATATAGCCAGCCTCCATGTTCCGCTGCGGAATCATAAACCGTTCACCTTGGTTACTGGTATAGGCAATTGACCAGATATTCTCCGAATAACGGCGATGCTGCTCCCATTTTTCCGTAAGTTGGGAGCGGGCTTGTGTGGCAGGCAATTCAGCCAGCATGGGATCATTGGATAAGATATTCATGGTTGTTTCAATATCATGAATATAAGCCTTAATAAAATGATTGGCTGCATTTTCCATGGTGAGCAGTGAAGATTGCTTAATTCTACTAATCAGCATGGCTTCAGCTTCTCGATAAGACAGAAATCCCAGCAAAGCAACCGGTAAGACAATCATCATTGTCGCAAATAAGAACATCTTTCGATAAATATTCCACCGCACCAAATGCCCCTCCCTCCCCGTAGTATACCTGTTAAATTCGAGCCTAAAGCCATGACCCCTGCTCCATAATGGTAAAAAAACCGACATTTTATGCCATGTTTTTTACTTTTATCTAGTCCTAAGAATCAAAAAACCTGCAACGACTGGGAGGATTATCCAGGTAAGAATCCGAAATGATGGATAGACCGCAAAAGCCCAACGGAAGCTTACAGCCGCATCAACCTTTTGGGAGGTGAATCGCATCCGAGTTCATTTAATATTAATCTTTGTTGCTTTTCTGTGGGGCATTAATCCACCGGTTATGAAAATCGGGTTGCTTTATGTCCCCCCCATGCCCTATAACGCCATTCGGATGATAGTCGCTCTAACCGCAGGCTGGATGGTACTCCGCCGCTTAGCTCCCTGGAAACAGCTTGAACGCAATCATTGGCCAGCCCTTGTTATCGCCAGTTTAGGCTTTTTCTTTTTCCAGATCTTTTTCACATCCGGAGTAGAGTACACCACAGCCGGCAATGCCTCACTCATACTGGGCTGCCTGCCCATCAGTGTAGCACTCATTAATCACTTCCATCGCTTTGAGCGAATCAATTCAGGCATGCTGGTGAGTATTGCGGTCTCACTGACCGGAGTGGCCGTTATGGTAGCCGGAACAGGTAAGGAAATCAGTCTGGCAGATGGCCATATTGTCGGAGCACTGCTGCTCCTCGTGGCTCAATGGAGCTATGGTTATTACACCATTTTTTCCCGCATTTTGACCGATCATTATTCGGCGTACCAGATAACCGCCTATATCCTCTGTCTCTCAACCGGTTTGTTTATCCTGATATCCCTGCCGGCTATGCTGGCAGTCGACTGGCTGACTATCCCATCAGCCGGCTGGGGCAGCATCCTGTATTCCGGCCTCTTTCCCCTTTGCCTAGGCAATTGCCTGTGGATTTGGGGCACAAAAATATTAGGCAGCACCAAAGCCTCTTTATACAACAATTTACCCCCGGTCTTTGCCGTTATTACCGGCTATCTCTTCTTGCAAGAGCAGTTTGGCTGGTACCAATTTTTTGGTGCTCTGCTGATCTTTGCCGGCCTGTATCTGGCCAAAGAAAAAAAGCCGGCTGTACAGATGGAAAATTCCGCATAGCCTGCTTCTACAGCAAGGTGCCTGATCATTTTATTGATTCAGGTCCTCGCTGGTGTTGGCGAATCAGTTCTGGAAAAATCAGATTGATATCCCCGGCAATACCATAATTGGCAATTTGAAGATCGGCGCCTCAGCGTCCTGGCTAATGGCAATCAGAAGTTCCGGTGCAGGTATTCCGTCAAGGTGGTTATACGGCTCTGGAAAATTCCGCTCTGTTTTAGCTACAGGTTAAGGCACCGCAGCCAGTAGCTCGCCTACATAATTTGCTAAACTCAAGCAGCAGGTAATCCCTGGTGATTCAACTCCAATCAGGTTAATAAGACCAGGCAGCCCTCGCTCTGATTCATCACAAATGACGAAATCCCGCGGCGGGCTTCCGCATGGAACCAGCAACCGGGGACGAATCCCGGCCAAATCAGGCTGAAGGTCATCCTGTTCCAGGAACGGCAAATAACCTTGCACTAATGTTAAAAATTGATTGCGATTGCCGGGGTATACGCTGTAATCGGTTGCGGTAGCGGAAGCATAATGGGCATCAGGACCAAGCCTGAGCCGGCCTTTCAAATCTTTAATAGCCGGAATTCCAGCACCTTTCAGTTCCCGGATGCCTACCGGAAAAATCAATCTGTTAATTAAAGACGCCTTCTGATTATGAACGGCGAAGTACTCACCCTTGCAGCGGTAAATGCGATAGCCGGCTTCATCAATAGGAATGCCTGCCATGGCGGCAATCTTATCGGCAGACAATCCGGCCGCATTAATCACAACTTGGCTGCCGATGCGTTCAATCCGCCCCCTGGTATCGGAAACTTCCAGGCAATAACCGTCTTTTAGTTGCTCAATAGCCGTTACTTCCTGCTGGTAGACCAGCATAGCCCCATTTTCTTTTGCACCCTGCTCCAGCTTAGCCATAAGCCGGTGAGAATCCACAATGCCACTGGAGGGGCAAAAGATAGCCGACTGCACGTCAAGAGCAGGTTCCAAATCTGCAATCTGCTTGCGATCCAAGCGCTGAATATCCGGAACTCCATTGTTCTCTCCCTGTTGCTGCAGATCCGCCAGCTTAAGTAAATCAGCCTCATTTTGAGCAACAATCAATTTTCCCAGTTGTTGAAAAGGCACCTGCTGTTCGCGGCAAAATTGATACAATAACGAATTTCCTTCCACACAAAGCCTGGCCTTTAAACTACCTGTCGGATAATAAATACCGGAATGTACTACTTCACTGGTACGGCTTGAAAGCCCCAGCCCAAATCGGGCTTCTTTCTCCAACAGTAAAACACTTTGCTCCGGCCGGTGCTTTGATAACACATAAGCGACCGCCAGCCCCATGATTCCCCCGCCAATAATGACCGTATCTACCCGTTCCATCTGCATTCACTCCATCTATTGCTTAAGATCGGCACTCTAAATGTTTATTCTGAATTTCATTGTAAACAATTATCCAAAAGCAAGCAAGTTGACAAAAAGAAGCCTGCAACCTCGAAAGGATTGCAGGCTTCCTATTGATCCTGTACCGCACATTAGGCCGATGCTTGATTTCCTTTTACCCCAATCTGGCGAGCCCACCAGGCTGTAACAACAGGCACAAGCACAGCCGTAACAATGACGCAGGTGGCTACCAGCACGGTAGCGGTTGGTACTACTGAGGCATAAGAAGTATCTACGGCAGCAATAGCAGCAGGCACAGCAGCAGCATTCCCGGCCGTGGAGGCAGCCGACAGGCCGGCAATCCCGTTTCCGCCGGTCAGTTTATCAGCAATAAAGAGAATGATACCGCTGACAGTGACTACGGCTACTCCCATCAAAATGCCAAGCATGCCGCCTTTGGCAATATTGCCAAGGTTCAGTCCGCAGCCTAAAGCAAAGGCAAAAAACGGAATCATCACCGGTACTGCCTTGCTCAAATAATCGCGCATGTCACGGTCAAGATTGCCTAATATCATCCCCAGGATCAAGGGCAAAATAGCTCCGACAAAGGTCTGCCACGGAAATGCCGCCAAACCGGCTACTCCCAGCGTTACCATAGTAAAGAACGGTCCGGATTCCAGGCTCATCACCGAATAAGCTCCAACGTCCTCTTTCTTGCCAAACTGCCCCATCAGGGCCATATATAAACCACCGTTGGTATCATTGACGGCAGCGACAATGGCTAAAACCGAAAGACCGGCAAAAAAGCCCGCATCCACATAACCGGCCGGCATCAATTTAGAAGCAACCACAGCCAAGATGGCACCGGTCAGGATTTTTGCTCCTAACAACACACCACCTTTGCGCAGAATGTAAGGCGTAGCCTTCAAATCAATGGTTGAACCCATGCATACATAAAAGACGGCCAGGATCGGCATCGCTCCGGTCATGAGCGCTCCGGTGAATGAACCGAAGGTTTTACCGAAATCAGGGGAAAAAGTATTGAGTAAGGCACCTAGAAACAACGGGACAATCATCATTCCACCCGGGATTCTTTCGATTGACTGTTTAATTTTCATCATGCATTCTCCTTTTTATTGATTTAAAGCTGACTTACGGGATCCGTCAGCCAAACGAGCCGCAAATTCGATCGCAGCGCTCATGCTGCAGCTGTCCGCCACACCGGTACCGGCTATATCAAAAGCCGTACCATGATCCACCGAAGTTCGCAGAAAGGGCAGCCCGACCGTTACATTGATACCATTATCAAAGCCCAGCAGCTTGATCGGAATATGACCTTGATCGTGGTACATCACCACGACAATATCAAATTCTTTCCGGCATACGGTCCGGTAAAACACGGTATCAGGCGGAATCGGGCCGGTTGCAGCAATACCGTCTTCCTGAGCCGCTAGGACGGCAGGCGCAATCTCGTCCATATCCTCACGTCCAAATAACCCATTTTCTCCGGCATGGGCATTAAAGCCGGCTACTGCAATACGGGGCTTTTCCAGTCCAAGCAGCCGCAAAGTCCGGTCAGCCAGCCGAATGATGCGCAGTACCCGGTCTTTTTTGATCAGTTTGGCGGCATCCACCATCGAAACATGGGTGGTTACATGAATAACCCGCAAAGCATCACCGGCCAGCATCATGGCATAATCGGCCGTATGGCTCAATTCGGCCAGAATTTCAGTATGACCGGGAAAATGATGTCCCCCCTTGTGTAAGGCTTCTTTATTAATGGGAGCGGTAACAATTGCGGCCACTTGATTCTTAAGCGCTTGTTGAATGGCCGCTTCAATATAGGTAAATGCGGCATGGCCGGCTCGTTCATCTACCTGCCCAAACGGCAAATCCTCCGGAATATTATCAAAATCCAGAACATCAACATGACCATGTTGGTAGACGCCTGTATGAATATTCTCGGCCTTCGTAATCGTCAAGGAACTATTCACCAGTGAGGCCGCGAGTTTGATGCGTCCCAGATCCCCAAACACCAGGGGCCGGCATAATTGATAAAAGTGTGGATTATCTAACGCTTTGACAATGATCTCCGGACCACATCCGGCGGCATCGCCCATGGTAATCGCTAAAATCGGCCGTGGATCTCTCCTGTGCTGCATCGTGTGTCACATCCTTTGCTGTAGTTTGTGCGATGCTTTGACTAAAGCATCCGGATTGCCAAAAGCTCCCGCTTTTGTAACAACCTTTAATGTTTTGCCACCATTTGTTGTCATAAGCCCCAAGGGAATACCTGGCGCAATTTCTTCAAGAATATGAATGCCGGTTACCCCCAGTGCGCGACAAACAGCGACCGCAGTATCCCCGCCGGTCAAAACCACACCTGTCACTTCCTGCTTATTTAGCAAATTGGCACCCAGCCAGCCAAGCATTTGTGCAATCAGTTCACTAACCTGTACGGCACCAAGTCCCAGCTTGGCACCTGCTTGCTTCGCCCGTTCAACCGCTTCCGGCTGATAGCCGGAAGCAATGACAAGCTTTTGTCCCTGACTTAGCCGTTCCTCAAGCTGAGCCAACAAGGGCAACGCCTGCGCTTCCCGCCAAGGAAGGTACTCAGATACTTCGATTTCAACCAGTTGATAACCGTCCTGCAACAAGCGGTCAATCTGTCCACGGGTTACCGAGCTTACACTGCCGGCAACCACTAAGGTAGGCAAGTGCGTGTTATCAGGTTCTTCCCAGCCAAATATTTTGGGCAAATAATCTGCCAGACCGGCCGATCCCACCCATAGAATCTGATCACTAACCCCGGCAGCCGCTTCTGCCGCCAGCGAAAACTGATCATCAAGCCAGGCATCACAGGAAAAAATCCGGCAGCCGGCTTCCAGGCCGTTTTGAATGGCCTGCCGGATCACTTCAGTGCCCTTTAACAGTTCGTCAACGCCAATATGGACAACCGTAAGTCCGGTTTGCTGCAGCAATAATTCCGGCAAGCAGCTCTCCGAAACCGGGCACTTGGGATCTTTGGCAATCTCAGTTGCGGCCAGCGGTATCCCTTGCAGCAGATGATTGCCGCCTACTGTTGTACGTCCGGTTTTAGGAAATGCCGGCATGACAAACGCAAAATCATGAATTTCTAAATCTAAAATGGCTTTAATCTCGATCCCTACATTGCCACGCAGCGTTGAATCAATTTTTTTGTAAAAACGGCTGACTCCGGCCTGATAGGACTGCCTGGCAACTGCCTGAACCCGCCGGTAGGCTTCTTCACCGGCAATCGCCCGGCTGTTTGTATCCACCACGACAATGCTGTCGCCAATACGTTCCAGCGGCGTCCCTTCGAGTAAAACATTCGTTTTTAATCCACGTCTGGCAAACTGCACTCCGGTATCGTTAGCCCCGGTCAAATCATCTGCAATAACGACCAAACCTTTTTGATTGCATTCCATAAGATTTTCCTCCTATCCAATGGTACTCATCCTGCCGAAAATCGCTGCCTTATTCAGAGATCAGGATGCTCCGTCCTGACGGCTGGAATTCCGCAGCTGTTTTAAGGCGAGACGCGATTGATGGACCCGGTCCATAGCAGAATCACCAATCTGCAATGCTAATTTGACATAAAGAATGTCGATCACAACAAGCTGAACAATCCTTGAAATCATCGCATCGGACCGCATCTTGGTCTCCCGGGTACAGCTCAGAAGATAATCATCCACAACCCGTGTAATACTGGATTCCATATAGCTGGTCAAAGCACAAGTGTAGCAGCCCTGACCTTTTGCTAATTCCAGTGTGCGAATAATATCAGAAGTTTCACCGGAGTGACAAATAGCAAAGAAGACCTCGCCTTCCTCGGCGACTGTTGCCGCAATGGTCATCAAATGCGAATCCGTATAGGCATTGATCTTTAACCCAAGCCGCATCAGCTTATGCATAACATCCTGGGCAACAACACCGGATGCCCCCAAGCCGATCACATGAATATGCTTGGACTGAAAAAACTGCCGGACAATTTCTTCCAAAGCCTTAAGCGACAACTGTTTTTCAACATCGGCAATCCCTTGAATCGATGAAGCAATGACCTTGCGAACAACATCGGTCAATTCATCCTGGTTACCCACCTCTTCATAAATCGGCCGGATGTCGTTCTCTGCTAACTCCTGAGCCAACGCAACACGAAACATCGCATACGTCTCATAGCCCATTAAACGATAAAAACGAATGACCGTCGCATCGCCAACCTGGCAGCGTTCAGCTAACTCATTAATCGGAAGCCCTAAGGCCTCCTGCGCATTTTCATGAATAAAACGAACGATTCGCTCTTGAGCCGGAGTAAAGCGATTGCTATGCAATCGAATGCGTGAATAGAGATTCATGGGTGCTACCTCCGCTTTTTGGAGATTTTCTCCGTTTCATTTATAGTTTAAGAAAATTATCTTCGCGTATATTATTAGCTGTTCCATTAAAAAATCCTCTTTAAAAAATTTAAGATTTCGACGTTTTTTTCATTTGTTATGAATTTGCCGTATTGAACGGTTATTGGATAAAGACTTCTGAAATGTTCATACTAATAACACGAGTGAGGAGGTTTAATGAGACATGCAAAAAAAACAATTCATTTACATGGTTGCTGTGATTATGCTGAGTATCAGTCTGTTCATCACCGGCTGCACCAATGTGAATCCTGTTGAACCGCAGAACCCGTCTTCCCCAACGTCTCCGGCGCCACCCTCTACAGTAAATCCACCTGTTGTCCAACCACCGCAAACCAGCGATATACGGGTTACTTATAATTACAATGCTACGGATAAGGTTCAGTTATCGGCCAATAATATTGTGCTGCGCGTAGGTCAGCGTTTGATTCTTGAGCCGGCTCCCGGCCTCACCAAAAACACACGCTTTACATCCTCGGGAGACAACTTTTTCGGTGATGTCATGAAACAGGACACCGATTCAACCCAAACAGGTAAAGCTATCTTTACAGCCATTAAGCCTGGTAAAGGAAAGCTGCAGATTATCCCCAACACAACCGAAGTAAACCGGGCCGTCGATTTCTGGGTGACTGTTCAATAAAAGCTTCTCTAAAAAACCAGTAACCAGCGCATAAATTGCGCCGGTTACTGGTTTTTTCTTGTAATTTTTGACCACAAGAATAATGTCGAAAAAGGAAAAATCGCCTAAAAATAGAAATAGAATAAAATAAATTCTTAATTTGCATGGAGAGAAACTATGGCTTCCTCAAATGAAATGATGACCCCTGCTGAAATCGAGGCTTTGCTAGCGTCCATGAACGCCGCTTCTGAACCGGCTGCCGCTCCTGAACCGGTCACGTCTGAACCTGCTCCGGCTGCTGCCAACGGGATGATGAGCCAGGATGAGATTGAGGCAATGC
>CAMJML010000009.1 GCA_946407015.1 uncultured Selenomonadales bacterium | reverse complement strand
ATCCTGATAGCTGCCTGTCGCGGCTAAAATGAGGAAATCCCCCCCGTTTTTTGTGGCGGCAAACCCCGAAGCGCGGCAGTAGACCGAGTTTTTATCCAATCCCAAAATGGCAATCAGCTGTGTGAGTACACCTGAAACAAATTTGGTCATGGACTGCATTTTGAAAATGGTTCCGGAGGCCTCAATGATCTTTTCCAATCCTTTGCGGTTTGCATCAATGGTCATGAGATCGCGGTAAGCACGCAAGGAGGAGACTACGGTGGTAAACAGCTTACGGGCAGTCAGTTCGGTCTTTTCCTTATAATCATTAATGTCATATTCCAAAACGACTTTTTCTTCCGGTGCTTGGCCCGCCTGACCGGTGCGCAGGATAATGCGGACAAACGGATTTTTTAAATCCTCGCGAATAAACCGGGCTACTTCTAACCCGGCATCATCGGTTTCCATGACCACATCCAGTAAAATCATGGCAATGTCGGCATGTTCCTGAAGCAGTTGCTTGGCTTCGGCCGCCGAATAGGCGCTGAGAAAAGTAAGACCATATCCGGAGAATTTAAAGTTCTGCAAAGCTAATTTGGTGACTGCATGGACAGAAGCTTCATCATCAACAATGAGAAGCTTCCAATGATTCAGCAGGGATGCCGGCAGATCTGGAGCGGCTGAAGCTGATGATAACGGCTCTTCAGCAGCAAAGCACAAGTCATCGGTTGGCTGTAACTCACTCATGGTGTACCTCCATTTTGTACCGGCAATTTAATGATAAAGCGAGTGCCTTGGCCAGGCTGGCTGTGGCAGTCGATCGTACCTGACAGATTTTGAGTAACCAGATTATAAAGAATGTTCAGCCCTAGCCCGGTTCCGCCTTTGCCGCGTCGGGTGGTGAAAAAGGGCTCGAAAATCCGGTTTAGGTTTTGCTCGGCAATGCCAACACCATCGTCCCAATAGATCAAGGTAAAGTGAGTGGCTGTCAGCGTTGCTTCAATGCCCAGTGTTCCTTGCTGACCATCGGGATAAGCATGAATGAGGGAATTCATCACCAGATTGGTGATGATTTGCGAAATGGCGCCAGGATAGCTGTCCAGTTCTAAAAAATCATCACAGTGCACCACAATATGGTGATTGGCTTTTTTTAGATTGGGCCGTAAACTCAGCAAAATGGCGCCAATATAATTCTTTACATTAAAGATCTGCCGTTCTTCACTGACCCGGTCAATCGCCACCCGTTTGAAACTGTTGATTAATTCGGAGGCCCGCTGCAGATTCAAGAGGATAATATGAGTGGCATCCATGGTGGCTGTCAGATATTTTTCCAGGTCAGACTTCTTCATTTGCTGGCTTTGGAAGAGGGCGGCAAGAGCCTTGGTTTGCTGGTCGAGATAAGATGCCGCGGTCACACCCACTCCGAGCGGGGTATTGATTTCATGGGCAATGCCGGCAACCAGGTTCCCCAGGGAAGCCATTTTTTCTTGTTGAAGGAGCTGCGCTTGGGTTTCCTGCAAGGTTGCCAGGGTTTCCTGAAGCTCGTTATTGGCGGCTTCATATTCCCAAATACGATTCTCCAAATCTTTATTGAGTTGTTTGATCGCTTTTTCTGCCAATACCAGGTTTTTATTATCCTTCGATAAGCGCAAATTACTGTAGGCCAGCGTAGATAGCTTTTGGGCCAGCAGCCAAATGACTTTTATATAGTTGCTGAATTCGGGCAAAGGCATATCGTGGGTATATGTCAGTGCAGCAGCCAATTCGTCGGGACAGAGCCCGATTTCCAGCGCATACCGGCGAATAGCGGCTTCGTCAACATCCCGGTGATTGATTTGCCCAAACACCCAGTTGGCAATATGTTTTCCGGCAACAATGAGCGGTGCACTGGCATCAATAAAGCCACAGCTTAAACAACGCTCGAAAGCCGGTTCCATCCGGTCATGGGCTTTACTGCCTATGTAACGGGCCGACTGGATGCAATTGTGCAGTCCTTTTTCTGTCGTCCGTACCAATTCACAGACCCGGCAAAAATTGCTGGGCCGGGTGATAGGCAGGCCGTCGACGTGAGTGAGAATTGAGGCAATGCCAAAGGTTTCAGCGCAAATATCCTGAATCTGCTGCAATTCCTCGATGCTAATTAAATCAGTCAAAGCAAAGTTATCAATATCAATTTCGGCTGCAAGCGCGCTTTCAAATTGGAGCTGATGATAAACAGTACTGGAATTTAACTGCAGTGCTAACGGATCATGTTGAGAAATAAGGCTCACCTCCATAGCAACAAACATAAAATCGACGTATAATATAACAAAGTAATTGCACAACATAATTACTGCACACCAATAGTAAAATCCTGCCATTAACTGAAAATTAATAAATTACTCAATTGTGCATCTTTTGTGTTTTGTTTGTGAGTCGCTGAATTAACTGGTATAATTTAGATTGAGTTTTTGGATTAGCTTCAACGGGAGGGATTATTATTAATTTCCGTCAGGTTCAATTACAGGATAAGCCCGTTTTTGACGAATTTTTTAAGCAGCAATACTATGAGAATGCTCATTTCAATTTCACCAATCTGTTCATGTGGCGCAATGCCTATCAAATTGAATGGGCAGTAGAAGAAGATTTTTTATATATTCGGGCTTCCTGGGGAAACCATAAATTTGCCCTGCAGCCATTTGGTCCACACCAGCGCCTGGTATCGGCTCTGGAAACCTGGCAGCGCTATTTTACCGGTTTAGGCTTGCCGTTTGTCATGCAAGGGGTTGAAGCCCCGGTGGTCAACCTGATTCAGGAGCAGCTGCCCGGCCAGTTTGAGATTGTCAGTGACCGGGATAACTTTGACTATGTTTACCGGGCCGAAGATTTAATCGAGCTTAAAGGCCGCAGTTATCACTCCAAGAAAAATCACGTCAACAGCTTCCGAAAAAATTATAGTGACTATCAGTATCTGCCGCTCACCACGGACTTAATTGGACAATGTGTGGAAAACACCATTGAATGGTGTAAGAAGCGAGGCTGTTATAAAGATCCGCTGCTATTAGCCGAGAAAGATGCCATTATTGAAGTCTTAAACAATTTTTCGGTACTCGGACTCGAAGGCGGAGTCATTACCATCGGCGACAAGGTGGAAGCCTTCAGTTTTGGTGAACCGCTCAATACCGATACGGCTGTCATTCATGTGGAAAAAGGCAATCCGGATATTAAGGGAATTTACGCTGTGATTAACCAGGAATTCTGTCAAAACAGCTGGAGCCATATGGAATATATCAACCGTGAGGAAGACATGGGCATTCCCGGGCTGCGCAAAGCCAAACAAAGCTATCACCCGGTCAAAATGGTGGAGAAATTTGTTATCACTTCGCATCGGAAATAATCTTATAAGAACGTAAGAACACGGTTTGCGGTCATCAGGCTGCAAACCGTAGTTTTTTATCCGATGCTGACCCGCTTTCATACTCCGCTTCTGTAAGCGGTGAGTAAAGAGCAGAGGAGTCCCTTCATTTATGGAAATAACTTTTTAGGAAATTTAATTTTTGATCAGCAAAGCGGAGTAAACTCCAGCTTTTTCAGACATAATAAAGCAGTCCGCAGTAAATGAATTTTTTAACTTACTCACAAAAAAAGGATTTTGCCAGTCATTAGCAAAGTACTTTAATAAGAGGTGTAAGGATTTTACCGACATCAGTATCAGGTTTTAACCTGAAAAAGGAGTGAAGATGAATGGCATCCGTTAAAATTCCTTATGGCAAAGGCTATTTGAATGCAAATGTGCCGGACCATAAACTGCAAGGCGTTCTTGAATCCAAGGCGCATCATTACCATCCGGAGGCTGGAGAAAGCGAATTAGTTCGCCAAGCGTTGGAAAACCCAATTGGATCACCACGGCTGCGTGATCTAGTAAAAGGGAAAAATAAAATTGTTATTATTGCCAGTGATCATACCCGGCCTGTGCCCAGCAAAATCATGGCACCGGTTATGCTGGCGGAAATTCGCGAGGGGAATCCTCAGGCCGATATCACCTTCTTAATTGCTACCGGCTTTCACCGGTTAACAACCAAAGAAGAACTTATCCACAAATTTGGCGAAGAGATTGTTGCCAATGAGAAGATTGTGATTCATAATGCATTCGATCCGGATATTATGGTCAATATCGGCAAATTGCCTTCAGGTGGCGACATTGTCATCAATAAAGTCGCCGTTGAAGCCGACTTGCTGATTTCCGAAGGTTTTATTGAACCACACTTCTTTGCCGGTTTCTCAGGCGGCCGCAAAAGTGTACTGCCCGGTGTCGTGAGCAAGGTAACGGTTCTGGCGAACCATAATTCCCGCTTTATTGCGCATGAAAATGCCCGCACCGGTCAACTGGAAGGCAATCCAATTCATATTGATATGCTGCACGCTGCGAAAACAGCCAAACTTGCGTTTATTGTCAATGTGGTCATTGATGCCGATAAGAAAATCATTAAAGCTTTTGCCGGCGATCTTGAACAGGCTCATATTGCCGGAACCCAATTTGCCGGTGATCTGGCTGCAGTAGAAGCCAAGCCGGCTGATATTGTCATTACCTCTAACGGCGGTTACCCGCTGGATCAAAATATCTATCAGGCCGTTAAAGGCATGACCGCGGCTGAGGCTAGCTGCAAGCCGGGCGGCGTCATCATTATCTGCGCTGCTTGCAATGACGGCCATGGCGGTGAAGCCTTCTACCGTTGGTTTACCGAAGCCAAAGACGCCAAAGAAGTCATGGATAAAATTATGTCCATTGAACCGGAGCATACCATTGCCGATCAATGGGAAGCACAAATCCTGGCTCGTGTGCTCTTAAAACATACGGTCATTATGGTTTCCGATCAATGCGATCCGAAGCTGATCACCGATATGCAGATGAAAGTTGCCAAAACACTCGAAGAGGCTATGGCTATGGCGGAAGAAATTGCCGGGTCTGATGCCACGTATACCGTTGTACCGGACGGTGTTTCGGTTATTGTCAGCTAACAGCAACAAGCAACAAAAGGCTCATCAACTTAAAGGGTTGATGAGCCTTTTTTATTTCGGACATACTAAAGCTATGGAGGTGAAATGAATGTCACCCGATAGAGAATCCATTCATCCGAACGAACAAGCTGTAAAAAAACAGCAGGCGGCTCAGCCGCTTACGCTGACCCAACTCCAAAAACCGGCACTGGAACAGCAGTTCTTTGCTCCACAGGCGCAAACCAGTTCAACTCGCCAAGCGGACCGGTTATAAAATGGGGCGGAAGAATTGTAAATTGGGCTCATTCCAAGCCTTGGCAATCGTTTGCATCAAGATCCGGCGTCCTTGGTCCATACCCTGAGCTCCCAAGAGTACCAGCAGGTCGCCGGGCATGGTGTCATCGTAGGCGAGTTGGAGGGCGTCGTTTAAGGTTTCGGTAAAAACATAACCGGCTTGCTCAGTAGCGAGTGCCTCGGAAAAGGCTGCTTGCTCTTGGTCCGTAACCTGGTCACTGCTGCCAACACAGTCGGTAGCGGCCGTTACAATGAACTGAAAGGCAAGCTGATGCTGCCAACCGGCCAGAGTGGTCGCGTTTGCCGCATTGATGGCTGGCCCGCGGCGGCCGCGAATGGCATTGACTACGACCAGACGCCGATAGCGCAGGTGTTGCAGGGTAGCGAAAACTGCGTCAATGCTTCCCGGATTTAGGGCCGTATCATCGATCACGGTACGTCCTTCCAAGTGAAACAGATTCATACGCCGCTCCACACCTTTATAGGTTGTCAAAGCCGCAATACTGGCTGTAAGGGGAATTCCGGACAGCGTGGCTGCGGCAATGGCAGCCAGGGCATTGGCCACATTATGCCGGCCAGGCACCAAAAGCCGGAAAGGCAATTGGCCACAGCCGCCGTCACAACAATCAGCCTGGAAGGTCAATATTCCCTGACTGCCATAGGCGCCAAGTGCGGTAATGGCAGCCGATACGGCGGCCTGATTGTGCAGCAGGCTGGTATCGATGACAGGTCCGGTATAAGCGGCGGCCAGTTCCCGGCAAACCGGGTCATCCTGGTTCACGATAAGGGGTGTTGCCGGTGACAGCAACTGTAAGAATTTGCTTTTGGCCGCAACATAAGCAGGATAATCTCCATGAAAATCCAAATGATCCGGACTAATATTTGTTAAGATCCCGCAGGTAAAAGTGAGCTGATCGGCCCGATGCATTTCAATGCCCTGGGCGGAAACCTCGATGGCAGCATGGGTCACCGCGTTTTGCCGCATTTGCCGCAAATAACGCTGCAGCGTAGCAGCATCAGGCGTCGTCAGTGTGCTGGGATAGGAAGCTTTTCCTAAATGGACTTGCACAGTGCCAATCAGCCCGGTATTCAGTCCACAGGAGCGAAAGATATGTTCAAGCATATAGGTCACCGTGGTTTTGCCGTTGGTGCCGGTCACTCCGATCAGCTTAAGCTCCCGGGACGGATGACCGAAATACTCGGCCGCTAATTGCGCTAAGGCTTGACGGGCATTCGGTACCAGATAGACCGGGATAGGAATAGCCAGAGGTGGTGGCTGATCGGTTACTACGGCCAATGCGCCCTGGGCAACGGCATCATGGATGTAGGTATTCCCATCGGCGGTTCTGCCGTGAATGGCCACAAAAATACTTCCTGGTTTTACTTCGCGGGAATCGCAAGTAATGCCGGAAGCCTGAGCGATTAACTGAGCCGGTATACACATGATTTCACATCCCTATTTGCTAGCAGTCGCAATGACAGGATATGAAAGCCGCTGCGCTAAGGTGCCTGACTGCACTAATTTATAGGAAGGAATTTTCTGCCTATGAAAGTAAATCGTGTGCTGATTATCTTCTTGTTTGGCTTGGTTATTTTGAGCGGCTGTATGCCAAACCCGGCTGCCCGTAAGCCGCAGACCGGCCAGACTGCTCCCGGAGTCCAGGTAGCCGGGGTGGCTGTTGGCGACTTATCGCGGGACGAACTCAGCGTGCTTTTGCATCAGTTGGGAGCCGGGCAATATCAGCCGGCCATCAATGCCGGTTTTGACAGTTATGGTCAATTTACGCCCGGACAGACCGGTCGAATGCTCGATGTTGACGCCACAGCGGACAAAGCGCTGACGGCTCCGGCCGGTGCCAGTCTTCAGCCGGTCTATCTGGAGCTTGTGCCGGTTATTTCGACTGATGAGTTACGCCGGGCTACCCGGATAGGGGCCTATACAACCCGTATTGTAGACCAGGACCCCAACCGCCTGCATAATATCAGGCTGACTGCTGATTTGATCAACAACACCGTCTTAGAAAGCGGACAGGAGTTTTCTTTTAACCGTGCTACCGGCGAACCGACGGCAGCACGCGGATTTAAAGAAGCGGGGATTTTTGCCGATGGGGGAAAACATGAGCTGGAAGCAGGGGGCGGCATGTGCCAGGTATCGACCACGCTGTATAATGCGGTGTTGGCTGCCGGCTTGAATATTATCGAACGCCATCCTCATTCGCAGCCTGTCAATTATGTACTGCCGGGGCAGGATGCCACCGTCTATACCGATAAAGATTTGCGGTTTGTCAACACAAGCCGACATGTACTGGTTATCCGGGCCTTTGAGACAGATAAAAGACTGACCGTTGATTTGTGGTCGCTGGAAAAATAAAACTTGAATAAAACGATTGTGTACTCAACATAATATCTACTGAGGTGGGAGTATGCTAAAGAACAAGAACAGCACTGTAGCCGTTATCGCACTCATCGTCGTAGTACTCATTATGGGAGCTTATGCACTACTGCGTCCTCCCGCCCCTAAACCAACCCCGGAAGTTCCGGTGCCGCCTGTCGAACAGGCACCATCGCCTGCTCCGGCTAAGCCGGTTGAACCGATACCGGGGGTACCGCAATTTGATACCAGCAAGTACAAAACAGAGCCGGTAGTCAAAGTATGGCGGGCCGATCGAGGGACTATTGAAAGCATGCCGTTAGAAAAATATATTGAAGGGGTTATCGCTCAGGAGATGCAGCCCGAATGGCCCATTGAGGCTTTGGCTGCGCAGGCAGTCGCTTCACGGACCCTGACCATTAATGCCATAGAAGCCGGCACTATCAGACGGCTGCATAATGCGGATGTCAGTACTTCAAAAGAAGAATTGCAGGCCTTTGCACCGGAAAAAGTCAATGACAATGTCCGGGAAGCCGTGCGCCGGACACGGGGTCAAATTCTCTTGTATGCCGGAAGCCTGGTCAATTCTATTTACAGTTCCTGCAACGGTCAGATTGCCGCTACCAAAGACGAAAGTTTTCCCCGTGAGATTCCGCAACCCGCTCCTTACTTTCAGCCTGTTACCGATAACTGCTTTGAATATGCCCCAGAAAACATCAAAACCTGGACGGTGAAAATTCCCGGTTCACAAGTGGCTCAAGCAGTTGGTTATAGTGGCAATCCCGGTGATATTAAGATTCTGGAAAAAGGACCATCCGGCCGGATCTTATTTATCGGGGCAGGCAATAAGAAGGTGTATGGAGCCGAGTTCCGTAAAGCGGTTGGATTTGACCGTCTCAAGTCCACCCTGATTACCGACATGACCTATGACGGGAAGGATTTCACCTTTAAAGGCCTGGGCTGGGGAAATGGCGTCGGACTTTGCCAGTGGGGGGCATATACGTATGCCAAACAAGGGCAAAACGCTCAATATATTTTGAATCACTATTATGTAGGCGCTGAAATCAAACAGCTGTATCAATAATCCAACATGTTTCAAAGACAAAGCATTCAGTGATGAATGCTTTGTTAGTTGCCTGGAAGGAGGCCCTTATGCTGCAGACCGCACCGATGATCGAGTATCCCCCACGCCAATATCTTTATAAGGTAGAAATCAATCCGAGTGAACAAAATCTCTGTCAGGTCGTCATTAATAACAGCAATCCACTGACAGAAATTCGCAATACACCTTTTCGTAAAAGTATTGAAGCCGAAAAAGTCATTGTCAACGACATGCAGGCACTCGGTTTCATGCATTCGGTTACCAATCGGCAATATGAAAACCTTTTTCGGCGGGGGCTGAATTTTGAAGTGGATTTTTTTCACCCCGAGCTGCAAATTGCCGTTGAGGTCGAAAAAGGAGAAATTAATAATATCTGGAAAAACATTTGCAAGTTTGCCGAGTCTTCGGTCATCCGTCATGGTGTGCTCTTAGTTCCCATTGTCCGCCAAGGACAGCAAAACAGCAGTGAGTTTTATAACAATGCCATCAAACGCCTGTGTAAAATTGAACGGATTTTCAGCTACATCGACAGCTTGCTGATTATTGGCTATTAGAACAGGACCGATGCAGACAGGCAATTTTTAAGCCGATTTTGCATAGAATATTCATGGAGAGGCAGTTGAAAGACACCTCATCCTAACAGGCGCCGGATGCTCTGAGGAGTGTCCGGCGCTACGGTTTTTCCTAATTTTTTGCAGGACTTTGCTAGCTGCTGTCGAATCAACCAGTGAAGGGGAAGAAAAGGAAATTAAAGTGAGGGTGCGGTAATGGCGGACTATAAAATTGGTTCAGAATTAGCAGCAGAAATTGTACAGTTTGTTGCAGGAAAAACCGGTTATAACATGATTATCTGTAATGAGACCGGAACGGTTGTTGCTGATACCGTTGGCGGGAGCCGTGTGGGGACGGTTCACAGCGGGGCGCAAAAAATTATGCAAGGGCTTATGGATGAATATGCTGTATCGGCTCAAGAGGCAGCACAAAACTCCAATGTCCGTGAAGGCTATAGTTGCGTGATTGTGATTGATCAGATCCGCATAGGTACTTTTGGCATCACCGGTCCTGTTGAGGTGGTTAAGCCACTGACGCAGGTAGCGGCAACCATTGTGGGTTACCGGGTGAAAGAAGACCTGCAAAAGCAGGCTGTTGCCAAAGTAGTGGATCAAGTTTCTGAAAATGTTCAACAGGCTGCCGCTGCAGTACAGGAAATTTCGGCATCGTCCGAAGAACTCGCAGCTACGACCGATAATGTCGTCCGGGTATCAAACGCTTCGGCGCAAAAGGTAAAAGATACCGGAAAAATTTTGGATATGAGCCGTGGAATTGCCACTCAGACTAAGCTTTTGAGCTTAAATGCTTCCATCGAGGCGGCCAGGGCGGGAATTCATGGCCGCGGTTTTGCCGTTGTAGCCCAGGAAATGCAAAAATTGGCGCAAAACAGTGCAGATGCCACTGAAAAGATTAATGTTATTCTTCAGGAAATCCAGGCTGCAATTCAAAAAGTTATTGACGGCATTAACCAGTCGGCTGAAATTACCAATGAACAGGCCAGAGCCATGCAGGATATCATCGGTATGGTTGAATCTGTACAAACTTCAACAACCGAATTGGTGACAATTTTTAATAAAAAAGGCTAATTTTCTCGATTTTGGGTATTTGAACTGAATTTTTACCAAGATTTTCGCATAAAATACTACCGGAAACTGTATGGAACAGTTTTCCTCAGCAGGCGCCGTTTGTCCGGAACGCACGGATAGCGGCGCTACGGTTTTTGTTCAAGAGGAAAACCGGATTACAGCCAATGCGGTGAGTATGCGTTCCCCCCAACCTTTGACCGGGTGTGCGTTTTGGAGCCTTAAGAGCTCCTTAGTATGGCGAACGCCGGCAGCAGGTTCAGAATTCACCGGTAGTTGCCAAGGCTTGGGTCATCCCAAGTCTTATTCTATGTTGCCCATTGTATCTGGGAGAAGAACAAATGCAAGTTTCGTGTTTGATGGTTGGCAATGCTTGTGCATTACGCTATAATATATTCATGTTGCAGAGGAGATTCTATATGAATAAGGTTATAGTTTCGGTGGTAGGCATTCAAAAAGATGTTTATGGAGAAGAAAATCGCATTGAATTAGTGACAGTTGGGAGACACTATCTGAAAAACGGTGTGAATTATATCTCTTATCAGGATAGTGATGCCAACGGTATGGAAGGCACTAATACGCTGCTTAAGGTGAAGGACGACTGTGTCACTCTGGTGCGTAAAGGCCGGGTGGAGCATACTCAAACCTTTAAGCTGCAGGAGCCCAGTTCAAGCTTGTATCGTACTCCTTATGGCGATATGACCTTGACCATACTCACAAACAATTTAGATATATGTTTTGCCTCAGCGACCGGAACGATTGATATCGGCTATGAGCTGGCGGTTGACGGACAATGGCAAAGCGCCAATCATTTATATATCAAAATTTGTGCCGACAATAATGCTTGTCAGGCCGTTAATTAGAATGGTTTTTAGACCAGGAGGAACGAGCGTTGGATATTAAGCAACTACTACATAACGCGATTATTAAAGCCGCGCAGCAGGCTATCGCTGACGGGGCTTTTCATGCTGAGGAATTACCGGCCGTAGTTTTGGAGGTGCCGCCGCAGAAAGAATTCGGTGATTATGCTACCAATTTTGCGCTGCAGGCTGCCCGGGCTGCCCGGACAAAACCACGGGCCATTGCCGAAGCCCTGGTGGCACGGCTGAATGAAACCTGGCTGACTAAGGCTGAGATTGCCGGACCAGGTTTTATCAACTTTTACTTGAAGTCAGATTGGCTTTACGATATGCTGGCGGCAATTTTGACGCAGGGTGAAACCTACGGCAATACTACAGCCGGCGCCGGTCAGCGTGTGCAAGTGGAATATGTCAGTGCCAACCCAACCGGTCCGCTTCATGTCGGCCATGGCCGCGGCGCGGCGGTCGGCAGTGCCTTAGTCAACCTGTTGAAAGCGGCCGGCTATGATGTTCAAAGCGAATACTACATTAATGATGCCGGCAATCAGATTGATAATCTGGCTGCATCGGTTAATGCCCGCTACCTGGAGCTTTTAGGCCAAACGGCGGAATTTCCGGCTGACGGTTATCATGGCCGGGATATCATTGATACGGCGCAGCGCATTATTGATCATGACGGCGACAAGTATCTCCATATGGATGCTGCCGAGCGGCTGGCTATTTTCAAAGAATTGGCTCTCCAGGAAAAACTGGCAGCGCTGAAAGAAGACCTGCAGGCTTTTAATGTGGATTTTGACGTTTGGTTCAGCGAACGGACTTTGCATCAAAGCGGAGCGATTGCACAAACCTGTAAATTGCTGCAAGCCAATGGAACGATGTATGAACAGGACGGGGCATTATGGCTGAAATCCACCTGTTACGGTGATGACAAAGACCGGGTGGTTATCCGGGACAATGGCATTCCAACTTATTTGGCGGCCGATATTGCGTATCATCGCGACAAGGCGGAACGTGGTTTTGATACCCTGATCAATATTTGGGGAGCCGATCATCACGGCTATATCTGCCGGGTTAAAGCGGCCATGGCTGCACTGGGCTACAATTCCGATATGCTGGAAGTACTTGTGCTGCAAATGGTCAGTCTTTATCAAAATGGTGAGTTGGTCAAAATGTCCAAGCGGACAGGACAAAGTGTTACACTCACTGAATTAATCGAAGAAGTCGGCCGGGATGCTGCCCGTTTCTTCTTTATCATGCGATCGATTGACAGTCAGCTTGATTTTGATCTGGATTTGGCCAAATCGCGGTCCAATGAAAATCCGGTTTATTATATTCAATATGCTCATGCCCGGATAGCCAGCATTTTCCGCCAGGCTGCCGAGGCCGGTATTGACGGACGGTGGGAGAAAACCGAACTCAGTGTACTGACCACCCCGTTTGAGATTGATCTTATTAAGAAGATGGGCGGATATCCGGAAGAGATCGCTTTTGCGGCCGCCGACCGGGCTCCTCACCGGATTGCCCGTTATGCCCATGATCTGGCCACACTGTTCCACTCTTTTTATAATCAGTGCCGGATTGTCGGTGTTGAGCCGGAGTTGGCTGCGGCCCGTCTCGCCCTTGTTACAGCCGTTCAAACTACCATTCGCCATGCCTTAACCTTGTTAGGCATTGACGCACCCGAAAAGATGTAACGCAAAAAAAGGGTAAATTTGCGGTGCGGTGAATATAGCAATAAATATACTGACTTTTTTTACTACTGAGGCCAGTCTGTTAGGCAGAGGCGTTCAGGAAGTAGTTTCATATTTGTATCGGAGGAGGATTTTACATGTTAGATCTTAAACAGGCAGCCGAGGTGGATATTGCTTATCATATCCTGCGTCAATCGGGGCAGGCCATGTATTTTCGTGACCTGATCAACCAAGTATTAGATATTAAAGCAAGGCCGGTGCATTCCCTTTCTCATGCGATTTCTGAAGTCCATACGCAAATTAATATGGACAGCCGTTTTGCCCATTTAGGCAAAGGCATGTGGGGACTGATTGACTGGGCTCCTCAAAACAGCCGCCGTGTCAGTGGCGAAGACGGCGGGGCGACCGCTGTGCCGACAACCAGACGGCGCGAACGGCTATTGGAAGAAATTCAGCAGGATTATGTGGCCGCTACTTCCGAGGTGGGCGAGCCAGAATAATTTGCTTGACAGTAAGCGGCAAAAAGGGATAAAATTATTGGCGTGTTTTTAGACAAAATACCGTAAACCGGCAGGTACAATTCAGGCTTACCTGCGTGGCGATAATACTACTGCAAGAGCAATTTAGGAGGATATTTTATGGCAAAGTATATTTTTGTTACCGGGGGGGTTGTTTCTTCGCTTGGTAAAGGCATTACAGCGGCTTCTCTGGGACGGTTGCTTAAAAGCCGCGGCCTTAAGGTTACCATTCAGAAATTTGATCCCTACATTAACATTGACCCTGGTACCATGAGCCCATACCAGCACGGTGAGGTATTTGTTACGGAAGACGGCGCCGAGACTGACCTGGACTTAGGTCATTATGAGCGGTTTATTGATATAAATTTAAGCAAAAGCTCTAATGTAACAGCCGGCAAAATTTACTGGTCGGTCATCAATAAAGAGCGCAAAGGCGATTACTTAGGAAGTACCGTTCAGGTTATTCCTCATATTACGAATGAAATTAAAGAACGCATTTATCGGGTGGCCAAGGAAGATAATGCCGATGTGGTCATTACTGAGATTGGCGGGACGGTCGGTGATATTGAAAGCCTGCCGTTTTTGGAAGCCATCCGTCAGGTCAAAAAAGAAGTTGGGCGCAATGATGTGCTCTATATTCATGTGACACTGGTCCCTTACATTGCGGCAGCCGGTGAATTGAAAACCAAGCCAACCCAGCACAGTGTTAAAGAACTGCGCAGCATCGGGATTCACCCGGATGTTATCGTTTGCCGGACCGAGCATGAAATTTCTCCGGAAATGCGCGAAAAATTGGCCTTATTTTGTGATATTGATGTCAATGCAGTTATTCAAAACAAAAATGCATCCACCATTTATCAGGTTCCGCTTATGATGCAAGAAGAAGGCCTGGATCGTATTGCGATGGAAAAATTGCAGATGGAAGCCGGTGCAGCCGACATGGCTGCGTGGCGGGAAATGGTGGACAAGATTGTCAATCCGTCCAGCTGTGTAACCATTGCCGTAGTCGGCAAGTATGTTGCCCTGCAGGATGCTTATATGAGTGTGACCGAATCCCTGCGTCATGCCGGTATTGCCAACCAGGCAGCCATCAATATCAAATGGGTGAATTCTGAAGAAATTGAAGCACCTGATACCGATATGGCAGCCTATTTTGGTGATGTGGACGGTATTTTAGTTCCCGGCGGTTTTGGCGATCGCGGGGTGGAAGGAAAAATTAAAGCCATTCAATTTGCCCGTGAAAATGCAGTACCCTTCTTCGGACTGTGTCTGGGGATGCAATGTGCTGTGATTGAGTTTGCCCGTAATGTCTGTAACTTGAAGGATGCGCATAGCAGTGAGTTTAATCCTGATACGCCCTACCCGGTTATCGATTTAATGCCGGATCAAGTTGCCATTGAAGCCAAAGGCGGCACTATGCGCCTGGGCGTTTATCCATGTAAGGTCACTGATGGTACATTGACCTGTAAAGCTTATCAGGAAGAGATTATTTATGAACGTCATCGCCATCGCTTTGAGTTCAATAATGTCTATCGTGATCAGCTTGTTGAATGCGGCTTGGTGATCGGTGGCATCCTGCCAAACGGTCGGTTGGTAGAAATTGTCGAAGTTAAAGACCATCCTTGGTTTGTTGGCACACAATTTCATCCCGAGTTTAAATCGCGTCCAACCAATCCGCATCCGTTATTCAGAGATTTTGTCAAAGCCGCTCTGAACAATAAGAAGTAGTTGATCAAAACTGTTGGACAACCTCCAACAGTTTTCTTTTTAGGCCCCGGCTGCAGCAAATGTATTTTTTATAAATGGATTGTTTTTCAGCCGGGCACAATAACCTTATAACATCAAAGGAGGCTTTTATGCGCAAAAGAACAGTGGTGTTTATTTTAGCCGTTATTGTGATCATTTCACTGGGAATTTTAAGTTGTGCCGGACCGGTGTTTAACAAGGGGCGGAATGTCGCTGCCGATAAAATCGCCATCATTTATGTCGACGGCGTGATTATGGGTGGCCGTGGTCAAAGCAGTTTGCTGGGGGATTACGGCGGAACCGATTATCTGATCAAGCAATTGCATGAGGCACGGGACGATAAAAGTGTCAAAGCCATTATTCTGCGGATTAACAGTCCGGGCGGCAGTGCGCCGGCATCGCAGGAGGTTGGCGAGGAAATTAAAAAAGTCCGTGACAGCGGCAAGCTGGTGGTCACCTCTATGGGGGATATCGCGGCATCAGGCGGGTATTGGCTGGCTGCTTGCTCGGACAAAATTTATGCCAATCCGGCTACACTGACGGGCAGTATTGGCGTTTATATGCCTTATGCCAATTGGGAAGAATTGTACAAGAAGATCGGTATCAGGCAGGAGAAGATTAAAAGCGGGCCGCATAAGGATATTTTATCACCGGAGCGCACCATGACCGAGGAAGAGCGGGCTATTATTCAAACCATGGTGGACGACATGTATAACCAATTTGTAACCGTAGTATCCGAGGGGCGGAAAATGGATCCTAACCGGGTGCGGGAACTGGCGGACGGCCGTATCTATACCGGCAATCAGGCTAAAGCGCTGGGGCTGGTGGACGAACTGGGCAATCTGTATGATGCCATTGATGGTACCGCACAATTGGCCGGTATAAAAGGCAAGCCGGAAATTAAGGAATATGGCAAGAACAGTCCCTGGAGTATGCTGATGGGCGGTAATGATAAGCTGGAAATCCTTCATAAATTGCTGCTCAAGCCGCTTGAAAATGAAATGCCGATTGCCGCTCCGCTGGCGATTCCGGAAAAATGGTAGGTGGCAATATGGGAGCAATATTGGAAGATGTTTATGATGTGCTGTTTCATCCGCAGGCCGCCTTCGGACGTATTGCGGCCGAGGGCAAGTTAAGTTCGGCGCTGGTTGTTTTTCTGATCAGTGTCTTTGTGCCGATGTGGGCTATTTATTTGGGGCTAAAAGTGACCAGTTCGCCTCATTCAGTCGGTTTGGTCATGCTCCTGCAGGCCATCGGCAGTGTCGCCATGTGGCTGCTCGGCACTGCCGTATGGCATTTGTGTGCAGAACTTTTAGGAGGACAAGGCTCAGTCAAGGGATTGTTAGCCGCATTAGGCTTTGTGCATTTTCCCCGCATCCTGATTGTGCCGCTCTGGGTGGTCGCCACCTGGCTGCCGGATGCCGTGGCCCCTCTGTTTTTAGCAGGTACAGGCGCTGTATTAGCGTTTTGGATTTTAACGTTGCAAGTGCTGGCCATCAGCGCTGTTTATGAAATTTCCCGGGCCAAAGCAGTATTGGTTTTTCTGACCCCGGTACTCTTTTTCATCGGAGCGATCGTTCTGATTGCGTTCTTTGCCGGAGCAGCAATGATTCAGTGGCCTATGGGAATTCCGAATTGAGGTAACCGCTTTATGGTAAAAATACTGATTATGATCGGACTTGTTGTTAATTTATTATTGACCGGCTGCGCCCAGCAAGGGCCGGGGCAGCCAATTGCCGGCCTCACTCCCAAAACGGCTGACAAGGTTCAGAAGGCCGATTTGCCGGGTGGAATTGTCGAGGAGGGTTCCGGTAACTTCTATCGGATTATGGCCAATGAAAGTACCGGCCGGCAATTTCTCGAACTGGCAGCCGGACAGGATGGAACCATCGAATATTTTCGTGAGGTCAATGCCGATAACACGGCACTGGCTGATTTTAAAGTTCAGTTTTTATCCACCCAAGGCATTGGACGGATGAAAATTGCCGCTATCGGTCCGCGTGGGCAGGTTCTTCAGACGGTGGGCTGGGTAGTCACAGGACCACTGCCGGACAGCGGTGCAGCGCAGAAGTGGCTGGATTCCCGCTATGATGTCAATTACCGCGGCCATTGGATGGAGGCCGTTTATCCGGTACGCGAGCTGCTTTCCCAGCAGCTGGGTACTGACCTAAAGGTGCCGGTTGTACGCTACCGGCTGAGCGTGGAAGTGGGACACGGCCAGCATGCGCTGATAGAAAAACTGGAACTCTTTTCCGATAGCAGCAAAGCCGTTACTGTCACGCCGCAGGTTAAACAAGTCCAGGCCAAACTGGGTGATGTATTTGTCGTTGAAGCCGAAGTCACCAATACCAGCCAGCAGACCATGCCGGACAGCACGATTAAATTAGTGGAACCCTACGGCTTTGGCCTTACCGTGCAAAGCGCTCCCGAACAAGTGCTGGAAAATCTGGCACCAGGGGAAAAACGGATCTTGAGCTGGCGGGTTAAAGCCCAGCGGCCTGATGCCGTTAACCTGAACAAACCGTGGCCGGTCCGCTTCAGTGTCAACGGTAGTCCTCAGTCTGGAGAAGTTCAAGTTGCCGTAAGTGATCCGCGCAGCGGGCGGATCTTCTATATCATGACCGATGATCTGGAGCCGATGGATTCGGCCGGTTACCCGGTTGCCTGGGGCAATGCCAACGGCTGGCTTGATCCGGCCGAGTTTTCCGGTCAGCTCATTCAAAAGGCCGAGGCACTCAATACCCTGGCAGACCAATATGGAGCCAAATGGACGCATTATATTGCCTGGCCGGCCATCAAAGCCGGCGAATGGGCGGCCACCCAATCGACGACCGGTGAATGGCCGAAAGTGATTGCCAATATCAAACAATCGGTGGCAGTGCAGTCCAAGCTGGGTCATGAATATGGTGTTCATATGCATTCTGATTACGATCCTTATCTGCCTGACAATGTATTATCCTATAATCAGGCCACCGACGGCTTTTGGGCCAACCATCTGCGTCACGGCTGGGCACATTCTCTTTTAGAGGAAGGTGATTTCAGTCAATATGTCAGCAGAACCGGCATTTTGTATCATTACCAGCGTATCCTCGATGAACTGGCTGCTGATTCGCCACAGGGCCAGCTGATTACTTCCCGGGTCGGCTCGTTTGATTTTGGCAACGGGCCGGAAGATGAAGCCAAGAGCATCCGGGCTTACCGTAAAGTCGGATTATGGGGATCAACCGATGCGGACGGCAATGCGGGCGGTTTGACTTCAGGAAGCTATGGACAGGAAATCTATCTAACCGGTCAGGATGATATCAATGCTCCGGCGCAGGAGACGGCCAAGATCGGTTTGGTTGAATTCCGGCCAACTCCCAAGCAGTTCATTGGCTATGACAACCAGTCGGCAGAAGCCATGAATATCAAGGCTGCCGAAGGAATAAGCGCCTTTACCAACGGAAAAAGTGTCAAGCCGGGAATCCATGCCATTGTCGGCTTTACTCATGCCATGTTTATCCTGGGGGCTAATGGCTGGCAAAGTACTGAAGGCGGGCAGTTTAAAGTCATTGAAGAACATTTATCCTATCTAAAGAATCAATATGTCGATCAAGGTGTATTGGAATTTGCCACTGCCAGCACGCTAGTGGCACAGTACCTGGATTATTACTCGCCTTTACCGGTAGCCTTGTATGGTAAACGCATCAATCACAGCAGCTGGGCCAGTGAATATGAAATTAAGATTTTGGGGCGGGATATCCCTTTTGATGCACTTCATACCCATACGGTCAGCATGAAATACCCACTCTATTTGCGGGATAGTGCGTTTCGCATTACGGTTTTAAAGAATGGGGAGCCTGTTTATAACACCTGGGGCCTGCCTACGCCGTACAACGACATCGAATTCCCTGTTGATGACGCACAGGCTCACTATACCCTGAAGGTCTATCATAATGATACGCTGCATGTCCTAGTACAAAAAATCCGCTCGATAAAACAAAAAATTCTGAAGAAATCATAAAAAATCCCTTAGATTTCCAATTAATAGGAGGATATTTTGTCATCTAGTCGAATAGACATGTATTAGGAAAAAAATAGGAATTTATCAATGAACAATGAAGAGTATCTAAAGGGTAGGGTGAGTAGAGTATGGCTTTGGCAAGCAGCACAATATTAATTGTTGATGACCAACCTGGTATTAGGCGTCTGTTAATGGAAGTTTTGACTGAAGAGGGGTATGCGGTGATTACAGCCTCAAACGGCTATGAAGGTTTGCAAAAGGCAAAAGAAATCGAACCCGCTCTCATCTTAATGGATATGAAGATGCCTGGTATGGATGGGATTGAGACATTACGGGAACTTCGCAAAGTCGGCCAGGCCGGAAATGTGATCATGATGACCGCTTATGGTGAGCTCGAACTAGTGAACCAAGCCCGTGAACTGGGCGCGTATGCATATATCACAAAACCATTCGATATTATTGCACTCTGTAGCATGGTAAGCAGCCATGTCCACGGGGATAACAACGAGCAGCATCAATTAATGATTGGCTAACAGACAGCACCCAGCCGAGCTGGGTGTTTGCTTTTGCCGTTAGCTGTCCGTGATAGTCAGAGCACTTGTAAGAAAATTGGGAAATATTTACTGAAAGGCGGGTAATCGCTCCAGCAAGGCAGGATTTTTGACCTGACTGGCGAATTCCTTAACAAGGGAAAGGGGGAGCAAATATGGTGTTTATTCGTACTATTTCGACATTTGCTTTATATTGTCAGCAATGCGGGAAAATACACTTGCATGATATCTCTCATTTTTGTGTGAAAAACACAGCTATTGAGCTAAAATGCAGCTGCAACCATGTGCAAGCGCAGCTTTCGCGCGCAGGCTCCCGCCAATTTTTACTGAGCATCCCTTGTGTCGCCTGTCAGTCAACGCATAACATTGTCATTGACCGCAAGCGCTTATTACGCACTGCTGTGGATAAAGTATACTGTACAAAAGACAACTTTGAATTGGGCTATCTGGGTGAACACCAGGCTATCACTGAAACGCTCGCCAACCAAAAGCGCGAAGGGGTCAGCCTGATCCGGGAAACCGATAGTGGCGAAAGCGATGAATTGATTGAAAAGCAGCATATTGTTTTAGGTATTCTCAACAAGGTGCATGATATTGCCGAGCAAGGCGGAATCTACTGCCCTTGTGGCAGTGATGCTGTTGAGGCCGATTTGCTGCCTAACCATATTCTCCTGGAGTGTCTGAAATGCGGCAGTTATTTTACTTTGGCCGCTCAAACCGAGCATGATCTGCAGGCGGTGCAGACGTTAGACAGTATTGAACTGGTTCCGCAGCGCTATCTTGCTAAAAGAATTGATTGCGAATAATCAGTTATCATTTTTGTAATACTAGGCTATTAGTTCGAACCCAAAACTAGGAGGTTTAGTATGAAATTCTTTCTGGATACTGCGAATTTAAGTGAAATTCAAGAGGGGGCGGCCCTTGGTGTTGTAGCAGGGGTAACCACCAACCCTTCCCTGATTGCGAAGGAAAAGCGTAATATTCATGGGGTGATTCAGGAAATCGCTGCTTTGGTAGAAGGCCCGGTCAGTGCTGAAGTCCTTAGTGTCACATTTGAGGAAATGCTGCCGGAGGCTCGTGAACTGGCTAAGCTGGCTCCCAATGTAGTGATCAAGGTGCCCATCACGCCGGACGGCCTAAAAACCGTTAAGGCGCTCAGCGCAGAAGGGATCAAGACCAATGTCACGCTGATTTTTTCGGCCAACCAGGCCCTAATGGCAGCACGCGCCGGGGCCACTTATGTAAGTCCTTTTGTTGGTCGTCTTGACGACATCAGTCAAGATGGTATTGAACTGGTGAAAACCATTGCCGACATGTTTGCTATTCACGGCATTGAGACCGAGATTATTGCGGCCAGCATCCGTCATCCGCTGCATGTCACGCAAGCTGCTTTGGCGGGGGCGCATATTGCAACCGTGCCTTACAAAGTGCTGTTGACCCTGCTCAATCATCCGCTTACCGATGCCGGAATTAAACGTTTTCTGGAAGATTGGCAAAAGGCAAATATGTAGTTATAACTTGGAGGTTTATTCATGGATCGCGAACTAGCGTTAGAGTTTGTACGAGTTACCGAGGCAGCAGCCATTGCATCAGGCCGCTGGATGGGAAAAGGACAAAAGAATGAAGCCGATGGTGCGGCCGTCGATGCCATGCGCCAAGCTTTTGATGGGGTAGCCATTAATGGCCGCGTCGTGATCGGGGAAGGCGAAATGGACGAAGCGCCTATGCTTTATATTGGTGAAGATGTCGGTGGCGGCGGAATGGAAGTCGATATCGCAGTGGACCCTGTGGAAGGCACCACGTTGGTGGCCAAAGGTCTGCCAGGCGCTATTGCTGTATTGGCCATTGCTCCGCGCGGCGGTCTGCTGCATGCACCGGATATGTATATGGATAAAATTTGTGTCGGCCCTAAAGCAGCCGGGAAAATTGATATCAATGCTCCGGTCACCGAAAATCTGAAAGCCGTGGCTGCAGCGCTCGATCGTCAGGTAGAAGATTTGACAGTGGTAACACTTGATCGTGAGCGTCATGCCAAAATCATTAGAGAAATCCGGGAAGCTGGAGCCAGAATCAAGCTGATTACCGATGGTGACGTGTCTCCGGCCATCAATGTGGCTATCGACGGTACTGGTGTACATATGATGATTGGTATTGGCGGTGCTCCAGAGGGGGTTATTGCCGCTACTGCCTTAAAATGTTTAGGCGGCGATATGCAAGCCCGGCTTTATCCGGAAAGCCAGGCCGACATTGACCGGGCTATGAAAATGGGCATTACCGATATCAATAAAGTGTTAACCATCGACGATATGGTGTATGGGGATGATGCTTTCTTTGTGGCTACTGCCATCACCCAGGGCGACCTGCTTAACGGAGTCCGTTACTTTGGCGGCGGTGCCAGAACGCACTCCATCGTGATGCGTTATAAATCCGGTACTGTTCGTTTTGTTGATGCGATCCACAAATTTGACCGCAAACCGCTGTTCGTAAAACGTGTCTAACCGTTCCGGTTAATCAAAAGACCATCTGTCTTTGACAGATGGTCTTTTTGCATTTCTTCCTTACTCTTTAGCCGTATAAATCAAAAAAAAAACGGCATTACTAATTTTAGGAGACAGGATGCAGGAGGAATTGAATTGCCAACATTTGAAGAGATCAATGCCATCGTGCTCTTGGAGTGGGATATGGTGTATACACGCTGGCTGGGGGTGGAGTTCGGTTCTTCTGGCTGGCTGGTCATGCTGGCCAGCATTGTTGTTGCCTATGCGCTTTTAGTTAAGTATGTTGATAAAAGCCGGCTGAGGGAAATTATCTTATATGGTTCTTTATTGGCCGTTATCTTTGGCTATATTGACCTGATGGGAACTATGTCGGGATTATGGGCCTATCAGACCCACTTTATGCCGTTCATTCCCAGTTTGTTCCCACTAAGCTATACGCTTCATCCGATCGGGCATATGTTTACTTATCAGCTTACTTACACCTGGAGGAGTTTTTTGGTTTGGAATACAGCTGCAACGGCCTTTTTTGCTTTTATTGCTCAGCCTTTTTATGTTTGGAGCGGTGTGCTGGCATTGCTCAAATGGAATTATTTTTTGTCGTTTCTCATTGGTATTACGGCAAGTACCTTTGCGCGGGCTGTGGTAATTTGGCTGGGCAATATTGAGCTGAGTCATGCCCGGCAGAGCAAGCGGGCCGCCATGATGCCCAAGTTTCAGTCGGCAATGAAGCTGTTGGATAAAACGGACTCGGAAGATTAAGAATCAAGCTGGTATATCGTTAGTATGAGTATTGTTGCAGGAGGCTTTGTTTCGTGGATAAAATAATTCAGAATTTAGATATCCAGCAGCCTGGTATCTGGTTTCCTTTAATGGTTGCCGTCATCTTGCTGGTGCTAATCATCCTCATGCCTAAAAGGCAAATTACCCGCCGGGGAATGTATATTACCTTTGGTGTGGTGGGCTATGTAGGTCTGGTCTTAGATGTCAATTTGTTAGGCACATATTTTGATTGGTTTGATCTGGGTAGTAGAACGACAGAGGGAATAGGCGACTTAGCCAGCTATGGCATTATTCCGCCCTGTCTGGCTATTCTTTATCTCAACTATTTAAACCGGAAAAATTTCTGGCAGTATGTTACTCTGTTTAGTGTTATATCCTTATTGTTCGAAATTGTCTTAACCCAGGTAGGCTATATGACATTGAAGGGCTGGCGGCATTGGTACTCTGTCCCGGTCTTTATTTTGATTTATGGTGTTTGGCTGCCCTGGCATTATAAAATTTTGCAGCCCATCGGCGGCATAAAGACAGAGCAAGGTCAGTGTTTGAAACGCCACGCTGCAGGGATACCATTGAAGCAGGAAAAAAATAGACGTTAACAAACCTTCCAGATTGCTGGAAGGTTTGTCTTTTGAAGCACTTATTTTAAAATTGCAGGTAAGAGCTTCAAGCGAAGCGGCAGGGCGACAACCAACGTATACTTAGCTGTTATTTTGCACCCAAATCTATAGCTGACGTAGCAGGGAGGATTTGCAATTAATTGTAAAGAAATATGTCTGTTAGAGAAATTCCCTGGAGGATTTTATGCCGACTACACGACTTACGAAACTGTTATTTGTGCTTTCTCTATTGGCTACAGGTATCATGCTAATTGCTTCTTATGACGACGCTAGAGACGAGCGGGAATTGTCTTATTATAGAAAAAAACAAGTATTGCTTGAAATTGCCAGCCAACTCGATAATGGATTAACTGGCTCATTTGATCAGATACTTATTGATGCAAATCAATCTAATATAGCTGACAAAGATAAAATCCAAGCTTTAAATAAAGTATTACAGCCAAAAGTAGACGCATTATCGCAGAAATACCCGGGCTACGGATTAGGTTATTATTCAAGAGACCTAAACAGTAATATTTCCGTAGCGCCTTTTGCTCCTTCTTTCTTACAGCCGATTAAAAGGACAGTTGTGTATGATACAGGCAAGTTTGAATTCGAATATATTGAAAAAGCAATTCTTTGGGAGGAAAAGCCGGCAATATCCGTTCGTTATCCTATTTATCGTGATGGTAACATTATTGGACATAGTTTTGCAAACTCAAAGATCGAAGATGTAGAAGCCGTTTATATGCAAGAGCTATATACACGTTTTTTTCGGATTTTAATAATCTGGTTGGCTTCTTTAGCCATAATATATTATATTGGCTATACATTTCGCCAATGTTTAATTGGCTTAACACGCAGTATAAAAGAGGCATCGAGAGATGTATCATCTTTTAAGGAAATACCAGAGTTACTGCCTATTCTTGAAACTACCCTTGAACTAAGAGAAACCATCCAGAGGGAAAGGGACAAAGTGCACAGACTAGACCGTTTTAATCTTATTGGTGAAATGGCTGCTGGTGTAGCCCATGAGATCCGGAATCCTTTAACCGTGATTAAAGGCTATCTACAATTTATTCGATTAAAGGTAGCCGGGATGGATGAGCAGTTTGTTACTATTTTAAAAGAATTATCCCGGGTCGAAGATATTATAACCGACTTTCTTTCTCTTGCCCGTAATAAAAAAATAGAAAATAAAGCAGTTAATCTTAATGTCATTTTTAATGAGATCTACCCATTGTTACTTGCGGAATCACTGAAGAAAGGGGTAGAGCTAAAGGTTCGGCTTTCTTGCAATATGGCAGATATTTATGCTGATGAAAAAGAAATGAAACAATTGATCTTAAACCTAGCACGGAATGGTATTGAATCCATAGAGGGTCATGGAATTATAAATATAAGTACCACTGCAGATCATAATTTGGTGACTCTTTCTATTTCCGATAGTGGTTGCGGTATTCCTGGCGAAAGTATAAAAAAAATCTTTGACCCATTTTATACAACGAAAAATGAAGGCACTGGTCTAGGTCTATCTGTCTGCCAAAGTATCGTAGAACGCCATGGAGGCAATATTGAGGTTATTTCGCATATCGGCAAAGGAACTACTTTTATTATTACATTTCCAGTCTTAATATCATGAAAAGCAAGCAAACTGCTGAATCAGGAAGATAAAGATTTATAATTCGGTATATTGACGAATTTGGCGGAAGTCCATTATAATTAAACCGCAATATCGCAGCTTCCCTAGGTTTATGAGCGGTATATTCAACAGGAAACTTGCAGAATGACTGCTAATCGGAAACATCGCAAATCGGTTGGCAGTTTTTATTTTTCACAGGGAAGCGTATTGGATAATTTCAGCCTGTTTTTCTAATCGGTTATATTTGTATGTATATAAGGAAGAACTTGCATTTGTAGGAGAGAATGGATGCGTCCTGCTTATCCTAGCTTATGGTCTCTTTTTCCAAGAAAACCTATTTTATTTTCATGATTATCATTACGGTCCTAATCATTGGAGTTGCTACCGGAAACTTATCAAGAAATTCTTGCCGAAGAGCAGGCAAGTTTCGCCGGAAGGAAGCTCTTTCAGGTTATCAAGGACAGATTGATACCATGATTGAGGAACTTGACCGTGCTAATGCCATTATATCCGAGTTTTTATTGCTTGCAAAAGATAAGCGTTTGGAAATGAAACTAGGAAATATGAACCATGTACTGGATGCTTTGTGTCCTTTACTGCAGGCTGAGGCTTTTCGCAGCGGACACTCACTCCATTTTGAAAGCACTCCAGTTCCCAATGTGCTGTTTGATGAGTGAGTTCAAGCAGCTTGTGCTGAATTTGGTGCGCAATAGTTTTGAAGTCATGGCCAGTGCAGGCGTGGTCGTAATCAAAACCTGTCAGGAAGGGCATGCGGTAGTGCTAATGGTACAGGACACTGGTTGTGGTATACCTCCCCATATCCAAGAACGGATGGGTCATCCCTTTATTACAACAAAAGATAACGGAACAGGGCTTGGTTTATCAGTGTGTTATCGGATAGCCCAACGGAATAGTGCCAAGCTGGAGTATCAGACCAGCGAAGAGGGGACAACCTTTTACTTGCGTTTTTTTTGAAACAGACAAATTAAATAACACTTAAGCCTTCTAGATTTCCTAGAAGGCTTAAGTGTTGCTGGAGGCGACGAAATTCGAACTCGTGTCCCGTGGGGAAGCGGAAATTAACTGTAAATAAATATTTAAAAATTCAGCTAATTCATTTAAATCCCTATAAACTGTTATGAAATGCCTAATAACTGAAAATTACAATTTTTACTCAAGTGCTTGATAGGATGAATTAAAAGTGCTATACTCAAACAAAATAAACCGAACTAAATCAACAAAAACAAATTAAAACGACTTGCATAAAGACGATTAATTAGGTTTATTTTGTTTTGCTGGTTTATCTACAATCAACATGTAAGCAATGAGGCTTATCGACATTTTTCTGTCGATAAGCCTTTTATGTTTAAATCTCAAAATAAGAGGGGGAGAGAACATGGAAAAATAAAACTCCACGAATAACTGCAACTTATCCGTGGAGTAAGGATAATTTTCCCCATGGTGTCGGAAAAAACTATCTATTTAGATTATAGGAACCAAGCATGTCTCTGTCAATTTAATCTTTGTATTTAAGCGCACATTATTGCTTTAAAAGTATTCATTCCTGAAGAATTTCATGGAGGTGTATCATGACGGATAAAATAAAAAAAATGCAGGATACGGTCAATGGTATTATGAGCAAATATCCGGCAAGTGCATTTAAAGGCCGTAAAGGTCATGTAATCGTTGTCGATCATAGCGAAGCACCGCAAGAAATGGTAGCCGATACACGGACAGTTCCCGGTATTATCACAGAGAGAGGCTGCACGTATGCCGGCTGCAAGGGCGTTGTAGTCGGACCTCTCAAAGATACTGTGGCCATTACTCACGGCCCCATCGGCTGCGGCTATTATAGCTGGCTGACCAGACGAAATCGCGGCCGGACAGAAAAGCCAGAGGACCATAATTTTCTTGCCTATTGTTTTTCTACCGATATGCAGGAAACGGATATTGTTTTTGGTGGTGAAAAGAAACTGCAAAAAGCCATCAGTGAAGTCGTTGAAATTTTCCATCCGAAAAGTATCATGATTTGCGCAACCTGTCCGGTCGGGCTGATTGGTGACGATATTAATGCGGTTGCCGCATGGGCGGAAAAGGAATATGGCGTTCAAACCATTGCCTTTAGCTGTGAAGGCTACAAGGGGGTCAGTCAGTCGGCTGGTCATCATATTGCCAATAATGGCTTATTTAAGCATGTGATCGGTACGGGGAATGCCCTCAAAGGAGAATATTCACTCAATATCCTCGGTGAATACAATATCGGCGGTGACGGCTGGGAAATTGAACGGATTTTAAAAACAATCGGTTATACCATTATGTCGGTAATGTCCGGCGATGGTACGGTTGAGCAACTAAAAAGTGCGCATAAAGCCGACTTGAATCTCGTTCAATGCCACCGTTCAATCAACTATGTGGCCGAGATGCTCAGGGAAAAGTATGGCACAGACTGGATCAAGGTGAACTTTCTGGGAATTGAAAACACCATCCAGGCTTTAAGAGATATTGCCAAATATTTTGGTGAACAGTCCTTGATCGACCGGACAGAGGCGGTCATTGCGGCCGAACTGGCGGAAATTGAACCTGAAATGGAAAAGTACCGGGAAATGTGCAAAGGTAAGACAGCTTGCCTGTTTGTGGGCGGTTCCAGAGCCAATCATTTTCAAGGACTTTACAGTGAAATTGGGATCGAAACCGTTCTGGCCGGCTTCGAGTTTGCTCACCGGGATGATTATGAAGGGCGCGAGGTTATTCCCTTTATTAAAGCCAATGCCGATAACAAAAATATCGAAAATCTGGTCATTACTCCTGATCCGAAACATTATCGCCTGCTGTTGTCCAAAGACAAATATAAAGAATTAAGCCAGGAAATGTCGCTCAATTATTTTAAAGGTCTAATTAAGATCATGAACGATGGCAACATTGTGGTCGATGACATCAACCATTACGAGATGGAACAATTTATGAAAATCCTGAATCCGGATATTTTTGCCTCAGGGATCAAAGAAAAGTACGTCATCCATAAAATGGGTAAACTTTCGAAACAATTACATTCCTATGATTACAGTGGACCGTTTGCCGGCTTTAAAGGGGCTGTGATTTTTGCACGGGATATTGCCATGGGACTGACCACTCCGGCCTGGAGCTTGATAAAACCCAAATGGAAGCAGGACACGCACTTAGAAGGCAGCTACGTATATGTAGAGGAGGTCATTTAAATGTTAGATCATACTCCAAAAGAGTGTATTGAAAGAAAATCCCTGGTCATTAATCCGGCTAAAACTTGTCAGCCCTTAGGAGCCACTTACGCAGCTCTGGGAATTCACCGTTGTCTTCCGCACAGTCATGGATCGCAGGGATGCCAAATGTATTTCCGGTCGCATCTCAACCGGCATTTCCGTGAACCGGTGGAAGCGGCTACCAGTTCGTTTACCGAGGGGGCAGCGGTCTTTGGCGGCGGCTCCAATCTCAAGGCAGCCTTAAAAAATATCTTTGCCATCTATGAACCGGATATTGTGGCTATTTCTACAACCTGCCTGTCCGAAACCATTGGCGAAGATATTCCCACCTATATTTTACAAGCACAAGTTCCCGAAGGGAAATATGTTATCCATGCCAATACGCCCAGCTATCAAGGCTCCCATATTACCGGATTTTCCAATATGACCAAAGGGATGGTTAAATACCTGAGTGCCGCCGGCGGCAAATCAAACGGTAAAATCAACGTGCTTCCCGGGTTTGTCAATCCGGGCGACATGCGGGAAATCAAGCGGATATTAAGATCCATGAAAGCCGATTATATTATGTTTCCCGATACCAGCGGAGTTTTAGATGCACCCCTGACCGGTGAATATCATATTTTCCCGGAAGGCGGCACCAAAATCAAGGATATTATTGATTCCGGTAATTCACTGGGCACCCTGGCGTTAGGACACTTTGCCTCAACAGACAGCGCGCAGGAATTAAAAAAGAAATGCAAAGTGCCCTATCAAGCCTTAACTACTCCGATTGGGATCACTGCAACCGATGATTTTTTAATGGCAATCGCAGAATTTAGCGGACAACCTGTTTCGGCAGAGCTGGAAGAAGAGCGCGGCCAGGTTATTGATATCATGGCTGATTTGCACCAACACTATTATGGCAAAGAAGTCGCCTTATTTGGAGATCCTGATATGCTGACAGGCCTGACGCAGTTCTTGCTGGAACTGGGGATGAAACCGAAATACATTCTGACCGGTACTCCGGGCGATTTGTTTGAAAAAGAGGTCAATCAGATGTTAAGCCAAGCAGGTACCCAGGCAAAAGTGAAGAGTGCCGGTGATTTATTCACCCTGCATCAGTGGATCAAGCAGGATCCGGTCGACTTAATTATCGGCAATACCTATGGCAAATATATTGCCCGGGCCGAAGATATTCCGCTTGTCCGGTTTGGCTTCCCCATTATGGACCGCGGGGTGCACTCCTATATGCCGGTGGTCGGCTATAAGGGGGCTATGCGCTTAATCGAGATGATTAGTAATACCTTGCTGGATCGTGTGGACCGTGACACTGCGGATGAAGATATGGAATTAATTATGTAGGATGAGGAGGGACGCAGTATGAAGACGAATCGTTTGCCACAGGAAGCCCCAAAAATCTTCATCGAGGAACGCAAAAGATCGGTTTTGGTGAAAGGTGGCGATAATGCTGCGGCCCTTAACTGCGATGAAGACAGTCTCGCTGGCTCAGTCAGCCAGCGGGCCTGTGTCTATTGCGGAGCCCGGGTGGTGCTGAATCCCATTACGGATGCCGTTCATTTGGTCCATGGGCCGGTTGGCTGCGCAAGCTTTACTATGGACATTCGCGGCAGCCTGAGCAGCGGAACAGAGCTGTACCGGAACAGTTTTTCCACCGACCTGAGTGAAGAAGATGTCATTTTCGGAGGCGAGAAGAAACTTGCCGCCGCTATTGATCTATTGGTAGCAAGGCATCATCCCAAAGTCGTTTTTGTTTATTCCACTTGCATTATCGGTGTCATCGGCGATGACTTGCAGGCCGTCTGCAAAGCGGCGTCCCAGCGCAACAACGTCGATGTCATTGCGGTCGAATCCAGTGGTTTTATGGGCAATAAAGCCGCCGGCTATCGCGCCGCCTGTAATGTTTTACTTAAAGCCATGGAACCTCAGGATGGTAGTCTGGTCAAGAGCAAACCGAAAGCCATTAACTTTTTCGGCGAATTCAATGTGGCCGGTGAACGCTGGATTGTTCACAACTATCTGGAACAAATGGGTGTGGAATTAAATGTGGTGTTGACCGGAGACGCCCGTTATGAAGACCTGAAACGGACAACCCATGCGGCTTTAAATATCGTTCAGTGTGCCGGTTCAATGAATTATCTGGCTAACAAAATGCAAGAGCTTTATGACATTCCTTTTATACAAATCTCCTTTGTCGGGGTTGGCGATACGGTGGACACCCTCAGAAAAATTGCTGAAGCGCTGGCTGATCCTGACATTACGGCTAAAACCGAGGCGTTGATCGAACGGGAACTGGCGGGCATCACTCCTGCATTGGAGCAATACCGCAAGCGGTTGACCGGCAAAAAGGCAGCCGTATATGTGGGCGGCGGTTTTAAGGCTATTTCCCTGATTCGTCAGTTTAAAGAGCTTGGTATTGAAATTGTCGTCATTGGTACCCAAACCGGGATGAAAGAGGAATATCAGCGCATGGCAACCTTGGTGAATGACGGGACGGTGATCCTGGATGATACCAATCCGGCGGAGTTAACCGGATTTATGATGGAGCTTCAAGCCGATCTGCTGGTTGGCGGAACCAAAGAAAGAGGGATTGCTTACAAAATTGGCCGAGGCTTTATTGATCATAATCATGCCCGGCAACATGCCTTAATCGGTTTTGAAGGAGCGATCAATTTCGCCAAAGAGGTAGCAGACACCATATGCTCTCCTGTTTGGAAATATATCCCCCAAATCGGAGGTGAAAAGCATGGCTGATAAGACAGTTTATCGCAGTGCTACGGAAAATCCCTTTCATATTTGCATGCCTTTAGGCGGGATAATGCCGTTTAAAGGGATCGAGGGTTGCATGATTCTTGTTCACGGCGCGCAAGGGTGCTCCACTTATATGAGGAGGCTGCTGACAGAGCATTATAGTGAGTCGCTGGAGATTGGTTCAACCTGCCTGAATGAAAAGGGAACCATTTATGGCGGTGAAAAAAACTTAAAGCAAGGTCTGGAAAACATCCGCAAAGTCTATAACCCCAAAGTCATTGGCGTGCTGACCACTTGTCTTTCCGAAACCATCGGCGATGACGTCGAGCGGTTTGCCGAGGAGTATCTGGCCGACAATGATTGCGGTGATTTAAAAATCGTTACAGTGCCCACGCCGGGATACGGAGGTACACAGGCCGAAGGCTTCTATGTAACGGCGCGGAGAATTTTAGCCAAGCTGACTCAGCCGGCGCCGAAACATGAAAAAATTAATTTGATTGTCAGTCATATTACACCGGCCGATATCCGGGAAATCAAGAGAATTCTTGACTTGATGGAGGTAGCCTACACGCTGTTTCCCGATTATGAAGAAACGCTGGACGGCATGTACCGTGACGAATATTACAAGATTGTTCCCGGTGGGACGGCTTTGGCAGAGATTGAAAAGATGTCCGGCGCCGCCGCCACCATTGAAATGGGCTTAACGGTCGATCCCGAACATTCGCCCGGACAGTTGCTGCTTGATCAGTATGAAGTCCCCTTACACCGGGTGCCTATCCCGGTAGGGATCGAAAATTGCGACCAGTTTTTCCGGGTGGTTGCCAAAGTGACTGGAAAGAAAATACCGGAGCAGATCGACAAAGAACGCCGGCGACTATTAGATGCCATGATTGATTCCCATAAATATAACGCCGAAGGACGCAGCGCCATCTATGGTGAACCTGAAATGGTTTATGCGACAACCAAGCTGTGCCTGGAAAATGGCATTCAACCTGTTGTTGTCGCCTGTGGACGCGGAGGCAATAAGCTGACAGCTTTACTGGCGGCAGAGATGGAAGACTGTCTTGAGGATGTGTTGGTTTTATCCGAGTCTGATCTAGCCGATATCCGGGGCATTAGTGCCATGAAAAACGCGAATGTCGCGATTGGACACTCCAAAGGGCACTATCTGACTGAAAAAGCAGGTTTGCCGTTGGTCCGTATGGGGCTGCCCATTATTGACCGGGTGGGCGGGCAGCGTTTGCTGTCAGTCGGTTATGATGGCACCATCCAGTTTTTAGACCGGATTACCAATACGTTATTGGAAAACAAGCAGCGCACTTATCGTACGCAAATGTATGAAAAATACTACAAGGGACAGCGAAAGAATATTACCTTGGTAAAAAACAGCGCCAATTAGGCTTTATACAGCGGAATAATCCCGAAAGCAAATCCAGTTCCTTAAAGAATCGAATCAGATTGGGAGGACTTACTGTGAGAGAAATAGCGGTTAGTATCGGGCTTGATGGGGAAACGAATACGCTATATGATGCAGGCTGTATTGTCGTTTACCAAAGAGAGCAGGGTGTCTGGAAAGAAAACCGGAGAACAGAATTCCAACTGCCAATGGATTTAGGCCTGAAGGGGCTAAGAAGCAGTATGGCCAAAGCGGTTGCGTTTTTGGGCGGGTGCAAAGTCTTTGTTGCCAAATCCATCACCGGAGTACCTTTCTTTGAACTGGAAAAAACGGGCTTCAATATCTGGGAAATTCCCGGTAAACCGGAAGAATTCCTGGAGTATGTGTGGCTGAAAGAGGAAGAAGAAGCCAGCCGTCAAAATATTGCCACCAAAGTGGCCGGGCCGGAAGATCTGGGCAATGGTTGCTTTCGCATCTCGCTGAAAGAAGCACAGAATTCAAGCGGTTTGACTTCCAAGCAGCTGCTGCAGCCGTTTTTCCGGAGCGGAAGTTTTTATCAGTTGGAAATCCTCTGCACTCATATTCCTCCATGGATAGAGGCCGAGGCCCTGAGCGGTGGTTTTGAGTGTAGCAGCGAGGTTGTTGGACCAGGCGAAATCAAATTATTGATCAGTAAAAAAGTATGCGATAGCTAAGCGGGAAGAGGAGAATCAATTTGGGAAACTGTTGGTTTTGTAATGATCAAACCTTATCCGAAGGTTATATAGCTGGACTTACCCCGAGAAAACTGAGTTCGTTATCGAAACAGTTATTAACTTTGGGATTTGGAACCATTGATATTCCAATGGCCAAGGCTGTCCCCAAACCTTGGTTTTCCAAATTAATCGAAAGCGGTTTGATCCGCGGCCGGATCCGGCCTTGTGCCAAACAAGTCAAATGGGTCAAGCAATTTGGCATCAAACAGGTCAGCATCACTTATTTGCATCTTCCCGAACAGGATTTTTCCAACCGGCTGGTCCGGGCGTTGGAAATGGGGCAGGAATTAGACCTCGATCTTTGTGTGGACTTACAAAACGCTTCGACCCTTTCCTTAAGTGAAATTGAAAATAATATTTTCCCGGTACTGGAAAAGTATCAGGTACAGTCGTTTTGTTTTGGTGATATGGATGGGCTGTTAGAGCCGCTGCACCTGTATGAAAGCCTTTCCAGGCTGAAACAACGGATTCCCTGCCGTCTGGAATTTTGCGGGACCAATCATTATGGACTTGCCACCGCTAATGCGGTGAGTGCCTTGCAAGCCGGTGCGGAAAGTGTGGCGACTTCGGTTGGCGGCATCGGCAAATGGGGTTATGCGCCCTTTGAAGAAGTCACCATGGCGGCCAAGCATTTGCTGCAACAGGCGGATGTGCGCATCAAAGCGGAACTGGCTGCTCATTGTACCGAAATATTGGGCTGCTTCGGCTTAACACCGGAAACCAATAAGCCGGTCATTGGCTCAAATATTTTTGCCCATGAATCAGGGCTTCATATTTTTGGTATTACCAAAAATCCAAGTCTCTATGAACCGTTTAGCCCGGATGAAGTAGGCGTAAAACGCCATTTGGTTTTAGGCAAACATTCCGGAACCACTTCCTTGAAAATCAAGCTGGAAGAAGTCGGTCTACAATTAGAGGAACCTATCCTGCAATTTCTTTTAAGTAAGGTCCGCCGCATGGTCATCCGTCAGAAAAAGCCGCTGACTGTTCAGCAATTATTGAAAATCTGTCAGATGGAGGGAATCAATCCATGAAAGTCGCCGAGCATGTACAGTTAGTGGACACGACGCTGCGGGATGGAGAGCAAATGGCTGGGGTCGTCTTTACGGCTGAGGAAAAACTGGATATTGCGGTGGCTTTGGACCGGTCCGGGCTGTTGTGGATTGAGGCAGGCACACCGGCTATGGGGGAAGAAGAACAAGAAGCGATGCGGTTCATTTTGGATACCACACTTAAAAGAGCAACGCCTTTTTCTTGGAACCGGGCGGTGAAAAAAGATATTGATGCCTCACATAGCTGTGGATTTTCATTTGTTCATATTTCTGTTCCGGTATCTGATGTGCACATTGGGCAGAAATTAGGAAAAAACCGGGACTGGGTTCTCAAGCAATTAAGCGATGCCGTATCCTATGCGCGCAGCCTTGGAATGGAAGTTTCCGTGGGGGCGGAAGATGCCTCCAGGGCTGACGAAGAGTTCTTTTTGCAGCTTGCCGATGTGGCAGCCGAACTGGGTGCCTGCAGAATCCGTTATGCAGACACGATTGGCTGGCTGAATCCGGTCAATACCTGCCAGATCATGAAAAGACTGAACAGCCGCTGCTCACTTCCAATTGAATTCCACGGGCATAATGATTTTGGCATGGCAACCGCCAATACGCTTGCTGCCTGCCTGGGGGGAGCCGCTTATGCCAGTACCACTGTTTTAGGACTAGGGGAGAGAGCCGGTAATGCCAATATGGAAGAGGTTATCAAAGCCCTGCAGCATTTTAGTGATTGGAAAACCGTCATGAATATGGAAATTGTCGCCGTGGTGCATGACCTGGTCGACAAGGCCAGTTTCAGACCGCGCTTTGCAACAGCCCATTAAGACGTTTTATAAAGACAATACAAAGGAGGCGGAAAGTATGGATAAGATGAAGAAATTTTGGGGGCTATTGCTGTTACTTCTGTTTACCGTTTTTGCTTTAAGCGGCTGCGGTAAGGCTGATCCTGCGGCTACCCAGAGTTTGCAGAAAGTAAAGATCGGTTACAGTCGCTTGATCATTAGTTTACCTGTTTTTGTCGCTGCGGAAAAAGGCTTGTTTAAGAAAAACGGCCTGGATGTTGAACTTGTTCCCTTTGATACCGCCCAGCCGCTCATGGACGCGCTGTTATCGGGGCAACTGGATGTCGCCGGGTATACCGCTTATCCCATTACCTTCAACGGGCAGCTGCGCAGCAAAAAAGATTTGTATTATCTGACCTCTTTAATCGAAGACGAAAAGCATCCGATTAGTATGCTGATCGTGAAAAAAGATTCACCCATTCAAACCATCACCGAATTAAAAGGAAAGCGGATCGGCATATTGCCGACAATTGCCTATAAAGCCTGGATCGAACAAATCCTAAAAGCCAATGGCATTGCCCCGGAGGAAGTGGTGATTCAGCAGCTCGCTCCGCCGATGACCGCCTCGGCCCTTGATGCCGGTACCGTCGATGCGGTATTTACCAACGATCCTGCCGCGACGACCACGCTGCAAAAGGGAATCGGCAGACTGCTGACTCAGGGTGCTATTGTACCTAAATACCAATGGTCCCCACTTCCGTTCGGCAGTTTTAACATCAGCAAGGAATTTGCCGATAAAAATCCGGACATTGCCAAGAGAATTGCCAAGTCCCTGGATGAAGCCATTGAACTGATCAACACCAATCCAACGGAAGCCAAAAAACTGATGAGCAGCTATGTGGCTGAGGGAGAAAGGCCGTTTGTCGAGTATTATGCCAATCCTTATTATCAAAAGACGAATGAGGTGACGGCAGCAGATATGACAAAACTTACGACAGCCTATCAGAATCAGGGCATTATCAAAGCCCCGCTGGATATTACCAATCTGATCTTTAAATATTAACGGGAAATGAAACTGGTTTGAACAACGGCAGTCATTAGCTGACGATGGCTTAAGCCGCTACAGGGAGGGATTGGCATGAACGGGATTCAGGTGATGGATATTACGAGGCGGGTCTCTGGACCCAGTCAGGCAGACCTGACGGTTTTCGAGCATTTTTCGCTGCAGCTATTTCCTGAGATTACGGGAATTTTGGGGCCCAACGGCTGCGGTAAAACCACGCTCCTCAATATGATCGCAGGCATTACCCGGCCCGATAGCGGCCAGATTGTGATTGAAAGCGGAAACCGCAATATTGGGTATGTATTTCAGGACTATCGCAACAGCCTCTTTCCCTGGCTATCCATCCGGGACAATATTCTTTTTCCATTGAAAATACAGGGCTGCAAGAAAGCAGAGGAACTGGAGCGTCTGGCCTCTTTGCGCAGGATTACAGGTGAGTTGCCGTTTGACCTGGACCGGTACCCTTATCAGCTCAGTGGAGGACAGCAGCAGTATGTGGCCATTTTACGCAGCCTGATCGCCGATCCAGCCGTTCTCTTACTGGATGAGCCTTTTTCGGCGCTCGATTATCAAAATGCGGTCTGGTTAAAAACCAGGGTGGCCGGCATTTTAAATGCGATCAACATCCCGGTTGTGTTGATTGTGCACGATATTGACCATTTGATCAGTTTGGCCGATCGCATCCTGGTTTTGTCGCAAAAGCCAACCCATATCTTGAAAGAGTTTACGGTCAAAGCTTCCCGGCCGCGGGATAAAATGCCGGACGACGGTCAGTGCCAGCGCCTGAGGAATGAACTGTTTCAACTGATCGGCAGCAACTGGTACGGGGAAAACTTAGCCGGGTAAATTCCGGACACGGGGGGAAAGCATGCGCAAATATCTCATTATGACCGTGGCATCGCTGCTGGTCTGGCAGCTGATTTATCAATCACACATGGTGAACCCTATGTTTCTTCCCGAACCCAGGGAAACCTTTAAAGAAGCGGTGCGCTTGCTGCAGACCGGAACAATTCTCTGGGATGTGGTCTACTCGCTGCAGCGCGTATTTATCGGCATTGGCATTTCGCTGTTATTCGGCATTCCGGCCGGATTGCTGCTGGGGAGTCATGAAACCCTATTTTCATATGGAGAATGCCTGCTGGATTTTCTGCGGTCCATTCCTCCCATCATTACATTTCCGCTGTCCCTGCTCATTTTCGGCGTGGGAGATGGGTCCCGGATTGCCGTCATTGTTTTTGGTGCTTCAACCGTTATGATGCTCAATACCGCCCTCGGAGTACGGAACAGTTCGGCCAAACGGGTGAATGCAGCCAAGGTGATGGGAGCCAGCTACTGGCAAATTTTTTGGCGGATTATTTTCTTTGAAGCCATGCCGCAGATTTTTATCGGAATCCGGATTTGCCTGTCCATGGGCCTTATTATCGGGATTGTGACTGAAATGATGGTTGGCGCTCCCCATGGGCTGGGAAGCCGGGCCATGTATGCGCAAATCTCCTACAATACGCCGGAGCTGTATGTGACCATCCTGCTGGTCGGCTTTATCGGGTTTGTGATTAATAAAGGACTGGTTAGCCTGGAAAATGAAATCGTTCACTGGCGGCAGCAGGGGTAGATAGTACCTTATCAGACCTAATCCAGTGAAACCTGACGGTCTATTTTTCGCAATCCTGCGTTGTCGTCAGTCAGCATACTACCGGTATGCCTCCTTCCTCCGCCTTGTGTTGCGAAAAATAGCCTCGTCATTATCCTACTGTCTTAAATCTGACAAGGTACTAGTTTTTTGAAAGCGATGAATTAAGGAGGGACGAAAATATGCAGAAGGAAATTGCTGTATTGCTGAGTTTCGGAAACCGGACGAGCACCTTTGCCGAACATGGCCGGCTGGTTGTGTATAAAAAGGTGAATGGGGAATGGCAGGCGCAGCGGAGTATGGCCTATGTACCGCAGTCAGAGTCAAACCTCGAGCTATTGCAAAAATGGCTGAAAAAGATGGCCCGCTTTCTGGAAGACTGCAAGATTATTGTCGGACGTACGATTGCGGGCGTCCCTTATGATGAACTGAAAAAGGCGGGCTGCAGCATCTGGGAGCGGGATGGCTGTCCGCACGAATTTCTGGAAAAAATTCGCACCGAAGAGTTGTCCCGGTTTTATGCCAAGGAGCACCCGGAGAAAACGGCCTGGTTAAAAATATTGCTTGCCGATCCGTTTTGATGGTCAGGCATGCAAAAACACACCCCTTATCACTAAAGAAGAGGTGTGTTTTTGCGTTGACTTAGAGTTCAGCGACGGTTTCTCCCATTTGGGAAACATCGTATCCGCCCATACCCGCGATTTCCCGGCGGAAATCTTCCGAGCGGAGAATGTTTATTAATGCCTGGAATTCAGGTCTGCCGACATCCTGTTTCAGCATGATGAGATCATAGCGTTCTTTTTGAATCGGGATAAATTCGACATCACGAACCTGCATCGCGGCCTTTTCGATTCCGAGTCCGGCGTCGGCTTCGCCACGGGCAACACAGCTGGCTACCGCGAGGTGGCTCATTTCTTCTTTGTCATAGCCCTGTATCCGGTTCGAATCGATTCCCAGATTGCGAAGCTTTTCATCCAAGAGAACCCTGGCACCGGCTCCGCGCTCACGGTTTACAAAATACACATCCGGTCTTGTTAAATCGGTCCAGGTCAGGATGTTCTTCGGATTGCCCGGTGCGACATAAAATCCTTCAGTGCGAAAGACCAGGTTGATGACAAAGGCTTTATGACCAGGGAGATATCGCCTGACATAAGGCACATTGTAGTCGCCGCTGTCGCCATCCCACAAGTGGGCGGTTGCAATATTGACTTTTCGGTTGTAAAGGGCAATAAGCCCTCCAATGCTGCCGATATAGCGCCGCAGGATATTGATTTTCTGCAACCGTGTTTCTAACCGGCTGGCCAGAATATCTAACACGACATCTTGTCCACAAATAATCATGCTGGAGGAGAGGTCCTCCTGAATATCGGCAACTGGCCCAGGTGCAACAGGGGCAACCGGACTTTCGCCTTTTTTGCTTGCCAGGATGTATTTTTCTAATTCCGCCGCCTCAATGCGCATGCTGCGGCCAATCCGATAGGCAGGCAGGCTTCCGCGCTTGATGAGCTCATAAACGGTGAAGCGCGAAATCTTCAGTATTTTTGATACTTCCTCGGGTGTATATAAATTGTTGTCAGGCATATTGTCCTCCGCTGCAGATACACTTCTTCCATTAGAATAGCTCATTTTGAATTTTTGTACAATACGGATCAGTTGGTTAGGACGGGATATTGCAGGAATTGTGATGATAAAGCCCAATAAACAGCTGGGCTATCAGTCAGTCTTATAAAAAATTGCAATCAGTCGTGCAAACCTATTTTGCGTAAGCGTGTTCATCGCTATCCTGAAAGACTTGTCTCTGGGGAACGGCAGCGAGGTTCGAACTCGCGCCCACATAGGAAGACGGTATTTGTGATTCTAGCATATTTCGCAGATTGTCATATTGCCGCTACACTCTGGTACTATATACCACTGGGCTGTCAACCAAAGTGATGTTAGAATGGGACTTAATATTAAGATAACCTTTAGGGAGGGCTACCGTGCGATTTTTACTGTTATTTGTAACATTCATTGCTTTGGGTTGTAATGGCGTTCAAGCTAAGGAAAATTCCATGGCAGTTTCGGTACCGGTGTTTACAAAGCACTTTCCCAGTTCAAATTCTGGTTTGAATGAACATAATCACGGGTTGGGATTCGAGTACATATTCCCAAAAGATGTTGCCTTAATGGTCGGTATGTTTAATAACAGCCTGCGCAAAGATACCTATTATGTTGGTGTTGCCTATACGCCATTTCGCCTCTTCGGGTTACATACGGGCGTTGTCGTAGGTCTTGATTTAAGCGGAGGATACAAAGCCGTCAACCCGGTTAATCCTATTATTGGAGCTTTGCATTTCTCTACCGGAAATGAATCTCCTATTGGATTCAATATCGATATACTGCCAGGCGGCAGGTGGAAGAGTAGCAAGAATGTTTACGGAGCGGCGGCTGTTTCGATGAAGTATTTCTTCTGATAATTGCCCCGTCAACACCAAAAAAGCCTTCCAGGCAAATGCCTGGAAGGCTTGAATTTACTGGAGCGGGCGACGAGATTCGAACTCGCGACCCACGGCTTGGGAAATCGTCACCCCTTAATGTGTATAAGGCGTTTCTGCAGCATAAATCAAGGGGAATGATTGCATTTTGTGGCGGTTTATAGCAAGAAAATAGGTCAAATTGCACACCATTGCACACCGATTGCACACCGATTTATTGAGAATTTGTGAGCAGCGCTCCGGCAATTCGATCGGCAAGCGCGTTCAGATTTTCCGGAATAGCATGACCGTAAATGTCTAATGTTGTGGAGACTTTAGCATGGCCCAGGACCCGCGAAACGTCAACAATAGGCGCTCCTGAAGCTAGCAAAGTAGTCGCATAGGTATGACGTAGTACATGGAAATTTCGTTGATTAAATTGTAGCCAGTCTTTTCTTTCTCGGCAGTTTTTTAGCGCAGTGGTTAATTTTATTTTTGTGCTTTTAGGATTGGGAACATCCATTTTATTTAAAGCAAATTCGGCATACTCTTGGATGCGATGCCAAAAGCGTGTTGCAAAATTTTTTGGATGAAGCGGCATATGATTAGTGGTTACGAATACTAGATCGTCATTATTGGGGTACTTCTCTTTAAATTCAGATGTAACAGGATATTGCAATCGACTAGCAGACCATAGCTTTCGATGCTCCTGTAATGCGGTGATAGTCTGCGCTGGCAAAGGAATTTTTCTTTTGCCTTTTTCTGTTTTGGGAGGCTCAAAGATTATACCCTTATTAGTCATCTGTAGGTTTTGCTTAACATGAACAATCTTTTGATCAAAATCAATATCCCGCCATCGAACTCCAAGAACTTCGCCAAGGCGCATACCTGTTGTAACGGCCAGAAGCAATGCCGGGTATAGCCGATGATTGGCAGCAAACTTTAAAAGAATATCTATCTCTTCGCGTTTGAATATTTCTATTTCGGAACGAGTTACCTTTGGTGGATCTACTAGGTCACTCGGATTTGCTTGTAAATATCGGTTGATTACAGCTCTATTTAAAGCGTTATGGATAAGATTATGAACTTTTTTTCTGGTTTCGCCCGAAAAACCTTCCTCTTGCATTTCGTTATATAATCTCTGTAAATTTACAGGAGTTAGCTTTTGAATAGGAATGTGGCCGATTGTTTCAACATGAGGGATTAATGTTTTATAGCGTTCATACGTGCGCTGCCGTACATTCGGGCGTGAATATGTCTCAAGCCAAATATAAAGCCAATTTTCTAAGGTAAGGGTATGAGGCTCAACATGCTGATCCCGTCCAATTAATAGCCGTTGCTCATTAAGCCAGTCTTTGACTGTATCTTCACTTTTCGATGCCTTTGTCAATCTTTTGCCAGCAGGAGTAGTAAGCATGGCGCGATATAGTTGTTTCTTTTCATCAAAATAAAAAGTTCCTTCACCACTTGGCCTTTTTGACATTGGCATCACCCCTTGGATATTGTTTAGATGATCGTCTTCATTTTTAAACTTTGCCTAAACTCATCAGCATAAGCTAATTCTTGAAATTCTATTTCTTTTGCATGATAGTGCTTGACGACACGTTCAATCTCTGAAAGCGGAACCCTGAAGAATTCTCTACGTTTATTAAGTTTATTTAAGCGGTAATCTTCAAAGGTCTTATGCAATTCGTTCTCTAGAGCGGGAGCATCTTCACTAAAAATCATTGCATGTATATCAAATTTGAAAGGAACTGAAGCATCCCCAAGTTCTCGAACTCTTTCCGTGGGGTCTAAACGACGGGTTACTCCGATTTTGTATACGTTTTCACCAAATGCCCCAATGTTAGAAATGATATATACATAGCCGGCCCTGGTGTTTTGCTCACGATTTAGAACATCCTGTTTGTCTTTTTCTAATGCAGCAAGTTTTTGTTCAAGTTCCTTGATTTTATTTATTAATGTTAATTGGATTTGCCTATCATTGCTTTCATACAGTTGCTTTTTCTTTTCGGCAATTGCTTGTTGGAAATGAGTTTCTTCTTTGATAATTTTTTGCTTCATTGCTGCGATTTCACGCAGAGCTATTTGTTCCTCTCGAATTTGCTCACGTTTCTCTGCAAGTAAATCCTTTTCTTCTTGTTTTCTTACCGCATACTCATAGGATAAATGAAGCTCGTCCAGTTTCAAATTTAGATATTCATCAGAAATGTGAATGCTAAGTACTCTTCCGCAGCGGTTAATTATTTCGAAGGTTTTGCGCATTCGCTGTTCTGCAGATTCTATATTGTTAAACTTAACCTTATCTACTAATGATTCGCATTCGGAATTAAAAGCTCGTATAAGGAGTTTGGTAACATCAGACACCATTTTTCTGCCTTCACGCTTACTACCATTTACTGTCCAAGTGGTGTTTTCAATTACCGCATCCTTGTCTTTGATTATGTCTTTTTGATCTTTGCGAATATTTTTTAAGCGATTATTAAAGCTTTCTAGGGTTTGAAATTTATACCTTGGTTCGTACAAACCAAACTCTTGTAATAGTTGTTCTTCATTAACAGTTATTAAATTATTCTTTTTTTCATCTAACTCTAATTGCAGTTTATTTATATTGGATGTTAATAATGAAATTTCATTTTTAAGTTTTTCAGTTTCCACTCTATACTTTTCAGTTTCTGCACGAACAATAGCAAGTTCTTTTTCATCAGGATGATTAAGGCCTAAAATATTTTTTAGCCATTGCACATGTTATTCCCCCCATTATTATAAGAATTCATATTTGAGAACTTATGTTCGGGTTTGATTTACAAATAAAGCACAGCTTTTGGCTGTGTTTCTTTTTTTCATCTATGGTATGCCTCTTGCTCCGAATAATCTCATTCTAAATATTGCAAAATCATCTGTTACGTTAAAATGTTCTGCAATCTCCCACGGCTCATATAGGCCACTTTTTATTGCATCTAGCAAGTCATCTTCCGGGATTAAATAGTTTGCAGCCCATCGGATAGCCTTATATTCAACTTTAGAGATTACTGATCTTTCAGAGTGATGATAAAACTCACGATCAGGCACGCATGCACCCACACTTGTAAAATGATGCCCTAACTCTTCGGCCATAATGCAGCGCTGCTCGGTTGTTGTTCGTAAATAGGTGCTAATACCAATTACCGGGTTATTGCCATACTGATGCATGTAAACTCCCATAAGCGGCTTTTGAAGGGGGTAATACTCGACAACAATTCCTTCTTGTTCTGCTAATAAAAGCATGTTCTCCATGACAAAAGATTCCTCCGGTTAATCGTATTTTATGCCATGTTTTTCGAATATGAATTTCTTAAAGTCCTCTAAAGACTTGCGTGCTTCTTCAGGAAGTTTTGTTGTTGGATCGTCAGTACGGTGAGCAGCTATGGTGTCAATCGGAGTGCGAATATTACTGTTTCCAATAAGCCAGTCTACTGAAACTTTACAAGCTTTAGCTATCATCTTCATCATTTCGCTGTCAGGTTCTCCGCGTCCGGTTTCCCAATTATAAACTTGATGTTTCGATGCACCAAATAAGAGTCCGAAATCTTCTTGGTTAATGTTTCTTTCTTCTCTCAAGAACCTAAATCTATCTTTAAAAGTAGGCATGGTACAACCCCCCATCAGATCTAAGATCATTATAATAATAAAAACGTATTTTTTGCGAAAAATCGTAAAAATAACTTGACTATCGTAATTAGTACGATTTATAATAAAGTCGTACTAATTACGATTATAGGAGGTGTAAAGATTGAGAACTGAGCTTTTTATTGCTAGAAAAAATGCAGGATATAAGACTCAAAAAGAGTTTGCAGAAGCCGTGACATGCGAAGGACTTGTGACCTTGTCTAAAGATCAGTATTCGAGGATAGAGAATAACGCCGCTTCAAAGGTTGACGTTGTCGTAGCTTATGCGATTGCAAATAAACTTGGGATCGAGCACCCTGGGAAATTTTTTTTACCTCAATGTCGTAAAAAATACGAAAATACAATATCTTCTCCGGACCAAGGACCGGCAGCGTAGGAGGTGAGAATGATGGAAACAATTCAAAATAAGCAAGACAAGCTCAACAATGAAGAAACAGCCAGGGAAATGTTTGGCATCTTATTGGAAAATGTCAAGCTTTTGAGTCAGTGGAACACTAGATTTCATGTAGATGAACCAGAGCAGGCTCGTAAAAATTTAGAGACGATGACTACTGCTTTTAAAGTGGTTATAGATGCTCTTTATAACTAAGACTGGTTGGAAGTTGATCTGAATTTAGCCCTTTGGTTTTTGATCCGATTAAAAATTTCGTTGTATCTCCGCAAAGCTTCATCAGCTATGGTAGGCGCTGTTGAATGCTCTGGGGTGTGTTGAAAGTTTATCTTTCCTAAGATGAACATTGTTAGATCATGAATTTGTTCATCTTTCATATTGTGCTCTGGCATATTGATCCTCCTATGCCTGCTCTGGTATGTATGAAGTTCTGTGAGTTTAAAAAGGATTCCTTTATGTTACAAGTAGGAGGTGAGAATGATGGAAACAAAACAAGCTCAGGAACTAAATTCTTCCCCAACATTTGAATCTATTTTAGCCTTTTCAAAGCGTGTATCTTTACCTGAACGCCTGATCAGGGCTATGGTCAAACAAGGTCAATTACCTCACGTTAAGTCCGGTACGCGCGTAAAAATCCACATTGAGGCTGCTCTTGAAGCGATTAAAAAACACTCTGAGAAAACTGCTATTGAAATTGCAGAAACAATGCCGGTCCCTCTCTATACATTAAAAATGCCAGAGTTGCAGATGCAGCCAAGGAGTGATCGCAAGTATCGAGGCAGGCCGCCTGATGCAGTTAGGCTAGGAAAGCTTGCTAAATAAAACACCGGAGAGCACCTCTCTCCCCTTCCTATCCAAACTGATCATTTTGAGTGAATCTGATACTTAAGTGAATATCAGTGGCAGAGTGGAGGGGGGAGTGACATTTGAGGAGTTGAGCCTATGGATAACTGGCTTGCCTTAACTTTATCATCCTTCTCTATTGGTTACATCACGAGGCTGTGGAGAGAACGAAAACCGAGCAGAACAGCAAAAAAGAAGTCAAAATTCGTTGATCTATTAATTGCGTTAGGTATCGGCTTTATTTTTTATCTGATTAGTGAAGGAAAGTAAGGCTAACTTTATATGCGGCTAGGCCGCATATAAAAATACTCGTAAATGTCGAATGCCGGGGAATGCTGATAAATCTTATGTTGTAGTGAGATTAATTGTAGATAGAGCAAGAAGCAGCTTGAAAGGGGGTGCTACTGATGAGGGTGCAACGGACTCCTGTTGTGAGGGAATTGCCAATTAGACATGAGCATCCTGAGCAATCCGATCGTTGGATTTACATACTGATGATCATCGTCCTTGTGATTGTGAATCTCATCTAAAAAGATAGCCCATCCATGCGGACAGGCTTTGAAGGGAGTGAGGTACCGAAACCTTGATTTAATTATCCCACGGAAGGGAGGTGTTGTCAGTGTTTAGTGATACACGAAAGCCCACTGGAAAGTCCCAAGAAAGGGTTGCAAATGAATGCGGAATTGACCGAAAGAGGTACATAAAAATTGAGAAGCTCGAAACTCTTCCGGATCCACACGAATTAGTTCAAATTGATAAGTCGCTTGAGCAGCACGGGGTTCTGATCATGAAATACTGCAGCGGGATGTGCCCGGCAGGAAAAACTATTGGTCTTTCATTCGAAGAAACATCAGCTGCAGTTGCCGGTATGAAAGTCTTTAAATCCCTTCGTGAGGCCGATGAGACGGTCAGGCCAGAGCTTGAGGACATTCTGGCAGATGGAAAAATTACTCCGGAGGAGCAGCCCAGGTTCAATAGGGTTTGCAATCTATTAAGTGGTTTACAGCGTTCTATTATGTCTTTATTAGCACACAAAGAAAAAGCCGCCTGCTTGGCAGAGCAGACAGCTTTTAAAAGGTAAACGTATATTAACACTTTCAGTATATCAATTTGAGAACTGGAAGTCAATTGGAGGGCTTTAAGGATGGTTAATTGCAGTAATTATCGTATTGGTGCCTGCTTGCTCGGGACTTGCCCGAATGACAGGCCAGAGTGTTGCCAGGAGTGCAGTTTGGATGATTGTTGTCCGGATCGGGATTGTCATGGTCCTGATGGGAAAACGCAATATGCTGCTGGATATATTAATGCCGCTGATTATGATTGGTTAAAGTTGCCGATCGATGACGCTATAAAAAAGATCGATGCCTATAAACTTTGGGCCTTAAAGAAAGGCAGTCTATATTTTGCAGGCGTCGCCCAGGGCGCCTGGGATCAGCTGATGGGAAGGGAGTTGACTGCGTGAGACCCATTTGTTTAGAAACGACTTGCGAGAAGTGCGGCAAGACTGGGCAGCAAGTAAAGGATTATGGCTTAATTGTCGAGTTTAGCTGCAGTTGCGGATATAGATGGTCAAGTGTAAAGCCGAAAAAGGGAAGGTGACCATACGTGTGCTTAGACCGGTTCGCTTTTGGGCTATCTGACTTACAAGAACAACCCCTGTTAGGTGTTTGCGCATGCTGCGGATGCTACCTATATACTCAGGCGCTGCACGAGCGCGGTAAAGTCTTTTGCGATGAGTATTGCGCTGAAACCTATTCCAATAAACATTTTGAGGAGGATAAGTAATATGGCATTACCAGAAAAAAAGTTGGCGGCAAAATTAGAAGAATTACCGGTTGAGAAGCAATTGGAACTAATCAAACGTCAATCGGTTGCTTGCCTTGGTGATGGACAAGTTTTTATAAAACGCACAGCAGATGGTGCGATTCGCTCAGTCAAAAGTGTGGTAACCCTTGAGGAAAGTAACGGTGAGATTGCCTACATTCAAGGTAAGGCCATGACAACCGGCAAGGGTTTTAATCATGCAAACCAAATTGCGAGCGTGAGCATTGTTACTCCGGAAGTCTTAACATTGCCTGATGGAAAAGTCGTTGTTAACCCATTTCCGGTCATTGATCCAGATAGCGGCACCTTGCGTAAAGTGTGGGTAAAAAAGATGGCTATCGGTTATGGACCTACCGGCAACCTTGTCATTACAAGCTCCACTTTGCTTTATGATCTGAACATGTATTTCATTCAGGATCTCATGAAAAAAGTGACTGCCAATGCTGGATCCGGTCGGATTTGCATGGAAACTATGCTAACCCAAAAAGAGAAGGAAACCGGCATTTTTTATAGAGTAGACGGACTTATGGGGATTTGGGCAGACGTTAGTCACAAGGATATCTTGAAATGCATTGACACCTTTATCAATAAAAAGCAATTCGCTGAGCGTAATGCGCAGACAATAGCGGAACGGTTAGCCCTGGCTAAGCATCCAGCGTTAAGCCATATTGCCTATGTGAATGCAGAAGGGCAGGAAAGACAGCGTAAGGCCAAAGTCACGATCATCGGCTATATTTCAGACCATGATCCTAAGACGTTGATGGATTTGGCTAATCAAGCAGCGCGCGGTGAAACCATCACCGTAAATGGTCAAAAGGTTGACATGATTAATGTAACGGCTGAAGCTACCGCAGACGATATTGAGGTCGAGATTGATGACGAAGAAAAAATCAATACCATCCAGGCTGAACCAGTGCAATCTGCGTCAGCTTTCGGAGGTGAAACTTACTAATGATCCATGCCATTGAATTTCAAAACTTAAAAGGGCAGACCGGGATGCAAGCCCTTACCGGTAAAGACATATTCATCGGCCGTAACGGCGCCGGTAAAACAACACGCATTCAATCCCTGGGTATTGCAATGTTAGGGTATGTACCTGGGCAGAAAAAAACGCCGGCCGACACTTTCAAGCTGGCCACCGGCGAGAGTATGATGGTTGGACTTCGAACCGATGACTTTCAGTTTTCCAGATCCTTTACACGGACGGAAAAACGAAATAACAGTACTGGCGCAACGACCGTATCAATCAAAGAAAGCCTGGCGGTGTCGCCAGGCCGGGGCGAGAAAACCGATACTGACAAAAAGGCAAGGGTTATCAGTGAAATCGGTGACTTTCCCGTCATGATGGACTTTAGTGAGTTTCTCAACCTTTCCGATACAGCCAGGCGTGATTTTGTTTACTCATTGAGCCCTATAACCTCCAATTCATGGACCAGGGACCGGATTCATAAATATCTGGTCGACAAACTCTTGACCTCTGAACTCAATGACAATAATCCGGAGCAGTATGCTGTCATGTTAGAAATCATCAATAAGGCAATCGGCCAATTTCCGCATGACTTTGATGTTAGTTCAGGACTGCAGTCCATGCTTGATTGGGTATCTGCCGAAAAGTCGATCTGGGATAAGAAACAAAAAGACGCCCAGGGCGCTGTACGGCAGTTTGCTGACATGAAAAATGAAATGGCTGAAACTGACCGCAATATTGCCGCCTACAAAGAAGAACTTGAGGCTTTGCAGCTGCAACTGGTTAATATCGAAAAACAGTTATCCGCTGATGCCGAAAAGAAGAAAGCTTTAGATCGCCGTACTGCGCGGATTACTGAACTCAATGGCCTTATTAATACCCTTAAGGCTACGCCAGAGAATGAAGACACGGCTGTCTTCGACAACCAGATTACCGATCTGCAGTCGAAAATCAAACCGATACCCAGTATCGACGGCCAGCTAAACCCGCTAAAAGAGCGGCTGCAAGCGATAAAAGCCGAACTTGCTGCACTGGATAAGGAACACCGTGCCTTTACCATCCAGCAGCAAGAGATCAATGGAGTTGTCAAGACGCTGGAATCAGCGTTAAAGCAAACCGGTGAAATGTCAGGCCGCTGCGTAATCCATCAAATGATCAAATGCGAAAAGGATTTTTCAGGCTTTGGCGGTTTTGTAGACAAAAAGCGGGATGAGGCCGCAACGACTATTGGTGATCTCCAGCAGAAACTTGAACAGCTAAATGCGAAGATTTCAGTTTTGACCAATGAGCAGGCTGCTCTTGAAAGCCAACAGACCGCCATTCTGAATAATCTTCAGGAACTTAATAATCAAAACGCCAAACTCAATAAGGCGATTGCTGATATTACTGAGCGGAAGAACAAAACCATGCAGGCGGCCACCGATCGGAGTAACAAGCTCAAGTTGTATGCTGAAGAAATCAGCCGGTTAACCAATGAACCGCTTGAGGCCGTAATGGGTAATGAGCTGCAGCAGCAGCAACTGCTTGGCACTAAAACCCGAATTGCCGAGCTGAAAACCACCATTGCCGAAAAGGAAAAGGCTAAGCAGGCATTTCTATTGCTGCAGCAGTCCATGCTGGATAACCGCAAAGCAGAATATCAAAGCATTTGCCTGAAACTTATCAGCGAGCAGCTTGGACCCAAAGGCATCCAGGGCGAGCTGGTTAAAGAAATTCTCGAACCAATTCGGCAAAACATTGGTGCCAACCTCAAGCTGATGGGCTTTGAATTTGAACCGTTTTTCCAAACCGAGAGTGATACCGGCAAAGAAATATTCCAATTTGGTTGGATCAATGAAAAAGGGCATGCCGTTAACTTTGACGCCCTTAGTACTGGCCAACAGACCATTTTTCTAGCTGCTATGATGATTACCATTATTGACCGGGCACAGCCTAAACTCCGCGCCCTGGTCATGGACAACCTGAATCATTTAGACAGCAAAAACTTTCAACTGCTCATTGATGGGCTAAGTAAAGTTGAGGGCAAGCTGGACAACATCATTTTAGCCGGCGCAGTCGAATTCGCTTTTACTGCTGATGGATGGAATGTATGCAGCCTTTCGCTTAACCAAGAAACTACGGGTATTTTTGAGGAAGCGGAGGTGAAGGCAAGTGCCTAAATGCTTTATTGATGGGTTGAACGACGCACAATTAAGGGCGGTCATATCGACTGCCCCCATCATCTTAAATCTTGCAGGCGCTGGCAGCGGAAAAACCACAGTATTAACCAGACGAATCGCTTATCTCAATACTGAAAAGCGGGTTGGTACCGCTAATATGCTGGCGCTTACCTTTACCCGGCTTGCCGGCAAGGAAATGAAAGAGCGCGTTATGAAGCTGATCGGCGAGGAAGAGGGCAAGAAGCTCTTTTGTAACACCTTTCATGCTTTCGCTGTCAATGTCCTAAGGCGTTGGGGCCATTACCTCGGCATTGAAGATAACTTTACGATTTATGACCAAGAGGACCGGGATGAGATCCTTAAGCGAATTATCAGCGAATTCGGCAATAAAACAAGCCTTAAAAAAGTAACCGAACGCCATGAGGCATGCGGCGATTATCGCCATGAACAAAGAAAGTATCCGGAAGAATGCCGGGTATTAATCGAATATGGCTACCGCTGCAAACAAAATAACGCTGTGGACCTGAACCGGTTAATCGATTTAGTGATTCGGCTGTGGGAGTTGCGGCCAGACGTATTGGCTGAGTATCAACGGGCCTATACACATGTTTTTGTGGATGAGTTTCAGGACACGAATGATGAGCAAATGCGCATGATCGAACTCTTAGCTTCACCAAACCTATTTGTAGTCGGGGATGACTTTCAGGCCATCTATGGCTGGCGGCATGCCAGGGTCGAATACATCTTGAATTTTGCCACTGTATACCCTACATGCGAGGTCATTAAGCTCGAAGATAATTATCGCTCAACTGAACAGATCGTCGCAGCTGCTAATACCCTGATCAAGCATAACGAAAAGCAAACGGAGAAGAAACTCATTGCTCATAAATCCGGACCGGATATTCAGCGGTTATCCTATAAAACCTCAAGCGATGAGGCGATCACGCTTGCCAGAATGGCTGACTATCTTAACCGGACGGAAAATATTATGTTCAAAGACATTGCCATTTTAGCCCGGACGAATGTTCAGGTCGACAATATTGCTCGCTACCTGGAAAAAGCTCAGGTGCCGGTGCAGCGGATCATTGGACGGGACGATCCTTATAAAGCCACAGCAGTCAAACCGGTCATGAATTGGATGTATTTCATGTTTAACCGGAAAGACAATATCGCTCTCAAAAAATGCTTAATCAATATTGACGCCAGGTCTACTTTTTCTACTGAGCTGCAGCAATTAGAGCTCGAGGCAGCGATGAAAGACCTGTCTTTATACGAAGCGATGCAGAACAGCTTTAGCAATAGCCTGGCTGATCGGTTAGTTAATAAGGTTTTGGAGATCGAACGAGCCATTGAAGCCGCCTGCGCCTATTTCCCTTCAAAGTGCTTTGCGGTGATTCGTGAAATCGTTGGGGTTGAGAGCGACAAAATACCCTATGGATGGCTTGAAAACATTCAACGGGCAGAGCAGCTCATCAAGGCGTGGGAAAAGTCAAAAGAGGAAGTATTTGAAAATTCCTCAGTCCAGGCGTTTTTAAAATACCTGAGGTACCGAGACATCCAAGAGAAGCTCCTGGAAGAAAGCAATGCCGTTAAGGTGATGACCGTTCATGCTTCTAAAGGATTAGAGTTTGACACGGTGTTCATCGCCGGATTGAATCAGGATGTATTTCCGTCAAAACGAGGCGATATTGAAGAGGAAAGACGCCTTTGCTATGTAGCCCTTACCCGTGCGAAAAATCGACTGTACGTGTCGTTTACGCAAAACACCACCGATTGGAGCGGTAATGATGTACCGGCGATTCCTAGTCAATTTTTACAAGAAATGTTTTCATGACATCAACGGACAGACGAGTTTGTTTTAGGGGTGTTTGATATGAAATGTATGCCCGGTAAAACAACACAGGCAAATTGCTTAAAGTGCCATACGCCTGGCGTGATTATCGCCTTTAAAGATCCAATCGTATTCCTTATTTGCCCAAGCTGTGGCAGGGATTGGCGAACAATCTCTGCCATCTGCCGGCATTGCAGAACGGCAAGCGGATTGGTACATATGTCGGACTGCTCCAGGTGCAGCAAGTACGATATTGGCTTGCCTTTAGGGCAGACTTCTTCGAATGTAGGATAACCGAAAGATTCATGTATTATGCGAGGTGATTTTAATGTCAGACCAAAGCCGTCTCGTAATCGTCGAGGAGTGGAGCGGCAAATTCCAGGTAAACGAGTATTATCGTGAAATCGCTGAAAGCCTGGTCAAAAAATATGATGAGCTCAGACACATTGCAGTTCCGTCGATTCTTTTTGTTGATAACACCAGCGGCAGCGGCAAAAACAAAGACAAGGTCAAGTATGCCCAGATCGGCACTATCCCTGAGAAGTGGCAAGACATATTAAAACAAACAACGAACCGCAGCTTTTATTATATGCTCGAAGTCTTTCGCAAAAATCTTGAAGAATTAACGTTTAACCAGGTCGTCCTTATTCTCTATCGTGAGCTTCGCAAAATCGGCAAGGATGGCGATCTAAAGACCTACCAGATTGAAGAATGGGGCGATGTACTGCACACGGTTGGCCATGATTGGGACGGTAAGAATCGGCTGATACCAAACCTACTTGAGGCAAACGGAAATTGGGAACTGATGCGGCAGCCACGACTATTTGAACCACTTGAGCAATATGACAAAAGTGGCTCAAGGCATATGAACTGATGGTTGAAGCAGTCTTAAGGTACCCAGGGGCTAAGTGGCAGATCGCCGAGTGGATTGCCTCAATGATGCCGAAACATGACGTCTACTTGGAACCATTCTTCGGATCCGGAGCCGTGTTTTTCTCCAAACAGCCGAGTCGGGTTGAAACGATTAATGACCTTGATGGAAACATCGTGAACTTATTTCGGATGATTCGGGAAAGACATCGAGATCTGGCCAATTTGGTTAGATTTACGCCCTGGGCGCGGGATGAGTTCTTACCGTTAATCGGTCGCTGCGGAGTGCTGCAAAAGAGCGGTGATGACCTTGAGGATGCAAGGCGCTTTCTAGTGCGCTGCTGGCAAGCGCACGGCACCAGGACCAGCGATCGAAGCGGCTGGCGCCATGAAGTACAGGGCATGCAGGGAAAGAATTCAGCGAAGGTATGGCAGGACTTACCGGAACGGATCATTAGAACCGCTATGCGGTTAAAGGAAGCTCAGATCGAGAATCGACCGGCACTTGATCTAATCGAAAGATATCGTTATTCTCAGGTGCTTATCTATGCTGATCCACCCTATGTGTTGAGTACGCGAAAAGGCCGCATGTACGCCAATGAAATGATGGATGAGGATCATATTAAGCTGTTGGAGGCTTTAGATCGTCATCCAGGACCGGTGCTGTTAAGCGGCTATGAATGTGAACTATACGACAATCGCTTGAGGCACTGGTCTAGATATACTCGGAGATCGAACGCCGAAAAAGGCCAGCTCAGACAAGAGGTGTTATGGATGAATTCAGTAGCAGCAAAGCAGCTAAATAATTTATTTACTTGCCACCTGTGATAAAGCGAAAACGTTGTATCACATTTATCCACAGATAAAGTAAAAACGCTTTATCACAGCATGAAAATTTTATCCACAGATAAAGCGAAAAGACTTTATCACAGGTCAAAAATTATCCACAGATAAAGCGAAAAGACTTTATCATGATAAAGTGAAAACGCTTTATCACTGGCCATCTGATAAAGCGAAAACGCTTCGTCTCATATAACAATACAATAGTTTACAATACAGTATTAACAACAAGAACATGTTTGCAGGGTAGGTGATGTTTACGAATGAGCAAAAAGTAACCTTTCCAATTTCGAGTGGATTACTTGAACCAAAGCACTATGAAGATATTGGCCCTGCATTATGGGAATTTTTATGGCTTATTGATCGTGTAACTGAAGATGTGGTTGAAAGTGATGGAGAACGATGGGGGCTTGTGCTAGGGGGTAAGCCAATCAAAGCTGAAGAGATTGCCGCCTGCTTTGGTAATCATCCTGAAACTGTGAAGAAGAATCTTAGGCGGTTGAAAGACAAGGGGTATATTCGCGAGAAACGATTGCCGCGCGGAAAGGCGATCGACGTCCGGAAGTCCATTAAGTGGCTTAAGCGGTTTCACGGAGCCTCTACTACAGGCCCGTCCAACCAGGTTGCTGAGTTGGTTCACAAGTTACGGTCTATCCCTGGGGTAGTAGCACAGGACAGGGATTTTGGCGCCATAGGCAAGCTTTGCAAGGAGTTTGGAGTTGACAAAGTTTCAGACGCACTCGATAAGCTGCAGCATTCATTTGAGCGCCCTAATGCGAATATTGATAACCCTTTGACCTATTTAGCTGGCATTCTAAAGCCCAAACCGCCTAAGCCTTTTAACCCAGGCAATAAAGCAGCTGATGAGCCGTGTCCTAAGTGCAAAGGAACCGGCAGTTACATAGGGCAGGTGCCATTTAGAAATGGTAATGGCATGAAGGATGAGGTCATTCAGTGTGACTGCAAAAAGAGAAAGCCAGCATGGGCTGAAAAGTTAGGAGTTGCAACATGAACAAAGTAATTTTAGTCGGACGGTTATCTCAGGACCCCGATGTTCGATATACACAAAATGGCAAGGCCGTAGCATCGTTTAGTATTGCTGTTAACCGTTTTGCTGGTGCAGGTCAGAAGGATGCAACAGATTTTATCCCGATCGTTGCTTGGGAGAAGCTTGCCGAGATTTGCGGTAACAATCTCAGCAAAGGACGCCGTGTTCTGGTTGAGGGACGCTTGCAGATTCGCTCCTATGAGGCTACTGACGGTCAAAAGAGGCGGATTGCCGAAGTCGTGGCACAAAACATTGAGTTCTTGGATAGCAAGCAGCAAAGCGGTGATGGTGGTAGCAGTCCTTACGATGCCAGTTCTTTTGGCAGTGAAGTATTCCCAGAGGAAGAGATTCCGTTTTAGGAGGTAAAGGATTTGAGTGACATTACATTCACGGTTTACGGTGAGCCAGTAGCCCAGGGACGTCCCAAGTTTTCGACGGTAAATGGACATGCAAAGGCTTACGACCCGGAAAAGAGCCGTAATTATAAAGAGATTGTCAGGTATGAAGCGCTGAAAGTGCGGCCGGAAATTCCACTTGATGGCGCCATATCGCTTACGGTTAAGGTCTATCGCGGCATTCCAAAGTCGTTCAGCAAAAAAAAGACTGCAGCTGCTATTCGCGGTGAAATACGACCGGTGACTAAGCCTGACCTGGATAATGTGATCAAGGGCGTCAAGGATTCGCTCAAGACAGTGATCTGGCGTGATGATAGTCAGGTTGTGGATTTTGGTGATAGTGGGAAGTGGTATTCGGATGTGCCGAGGGTTGAAGTAACAGTGAAGGCGGTAGGATGATGGCGCAGGAAGTAACATGCCAATATTGCGGAGATATTGCAGAGTTCGTCGACAGCTCGTATGTTTACGGTAAAAGTTACGGAATGATGTATCTTTGTCGACCTTGCAATGCTTATGTTGGCGTACATAAAGGATCAGACAAGCCGTTAGGATGCTTGGCAAATGCAGAACTTCGTGAATGGAAAAAGAGGGCGCATGCGATGTTTGATCCGATATGGAAGTCACGAAAAATGAGCCGTGGTGCTGCATATCAATGGCTTGCCCAGCAAATGGGGAAAACACCGTCTGAAACTCATATTGGGATGTTCAGCGTATCAGAATGCAAGCGGGTAATTGAGTGCTGTTCGGGTTATAAGTAAAAGTCGCTCCGTTATCTATTGGTCATTGACACAAAAACTTAGGGTTTTCACGCGCGTATATGCGAAAACAACTCAAACAAACAAAGGGGGGTGAGGGGTTGCATGTCGGACTGATTGACGTCGACAGTAAAATTCCTAATTTGGCACTCATGAAGCTGTCAGCATGGCACAAAGAACGAGGCGATTCAACCGAATTGCTCACGCCCGATGATGTCTTCAAAGGTCAAAATCTCTTTATTAAGCCAGACAAACTTTATGCTGCTGTAGTATTCAGAGAAAACAGGAGAATAGGCTTAAGGCTTGCTTGGTTAGGTGCTGATGTTGGCGGGACTGGTTGGTGGTTATTTAAAAGCCTCCCCAGTGAAATAGAAAAGATTAGACCGGATTATGATCTTTACGGCATCGACTATGGTATGGGGTTTCTCAGTAGAGGGTGCATCCGCAATTGTCAGTTCTGTGTCGTTCCGAGAAAAGAGGGGGCGATCAGGGATGTAGCTTGGCCTGATGAAATAGCTAATCCCAAATCAAAAGAGTTGATATTGCTGGACAATAACTTTCTTGCTTCACCGCTATGGCGGGAAAAGTCGCAACAGATCATAGACCGTGGTTACAAAGTTGATTTTACTCAAGGGATGGACATTCGGTTAGTTGATCAGGAAAAAGCGGAATATTTGGCAACAATGAAACACCGTAAGCGAATACATTTTGCATTTGATCATATTGGACTTGAAACGGAGGTTAGGGCGGGTATTGAGCTACTGCTTAAAGCGGGTATCCATCATGATCGGTTATCGTTTTACATTCTCGTTAATTTTAATAGCACGTTTGAGCAAGATTTAAAGCGGATAGCGATACTTGATGAATATGGCGTGAATGCGTTCGTTATGATTTACAACAAGGCTGGGGCATCCCAGAAGATAAAGCACCTGGCAAGGTGGTGCAATAAGTACCAGACAAAGAAGTCTTGCCGGTTCGAGGATTATGATCCGAGTGGCAAGCGAACAACGGCATAAAACAAATTAAACCAAAATAGGGGGAGATTATCATGAAACCGTATCTATCTCGTGACGAAAAAGAATATTTCATTCGACTAAGTGCAATGATGGTGCTGCTCGAAGAAGCTATAACCAGTTACGCCAAAGCCAAGAGCACCGATAAAGAATTTTTAAAGCTTCTGCGCACTGGTCGAACTAACTTACAAAAAGCGCTACAGCTCAGGGGATCAGCCCTCGAACCGAGCGCGAAACAGGAGTTTTTAAAACAGTCTGGCCGCTTAGAGTTTATGTGCATGCCGAAGCCCGAAGCACTCAAGGCCAATAAGGAACTGCTGCAGCTGCGGTCAGTGCTGCCGATGAAGATACAGGACTTCGAGGACTGGTATTCTGTTGTGATCGAGGGCACTTGCAAGGTATGCCAGCGGCAAGATTATGCCGAGTGTCAGGCAAGGCGTGTCATGACTGATTACGGTGTGTATCCGGTTAATCCGGAGGCGACGACTACCTGCCAATACAGCTACATTGACGATGAGCCGCAGGGCGTGGGAATCGTCGGCGATGCGATGCTTAAGGCAATGCAAGGGAGGGCTGCTGGATAATGGCCAAGCTAACTAAATCCTACGAAAACGGGATCGAAAAATTAGAGTTGACCTTCAGGGGAAAAAATTTTGATTTTTCTATGATACCAGATAGATATGGTCGAACAGGAGACAAGCCTGATTTTGATTATCAAGTACCAACATCCTTTCAAGATCTAGTGAATGATGATGATCTAACGGAGTTATTGGGCGAGCTGTCATATACAGATGACGGGGAAGAATTAGCTGATAAAGTTCAACAATTAGCACGATGGGAGGTACATGGCAATGAGTAGTCTGCGTGAAATTATGCAATCATCGTCAACGATTGCGACCGGATCAATCATTGCACATGGTCGGCGAAAATATCTTGAACCTGTGAAGATGTCCGGGAAGAAAGATAATAATCCGTACAAGCCTGGCGATGTGATTGTTTCGCATAAATCGCCCGAAGAAGTGGAGGCCATGCTTGCAGCTGAGTTTGGGGTAAAGTTGCAGGAGAAGCGTGACCGCAAGGATATTAAGGTCCCGACAATGATTGAACTATCCGATATGAATTTAAGCCCCGCCAGTATTGCCAAACGAGCTGAGCGGAGAAAAGCCGCCAGGGCGATCGAACCGGCAAAGCTGCAGCCAAAGCATTTAACACCTGAACGGCTCAAGGAACTGGTTGCCCAGGGTAAAACATTCGAGGATATCGCACGGATGTACAATGCAGCTGAAAAGACGCTAAACGACAAGCTGCGCGAGTGGGGGCTGAAAGGCTTATTCAAGAAAGGGAGGCGGTCGGATAGTGCATGGAACTGCTGAGCAAGGATTGGTTATTCTGGGCGTTAATTCTTGCAATCGTGATCATGACAGCAGTAGGCAAGCAAATCTTAGTAAGGAGGCGGTGCTGATCCGCCTCCTGGGAGGAGCGAAAGAATGGCAACAGAATCCGAAATAATCAGGGCGCTTTTTGCCAGCCACAGAGAGCGAGGTGACTTGTTTTTCGCTCACGTTAAGACCGGCGCTAGTTGGGTGAGAAAAGGCCATCTCCACATCCTTGACGGTCTAGGCGTTAAGGTGAGCTGGAGCAATCTAGCTTTCCATGGCTACGAAATCAAGATCAGTCGTAGCGATTTTAAAAGGGATAATAAATACCAAAACTACCTGCCGTATTGTACAGCGTTCTCTTTCGTCTGTCCGGATAAGATGATCAAAAAGGATGAGATACCGGACAATGTTGGACTGATATATTATCGGGCTGATTGCAGCCTGCGAACTGCGAGAAAGGCTAAGGAAACTCAACCAGACACCGAGCTTTTTAACAGTATGCTGCGATATTTGGTTTATTATCGCACGGGAAGTAATCGGCAGCAGATAGAAGCGGCAAAGCGTCAAGTTGAAAGGGAGCGTTCGCTCAGGTCTAAAGCAGAGGGGGATGCTGATTATCTGAGAAAAACGCTATATTCGCTACAAGATGAGTATTACAGTCTAAAGCATGGGAAGGAGGCGTAATCATGAAAGCCTTAACATGTGGGAGGGAGAGTATGAATATGCCTGTGCAGATAAGCTTGGAAAGAGAGCATAAGTGCAAAGCGATAAAAGATAGTCGTAGAGTATTTATACAAACACTGCTTATAGATAACCGGCGCGGATGGTTTTGGCACCATGTGGAGCATTTGAACACGCTCAAAGAAAAAGTCGCGTGTCATGAAATAAAATTTTGTCCGTACTGCGGTCAGGAATTAGTTTAAATAAAGGCAGCCTGGCTGCCTAGCGAGGGAGAGGTACATATGGCAAAATCAAGCTTAGAAATAACGCTTTATTCCGGCAGTAAATTCGGCTTTGAGGTCGATAGCCGTGTAGCCCAGGCGGTCGCAAAGCATCACGGAACCGGTGGCGTATTCTTCGCCATTGAGGGCGGGGAGGTTTTCTCGGTGAACCTTGAGAGTGTCGTGGCTATCCATGGAGCGCCATCGCAGGCCGATACGGAAGCCCCGCAGGAAACACCGGTGAAGCTGCCGCCATTGGGTATTAATGCTGTCGCTCCAAGTAGGACGGGCTTTCGCAATACGGTGCCACAGGATGAGCCTGGCTTGGAAAAGGCGTTGTACAAAATCGAGTGTAAATGCGGTGCTGAGTATTTCGCCAAGATGTACGCCGACACGGAAAAGTGCCGCTGCCGCGAATGCAATGACCGGTTATATGTCGATAGGTTTGCTCCGCAACAGTACGGAGATAACAAGCAGCCGGCTACTGTAGCGACTAACATGTACAAAGTAATGTTTGTGAACGACAACGATATAGCTTAGAGAAATGGGGCGGCTTTTGACCGCCCTAGTAGAGTATAGGGAGGAGTACTATGAATGCACTGGCAGAGATAAAACGAGATAATGAAATTGCTTCTGATTGGCTGTTGTATTACCCGTTTAGAAGGCGGCAGTACTATGAGGACTTACTAGACGTAGAAAATTCAACGCCAGTGTCAGCTGAGGTAAATGTTAAAACCGGACCAGGAAATCAAACCATGCAAAAGGCAGTTAAAATGCTTGAACTGTCAAAGACTGAAATATGGCTGCAGTCAGTCGAGGATGTCGAGAGCACGTTCAGCGAGAAAAAGCGCATATTTTTGCAGGTTCGACGGGAGGCGGCCTATATGGTCAAGACTGTTCGCGGTCGGCCGGCCTGGGTGATATATGTGCAGCGGCATTATGCTGAGAGGGCGGCTGCGCGGTATAATACAACGCCTGACAAGCTATGGGTGCATGAAAACACGCTAAAAGACTGGTGGAAGGATATGGTCGATACTATGGCTAGGGTGGCTCTAAAAAGAGGATGTTTATAAAATCTTTTAGCAGTGTGTTTTAATCGCTAATATCTGTGATAGTATGTTATTAGTGAAATATGAGGGCAATGAGAAAGCCGCCAGTGAGGGCGGCTTTTATTCTTTAGTTTCGTTATTTACATCTAGGGGTTTCATTGCAGGTTGAACTACTGATGAAATAGGGGGACAATAGCTTACTTCATGGCTTTTCTCAACTTTTAAAACCGTAAGAAGAATGGCGCGCATGACTGCAGCAACAATAATCATAATTACAAATGTAAAATGATATTGCCAGCTATACATACGGAGTATGTCGAGGCTTACTAACAACGGTAGAAAGACAAATGAAAAGCCTATTTCAACAATAATGCTCCATAGTATAAATTTCTTCCACGTTTGGCAATATTGATAGACTAACATGAATCCTAGAGGAACTAACGTTAAATCATTTAAAAATAAGGCCTGGCCTAGTGGTAGCGGCTTAACGCTATAAACCCATAATGCTAGTGATGACCCTGCATCATCCATGATGACTCTGAAAACGGCGATAAATGAACCAAATAAGAGTATTTGAGTCAGGCGGCTTTTGTCCACGTATTTCCACCAGACTACATAGGCAACTGCTATTGTGGCAATTACGAACCACCAACGCATTGTGAAAAGGTTCAGTTTCCACTCTGTGATTTGATAGCCCCAAAGCTCGAACCTAGCATTATGAATTATGTCAATGATGTCCATTTATGAGCCTCCTTGTGGTTCAAGTTTTCCCTTCATCCAGTTTTTTATTCGGAAATACAAAGCAGTTATAAAAGAGTCGCAAGGCTCTTTTTTTATACCCAAAATGAGGTGATACCATGAAATGCTATAACAGCAGCTGCGTTTATCATGATCGGCAGCGCTGCAGTCGATCCACATACCATACCAAAAGCGCAAACTGCCGTGATCGATACAAGGTCGAGTCGTCATTGACTGTGCCGATCGCGGAGCATATTCAGGCGAGATCGTTTGCAAATAGGCCAATAGCGTTATCAAAATAGGCATTATCGTACAAAGAAGGTGAATTCATGAAAGTAACAACTGACGGAATCGCGGTCCATTGCTCTTGCAGTGAGCTGGCAGAAATAGTCACGCTGGTACCAAACCCGCGAAATCCGAACCAGCATCCCGAAAGGCAAATTCAACTACTAGCCAAAATAATAAAGAACCAGGGCTGGCGCGCACCGATTACGGTTAGCACTCGCTCTGGTTTTATTGTTCGCGGCCATGGCCGACTAATGGCAGCCCAGGCGTTGGGTTTATCGCAAGTTCCGATCGATCGTCAGGATTATGCCAGCGAAGCTGAAGAATGGGCAGACATGATCGCGGATAATCGCATTGCGGAACTGTCCGAAATAGACGACACTATATTGGCTGGGCTAATGGCTGAGCTGAATGCTGGCGATTTTGACATTAACCTTACTGGCTTTACCGACAAGCAGCTCGACAACATGCTTGCTGACTTCAATGTGGCTGAGGTTAAAGAAGATAATTTTAACCCGGCTGCAGCTGCTGCAGAGATTAAAGAGCCAATCACCAAGCCAGGTGATATATGGCAGCTTGGTCAGCACCGGCTAATGTGCGGTAGTGCTACTGTGATGAGCGATGTTGAAAAGCTGATGTCCGGAAGTAAGGCCACTATGATCTTCACGGACCCGCCTTATAACGTAGATTACCAGGGCGGGACGAAAGAGAAGCTGACGATTCAAAACGATAATATGCCAGCGGAGCAGTTCAATCAATTTTTACATGATGCATTTGCTAATATGTGCAACGTGACTGAGTCTGGTGGCGCCATTTATGTTTGTCATGCTGACTCAGAGGGGAGTAACTTCCGAGCCGCACTCCAGGAGGCTGGTTGGCTATTTAAGCAATGCCTGGTATGGGCTAAGAATCAGTTTGTTCTTGGCCGGCAAGATTACCAATGGCAGCATGAACCTATCTTGTATGGATGGAAGCCTGGTGCAGCTCATCAGTTCTATGGGGGACGCAAGCAAAGCACCGTAATTGAAGAATCAGCGCTCGTTACTGTCCGACAAGAAGACGGTGAAGCGCTGATTACTTTTACTGATGGAATCAGATCAATCACAATCAAGGTACCAGAGTATGAAGTGCTGCAGGCTGGTGATGATAGCCTTTCTAGCGTTTGGAGATTTGATAAGCCACTTCGTAATGGCGAACATCCCACCATGAAGCCGATTGCCCTTTGTGCTAGAGCCATACAAAATTCAAGCCGACCAGGTGAGAAGGTAGCCGACTTCTTTGGAGGATCTGGCAGTACGTTAATGGCTGCGGAACAGACTGATAGGGCTGCATATCTTATGGAGATTGATCCGGTTTACTGTGATGTCATTGTGAAGCGATGGGAAGAGTTTACCGGTCAGAAAGCGGTGCTGGTATGATGGAGCCGCTTTCTTGGATGATCGCAAGCTTTGCGCTAATCGGCACCTGGCTCAATATTAAAAAAGACAGCCGTTGTTTTGTGATATGGAGCTGTACGAATGGCTTTTGGGCCGTTTATGATGCTTATCATGAATTGTATGCTCAGGCTGCATTATTTTCTTTGTATTTTATTATGGCGATTATTGGCTTGATAAAGTGGCGAAGCGCTAAATAAAAGGAGAAAGGGCGGACGCTAGGAACGTCCACCCTATACCGGGTTACCCCCGGAGGGAGATAGTAGTTTGCACTGTGGCCACAGATTACGATGAGCTACTATCTCACAATCCATTGTAAAGCATGGATGGGGGTATCCGCAATGACTAAAACAAACAAATGTTCGAAAAACGATATGGAAAATTTACTTCTTCAGCACGAAGCTGCAGTAATGGAAGGTATATTGGAATCGCGTGCCCGGTACCGAAAGATTGTACAGGCTGGGATCGCCAAGTGGATAGGTGACTTTCAGAAAGGTCAGATTGAGATTAAGACTGTCGACGATCTGAAAAAGCTGATTGAACTTGATATCGAGCTGCAGCGTGATGATTAGTGGAGGTGGGTGATATGTAGATGGCGCCAAAGAGAAGCCCCGAACGGGACTCGGCAAAGAAGCTATGGCTCGATAGTGGTAAAACAATGCTACTTAAGGATATTGCTGAGCAACTTGGCGTATCTGAAACTCTCGTTAGAAAGTGGAAATGCACTGATAAGTGGGAGGTCGAGGGAAATGGTAACGTTACCGATTCGATTGGTAACGTTACCAATCGAAAAAAGAAAAGTAATGGTAACGTTACCAATAAGCGAGGCGCTCCCAAAGGTAACAATAATGCTGTCGGCCATGGGGCGCCGATCGGCAATCAGAATGCTGCCGGTCATGGTGCTCCACCTGGCAACAATAATGCAGCCGGCAATAATGGGGGAGCTCCGCCGGGCAACAAGAACGCTGTTACCACTGGGGAGTTTGAAAGGATTTTTCTTGACTGTCTCACTGAAGAAGAACAGCAAATATATTGTGGCATCAATACGGATACTCTTGCCCAGGTCAATGAAGACATTAGGCTGCTTACAATACGTGAGCGCCGCATGATGGCCCGTATTCAGAATCTGATGAACGGTCTTAGTGAAAAAGAGCGTAAAGTTCTGCATGAGCTTGTGACTACCAAAATACCAGTCCCGATACATGACGAGAAAACGGCAACTACAAAGACGGTATATGTATCTAAAAGTGACTTAACTATCACTGAGGTAACCGAAACCGAATACCGAAAAATTGATGATATTATCAAACTTGAAGAGGCTTTGACCAGGGTGCAGGATAAAAAGACCAGACAGCTGGCTTTGAAACATAGCATCGAGTCTGATAAGAAGAATGACGCGGAACGTCTCTTAAAAATCGAGAAATTAAAAGCTGAAATCGCCAAACTCAAGGATGATGATGATGGGGAAGATGATAGCGGTACTAACTTCATTGATGCATTAAAGGGAACCGTCCCGGAGGTGTGGGACGATGAGTCATAAGGTGACATCGTTCAAGTTTGAGCCGTTTTCTAAAAAGCAGCGCAAGGTGTTGACCTGGTGGCTGCCTAACTCACCAGTATGTAATAAAGACATGATCATTGCGGATGGAGCTGTCCGATCCGGTAAAACAGTATCGATGGCCCTTTCCTATGTTCAGTGGGCTATGGAAACTTTTGAAGGTGAGAATTTAGGCTTATCCGGTAAAACCATAGGTTCGTTTAGGCGAAATGTTTTAGCGCCGCTTAAACGAATGCTAAAGTCACTGAAGTATCGAGTCAAAGAGCATCGCGCCGAAAATATGATTGAAATTCGGTATCGGCGTAAAATTAACTTTTTTTATATCTTTGGTGGTAAAGACGAGCGAAGCCAGGACCTGATTCAGGGTATTACGCTCGCGGGGATGCTTTTCGATGAGGTTGCTCTGATGCCACAAAGCTTTGTACATCAGGCTACAGCTCGTTGCTCTGTCGAAGGCTCAAAGTTTTGGTTTAACTGCAATCCTGCTGGCCCTTATCATTGGTTTAAGACCGAATATATTGACAAGATCGATGAGCTTAACGGGATCTATCTGCACTTTACGATGGATGATAATCTGTCACTTAGTCAGAAGATCAAAGAGCGCTATCGCCGTATGTATGCCGGCGTATTCTTCAAGCGATATATTCTTGGTCTATGGGTTATGGCTGAGGGCGTAATTTACGACATGTTTGATGAAAAAGTGCATGTCGGTAATTACAGAGACATGAAATTTGATAAATATTATGTTTCTGTTGACTATGGAACGTCGAATCCCTGTACTTTTGGCCTTTATGGAGTTAAGGATAAGGTTGCTTATTTATTACGTGAATATTGGCATGACAGCAAGTCCCGAGGAAAACAAAAGACTGACTCAGAGTATGCTGACGATCTTATTACTTGGCTTAATGGTATTAGTCCTGAAATTATCTATGTGGACCCAAGTGCAACTTCGTTTATAGCCGAGCTACGTAAGCGCAAGCTCAAGGTTGTTTCTGCAAATAATGACGTATTACCAGGTATCCGCTTTGTATCAACTTTGTTGAAAACAATGCGGTTTTTTATTGATGAAACCTGTAAGCACACCATTATGGAGTTTGCGTCCTATATCTGGAATATAAAGGCCCAGGAACGCGGTGAGGATGTGCCTTTAAAGCAGAATGACCATACCTGTGACCGAAACAGATACTTTTTATATACTTTCTTCCATCGCTTTCAAGCAGTTGGTTTAAGAACGTAAAGGAAGTGATAATTTGACCGAAGCAAGCAAAGTGCAAAATTTAAATAACCTTTTAGGTGTTAATGATCATAAATTTTTGTTAGATGCCTATAATGGCTCTGGTGGTTTCAAGGATGGATCATATTTAGTTTCTCATCCGCGTGAGACCGCAGAAAAACATAATGCGCGCAAGGAGTTGGCGTATTACTTAAACTATGTCGCGCCTGTCGTTAATAGCCATGTGAATCCGGTGTTTCGAAAAGAGCCCGAGCGTGAGTGGAAAGAAAACGCGCTTTTTTCAACCTTTGTGGAAGATGCGGATACTTTGGGCACGTCATTTAACCGGTTCATGAAAAGAGCGGGCTTAGTTGTCAAGCTTCATGCTGTGGCCTTTATTGTTATAGACAATGTGCAAGAGCAGCCGGGGAATATGGCCGATGTCATTAAGCAGCGTGCGCTGCCATATGCGTATGTCGTAAAGCCTAGCCAGGTTACAGATTATAAGACCAATAAAGCCGGCAAGCTGATTGAATTAACTTATACTGTGAATTCTGAGGGGTCTGCTAGCAACCAGGCGACTGAAACGTGGACATGGACAACAAATCGATGGGCCTGCCAATATGCTAACGGTGAGAAGAAAGATGGAGCGCATAATCTTGGACGTTTGCCGGTTGTTCCGTTTTATGCAAGACCATATGAGCCGGGCAATGTGCTGCCTCAGTCCGAGTTCTTTAATATTGCTAAAACCAATAAGCGGCTTTACAATCTTTGCTCCGAGATTGATGAGCTGATTCGTAATCAGGCATTTAACATTTTAACTTACCCAGCCGACGAGAGTCAGACGCCTGATGATGTTAAAGAAATAACGGTCGGAACTGAAAATGTTATGTCCTATAATGGCGCATTATCCGGAAAGCCTGAATTTATTGCACCATCAGCAGAGCCACTGCAGCAGCTGCGCGATGAGCGCAAAGATTTGATTGTGGAAATTTATCGTATGGCTGAGCTATCTCATGTTACTGGCGTCGAAACTAAAAACAGTGGAGTTGCAAAACAGTGGGACTTTGAAAACACCAATCAGGTTTTATCTGATTTTGCACTCAATGCCGAAGAGGCAGAGCGTGAAGTTGCTAAAGTATTTGAGCTATGGACGAATACGACTGTCGATTATTACTGTAAATATTCCGATGACTTCGGAATTGTTGATGTTGCTGCTGCGCTCGATGAAGTCGGTAAGGCGTTGGATCTCAACATTGGTGGCCAGTTTAATGTCGAGGCCAAAAAGAAAGCTGTTGCGGTATATCTTAATGATCTGCCAGAGGACCGGTATGACAAAGTTGTTGATGACATTGAAGCCCGTGGGCAGGATGAAACATATAACTTTAATGGAGCCCAGGTCAGCAGTGCTGTTGATGTCATGGCCGGTGTTGCTGAACAGAGGATTGCTCCGGATGCAGCTGCGTTAATGTTGCAGGCTTTCTTTGGAATGGATGTTGATCGAGCCAATGAAATGGTTAAGGCTCAGACCTCAATGATTGGTAAGGTGCCGAGACAAGGCCCAACAGTGACGGACAATGCCGCCGCGTAATCCTGATGTGCATGCCCTATTAGCCGAATACCAAAGGCAATACGGTCAACTTTCCCAAGAAGCAATCAAGCTGATTCAAAAATACATTGATGAGGGAATGAATGTTGAGGCAGCAGTCCAAAAGGCGCTGACAGAAAGTGATTTTTTCAGTCATAATGAGAAAGCCACTATTACAGCAATAATAGCTTCGGTTGCCAATGGATATGGTCAGAGGCCGGTTGATCCTATTACTGTTAGACAAGTTCTTTTGCATAAATCGTGGTCACCAGATAAAATGAACTTGTCGAAACGCCTTCATGGGGTACGCGGCGAAATGCGGCAGACCATTATTGACTCTATCAGCACCTCAATGCGCCTTGGTAAGGGGTGGACCCAAACAGCGCGTGATCTTTATGAAGGTTATGGATATGGTAAAAAAATAGCACAAGCTGAATTACCAGATTACATGAAGCGACTGGTCGATCAGTCGCGTAAAGTTCTGGCCGGTGATCGGTCTGCAATGGACAAATACCTTGCTGCCATTAAGCAGGCAGAAAGCCAGATTGCGCTGTTGGCCTCGGATGGAGCTCCGACCAAATCATTAAAGGCTGCTTTTAGTGAGCTGCTTGAAGCAACTAAAGAGCTTAACCAGAAAGCATTGGATAAGGCGATCATGGTTGCTGTTGAGGAAAAATCCAGGTACCTGGCTGAGCGCATTGCCCGGACAGAAATATCAGCTGCTTGGGGTGATGGCTTTCTGGCTAAACACCGCGCAGATGATGATGTTATTGCCTTTAGGTGGGTGCTAAATAGTCGACATCCTCGATATGATATTTGTGATATACATGCAAATGCGGATCTTTATGGCCTCGGTCCTGGTGTTTATCCTAAAAATAAATTTCCTAAACGGCCAGCTCATCCTCATTGCATGTGTCTGATCGAGCCTGTCTATGCTGGCGAAATCGATATTGATCCACGTAAAGAAGCTGAGATACTTAATAATGCTAAATTCAATCCGAAGGCCATGGAAAAATTTTTGGAGAAATTGCCACGTGATAAGCAATTGCAGCTATTTGGCGAGTACGGCTTGAAAGCTTGGAGAAAAGGCGAAGACTGGCGGCAGTACTTACGGCTCTGGGAAGGGCATGCAGATACAAAAGGTAGGCTGGATCCGGAAAGCTTTGTTGCAAAAAGTGCTGAACCAAGTATAATAAAGCTAAGGGGAGATTATTCCCCTGCTTATGAAGCGAAATTGCTGGATGCGGCTAAAGTCTTGCAGGATAATGGATTTATACCACGGGAGCATGCGCTAAATCGTATTGTTGGCCGTATTGCGCAAAAGCGACTGCCTGACATGGATAGTATTATTGCAGTTGCTTTAAACGGTTATACATACAAAACTGCAACGAATAGCCTTGCTAAAGTCAAAAATGGGATATCCGTTCATTTTAATGAGGCTGGTGAAATTACAACAGTAACACCGAGAAAGAATATTCCTGATACTTGGGAGATGATAGAAGATGACTAACACAGCCGAAAATTTAATAGCTTTATGTCAGAGCTATCTTGATAACCAGCTTGAAGTGTCAGTGTATATTGATCGGTTCGAGGGAATATATCTTGATCGTCAAGATGAATTGACTGAAGCTGAGTTTAATATTATCGATGCTATTTTTATGGATAATGATAATTTTGAGCCTCATCCATTGATTCGTGAAGATTTTACGGATTATATTGATGAAGCTGAATTGAGACGCCGCACCCAAATGAATATAGATAAGCTAACCGCCGCCTAATCAGGCGGTTTTTTTGTACTGAAAAGGAGGCTGGTCATGATTCTATTAGAGCATACAAGATTAATGTTTCGTTTTAAAGGGGGTGATTCAGATGCGTAAGCGTCTGAAATAGTCACTAGTTGAGCCGTTGCAAAATGCAGCGGCTTTCATTATGCCCAAAAATAAAAGGAGGAAGTACTTTGAATAACATTATCACGCGCTTTCCATTTGGACTGCAGCTCTTTAATGGTTCAGCAACAAGAGAAGAGCTATTAGAATTCCTTAAAAAGCAGCCCGGTGGTGAAAGGTTTGTCGCTACAGTCGAGGCCATTGAAACAGCCTATCGTTCCGAAATTGACCGCAAAACCCAGGATAATAAGACCATCCGGACAAAACTGACAGAAACCGAAAAAAACTTGAAAACTGTTCAAGAGAACTATTTGAAGGTTACGACTCATCTTGGTATTGATGAAAACGCAGAGGACCTGGATGCTGAACTTGATTCCATTTCCAAGACCAAGACCGCTGACGCCGCCTTACAGCGAAAATATGATGCACTCGAAAAGCGTTATAAAAGAGAGATTGGCGAGAAAGACACAGCCATTTCTGACGAACGTACTAAGCGCCATGACCTTTTAAAGACCAATGCAATCATTACCGGGCTTACTGGCAAAGTCCATAACCCGCAGGAAATCTCAAAATTATTGTTAGGCAGTGTCAGAGTCAATGATGATGATAGCCTGGTCTTTGCTGGTGCCGATGGTAAAGAGTCCAGTATTGATGAGGGTATTAAAGGCTGGCTGACCGGTAATGCCTGGGCTGCTGTGAATCCTCAGAATCCAGGTGGTGGAAGTGCTGGCGGCGGTGCTGGCGGAGCGGGTGCTCCGGGTAGCGGCAGCCTTGGTAAAGAATTAGCCCAATCGGTTACTGCTACCGAAACCAAAGGAGCAGAAATATATTTCGGAGGTGCTAAATAACTATGAAATTTGTTCAAACCGAGTACGGAAATAAGAAAGGGATTCTTAGATTTCCAGATCATTTTGTGGCGGTACCCGTTACTTTTGATGATACTGGTGTAGTTGCCAATGCGGACGGTAAAAAGATTATCTCTGCCGGCACTATCGTCGGTGGAAGTACCGGTAGCGTACTGAGTGACCCCAGCATTAAGGTAATTGTTCAAAATGATGCCGATGCCGAAGGGGTAGCTTTTAATGATGTTGATGTCACCCATGGCCCACGTGGCGGAGCCATGTTGATCCATGCTTTTATCGATCTGGCCAAGCTTCCGACTGCTCCCGATCCGGCTGCGGTTACTGCTCTTGAGGGGCGCATTTTATTCTTGAAGTAAAACTTACAAAAAACAGGAGGATGATTTTCACATGGACATTTTGGATCTGATAAACCCTACAGAAATTGCTGCTTATTTGACGGGAACTGCGTCAAATAAAATCCCTTATCTCGGAAGCTTATTGTTTCCAAGCAAAAAACGATTAGGGCTTAACTTAAAATGGTTCAAAGGCAGCAAAGGTCTACCTGTATCTTTGGCGCCAGCTGCTTTTGATACTAAAGCTTCAGTCAGAGATCGTATTGGAGTGGCTGGTATTGAAACTGAAATGGCGTTTTTCCGTGAATCGATGCGTATAGGCGAAAAAGAGCGCCAGGATTTATTAATGGCTTTGAATGCGAATAATAGTGAAATTCTTAAAACCTTACTAACGCCAATCTATGATGACGTATCAAACCTTGTTGATGGCTCAGATGTTGTTGCGGAGCGCATGAGGATGCAACTATTAGCCAACGGCACAATCGATATTACTGCCAATGGTGTTCCATATGAATATGATTATAAATTTCCGGAAAATCACAAGGAAACCTTGGAAGATGAAGATATGTGGTCTGATACTGAAAACTCCAATCCAGTCCCGGACATCAAGCGTTGGCAAGATAAAATCGAAGAAGATACTGGCATTCGTCCAAAACGTGCTATTTGTACCAGGAAAACTTGGAACTATCTATTGGAAAACAAGAAAATCAGACTGGATTTGAATCCAGTTGGTGGAACCAACATCATTATGACGGATGACTTATTACAGCAATACTTATTGAAAAAACTTGGTCTTACTGTAGCCATCTACAACAAGAAATTCTTGACCGAGGTCGGCGGTGCTTCGCAGCAGTTCTTCCCTGATGACGTATTCACGTTAATTCCTGATGGCAATTTAGGAAACACCTGGTTCGGTACCACGCCGGAAGAGGCGGATCTTATGAGTGGCAAGAGTCGCGCCAAGGTATCAATTGTTAATACCGGTGTAGCGATTACTACATATGTAGAAGAGCATCCGGTAAATGCATTGACTATCGTTTCTGCTATTTGCTTACCAAGCTGGGAAACTATTGACTCGGTATTTATAGCTGAGGTTGCATAAGAGGCCGTTTCGGTCTCTTTCTCCTTTTAGGAGGATTACTTATGGATATAAAATATCAATTCCGAAACCTAGAGCAAGTCAAGAACATTGCCAAGAAATCTCCAGGAATCTTTGAGAAAAATATGATTCTTGCTGCAAAGGTTGCAACTCGTGACGTGCAAAAAACAGCACGAGCAAAGCATTTTTTTAGAAGTAGAACCGGTCATCTTGAAATGGCTATAGAAACTGAAGTTGAAGCCGCAGATCAGGGAGTTGTAGGGGTTGTCTTTATCAATGATAATGTAGCTCCATATGGAAAATTTGTTCATACTGGTACTGGGCCACATTGGATAAGGCCTAAGAAAAAGAAAGCATTGCGTTGGGCTACAGCTATTGCAACCAAAGGCGGTACTCAAATATCAAAGCGAATGTATCAAAACCTTAGAAAAGAAGGCTACCAAAATAAAAACGTCAGCTTTGCTTTTGCAAAAGGTGTTTGGCACCCTGGAACTGTTCCTGATCCATTTCTATATGATGCTGCTACTTATTCCCAAAAGAACATTAACGATATTTTTAACCGCTACGCCGATCGGGCTAGCCTGGAGGTGAGCCGATGAGCTACTGCACTTTAGCGGATATTCGAGATGAGCTGTTGAAGCATCTGGTCCAGGAGGATGATTTTAAAGAAGCTGACAGCGAAATTGACGATATAGCGCGGTCTTTGAACGTTGATCCATCCCAAATACCAAATACCCCCTATCCGAGTATTGTGACAAAGCTTGCTGCAGCTCTCACTCTTAGCATTACGGCGCGAAATAACTCACTGATGAATGGCGCTGATGGTGAAGATCCATACGAGAAGAAGCGACAAGTTTGGGCTAAGGAGGCTGATCGCCTAACTAAGATGATTACCGCAGATTTGCTCCTTGGTGGTAAGCCACCGCAGAAAAGCAAATTTCCATTTACGATTGCGATGAAACGGTCATGAGTACTATTCAGCGCTTTGTTATATGGTGGCTGTTTATCAAGCATCTGCGAGACTATGCGAAGCAGCAGCCAGAGCTTATAGGGGTTGATATCCGTGCTGGATCAAAAAAGCCTAAAGACCCATACCCATGTGTCGAGATTATCTGGGATTCGGAGAATGGATTTTCTTTGTTTAACAATACCAAAGGGGAACTAAGCTTGTGGCTTGACTTGTGGATTCGAAATGATGATAAAGACCCATCAGCAGCTTATGACGCATTAGCTGATTTGATGGATAGAGTATGCACTGTACTTGTGCGATGGTCTAATACCTTACAGCGTGATTTAGGCTATGTCACGACAATTGATGTCAAAGATGCAGTTTCTGATGCTGAAACAAATAGACCGTTAGCAGGTACCCGAATGATTTTATTTATTGAATGGAGGAAAAGCCGATATGAAAGGAATTGACTTACAACTGTTTGCTAACAAGTCCGGATCAAACGCGGAAGACTTAATGCTCGGTGCAGGCGCCGTATATTTTGAGCGCTTTACCAAACAAGGTGAACCGACCGGAATTTTTCACCACTGCGGGAACGTGGATTCTTTTAACTTAACTACTGAGGTGACTTCGGTTCAGAAAAACAGCAGCATGAATAGCGCCAGGGAGTTGATGGCTGAAGATACTACTCAGGTCGCTGCGCGGGTTACCATGGCCTTTACTGAATATGACCCAACTAATTTAGCTTTAGGCCTGTATGGTGAAACGGGGGTTGAGACTCAGGAAGCCCAAACAATCACTGACGAGCCGCATACCATATCTCCTGATTTTGTGTTACGTCTACCACATTACAACATTGAAAATGTACAAATTAAATTGGCAACAGGAGGATCTGAGGCAACCATTAGCGCAGCGACTCTGACAACTAGCAATGGATCTGACGGAACACTAGCAACCGGAGGCACTTTTACCGGTACCGAAACGACCGAGTATTTTATTCGAATTACAGCTGCCAATACTGACGCAGGCACTATTGCCGGTTGCAAATTTCAATGGACTAAGGGTTCAATCGCTGGCGTTTATAGCGCAGAAATTGAGGCGACTGGCGCAGCTCAGAGCATTGAGAATGGGATTACCGTGCAGCTTACCGTTGCTGCTGGTCAAAGCTTTGCGGCAAATGATATCTATACATTTACTGCAACTGCAGCTACAGGCCAGTTGTTAAAAGGAAAAGACTACTATGTCTATGAAGCTGAAGCTCGGGCAGGAGTTGTCAATATTTCTAAGAATGCATCGATCGCTGAAAACACGCAAGTTAAACTTAGCTACAATGTACCAGAAGGAAGGTATCCGAAGATTATGGGAGCGAATGCCGGCCGCATCGAGGGAAGGCTGCTCTTTATTGGTGACCCCAACCGTGGACCATGCTATAACGGCGAATTTTGGAAATGCAGCGTGAAACCCAATGGGGATTTATCAGGCTTAATTGGAACCGATTATGGAACGTATGAAATTCAGGCGACCTGCATGTCTGACAGGCAAAATCACCCGGACGAACCGTTTTATAAATTAGTCAAAGTAAGATAACCAAAGGGTCGCCATGTGCGGCTCTCTAAATTTAGGAGGATAGCAATGAGCAAAAATGATCTTGATATTTTGATTCCTGAAAGCACTGTTACTCTTTTAAGTGGTGAAAGTGTTGATATCCAGCCGTTCCCCTTTGCGAAATTACCACGAGTTGTCGCCTTACTTAATTCTGTTGGAGTGGGTTTCTTTGGATTATTGGAAGCGCGTAATGGGATGACAGTTACTAATGTTGATCCAAATACCGGTACTGCCGGACTGGAGATTGATGATCTGGTGATCAATAAGGTAAATGAATTTATTGAGTCGCATTTCGATGAGGTCGTGGAAATTATGGCGATTTACTGCCGGCAGCCGAAAGATTTTTTCCTCGATGAAGATAAGGGGCCGAACGTTGAAGAAGCTTGTCAAATCCTACTGACAATCGTCGATCGGCACTTCAGTTTTTTTACGAAGACCCTGCGGCCGATTCTGGAGTCGATTCGCAGCAAAGCCAAAGCAAAGTAGGTTGGGGCGACATTGTAAAGGTATTAAAAAGAAATGGTCATCTGTTTTCAGAGATACGTGAGTATACGCTGGATCAGATGATCTTTTTTTACGCTGATGCCGTTATGGCCAGAATCGACTACATGAATGATGTTCGTACCGCTGTATGGGCTGACGGAAAAGCCATGGATAAATATATTGTTAAAATTGCGGAGGGGTAAGCATGGCTAGAATACAAATCACCATATCGGCTGAAAATGCCCAGGCCATTGCTGCCCTGAAGCAAGTGGCTGGGGTAGCGGAGCAGGCGGGTGATGAAGTCGAAAAGGCTGGGGCAGATAGTGGTGTAGGATTTGCTGATTCTTTTAAAGAGATAGTCGCTTACAGTAAGCAAGCCGTTGCTGCTATTAAAGATATTGCTGAAGCTGCTAACCAAACGGCCAATAGTATCCGTTCTACCGGGAATATGGTGCAACAAGGATTTGCAGCTATAATAAACGAAGGCCAGCAAGCAGTAGCCGCATTGCGTGATGTGGCTGGTTCAGCAAGTCAAGTCGGTAGCAGTGTTAGCCAGGCCGGTCAAGCTGGATCTGCTGGTTTGGATTCCATTGAGCAAGCGGCTGCTGAAGTAAAAGAAGAAATGCAGGATGCTGCCAATGCTGCCCAAAAAGCTGGAGCTGACGTTAATAATGCTGGGCAAAAAGGCGCTGATGGGCTTGAAGCTACTGCAGTAGCGGCTGATGATGTAAGAAAAAATACCCAAAAGGCTGGTGCTGCAGGAACCAAAGCTGGAAACGAGATATCTTCCGGGGGCAAAAAAGGTGCAGACAGTTTAAATCAGGCCGGTAAAAACGCAGAATCACTTGGACAAAAACTAGCCAATGTGACGATCGTTGCTGGTGGCATTACAGTGGTGCTTAACAAGGTAAAAGAAGCATTTGCTGCTCTTGTTAAGCCAGGCATTGACTTTGCCAAGCAAACTGAAATAAGTAGGCTGGGTATCGCCGGAGTGCTCATGAGCATGACGAAATTAAACGGTGAAGCTACCAAGCTGCCTGATGCCCTAGCCCTTAGTAATAAAGCCATAGGTGATCTAACTCAGTCCAGTGGCCAAATCGGTTTACCGCTAAATGAACTGACAGAAACCTTCCAGGCGGTTGTTGGTGCCGGACTAACGCAGAAAATGACCATGAAAGAAATTGTTGACTTTACGGTCATTGGGACCAAAGCAGTCAAAACAATGATGACTGGTGTTGGCAATGAAAGCATGCAAGTCATCCAGGAATTACGTAGTATGATTAGTGGAAACATTGATCAAAATTCCCAGGTCGCTCGATCGCTCGGCATCACCAATGCCGATATTGAAAAAGCTAAGCAGAGCGCTGGCGGTTTATTTAAATACCTGGAAGATAAACTCAGTGGGTTTGCTGAGATTGTCAAACTCTATCCGGATACGCTTAAGGGTAAAATTGACCGGCTAACTACCGTATTCCAACAGGTTAGTAGTCAGGGCGCTGAACCTTTTACTGAGGTATTAAAGCAAGGCTTAGATGCTATTACTGAGCAGCTTTTGGTTACTGAAACTATCGTGACTGATACCGGCCAAACCCTTAAGACTGTAAAATTAAATCCGGAGCTGATTGCTGACCTCAAAGATGGTAGTAAATATGTAGCTGACCTGATAAAGGACGGCATCAATTTTGGAGTAACATTATCCCAAATATCGTCAGGGCCAGCATCAGTTTTGCTGTCGGTGATTAAGCTAATTTTGGATCATGCAGGTCAGGTTACATTTACTCTTTTAGCTTGGATGGGGATTCAAAAAGTAATAACTATTTTTAGGTTAATTGCTGAGCAAATTTTAGCAGTGCGAGCTGCAGCTATTACCGCTGGTTCAGCCATTACACGAATGGAAGCCTCAACCGTATTATTAGGCAGAGCAATGAGAAGTGTTCTAGTGACAACGGGATGGGGCTTATTGGCTGTAGCAATTGGCTATGTAGCCGATAAAATGTTCAACCTATATGAGAATACCGAGAAAGCACGCAAAGCTAAGAAAGGCTTATTCTCAGATGAGGATAAAGGACTAGGCAGCCTTTCGGCAAAATATGAGTCCAATGGTGATGCTGGAACTATTGCTGACAATCCAGGTGATGCTGGCGGCAAAAGCTATGGGGCTTGGCAATTATCTAAAAATATGGGCACGCTGCAGCAGTTTGTGGATTGGTTGAATAAAACTGGATGGGAAGCCGGTAAGTTTTTAACTAGGGCTGAAAATGCAGGTGGAATTCCAGGAGAACATGATGTTACCTTGGGTTCGGCAGAGTTTGATGACCTTTGGCAGCAAGCTGCAGAGAAATATGGAGAGAGCTTTTTAACGGCACAAAAAGAATTTATCAAGGAAAATTTCTATGATGTTGGTGTTGAGCAAGCCAAGTCAGTATATTTGGATTTAGAGAAACGGTCTGCCGCCTTAAAGGATGTTATTTGGTCGGCTGCAGTCCAGCATGGTCCTGGTAACATTGCTGAATTATTGCAACAAGCAGCCAGCTTAATGAAGCAGCCTAATGCATCATATTTGACAGATGAGGATTTGATCAAAGCCATTTATGCCGTAAGATCCTCGGATGAGTGGACAAACGGTAGCCCGGATTATCGACCAGCATTGCGCGAAAGATTTCATAATGAAATGAATGATGCGCTAATGCGGCTGTCAAAAGAGTCTCCTATATCCGCTGGGCAGGGAAACTTGGAACTGAGAAATCCTAAAGATGAAGCCGAGGCAATAGCTAAAGCAAAAATTGCTCTGGCTGAAGCTATGAGCAATCAGGAGATCCAAAAATATATTGAAAAGCTGCAAGCCGATCAAAAGAAACTGGATCAGCGTAAACAGGCTACTGAAGGCGGTTTTACCAGCGAAGCTTTACCGGCAATCAGCCGTGAGGAATATTCTCAGCAGACTGCATTAATCACTAGGGCCATTGCCGAGGCCGAGATTAAAAAGTTGGAAACTGAGAGAGCTCACCTCCAAGAGTTGCTTACTAATAACAACTTGTCAGGTGCCGAAGATCCGATCAATATTCAGACTCAGATCACGCAGAAGGGCACTGAAATTGCTACAGCTCGGAACAAGCTTGCAGAAGCCCTTCAGCAGCTTGGCTTTGAAGATGCCCAGGCGCAAAAGGAATTGCTGGATAAAGTCACCGATATGGAAGTCCAGCTTTTAGAAGCTCAGGGCAAGATTGCAGAAGCCAATAGGTTGCGTACCGAAAGGGAGAGGCAGGCTTTAATCACTAGGTTCCAGGCCAATGGTCAAACCGGAGCTATTGACACTGTAACCAAGCTTTATGATACGAAGCAAGCGCATGCCAACTTTGAGCAAGCCCAAAAAGATATTGAAGTTGCGAACGGCGAATTGGTTACTACGCAAATAAACCTGTTGAATGATCTGGCCACTGGTGCCAAAACCGCTCAACAGGTTATGGATGAGTATACCAATGAGTATAACGCCAAGATGCAGGCCATCCTGGCCGAATTGCGGCAGCAGCTGACGGTTGCCGTAAATGTTGGTGATCGCGATTTGGCCAACAAAATCAGGGCTGCTATTCGTGAAATCGGTGATAAGATAAGCGAGTTTTTTGATAAGGTTATTCAGCGCATCGATGCCGAGCTGCAGCATGAAATTGCCATGATTAACGCTGATCGCAACCTGACCAGCATGCAAAAGCAAGATAAGATCGATGAGGCTACGCGTAAGGCGGCTGCTGATCGGGCTGCTAGGTACGAGGATGATGCACGACGAATTAGGAATACTCCTGATCAAGATGGAAATATTGATTGGGAAAAAGTTATTAATCTTGAAAATGCTGCAGCTCTCAACCGTGAATTAGCTAAAATGCCTACTTTCATTGATAAAATTCGTGAAGCTGGTAAACAAGGTTTTGAAGATGGCTTATTAGATTTCTTTGAACGTGGAATCATTGAATGCAATAAATTTGGCGATGCAATTAGAAATCTCGCCATTACTGTGCTGCAATCCATTCAAAAAATTTATGCTCAGGAAATGACCAGAAGAATTATGGGGTTGTTTAATCCTGGAGGTTTAAAGACTACAGACCCGTGGTCGCTTTCAGATGGGACTAAGCTAGATCCAACTTTTGGATTTGGTGGTAACTTTGCTGAAGGTGGTAGCGTAATGGAAAGCGGCCTAGTTAAAGGTCCTGGAACTAGTACCAGTGATAGTATTCTCGCGTGGGTTGATAATATTAAAAAGTGGATTCGTGTTGGTGATGGCGAATGGATTGTTCGTGGCGCTGCAGTTAAAAAATATGGTACTAGATTTTTGGAAGCAATCAATAGTGGTCGTGTACCTGTGCATATGTTACAAAAATACGCCACCGGCGGTTCTCTTACTGATCGAAGTGTTGCGGCAGCGGTTGAAGGTCCGCATGAACTATCCGCGGCATTAACAAGTAACAGCAGCACTACAATTCCTCTTAGCATTATGAATGTTTTTGATCCCGGTATCATGGAGAAATTTGCCAAAACTCGCGAGGGGAAAAAAGCAATTATAAATGTACTAAAAGAGGAAGCAACACTGGTTCGTCGTATTCTTGAGCGATAATTGACGTAAAACGGCAGAAAATGGTACAGTAAAAGCAAAAAGGGTGATGAGTTTGAAAAAAGTCGCGCTCATTTTGTGTTTGGCTATGTTGCTGGGGATAGGGGTAGTTAGTGCGGAAATAAATCGTAATAGCGACTATTTTAGTGGTGGGGTTAGCATAAGTAGTCATACAACAATGACCTATCCGGTAGACCGGTTATCGTTGATTAAAACTACTGGATCTGCGAGCACGGAATATAGTATATTTGCTAAAGTAACGTCAAGCAAAGAGTTTTCTTTAGTAAAGACATTTATAGAGTTAAAGATTGATGATGCACCTACGCATAGTATCGATATAAGAGAAGGATCATCATTACAAGCAACAGACAATCGATACATGATTTCGTCTAGCATTAAAGTTCCTCTTGCTCCTGAGTATATAGACGAAATTAAGAACGCAAAGAGAGTTGCGCTGAGATTTCAGACTCTAGGTGGGTATACTCCGATCTACGTCCTTCCCGACAACGTCCTAGCCGAGTGGAAAGAAGTCATTGCCACGGAAAAATAAAGGTTAACATGCCATTAACAAGCAACTTAGCAAGTATTTCTGGAAGTATTTCTAGAAACACTTGTGTAAAACACCAAATTGGGTATAATAAAGGTAGGTTAACAACAGCAAAACGCCCTGCGTCAACAGAGCGTTTTGCATTGGAATAGGGAGGTTATCTGAAGAAGATAACTACTTGCTTAGGCCTGAGTGAGATTATTGCTAGTACAATAATCAGCCAAACAAGTACCCGTGGAGAAATCCACACGGAAATCACCTCCTTATTCAGTTTAGGGACAGGGTCGAAGCCTGTCCCTTTAACATTATATAATTGGCGCAATTAAATGTCATCAGCTAGCAGTTTTGAAAATTATTTTATAAAACCAGTTTATAAAAGCCCCCGACAAAAAAGTCGAGGGCTTTCTTTATGCCCAAAATGAAGGAGGTAGAACATATGCATTTTATAGATAATTCACAATTAAGTCCTGAACAAAGACTTATTCTTTTAGAAAAAGAAAATGCCGACCTCAAGCTGCAACTTGAGAAACGGCAAATTAATACTAGTCAAAACGAAATCTTAGAGGTTCTTAAACGTCATCCGCAAATGCTACGCCAAGTATTGCATCAGCCGAAAGTGTAATGCTTGCAATTGAAGTAGGAGGCATAGGTGTAGAAAGTGACTGTATTAATACATCCCTTAATACGATCAAATCGCCAGGCAGTAATGGTTGTATATTATTTGGGTGGGCTGCTTTAGCGAATGTTTTTAAATAAGTGTTGGTAGTTTCCGTATCGATTTTTCCGGTTAAAAGTCCACTTGCAGTTAAAATTATTACTTTCTGAGGTTTGTTTGCAACAGTTTCCATCATTTGCGGAATAGCCTGTATAAATTGGACAAAACTAGATTTTCGTTCCATAAGAATCACCTCCTTTCGAGGTGAAAATACGACAAAAACCAATAAATTCCTGTAAACGGAGGTGATCCCTTTGGCAACACATAACGCAACGGCCAATTCAGTCCCGGAACTTTTGCAAAGTATAGCAGCGTTTCTAACCAGCGAAGCTGAATTCGGCACCGGCAATGGCTGGCAGCTAATGCGTCCAGCTGCAGTCGAGCAGGTATCTGATGAAGTTATTTTAAAAGGTGTCGGCGATGGGCAGGACGCCATATACATTGGCCTTAAAATCAAGCAGGGAGCTGCCAGCGGTCAGCAAGACATAGTCCTAAATGGGTTTGCCGGCTATGATCCGGGGCTTACCTGGGAAGAGCAGCCTGGTGGCATCAATCATGCCAAGCTGCCTACCTTGGCTCTTGTGGCCGGAATCTATATGACGTACTGGATCAGCGCCAATACCAGCCGGGTGATTATCATTGTTGAAATGTCCAGCCAGTTTGAATGTGCTTACCTTGGTTTAATGAAACCGGTTGCTGTAGAGCGTCAATACCCGTATCCTATGGTGATTGGCGGATCATATATCGAGGGCGGTATATGGACCAATAACGGACCAGGGCACAGCGCTTTTACCAATCCTGGCTCAGATAGTTATGCCGGTCTTGGTAATTTCGGTGCTGCACCTGTTGATCATGCAGAAGAAAACACCACATCGCTCCGGGTCCGGCGTCCGGACGGATCATGGCGTAGCGGCTTGAATCGTAACAAAGACAATACGGCCATGAAGTTTGAAAAACTCTGCATATGGCCAACCAATGTTGAGCCGGTCAGAACGCTCACCGTTTATGACAACTCCTTAACCATCGAAAACGTGATCATGTACCCATTCCTGTTATACGAAAGCCACCCGGTCGGGCTGATCGGGCAGCTTGATGGAGTTTACTGGATCGGCAACCGCGAGGACCTGGCAGCCAAGGACAGCATTATCTATAACGACAAGGTGTATAAGGTGTTCTGCAACGTGTTCAGGCGTGACAATGATCAATATTTCGCAATTGAATGGGCGTGATTAGAATGCCGCACATACACGGATATGCAAACGATTTTGATGATTTAATCAGCAAAATAATCACCTGGTCCACTGATGCGGAGATCCATGGAACTGATGCCTGGGAACTCATCCGGAACGATCCCTGGCCACGTGGTACCATTTTAAAAGCACATGGCTTTGAATCTGGAGAACACTTCTATATCGGGCTGATGCCCAGGGTCATCGAAAAGGGTAAGACCTATAAAGATTGGTTTATGCAAAAATCAGTACTAGCTTCCGATTTTGTTTGGTCGCTTAAAGGGCTTAAAAAGTCGGGGGCGCCGTTTACAATCAGCAATTCCAGCGTGACGACCACCGATACAACTCCGAACATTACCTACAGTTTTAGTGACATTGACATTTTTGCCGCATCTGCACAGGTTATGTGGGTGGGGATTTTTAAACAGTATTCAGCGGAGCTAGCCTGGCATGAGCAGCCTGGCGGGATGGTTTTTAAGGACGTTCCCATCAGGCCAATCTATTATACAATGTCCGGTAACAATAACCTGCAAGCCTTTGTGCCGCCGCTCTATCCTGGTGCCGGGTTTCCGGCGATCGGTATGGACTATGCCGGCCCCCTGGCCGGTTATCTGGAATACTGGATTACCAAGGATGCTCACCGCATGATCCTGGTCACAAAGAACCGGGAATATTGGGATGTAGCCTATTTAGGATATATTGAGCCGTATCATAATGGGGAGTATGCCCTACCGGCTGCTCTCATCGGTGGAACTTCTGGAGCTGTCCAAAATGGGAAGGATGTTATTCTGTCTCCAGGGGCATCGCCAAGCGTATCGGCGGGAATTCAGTTTGATTACCGACCGAGTAATTGGGCGCTTGTGCATGGCCTGCCAACTTTTGCAGCCAGTCCGGTTGATAGCAGCCAGGCTTTGTCGCAAGTACAGCTCATGCTGCCGGATGGCCGCTGGCAATCATTTATAAATTGGAGTCAGGGCGAAACAGCCTATCCTAACATTACCAACGGCGTTTTAACAGGCTATATTCATGTTCGTGACTTTCCTGTGCGATCAGGTACCGGTCATTATATTCGCCCTACCGACAGCGCTACCATTGGAACTACGCACGTCTACCGGCCGCAGGGTGATCTGTTAACCTATCAACTTGAACCGCTTGAATTTGTGCAGGGAACCATCCAGGCCAAGAACCTGCTTGGACGCGCCTGGCGCATGTATTGGCCGAGCAGCCGCGTAGCGCAATACGGCGAAATCATCATTGATGACAAGCTGCACCTGATGCTGCCCAATGCCTGGGAGGGTCGCCGCTTTAGCCTGTCGTCCGGACGGACAACCAGCAATAATCCGGATGAGATTGCTGCCCAGGAAGCAGCAATCGAGGCGATTTCCCGGCAGATGAATTGCCTCATACGATTGGAGGATTAATATGGCCTATTTAAAAGTTGAAAACGTAATTAGCCCTGATGATGTATTGCTTAAAATCCGGGATTTTGCCATTGACCAGGGATGGACGGTGCTAGAAAACCTAACGCCCGATCTTCCCCTCGATGGCGGGGAAGTCAGCGACGGGTTGCGGTTAACTATCAAAAGTCCCGGTGATGATTTTGTGATTGCCAATTTCCGCAGCGCCAACAGTAAGAAAATCTTTGAATCACAGGCCAATACCGACAATGCTTACGGGATTGGTCTTACTTGTTCCACCGGCTATACCAGCAACCCGCCAAGCGGTAAATGGTATGATCAGCCTGGCGCCACCAAACACATATCACAGCAGGTCATCGGCATTGGCATACCGGTCAAGCAGGGCAGCAGCTATACCCTTTACCTGAATGCGATCACGCTGCCGGCGCCATTGATGGTCGTATCTTTAGAATATGCTCCAGGCGTTTTTCAACACCTGGCCTTTGGCGTTACTCAGAAGATCGGCGCCTGGACGGGCGGCATTATCTACAGTGGCAGCCGTAACAGTTACAGCATGTTTACGGCATCGGCAAGCTTTGATCCGGTCGATATTGAAGGGGAAAGCAACCCGCTTTTTGCGATGGCCAAGAATGCCAGCACCTTCTTGCGCTGCGACATCGATGCGGCACCGCAGCGCTTGCCGGCCGTGTTTTGGGCCAGCGCCGGAGCCGATACAACCGGCATCAGCAATGCCTTTACCGGGAAAATATTAGGGCTGCCGGTTAAGAAGCTGGATATTCTAGCAGAAGTCTGGGACCCGAAGATCCCACATTATGCGTATCTGCAGTCGCAGGAACCAACCGACACCGGCCGCAATGTGAACACACTCAACTGCATTACGGTCAATTTACCACTTGCCCTTTACGTGCAGCGAGATCCGGACGGACTGAGAAATTTTAGCCAATGCGGATACGTGCCCGGAGTCTATTTCGTTTCTACACGAAACATCGCGCCAGCGCAGACCTATGAAATCAGCTATCCGGAATCCGGCCAGTTGCACCAGGTTTTTCCGTTTACCCGGCGTGGTGGTATTTATGGCTATGACGGCTTTTCGGTCAAACAATAATGAAAGGAGTGGAGCTGCGTGAGAAACGGAGCCATGTTTATGGAGATAGCGGGAACTGCAGTTGATAATCCGAGTTTAGCGCGAGCTCCGCATCCTTTTTATAATGTCCGGATAAAGCCGCTTGGACAGCTGGGTTTTGATGCCGACCAGGTCAAGCATGGGAATGAGCTGACCTGTGATGATCTGGATGCGCTGCGCATTCCCTGGGGCTATACCATTCCGGAAGAATATATCGAGTTGCACGAAGACTGGAGCTATGTTTGGGACCTGGGGGCTGAGGCGCTCATTATTACAAACGATTCGCATATTACCACTATCCATCCGGGCATCAAAACTGTCAGGGACCTGGCCATTACCTTTGATGTCTTTGAAAGCTCACAGTTTGTCATAAAAAGATCGGCTTCAGCGGAATTTGATGTTTTCCTGGTTGCCGCCAAAGTCATGCAGCAGAAAGGAAGCCGTCAGGATGTCTATCGCTGGGGCGAAACTGATCAATATCTAAGCGGCTCTTATCACATTGATTTTTGCCGCATGATCGGCTGGCTATCGGAACTTGAGAATATTGCCAATGGCGGCGATCAGCTGATTGTGATCGACCAGGGCGAGCTTTATGATGGGGAATATCAGCCACGCAGCATTCTGTTGGCTGCGATTCGGGAGTTGGTACAAAGCGGCCGGTACCCAATCAACATTCTGCCTGGCCAGCAAGGCCAAGCCGGTCAGCGGCAGCTTATAACGCACCAGGGCCTTATGACTGAAGCCGGTCAGCTTGTCTTGATTTATTTATTTGCCGGCAAGCTGCTCCAGGGGTCGGCCCCGGTCTTTGAACCGTGGATGCTCTATCCAATCTTTCAATGGTTTGTCCAGGGCCGCAATATAAGCAGTAAGAACCGGACCTTTGACTTGTCGCCGTGGTGGGGGTGAGAACTTGGCAGACGCACAACTATCTGAAACCTTGGAATTCTTAACACAGATTCACCGGTCTTGGGATGGCACCGAACAACGGGCAGCCTTAAGACCGGTACCGCGCCGGTACCTCAGTTATGAATATATCGGCATAAAGACCTGGCAAAGCCAATACCTAAGGGCTTTAACCTACAGCCAGCAAACGCAGCTGCTGCAGTTTCCACTCTGGCATGCAGCGGCCGCACTGACCACAAATGCTCCGGCCGGGACGTCCGTTCTAGCGGTGCAGCCGGACAAATTATGGGGCTATCGTGGTGTCAGCGGCGTCATGTTGTGGCAAAATGACAACCTTGGTGGCGAAGTATTTCGGCTTAATGGGTTGGCCAGTGATGGGACAATCGCAATCGGCAAAGAGCTTGAAGAAAACTGGCACCGTGGCCAGGCTGCCATATGCCCGGTTGGCTGGGGCGTGCTGCAGCAGGAAGATAAATATGTTAACGTGCATTCTGCGCTAACGACCATGCAGATCAATGTGGAGCTCATCATGGACCAGGAGGCACCGCTGTTTCCGGCCGCCATGGATGAATACCACGCAGAACCGTTTACTTTACCCTGGGGACAGGGATTCCCTGCGCAGTACCAGGGGGCTGAAGTCTTTATGATGCCGCCGCCATGGACGGATGATATTAGCGCAAGCTTTTCACGCAATGCCAACCGTCTGGATAACCAGACCGGCGCTTTCCGCTACGACCTGAAAAGCACTGATCCAAGCGAAACAAAATCCATTGACTATATCACGACCAGCCGCGCAGAAATTAACAATCTGCAGCGGTTTTTTTGTCGTTTAAAAGGCCGGCAGAAAAGCTTTTGGGCACCCACCTGGTTGAGCGACTTAGAATTGGCTGAAGATGCACCGGCCGGCCGAAACTATCTATTGGTCCAATGGCCGCTCTATTGGAAATATTACGCCCTGGGCCAGCGGCGTAAAAGCCTAATTGCGTTTATGCGGGATGGGTCAGCCAGGCTGATCAAGATTGCCGGTTACTCGACGGATTTGTCCGGCGATCTGGGCAAGGTCTACCTGGATGAATCCTTAAAGCAGCCACTTCTTTCCAAAGATATTTTAATGCTGTCGTATTTGTGCCGGTACCGGCTCGACAGTGATGTTTTAACAACCAATTATGAAACAACGGATGTTGCCAATATGACTTTTGGTATGACGGAGGTGAGCCAATAATGGCTGAAAGCAATATTGCAATTTATGAGGATTCAGTCCAGGATGGCCAGCCGATCGAATGCTATAAATTTACCTATCAGGGTGTGAACTATTTATATACTTCGCACTGCCGGGATGTGGAGATTATCTTCCCTGGTGGCCAGTCAGAGAAGTATATTGCCGAATATATCGAACGGCCTGCCATTAAGCCGGCCAGTAAAGGCGATACCGACAGCATGGTGATTGATGTTTCTAAAGATCATATGATTGCCAAGCTGTGGCAGGGACCGCCTCCGGAAACGCCGGTTACCGTCAAAATCTACCGGCTGCATGAGCAGGACCATAGCAAGGTAGATGTTGTTTTTTATGGCCGGGTCAGCCAGGCTAATTTCGAGGACAGCAAGTGTCATCTGGCCGCAAAGCTGGAAAACTGGCTGAGTAAGGAGATCCCATCCGGCAAGCGGCAATATTTTTGCAATAACGTGATTTTCGATACCAAATGCCGGTTAGTTAAAGCCGATTGGCTGGTGGATGCCGTGGTGGATCGGGTGACCGGGCTTTATGTGTATTCACCTAAGTTTGCCGAATATCCGGACGATTATTTCACCGGCGGCTCTTTTTATTATGCCGGTAATGTACGGATGATAAGTGAGCATGAAGGCGACCGGGTTAAACTGAAATACCCATTTATTTCGGCGCCGCGCAATGATATTCAGCTGACGCCCGGCTGCAATCACCTGTTCCGGACTTGTGCGCTTAAGTTTCAAAACACGCTGAATTTTAATGGCTTTCCCTATGTGGCGCCGACTGATCCGGAAAAGAATCCGACCGGCAAAGGCGTGTACTGGATTGATTCCTTGGTGGTGCAGCGTGATACCAATGGCTTTGTCGGCACCATTGAGCTGTGAGGAGGTGAGAGCATGCCCATGAATCCATATGTCGGCTGGGGAGTATCTTCGCTACTGCTTTGGCTGGTCAATAAAGGATCCGGTTCGGAGCAGACAAAGCCCGAACCGAGCGATTTAAGTATTTCGGAAACAAAAGTCGGGACCCCGGTTCCGGTCGTGCTAGGCAGGACACTGGTAAAATCGCTTATGCCTATCTATTATGGGGATTTTAGCGCCAAGGCCTATACCGAAACCTATGCGGCGCATGCCAAGTTTCCCGCCTGGCCGATGATCCTGCAAGGGCTGTTAATGTGGGCAACAGCGCCGGTAACCGGTCAAACTGTTGAAGGGACTGAGAGACCACATACGCATCCATCTACCGGAGGGCAAACAGGCCCACCAAGCCAAGAACACGGCCATGGACACAAAGAGAAGATCGGCCCTGAGATCCTAATGATGTTTGCGCAATGGATTCTGATGTGGCTTATTAATGGCCGCAACTTAAAGACCACTATGCAAAAGGGCTTTAAATATTACCTGGGCTATCAGCAGCTGGTTTGCTGGTCGGCTCCGGGGCTGCGGCTGCGGGCCGTTTATCTTGGTCAAAACAAAGTCTGGGAAGGGGATGTTTCCCGCGAATCGCTGAATGGTCAGCCGTTTGTGATTAAGGTAAATGATGATGAACTATTCGGCGGTCCGGATGAAGGCGGTGGTTTTATCGGTGAGCTGCATGTCTATCTTGGCGGCGAAAACCAAATGCCGGATCCCTGGATGGTCCAGCAGATGCATGCCGATACCGTGCAGGAGGAGCTGCGCGGACTGACACCGGCATACCGTCCCTTTGTATCGATCGTAGTGCCTACCGCTTACGTGGGAAAACAGGCCACCATTCCGGAAACCTGGGTGGAGCTGCAGTATTGTCCCAATGGGTTAGGCTTAGGGCAAATTGATGAGGATGCCAATCCGGCGGAGTTGCTGCATGAAATCCACGTCAATTCCGATTGGGGGTTGTCGGAAAGTCCAGAGCTTTTGGATGTGGATTCCTTAATCACGGTTGGCCAAAAGCTAAAGACTGAAAAGCTGGGGCTTACCGTTCCGATTTCTCAGACTGGCCAGGCTAGAGAAATCGTGGATTCTATTTGTGAGCATGTCAACATGGTCAGATACATTGATCCCAGGACCGGGAAGCTGGTTTATAAGCTGATTCGCGATGATTATGATGTGGCCACGGTGCCAATCATCAATGAGAAAAACTGTGAAACCGTTAATTATACCCGCCTGGATTGGTCGGAAACAATCTCGGAAATATCAATTTCATATACAGATCGGCAGGCCAATTATGAACAGAGCAGCATTTCTGATAATGACCCGGCCAATATTGAAATTAACAACGGATCAAAGGCGACGAAGAGTTATGATTATCCCTACTTTACTAACGCTGAAAACGCTTTGTGGGCCGTAAAGCGAGAGCTCCGGCAACAAGGTTATCCTTTGGCCTCAGTTACAATCGAAGGGAACCGAACCCTAGCAGCTTACCGTACCGGTGAAGTGCTCTGCTTAAACTGGCCACCCCATGGGATTTCCAATATGCTTCTTAGGATTACCGATGTTGATATTGGCGATTTTGTTGATGGTAAAGTAAAAATAGAGGGAATCGAGGACGTCTTTGGTCTTGAGAAAACCGAATTCGGTTTTTCCGGGTCAACAGAGTGGAAGTATGGCGCCAACTATCCGAGCGGTGTCCAGTATATGAACTACCTGGAATTACCCTGGGAATTGCAGCAGGAACAGGATAGTTTTGTGGTGGCCATGGCCGTGAAGCCTGACGCCAAAACCATGCTATGGCAAGTGTGGCGTAAGCAAGGTGAGGAATGGGAAAAGACCAGCAGCATGACGCAATGGACTGCAGCCGGCAGGCTTTCCCACAGTCTGGATAAGTTTGGGGCTGCTGAGGATTTATCCGGGTTTGAGATTGAAGATTTAGGCGGCGTCGGTGAGCTGCCGCAGGATCCGGATAATATCGTTACCGCGCGTAAGGGCGGCAATATTTTGGTGATAGGGTCTGAGCTTATGGCCTATAGCACACTGGTGCATCTGCCCAATGGCCACTTCCAGGTCAAGGGCATCATTCGCGGGATCTTCGACACGGTGCCGGTGGACCATGCACCCGGTGAGGTCATTTATTTCCTGGAGCCTGGCACCTATACCAATGTGCTGCTGGATGGCCCGGTCGCCCAGGCAGGATTGACTTCCTCCGGGACCTATAACATCACCACGGCGACAGCTGATGCGGACGAAGAATTTGATCCTAAAAAAGCCAAATCGATTACAACCTATCGCCGATCGGAGCGACCGAACCCGCCTGGCCGCTTCCGAATGAGTGCTCATTTACTCAATAATGCTGTTTCCAGTGAATCTTTAGTCGGTGATCTGCAGCTCACCTGGGTACCGCGCAGTAAGCTCACCTTTGGTGCCGTATCTCAAGATGATCAGGTCAATTATTGGTCTGGTTTGGCATTCGAGGCCCCGGAGGGGACGGACTATCTTATACGGGTCTATGTGGGTACCGAAACGGTCGCGACCTATGCCGCAGCTGAACCCAATTTTACTTACTCCTGGGCGCAGCGCTGCAAGGACAGCCGAAACCTTACCGATCCAACCCGGCTTGTATTGCGATCCAGGGTTAACGGCCTTGAATCGCATCAGGCTCATGAACGAACGTTTGAATGGAAGGTACCGTTTTTGACTGATGGTTGTGTGAGTGCAGCTGAAGCATTTTCCCGGTTGTCCGCATGGGGTAGTTTTGACCGGATTACTGTTCCGGCCGGCGCATCTAATGGTGAATATTCTGTCTTGTATAAGGATATGCCGGTCCTGATTCTCGGTGAGAAATTCGATACTCCTGTCCTGGACAGCATTGAGTGCCAGGATGGCAAGTGGATTATAGCCAACGGGCAAATGCTGGTCATAAACGGCCAGAACAGCGGTAACATTGTCCAGATGCAAGAGGGCTTTACACTACAGCAATTCGGCAAGAATTACCGCTGGTATGGCGATAAACTGGCAGAGGTGCAGATTGGAGGTTAGACTATGTCAACAACACCGAACTTAGGCATACCCTTGCTTGAAGGAGCTGATGTTTTAGCGAGGCAAAAATTTAACGAAGCGCTGCAGCATATCGATACTGCAGCGCTTCCTGTTGACCACGTTGGCAGCAAAGCGCACTGGCCGATGTGGGAACCCAATAAGGAATATTTCCTTGTGAATGTTGTTCGCACTGAGACATGCCCGGAATGGGGCTATTTGGAGTGTACTCAGGCAGGCATTTCCGGAAGCGTGGTGCCGGCAGGCCTTTTCGGGGAGGGTGACACCAAGAACGATGGATCTGTTATTTGGACACTCAGGCGCATAGGCGGCGGGACCAAGCACGGGGATTTAACTGGAAGGACGCTACCTGATCAGCATCCTATTCACGCAATCACCGGACTACAAGCCGCTTTGGACAGCAAGGAAAATCCGGAAAATAAAGGGCAGCCGGATGGCTATGCCAGCCTGGATTCTACGGGCCATATCCCTATCACTCAACTGCCAGCGAACGTGAAGGAAATGCGGGTTGTAGCCAATATTGCCGCACGAAATGCATTGATTGCTCCGGAGCTTTACGATGGGCTGCGGGTGAGGGTGCTGGATGCGACTGCCGACCCGTCGGTTGCAGAAGGCTGGGCTGAATATGTTTGGGATGAAACCACTGCAGCATGGATCAAATTGAGTGAGAAAGAAAGCATGGACGTGGTGCTTAAATGGGGGAACCTCCAAGAGGTGCCGCAGGTCGTAAAGGATCTTGGGGATACAGGTGGCCGGTTAACTTATAAAGGTGAGCCGGTTCATACTGATGTGAGGGCGGTTACTTTTATTGGTGGAGAAGCGGAAATCCTTTATCCCTGGTCCGGAGCAGTGCAGCAAATTAAGATTATTTCCAGTGAGGCCAGGCTGGAGGATTTGCAGTTTAATGTGGAGCTGCAAGCTAAAGCGGATTTCATGTCGCAAACAGGGAACTGGCTCCTGGTCGGCGGGGCCACTTTGATTTTGCCGGCAGGTCAGGTTTATAAAGAATATCCGGTTTCGGGGCTTAATGTAAACATCGGGGCCGGCGATGTACTTCGTGCTTCTACCGTGGGCGATGATACTGGTATTACGTTTATTGTAATGATAAAAAACGATTAAGGGGGACTTGGAAATGGCTATTCCTACAGATTATATTTTTACTTCTGGTACTTGTAATAAAAATCAGGTTTATCAATTAATCATTGATAGTCTAGTTAATGCAGGTTGGACAGATATTTCATCGAATCCCACTACCGACTTTGTGGTCTTAAAATCAACAGGTAATACTGAGGATAAAAATCTTATCTTAAATATTCGTCCAACCAATGCCGCTGCTGCAAATTCTGTAGTAACCACTGATTATTGTGTTATGTCGTATAGACTACAGGATACTTATACTCCGGGAACATCCGGAGCAGCTGGAACTTTTGGTAGACCATCACTAGCCTGGACAGCCTTATATTTAGTACCTGTTACTGCTATAACTGTAGCATTAGGGGGCGATACACAAATTAAATATAAAGTATACGCCGATGCTAGTAAATTAATTTTGGTTCTTGAATACCCCAATTCAACAGGATATCAACCCGTTGTAATTTACCTAGGCCAGCCAGACTCTATTTATGTCCCAGAGTCTGGGGCTCGGGGAACACTGGTTGCTATATCCACCACCTCTGTGGCTGCTTCCTCGCTTCAAATATGCAATACTTCAGATGGGGTAGCTAGTGTTACTACCCCATATAGCCTAACCACCTATGCATTATTACCCCCGGGTGACCCTAATAATGCAAACAAGCGTATGATCTCACCAATATATTATGGTAATGCGTCTGAGGGGTTTAGAGGACAGCTGGATGGTGTAAAGTGCATATACTACTCTAACATTCTAACAGGTGACACTATTACTGATGATGATGGAAATGTTTATTATGTTGTGGTTGCTGCAGCCCAGGGTTCCACATCTTTTCCTAGCAGAGCTTTATTAGTAAGAATATCCTAGTGGCTCCTTAAAGGGGTGTTAAAATGTCTACACAGCAAATTGAATATACTAACATAGAAACAGTTAACTGGAATCCTCAGTCTGATGGTGGAAATGTTGTGGATTCTAGGGCATATCAAGCATCTTTTGTACAAAACCGGGCATATGAAACATATGAGGGAAAAATAACAAAAATTGAGGTAAAGGTTCACCCAAACTCCACGATGGGTGGTGCCAAGATATTTCTTATTAACTCATTAACAAATGAAGTTATATATGTATCTGATTCAGTTTCGGTTACTACTTCAAAGAGCTTGGAATGTTACCCAGAAATTATAGTATCTGTACCATTTAGGGTTGGAATTGCTCCAATCTCTGGGGACCTACGTAGTACTATATATGAAGATCCAAGTGAAAACCCTCCCCTAGGGCTTCAAAAAAATAGTAGCCTCACTTATTCATCGTTAATCCTTGGATTAACATGGACCTCAGCATTTAATTATGCACAGTATAGCTTTAGCTCTAGAGTTAGTTTTTTAGTTACTAGGGGGCCGATTAATCTTTCCGGTGAAGAAGTTAACTATAGAAAAGGTTCCAAATCAATAAGCGCCCATAATGCTATTAACTGCAGTGTATTACCATCCGATAAGAACGAAACAAACAGAGAAGGTTCTCTAATTAAACCAGGTATTGGTGATAGAACATTTCAAGATTATCCAGGAAAAATTCTACCAGCAGTTATTCAGGGTATTAGAGATATAACAGAAGCTTTGGGTTGTAAAACGGGTAATATTCGTATCGGTGATAGGGCTGCAGTAAACTCGCATGGAGTATCTTTAAATATCGGCGTGTACTCAGGTGCTGAGTACAAATATAATCTATTGGTGACACCAACCCACCAACATAAAAGTATGCCTGTTAATATTCAGTTGTCGAAAAGATATGGAATTCCCATACTCGGCCAATACTCCTTACAAATAGGGGATATATTAATTGAAGATTATTCAGGGACTGATACTAATTTAGATAGCTTATCATGGTCCCTAAACCCTAGTCAGCTAGCTGACGGAGTGAATAAAGCCAAAATTAGTTTGAAGTATCCTGAACCCCAAAAATTTGAAGAAATATCCTTTGAAATATTTAAAGAAGAAGTCCGGAGAACCTTTGTTGAAAGGCTGTTTCGTAATTATGATGGTGGCTACAGCGGGGATAGACTAAACGCGGCCAATAAATACGGAGAAATTTATCCTTGTTTTCTTGTTCCTGACGGATCTGGCAGCACTTTAATAAAGACAACAGACTTTACTAGCATATCCTTACAAAAATATTTAGATATCCAAGGCATAACTATTGATGCTGAAGGCGCGAGGGTATTGGTTAGTTTTGATAAGGGGACAACTTGGAAGTCACGAATAGACGGGTCTTGGCAATCGGTGGATTTATCCAATATACCGGCTTACGGAATGGATAATGATACCCTTAATGGTATTACTTTAGCGCAATGGTCAGCAGTGTTTAAGCCAACCTCGATTGATTTTGCTATACACTTAGATAACTCACTAAGTAACTATTATGACTATTCAAGTAATAAACTAATGGGTTCTTATTCAGGTACTACCTCTTATACTTATCTATACCCGCAAGCTGGATATAGGCTAACGGACATTGTATATACCTTGAAAGGGAACGGTAGCCAATCGTCATCTACCTACCCAACTAACTATTCTGTATTATCATGTCGTGTTGGGTCTACTGAGGTATTTGCTGAATTATCATCATGGCAACTAATTTCTGGGACATACACATTTCCAAATAGGCTTAAGGATTCTGAATCTATTCTTTTTTGGAAAGGGCACAATGCAGTACCTACTAACTCGGTAACTGTATATCAAGCGCCAAGGTTAGCTTATCTTAAAGCCATTAATATTCAGATTACGCCAAACTTAAAAACGGGATATGCGTTTATCATGTAAGGGCCGCGAGGCTCTATTTTTATTGGGGGGTGAGGGATTGGAGCTAAACTTAAATAATACAGTGCAGATTATTACGATCATTTCTTTTGCAGCTGTTCTAGTCAAGTACTTAATTGTGGCGCCCCTTCAGACTGCCATAAATGCACTAAAAGAGGCTATTACAGAAATGAAAAATATGATTTCTTGCCTGTCAGATGAACAAAAATGCATCGATAAAAGATTAGTGGCAGTCGAAGAATCTACAAAGTCCGCTCACAAAAGAATAGACGAAATGGGAGGGAGTAAAAGTGTTTCCAACAAGTGAATTAGAGATTTTTAAATGGGCCGCCGGGGCACTCCTGGCGGCTAATCTTTTGGCTATGGCGCTGTTTGTGCTGTTTGCCAAATTACCGAATGGTAAACTGAAAAATGCTATCCGAAATATCATATTTGAGATAGACAGAGCAGCTGACAATATGGAGAACGCTGACAAGCGCCGATCAGCAATTCAGCAGGTTGGCGATGTGTTAGGATGGCGGCGAATTTTAATCCCAGCAGCGCTTCTTGGTTGGATAATCGATCTTGAGGTAAAGGCTGTTCGGAAAATGCAGCAGGTAACAGATTGCCCCAATTTACATGAGGAGGATGATAATGATGCAAAAGGTAACACTAGCGCAACTAAAACAACTCGCTTTACAGGCCAAGAATAGCTTATGGGGTCAAGCTCAAAGCTTAGACCGGGATGTAAAACTATATCTTCATTGGACAGCTGGCCATTATGGCCAGTTTTTTTCTGACTATCATATCAACATTGATCATGATGGCAGTGTGTATGTTAGTACCAATAATTTAGCGGATATCAAGTCCCACACCTGGCGCCGTAATACCGGAGCTATAGGGATTGCTCTTGCCTGCGCTTATCAGGCTAATACTAACAATCTAGGACCGGAGCCGCCAACAACCCAGCAAATCGAGGCGATGGCTCAGGTGGTGGCGGTTTTGGCAGAGGTATTGGACCTGACGATCGACCAGCAGCGCGTGATGACACATCACGAGGCTGCTGTAATAGACGGTTATGGTCTTGGCAGCGGAGATCCGGAGACGCGCTGGGATCTATGGTTTTTCCCTGGTGTGGCCAAGGGAGAAGGCGGCAACGTGCTGCGCGGAAAAGCAAACTGGTATCGGAATCAGGGGGTGGCGTAATGGTTGAACAAGCTAAAACCTTTGTTAAAAATAACTGGAAATACATTCTCGGAGCTGTCATGATGGCAGCTCTGGTGTTTTTTATCCGGACTGAGTACCTGGAGTGGAAACAGCATATTAAGGAGCAGGCAGCAAAGCCGGCAGTAACAGTGCCGGTGCCGCAGATCATAAACACCACTACTGAAACCATCAGAGAAGTAGCAGTTCAAGCTCCCAGCCAAGAAGGTGCCATTTTGCAATTTGTAGAGCGGCAAGGCAAGGTAATCGCTATCGTTAACGGCAAAGAAGTTGAAGTCCCAAATGTCTCCGGTAATCCCGATGTTAAGATTGGCGAGAACGGCGAGCTGCGATTCTCCACCATGACTACCACCAAGATTGATGTAACCGACATGGCCAATGCCCAGGCGCGATTGCTTGCTGATAAGGAACTAGCTGAGCAGGCAAAGCGACATGAAGCGGAAATGAAAAAAGAAAAGTCGTCCCGAAATAAGGAACGACTTTTCTGGATCGTTGGTACGGCTGGTGGAGTGTATCTGTTGACTAAATAAATTGTTTTTAAAAGCCGCTGCGGCTGTCCTAACGGATGGCTGCAGCGGCTTTTAGTTTTTCCGGAATGAATTGCGGAAAATCATTTTTCTGGTAGAAGTTTTATACGGAGGATAGGACCATTGGGAACGGGGATTCGGTCAAGCTCCACTTTGCCACTATTCCTCAAGTATTCAAGATGCAAAACGAGTTCTTCTGCGCTATCAATACCGCATCGTCCTGCATCGCCAAGAACACTCTCCCAAGGAACGAATTCACCGAATCCATCATCATAGTCTTGCTTTGTTGAAGTTTTTAGCAAGGTTAACAACATTTGAAAATCAGCTCCTTTAGAAGCCATTATATCACAATTGTTCTTCTACTCTAAACTAAAAAACAGAAGCGAAATGCTGCACATTACGCTCAGTTATAACGGCTAGACATCAAGATTGTTCTTTTAAATATCCAATTTACCCTCTTTACACAAACGTATGTTCGTGATAGTATAAATTCATCGAATATATGTTCTCATGGGGGGGTACGTAATGGCATCAGACAAAGGTATTATTGCAACAGATAAGCTTGGTAAGGAAGTAGCACTGGAGAATGCAATTCGCCAGATTGAAAAAGATTTTGGCAAAGGATCGATCATGAAGCTCGGCGAAGCGGCCGCCAAAATGAATGTAGAAGTAATGCCTACAGGGGTTTTATCCTTGGATGCAGCTTTAGGAGTTGGCGGCATGCCTCGCGGGAGAATTGTTGAGATATATGGCCCGGAATCATCCGGTAAAACCACGGTAGCCTTGCATGTAATTGCCCAGGCTCAAAAGACTGGTGGCCTGGCAGCTTTTATTGATGCTGAGCATGCCCTGGATCCCGTTTATGCTAAAGCTCTTGGGGTAGACATAGAGAATCTTCTGATCTCACAGCCAGATAACGGCGAACAAGCCCTTGAGATTGCGGACGCATTAGTTCGTAGCGGCGCTATTGATGTGATTGTTGTCGATTCAGTTGCGGCCCTGGTGCCTAAGAGTGAAATTGAAGGAGACATGGGTGATTCTCATGTTGGGCTGCAGGCACGGTTGATGTCGCAGGCTATGCGTAAGCTTGCTGGAGTCATCAGTAAGCACGGAGCCATAGCTATATTTATTAACCAGCTCCGGGAGAAGGTTGGCGTTACGTTTGGTAGTCCTGAAACAACAACCGGCGGTCGCGCTTTAAAATTCTACGCTTCTGTACGGCTGGACGTCCGGAGAATCGAAACGCTGAAAGTTGGCAATGAGCCGGTCGGCAATCGCACTCGAATTAAGGTAGTCAAAAACAAGGTGGCGCCACCATTCAGGCAAGTTGAATTTGATATTATGTTTGGGCAAGGGGCATCACATGAGGGAATTCTAGTTGATACTGGTACCGAACTCGAAGTTATAGCTAAGAGTGGTGCATGGTATTCATATGGCCCTGATCGGCTTGGCCAGGGGCGTGATAACGTTAAATCGTTCCTCAAGGAACATCCGGAGATTGCCGGCAAGATTGAGGCGGAGATCCGGGCTAAATTAATGGAAGGAAAAGGTGTTTTAAATATTCCAGTATCGGAAACTAGCGATGAAGATATATTGGATATTCCGGATGTTGGTTAAAAACCAAGAGGCCCTACATGTTTTGTACATGTAGGGCCTTAATTTATTAATTGCACACCTATTGCACACCTTGTTAGAAAAATGCTGCTAGGAGGCTTGAATTTACTGGAGCGGGCGACGAGATTCGAACTCGCGACCCACGGCTTGGGAAGCCGGTACTCTACCACTGAGCTACGCCCGCAATTATGTTGGAGCACAGATTGCATCCAACATCTATTATACTTGACTTGTAAATCAAAAGTCAAATGAGTCTTGCAGAGATAAAAAACTTAAGGCCAGATTAAAGCATCCTTTTCATCTAATTCAATAAATGGATTCCAGGCCACTTCCCATAAATATCCGTCCGGGTCAGAAAAATAGCCGCTATAGCCGCCCCAAAACACCTTTTGGGCTTGCTTTACAATGGTAGCTCCGGCTTGCTCGGCTTTGGCTAAAACGGCATCGACTTCTTCCATGGTTTTGGCATTATGGGCCAGTGTGATGCCTGTAAAGCCTGATCCTTCCGGGTTAACGGTCGCATCTTCAGCCAGCAGGTTTTTTGGATACAACGCCAGTCCTACGCCACCCAGATCAAAAAAGACAATATTATTTTCACTGGCACTGGATGGCTTCCAGCCCAGGCCATCGCGATAAAATTCAATCGCAGCAGGCAAGTCTTTTACACCCAAGGTAACCAACGATAGTTTTTGTCTCATGGCAGCACCTTCTGTTAAAGTATTTATATTTACTATTATCTTAGAGTTTTGGTGGGTTGTCTATCTTATTGGTGAGATGAGAGTGACCAATTAAAACTCTTGCGTGGCTCTATGGCATTTCAAATTCATAGTGATTCATTCCATAGCACGGCAGTAGGATACTTCAATTATAATCTTACAGGTTTTAAACCAGATCTTTTGGACATATTAAATGTAAGTATAAAAAAGGAGGCCTCAATATGTCTAGGGATCATTTCGACGAATGGTCACAACTAAATCCATTCGTCCAAAAGCTGTCTGATGAAAAAAGGCGGGTCTTGTACAATGAATTGAAATCTCATGGTGAAGTTGAAAACCCTGTCCAAGTTACCGAGACGCATCTTGAGGGTGGTATAGAAGACGTATTAGAAGATGAATCGAAGGACCAAGTAGAGTCTGACACTCGGAACATACCTGTTCGGGAAAGCTAGCACTTGAACGAGTATAGAAATCATGGTCATTGAGTTATTCCTAAGGGAAATATAGCAGAGGATATGTTTAAACATATCCTCTGCTATATTTTAGAGTAGTCTAAATCATTAACCTGCCAACCGAATGCTTCTTTTTGGCAGAGGGATCATCAATCAAATGACAATACTGTATACAACTCCTAGATTATCTAGTAGAGCATTTGTCTTAATTTGATTACTAAATTATACAAAATGCATTGACAGCATATACAGCACATGATAATATAACTTAAGAATTTTATTGTCAATCGTGTAAAAAATGTCATATCTGTTTTTTCTGGCTGGTCATGAGATAAAATGAAGGCTGGAAGTAGATCGCTTTGATCTATTTCCAGCCTTTTTTATTTTTTTTAATACCTGAGTTGGAATAAATGGACAGCATCTGAGAGGAAGAAACCGGATGATCATAACGAAAGAAACAATTACCGAGTATGCAAAAAGTTTAGGGGCAGTCCTGGTTGGGGTTGCTCCGGCAAGCCGATGGGATGAGTATAACGAGGTGAGTGAAGCCTATCGGCCGGCTGCTATCTGGCCGGAAACCCAATCGGTTATTGTGCTGGGAGTACCGGTGCTCTTGCCGATTCTCGAAACGACTCCATCCATCCATTATGTCGAGCAATATGAGACCAGTAATATTTTACTGGATCAGATTGCCTACCGGCTGGCCGTTTATTTGACCGAAAACGATCATGGCGCCATCTTCTTACCACGTGACGGCTATGGGGATATTCAAATTCTGGTCAATAAGCCGGTTGCCGCGTTTAGTCATGTGTTTGCAGGGAAATATGCCGGCTTAGGATCGATTGGTTATAGCCATGTGCTGTTAAATCCGAAATATGGGCCGCGTGTTCGCTATGTATCGATCTTTACCAATCTGAAGTTAGAGCCGGATACTGTTCTGGAACAGGAACTATGCAACAAATGTCAGGTTTGCCGGAAGCTTTGTCCGTCACAGGCCTTTACAACCCGGGAAGATCAAATTATTTCGGATATGAATCATCGCGCTTGCGCCGAGCATCATGCTCAACTACGGGAAGAACATCGTTATCCCTGTGGAATTTGCATCAAAGTCTGCCCGGTGGGGCAAGACCGGAAAATATTTAACAGTGTGGATATCCGGCTGTATCTGGAGGAAAAAGAAGCGATCACCCAAAATCCTGATGATCCGCGATATGCACGCTGGGTACATGTCCGCCGGCATGGCTCGGATGGAGAACGAATTGTTTAATTTTCTTATAGCACTGCGTCACGAGCTGGTCAGGAGATAAACTGAAGGCTGAATTTCACGCTGAGTGAAGGCCCTTTTTTATTCTTCTGGCCTTTTATGTTGTCGGAACGATGATCAAACCTGGAGAGGAGGAGTTTTTATCAATACGCTTACTAAGCAGAGTATTCTTGAGTATGCTTTAGCGCTGGGAGCGGAAGTGGTTGGCTTTGCGCCTGCTGCCAGATGGAGAGAGTTTCAAGACCTGCCGGAAGAGTTTTATCCTGATAATGTGTGGCCGTTAGCCAAAACCGTCATCGTGCTCGGTGTGCCGGTGTGGCTGCCGATTGTGGAGGCTGCTCCGGCCCAATTGGGCCGGGAGCAATATACCATTACCAATGAACTGCTGGATGAAAGCGCCTACCGGCTGGCTGCCTTTCTGAACCGGAATGGCCATGCGGCGATCAATATTTGCCGGGATGGCTATGGGGACTCCGATGTGCTGATGCAAGTACCGGTAGCTGTTTTTTCCCATGTTTGGGCGGCTCATTATGCCGGTCTTGGTAAAGTGGGCTGGAATCATACGCTGCTTACCCGGCAATTTGGTCCCCGTCTGCGATTGGTTTCAATTTTAACAGCACTGGAACTGGACGGTGACCCGCTCATCGAAGAAGACCTCTGTACCAAATGCCTGCTTTGCCAAAAAATCTGTCCGGCCAATGCATTGGCTGGCGACCGGAAAATTCCCTATGCGGATATGGATAAGCGGGCTTGTACCGGCAATGGCAGGCGGCTTCGCCGGGCCTATCGCAATCCCTGTGGATTTTGTATCAAAGTATGCCCGGTAGGAGCAGACCGGGAGCTTTTTCAGAGCCGGGATATACAAAAATATTTTAAAGAACAGCAGGTGCTGAGCCAGGAGCCTGCTGCGCCGGCCTACCGTTCCTGGCAGCATTTGCGAAAATATGGCGGCTATGCACTGCCTGAGGATTTGCATAGACCGAATACCATAGCGAAAAAAGAGGAGGAAATGAAGTGATGATTTTGGGGAGTAACATTCGTTTTGCTGGTTTGTTGGCTGTGATCATTCTGTTGAGTGTATTGGTTGTCGGGTGCGGTTCAGGAAAAAATACCGAAACGGCGGCTAAACCGGGTGCGAACAGTGTGGTGGAGTTTAAGTATCCTGATAATCCATCGTTTGATTTGATTTATATTGCCGAAGAACTGGGTTATTTTAAAGATAGCGGCGTGCAGCCTAAATATGTGGGCAGGATTGCAGAAGGGCAAATCATTCCGTCGGTGGGAACCGGTGCCATTGATTTTGGCAACCGTCATACCCCGTTGGTGATTGCGGCTATTGCCAATGGATCTGATGTCAAGATTGTGGCTGCCGGCACCAAGTCCACTCAGCAATCACCCCATATGAAGTATTTTGTGCGAGCGGATTCGCCGATTAAAGAGTTAAAAGACCTGGTCGGCAAAAAAGTCGGGATCAATAGCTTTGGGGCCTGCTCTGAATATGTGACCAAAAAACTATTGCAGGATAATGGCCTGGAAGGAAAAGTTCAATTGGTACAGATTCCGAATGAACAACTGGATCAGGTTCTGAAGCAGGGCGTTGTCGATGTCTCTATCATTCACCCGCCTCATTCCGGCCGAGCGGAAAAAACGCCTGAATTGCGCAAGCTGTTTAGTGATTATGACATTGACCAAGGGATTAGCGGTATGAATCCGATTACGGTGAATGGTAAATTCGCCCGGAAAAACCCTGAAGCTCTTAAAACCATTGTTGGTATTCTGGCAAAGACAGCCGCTTGGGTCAATGCGCATCCTGAGGAAGCGCGCCAGGTAATTGCCAAGCGTCTGAAGATGGATGTCAATTTGGTTGAAAACTATGGCTATTATGGTGATCAGATCATCCCGGCACCGGAAATCAATTACTGGATTGAGCGTTTGGAAGCTGAAGGGAAGCTGACCAAAGGGCAAGTCAAACCCGAAGCGATCTATACGAATGAATACAACCCCAACAATAAATAATTCATTCGTGCTGTAAGGAGGGGAACCTGTATGATAAAGATTGAAGCCCATAATGTTTATAAAGAATTTGATGTGACCAATGAAGCCGGTAAACGGGAAAAGCTTGTTGTCCTGGATAATTTTGAACTCACCGTGGAGCAAGGCGAGTTTTTGGCCATTCTTGGCCCCAGCGGCTGCGGGAAGTCGTCCTTTCTCAATATCTTGGCAGGACTGGATCAGCAAAATAGCGGCGATATTTTGATTGACGGACGCTCTGTCCTGGATAATCAATTCAACCGCGGTGTTGTTTTTCAAGGCTATGCGCTTTTTCCTTGGCGAACGGTATTGGACAATGTGGCCGTTGGACTGGAGATACGGGGTGTCGGCCGCGAAAAACGGGAAAGAATTGCATATGAATATCTGAATCTGGTGGGACTGAGAGCTTTTGCGAAGCGCTATCCCCATCAGTTGTCAGGTGGAATGAAGCAACGGGTTGCGATTGCCAGGGTGCTGGCTTATCAACCGGATATTTTGCTCATGGATGAACCTTTTGCCGCTTTGGATGCACAGACTCGGGAGCTGCTGCAATTTGAGCTGCTCAGGATCTGGGAAGCCGATAAAAAAACGATTCTCTTTGTGACGCATAGTATTGATGAAGCGATCTTAATGGCAGACCGGGTGGCGGTGATGACGGCCCGTCCGGGTAAGGTCAAGGAAATCATTGATATCCCCCTGCCTCGACCGCGTACCGGAGAAATCCGCAATTCGCCGGAATTTGCCCGGATTCGGCAAAGAGCCTGGGAACTGATCAAAGATGAGGTTTTCCTTGCCCAGCACCTGGAAAAAGACGACAATGAGGAACATAGGCAAGAGAGCCGACATCAGCAAGGGGATGATCAACGACATGAAAAGGTTAGCTAGCGGTATGAACCGTTCTTTGGAGAGAAGCCTAGGGATTTTGCTGTTATTAGCATTGTGGGAAATAGCACCCAGAGTAGGGTTGGTTGACGATACTTATTTGAGCCCGCCCTCTTTAGTGTTTAGTGCTTTAATCGGGCTGCTGACTTCAGGAGAATTGGGTGTCCATGTTATCAGCAGTTTAAAACGGGCTTTAGCAGGGTTATTATTGGCCGTGGTGGTGGGGACCGGATTTGGGTTGTTTATTGGTTCTATTAAGCGGATTGAGCGGATGCTGGACTCTGTATTTCAAACTTTCCGGCAAATGTCGGCATTTGCTTTATTTCCGGTTTTTATTTTGTTCTTTGGTATTGGCGAAGTTTCTAAAACCATTATCATTTTTTGGGCATCCTTATGGCCGGTTTTGCTGAATACCATCAATGGCGTTAAAAACGTGGATAAGTTATTGCTTGACTCCGCGAAATCCATGGGAGCATCCCAACGCTTTATTTTTACCAAAGTCATTTTACCGGCAGCGGCTCCGGGAATCTTTACCGGCATCAGGCTGGGCGGCTCTTATTGTGTCATGTCTTTGGTCGCTGCAGAAATGATTGGTGCTCATTCGGGGCTGGGATATTTAGTGCTTTATTCGCAGGAGACGTTTAAGATTTCCGATATGTATGCCGCTATTGTGGGCTTGGCCTTGGTAGGTCTGGGGCTGAACTATTTATTAACCTATCTGGAAAAGCTCTTAACCAACTGGAAAGAAGAATCCTCGGTGAACGGTTAGACCGGTCATAACGATTCAGGAAGTTCAAATGCACCATGACATTGCTAAAATTTACAAGGTATTCACGTTGTCCTCTTGAGACATAATAATGATCGTAAGGGATTCGTAATGGTTGAGCCAAGATTGGTGTTGGATCGTGAGGTCTGGCATCAGTCGGCCAAAGATTATCGTCTGATCTTATGGGTTGGGCGGTAGTCGGCGGGAAGATCAGTACATGTCTTGTAAGGCTGTACGGCAGCCCAACTGTTGTCGTGTGGTCGAAAGGGATGTGTATTGGTCGAGCTAAGATTGCTATGGGTTGTGAATCTAACGGGTCTATTGCAGTCGAGAGATTGCAGTAGGTTCAGTAACTATCTATAGTAGTCGAGTGAAGATCAGCATTGGTTGTGTAATGCTTGTGGGTAGTCGAAAGATTGCGTATAGGTATGTAATGATCAGTGTTGGTTGTAGCGTAGATCATTACGGGTCTCTTTTATAATAGGCAGACGAAAGTCTGCCTATTATTTTTGCTTTTATGGTTGTTTTTACTGATTCGTTAATGAGAGTGCATGAAGCTTCTCATGTATTTCATAAGCCACTGATTGAGGCTTGCGGATTCCCTGCCTATGATTATAGTTAAAGCAATTAGGCAGCGGAATACTTTTTAGAATTAAATCAATTATTATTAAAGGAAATTTGTTATTCATGGAGAATAAAATCAATAATCGAAGATTGTTTATTCAGGGCAATCATGGAGAATACTGATCATACCAATGATGTAGCCTGCGATAAGGTGCAGTTTGCTGTGATGACATGGAAAAGCCAGAGCTCCGCAGCTTGCGGTCACTCTGGCTTTAGGACTAGTGTGCACACACTAACAAGGCTATTATTTCCTTTCATTGAGGTCATTATACGCATAATTTGGAAGAACATTCTCTGAGCATGAGAAGTGGAGAGACTGTTACCGCAGACTGTTTTTTAGATAGATGATGTTTGTTCGAAGTGCCAACGTTTCCAGAACCACGAATGGAAAGCATAAAAGATGATCCAGGTCATGATCCACAGGATGAGCGTGACATACCAGTCATAGCCGTTATGGTACCGGATCAAGCCGGTATATCTTTCGGCAAAATATTCAGGAACGGTTAGACCAATCGACCAGCCGATTATCCAGTATACCTTTCCGCGGAAAGATGTTGGCATGTAACGCAGCCAAAACATCGTCATAATTGGGATGACGATGTCATTCGCCGGTACCGACATTTCGACCATGGGAACAATGCGGACAGGATAGGTCCAGAGGTGTAATCCATTCATGGCAATCTGACAAAGGTGTTCAGCATAGCCGTGGGCAAATAGTGCAGCCGGAAGGTAGTGGATACCAGGCCATTTCCATAGGACAGCGACTACGGCTGCAAGGACAAATGCGTACTGGATGACAAACTCTACTGACATGTAAACTGGCTCCTAGTCTAAAGAATGAAGATCATTCTATTATTTGTAGTTGTCCCCAAAACATTCAAAATTTCACGATATGAAAAAATAAGTGTGTTGGTTTAAAGAAACTAGACAAAAATTAACCTATTTTTAACAAAGGAAAATGTTTTGACAAGGGCTGGGGCATGCTATAATACTGGCAAAGGGAGGGAGTCCAATGTGTTCAGAGTTATGGAAGGAAATTGAGCAGTTGCAAATCAAGCTGCATGACACGGTGCTCCGAAAAGGTGTTAATTCTCCTGAAACCATCCGGGCCAGCAAGTTGTTCCGGGAAAAGATGGACGAGTTTCAACGATATAAAACCAAGTCTGTTAAGCAGACGCTGTTTCTCAAAGAATAACGGCTTGTTTTTAAATGATGAATAAAAGTAAAGAGGAAAGCCTGCCGGTAATTTGCTGCAGGCTTTTCACGTTTTTGGCGCTTTTCAGGCAGTAGAAGTGCGACTATCATCCAAATGTTCATAACAGTGCAGGAAATCAGCTGAAATGGAAAGAATTTCTTATTCAAATGATACTTTTTAACATGAATTATGTTGCGGAGGGATCGTCAATGTTAAAGGTCGGATTTATTGGTTTGGGAATTATGGGCAAGCCTATGAGTAAAAACCTGTTGAAAGCTGGTTATGAGCTGGTTGTTTTTAATCGCAGCCAAGGTGCTGTAGCTGAACTGGTAGCAGCCGGGGCCACAGCGGCGGCCACCCCGAAGGCAGTAGCCGAGCAGACAGATATCATCATTACTATGCTGCCCAATTCACCCCAAGTGAAAGAAGTGGTTTTAGGCGAAAACGGCATCATTGAAGGAGCCAAGCCCGGTGCTGTGGTTGTGGATATGAGCTCCATTGCACCGCTGGTCAGTCGTGAGCTTGCGGCTAAGCTGGCGGAAAAAGGCGTGGAAATGCTGGATGCCCCGGTCAGCGGCGGTGAACCGAAAGCCATTGACGGAACCTTATCGGTTATGGTTGGCGGTAAAAAAGACGTTTTTGATCAATGCTATGATGTCATGAAAAGCATGGCCGGTTCGGTTGTCCTGGCCGGAGAGATCGGGGCCGGCAATGTGACCAAACTGGCCAACCAAATTATCGTAGCCCTTAATATTGCCGCTATGTCGGAAGCCCTAGTCCTCGCCAGCAAAGCCGGTGTGGAACCTGAACTGGTTTATCAGGCTATTCGCGGCGGCCTGGCCGGCAGCACAGTCCTGGATGCCAAAGCGCCGCTGGTTATGGACCGGAAATTTGACCCTGGGTTTAGAATCAACCTGCATATCAAGGATCTGAATAATGTGCTGGAAACGTCGCATGAAATCGGAGTTCCTTTACCGCTGACGGCTGCTGTCATGGAAATGATGCAAGCCCTTAAAGTGGATGGCTTGGGCGATGCCGATCACGGCAGCCTGATCCGGTATTATGAAAAACTTGCTAAAGCCGAAGTAAAACGTTAACCCGCTAAAACCCTCTTGCAATACCTGCGAGAGGGTTTTGATGCATCAGATTAATTTTTACAGTTTGTTAATGCCTGCTTAACAATCCAGTCTGTTTTATTGGGTATAATGAATTTAAGATCACTTGGCTGCAGCGGATGCGGCCAAGCGAAAATCAAATGAAATAACAGAGCATGTTGCTCTTTTATTACTGACCAGCCGAGTGACCGTCATGCGTCACCGGATTAAGTCGTTCCTGTGCGCGGGGCGGCTTTTTTGTTGATAGGAATTCTTTGGCCAATGCGGTATAATGTGATACAAAGACAGGATCGCAATGGGAGGAATCGCTTTGAGAACGCCGGTAGAGGAAGTGGAAAGGCTGGACAGCATGATCGGTCAATTGGAACAGGCTGCGGATTGTTCAAGTCAAACGATACAGCGGGAGGAGTTGATTCAGGCCCTGCGAATGGCTAAAGCAGGCTATATGGCCCGCTTGTTTCTGGAAGGAAGGTCGCAAATAGATGCTGAGGAATTGGCTGATCTTAAAGCCATTCTCAAATACCCGAATATTTTTTCCATTTATTAGTCTGGTCAGTATGCGGCAGATACTGGCTTGATAAAAGAGCAGCAGGAATCTTCCTGCTGCTCTTTTATGTGATTCTCATTAATGCACAGGAAATTCTTTCTGCAAGCTATAAAAATGAATCAAGCTAGTAATACTAATAGCTAAAAAATGGAGATGATGTTATGCCTGCTGATCCAGCCAATATTCGCCTTACGGCGTTGGAAATTGCTTCAATGTGGTCGCAATATCAGAACAATTCGTTAGCCTCGTGTGTATTAAACTATTTACACGCCAAAACCGAGGATGAAGCCATATGCAAACTATTACATTATGCAAGATCGTTATCACAACAGCAAATGACGTATTTAACACAAGTATTTCAGCAGGAGGGCTGGGCTATTCCGCTGGCTTTTTCCGATCGTGACGTGAATGTAAGCGCCGGCCGTTTATTTGGTGATTTGTTTTCACTGCATTATTTAAGTAATATGTCCCGGTTGGGACTCGCGGCTTATGGGTTGGCGCTAAGCAACGCATCCCGTGTGGATATCCGAAAATTTTACCGCCAGTCTTTGCAGGATTCTATGGAACTGAATGAAAAAGTTATTAGCCTGATGCAGGAAAAGGGAATCTATAGCAGGCCGCCGTTTATTCCTCCCAGTCAGATCCCGCATATTGCTGAGAAGCCGGGTTTTTTAGGCAATTTGTTTAAAGAGACCCGGCCGCTGACTGTCTTGGAAATTGCCAATCTATTTGTCAATATTCAAACCAATGTTATTGGGAAAGCCGTGATGACAGCTTTCAGCCAGGTGGTTTCTTCTCCGGAAATCCGTGATTTCTTTTTACGAGGCAAAAGCATGGCCCAAAAGCATATTGAGATTTTTACCGAGAAGCTGGCCGAGGATGATTTACCCGGAACGCTGCCCATTGAACCGTTGATTACCGACTCTACCAAGGCTCCTTTTTCCGACCGCCTGATGCTGGTTCACACGGCAACCTTGATTCAGGCCGGCATGGGCAATTATGGCCTGGCTGTTTCAACCAGTCAAAGGTATGATCTAGCAGGTATTTTCGTCCGGCTTATGGCTGAAGTAGGAGCTTTTTCCGAAGACGGTGCCAATCTTTTGATTCAAAATGGCTGGCTGGAGGAGCCTCCGCAGGCAGTGGACCGGCGGAAATTGGCCATGTCTCATTAGCTGGATATTAACACAGATTTTACAGAAACGTAATCATAGCGCTGGCGGAAAGTGGTATGCTGAAGCTGAGGTGAGTGTCATGTCAGGACGTGCCTATTTGCTAAAAGGAGCGTATTGGAGCTTTCTGATTCTGTATCTTCTGATGTACAGTATAGAACTTTGTCTCTGGGCAAAATACACCGAATTGTTCGATCTGCCCTTGTCATAAAAAAATATTTGCAAGCCTTGCCGGTTAGCTTGTGCTGACCGGTGTTTTTTTTGCAGCTGGTAAAATATACATAGTAACAGGGACAGGAAAAAAATTGAAGATATTGAATTAAGACAAGAGGCACGACGCTGAATAAGGGGGCGGTTACATGGTTCATGGAGGCGGTCATTCCAGCTTATTTTATGAGGTTCAGCGGTTCCGGCAGTTTTCCATTTGGCTGATCCTGCTTAGTTTAAGCCTGCTATTTGGGTTGATTTTTTATTGGCAGATTATTTTGGGCGTTCCCATTGGCCACCGGCCTGCTGCAGATTACACGGTGGTGCTGCTGTGGCTGGTCGGGGGAATCGGACTACCGGTATTTTTTTACTTACTGAGAATGACTACCGTGGTGGATGGTGAGGGGATCACGGTAAAATTCTTCCCGATGTATACGCGCAGAATTGCTTTGCAGGACATTGCTGATTTTCGCATAAAACATTATGAATTTCTGGATTATGGCGGCTATGGAATTCGGATGGGGGCATTGAATGTCAGTGGCAATTTTGGTGTTGAGCTTTTGCTCAAAGATGGGGAAAAACTATTAATCGGTTCACAACATTCAACCCGGCTGGCAAAGAGCATTGCCGAGGCGATACACCGGGACAATCAAGTGATTGGTTAGTTGATGAATACAAGGCCGGGCGGCTCCGCCCGGTCATTTTGTTGCGCAAAGTTAACAGTAAATTAACCTTTTGGAAACATTTGGGTAATGCGGGGCGTTTATAATGAAAATAGCTTATCTTACTATTATAAGGAGGCGCATGACTTTGCGAAAACAGGGTAAATGGTTCTGGATGTGTGGAATCACAGCACTGGTACTGGGATTGCTGGTGGCGGCGTTACCGGCCGGACAGCCGGCTAATGCAGGCGTGGACAATGCTTATTATGGGAAAAAAGCCAAATATGTATTTTATTTTATTGGCGATGGGATGGCCATGCCCCAAGTAAATGCGACCGAGATCTATAAAGGCGCTTTAAACGGCAAAGATCCTATGGCCAGCGAAAAGGTTAACTTTACAACATTCCCTTACTTGGGTATGCAGACCACTCATTCGGCCAATACCTTTATAACCGAGTCGGCTGCAGCCGGTACCGCTTTAGCGACCGGACATAAAACCAATAACGATGTGCTGGGGGTTGACCCGACTAAAACCATCAAGTTTAAGTCCATGGCCGAAATGGCGAAGGAAAAGGGGATGAAAGTCGGCATCGTATCCAGTGTCTCTCTGGATCATGCTACTCCAGCTGCTTTTTATGCCCATCAGCCTACCCGAAAAAACTATTATGAAATTGGTTTAGAACTGGCTTATAGCGGTTTTGATTATTTTGCCGGCGGCGGTTTGCTGGCCCCAACCGGTCCGAAAAAGGACAAACCCAGCGTTCTGGACATCGCCGGGCAGCAAGGGTATAAAATTCTTCAAGATCAAGCTGAATTTCTCAAACTGACTCCTCAAGCCGGTAAAGTGATTGCCATTCAGGAGGAACTGGCTGCTGAGCAAGCTATGCCCTATGAGATTGACCGGACCCAGCAGTTATCCTTGGCTGATCTGACCCGTAAAGGGATCGAAATGCTGGATAATCCGAATGGGTTTTTCATGATGGTTGAAGGGGGAAAAATTGACTGGGCCTGTCATGCCAATGATGCGGTAACCTCGATCCGTGATGTGGTGGCTTTAGAAAACGCAGTTACCGAAGCACTTAAGTTTTATGCCAAACATCCGAATGAAACCCTGATCGTCATTACGGGTGATCATGAAACAGGCGGTATGACCATTGGTTTTGCCGGCACAGAGTATTCAACCGCTTTTAACAAATTAAGCAAGCAGCAAATTTCATTTGAAGAATTTGATAAAAAAATCAGGGCCTATCGCAAGGCCGTTGGTCCGCAAGGAGCCAACCTCAGTGACTGGCTGCCGGTACTGGCACAGGATTATGGCTTAACCGATTTAACCGAATATGACCAAGCTCGGCTTCAGGCTGCACTGGCGGTCAGTATGCTTGAGTCCAAGCAGCGCTCCAAAGACGAGCATAGCTACTTGTTATATGGAACTTATGAGCCGTTTTCGGTAACGGTTACCCATATTCTCAATCAAAAAGCCGGCATTGGCTGGACCACTTATGCCCACAGCGGGGTGGCTGTGCCGGTGTATGCTCAGGGAGTGGGCGGCGAACTTTTCCAGGGATATTATGATAATACCGATGTGGCCCGCAAAATCATGAGCGTTATGGGTGTTCGATAATCCGCGGTTGCGGCATGTATGAAAAGAAGTGCTGAAAAGGCTTGGCCTGGCCAGGCTTTTTCGGCTTTACGTGAAAGGATGTCAGGTCGTGGTCAAGCTTAACGGAAATCAGATTTTTGCCATGGTTGTTACCTTATTGTGCGTGGTGCTGTATAGTCTGCCCACCGGTTTTCCGGACCAGCAGGATGGCTATGTCCGGAGCAAGGCCCGGGTCTTAAGTGTTGATGATACGTATGTGTACCAGCGCGGGGTGGTGAAAACCGGCGTACAGGGGGTAAAGCTGGAAGTGGCCGACGGTGCACTGCAGGGGCAGCAGCTTGAGGTAACCAATACGCTAACCGGCAAGCTGGAGTTGGACAAAGTATTTCAGTCCGGAGATGAGGCTCTGTTGGTCAGCAAAGTTGAGAATGGCCGCATTGTCGTAGCGAATGTAATCGACCACTACCGCCTTGATGCAGAAGCGCTGCTGTTTGGCTTGTTTGCACTGCTGCTGTTTTGGTATGCCGGCTGGACAGGCGTCAAAGCGGTCTTATCGTTTATTTTTACCATTCTGGTTTTTTGGAAGGTCCTGTGGCCATTATTTTTAAAAGGCTGGGACCCTATTCTGGTTTCCTTGTTGGTGGTTTGCGCCATTGTCGCTTGTGTTACCTTTTTAATCGCCGGTTTGACCCGGACGGCCCTGGCTGCTTTTTTAGGTACGATGGGCAGTGCTGTCGCGGCCTGTATGCTGGCTTTGGTCTTTGGTAAGCTGTTTAACGTTCATGGGGCTGTCATTCCCTATGCAGAAACGCTGCTGCATGTGGGCTTCAGTCATCTCAATCTCACCAGAATCTTTCTGGCCGGAATTTTTTTGGCTTCCTCTGGAGCTATGATGGATGTAGCCATGGACATTGCCGTTTCGGTTGCCGAACTGGTGGAGAAAAAACCTGAACTTAGCCGCCGGGAGGCCATTGCGTCGGGCATGACGGTTGGGAGGGCTGTGGTCGGGACTATGACAACAACGTTGCTGCTGGCTTATTCCGGCTCCTTTACCGCGTTGATGATGGTCTTTATGGCTCAGGGAACACCGGTTGTGAATATGATCAATCTGACGTATATTGCGGCGGAAATTCTTCATACCTTGGTGGGAAGTCTGGGGGTAGTGCTGGTAGCGCCGCTGACCGCTGTATTGGCGGGCTGGCTGCTGGTTGATGAAGCGCCGGAGTGATAAAAATAATCCAATGTTCCGCAAAACTGCCGTTACGCCGGCAGTTTTTTCTGTTTTTACCCTTGTCAGACGGGGGAATTTTCCCTATAATAGGTTAATGATAATGGTAATTATTATCATTAACCTATTATAGGGAACTGGTGTGACCGATTCGGATAAGGGGGGGCTTGATTTGAAAGTTATTTATAAATTAATGATCATCACAATCGTACCGATTTTGCTGTTTACTTTATTTTGTTATTGGTTTATTATCCCGCAAGCCCGTGACGGGATTTATCAGGAAAAAGATCTTCAGCTTAAATCCAGTGTTGAAGCCGTATATGGCGTTGTGGCCTATTACGGCTCACTGGCCGACAGAGGGCTGATGACGCCACAGGAAGCCCAAGCTAAAGCTGTTGAAGTGACCAGCACCATCCGTTATGCGCAAAACAGTTATTTCTGGATTGATAATACTCAGCATGTTGTGGTGATGCATGGGGATCAGCCGCAAATGGTGGGAAAGGACCGGCGTGAGTTAAAAGATATCAAAGGCCATTACACCATCCGGGAGAATGTGGAAGGGGCCCTGAAAAATAAACAGGAAGGTTTTTATAATAATCTGTGGTATGAGAAGCCTAATGTGCCTGATCCGCTTCACCGCCGGGTTTATTCCAAACTTTATGAACCTTGGGGCTGGGTGATTTGCACCGGAGTAAATTTGGAAGAGGTCGAAGAAACAGTAGCCAGCGTCACCCATAAAATCTTCATGATCAATGTTGTGCTGGTCGTGGCGACCTTATTGTTCACATACTGGTATTCCCGGCGTACGCTGATTGATCCTTTGCAGCACATCATTGACAAATTACAGGAGATGGCCAATAGCGGCGGTGATTTAACCCAGAAGATCGAGGTTCAGCAAAATGATGAATTAGGTCAGTTAGCTACCGTTGTGAATGAAATGACCGAAAGCTTGCGCCGCCTGATCCAGCAAATTATGCAATCAGCCGAGCGGGTTGCCGGTGCCTCCGATGAACTTAGTCTGAATGCCGCCCAATCAGCGCAGGCCGCCAATCAGGTAGCTACGATGACAGCCCAAACAGCAACCGGTACCGAACGGCAGCTGGAGACGGCCGCAATTGCCTTGCAAGCTGTTGAAAGCATTAATTCCGGTATTGGCGAGGGAATGAATAGTGCCAATGATACTGTGGCGATTACCAAACGGACCGTGGGAATTGCCGCCCAGGGGCATGAAGCGATCGCAACAGCCATGGGACAAATGGAACAAATTCAGCGTAAAACCAGTGATTCGGCGCGGGTAATTGAAGAACTGGGAGCGAGTTCAGAGGAGATTGGGAAAATCATTGGGGTGATTGCGGCTTTGGCCAATCAAACCAATTTGCTGGCCTTGAATGCCGCGATTGAAGCCGCCCGGGCCGGAGAACATGGCCGCGGTTTTGCCGTGGTGGCCGATGAAGTGCGGAAACTTGCCGAAGAATCACAGCATGCCGCTCAGCAGATTACCGCTATTGTCGGCAAGATTCAGAACAGAACGGAGTTAGCGGTCAGCTCCATTACCGAAGGCAATGCGGAAGTACAAAAAGGAGCTGAGATCGTAAATAAGGCCGGTCAAGCTTTTAAGACCATCCTGGAGCAGATTCATGAAGTTGCGGAAATAGCCGCAAGCTCTGCCGATACCTTTGCTCATCTGGCAGGCAGTAGTGAACAAGTCCTGGAGGCTGTAAAAGAAGTGGATGAAATCAGCCGGGAAATTACCGAACAGGCTCAGGCTATTGCAGGGGCGGTGGACGGTCAGTCGGTATCAATGAATGAGATCACGGCTTTCAGCCAAGAATTAACCGCTTCAGCCAACGGGCTGCAGCAAACGGTTTCCCGGTTCACGGTATGACCCCCAAGAGCCCTCGGGCTCTTTTTTGTTGAACCTGCCGGCCGGAGCATTAACGGCAAGGCAAGATTATGGTATGCTTATAGACGGGGAGGTGATGTACCTGTGATTGAGTGAGGAGCTTGATCGCAGAACATTTATGAAAACAAAAATTAAACTGGTTGACTGGAGTATGCTGTGTGTGTCTATTTTATGGCTGGCAACCATCGATTTTCATCATATGACCACATTAAACTGGATCGCAGGGGCTTCTATTATTGGCTATCTCATTCTCTATGCTGTCAGAAAGGCTGTACGCAAATAAGGCTTGCAAGATGACAACAAAATTATCAAGTGATTTGGGTAGCGGGTATTGGAGCATTATGGTATAATATTTGTTGGGTCATTGCTGTTTTATGACAATGAAAACTGGGACAAGCAGGATCAATAAATCGTAGCGTGGCGACAGACTCAATGGTTGGACTTTATGATGGTTAAGGGTGTTTCAAATAGAGCACAGATTGAGCAGGTCCTGGACCTGCTTTCTTCTATTTATTTATCAGAGAGTCTGCTGTCATTTGTAACCAATCGCTGAAAAAAATGTAAATTTTTGCGCATAATAAATTTTGCAACCGTTTATGCTAACATTGATCGCCCAATAATTTCTCTACACCGAGGTGATGTGATGGACTTGACCAAGCTCAAAAAGCAACCCATGGTTGCAGGTGCATTGGTAGGTATTGCGCTGATCGCATTGTTTGGAGCCGGAATAACCAAAAAAGATAAAGACCTTCCCATTCAGCCTAGTGCCGAACCTGCGGTTCAGGCTGAACAAACTGTTCCGCCGGCAGGCGTAGCAGCAATTAAGACGCATACCGTTCGCGAGGGCGAAACTCTTGGCGAAATTGCTGAACTGTATCAAATCGACGTGGATACCATCCTGGGAGCGAATCCAGATGCCGGTGAAACGGTTTATCCTGGGGATAAGCTGGCTATTTTACCACAAAAAGGGGTCTTGCATACCGTCACTGACGGGGATACCTTATGGCGCATTGCCAGTGTATATGGTGTTGAGCTACCGGCTATTTTAACCGCCAATGACAAAAAAAGCGAGGGCCTGGCCATTGGCGAAAAACTGTTTATTCCTGGCGGTAAGCCCGTGAATTTGAGCGAATTGCCGTCGGCACCCGTATCCCGGTCGGCTGTCAGCCGTTTTATCTGGCCGACCAATGGGGAGATTACCTCGCCGTTTGGCAGACGCTGGGGACGGATGCATGAGGGCATTGATATTGCCAATGACGTAGGAACTCCTATAACGGCTGCCCTGCCCGGGCGGGTTACCTATACCGGCTGGTATGGCGGGTATGGCTACACCGTTATGATGGAGCATAATAATGGCTATTCCACGCTATATGGTCATATGTCGGGATTTTCTGTAAGTCCGGGGCAGTATGTCCGGGCCGGACAGAAAATAGGCCAGATGGGCAATACCGGTTATTCGACCGGACCGCATCTTCATTTCGAAGTACATAAAGACGGTGAAGTGCAAAACCCGATGAATTATTTGCCGTAAAATAAAAAACGTTCAATCAGAAATAACCTTCCTGCACAGGCTTCGGCTGCGTGCAGAGAGGGTTATTTTTTTTCACAAGTATAAGTGGAAAAAGCTGCGGTGATAATAGAGGGTAAGAAGCAAAAAAGAGGGCTTTATGGGATATGTGATCGGCTGCCTGGTGGCAGCGCTGAGCTTTTTACTGAATAAGACTTTTGTCAAATGGATTGGACTAAAAACCGTCATTACTGTCAGTCCGCTGCTTGAAGAAGCGACGAAAACGTTGTTTGCTTATTATCTAGGCGCTGATATTTTGGCAGCCCATATTACGTTCGGCCTGGTTGAGGCCTGTTATGACTGGGTTCAAAATGAGCGTACCGGGGTTAAAGCTGCGTGGTTTAGCCTTGGCGGGCACAGCTTATTCGGCGCTGTCACGGTTTTGCTGCTGGCCGTGAGCGGCAGTATTGGGCTGGCGTTGGCAGGCGGTGTGGTAGCCCATTTGATTTGGAATGCTACCGTCATTCGCTTGTACGCGTAGCGGTGAGTAAACAGGAGGCTGAAAACGTTGAAAATTTTTTATCATTGCAGCTGCTGCGGGGAAGCCATTGCAGATATCGAAGTGGACCAAGTGGATGAGGTCAAGCTGGGTTTTGATTGCTTGACTGGGGATGAACGTCAGGATATAATAAAAGCTGATCCAGCGTCAAACACCATGTATGTCAAGTCCTTGTGTGACAGCTGTGTGGAGGTATTGGGGTTAGCCGATGAACAACCCTTGTGGAGTCCGCAAACAACGTATCTGCATTAGAGAAATTATTGGTATGAACAGTCAAGTTTAAGCATATATAGGGCTTTAGCGATTGCTAAAGCCCCTTTTTGCATGGGTGAGGTGGAACATGAACAAACTTTTCGAAGCAATGAGCGCCGATGCGGCGTTAACTAAGGCGCTGGCGAGCTTTCAGGCTCAGGTACAGCAAAATGTGATTTATGGACTGACAGGTTCGCAAAAGAGTGCCATTCTAGCTGCGGCTTATCATAAAAATCCACGGACAACCGTGATTATTACCGGTGGTCATGAAGGGTTGGAGCAACTGAGGGCGGATTTGGACACGCTGCTCCCCGGTGTGGTTGTTGTGGATTTACCGGCTCTGGATATTATTACTTTTTCGGCTGCAGCTAAAAGTGTAGAACTGGCAGCCCGGAGAATGGATGTCCTGGGCAGGATCATCCGCAAGGAAAAAGTGATCGTCCTGGCTACTGCCGAAGCCGCTATCCAGAAAGGATTGTCGCGGCAGGAGTTTGAAAATAACCGGCTCAGTGTGGCTGTTGGCCTGGAGCTGCAGCGGGAACAAGTCCTGGAAAATCTGGTCCGTTTCGGTTATGAACGGGTGGATCAGGTGGACAGCATTGGACAGTTTAGTGCCCGGGGCGGTATTGTGGATGTTTTCCCCGTCAACCGGACGATGCCGCTCAGGATGGAGTTTTTTGGCGATGAGGTCGACTCGTTGCGAGAGTTTGATCCGGCAACACAGCGTTCCACGCACAATATTGCCCAGTCCGACATTCTGCCCCTGACCGAGCCGGAGCACAGCGGGAAACCGGCCGTGTTTTTATCTTACCTGCCGGAGCAGTCTACGGTTATTTTTGATGAACCGACCCGGATTCGTGAACAAATTGGCAAGCTGACAAAAGAAAACCCGGAGTTGAAAAAACGGTCTTTTTCCTGGGCCGACATCACCAGTGCTGCCAAACATTATAATATTATTTATTTATCCTTGATGCTGCAGAAAATTCCTTATACCGAACCCAGTGAGATCATCAGTATCACAGCGAAGGGGATCGCACCGTTTCATCGTCAGATGGATTTGGTTGCTGCCGAATTAACCAGCTTGCTGGAGCGGGGCTTCTATCCGGTTATTTTCTTATCCAATCAGGATAAAGCGGTTGCGATGCAGCAAAATCTAACCGAGCAGGGCCTGACTGCTGTTTACGCTGAAACGGTCAATACGCTGGTTGCTGGGACGGTGCTGGTGACCATCGGCAGCTTAACCGGCGGCTTTGAGCTCCCGCAGGCGCATCTGGCGATTATTACTGAGAAAGATATTTTCGGCCGTCAGAAAAAACGGCCGCGGCCGCGGGCGGCGAAAGGTCAGCAAATTACTTATTTCCGCGATATCAACTTGGGCGATTATGTCGTTCACGTCAACCATGGGATTGGTAAATACGTCGGTGTGGAAACCTTGAGTGTCGGCGGGGTCCATAAGGATTATCTGCACATTCGCTATGCTGGTGAGGATAAGCTATATGTTCCGACCGATCAGGTGCATTTACTGCAAAAGTATATCGGTTCTGAGGGCGAGGCTCCCCGTCTGCATAAGATGGGCGGGACGGAATGGCTCAAGGCCAAAAGCAAGGCTAAGGCTGCGGTTGCCGATATGGCCAAAGAATTGCTGGCTCTTTATGCCGAACGGCAGGTTGGAACCGGATTTGCCTTTGAGCCGGATACCCCCTGGCAGAAGGAGTTTGAAGATGCCTTTCCTTTTGAGGAAACTCCCGACCAGCTGGCAGCAATTGCCGAGATCAAAGCCGATATGGAAAAACCGCGTCCGATGGACCGTTTGTTATGCGGCGATGTCGGCTTTGGCAAAACCGAGGTGGCTATCCGGGCCGCGTTTAAAGCCGTCATGAGCGGCAAACAGGTGGCCGTGCTGGTGCCGACTACGGTTTTAGCCCAGCAGCATTATCAGACCTTTATGAGCCGTTTTGCCGGCTTTGGCCCGGCCGTGGATGTGGTCAGCCGTTTCCGTAGTGCCAAAGAACAAAAAGCCACCCTGGCCAAAGTCGCCAGCGGTCAGGTCGATGTCTTAATCGGTACTCACCGGATTTTGAATTCGGATGTTGTGTTTAAAGATCTGGGCTTGTTGATCGTGGACGAGGAGCAGCGCTTCGGGGTTGCCCAAAAAGAAAAATTAAAAAAATGGCGGAGCAATATTGATGTCCTGACCTTAAGTGCCACTCCCATTCCCAGAACCTTGCACATGTCGCTGGTCAATGCCCGTGATATGAGTATTATTGAAACGCCACCGGAGGACCGTTTCCCGGTTCAAACCTATGTGGTGGAATACAATGATCAAATTATCCGTGATGCCATCAAGCGTGAGCTTAAACGGGGCGGACAGGTGTATTTCGTGTATAACCGGGTTGAGACCATCGATAAGGTGCAGCGGAAGTTATCCGAAATGCTGCCTGATGCCAAAATTAAAAGCGCTCATGGTCAAATGGCGGAAGAACTGCTTGAACAGGTCATGCTCGACTTTTATGAGGGTCATGATGATGTGCTGGTTTGTACCAGTATCATTGAAAACGGGCTGGATGTTTCCAATGCCAATACTATCATTATTTATGATGCCGACCGTTTCGGGCTGTCGCAGCTCTATCAAATGCGCGGCCGCGTCGGGCGTTCGCACCGGATGGCCTTTGCCTACTTTACCTATCGGCCGGATAAGGTACTGACTGAGGTTGCTGAGAAACGGCTGCAGGCGATTAAGGAATTTGCCGAGTTGGGTGCCGGCTTCAAAATTGCCATGCGTGACTTGGAAATCCGCGGCGCCGGCAACTTGCTGGGAGCACAGCAGCACGGTCATATTGCCAGTGTCGGTTTTGAAATGTACTGCAGGCTGCTCGAAGAAGCGGTGCAGGAGCTGAAGACCGGTAACCGGGTCGAATTGCCGGTTGAGCCAATTTTGGAATTTAATGTGGAAGCCTATCTGAGCGGCGACTATATTCACGATGCCATGCATAAGATTGAAATATATCAACGGATTGCGGCTATTCGCGAAGAGGCTCATGTCATACAATTGCTAGATGAACTCATTGACCGTTTTGGTGATCCGCCTAAGCCGGTCATGAGCCTGCTGACCGTGGCCAGGATTAAAAATCTGGCCCGTAATTTAGGAATCCGGTCGATTATCCAGCAATTGCGGGGTATAGAAATTATTTTTGGTGATAAGCCTAATGTTAACATTCATGGTGTGCTTGAAGCCAAAAATCATTTTGGCAGCTCGATTACCATGATTCCAGGGCCGCCGGAAATTATAAAACTGCGTCTTCATAAATTAACTGAAAATAATTTATTGGATATTGTTTATAAATTGCTGCAAACCCTTACCAAATAAGCATTTTCCTGACCATGACTAATCATGGTAATCCATGAATAAAAATGCTTTGTGAGATATATACTATCACTGAGGCGAAATGTCAAAAACTGTAGAAAAGGGGGGATACTGGTGAAAGCGACAGGAATCGTTAGAAGAATTGATGATTTAGGCAGGGTTGTAATACCAAAAGAAATTCGTAGAACACTTAGAATACGCGAAGGTGATCCGCTGGAAATTTACGTAGACCGTGAAGGCGAGGTCATCCTGAAAAAATACTCCCCAGTAGGCGAACTGGGTGATTTTGCTAAGGAGTACTGCGATTCTTTATATGAAGCTATCGGCCAGATCATTCTTATTGCCGACCGAGATAATGTAGTCGCTGTAGCTGGTGCTTCGAAGAAAGAGTTCTTGAACAAGCCGCTAGGCTCGATAGTAGAAAAGGTAATGGAAGACCGCAAAGCACTGTTAATCAACAATCCTGGCGAGTACAAACACGGCAAAGCATGCCCGATCGACACCGATGATGACGAAGATGAAGCATGCAAGTTTACCGCAGAAGTCATCGCGCCAATTATTGTTGAAGGCGACGCAATTGGCGCAGTAGTGATCTGTTCTAAACAAGCTGGCGTCCAAATGGGTGATATGGAAGTAAAACTCGCTGAAACGGCTGCAGGTTTTCTAGCTAAACAAATGTCACAATAATTTGCTCTCATTGTTTTGTAAGTAGCGGACGCCGTTCGCTACTTTTCTATTGTCCGGATTATTTTGCCAGATTTCTTTGGAACCGCGTCCATATTTTGCTATAATACTACCAGATCAAGTTACGTTTTTTACCGGCAGCAGCGATGGAAGGCGTCGAGGAGTAAGAGCGGTTTGGTCCCTGAAAAGGTCAACGCATTTGAACGGCAAGTACAACTTGATTTCAGGACTGACTGGATCAGTGAATAGCATCTGGGGAGAGGAATGACTTTAGTGAGTAAAGATACATTTATAAAAGGAGCGCTGATTTTAACGGTAGCCGGGGTTATTGTTAAGATTATTGGCTCCGTAAACCGCATCTTATTGTCCCGCTTGCTGGGAGGCGAGGGAATTGGCTTATATCAAATGGCTTATCCGATCTACTTATTGGCCCTCAGCGTGTCATCAGCCGGAATACCGGTGGCCATTTCCATCATTGTCGCCGAAAAAATAGCCCGCTCGGATTTCCGCGGAGCCAACCGGGTATTTCGCATATCGCTCAGCGTATTGGCTGTTACAGGCTTGATTTTTACGTTCCTCTTATATTTCGGTGCCGGTTGGCTGATTGAAAATCAGTATGTCCGGGATTCGCGTGCTTATTATGCGATTGCCGCCTTGTCGCCAGCTATCTTTTTTGTTACGGTATTATCCAGCTATCGCGGGTATTTCCAGGGGCTGCAAATGATGACCCCTACGGCGGTATCTCAGATTTTTGAGCAATTGGTCCGAGTTGTGACCATGATTGCCCTCGCTTTCATCCTGCTGCCGCAAGGCCTGGAATATGCCGCCGCTGGTGCCAGCTTTGGGGCGGGACCGGGAGCCGCCGCCGGACTTTTAGTTTTACTTTATTATTACTGGCGTCAGCGTAATGTCTATAAGAGCCAGATAGCTTTGCAGGCTGATGTGAAGCAGGAATCCAGTGTCAGTATTATTTCACGGATTGTCAGGCTGGCTTTGCCGGTCTCGCTGGCCAACATCATGCTGCCGCTGGTTTCCAATATTGATCTGCTCATCGTACCGGCCAGACTGGAAGTAGCCGGCTTTACGGTGGAACAGGCTACCGAACTGTTTGGGTATCTGACCGGAATGGCTGTGGCACTGGTCAACTTACCGACCATTTTGACAGCCTCCTTGGCAGCCAGCTTGGTTCCGGCTGTCTCTGAAGCCTTTACCTTACGGAATCATCAGCGGATTTATCAGCGAACCGCTACAGCAATGCGTATCGCCAATCTGATTACCATCCCCAGCTTTGTCGGCATGTGTTTGCTGGCAACACCTATTTCCCAAATGCTTTATGGTACACCGAATGCCGGTACTTCCATTGCCATTTTGTCGCTGGGCATTGTGCTTTTAGGAATTGGTCAGGTTACGACCGGTGTTTTGCAAGGGTTGGGTCATACGACCATTCCACTCATCAACATGACCATTTCGGCGGCTGTTAAAGTAGTGTTAAGCTGGGTATTAACCGCAATACCAAGCCTTGGCATTAAGGGGGCTGCCTGGGCGACCAATGCGGATTTCGGGGTGGCTGCCTTGTTGAATGTTTATTTTGTGTATCGCTATGTTGGTTTTAGTATTAACTTGAAAGATACTTTTAAAGCGATGGCTTCAGCTGCTATCATGGGGGGGATTGTGCTGCTCACCTATGATACCGTGATGACACATACGTTTCATAATACCCTGGCTACCCTGGTGGCCATTGTAGTTGGCGGTCTGGTCTATGGCGTTTCTTTGCTCGTTATGGGCGGCGTAAGTGAACGCGATGTGGAGAAGGTGCCCAAAGTGGGAAACCGGATGGTAGCGCTGTTAGTCAAAATGAGGTTGTTGCGTAAATAAGGGGATGACTGAATTGGGAGAATTAATTATTGTTGGATTGGGGCCGGGTCCGCTCGGCCTTCTTACACTGGAGACATGGGACAAGCTGACAACGGCTGAAACACTGCTGCTCAGAACAGCCCGGCACCCTACGGCCGATGAACTGAAACAGCGAGGCGTTCAGTTTGGCAGCTATGACGCTGTTTATGACGAACAGCCGACCTTTGAAGCAGTTTACGAGTTTATCGCCAAGGACTGCCTGCGTCAGGTACAAGCCGGCAAGAAGATTGTTTATGCTGTGCCGGGCAGCCCGCTGGTAGCCGAAAAAACGGTCACGTTGATCCGGGCCATGGCGGATGACATGCAGGTGCCAGTCACCATTCTGCCGGGAATGAGTTTTATTGAAGTTTTATATGTCCGGTTGGGGATTGATCCGATTGACGGGCTGACCATTCTGGATAGTTCGGATTTGGCAGAACTGCCGGCTGAAATCAATACCGCCTTGGTCGTAACCCAGGTTTATAACCGCCAAGTGGCTTCTGATACCAAGCTGGCGCTTATGGAGCTTTATCCGGATGATTTTCTGGTGACGATGGTCCGGAACCTGGGGCTGCCGGATGAAGAAATTCGTCAACTGCCGCTGTATGAGCTTGATCGCCTGCCGCAGATTGATCATCTCACCAGCGTCTTTGTGCCTGCCAAGCCGGTACAGACCCAACGGTTTGACCTTGGTCCCATTATTGATGTAATGGCCCGCCTGCGGTCTCCCGGCGGGTGTGTCTGGGATATTGAACAGACCCATGAAAGCCTGCGCCGTTATTTTGTTGAGGAAGTATACGAAGTTTTGGAGGCCATTGATTTAGGCGAAAGTGATAAGCTGTGTGAGGAATTGGGTGATCTACTGCTGCAAATCGTTTTCCATGCCCGCGTAGCGGAAGAATGCGGGGAATTCAGCATGCAGGATGTAGTGGACGGGGTAACCGCCAAAATGCTGCGCCGTCATCCGCATGTCTTTGGGGATATTACGGTTCGTGATGCCGGCGAAGTCGTTCTGAACTGGGAACAAATCAAACGGCAGGAAAAGGGCAATGAGCGGACTTCAGTACTCGATGGTGTGCCAAAAGATCTACCGTCACTCATGAAAGCTTATAAATTGCAGGCCAAAGCTGCAAAAGTTGGCTTTGATTGGGATAATATTGGGCCTGTTTGGGAAAAAATAGAGGAAGAAATTACTGAACTCAAAGAAGCCATGCAAGCGGGCAATATCAAGGCAATGGAGGGAGAGCTTGGCGATATTTTATTTGCAATAGTCAATTTAGCTCGTTTTTTAAATATTGATGCCGAAATTGCCCTGAATGTGACTAATCAAAAATTTAAGCGCCGCTTTACTCATATTGAAGATAAAGTCCGCGAAAAAGGCTTGAAATGGGCCAATTTGACCCTGGCTGAATTGGACGAATTTTGGGATGAAGCAAAAGTCCTAAAAAAATAGGTTCAGTAAATTTTGGCAAATTTTTTGTAAGTAGACAGGAATAAAAAGACAAATAGCGAATAATGCTATTCGTAACGATTTCACGAGGAGGATGAATTTGTGAATAAAACTGAATTAGTAGCCAGCGTCGCTGAAAAGGCAGGCCTCACTAAAAAAGATGCAGAGAAAGCTGTTAACGCTTTGTTCGCCAGCATTGAAGAAGCTTTAGTGCTAGATGATAAAGTGCAGATTATCGGCTTCGGTACTTTCCAAGTGAAAACCCGCGAAGAAAGAAAAGG
>CAMJML010000008.1 GCA_946407015.1 uncultured Selenomonadales bacterium | reverse complement strand
ATGGGACTCGAACCCACGACCTCCGCCGTGACAGGGCGGCATTCTAACCGACTAAACTACCGGGCCACTTCATAAGTTCTTCCTTACAGGATAGTATAATATCATTTTTTTGTGAATATAGCAATACCTAATAACTAGCAAATTCACAAATAATCCCATATTGATCTTGATTGAATCTTACTTTAGATTTTTCGGCTTCCCCGTTTGGTCATAGGCAGTCCTTCCTTACACATAGGACATTCTTCCGGTTGATAAGTGGTCACTGAAAGCTGAAGCAACGCTTTGTGCGGAACATCAAAATTGGCTTTGCCACCACTGCGGTCAACCAGCATCCCAATACCTACTGGGATCCCACCATGCTCCCGCACAACATCCAATACTTCTTGTACAGAACCCCCGGTGGTAACAATATCTTCAACAATCAGTACTTTTTCACCAGGCTTTATAACAAATCCACGCCGTAAAGTCATTTTTCCGTTTTCACGTTCTGTAAAAATAGCCCGGGTACCTAAAGATTTTCCCACTTCATGAGCGAGTAATATCCCCCCCGTTACAGGGCCAACGACAACTTCAACCCCTTCATGGGAAAAAAGTTTTGCTAAGGCTGCACACAATGTGGCCGTATAATCAGGATGTTGAAGAACTTGAAACTTTTCTACATATAGCGGACTATGTAAGCCTGAAGTTAATAAAAAATGGCCTTCCAGAATAGCCCCTGTCTCAATAAACAATTGTTTTACTTCAGTTTCGTTCATAAGCTGTCCTCATTTCATCAAGAATATTTTCGGCGGCAGCGCGAGGATTATCGGCGGCTGTAATGGGTCTCCCAACAACTAAATGGCTAGCACCAGCATTAAGCGCTCCAGCCGGAGTTGCCACACGGCTCTGATCATTTAACGCACTCCCCTGCGGTCTAACCCCAGGAGTCACAATAAGAAACTCATTGCCGCAAGCCTTGCGAATCAATTCAGCTTCTTGTGGTGAAGCAACCACACCGTCAATACCGGCTTCCTGAGCCAGGCTGGCAAAGCGGACAACTTGTTCAGCAATGGCTCGTTCTTGTCCCAGAGCGGCCCAGTCATTTTCATGAATACTGGTAAGCACTGTAACAGCAATCAATTGGGGGCGGGGAATAGCTAAAGCTGCGGCCTCGTTCTTCACGGCTTCCGCTGCAGCCTTTAACATGGTTGGTCCACCAGTTGCATGAACATTCAACATGGAAACCCCTAACCGCGTTAGCGCTGTAAGACCATTCGCCACCGTATTGGGGATATCATGGAGCTTGAGATCCAAGAAAATATTTTTATCCAATTCACGAAGATAATCAATAACGCTGTTGCCGACACTGTAATAGAGCTCCATACCAACCTTATAGTAACTTATCCGATCTCCCAGTTGTTCAACCAAACGCTTAACATGATTCAACTCAGAAAAATCGAGTGCTATAATCAACCGATCACGATTTTCCATAATTCCACTCCTACCGGAATTTTTCAACTACCATTCTTCTGTCCTGACTTTACCGACAATTTCACTGACCTGCATTAAACCCTGCTGGTTCAGGTACTCCCGTATGCCATCGGCAATTTCAACCGTTGCATAAGGGTTAACGAAATTGGCAGTTCCAACCGCAACAGCACTGGCCCCCGCAAGCATAAATTCAACTGCATCTTCGGCCGTCATGATTCCGCCCATCCCAATAACCGGAACTTTAACCGCTTTGGCCACTTGCCAAACCATTCGAACAGCAACCGGCTTTACGGCGGGTCCTGATAAACCGCCGACAATATTTCCCAAAATAGGTTTCCGATTATGAATATCAATAGCCATCCCCAATAAGGTATTAATCAGGGAAATTGCGTCAGCTCCAGCCGCTTCAACAGCTTTGGCCATTTCCACAATGTCGGTTACATTTGGCGACAGCTTAACAATAACCGGCAAGCCGGTACTTTTCTTTACCATGCGGACAACGCTGGCCGCACTTTCGCAATTTGTTCCGAAAGCAATTCCGCCCTGCTTAACATTAGGACAGGATATATTCAGCTCCAAGCCGGCAACGCCTTTAACATCCAGCTGTTTCGCAAGCTCGCCATATTCCTCTACGGTGTTTCCGGCTATATTCACAATGACGGGAACATCATATTTTGCCAAAACCGGCAAAGTCTCATGTAAGAATGCCTCTACGCCCGGATTCTCCAAGCCAATTGAATTTAGCATGCCCGCAGGTGTTTCGGCAATCCGTACACCAGAATTGCCACTGCGTGATAATAAGGTCGTCCCTTTAACCACAACAGCACCGATCTTATTGATATCGACAAAATCACTGTACTCCAGGCCAAAGCCAAAGGTTCCGGATGCCGTCATAACCGGTGTTTTCATCTTAATGCCGGCAATATTGACCGATAACAGGCCTAAATTATGCTCTGCAGTCATCCAAACACCTCCCCAGCCCAAAATACAGGCCCATCGGTGCAGACTTTCCGCCGTTTCCCATCAGTACCCGCACAAGTACAGGAAAGACAAGCCCCAACGCCACAAGCCATATGTTCTTCCAGCGATACCTGACAGGGAATAGCAAACTGTTTGGCAATCGCAGCAATGGCCTCTAGCATTGGCCGGGGTCCGCATGCATAAATCCTATCAAAGGTCCCCTTATCCAATAGGTCCGGCAGAATATCCACAGTAAATCCACGCCGCCCTAAGGATCCGTCATCTGTCGTAATGTGAATCTTATCGCAAATATCACGATAAACGGTCTGCCAGAACAGCTCTTGCTCATTGCGGCCACCCATCAAAATTTCCAAAGGGCGCGGACAGAGCCGCTGAGCTAAAAAGACCAGCGGCGCCAACCCCATTCCTCCCCCAATCAGCAGAGGTGTATGACATTGTAAATCAAATCCTTTACCGAGCGGTCCCATGCAATCAATGATCGCATCGGTTTTAAACGTACTTAACTGCATTGTTCCTTGACCCACAATCCGATAAATCGTACTCAGAGTCCCAGCGTCCCTGTTCACCGAAGAGATGCTTAACGGACGCCTTAATAGCGGCTGATAATTCTCTGTTACCCGCAGGTGAATAAATTGTCCCGGAACGGCTTGCTGGGTCAATTCAGGAGAATGAAGCGTAAGCTGATAAACCGACTTGGCAATCTCCCTCTGCTGAACAACCGGAGCCTTGACAATCATTTTAGACAAGATTATCGCCTCCGCCAACATAGTCCTGGAGCGCTAATGCGTACACAAGCCTGCGCTCGCGCATGAAGTTAAGAACATGAAGGACTTCTTTGGCTGTATCCATGGACGTCAAGCAAGGAATCGCATGTTCAACGGTTGCCCGGCGAATCTTAAATCCATCACGTTCCGGCTCTTTACCATGAGTCAGGGTATTAATGACCATATTAATTTTCCCGGTTTTAATCATTTGAATGATATCGGCTTTATGCTCGTGCACCTTTTGCACAGTATCGACAGCCAACCCCAAAGATTGTAAATATTGAGCCGTTCCGGCCGTAGCCACCAGACTATAGCCCAGATCGGCAAAGCCTTTTGCCAGTTCTCCGGCTTCCGCCTTATCTTTATTGGCAACAGTGAACAGCACCGTGCCTTGCGAGGGAACATTCATCCCGGCGGCAGTGATCGCTTTATACAGCGCCCTTGCATAATGATAGTCTGTCCCCATGACTTCACCGGTTGACTTCATCTCCGGTCCTAAAGAGATGTCAACTTGAAGCATCTTGGCAAAGGAGAATACCGGTGCTTTCACTGCAATATAAGGCTTAGGAGGCATAAGTCCTGGTTGATATCCCAGTGATTTCAGCGTGGCTCCCAATGCAATCCGGGTGGCTACATTTACCATCGGCACATTGGTCACTTTGCTGAGGAACGGGATCGTCCGGCTCGACCTTGGGTTAACCTCAATCACATAAACCACACCATCCGCGATGACGTATTGGATGTTTAAAAGCCCTTTAACATTTAAGCCCACTGCCAGCTTTTTCGTATAATCCACAATCGTTTGAATGACTGCCGATGGCAAGGTCTGTGTTGGATATACCGCAATACTATCACCCGAATGGACGCCCGCCCGTTCAACATGTTCCATAATTCCCGGAATCAGCACATCCTGTCCATCTGAGATAGCATCAACCTCCACCTCAGTCCCTTGCATATAACGGTCAACTAAAACCGGATGTTCAGGCGAAGCTTTAACAGCCCGGTTCATATAATCCTTTAGCTCAGCCTCGCTGTAAACAATCTCCATAGCCCGTCCGCCCAGAACATAAGAAGGGCGAACGACGACCGGATAGCCAATTTTAGTAGCTTCGCGCACAGCATCCTCTGCATTGGTGACCGTTGTTCCCTGTGGGCGCGGAATTCCGATTTCTTCGAGCAGGGCATCAAATTTTTCCCGGTCTTCAGCTTTATCAATGTTTTCAACAGAAGTTCCGAATACTTTTACACCGGCCTTAGCCAGTGGTCCGGCTAGATTTATGGCTGTTTGACCGCCGAATTGGACAATAACCCCTTCCGGCTGTTCCTTGTCAATAATGTTCAAAACATCTTCTGGCGTTAGAGGTTCAAAATACAGTCTGTCTGATGTATCAAAGTCAGTACTGACAGTCTCGGGATTATTGTTAACGATAATCGACTCCAGCCCCATCTCTCTTAGCGCCCATACCGAGTGAACTGAGCAGTAGTCAAACTCCACGCCTTGCCCGATCCGGATCGGTCCTGATCCCAAGACCAGAACTTTGCGTTTATGCGAGATGCTGACTTCATCCTCTTGAGCATAAGTAGAGTAATAATACGGAGTGGCCGCCTCAAACTCAGCCGCGCAGGTATCAACCATTTTATAGCAAGGAACAATTTGTTGTTCTTTGCGGATATTTCTAATCTCATCCGTCGTTTTGCCGGTAATTTCGGCAATGGTTTTATCGGCAAACCCGATTTTTTTGGCAGTCCCCATCAGTTCAGGAGAAAGCACTCCCTCCCGCAACGCTGTTTCCATCGTGACAATATTTTTAATTTTATCTAAAAACCAGAAATCAATACCCGTTACTTGATGAATTTCATCAATGGCAATATTACGGCGCAACGCTTCCGCAACCACAAACAACCGCTCATCATTGGCCAGTTTCAGGTTATCGCGAATAGCCTCTGTGGAAAGCCCGGCTATCTCCGGAATATGGAGGCGATGCAACCCGATTTCCAATGACCGGACCGCTTTTAACAAAGCGCCTTCAAAGGTTCTATCGATGGACATGACTTCCCCGGTTGCTTTCATTTGTGTCCCCAGGATTCTGTCAGCAAACATAAATTTGTCAAAAGGCCATCTAGGAAACTTAACGACCACATAATCAAGGGTTGGTTCAAAACAAGCCATTGTTTTCTGGGTCACTGCGTTAACAATTTCATCAAGGTGATAGCCAATCGCAATCTTGGTTGCCACTTTCGCAATCGGATATCCTGTCGCCTTAGAAGCCAGAGCGCTTGACCGGCTTACACGGGGATTGACTTCAATGACATAATACTGATTGCTGTTGGGATCAAGAGCATATTGAGCATTACAGCCACCTTCAATCCCTAACTCTCTAATGATCCGTAAGGATGCACTGCGCAGCATTTGATATTCATAGTCGGCAAGAGTCTGCGAAGGAGCTACTACAATACTGTCGCCTGTGTGAATCCCAACCGGGTCAAAATTCTCCATATTACATACCGTAATGCAGTTGTCATTGGCATCACGCATGACTTCATATTCAATTTCTTTCCAGCCCGCTACACTGCGTTCAATCAGCACTTGGCCAATCAAGCTGTATTTTAACCCGCGTGTAACAATATCCACTAATTCTTGGTCATTGCTTGCTATTCCGCCACCAGTCCCCCCCATAGTATAAGCAGGACGAACAATGAGTGGAAAGCCAATTTCCTCTGCAAATTGTTTAGCGCTTTCAATATCCTCAACAATCGTACTTTCAGGGATTGGTTCACCGATAGCTTGCATGGTTTCTTTAAACAATTCACGGTCTTCGGCTTTTTTAATGGCCTCAATAGAAGTCCCTAAAAGTTCTGCATGGTACTTTTCAAAGACTCCTCGCTCCGCCAGCTTGAAGGCTAAATTCAAGCCTGCCTGACCGCCCAGAGTAGCCAGCACGCCGTCCGGTCTTTCTTTAGCAATAATTTCTTCCAGAAACTCCGGTGTAAGCGGTTCAATGTAAACACGGTCTGCAATATTGGCATCCGTCATAATGGTAGCCGGATTGCTGTTTACCAGCACAACTTCGATTCCTTCTTCTTTTAAGGCGCGGCAGGCTTGGGTACCCGCATAATCAAACTCGGCGGCCTGGCCAATTACGATCGGTCCTGAGCCAATAACCAATACCTTGCGCAAATATTCCTTTTTCGGCATAGCTATTCCCCCTTAGTAAGCAGTGTCCAGAATTCATCAAACAAATAAGTGTTATCATCAGGTCCAGGTGCTGCTTCCGGGTGGTATTGGACTGAGAATAATGGGATATCTTGATGACGCATACCCTCGACCGTACCGTCATTCACCGCACGATGAGTGATAATCAAATTTTTACCTGCCAGTGAATCTTCATGAACCGAATAGCCATGATTCTGCGAGGTAATATGAACCCGGCCGGTTGTTAAGTTTTTGACCGGCTGGTTGGAACCGCGATGACCGAACTTCAGTTTATAAGTATCGGCTCCAAGTGCCAAGGCAATCAATTGATGGCCCAAGCAAATCCCGAACATCGGCTTTTTACCAAGCAAGTCTTTAATGACTTCAACAGCCTCAGGTAAATCCTTAGGATCTCCGGGCCCATTTGACAGAAAGATTCCGTCAGGCTGAAGCGCCATAATTTGTTCCGCGGTAGTATGAGCAGGAACTATGGTTAGATTACAACCAATCTTATGCAGTGAATTTAAGATATTGCGTTTGATCCCATAATCAATGACAACGACATGAGGTCCGTGATTAAGCATCCTGTAAACCGATTTGGTTGTAACTTCTTTAACTACCTCAATTTGAGGGGGCCGTGCAAACAACTCGGCAATTTCCGCTTCACTGGCCGCCTCTGAAACAATGATCCCTTTCATCGTTCCGTGTGAACGGATTTTTCGGGTGATGGCTCTTGTATCAACCCCATAGATGCAGGGAATATTACGAGACTTTAAATAATCGGCTAAAGCACCTTCTGCCTGCCAATTGCTTGGATTAACGCACAGTTCACTGATAACAAAACCACGTACATAAGGCTTATCCGATTGCTCAAACAAGTCGGCAACTCCATAGTTCCCTATCAGTGGGAAAGTTAACGTCACAATTTGACCACAATAAGACGGATCAGTCAAAATTTCCTGGTATCCAGTCATTCCTGTATTAAATACGACTTCGCCGACAGCATTGCCATTTTGCAACATTTCACCATAAAAAACACTGCCGTCTTCTAAAATCAATTTACCCTTCATTCATGCACCTCGCCATTTTGCATAATCAAATTTCCATTTACAATTGTTGCTACTGCTTTTCCTTTTAACTTCATCCCATCAAACGGAGTATGTTTCCCTCTGGTATAAAATCTCTTGCTATCCACAATCCATTCATAATCCGGATCAATGATGGTCAGATCGGCAGGTACGCCAACCTCCAGTTTGCCGCTGTTGAGCTTTAGTATACGCGCAGGTGCTGCGGTCATGCGCTCAATGATTTCATTTAAAGTAAACTTACCGGTATGATAAAGTTTTGTTAAAATAACGCCCAATGATGTTTCTAGTCCGGCAAATCCGCTTGGAGCAAACCGGTACTCCCGGTCTTTTTCTTCGAATGCATGGGGAGCATGATCGCAGGCAATGGCGTCAATTGTACCGTCTTTTAGCCCTGCTAATAAGGCTTCAAGATGATCGGCTGAACGCAATGGCGGATTCACTTTTGTTGCTGTATCAAACGTAGCCACCACATCATCCGTCAAAGCCAGATGGTGTGGAGTCACTTCTGCGGTAACCCGGACACCACGCTTTTTGGCCTGACGGATCAATTCCACCGCTCCTTTGCTGCTGACATGCGCGATATGCACCGAACCGCCGGTATACTCGGCCAGCAGAATATCACGAGCCACGGCAATATCCTCGGCAACAGCAGGCCGTCCCTTGATTCCCAGCATCGCCGAAACGGCCCCTTCGTGCATAAACCCATCACCGGCTAATGCTTCGTCCTCCGCATGAGAAATAATCGGGCTGTCAAATCGGGCTAAGTACTCCAAACCATTTAATAGTAATTCAGCATTATCAACATAATGCCCGTCATCAGAAATCGCTACCGCGCCAGCATAGACCATATCGCCTACTTCTGCCAATTCTTTTCCTTCCTGACCTTTGCTCAGTGCGCCAATCACTTTGACACGGACGACCCCTTCATCCTCTGCCCGTTGTAATATCCCGGACACCAAGATGGAATTGTCGACAACCGGCTTGGTATTCGGCATACAAGCAATTGTGGTAAACCCTCCGGCAGCGGCCGCTCTGGTTCCTGAGGCAATATCTTCTTTAGCTTCCAGCCCAGGTTCTCTTAAATGCACATGCATATCAATTAAACCAGGCGCAATTACCAAGCCACTTGCCTGATACACTGCGGCCCCTTCGCAGGAAAGCTCTGGTCCAATTTCGGCAATTTTTCCATCCATAATCAAAATATCGCCAATTTCATCCGTATTGTTTACAGGATTAATGATTCGTCCAGCTTTAAGCAATAGTTTCAATGTTCTTACCTCCCATCAGCACCAAAAACAGCAGCGCCATTCTTATGGCCAGACCATTTTTCACCTGCTCCTGTATTGCGGATTTTTCACTATAAGCAACATCAGGGGCTATTTCCAGGCCGCGATTCATTGGCCCAGGATGCATAATCAATGCGTCCGGTTTTGCCAATGCCAGTCTGACTTGGTTAATACCGAAGATGCGGGCATATTCACGCGCTGAAGGAAACAATCCCTTTTTTTGACGTTCCAACTGAATTCTCAAGACATTCACGACATCTGCAGCCTCAAGAGCATCCTCAACCCGATTATGAACGTGAATGCCAGTTTGTTCGATAAACCGTGGCAAGAGCGTCTGTGGGCCTGCGATATGAATATCTGCACCCATTTTTTTGAGACCCCAAATGTTTGACCGGGCAACCCGGCTATGAAGAATATCACCGATGATTGCAATCTTAAGCCCTTGTAAATTTCCTTTATACTGTTTGATTGTAAACATGTCGAGCAGTCCTTGGGTCGGGTGTTCATGAGCACCATCGCCGGCATTAATGATCAGCGGACTCACCGTATTGGCCGCATAGTGGGCAGCACCTTCCGCTTGATGGCGCATAACAATGACATCGACTCCCATAGCTTCAACCGTCATCAAGGTATCCCGCAAACTTTCACCTTTTACTACACTGCTTGCACTGGTTGTAATATTGACAACATCCGCCCCGAGATATTTTCCGGCCAATTCAAAAGATGTACGGGTTCTAGTACTTGGTTCAAAAAACAAATTGATAATCGATTTTCCTCTTAAGGTGGGCACTTTTTTAATATCCCGATCGATAATATTCTTCATCTCTTTGGCTGTATCCAGTACCAGTTCCATTTCGGCGACCGTCATATTTTCAAGACCGAGAATGCTTTTGTTACGAAGAGAGACTTGACGACTTTTAGTCACAACCATTCCTCCTAAATAAATAAACTCCCTGCCGTGGTGGCAAGGAGTTATACAGAGGCCGTTCTGGCATATTATGCCAGCCCACGTTAACATCCTTGCCAACCTCTCCGGATCAACTTAAAGGATAGTATTTGTATTTTCGTATGCAATAACACCTTTTCCAGCGCGCGTTACCTTTCCGGTTTCGCAGAACCGACTTAAAGGCATTTATAATTATGCAATATTCATTTATATATATACTACCAAAAGAGTTGATCAGTGTCAACGGCATATAAAAAAGCCTTCTGGCGTGTGAAGACGCAAGAAGGCGTAATTTATACTTATGCATGATTTCCTTCCCGGCCTCACAGGACCAGCTTAAAGGCATATTCTATTTTTATTTATATTATCAGCTATCCGAACTATTGTCAATACTTGTCTATCATTCCAACAAGCCTTAGGTTAACCTTAGGCTTGTATTAAAACAAAAAAATCCGGCATAGCCAGATGATCGACGTATCTTTTTGGTGCGGTTGGTGGGATTTGAACCCACACAGGTCGCCCCGCCACCCCCTCAAGATGGTGTGTCTGCCAGTTCCACCACAACCGCGCAATCTATATATATTGACTTTATTATTTATGAGTTGGTGCGGTCGAGTGGATTTGAACCACCACGAGGTTGCCCCCACTAGCTCCTGAGGCTAGCGCGTCTGCCGTTCCGCCACGACCGCATATTTACAATTACAAGCAACGAAATGAATTTTATCATGTTCTTAATTAATTGTCAACTACTTGGCTGCAATACCTAATTCCCAAGAATTCCACAGATTGCCTGCCGGTGTAGGATTCGGCTTATAATTCATTACACTATGTTTAACTGCATCAATATTAGCACGATAATACAATGGGATCACCGGATATTCCTGCAGCATAATTTCCTGGATTCTAAAATAGATTAGTTTGCGTGTCTCGAGATCAATCGTCCGTGCCCCTTGGGTTGTAAGCGAATCAATTTCCGCATTGCGCCACCCAGAATAATTCTGGCCTTCATATCCATTAGCTGATGACGGGATTTTTTGTGAATTCCACAGCAACTGATTATCCGGATCTACCCCCGCGACCCAAGCAAATAAAGCTGTGTCAAAACGGCGATTTTTTAAAATATCATTAAAAAATACTGCGGGATCAAGCAACCGAACCTCAGCCACAACCCCGATCTCCCGTAATTGTCCCGCAAGCGCTGCAGCTACTGTTTCACGAACTTTATTTCCTGAAGTTGTTGCAAGTGAAAAAGCTAATTTTTGTCCATCTTTTGTAAAAATTCCGTCTGGCCCTTGAATCCAGCCAGCTTGTACCAAAAGCTCACGGGCTGCGGCAACATCCCGTCCTCCTGAAACAACTGCCGGATTATAAGCCCACGACAGAGGCGACTGCTCACTAAATGCAGGACTGGCAACATTTCGCAACACGTTGTTGATCAAAGCCTGCCGATCCACTCCAAGAGCGATTGCCTGCCGTACTCGAACATCCTGAAAAAAGGGATGCTCCAGATTAAAATCCAAATGCTCCCAAATCATATTGGGAGATATGAGAACATTGAATCCGGAAACAGCCTTGACTTGGTCAAGCTGAGCAAGGCTAACATTGCTCACAATATCAATTTCACCTGACTTTACATGGCTGAGCATGATATTGGGATCAGGAAATATTTTATATATAATGGTGTTCAAGCTAGGCTTTCCGTTAAAATAATCCGGGTTAGCCTCAAACACAATTGCATCGGCAATTCGCCATTCTTTAAATTTAAATGCACCCGTTCCTATCGGAGCTCGATTAAATTGGCTTTTATTAATATCCACTGCCTCTAATACATGTTTAGGTAAAATGGTAGAAAATAAATTCAAATAGGGAGCATAGTATTCTTTAAATCTTATTTCAACCGTATAGGCATCCGGAGTTTCGATTGCAGCAATTTTATCATAGCCATCTCTAATAACAATATTATTTTTAGCGTTCATAATGGCCTGCCAGGTAAACCGCACATCTTGTGCCGTAAAGGGGGCACCATCATGCCACCGCACATTCTGCCTGAGTTTATAAGTAACCGTTAACCCATCCTGACTGACTCCCCCATTTTGCAATGTCGGTACTTGAGTCGCCAGATCAGCAATCCATTCCCCTTTGTCATTCGTTGTAACCAAACCACTAAATACCAGCCGACCAACCTCTGCAGTTGCCAGCATATCGGATAATAAAGGATTTAGAATATCCGGTTCCTGGAGACTGCCATAACTAATTTGGCCACCTGCCTGAATGTGGACTTTATCCGAGTTTTTTGTGTCCGCCTTTATTCCTCCGCAACCAGTCAGTAAAAACATGATGATCAAAATACCGAAAAAAAATTTGCTGTATCTCAAATCCATCCCTCATCTGCCATATAAATCTTGATAGCGCTGTTTGCTATGCAGTACTTTTCCTACATATTCCTTGGTTTCGCGAAAAGGGATTTGGTCAATATCCCTAAAATCCATTCCCCAGCCATAGCGCTGCATCCATTGTTTCACATTTCCCCTGCCGCCATTATAGGCAGCAAGCATAAGAATTTCATTTCCCTTAAACTCTTTTTTAAGCGACTGCAAATACCATGTACCAAATCGAATATTCACTTCAGGGTCTTCCAAGTCACTGAGTTTAAAATCAGGATATTCAATTTGTGACGCAATCCACTGCGCAGTTTCCGGCATTAATTGCATTAGACCCACTGCTCCTTTGGGGGATCGAGCCTGGGGAATGAATTTACTTTCAGTGCGGATAACACTCGCCACCAGCAATGGATCAAGTTCACGTTCTAAAGCATAGTAGTATACTAAATCCCGATAGGGATAAGGATATAAATATTTCTTTTGAAACCAGTCACTCTGAAATCCGGCATAAGCTCCAGCAAAAATAAAAATTAAACCAATTACCAGGATTTTCATCCAGGTTACGATATGCAAGATCAATCACTCCGCTTTTTTTACTCTAACAAAAGCTATGTACTGACCCGAAAAAAAATGCGAAGTTAAATGACAGCTTCTTGTTTGCCTGTTCTATCTCAGTAAGCCTTCGCAGCCGCTTCTTTCCATTTCATCAGCACTTGCCTTCTTGTTGTATGAATATCCGTATTATTATCAATAATGACATCGGCTAATTTAGCTTTCTCTGCTAAATCCATTTGTGAGCGGATTCGAGCCATTGCCTCATCATAGGACAAATCGTTTCGTGCCATGAGCCGTTTAATTTGTATGTTCGGATCGACATAAACAACCCATATTTCGTCGGCTATATCCTGCCACCCTACCTCATATAACAAGGGTACGTCCAGTACAACAGATTTGCATCCCATTTCGGCTAATGACTCCATTTGCTCCGCAATTACCTGCTTAACTAAAGGGTGAATAATAGATTCCAGAAGCTTTTTAGCACTTTTATCCTGGAAGATAATATTACCCAAGGCATTTCTGTCAATGGTATCATTGGGATAGAGGATTTCCCTTCCAAAATGCTTGATAATTTCACACCATGCCGGTTGATGGGGTTCCATAATAGCATGAACGATTTGATCCGCATCAATGATCGTTGCTCCTAGTTCAGCGAGCATTTTACTTACCGTACTTTTGCCACTTGCTATTCCACCAGTTAGGCCTATAACGCGCACACGTATCACTCCTTATGCTGGCATTGAGGACAAAAGTGAGTGCCCCGGCCGGCAACCTCAGCTTTTGCAATAGGTGTCCCGCATCGATAGCAGGGTAATCCTTTACGTCCATATACCTGTAGAAAATGCTGATGGGTGCCACTTTTTCCATCACCATCGCGATAATCCCGAAAAGTGGTACCACCATGTTCAATACCATCCGCAATGACTTGGTTAATCGCACCATAAAGCTTCGTAATTTCAAGATTATTTAAACTGGCGGCCGTCCGTTCCGGATGAATACCCGCAATCGCAAGACATTCATCAACATAAATGTTGCCTAGACCGCCGATATATTTTTGATTTAGCAAAACCGCTTTGACTTTGCTTTTACTTTTTTTTAACACATTGACCAAATAAACTTCCGTAAATTCATCTGAAAGAGGCTCTGGGCCCATCGAAAATAGGCCTGAAATGCGCCAAAGTTCCTCAGACGGCATCGCATACAAGGTACCCAAGGTCCTCGTATCAGCGTACAGTAAAGAATCGCCATTTGACAGTTCAAAAACAATTCTGGTAAACTTGTCAATTTTATCATTTTTCGTAGTGTAATACAGCCGGCCCGTCATACGCAGATGAATAATAACAACAATATCATTGTCTAAGTGAAGTAAGAGATATTTCCCCCGCCGGGTTAACGCTAAAATACGCTTTCCGGTTATAATAGCCTGAAATTCATTAGCGGATGGCCATTTAATAAGCCGTGGCAGTTTGATATCAACATGACGGATGCTGCATCCCGTCAGCTTTTCTGCAAGAGTGCGGCGAACCGTTTCAACCTCCGGCATTTCTGGCATAAACTTTCCTCCATTACTTGGCTTTTGCCCAGTTTTCTCCCAGCTTAACATCGGCAGTTAAAGGTACCGATAAACTGGCAGCTTTCTCCATTGCCTGCTGGACAATGGTAGACACTTCGACAACTTCTTCTTCGACAACCTCTAAAACGAGCTCATCGTGAACTTGCAGCAGTATGCGGCTGCGAAGCTGATTGCTTTGCAGTTCATGATAGACATCAATCATCGCTTTTTTGATGATATCTGCAGCTGTCCCCTGAATGGGCGTATTCATGGCGGTTCGTTCAGCAAAGGAACGCTGATTAAAATTACTGCTATTAATATCCGGCAAATATCTCCGCCTGCCAAATAAAGTAGTGACATAGCCTTTTTCATGGGCTTCTTTAACAATGCTGTCTATAAAGCTTTTGACTCCATGGCAGGTATTGAAATAGCTTTCAATATATTGCGCGGCCTCTTTACGTGTAACCCCTAAATCTCTGGATAAGCCATAATCACTAATTCCATAAACAATTCCGAAGTTAACCGCTTTAGCTCTGCTTCTCATTTCAGCAGTAACATCCTCCATACTCACACCAAAGACTTCAGCAGCCGTCCTGGTATGCACATCCTGGTTAACATTAAAAGCATCTGTCAGGTTAGCATCGCCGGACATATGGGCTAAAATCCTCAGTTCAATCTGAGAGTAATCTGCCGACATAAGATAACGAAAACCTTCTCCCGGAATAAACAGTTCCCGGATACGGCGCCCGACCTCGGTCCGGATCGGAATATTTTGCAAATTAGGGTCCGAGCTGCTCAATCGACCGGTTGCCGTAACAAGCTGGTTAAAAGACGTATGAATGCGTCTTGTTTTCTCGTGGATAAGTCCTTGCAAGCCATCCAGATAGGTCGATTTCAACTTGGTCAATAACCGGTATTCTAAAAGCTTATCAATAACAGGATGGTAGCCGGATAGTTTTTCCAATACTTCCGCATCAGTAGAATACCCGGTTTTCGTCTTTTTAATAATCGGTAATTTAAGTTTGTCAAATAAGATCGCACCCAGTTGTTTGGTTGAGTTCACATTAAATACTTCGCCGGCAGCCTCATATATTTCTGTCAAAAGCGATTCTACTTTTAGCGCGATATCGGCTGACATCGCGCTAAGATGTTCGCAATCAACGCTAATGCCGGCAGTTTCCATACCATTCAGAACCTTAACCAAAGGGAGCTCAATCTCTTCATAAAGCTTTATCAGCTCTAAATCGCACAATTTTTGTTCCAAAACAGGATATAAGGTTTGAATAATTTGAGCCGAACGAGCAGCTACATCACGATCGGGCAAGTTCTTCTCAGAGGGGGCATGATATAACCCCAAATATTTTTCTTGCAGCATGCCAAGTGGATATTCACTTGCAGTAGGATCAACAAGATAGGCAGCCAGCGCCGTATCAAACACTCGCCCCTTGATGTCTATGACTAAGTTGGTGCAGGCAGCATATACACCTTTTATGTTATGAGTAATCTTGCGTATGTGAACATCCTCTAATAATCGCTGGATAGCTGTCCACGCTTGCGAGTCAGCCGGAACATATACCGGCACGCCCTGAGCACTAATAAAAGCCACACCTGCGAACCGAACATCCGGAGTACGCCCTATTATCACAGAAGAAAATACAAATTCATACGATTGGCTACATTCTGCCAAAAACTCTATTGCAATGCTCTTATCGGTAACAACCACGGCTTCCGGAAAAACTTCAGCCGAAACTTGTACCTCACTAGGGTTTGGAAATAATGCATTTACGCGGGCAAGCAGGCTTTTAAACTCGAATTGAGCAAACAATCCCCGGATACTCTCAGGATCTGGCCGTAATGCGTATTGGTCAAAAGAAAAAGCCAAAGGCATATCCGTAATAATTGTCGCTAACTTTTTTGAAATAATCGCCAGTTCACGGTTATTGCGCAAGTTTTCCTGAAGTTTTTTGCCCGAAACGTGCCCAATATTTTCCAGTAAGTTTTCCACAGTATCATATTCTGCAAGTAATTTTACAGCCGTTTTTTCGCCAATCCCCGGAACTCCCGGTATGTTATCAGAACTGTCACCCATCAGGCCTTTTAAATCAATTAAGCGAGACGCTTCCACGCCAAATTTTTCTTTGAAGTGCTTTTCATCAAACACCTCCATATCCGATATACCCTTGCGAGTCAACATGACTTGTACAGAGGGTTGTAACAACTGCAGAGCATCTCGGTCTCCCGTTACAATCATGACCTCACAGTGAGCTTCAAGCGCTTTTGCCGTTAAAGTTCCAATGATATCATCGGCTTCATAACCGGCCTCTTCAATGACGGCAATCCCAAAAGCTTTGAGCAATTGCTGCACAAGCGGAAACTGTTCCGACAATTCCGGAGGTGTGGCTTTCCGATTCGCTTTATATTGCTCATATACCTCATTACGAAATGTTTTTTTACTTTTATCAAAAGCAACAACAACAGCTTCGGGTTTATACTCATCAAGCAACTTTACAAGCATGGTTGCAAAACCGTAAACGGCATTTGTATACTGACCGCCAGCAGTCATTAATAAAGGAAGTGCATAAAATGCTCGATGTACCAAACTGCTTCCATCAATAATAATAATTTTCTGGCCCATACAGACCTCACCTCAAACTTCATTATGTATATAACCTTTATATTATTTGCTAACCAGCACAAAATACCTCTTTAAATATTAATTTTTGTTTTATGAATAGGATCAGTAGTAAAAAACCTGCCATCATCTGATGGCAGGCCATTGATCTATTTATTTTTAAGTGGAAAAGTAATTTCTATCGTATGCCGGCCTTCATTCCAATATACATGCGCATGAAAAAGTTCATTTATCTTTGTAATGGAAAGATAAGCCTGGTCATTGATCATAGTAACCGGAGCTTCTATGCCGTCAACCACCATAGTTCCTTTCACCGTATCAAGGCTGCTTTTATAACCTAGGCGGTTGGCAAGTGGCAGCGCAGGAACGGCCAAAACGTGATCAATAGTCCGAACATCACTTGTAAAGAAGTTTTCATTGATTAGCACATTAATTTGATTGACTTCTAAGGTGTTATCACCGGAATTCCAAACAAGCTGACCGCCATAAAGTTTTTCTAGATTTTCCAATGATACATAAATAACGTTCCCCATTACAATTCCCGTTGCTGCCTGCTTATCGTTTTTTACAGTCTTAGTTGCGTCATCCCAGATAATATTGCTTTTTTTCGCTGTTGCTACAGGCCATATCGGTATATATAACGTACGATCAATGATAACTCCATGTTCATTCAAATGATTATTATTCACTTTTATATTAAAGAACGTAGCAAAAACAACTTGTTTATCTGCTTCATCCCGGATTTGTTTCAACAAGAACTGATCACTGGCCATCCCATCTAACCCATATTGGGCCAGTTTATTTCTAACATCAGTCAGATTGACCGGCCCAAGACCATAAACATCAGGATAAATGCCTACTGAAGCTTGCCCGTTGTCATCAATCTGCACCTTGACACGCTCATACATAACTTTTACCGGTGTACCATAGCGTACAACTTCAAATAGTTCTTCCGCATCTTCTTCCAGCATTCGAACACAGCCATTAGAAACCGCTAATCCAATAGCCCAAGGCGCATTCGTTCCATGAACTCCATACAAAGGCAAAAAACCCATCCACCGATATCCCAAAGGATTATCCGGGCCAGATTGCACGATATAGCCACGACCTGGGGGAATCCAAACTGGATTTACTTCTTTTTCGATCACGGAAAACTCACCGATCGGAGTTGGAGTTGCCGGCTTGCCAATTGTCACCGGATATTCTTTCACAATCTGTTCTCCTGAATACAACGCTAATGTTCGACTCGGCAAATTAATAATAATTCCCGGAGATACAATTCCCTCAAGCCTTTGAGCTTGAACGGACGGAACAATCATGATCACCAATAGAACAACCATAAGAAAAATCACTCTGGAAACCCACACGAGCATCCCTTCTTCTTAGCAAGATTTATACGACAATAAGAAGATATGAAGGATGCTCGATACGTATGACAACCCAGCTATGTAATTATTGCAAATTGAGAATTTGCTGATGTACTACTGTTAAATGACGGATTTTATCATCAAACAGCGGTAAATAGACATGCACCTTGGTACCCCCATGTTCTCCAGCACTAATATTAATAAAGCCACCATGTTCGGTTATAATGCGATGAGCAACCGGAAGACCTAATCCCATCCGATCTAACTTGGTTGTATAAAATGGCTCAAAAACCTTGGGCAGCATTTCGGATGGAACTCCGACTCCTGTATCATTGATAGCAATAACCAGCATATTAATTTCTGCATTCAGCCACGATTTTACAGTCAATACCCCTTCTTCGGGCATGGCTTCCATCGAATTTTGCATAATGTTTACAAGGGCTTGCTGCAGTAAATTGTGATCTGCACAAATGGTTGGCAGATCTTTAGCCAGCTGTTTTTTGATTGCAATATCTTCACCGCCCATTTGCTTAAAGGTCAGCAAGAGAGCTTCTTCCAATATTTTATTAATATGAACCCCAGGATGCTTATCTACAGACGGTTTTGCAAACAATACCAGTTCTTTGACGACATTGTTAATATAAGATACTTCTTCCAGCATCGTTTCTAAAACATCTCGCCGCACCGTATATTTATCATCATCAAGGCGATTTACCATAACTTGAAGATAACCGCTAATTGTTGTTAGAGGAGTTCTGACATGATGTGCGACCCCCGCAGCCAATTCTCCTAAAGACATGAGCATCTGAGTTGTCTGAATTTGCTTGATGGCGGCTCTCACAGCCGAAACATCCTGCATAATGACGATCATGCCACTGACTGTGCCACTAGAGTCCAATAGCTTTAAGGTATCAACATGCAGATAGACATATTGATCCCTGATTTTTACTTTAAGATTTGTTGTATTAAGGTCATCATACTCAGCAATTGAAAATATTTTAAGAAACTTTTCCCCATACTCTTTAAAAACAGCATCAGCTCTTTTCCCCAATATCTTTGACCGATCAATGCAACAGATTCGTTCGGCTTCGCGATTAAGATTCTTAATACGCATAGATCCATCCAAATAAATTACACCTGTAGTGGTAGCTTCGAAATATTCTTTATATTCATCATCCCGCAGATAGACTACCTTATTACTTAACGCCTCTGTCGAATACATCTTGCGTCACTCTCCATCATGAAGGTACTTTGTGATAAATAAAATTCTTGTAAATAATTGTATTTCCTGCTAAAATTATTCAATTACTTTTCGTAAAAAAACGACATAATCTTGCGATTTATTTATTTTTGTCGACAAAATTATTGCTTTTTAAAGAATTAAATCATTCTGGTATTCATAATTCAAACCCCTCGACTTCCATTTATTTACATAATAGTTTATATTTTCCAATTTGTTCCAACGGTTATTTGCCATTTTTTAACATTTAAATTCTTTTCATTCCATATTTTTACATTTTATTTACAAACTAAAAGTGCTGTCCGAAGACAGCACTTTTTAATTTCCAATATATTTATTCCGAAAGTACTCTGGATTGATTTCACGTGGCACTACTGCATGGAATCTCAACCACTCATTTTTACCATCAAACTTAGTCAGCATATAGGTTTTTGAGGGATAATCTTTTGTATCAACAGCAAGTAAAGCATCATCTCCCGTTACACGCTCCAGGCTATCCGGCAAGCTTCGTTCTGCATAAAAGTACTGATCCACCGTTTTTAAAGTTCCATCCTTATCATAAAGAGCTTCAAAATATACCGCTCCACAGTCAATATCGAACTCATAAATTCCTATTTGCTGCTGACTCTGAGCATTTAGATAAACCTTTTTTACTGGAATCTGAGCCATTTGAACCACAATATCCTCACCTCTCTTAACAACTTACAATGGCATTATTCCCGATAATATAGTTTTTGATGCTAGAACAACGCTGAATTTTGAAACGTTACTTCAATCTCAACAATTCTCCTGTCCCCCTTGAACCAAATATAAAGCTAATCTTGTAACGTACAAGAATAAAGCCTGATAGAAAACAAAAAGAACCGCTTAGGCGGTTCCAGGTATACTCGATAAAATAAAAAAAGGTTTGCATCAAAGCAATACCTTAAAATTGACTGGTGCCGAAGGCCGGACTCGAACCGGCACGTAGGGCTACTACGCTTGATTTTGAGTCAAGTGCGTCTGCCAATTCCGCCACTTCGGCACTGATTAAGTTTTTGTCCATACCGGACAATTGATATAATAACATTTGTAATTATTATTGTCAAGCATATTATATGAGAATAATTACGTAAATCTAAATCATTTTTATGTCCACCGCTCCTTCGATGCATACAAAGGCATTTTCGACCTCAATCAAATTTGCGTGACCTTCATTTCTTATCCATCAACAATTTCAGAAAAATAGATAACTGTAACCGTATCTTCAGGAGTAATTGATTTTTGATAGATTTGCTCAAAAAAAGCAATCAGTTCATCTACTGATTTGATTTCCGGGTTTTGATGATCTAAATCCTGTGTTGTCAATTCTGAAATAAGCTTGATCTGCACCCTGTCAATGATTGCAGGATACAGTTTTCGTTTTTGCTGAAACTTTTTACCAACAGTAATCCAGACAATTGAATTTTCGGGAAACATATCGCTGATATTGCCCAAACGAACAGTACAGTTTTTTTGGCGAGCAATTAACAGTTTCTCATGATTTTGTGATTGAAAATTAAGTGCGAACATAGCGAACTCCCCTTTGAAATTAATAAAAGCCTATTCACTACTATTATATAACAGAATACAGGGATGACCTACTAATTATTGCAAAAAGCACATAAAGCAAAAACAACCCCCTAGTTTACTAAACTAGGGGGTTCGTTTAATAACCGGAACTTAATAAGAGCTTTTGATTGGCAACCGCTATTTGAATAAGAACAGGATACCTCCAAATACGCCTAACGATCCTAGCATGAAAGCAAAATACTTTAGTCCATCCATTAAAGTTGTTTGTGGTTTCATTTCTGGTGTCATTATCAACAGCTCCCTTCAGGATTTCTTGTCTTTATTATACGCTAATATTATGTATTTTGTAAATATTCTTAAAATATGAAATATTCGCATGAAAGTTCTTATGTATTATTCCTTTACGGAATGATCAATATTCTTTTTTTGAATATGTTATTATTACCTGCAATATTATTTCCGTAAATTCTAAGACTATAATAAATATCAAACTACCAGCCAATACAGGAGGTGATGTTTTCATGAAAGACACTGAAGTAAAAAAATACGAAAAAGAGTTAGGTCAAAAAAAAGACAGCCCTATCAATAACTTTGAACTGCGAAGTCTTGGCAGTCAAGCAACAGAACGCTCAGAGCAAGCTGTTGAGGAAAACTCCACGAAATACTAAATAAATACTCAAATATAGTCATTGGCGCTTAGAACAAATCAATAAAAAAGAACAGTTCAAATTCATCATCTTTGGACTGTTCTTTTTTATTGTGATGTAGAACACAGAAAAACTTCCATACCCTATTTATACTTATAGTAACAACTCGATTAAAGGAGAGAAAACGTATGACTGATACACAAAATTTAATTAGACAGCATAATGACATTCTTGAGATTGCTAATCAAATTCTTAATTATAGAACAAGCCAACAAATCTCAGATCACGCATTCAATATTGCACTGTTGATTGGTCAAGTTGCCGGTAAACTTAAAGTGCATATGACAACAGAGGATAAGTTTGTTTATCCTGCGCTCTTTGCTCATCCTGATACGCATATTCAAAATCTCAGCCGGGGCTTTGCAGATGAAATGGGTGATTTAGCTAAAATATTTGAGGGATATAAAACCAAATATCTCAGTGCACGACAGATTGCCAGTAACCCACAGGCGTTTGCCGACGAAACAACATCAGTCTTTACGGCAATTGCTAAACGGATTGAGAAAGAAAATACCAAGCTATATCCATTACTTTCATAATCCGCTTGCTAAGCTTCGTGAATGACTTTACATACCCCAAGAAATTATGATAAAGTTATAATTGGCTTGTGCCAAGTCCACAGGACCTAGGCACAAGCTTTTTTGTTGTTCTTGTTATCCAATTCATTTGTAAAAGCATTTATTTTAAGGAGGCTTATATATGGCTGAAAATGACGTAATAGCAATGAAACCCGGACGTGACCTAGATCTTGAAGTAGCTTTAAAAGTAATGAATTTCCTATGGATCACCCATTGGCTGCGGTTTAGCGCGGAAATGGCCGTCAAGTGGATCGGGACCCAACAAGATTTGGATGAAGCCGGCGGAGTACTGATCCCAGTGAAACCGGCAGATTTTCAAGAATTGAAACAACGGGAAAACTTTGATGAAAAGGTCCCTCCTTATTCAACCAGCTCTGAACATGCCAAATTAGTGATCGAGGCAATGGAAAAACAAGGGTTTTCCTTTTCAAGCCAACAGACGACAATAGCTGGGCAGCCTGCCTATTCGGTTATATTCAAAAAAGCAAATACCGAAGCAGCCAGCGTAGTGGATGCTGTCCAGGAAACAGCCACTGCTAAAGCAGCCATCCTGGCTATTTCAAAATAATCGTCCGTATTGCTACCAGCATGATCGAATATCAACAGCTGAGAATACGGCCAAAAAGGACCATCTTATGTCATGTATACAGATTGCAGGCCGCGATATCACTTATACGGTTAGTTATAAACGAAGAAAAACAATACAAATTAAAATTATTTCGGAAAACTCCCTAGCTGTTACCGCACCTCTCAAAATACCGCGGCCAGAGATTGAGAGGATACTGTTTAGTAAATCTTCTTGGATTATCCAGAAAATACACCAATATCAGCAGCTTGTTGAAAATCCAGTCAATAAGTCTATTTCCCATGGAGCAACGTTATTATATCAGGGTTTTCCTCATATTCTTATATTCGAAAATGCTGAAGTTCATACACCAGTTGTCTTGCTGGAAAGTGGTACAATCAGACTCCTTCATCGCGCCCAACAGATAAATTTAATTCCTGAATTACTCAAAACTTGGTACAAACAACAGGCAGCTACGTTATTAGCTGAGCATACCGCTGAATGGAGCCGGAAAACCGGGCTTAAGCCGAAGCATATTGTAATTAAAGAACAAAAGACTCGTTGGGGAAGCTGTTCATCATTAGGCAATATCAATTTCAATTGGCGCATTATTATGGCTCCCTCTGATGTAATGGATTATTTGATTGTCCATGAACTTTGTCATCTGAAGGTACCCAATCACTCTCATGATTTTTGGAAGCTCGTAGCTTTCTTTTTGCCAAATTTCAAGGATTCGAGGGATTGGCTAAAAAGAAACGGCGGACTGCTATTTAAAACAATGTAACAAAAAACAAAAGACAGCGACTAAATCGTCGCTGTCTTTAAACGCCTATTTCCTATCTTCTTGGACGGCGGCCACCGCCAAAGCCGCCACCAAATATCATCCATGCCAGCAAACCTAATACGGCAATATTGCCAACCTCACCGCCGACAATGCCCAAATCAACTAAAACCGACACAGCGGTCAGTGCCCCTAGATATGACATGCTTTTTTTTACGTCAACATACGGATGACGCTTCAGCAAAACAAAGGCAACACCTAATACAACAAAATCAATAACGACCCATATTAACTGATTTGCAAAGACATATTTTAATACACTGCCACCAATCATAACTGCAAATATCTGCAGCCAAATTTGATTCACCCAATCACCCTCCCAACATTTTAAAATATTACCTCTATGGTATCATTTCTTTCGTTGCTAAGTCAATTTTAATGTCGTTATGCAATCAAAAGAACTGGATAACCACTCTTCCTTGCCTGATTGACCTACGAAAATCAATTAGTTTCGTCGACAAAATCGGGCTGTTTAATTTGTCGCAAACGAAAAAAGAGGATACCAATATCCTCTCAGTGAATAACATTATCCATCGGTTTAAGTACCTCCAGCACTTGCTCCAGATGATCCGAAACTTTCACTTTACGAAATTCATGAGTTAAAACCCCTTGTTCATTAATAATAAATGTGGAACGCTCAATTCCCATAACCGTTTTTCCATACATATTCTTTTCTTTCATAGCCTTGTATAAACGGCAAATCTCTTCATGGGCATCACTTAGCAACTGGAACGGCAGACCAAGTTTAGCAGTAAATTTAGCGTGGGACGCAATAGGGTCCCGGCTTACACCCAGGATTACAGCCCCAAGACGGCCAATTTGATCAAAAGCAGCGGCAAAAGCCTGTGCCTGTTTAGAACATGCAGGAGTATTATCTTTGGGATAAAAATATAATACGACTTTTTTCCCCCGGTATTGACTCAAGCGAATCATAGATCCGTCTGTTGTTGGTAAGCTAAAGTCAGGTGCCGGCAGACCAACTTTCAATTCATTCAAGCTTCTTCCCCCTTGGCCCCGATTGTTTAATGAAGTTCGAACACTAATTTTCTATATGTTAGGAGTATCTCATGTCACATCAAAGAATTCATGCAATTGAATATATACGCGGTATATCCATGCTTGGTGTTATCGGAATACATACAGGTGCATACTCCCTGGCCAATCCTTATGTAAATGTTCATTTGTTTGCCTTATTAGAAATCTTCACGCGTTTTAGTGTTCCAATATTTTTCTTTGTATCTGCATTTGGACTTTTTCGCAATCAAGATTTATCTCAAAAGCTGGATTATCTGAATTTCATGAAACGCCGTATAAAGACTGTCTTCGTTCCCTACGTCGTTTGGTCATTGATTTATTTGCTTCATTACACATGGATTAGCGGTGATACCGCCCCCTGGGCGACAACAACGTTACTGAAATATTTAGTTTTCGGACTAGCTTCTTATCAATTATATTTTTTAGTCATCCTATTATGGTTTTACTCATTGATGCCATTATGGAGGATCATTGTACGTCCGATAACAGCTGCTCCTTTAACCTACTTAGGTATTATGCTGGTATTACAAATCGCCTTTAACTATTATTCCAGTTATGTTTTAACTCCCCATTTTACGAATCACTATATGAATCTTGCCGTTCAACACCGGCTAAGCTATTGGGTTATCCATTACATTTTCATTTTTATCCTTGGGGCCGTAAGTGCCGTCTGTTATGACCAATTTTTGCGCACCCTAAAAAAATATCATCAGATCATTCATGGAGCCTTTTTCGTCTCCTTAGCAGGTATGCTTTTATTTTATTACTTTTTGCTTTATGCAAAAGGCTATACACCGGAACAAGCAGTCAATACCGCACATCAGCTCAGTCCCATTGGCGTACTCTATACACTAACCGCAACACTGTTTTTCTTTTATCAATTTACCACTTATCAATTTTCAGAGGGTTTTTCAAATCTGCTAGAGGCTTTAGGTAAATACTCCTACAGCGTATATTTAGTTCACCCTCTGGTCATGTATTATCTCGTCATTTATATCACAAATACGGGAAAACTTATGACCGCCACCGTTACACTTACATTCTTTATCTTTACGGTTGTCCTAAGCATGAGCTTCGCCAAACTCGTTGAAAAAATCGCCCTTTTTATCCCCTTGATCGGTCTCTTGTTAAATGGCAGTACGCCAAATCGCTCAAAACACAAGCAAGTCGCCTAACTTAATCCCAGGCGCTCCTTTTCGCTGTCCGATAGCAATGACGGCTCAACAATGTCACAATGTCCGGATAAGCTGCGTCTGGACTGGCGCTGTCGATTTTTCATCCAATATAAAATTAAAATCTGGCAGAATTTTTTTACGGATTTTAAAGTTCCTCTCATCTCCGGATAGCTTACCCACTTCTGATAAAGCTGCGCCAAGACTTCTCCTGTCGAACTGGTCATGTCCTTTCTGGCAATCAGGGCAGCTAACGTAACGCATTCGCGAATAATCAAAAACAACACCTTCTGGCGTAAGCCATCGTTTGATATCTGATGAAATTTCAGTTCAGCAGCTAATAATCTCCGGCCATGATCAAGCAACGGATACATGGTCACAAACCCAACGTTTATACCATGTTGAGCAAAAGCCAATCGTGCTGTTTTGGCAGCAATAGCAATGATTAGCGTCCATAACTGTTCATTGCTGCGTTTTTCTGCAAGGCTAAATAAGAATTCGATCATTTCTGCTGCCATTTGCGAATTAGGATTAAGTGCAGCCATGCCGGACAGATTTTGCCACTCATAAACCAATAATTCACAAATTTGATTGCTGACATGGTCTTTGTCCATATATTGCCAGCAAAACTGGAGAACAATATCGAACATAACCTGATTCTCGTTTTTTATAATTCGATGCAGCCATTCATTTAATACTCCGATAACTTCTTTAGCTGTTTCCTCATCATAGTAATTGAGATTGCCGATTCGTAAACTAATTTCTCTAAACAGGGCCTCGTCCTTGCGTCGTACAGCCATCATACCAACCGACTTCAAACCACGTAAGCCAGCAGAAATAATAGGCGGCTCCTCTGCCTTATCCATTTGCTCCAGGATCGCAAAAATTTTATTTACCACTTTTGCCAGCATAAAATTATAGCGCGCTTTAAGCGCGACCATAGCAATTAGGGTGAGTTGCTCAATAACAGCGATTCGATCCTTATCGTTCAAACCACGAACTAATGGGGTATAGGCATCAAGAACATAGCCTGCAATATCAGGCTGCTTAGTACGCAATGCAGCCACTGCTAAAGCCATAAGTCTCATGGATTCGTTGCCTCGCCCTAAACGCTCACCAAGTGCTAGTTTTAGCAGATCGATTGCTTGATAAGCAGCAGTCTGGTTATTTTGGCGCATACAATCATGAACACACCTGTAAATCCCCTTCATGAGACTGCTAATCTTCACCGGATTCTTCCGCCCCGCTATTCGATTCAGTCTATAAGAAAGCAGTTTTATCCGCCAGTCCGTCCGCCGTAGAAAATACCACCGGCCAAGCAGCGCTCCTCCGGTAAGACCTGCTAATAATACCACCCAAAATTGCATAAGGCGCCCTCCGCTTTAATAGACTTATTCAGACACAGCCATTTAAGGACTGAGCCGCTCGTCATCCCGCATTGCGGTTTTACGAGCGGCTTTTTAGCTGCATGAAATTAACGGGCGTTAATTTCTCCTTGATAGACCGAGCCCCTGGCTGCATCGACTGTAACGATCATGCCATCAGTCAAACGCTTCGTTGCCCCGGCAGCCCCGACAATAACAGGAATGCCATAACTAATGCCTACGATGGCTGCATGAGAGGTTAATCCACCCTCTTCGGCAATAATGGCGGCAGCAGTAGCAGCAAAAGGAGCCGTCTCATCATCAATAGCATTAACCACCAATACATTGCCAGGTTTATATTTATTCTTTACATCTTTCGACGTTTCCGCAACACAAACAGGACCAATGATGACTTTTTGACCAATACCCGTTCCTTTAATTAATACATCGCCAACGACATAAACACGCAGCATATTGGTCGTACCGGACATTCCAACCGGTACACCGGCTGTAATAACAATCAAATCTCCTTCTTTAATCGCCCCGGAACGCAACGCACTGGCTACCGAATTAGCGACCATTTCATCACTGTTTTGTGATTGTACTCCCTGGACTGCCTGCACACCCCAGAGCAGTTGCATTCGGCGGACAGTTTTGGGATGCGGGGTAATAGCTACAATTGGTGCTTGCGGACGATATTTCGATACCATACGCGGAGTATAGCCGCGCTCGGTTGAAGTAACAATAGCCGCCGCGTTCAGCTCATGAGCAACCTGCACAGTCGCATGGCTGATGGCATCCGTACTGCTGCGCTGCAAGGATATCCCTTGCGATAATAATAGGGAGCTATAACTCAAAGCTTCCTCGGTGCGAATCGCGATTTTGGCCATCATTTCAACTGCCTCAACGGGATACTGTCCGGATGCCGTCTCCCCGCTCAGCATAATCACATCGGTACCGTCCATGATTGCATTTGCGATATCGCTAGCTTCCGCCCTTGTTGGCCGGGGATTGTTCAGCATCGATTCAAGCATTTGAGTTGCGGTAATAACAGGCTTTCCGGCCCGATTACATTTATCAATTAACATTTTTTGAACAATGGGCACTTCTTCGGTTGGAATCTCCACACCCAAATCGCCTCTTGCCACCATAACTCCATCAACGACTTTTAATATTTCATCAATGTTATGAACCCCTTCGGCATTCTCGATCTTTGCAATAATGTCCATATTGGCTCCGGCATCTTCTAGAACCCGCCGGATGGCAAGTACATCCGCAGCCCGCTGCACAAATGACGCAGCAATAAAGTCCATATCATGACTGGCGCCAAATAAAATATCAGCAATATCTTGTTCCGATAAAAAGGGCAGATTCACCACCACTCCCGGTACCGCCACTCTTTTCAAATTGCTGATTGGACCACTGTTTAAGACCTGCGTAATGATATCCTGACCCTCAACATATTCAACGCTCAAACCAATCAGCCCATCTGATAAAAGGATATGATCCCCCGGCGAGACCTCGGTTGGCAATAAATGATGGTTAACCGATACCTCATCCTGATTACCGACAATATCCCGAGTCGTTAGCACAAATTTTTGGCCTTCTGTCAGAAAAACCTTTCCTTCTGCAAATTTTCCTATCCGCATTTCCGGGCCTTTGGTATCTAACAAAAGAGCAACCGGTTTGCCAGTTTTTACTGAGGCTGTCCGAACTAAATCAATTCTGGCTGCATGGTCCTCATGATTCCCGTGGGAAAAATTAAACCGGGCAACATTCATGCCTGCCTCTATCATATTTTCCAAAACTCCGGATTTATCAGTACTTGGACCTACTGTACAGATTATTTTTGTCTTTTTCATTCGACACTCTCCTTGTTCAAAACTGCCGCTCGGTTCCTGCTATTTTATTGCATGTTGACACAAGATAGTATGGGCTTCATCTGCTTCCGATTCAAGCACTAAAATTTCATAAAGACCATCTCCGAGCGCGGAAGCAACACCTGCCGGCCGAGTATTAGCCAAAATGCCTTCACCACATAACAAGTTTTTCAACATTTCTGCCTGAGCCCGGTTTGAAGCGATATATATAACTGTCCACATTCCTATTGCTGCCTCCTGGTAACAAATTAATTCTTAGCTGTAATATTATACATGGTTTTCTCCACTTTAATCAGTATTCCTGCTAAAATACGGGGTAAATGGAAATAAAGTAACAAGCACAAATGAGTTTTTTCGATCCTTTTTTATCGAATTTTTCAAACTATAATTAGCATACCTGTATTGCATTTTTCTCTGCCTAATTGTTTATTTTTTAAAGATAATCAAATACACGCCAGAACAAAAACGCAGGAAAACGGTTATAATGAAAGTATATCTGGCATTGGAGGTTCATCATGTACTTTACTAATAAGCTTCGCAGTATTTTATTATTCCTGACATTAATCATATTAATCGTAGTAGAGCTGCCAATTATTCTCGTTGGCCAAAATGCAACCCCGCGCCCTGGAGACACCATCATCGTGCTCGGCGCAAAATTGGTCGGTCATGAGCCAAGCACGATGCTCCGCTTGCGGCTGGACGAGGCCATCCAACTCTATACAAACGGCTACGCCTCATCCATTATTGTCAGTGGCGGCCGTGGCTCTGACGAAGAAGTCACTGAAGCTCAAGCCATGCATGATTATCTGGTAGCCCATGGTATCCCCGATCAAGCGATTCTTTTAGAAGATCGTTCGGTCAATACCTATCAGAACTTGATCAATTCGCAGCAAATCATGCGTCAGAAAGGCTGGAATTATGCCATCATTGTTTCCAATGCCTCCCACATCCGCCGTTCACTGGTATTGGCACAGAATATCGGGTTGGATGCAAGCGGAGCACCTGCCCCGATGGCCGATAACTACCTATTGACAGCCAAGCAGTACGCACGTGAGGGTGCCGCCATGATCTCATTGTTCGTATTTCCTAAATAATACGTCAAATGAGCTGAACAGCCCCTTTCCCCAAAAGACTTTCCAATTGCAGGATGGCTTCGGAACTTGGATGAATCCAGAACTTTTCCTCTGTTTTAATCACACGTTTACTGTTAATCAGATGCAGATAAACAATGACATCCCCTTTGTTTTGTACCAGGACCTGTTTCAATTGCTCGAACACCTCTTGGTTTTCGTGCTCCTTATACAGTCTTAATCGCACTTCCGGACGACACTCCTCAATCGTTGATACTTCTTCGGCCAGAATTTTAACACCGTCTTCGTTGGCGTTTAACCTGCCCAATACAACAACCGGCATATCGGGCAGAAGGAGATGATGGGTCTTCTCAAAAACTTTGGGAAATACAACAACCTCTACCCGGCTCGTAAAATCTTCAAGATCGATAAAACACATGGTTGCGCCTTTTTTCGTAACAATTCGCTTTGCACTGCTGATTAGCCCCGCAATCCGCAGCACCTTTCCATCTGGGATTTCACCGGACGCCAACTGATCAATCGAAGCAAATTGACTCATCTTATTTCGATATTTGTCTAGAGGATGACCGGTAATGTAAAAGCCGGTCATTTCCTTTTCCAAGGCTAAGATTTGGTCCTGAGGCATTTCCGGAACGTCAGGAAGAATGATTTCATCGGCTACATCAATCGTTTCCTCGCAAAACAAGCCGATTTGTCCGGTCGCCATATCACGCTGCCGGCTGGCAGCCGTATCAATGGCCCGCTCTAAAACGACCAATAACTGTGCGCGCCGGGCTCCCAATGAATCAAAAGCACCACATTTAATCAGGCTTTCAATCACTCTTTTATTGACCACCCTCATATCTACACGGGTGCAAAAATCGATCAGCGACTTGAATTTGCCTGCTTCATTACGCGCCGCAACTAAATTATGAATAGCATTTTCACCAACATTTTTCACAGCAGCCAAGCCAAACCGGATAGCATCCCCATCCACACTGAACGCTGCTTGGCTGGCATTAATATCGGGCGGAAGCACAGCAATCCCCATGCGCCGGCACTCTTCAATGTAAAAACCAATTTTTTCATTCGTTCCCATGACACTGGAAAGCAATGCAGCCATGAACTCCTGAGGATAATGGGCTTTCAGATAAGCCGTTTGATAAGCCACCAATGCATATGCCGCACTATGGGACTTATTAAAGCCATAATCCGCAAAATGAGCCATGAGATCAAAAATTTCTTCCGCTAATTTAGCGTCAATTCCCTTGTTTTTTGCACCACGTAAAAAATTATCCCTTTGAGCAGCCAGCACAGAGTGCTTCTTTTTGCCCATGGCACGCCGCAAAAGATCCGCTTGTCCTAACGTAAACCCGGCCAAGGTTGATGCAATTTGCATCACTTGTTCCTGATATAAAATAACCCCGAATGTTTCTTTTAAAATAGGCTCAAGCAAGGGATGCAAATAACTGACATGTTTCCGTCCATGGCGTCCATTAATAAAGTCGGCAACCATACCGCTGCCTAAAGGACCTGGCCGGTAAAGAGCCACTAAAGGAATCAGATCAGCAAAGCCCTCAGGCTTTAATTCCTTAACCAGATTGGTCATCCCGCCCGACTCCATCTGAAAAACCCCGGCCGTATCCCCGTCAGAGAGCATTTCCGCCGTCTTCTCATCAGTAAGAGGAATGGTCTCAATATCCAGTGTGATACCCCGGTTAGTGCGTATAAGTTCAAGCGCGTCACCAATGACAGTCAGCGTTCTTAAGCCCAGTAAGTCCATTTTAAGCAAACCAATTTCTTCCACACGGTCTTTATCATACTGGGTTGTAATAAAACCCTCAGATGAATTTTGTAAAGGCACATAAGAAGTAAGCGGATCTTTGGCAATCACAAGTCCTGCCGCATGAGTAGAGGCATGCCTAGGCAATCCCTCCACCGCCCTGGCCAAATCCACCAGTTTTCGAACTGCCGGTTCATTCTGATAGGCATTGTTTAATTCATGGTTATTTTGTAAAGCCTTGTCTAAGGTAATCCCTAGTTCATTGGGTATCATCTTGGCAATTCGATCCACTTCACCATAAGACATATTCAACGCTCTGCCCACATCACGAATGGCTGCTTTGGCTGCCATCGTTCCAAAAGTAATAATTTGGGCAACATGATCGTTCCCATATCGTTCAGTCACATATTCAATGACTCTAGAACGTTTTACATAGCAGAAATCAATATCAATATCCGGCATGGTAACCCGTTCAGGATTCAAGAAGCGCTCAAACAGCAAACCATATTTGATGGGATCAATATTCGTTATGCCTAGTAAATAAGCCACAATGCTGCCCGCCGCAGAACCACGTCCAGGTCCGACGGGAATTTCATTCTGTTTGGCATAATTAATAAAATCCCATACAATGAGAAAGTAGCTGGAATACCCCATTTTGCGGATTACGGACAGCTCGAAATCCAGCCTGTCCCGTATTACATCGTCAATTTCCCGAAAGCGTTTAACCAGCCTTTCTTCACATAACTGCTGAAGATAAGCATCGGCAGTCAGCCCCTCAGGCATCGGAAATTCCGGCAAGTGAAGCTGTCCGAAATCAAATTCAACCTGGCAGCGTTCTGCAATTTTAACCGTATTAGCCAACGCCTCCGGCCAGGCACCAAACAGCCTGTCCATTTCATGAAAATCTTTTAAGTAAAATTCGTTGCTGGGAAATTTTAACCTGGACGCGTCATCCACAGTCTTGCCCATTTGAATGCAGAGCAAAACATCATGACATTCGCTATCGCTTTTATTGATATAATGCAAATCGTTGGTAGCCACTAGTCCGATATCAAGCTTCTGGGATAAATCAATTAATAATTGATTGACTTGCTTTTGCTCGGGAATTCCATGATCTTGCAATTCAATAAAAAAGTTTTCCGGGCCAAAAATTTCCCGGTACTCTCTCGCCAGACTTTCAGCACCGGTAATATCACCCTTGAGTAGTAAAGAGGGAATTTCACCGGCAATACAGGCACTTAGACAAATTAAGCCTTCACTGTGCTTGCATAAAAGTTCTTTATCCACCCGGGGTTTATAATAAAACCCTTCCGTATACCCCCGTGACACGATTTCAACTAAATTTCGATACCCGGTATTATTTTGAGCTAGCAATACCAAGTGATAATAAGCCTCACCTTCTACGGCACTCTTTTCAAACCGTGACCGTGGAGCAACATAGACCTCGCAGCCAATCACCGGATTAATCCCCTGTTTTTTAGCATGTTTATAAAAATCAATGACACCGTACATCGAACCATGATCGGTGATGGCAATAGCAGGCATCCCTAACTCTTTAGCCCGCAATACGAGTTTTTCAATCCGGCTGGCTCCATCTAATAAGCTGTATTCGGTGTGCACATGAAGGTGGACAAAATTTTTATCATATTCGGTAGAATTCATAAACCTACTATCTCTCCCAAATTATTAATGACAATCTTAAATTTAACAACTTTTTTAGATAAACACGAGCACACTTCGACAAAAATATAAGAAACTCCTTTGTAAAATATTCAGCTAAATCGAAAGCCAGTGCAGGTATTAATCGCTTTTATGTGGAAATTGTATTAGTTAGATTATTTAAAGAGGTGTTAGCATTTTGTACAATATAGGTATTCTACAACTGACTCAAAATTTGGATGATGCCGTCAATGGATTCAAACAAGGTTTACAGAAAGCCGGAATTTCCGCTTCTTTTCATTATTTGAATGCCGACGGCAACCTGGCTGAATTACCAAAGCTAGCCAATAAGCTGGCCGAAATAAAAGTTGACCTAATATTTGCCTGCTCCACCCCGTCAGCTAAAGCGGCTGTCGAAATAGCCTCCGATATTCCAGTTATTTTTACGCCCGTTTTTGATCCTGTCGGTGTTGGTCTTGCTGCCACTATGAGTGAACCGGGAGGAAAGGCAACCGGTATTGCGGGTATGGTGAAAGCCAATGACAAAATCAGTTTCATTAAGCGCCTGCTGCCAACAGCGAAAAAACTAGGGGTTTTGTTCCATAATGCAGATACCAACGCTCTATTAGAAACCAGCAAATTCCACCATGCAGCCGCCGGCGAATTCGATCTGGTTGACTTACCGGTTGAAAAGCCGGAGGATCTTTCCCGTTTAGAGGAATTTTTACCACAGGATATTGATGCCCTGTTTATCCCTATTGGCCGTATTGTCGAGGAAAACTTTGCCAGTGTCGTCTATTATACCGATGCCGCCAATTTGCCGGTGATTGCTTCCCATGCGCCTAATGTCGCGGCCGGAGCTCTAGGCGCATTAGTGGCTAATCATGCTAAGCTTGGCCAAGACTGCGCTGCCCAGGCCATTCAAATCTTAAACGGAGCAAATCCCGGCAGTATTCCTGTCGGGATTGTTGAGCAGCCGGAAATATTACTTAATGCCTTTGCTGCCTCCAATTTGGGAATTGAATTATCCGAAGAGCTCACAAAACAAGCAAAAGAAATTTATGAATAAATGGTTTTAGATCTGCTCTTAAAACACGAAGTCAGTCTAAACCAGTCTACAGTCAAGGAGATGAACCTATGTTATTATCACGTGATTCCGTAGAATTACTAGCCCCAGTCGGAACCTGGGAGGTGCTTGAGGCTGCCATTGGTGCGGGTGCCGATGCTGTTTATTTAGGTGGAAAGCGCTTTAATATGCGGATGCATCGCACAGATACCAATTTTGATGATCAGGCATTAGCCAAAGCCGTTGAATATGCCCATCAACATCAAGTCAAATTATATGTCACGGTCAATAATTTAATCAGCGATCGTGAAATTGGTAATATGCGGGATTATTTAAAACTGCTTGATCAAATTAAACCCGATGCCCTTATTGTTCAGGATCTGGCCATTTTAGAATTAGCCCGTGAGCTTAATTTTTCTGTTCCGCTACATACTTCTGTCATGATGAACACCCATAATGAACATGCCGTCAGAAAACTGCAGGAATATGGAATTACCCGGGTGGTTGTCAGCCGCGAAATGACTTTGGCACAAATTGCTTTATTGAAAGAACGGACAGGTATTGAAATCGAGTATTTTGTCCATGGCGATATGTGCGTGGCTCAAAGCGGGCAATGCCTGCATTCCGGAATTTTATTCGGCCAAAGCTCCAATCGGGGACGCTGCTTGAAACCATGCCGCTGGCCTTATCAGTTAATTGATGAAAGCACCGGACAAGTGCTGGACAGCCATGATCCGGGCCCCTTTAAACTTGCGCAAAAAGATATGTGCCTTTATCAGCATCTGCCTGAATTAATTCAATCCGGTGTTTGTTCCTTTAAAATAGAAGGCCGTATGCGCACCGCTGATTTTGTCAGCCGGATTGTCAAAACCTATCGTCAGGCAATTGACCGTTATATTGCCGATCCGGCAGGATACTCCCTTGATGAACAAGCCTGGCAGGAGTTATATGATAACCGGTCCCGTGATTTTTCCTCTTGCTATGCCTTGGGGAATCCTGGTGCATCGGCTATTGGCTATACCGGCGAGCGTGAACCGCGCTTTTTTAGCCAGGCCGTTAAAGAAGCGGGCCTCTCCTCGGCACACGGCATTCCAGAAAGGCCTTCTTCCGAGAACTGTTTAAAAGCCAATTTAGCCGTTCGGGTTGCCGATATGGCCAGTCTCACAGCGGCATGCCAAAACGGCGCCAATACCGTCTATATTGGTGGTGAAGGTTTTAAACCCGCCAAACCCTGGACACTGGCACAAATTACGCAGGCTCTTGAGGTTGCCAATGCATTTAATACTAAAGTGATTGTGAGCACTCCTCGAGTCACCATGGAGCGTGAAAGCAGCGAACTGGATCAGTTCTTTACCCAGCTAAATACACTCCGGCCTCATGGCGTGATGGTCAGCAATATCGGCATGCTCAGCCTGGCATGCAAAAACTGTGATTTACCAGTTTATACTGATTTTTCCCTCAATATTTTTAACCATATGAGTGCGGCATGGCTCAAACACAACGGTGCTGTTCAAGCCACCGTTTCATTGGAAGCGACTTACGAACAGATTCGGGGACTGCTTAACCAATCCAGCCTTCCTGTGGAAATTATTGTTCACGGCCCAATTGAAGCCATGATTTTGGATCATTGCATCCCATCGGCAGTACTTGGCTATAATGCGGATACCAGTCAAGAGCTGTATCATAAGCCCTATGCACTATTAGATACTGCTGGTGAAAAACATCCGATCAAAATCGACCAGTATGGCCGCAATCACATTCTTTTTGCGAAAGATCTTTGTCTATACTCTTATATTCCTGCGCTCGGAGGCGCGGCTTCCTACCGAATCGAAGGCCAGTATTATACTCCTGAATTAGTTGGTTTATTAACCAAAGCTTACCGCGATCGCTTAGATGGCTTAGAAATCCAGCCAAACGAAACCTTGCATAAAATTTCTCTTTCCAGCCCCCGTGAGCTAGGCATCGGCGCTTTTCGTTACCGCGTTTCCCGTTAACCAAGAAAGTAAATCAAACCGTTACGAGGTGATAGCATGACCACTTACATAGGTCCTGACGAAATTATTCAAAAAAAACGCGATTATTTAATTCCCTGCGTTTATCATTTTTATCAGCAGCCAATGCAATTAGTTCGCGGTGAAATGCAATACCTTTATGATCACAACGGAAAACAATATCTTGACTGTTTTGCCGGTGTTTCGGTTGTTAACTGCGGACACTGCAATCCGGAAATAACCAAAGCCATTTGTGAGCAAGTCAATACTCTTCAGCATACAACTACCGTTTATCTTACGCAAAACATCGTAAATCTGGCTGAACGGCTGGCCGGATTAACACCCGGACGGTTGCAAAAATCATTTTTCTGTGCCAGCGGTACTGAAGCCAATGAAGGCGCGGCGCTGCTTGCCTCGATTTATACCGGCAAGCATGAATTTATCAGCTTGCGCCAGGGATTGCACGGACGGACAAAATTAACCATGAGTTTAACAGGACTCAGCTTTTGGCGCACGGACACCACTCCGGTCGGCGGCATCAGTTTTGCACCAAATGCCTATTGCTATCGTTGTCCATTAAACAAACAATACCCGGAATGTGATTTAGCCTGTGCCAACGAAATTGAGAATGTAATTAAGACAGCGACTTCCGGCCAAGTCGCTGCCATGATTGCCGAACCGATCCAGGGCAATGGCGGCATGATTACACCACCGCCTGGTTACTTCAAACGGGTTAAAGAAATTCTAGACCGCTATGGTATTTTATTGATTGTTGATGAGGTACAAACCGGCTTTGGCCGTACCGGAAAAATGTTTGCCATCGAGCATTATGATGTTGAACCCGATATCATGACCATGGCTAAGGCCTTAGCCAATGGCACACCGGTAGGAGCTTTTACGGCCAGAGCGGAAATTGCCGATAAATATACCCGCCCTGGCGCCTCAACGCTTGGTGGTAATCCGGTAACCGCTGCGGCTAGCTTAGCCACCCTTGATGTGATTACCAAGCAGAATCTGCCGGCCCGAGCCGCCGAACTGGGACAGTATTTAAAGGCCGGCTTACAGCAATTGCAAGAAAGGCATCCGCTGATTGGCGACGTCCGCGGACTCGGCTTAATGCTGGGAGCCGAACTTGTTTTGCCTGATCACTCGCCTGCCATTCATGAGGTTGATATCGTCCTGGAAAAAATGAAAGACCGGGGCTTCTTGGTCGGAAAAAATGGTCCCAACCGCAATGTCCTGGCCTTTCAACCACCACTTATTATTACACAAGAAGATCTTGACCGCTTGCTGAATAATCTGGATGATGTGCTCTCATCCCTCTAATCAACCGCGCATCATACGCTGCGTACGTGCCACCTTGTTGTTGGTGCGTACGTCTTTTTTTACAGCGAATCGTGGTATATGGTAGCGCGGGCGCTGCTGGCTAAACCGTGTCACATGGGCAATAAAAGCAACAATGGCCGTCACTGCCCAGACAACGATAAAGCCCCTTCCCGCAGTTGAACCGATAAATTCAGGTAACACAAGCGAAAAGATAATCAGCATTGCGGTAATCGCAATCAAGCTGATCATCGAGCCAAATTTGCTCACTCTTTCCTTAAAAAGCTGTCTCATAGCGGCACCCCTTTATCTCGTATATCATCTGCCAAACAGTTTAATCCCGCTAAAATAATGATATGAAACTTTTCGCTTATCTATTACCAAATAGCTGGTAAATTATTCATAATTATTCAAATTTTTCACTTTATTTTTTTCTATTATAACGTTTCAGCCTTTCTGCCAGCGTCCCGGAGTGTAGTTCAAATAAATGATTATCATAATCGTAAAAATACAAAGAACGGCCTTCCCCATCGACTCGCGGCCGAGGTGGCTTGACTTTAACACCTAATTCTTTAATTTTTGACTCATAGCTTTCTAATTCCTCATCCGGCACTTTAAAAGCCACATGATTGTAAGTTTGCTCTGGCAGCTCATTCCCTTCCATGATGGCAATCCAAACTCCGCCGATCAAAAAGAATTTTTCCCGTGATAAGGAAAACGTTTTTTCTTCACTGGAATAGACTTCAACGGCACCAAATATATGGGTGAAAAAATTTCCGGCTGCCTGTAAATCTTTCACGATAAAAGTAATATGGCTAATACCTTCAATCAATAGAACGACCTCCCTAAATCAGTAAAAATTATCCAGTTTTATTATACAATTAAGTTTTCCATCCTCCAACAATAAAAAACAGATCACCCTACTCAAGTTGAGCTGGATGATCTGTTTTTTTACCTGCCAATAATAATGGTACTGACCATATCCTCAATAAGGTACAATCCGCCACTAAACCCGGTATACCCGCGTCCGATCACCGCCCTGTTGGCGACAGGAAAACTGACGCTTAAGTGAGCCGCACCGATATCTTTGGCCAGTTCCCGGTCTAAAGCACTGCCAATAACAAAAGCCGGTGACAATGGATTGGCATATTTTCCAAAACCACCTTGCTGCTCATGCCAATATGCTGCAATCAGTTTGCGAATGTCATTGGTGTTGGTCGAGAAAAATACGTGCGGCTGTATGCCTGATGGCAAAGGTACAATTTTTTGTGCCAGTCCGTCCAGTTGCTCCGGATAAAGCGCATCGGTAATGGCAACAGCCTTTGGCAGCCAGCCCAGATCTTCAATGAGAAAGCGATTAATGGCAATGACATAATTGGCATCACCAACCACAGCCGCATACCGTTGCAAATCCACATCATTAAAGCAGTCGGTCATCGGGTCAAGCAGTTGATAATAGCGTTGATTCGCTTTGGTAATCACCAGTTGCACAAACTGCTCCTCGAGCTGCAGTGCTGTACCGACTTTTTGCAAAAATTCACTGCTGGCTGAAGGCCCGATAGGCAAGGAGCTCTGAATAAAAGGAATTCCATGGCGCTCATGAGCATATTGAGCAGCACCCAAGCCATAAACATCGGAAACCACGATATTGAGTTCCGCTTGACCGGCCTGCTGAATGGTTTCAAGCATATCATCCACGGTAAAGAAGGTATTGACCTCCAGTCCCAGGCTGATCAACAGCTCTCGTAATCCTGCCAGATTGCCCCGCCAGAATACGTCATAATAAGGCGGCACTCCCCACAAGTTGACTTTCCCCTTGACCTTTTCCCCCGTAACCGGAATGAAATTTTTCCAAAGACTTTGGAGAACCAGATCATAGCCGACATAGGAGTTTCCTCTAAAACCGCCGGTTTCAGCCGCAATAATTTCTACCCCGGCGGACCGGAACTGACTGACAACGGCGCCAATATCATCACCGATGACCTCAGTCACACAGCTTGTGAGAATAAAATATAAATCGCCATCCATCACATCCAGCGAATTTTTTACTTGTTCTTCAAGACGCTCCGTACCGCCGAACACCACTTCCCGTTCCTGAACGTTAGTGCCCGGCATACTCAATCCGCCACAATAACCGCCCACCTGCAAGCCGCAACCGCCGGCTTGAGTCCAGGCCGTATTGCTGGCACACCCTGGCGGAGCATGTAAGATAGGGATGGTGCGTGGCAAAGCCTCAACGGTGGCGATAGCCCCGCCCAAAGCACAAGTATAACGAGGACGCTCGATATAATTACTCACCTGCTCCCACCTCCGGCTGCTGAATGTATTTAAACGGATCTTGCTCATACCAGCTGTCACTGTAAGGGAGCTTGGTCCAGCGGCCGAGTTTGTGGTTGAATTGGGGATTCTGCAACTGGCGGTACAAACGCCGTGCCAGTTCGTAAGCACCTTTGTAGCCAACATACTGCAACCCGACATTGTAAATTACATGGGTGGCCACACCGGACTTAGCCGCTGTAGCATTGCCATTCATGTGCCCGAGAAAAATATCGGGTTTGATTCTGCGTAACAAATTAGCTTCTTCGAACGGCTGGCAGTTGGCAATATTCAGCGGGATTTCTTTCTCAGTCACTTTCACCAGCTTTTCATATTCGCTGTCAGCAAATTCATCATGATGAAATGACCTCACTGCAACCACCTCAAAGCCTAGTTCGGCCAGCAGAATAGCCGTCGATAACGCCCGAAACTCCCCGGCACTGACAAAGGCTTTTTTACCGGCAAAAAACGGTTTAAATTCCGCTAACGCGGCTTTCAGTTCTTGTTCCTCTGCCGCAATCAGTTGTTCGGCTTGCTCCTGAAGGCCAAAGTGGCTGGCAATGTCCCGGATCCACAGGCCGGTATTTTCGATGCCAATTGGCATATGGCGCAAAACATAAGGGATGCCGTATTTTTCCTCCAGGTACTGCAATAAATAGTCATCATGGGTCGGGCAAGTACTCACCGACAATTGGGCTTGTGTCACGGCAGTCATTTTGTCCGGTTGTGCAAACACCGGAAATATATTGACATCAAAGCCCAGCGCCTTAAGCAGCCGCTCCAGCTCAACCTCATCCACTCGGCCCATCGAAGACACATTCATTAAATTGACAATGGGTTTCTCGGCCTGTTTGCCACTGTCGGCAGCCTCCTTAAGGAATACCCGGCCAATGGCATGGTAAACGGCATCATAGGCCGTAGCCCATATTTTCGTCTTAAACCCTTCGCAATGTACCGGTAAAATGTGGGCTTTTATTTCAGGCTGCAGTTGCTGAGCCAAGCCGTCAATGTCGTCCCCGATAATTCCCGGTACACAGCTTGCCACCACAAAGATGATGACCGGCTGATAGCGTTCATCGATTTCCCGGATTGCCGCTGCTAATTTCTCTTCCCCGCCGCCAATGACATCATGTTCCGACAAGGCAGTAGAGATCCAGGTGGCATCTTTGACAACGCCCCAGCGGTGATTATTCCCGGCCCGCACACCGGCATTGCCGCCATGGGAGGATGAACCACAGCCGATAGCGCCATGCATGAGCACAACACTATTGGGAATGCTGTTCATCATTCCGAGCGCCGGTAATAGCAAACAAATGGAGTTCTGTGAAAAAGCCCGTTCCCCATCAGGCAGGCAGCAGCTCATTTTACGATTGGCCATTTTATCCAATGTCCCGCCACAGGCAATGCAGGCATTTAAGCGCGCTTCGCGCCGCGGCGGCTCTTTTTGATCAAAATAACTCATGAATATCATACCTTCCTCAAAAAATTGCTTTAGTGAAATCCTTCAATGAAAATTGCAGCTACATCGACCTCATCCTGGTGGCCGCCATTTGGCACCGGCTTTGATAAAAGCGACCACATTCTCCAAAGGCACAGCCGGCGGAATATCACACCCCGGCATGAGAATAAAATTATCGGCATAGGCTGCTTCCAGACAAGCCACTGCGGCGGTTTGCACGTCTTCCGGTGATCCGTCTTTGAGTAAAATCGGATTGACATTACCGGCCAGTGCGATCTTCCCTTGCAGTTGCCTTTGGGCCGCCACCAGATCAACCTTATAGTCAACCGACAATAAATCCACCCCGATGGCTGGTGCCAAATGCAGACGGTCTTTAATATTACCGCAGATGTGCAGGGTGATTAACGCATTCTGTTCTTTCAGCCTGGCAATGACCTTCTGCAGATAAGGAGCGACAAATTCTTCAAAATGTTTCAATGAAATAAGATCACCTGATGCCGTTGGTTCAGCAATGGACAGCATAGACGCTCCTTTAGGAATCGCGGGAGCCAAGTACCGGTAGCACACCTCTGTCATCAGTTCCATTAAGGCATGAATGCCGGCCATCAAACGCTCAACTCCGTAAAATTGTCCGGCCAGTGTAAAAGGTCCCCAGCTCGAAGTGCCAATCAGAAATTCCTGGCCGATATTCTGATGAACCGCTTCAATTATGGACCGGATTGTCACAATCCACTCATGCTGACCGATTTGATTTAAGTCAGCTCCATCCAGTTCGGCAATGGATTGGAAGGCAGGCTCGTGAACATCAATATTCCCTTGCGGCCGAAACTTAATTTTTCCGCCAAAGATATGAACAAGCAGATTATGAAAACCCGAACCAGGCCAGACAATATCGGATTGAATCAAGGCGTTCATTTCGCAAATTGCGCTTATGGCAAACTGCGGCTGTTCCAGTACATCTTTTAGAGATAAGCCCTTTTGCCGGAATGTCCAGGTAGCCCCTGATAACAATGCTGACGCCGGCCGGTCACGCTTGGGTAACGTATCCCGCTGAATGGTTTTTAACAGAACTTCTCGTGAGTTCAATCCTGTTCCCTCCTCTAGCATTTAGTCCTATTGCCAAATGTTTGATGGTCAATATCCTACGCTGCCTTTACTTAGGAATCTTTCTCCTCCTGTAACAAACGCTTATAATAAAATCCACTGGTATAGAGGGCAGCCGCCGGATTATGCCCGGTAACCCGGTCTTTGGTAATCAGGGTGGTTACCGGTGCTTCCGAATACTTAATAAACAAAGAATCATGCCCTACGCACAATCCATTGATGACATTCAGATCAGTTTGCTGTTGATTCAGTAAAGTTGCCTGCATGACCGGATTGCACAGCGATTCATGACAGCCTTTATTGACTTTCAACTCATCCGGTATGGCTACCTGACTCTTATCAACCGCACCCACTTTACATAGCACACTATAACTTTCCAATCCCTTGGCTTTCAGAATTTTAGTGAAGATCTTGGTTTCATTGATAAGACCAATACAGGTGGCAATGCCAATCTTTTTAGCCCCCAGCCGTTTGGCAAAGGCAATAATCTCTTCCACCCTGGTCAGCTTCCCGTAATACAATCCTTCAATTTCAGCGGCAGTCCGGGCAATTCTGGCTGTTAAATCATTGCCCCGGTACAAATCGACCACTTTTTCCAGCTCAGCCTGATCGGTATTGGTTGTTAAACAAAAATCGGGAAAAGTTTGTTTCTTGCTATGACAGTTGAATACCCCACATTCACTGCAACTTAGTGGCTTGACGGTTTCTACGTCTGCTTTGCTCATGATCTCCTCCTGATGTTATGTTAAAAATTAAGGCAAGCAACAAATAATTTATCAAAGTTCGTCATCGTGGCCAGTTCCAGAACTTCAACTTGCTGCACGAGCTGACTCATGGTTTGCCGGACAGGCTGATTTAATAGCAAGGCCTGCCCGCCAGTCTTGGAGGTGTTGCCAAGAAATTCAATCTTATCCGCAAAAGCGGCCGGCAGCATGCCAATGTGAATCAAACTTGCCGGGTTCAGGTGATACCCGAAAGATCCGGCGATATAAACCCGGTTAACCTGTTCAGGTAAAACCCCGTTTTGCGCCAGCAATGCCTCAATCCCGGCCCGGATGGCTCCTTTGGCCAGTTGAACCTGGCGGATATCTTTCTGGGATAACCAAACCGCATCGGCAACCTGGAAAACTGTTTTGCCGTCTTTTTTGATCAGCCGCTCATTCAGTTCCGGCTTGGCAACCGATTCCCGAAATTTGCCGCTGCCCTGGATAAAGCCATGTTTGACCAGTTCACCGACAATATCCAGCAAACCGCTGCCACAAATACCAATCGCGCTCTGATCGCCAATGGTCTTTATTTCAACCAGGCCATTATCCTGGATTGAAAATTTTTCAATCGCTCCCGGGGCGGCCCGCATGCCATGCTCAATATTCATCCCCTCAAAAGCCGGTCCGGCAGCTGTTGAGGTAGCCAATAGTTTTCCGTCTGCCGCTAACACCATTTCCCCGTTGGTGCCAACATCCACAAACAGCGTCAGCCCTCGCCGCTCTTTAAGCTCAGCGGCCAATATGCCGGACGTAATATCGGCGCCGACATAGGCTGACATGACCGGCGGCAAATAGATTTGCGCAAACTCAGCCCCCCGGATGCCATACTCACTGGCTTGATGGACAGAACCGCCGTTGATCGCCGGCGTATACGGATACTTGCCTAATGATGACGGATCTACGGCCAATGCTAAATGCAGCATACAGGTGTTGCCGCTGAAAATAATTTCATAGATACGCTTGGATTGAATACCGGTTTCTTGGGCCAGCTCAGCAATCATCGCATTGAGCACCGTGATAAACTTGGAATGCAATACAGCCAATCCGTCGGCAGTTGAAGCAAGCTTAATCCTGGATAAGACATCTTGCGCATGATGGCTTTGCGGATTCAGTCTGGCAACCGAGCCAACTTCCCGGCCACTATGAAGATCAAACAAAGCGGCCACCAGGGTGGTTGTGCCGATATCGACCACCAGACCGTAGTTTTCCTGACCGGTATCACCCGTTTCCAGTCCCAGCAGGTGACCAACGGTCCACACTTCGGTTGTATCACGGGCAGTATCATAGCGCTTGAGAATAGCCGGCTGAAGATCAATCTCCAGGCTCATCCCGTGCTGGATAATCTGAACATTACGGCTGTCTTGCCGGGATAGGATTTCCACCGTCATGTTCCGGTCAACCGGAGTAACGCAAGCCAACACAATGCCTTGCTGCCGTTCTTCCTCAGTAAGCAGCGGTGAACCCTCAGCCGGTTGCCCAGTTTCAGACTGTTGCACAATCTTTACTTTGCATTTACCGCAGGTGCCATTGCCGTTACAAGGGGACTCCAGTAAGATTCCATGCTTACGGGTTGCATCCAGCAGCGATGTCCCCGGCGATACAGGCAATGTCACCTGCCGCCCGGCCTGTATAAAGGTAATTTCCGACATTTTATCCCTCCCTGACGGCTGCGGTCATGGCCTGAATATGGGCCAACCGGGTAGAAGTACTCAGCCCGCAGGCCGGAGAAATAATGTCAACCCCATCCCGGACCAGCAACCGGGCCCGTTCGGCCACTTTCTCCGTCGGTCCGTATTCCAGCAAATAAGTGCTTAAATTCCCCATCGTCGTAAGGCTGGTAAAATCCTGCTTCAACCGGCGTAAATCCACGATGGCGTCCGTACTGATGGCATTGGCCCTGATATCAGGGATTGACTGCCTTACGGACGACATATTGCCGCAGATATGAACAATTACCGGGGCGCCCTGCGCGTGGATGGCGTCAATGATTTTATTCAGATATCTTACCGCATACTCATTAAACATTTTGGGACCTAAGATCTCACCGGTCGCGGTAGGATCACCAATCGAAATGGCGGTCGCACCATTGTCTACTAATTCTTTGGCAAAACCTATCAACAGGTCACTGACATAGTCAAGCACCCGGTGAGCCCCCTCCCGGCTTTTTCGCAGTTCTTTTAAAAACAACACAGGATCAACTAAAGAGGCAGCTGTACTAATTGGCCCAGTCAAGTTGCCGATAACCGGAATATCCGGTTCTTTGCGCGACAATAAATAAGTCGCTTGAATGACGGTATCCATCCGCCCTGACTGCAGCATTGCCGGAATATTGTTCAGAGTGACGTCGTTAACCGACTGATAAATCTCCCGGACAATCTTGGGTTCGCAGGCTAATGTACCATAAGTCACTTCACTGCCTAATACTTCGGCCTCAACCGTCATACAAAAAGGAATTCCGAGATTTTCAAAACCAGTGTGGCGAGAAACATCGAGTGCCAATTCGGCCATCAAGTTAGCGTCGGTATGGGCTTCCGGCAAAGTATGTCCGGTCGCCTTCATGACATCCACAATGGCTGCATTCATCATTCCACCGGTGCAGATGACCGGTGGCCGGTCGATATTTTTCTTATCCAGTACTCTTGTCAATCGCTCCTCTTGGCTCAATGCACTCACGTCAGACACTCCTTACACGTTCATTAAATTTTACCGTATAGCCAACTTCCCTGCACAGCGGCAAACGGTTGGTAGACTGCTTAACCGCGCAGTCATTTGGCTGCTGCACTACGCAGCCCCTCCAAGCAGTTTACGGGCAATGCGTACGGCTTCAGCAGCGTTGGAAGCATAAGCATCAGCCCCGATTTTATCGGCAAATGCCTGAGATATTGGTCCGCCCCCAATCATGACTTTAAAACTATTGCGGACTTGTTCCCGGTTCAGGATCCGGATGACCTCAGCCATACCATCCATCGTTGTGGTCATTAAGGTAGACAACGCGATAATGTGAGCGTTCTTTTCTTTAGCAACCTGAACAAAATCCTGTGGCGGAATATCCCGCCCTAAATCAATCACCTCATACCCGGAAGTTTCCAGCATGATTTTGACCAAATTTTTGCCAATATCATGTGTGTCACCTTCAATAACGCCAATCACAACAATCTCTCTTTCGCCTTCATGCTGGATTTTCAAATGCGGCCGCAGCACTTCCAAACCGGCATACATGGCATCGGAGCACATAAGCAATTCCGGAATAAAATACTCTTCCTCTTCAAATAACTGACCGGCCCGGCTCATGCCGTCCGACAATCCCTGATCAATGGCGAGATAAGCATCAATTCCCTGTTCAACAATTTGGTTGGCCAGTTCAACAGCCTTATCTTCATCCATATCGACTACCGCATCTGATAATTGCTTAATGAGTTCTTCTTGATTTTGTATCATGGAAAAACAACCTCCAATTTGTTATTCTTAAGCAAATTAAAAAGGCTAAGAAAAATCCGTTAAGACTTTTCTTAGCCTTCAGTTTTCTGATCAGCTAGGCCAATATTCTATTATCATCAACGAAGTCTGCTCCCATAGATTGTATAGGGACTACGGCCATCAACAGAATACAAAAACCCGAAAGCTAAAAAACCTCTAAGCAGGTTTCTTTGGCCTTCGGGTTATCTTCCGATCAGCTTCGCTATTTTTGATGTAATAATACACCGCCTGATTCACTTTGTCAACAGCTAAATTTCTCTATCAGCCTATTTTGTAAACCTGCCGTCATCCCTGGTAACAGCAAGCTTATGAATCCGGTTGGCAAACCAGCCGTTTTTTGTTCCTTTCCGGACATCAAATTCGGCGACATAGGGTTTAATATCCAATAAAGGGGTTCCATCGATAATATCCACATCAAGAATATGCAGCCGGTTTCCTTCCACTTTCGCCAGTCGCACCACCGAAAGCCCGATCGCATTCGGGCGGCTTGGGGATCGCGTAGCAAAGATTCCATGTAAATCATTATCCAGGAATGGCTTAACCAGCAAGGAAGCTTCCCGAACGAGATGCAGATGATAAATCAGAATAAGGTAGGAAAACGCCTCGACATCTTTTAAGCCTGCTTCATAATCAGGATTCAGTTCAATCACGCCGCCACTGATACCGGTTGCTGCTGTCGGCTGAATGGGCGTGCCTTTCGCTTCTTTAAAAGGGGTATGAATGATACCGATCGGTCGATAGCTGATCATGAGTCTTCCCTTCCTGTTAACGTGAATGACAGCCTCCTGAACGGCAGGAACCACCGGAACACCCGCCTCCCGGAGACCGCAGCATGCTGTTTTTAATAAATTTCCCTCGCTTGCCATAGGCCTGTAACGCTTTGTCAATCGAACTGTTAACAGCTAAAGCGATAACTCCATGATTACGCAACTGCTGTTCTGCTCCCGGTCCGATTTGTGCTACCAGAACCACTTCAACATCCGCTAATAACGCCGCCGGCCCAGCTCCGTGCTGCCCGTTATCACCGGTGCAGCCTGGATTCACGCTTCTGTTTTCCAGCAGTTGGTACTCACCCTGTTCATTCACTTCATAAATAAGAAATTCCTGCGCCCGGCCAAAATGTTCATTAACCGTTACACCATCCCTACTAGCAACTGCTACCTTTGCCAAAATCATCACTCCTTATCATTTGATCATTCATGATCGTAATCTTTGCTCTGCTCAGAGTCTCAGGCATTGAATGTTTAAAAAGTTAAAAAGACTCCGGATAACTTGTTTTATCCGGAGCCTCTGCTTCATGACAGCCAGCTCAATTTAGTATATAAATTTCAATTATTATATCACCGTTTATTTTCCTTGTCAATCCATTGTTAAACCGGAAACTGAGCTGCCAGCCACTCCAGAATGACCGCTTGAAGCGCCTCCTGATTATTTTCAGCACTATGCTCGAGTTGCAGCTCTTTAAATTCTTTTTCACCCCGATAGGTCTGAAAAAAGTTTTTGGAACCCTGCAGCGGCACCACAGCGTCTAAAGAACCATGAACCATGAATAACGGTGTCGTTACCTGGGCCATGACCTGGCGCGGGTTGTAATCATTGCTGATTAAATCGGCAACAAACTGACTGTTAAGCTTGAACCCTTTGCCATAAAAATGGCTGATTGGCTCCCCGCTTACAGCCTGTTGCCATAAAGCCGGCCCAAAGATTATTTCCTGGAAATTACTGATAGGACTGGTAACTGGTGCAAAGACCAGCCGGGCCGCTATCTCCTGCCGGTCATCCTCATGAGTGAGTACCACCAGCCCGCCAAGACTATGTCCATACAAGAGCAGCGGATTAGCTGAAAAACGGGGTTGAGATTTAATCCAGGTTAAAACACTGTTCAAATCTTCTTTCCAGCCGGCTACACTCGTATCATTCGCAAAATCGCCGTCACTGTCGCCGGAACCCAAATAATCAAAACGCACTACCCCATAGCCCGCCTTTTCGATCGCTTTGGCTAAGTTTACAGTGAGCTGATTATAGCCAATTTTATCCCCGGTAAAACCGTGGCAGCAAACAACAATGGGAGTTGTGTCATGAAACGGTTCAGGCAGATGAATCATTGCTGATAAGCGTTGATTTCTGCTTGCTATCCATACATGGTCTTTCAATTCTATCACGCCTTTCAACAACGAATACTAGGATATTAATTCTTTTGGTAAACCAGTTTGCCGTCAACAAACGTCATTTCAACTTGAACCTTATCCAGCTCACTCGGAGAAACAGTCAACACATTCTGGTCCAGGACTACCAGATCAGCCAGTTTGCCGGTTTCGATGGAACCAATACTTTGTTCCATAAATAAGGCATAAGCCCCATTAAGGGTAAAACTTTTCAACATTTGTGACACCGTAGCCCGCTCGTGGCTATTGAGTAAATAGCGTTCATCATTCATGGTTTCAATGTCATCTACGCCATACAAACGGCCGTCATCCATATTGCGGGTAACCCCCACATCGATTGCCCGCAGAGGATAAGGCACATTGGTTACCGGGTAGTCTGACGAAGAGGCAACCGTCACACCATGGGCAAAAAAGGTGCCTAGTGGATATTCGCTTTTCGCCCGCTCACCCAGAATTCGATAATCAACATTTTCCCACCAGTAGGGTCCTTTAAAATGCCAATAAGGCTGCACGCTGGCAATCACCTGAAGTTGTTTGAACCGCGGCACATCAGCCGGATCGACAAGCTGCAAGTGTGTAATGGTATTACGATAATTCCCGGAAGGTATTTGCTCGCGAATATTTTCCAGAATATCTAAAATTTTTCTCGTTGAGGCATCCCCTGTCGAGTGAACATAGATTTGCAACCCTTGCTGATTGGCCAGTAAAAAAGCTTGCCGAAGCTTGGCCTCATCCCATAAGAACTCCCCGCAATAATGGTCTCCCTTACCGGCGCCCGGGGCGTATGGCTGCAGCAGATAACTGGTGGCCCCTTCCACAACACCGTCGGTAAAAAACTTTGCGGTTATAATCTGAAGGTTGGACGACTGATATTGATCACGCAGCTTGGCAAGAGCGTGAAACTGTGACGTTAACTCATCATCGGCATGAATGGCGATAGCCGCCCGAACCCTCAGGGCCAACTGTCCGGTTGATTCCAATTGCTTAAAAGCCTGCAAGACATAAGGAGCAAAAGTACCGGCAATGCAAAGTAGACCGGTTATGCCGAAGCGATGCATTTTTTTCTGAAACTCCAGCATAGCGGTTACATATTGCTCTAAAGTATATTCGGGAAGTCCAATCAGCCACATGGCACTCTCTTTAAGAACACCCCATAATTGACCTGTCCGGGAATCCTTTTCAATCACACCGCCTTTTGGAGGTTCGGTTTCCCGGGTAATCCCATTTATGGCTAACGCTTTAGAATTAACCCATAAGCTATGCCCGTCATTGGCCCGTAAAATAATCGGCACCTCAGTGGTGATCGCATCAAGATATTCTTTCCGCGGACCTTTCTTTAACTCCAGCCCGGAAAAAGCTCCCCACGACCAGCCACGTCCATAAACGGCTTTGCTGTCCGGATGTTGGGCCAGAAAATCGCGTACAGCCCTAACATATTCCTCCAGCGTGCTTAAACCGGACAGCTGTACCTCATACAGTTCTGACAGTGACAAACCGGGTGGATGCATATGGGTATCAATAAAACCAGGAATCAGTGTCTTCCCTTTCAAATCAATGACTTTGGTGCTTTCGCCAACATAGTCCTGTGCAGCCCCGGCATTTCCTACAAAAATAATTCTATTCTTGTGGATTGCTACGGCTTCAGTAATCGTATTCTGATCATCGGCTGTATAAACTACACCACCAGTCAATACCAGATCAGCAAAACCGGAAACAGCCATTTTCTCACCTACTTCACTTGCCTCATGGTATAGCATCATCTAGATAAACCGATGCACTCTTTTTGCTGAAAGAATTCCTGTATTCATCCCCGCTTCATGCAGACCGCCGCTATACCGCCCGTGCTCCATCTTCACACAAAGATCCATTACAGTCAGCAAACCGGCTTGCCGGGCAAGTTCTGCCGCCTCATCATTCACAATTTTCAATTGCAGCCACACCGCTTTCGCCTTAGAGGCAATTGCTTCTTGCACAATGGGCAGACAATCCTTGGCGGGACGAAAAATATCAACAAGATCAATGGGGTCGGGGATACTGGCTAAATTGGGATAGCACTTTTCTCCCAGGATGGTTTCGGCCCGCGGATTGACCGGAATAATGCGATAACCGGCCGATCGCAGATAGGTGGCCACAAAGTAACTGGCTTTCTGGCGCTCGGTGGAAAGGCCAACCATCGCGATGGTTCTGCTATGATAAATGATCTTTTGGATAATCTCCGGATTTTGATAGATTGCCTGTTGCTGTGGGTTTAACGAAGAATTTAACGTTATAGAGTTTGAAAAGCTTGATCCAGATCCCATAATAAATCCTCCAAATTTTCTATTCCGATCGATAACCGAATCAATTCGGGACCAACACCGCAATCCCGCAATTCTTCATCAGTAAGCTGCTGATGGGTGGTGGAACCGGGGTGAATGACCAGACTGCGCACATCACCAATATTGGCTAAATGGCTAAACAGTTTCAATTGTTCAATAAATTGCTTGCCGGTTTGCCGGACATCTTCGCCCGGCTTTTCTTTTAGACCAAAGGACAGAACTGCTCCTGCTCCTTTGGGCAGATATTTCTTTGCCAGTTCATGCTGTGGATGACTGGGCAAGCCGGCATAAGCCACCCAGGCGACTTTCGGATGAGCTTCTAAAAACCTGGCAATCTTCAACGCATTGTCCACATGACGATCCAGCCTCAAGGACAGTGTTTCCACACCTTGCAGCAATAGGAAGGCATTCATTGGCGACAGACTGCACCCCGTATCCCGGAGAGTTTCCACTCTCACTTTCATTAAAAAGCCATAGTGGCCAAAAGTATCATAAAAGCGCAGGTTGTGATATTTGGGAGATGGATCGGCAATCGCCGGAAAACCGGAGTAATCAAATTTACCGGATTCAAGCACAAGTCCGCCCAGAGAATTACCATGGCCACCGATAAATTTCGTTGCCGAATAAACGGTAATCGTAGCACCAAAGTCCATGGGCCGGCATAAGTACGGCGTTGCGATGGTATTGTCGATAATGAGCGGTATATGATGATGGGCCGCTAATGCGGCAACTGTCTCAATATCCAGAATACTCCCGCGCGGATTCCCGATTAATTCGGCGTAAAGTGCCCGCGTTTTAGGAGTAATAGCCCGCTGCCATGCTTCGATATCGGTTGGATCAACATAGGTGATGGCAACACCCAGTTTTTTTAACGTATGGGTAATTTGGGTAATACTTCCTCCATAGAGATGCGATGACGCGACAAGTTCATCTCCTGGTTCAAACAACGTCATAAACACCGCTAGCTGAGCCGCCATCCCACTGGAAGTCGCTACGGCACCTGTTGCTCCCTCTAAAGCAGCCATGCGTTCTTCAAATACAGCAACTGTTGGATTGCTTATTCGCGAATAAATATGACCATATTGTTTTAAATCAAATAGTTCAGCCGCATGATCGGCATCGTAAAACACATATGAGGAAGTCTGATATATAGGCACAGCCCTGGCACCATGCTGCGTATCAGGGATATGACCGGCATGAACCATCTTAGTTTCAAATCCAAAATCACGTTCTGTTTTCACGTTGTCACTCCTTATTCATCAAACAAGCTGTCTTGTAATAAACAATCCTTATACTCCTGCTCAGCTAAGTTAAAATGCATACATTCAACAGCGAATAAATTCAGCAATATCAGGGTTCTGATTTAACAGTTTCAAATCTTCCTCTGTTGGTAAAAGCGCCTTATCACGCTCCATATGAACAAGGCAGATAAAACCTAACGGCTGATCCGAAGTCGCTCTAAATTGATGCCAGGTTAAAGATGGGATCATGAGAACATCTTTTTCCTGAACATGATAAATAGCATCTCCAACCAGCGCATCCCCATTCCCCCTTGAAATGACAACGTAATGAATATGTTGATGCTGTTCTAATGTTGAGTAGCCACCAGAAGCAATCTCAAAATAACGGACTTGGCAGGGTAATTCCGGCTGACCATCTAATAAGATTTGCCGCGTAATATTCTTAAAATGATTGCCTTCTTCTTTATAGGCAAGAAGCTGAACATTCTCCCAGCGATAATCCCCAGAATGGCGTATGAACATTTTCTATCTCCCTTCTCAAAGCAAACCAATATTTTACAGATTCCATAATCTTATTAATTCTAAAATTGTCGATTACCATTCATACTAACAACTGCTTATTAACTAAAAAGGCTTGGTTTCGCACTATGTTCAATAGCCGAACCAAGCCTCCAGTTTTTCTGGTCAACTCTATACAAGACAATATTGGATTTTCGGCGACAGTATCGCTACGAAAACTTGACTGAAATACCATGTACAGTTATGACGTACTATCAGCTAGTTATTGTTATTGTACTTCTGCGGTAAATTTCTGTCAATATCTACACAAAATCAATCGGCCTTCACTCTTAAGCTTGCTCTGAACTTGTGCCATGCCTTCAATAAAGCAGTTCTTGCCAACAAGAAGCTGCCTAAAAAGAGCATTTCGTGTAAAAGGAGATGTATTCATGAATACATCTCCTTTTACACAAGCCTTTCTATTGTATAAAAGTACACTCTTTCTATATAATGATGCTAGCATCTCCGCAAAGTGCGGAAAGGAGCGAACTGAATGATAACTGAACCAGCAAAAATGAGCAATTTAGAACTTCAAGATCGTTACACAACCTTAACCAACCATTATGAACGGTTTCAACAGCAAAATTTAAAGCTCAATATGGCAAGAGGCATTCCATGTCCTGAACAGCTTGATCTCTCGGCTGAACTGTTGGGTTGCCTCCATGATACTGATTACACGGCTGCTGATGGCACAGATTGCCGAAACTATGGAGTCCTGGACGGAATTCCTGAGGCCCGCAAGCTTGCAGCGCAGCTTTTGGAAACCTCTCCCAATCAAGTGCTTGTAGGAGGAAATTCTAGCTTAACTCTGATGCATGACTTATTTGTCCGATTAATGCTGCAGCCGTTACCAGGCAATAAGCTGGCCTGGGGAAAACTGGGCAATGTAAAAATTCTCTGTCCAAGTCCAGGTTATGATCGCCATTTTGCCATTTGCGAGTATCTAGGAATTGAAATGATTCCGGTTGACTATCTGCATGATGGTCCCAATATTGAACAGATAGAAGCATTGGTTGCTGATGACGAGTCGATTAAAGGCATCTGGTGTGTCCCCAAATATAGTAATCCTACCGGAATAACTTATTCGGATGATACGGTTAAGAAGTTAGCCGCCTTGCCTACAAAAGCACACGATTTTCTCATTCTCTGGGATAATGCTTATAATGTTCACCATTTAACAGACACTCCGGCCCCTTTAGCTGACATCCTGACGGCCTGTAGTCAAGCCGGCCATCCTGATAGGGTTTTTGTATTCAGCTCTACCTCTAAAATAGGGTTTCCTGGTGCAGGTATTGCCATGCTAGCCAGTAGCGAGCGCAATATTTCCTGGCTAAAAAAACAATTGGCTATTCAAACCATCGGTCCGGATAAACTCAATCAGCTTCGTCATGTGCGCTTTTTTAGAGACCGGGCCGGGATAGAAGCACATATGAAACGCCATGCGGCAATCATCAAACCCAAGTTCGATTTAGTATTGGCAACCCTGAAAGAAGAACTGTCTGGAAAAAATCTAGCTTCATGGAGTAGTCCACAAGGAGGATATTTTATCAGCCTGGATACATTACCGGGTTGTGCCCAAAACGTTGTCGCGAAAGCTGCAGCGGCAGGAGTTATTCTAACGCCTGCCGGTGCTACCTTTCCTTATGGTAAGGATCCTCATGACAAAAATATTCGTCTTGCCCCGACTTTTCCCTCAATGCCGGAGCTGAAGCTAGCCATGCAACTGCTTGCTCTCTGTATTGAATTAGTCAGCATCGAACAGGAACTGGAAAAGAGAAGGTCCGCTAAACTTGCGGTTCATGATTTTTAGATTTCTTATAAGCTACAGCATCAATTTGACATAAACAGCCCGGTGATTCAAACTCACTAATCATGACATTGCGTACAAAAAGTTCGTTTTTAAAAAACTTAGGAAAAACAGCTTGCACTTTATCATAATCCGCAATACTGCTAAACATGACATTCATTTGCACGATATCCTCAAGTTCAACACCGGCATCCGTTAATACGAATGTTAAGTTTTCAAGACACTTTATCAGTTGCACGGTAACATCACTTAAAAACATACCGCTTTCAAGATGGGGAACAAAGACAAAATCCCCGGCCATGATTACCGTAGGCATAGACTGTTCTTTGCTAACACGATTCGTTACCTTTACTAACATCACTTTCCCTCCATTCAGCAATTTGCTTGAATAAATAAGGCCGTATTCCTGATAGGAATACGGCCTCTAGCATGTCTAGTCAGTCTCATATCTATTATAGATTATGTTTCACCTCCGGCATTTGCCACAACTCGTTATCAAAAGGACCGCCAGCAGAGCAGCTGAGCTTGTAGCTATATGAAACTACCTCAGCAACGACATTTTGTCAGCCCGCGGCTTCACTGCGATGCTGTTCAAATAAATCATAATTCTTACGCAAAATCTCAGGTATAGGCAGTTCATAAGGACAGCGGGGGATACAGGAACCACAGTTGGTACATTGAGGAACACTCTCCATAGCAGACTGGGAAAATTGAATAGCGACCTGAGAGGACATTCTCTTGGCGACAATCGGATACCCCATTGCCGGTGTAATTTTCACTCCATTAGGACATGGCTGACAATATTCACACCGCCGGCAGAATTGTTGTCCGAGATCGCTTCGATACTGATTCATCAACAAAAGATCCTCAGGGGTAACAACATTGGGATGTTGATATAAACCAATAATCTCATTAATTGAAGCAATTGAATCATAACCTGGAATCGGAATAGCATCCGGATATTGCCGTAAAAATTTGAAGGCCAAGGCAGCATGATCAATCGCCCCGCCTGCAAAAGGCTTCATGACAATAATTCCCAAATTCATGGTGCGGGCAACAGGATGCAACTCGTTCTTCGGGTCTTCTTCAATAAAGTTAAATGGGAATTGGATCGTATCAAAAAGGTTGGTCTTAATCAATTTTAAGGCCATAGGCAAACTGTGTGAAGTAATGCCAAGATAACGGATTTTCCCTGCTTCTCTAGCTTTTACACAAACATTTAAAGCGCCCGTAGGAGCTGTGATTGCCTGCCAGTCTTCCTCCTGGGAAACTTGGTGCAATTGATATACATCAATATAATCACTTTTTAACATGGTTAAGCTATTTTCCAGATGTTCTGTTGCACCGGCAGCATCACGGCGTCCAGTCTTAGTGGCAATAATCACTTGCTTCCGAATACCGTGAAAAGCTTGGCCAATTTTTGCTTCACTATCTTTATAAGCATTGGCCGTATCATAAAAGTTAATTCCCTGATCAAATGCATGCCGTAATACCTTGACAGCTTCATTGGCCGGAAGTCGTAAAATAGGGATACCGCCAAACCCTACTTCCGACACCCTCAATCCCGTTCTTCCTAAAATCCGGTAATTCATCCTGCATCTCCTTTTCTAATTACTGTATAACCCATGACTAACCCAACATGATTATTATGGTAATTATTGTAACAAACCTGTTCTGGTTCGTAAAGCAATAAGACCGTATTCCCATAGAGGAAACGGTCTTGTTATCTTATCCCAGCTAGAACGCCAAAATTCTAGCTGGATTATGAATAGTAATTTGAACAATATCGGGTTCAGAAATTCCGCATTTTCTGAGTACCGGAACGACAAAATCAGTCAATCGCAAATAACCTTCTCCCCCGCCTTCGCAAGTTGCCAGCTTCGTAAACACATCATTCCCTATGACAATTTGGCCCGCATATCCAGCTAAAATCAATCTGTAAAGCCCTGATAAAATATACCAGTCAGGATAAAGGGCTATTCCTAAGGGCTCATCATCTGCTTCAAAACCAAAAGGTGTAAAACAAAGAACAAATCCCTGATCCAACAGTTCTTTATGCAAGCTTAAATCAAAAGGAATCTGTCCTGGATACGTTACAAGCTTTTCAATGGATAAAAGCCCCATTAGCAGCTGCACATGGCATAAAATTGTTTTTTCAGGAATACATCCGCCTTGCAAGAGTGGCTGTATCACATTATTTCTTACCTCATCCGGAGTCAGGAAGGGGCCTAAATGAACCTGTAGCGAAACTCCTGTCTCACGGGAAACTTGGGCAGCAGCCCGTAAATAATAACCAACCTGCTGGCTGGGTGTCTCATAAGCAGCTTTAATATGCCCGGGTAAAATACCGGTATCCTGTATGCCATAGTGAATTTCACGCCGCAAAAATGTTACATACTCCGAAAACGTCATATTCCGATAGCCGTCCGGCCAAGTATACTCTGCGTAAAGACCTGTAGAAGCCACAATATGCACCCCGGTATTCTCGCTAATCCGGCGTACAGCTAATAAGTCGCCCGCAGAACTGCGTATGCCCGGTGCACTGACTTCCACGATCGAGGCACCTCCGCTAGTTTTAAAACCAGCCACTTCTTTGGTCATGACCTCCTCATTATCCAGTTTCAAATTATCCAGCGACGAGGTAATACTGTGGCGTACTTTTGACCGGTTTTTAAGTGTCAGCTTGTCATCGGCTATATCACGATTTCCGTTTTGCAGCAGCCAAGAACGTCTTTTTCTATTGCGAAACATGGAACAGTCCGATAAAATATGTTCATGCATAGAAGTAAATCCTAGTTGTTCTGGTTCAATCCAGCCACAGACAGTCATGATTCGGGAGGCCATGCAATCAGTCCTTTCGATACAAGCAAGTAGTTTTTTACAGCAGTTGTACTTTGCCAATGGAAGCCCCATACAAACTGCTAAACAGCAACTGCTTTAATATCATATGCTGCTTATTTCCTAAATTGGCAAAAACAAATTAACTTGATAGGGATCTGATAATGCCATGGCAATTTTTTTCTACATCTTGACTCATAACATTGTTCCTATATTCCTACTCATTATCCTCGGCTTTTTATTAAACAGAAAATTCGACATCCACATTTACAGTCTGAGCAAATTACTTTTTTACCTGTTTGTTCCTGCCTTTATTTTTGTAAATCTTTATACAGCAACTTTACAGCTGAATTTGTTCAATGTATTGCTTTGTGGTATTTTTATGCTGCTTGTAAATGATTGGATCAGCAGGGGAATTGCAAAGATTTGCGGCTATGATATCGGACTGACCAACGCTTTTAAAAATTCAATTATGTTTAACAACTCCGGAAATATTGGCATCTCGCTTATTACTTTAGTTTTCACCAGTTCCCCTTTCGTCCTCGAAGGAAAAACGCCTTATTTGCATGATGCCATTACGGCTCAAATCATTATTCTTGTCCTCCAGAATGTTACCTCGAATACAATTGGGTTTTTCAATGCCGGTAAAGCAACGATGAGTACCCGTAAATCGCTAGCCCAAATCTTTACAATGCCCTCGATTTATGCTGTCCCGCTTGCCTTTATTCTGAAAAGTGCACCCATAGATTTAACAGCAACGACCATCTGGCCAGCCCTTGAGTACCTTAAAAATGGACTTGTTCCTATGTCATTGTTGACATTAGGAATCCAATTATCAAAAACATGCTTTGATTTTAAAAGAAAAGAAGTTTATTTGTCTGTGTTTATAAAGCTCATAATAAGCCCACTGATTGCACTGGTTTTTATCCACTTGCTTGGCTTAAGCGGTGTTATTGCTCAGACTGTTTTCATTGCCCATGCCGTGCCGACAGCCGTAAACACCGCCCTTATTGCCGTGGAATGCGACAACAATCAGAATTTTGCCGCTCAGGCTGTTATGATGTCAACGATTGCAAGTGCGGCAACCTTAACACTCGCTATATATGCTGCCCGAATTATTTTTCCAGTTTAATCAAAATTGCTGAGCTCTTCACATAAAAAAGAAATCGATTGCTAGATGATAAAAACCGGATGAACCATCTTTGGTCATCCGGTTTTTGTTTATTGGATAGGTTCTTTAACCTCTTTTAAAATCAGGAAACTGTTTTTATGCAAAGCTTCTACATCAACATCTGGAGCCACCATACCCACTTTTTGAAGTTGCTTGGCAGTAATTCCAAAAGCATCGTAAGCTCCTTTTGCTGAAGGATTATAGTTATATGATTTCAATACTTTGGCATTGAAATCAGCGTCACCGGCAACCCATTTTTTCTCAACCTGAATTTTAGCTGTTTCATCTTGATTTTGCTGTATCCAGGCACTGGCTTTCTGCATTGCACGGGTATATTTGGCGGCAAGTTCAGGATGCTCTTTCGCTAAACTGTCGCTGACATACGCGGTGCAGCAATATTGATGTTTGTATGGTTCAGTGACAGCGGAGTCAACCAGGTTGTTTAAATCGTATTCTTTTTGGGCCACCGCAGCTGTTGGATCATTCATGGCAATGGCATCAATTGAACCGTTTTTCAATGCAATCGGCAGATCACTGGCACTAAATACGACAAATTCCACTTCCATGTTTTTCTCACTAACCCCTATACCGGCATCAGCCAACGCACGCTTAGCAAAAATAATCGGACTGCTGGACATACTTGGCACGCCGATTCGTTTGCCTTTTAAATCGGTGAGGTTGTTAATGCCACTATTCTTAGGGACCAACACCTTGTCGCAACCGGTATGTAACCCACTGGTTATTTTAATAGGTAACCCATTGGAAAGCGGTTGAATCAGGCTGGCCAGCAAACCAAAGCCAGCGTCAGTCTTTCCGGCTGTAACAGCTTCAAAAGCAGTTCCCGGTGCCAATTTAATGACATCAACCTTTAATCCTTCTTCAGCAAAAAATCCTTTCTCTACGGCCATATGCACCGGAGCTTCACATAAACTTCCGCTGTAGCCGATTTTCACTACATAATCGTCGGCCTTTACTTCCTGTTTTTGCCCGCATGATGTCAGCAGCAAGGTTGCGATCAATGCCACTGCTATGGCGGACAGTTTCTTTTTCAGGCTCATTTTTCCTTTCTCCCCCTTAACATCATAATCACATAAATAGCAACCATCACAAATGGGTGGTTGTACTAATGCCTTTATTGGTCCACTTAACAAGTTTTTGGACTCTCTCATTCCAGCAGAATATGGCCTAATTACACCAAAATTAGTTTGTATTATTGCTGTCATATCAGGTGTTGGTACGTAAGATCGTACTCATAAATAATAATTTGGTTCCTTTACATGCCCGGCAAAATTTAAGATTTCTAAGATTGTTGATCGCAGGCTCAAAAATTCCGGATTATTGCGCGCCCTGGGTCTGGATTGTTTAACCTCAATACATTTTTCAATTTTTCCCGGCCTTGGTGTCATAACAATAACACGATCAGACAAATAGATCGCCTCATCTACATCATGTGTAACCATAATCATGGTAGTTTGCCGCTCCTGCCAAATTCGAATGAGCTCATCCTGCATATTCATACGGGTAAAGGCATCCAGTGCACCAAGCGGCTCATCAAGCAGCAGCACTTTGGGATGATTCACCAGAGCTCGCGCCAAAGACACTCTCTGGGCCATACCGCCGGATAACTGATGCGGATAAGACTTGTGAAAAGCAGCCAAACCCACTAAATCAATAAACTTATCCACCTCGGCCTTGTTGTCTTTGTAGATACTGCGCGCCCGCAAGCCAAAAGCCACATTATCATGAACATTCAGCCAGGGAAACAGCATGGGATTCTGAAATACCAGCCCCCTCTCATAGGACGGTTGGCTGATTTCCTCACCATCGATATATAATTTTCCCACATCCGAACCATTGAGCCCGGCGATCAAACGCAGTAACGTTGATTTACCACAACCGGATGGGCCTATCAGCGAAACAAATTCACCAGCCCTGATGTTAAGGTCAATACCACTCAGTGCGATCACGTCGTCGGCATTTTGCTGTGAAAATCGTTTGACCACACCTTCAATCGTTATTTCCCCTACCATTTGATAACTCCCTTCTGCCATACCAGTACATGGTCACGCACTTTAAATAAGAGCGTAATCAAAACTGAGAAAGTAATTGCAATTAGAATTAGTCCGGCATAAACATTGGCATAAGCCATCATTTCTTTTTGCCAGTTGATATACCAGCCGATGCCGTTTTTAACCCCCAGCATTTCGGCGGTCATTAAAGTAATAAAAGAAGCGCAAGTACCGTTAAATAGCCCGATAAACATATGCGGCATTGAGGCGGGAACACCCACTTTAAAAATTTGATAGTATTTTCCGGCTCCCAATGTACTGGATACTTCAAAATAGGCATTTTGAACATTTAAAATACCGCTGCTGGTCATAACCGTTGTCGGAAACCAAACAGCCAAAGCAATTAAAAAGGCACTTGCTGAAAAAGTTGTCGGAAAACTGATCAGAACTAACGGAATCCAGGCCGTGGATGGAATAGGTCCCAAAATACGAATGAGCGGATTAATCCAATAAGCAGCTCCTTTGCTGAACCCCACAGCAATCCCGGTAGCAAATCCGGCAATAGCGCCAAAGAAATAGCCGGTAAACAGCAGTTTTCCCGACGAAGCTAAGCAGATAGCGAGAAACTCCCGATCCTCAATGATAATTCCTAGTATTTTATCCAGTGACGGAAAGTAAATTGCCGGCAGCAATCCAAGCTTTTTAGTCACGATATTTAACAGATTCAGAAACAAAATGCTTGCAGCAACAAATAACGTTCTTTCATCCAGCCAATTCTTGGCTTTCGTATTAAAATACGATGCTATAGCAATAGCGGTAAAGAAAACCAAAATAATACCCAATAAATAAATAAAATAAGGTTGTTTGATTGAAGTATGTTTTCCGGCATTGATCATGAACACATCAACTGCGATGGCTAAAACTGTTGAAATCACCGGCAACCATGTAATAAGAATGTTAGTCATAATTTTTTTCCTCTCCTGTAATATACGCGAATGACCGCCTTTTTTCATATGTCGCTGGTAACCGCATGCTCGATCTGAGCAAATTCTATAAAAAGAAGAGGCTGTATTTTTAGATTGATCATGTCGGATCTCCAACATGATCAATCTAAAAATACAGCCTCTGATTGTTTTGTCAGCCAGCTGAACATTATGAACTTGAATCTATACTAACATCCGCCTGTCAAAACTGTCAAGATCTTAACTGCGTATTCTCCCAAAATACAAACAGTCAAAAGAACCGGCCAGTTATTCTGACAAAATAATATCACCGCCCGGACACACCGTTCCATCAACCACTTTGGCCAATAAAACAACAACCAGCATGTGAAGGTCTGGTTTCAAATCATTAGTCATCACACTAAGAATACTTTCACATACTCGGCAAAAACCTGTTTTGTTGTCATAGTCTTCTACCCCTTAAAGCTAGCTCCCGCTATCTTGAAATGAAAAATACTGTATGATCTTTAGACTTATCATGTAGAAAAGAATGACTATTATTGTAATTCGAAATAAGTCACGCAAGCAAAATAAAAAGAGAAACTGAAACCGGGGATTGTCTCCAGTCTCTCTGCGGGTCAACTCCAATCAAGCAGCATTCTCCAGGTTCCGTTTATTTTATAAATTGCCAATAGCCTGACTAATCCGTTGCAAAGCTTCCTGAATAATCGCCCGGGGGCAGCCAAAATTCAAGCGCGCGAAGCCTTCTCCCTGACTGCCGAATGAACCCCCGTCATTGAGACCGACCTTGGCTTCTTTAATTAAAAACTGGCTGAGTGCAGCCGAACTGGGGAAAAGCTCACGAAAATCTAACCAAATCAGGTAGGTTCCCTCAGGTTTAACGACTTTTACCCCGGGAAGATGTTGCGCCACATATTCCACAATATAGTCCGCATTGGCCTCCAGATAAATCAACAACTCTTCCAGCCATTCTTCACCATGATAATAAGCCGCTTCTGCGGCTGTCCCCCCAAAAATTGTTGTTTTTTCTATTTCCAGGTTATGCAAGAACCGGTTCAGCTTTTTCCGCTTCTCAGGATCAGGAGTAATGATGAACGATGTATTAAGACCGGCAACATTAAACGTTTTGCTGGCAGCAATACAGGTTACCGTTGCGTTTGCAATTTCGGGGCTCAGACTGGCAAAAGTCGTATGCTTAGATCTGCTAAAAACTAAATCTTGATGAATTTCATCGGCAAGGACAATAATATGATGCTTGAGGCAAATATCCGCCAACCGGCGCAGTTCCGCTTCGCTCCAGACCCTCCCCACCGGATTATGAGGACTGCACAAAATAAGCATTTTCACTCTATCGTCAAGCTTCGCTTCTAAATCATCAAAATCGAATTCATAATGCCCATTCGTATTTTTCAAGGCATTTTCAACAATCTTACGGCCATTGCTTCTCACACAAGAAAAGAACGGGGGATAAACCGGAGGCTGAATCATAATGCTGTCACCCGGTTCTGTCAATGCCAAGACCGCTGCACTGATGGAAGACACGACACCGGGAGCGATGCTAATCCATTCTCTTTCCACAGCCCAGTTATGCCTGGTTCCGATCCAATGGACCACCGCATCCTGCAAAGAAGTTCTCCGGGCAGGATACCCAAATACACCATGGGCAGCCTTATCCTGAATGGCTTTCACGACAGCTGGCGGTGAAGCAAAATCCATGTCGGCAATCCACAAAGGCAATACTTCCGCATCGCCGAATACTTCACTCACATTGTCCCATTTTCTGCTGCCTGTATTGTACCGTTCAACAATCTTGTCAAAATTATGGCTTCCCACCATTATTCCCCCTCATGAATACCTAGAAACAATAAAAGACTAAGAATACTTTGTTACAAGTATCTTAGCCTTCAGACTTCTGATCAGCTTATTGCAAGGTTTATTATCAATAATACCCTATCTGTATAAATTTTGTCAATATTCACTGTTTAATACAAGAATTAAAAGGCATAAACTTTCTTGTTCTTCAACGTCCTACAAATTATTGGCCGTATTCGCAGATAACCACTTTCTTCTCAATATACTGAATCAATTCGTCGATCAATAATCCTAACAAGGCAATCATAAGTACTGTCCCATAAATTAATTCCCGCATTGCAGTCCATCTGCCTACATATTTTATAATTGGGCGGAAGAGGAAATGGATTCGGCCACATTACCACCGGTAGCCGGAGGTTTTGCAACAATTTGCTCACCTTGCAGCAATTCCCATATTTTATGCCTGAACCAGCCAAATTCAGCGGATGAACGCACACTGTTATCACGGGGGCGCGGCAAATTGATCTCAACAATTTCTTTCAGTGTACCCGGATTCGCCGTCATGACGGCCACGCGATCAGCCAAAAAGACGGCTTCATCAATGCCGTGAGTAACAAAGATAACCGTTTTTTGGGTCGTTCCCCAGATACGCAGCAACTCTTCCTGCAATATTTCCCGGGTCTGCGCATCCAGTGCGGCAAAAGGCTCATCCATCAATAGGACATCGGGGTCATAAGCCAGTGCCCTGGCAATGGCCACTCTTTGCTTCATGCCTCCCGACAGTTCATGCGGGTAGCGATCAGTAAATTTTTCCAGACCAACCAGTTCAATAAATCTTTTGCTGATTTCCTGCCTTTCTTTGGCCGGAACCTTTTTTATTTCTAAGCCAAATTCAACATTTTTTTGGACTGTTCGCCAAGGAAACAGGGCATATCCCTGCAGGACAATTCCCCGGTCGAGAGCCGGGCCGGTAATCAGTTTGCCATCAATAAAGAGCTCACCGGCATTGGGTTTAGTCAGACCGGCGACCATATCTAAAAATGTTGACTTGCCGCAGCCGCTCGGTCCGACAATAGCCAGAAATTCACCTGGCTTGACGGTGAGGTCGAATTGTTTAATGGCAACAAATTCAGTAATACCGCTGCCATCGGTTTCTTTAATTTTATAAACTTGCCGGATATTGCGGGCTACAATTTTAGCCTGATCATGAATCTGAGAAACTTCTACCGCTTGATTAGACATATGCCTCACTCCTAACTCTTTTTTTAAAGACACTAAAAATTTCTTCCGTTGATCTTAAAAAGGCCAAGCTCCATGTAGGAACTTGGCCTCCAGTTTTTTTCTAGTCAGCTAAGTCAGATCGTCCGTTTATGTTATGCGTAGTTCTTATCAATAACAGAACTCTGGGGTTGGGAACAATCAGCTATTCTGAAATAAGACGGTACTAATATAGCGTTCACCCGTATCAGGTAACACGGCAACAATAATTTTTCCGGCATTTTCTTTGCGCTTAGCGAGCTGCAGAGCGGCAAATGCAGCCGCCCCTGATGAAATTCCAACCAGAATGCCTTCTTCCTGTGCTAAACGCTGCGCGGTCTCAACGGCTTCTTCATTTTTGACTTTGTAAATTTCATCAACAACATCCAAATTCAAGACATTGGGAACAAAGCCGGCGCCAATTCCTTGTATTTTATGTGGACCTGGCTGGCCACCGGATAAGACAGGTGAATCATAGGGCTCTACAGCCACTACTTGAATATTGGGATTACGGCTTTTTAACACTTCGCCAATTCCGGTAATGGTTCCGCCAGTACCAACACCACCAACCACAATATCCACATGACCGTTGGTATCCTCCCAAATTTCTTCGGCCGTGGTGGCGCGATGAATGGCTGGATTGGCAGGATTGTTGAATTGCTGCGGAATAAAGGAATTTGGTGTTTGCGCCGCCAATTCTTCCGCTTTGCGTACCGCTCCTTTCATTCCTTCAGCCCCGGGAGTCAGTACCAGTTCAGCCCCATAGACTTTGAGCAGACTGCGGCGTTCAACGCTCATGGTTTCAGGCATAGTCAGAATCAGGCGATAGCCACGGGCTGCTGCAATCAATGCCAGGGCAATTCCCGTATTACCGCTGGTAGGCTCGATAATGACGGTATCTTTTGTAATCAGTCCTTGTTCTTCCGCCGCCTTAATCATACTAAAGCCAATCCGGTCCTTAACACTGCCACCCGGATTAAAGAGTTCCAGTTTAACAATAACCTTAGCTTGTGCATCTTCAGTAATCCGGCCAAGCTTCAGCAACGGTGTTCCGCCAATTAAATCAGTGATGCTATTGGCAATTTTCGACATCCTTACCACTCCTATTAAATTTTTACCTGATGGTTCCTACGCCTGAATGTTTCCTTCATCAATATAGGCAAAGGCATCCTGCTCATACCAGCTTTCGTAATAGGGAAGCTTGACATTGGCTCCCAACTTTTGATTAAAAGAAGGGTTGCGCAAAATACGGGCCAGGCGCCGGGCCACTTCAAAAACTCCTGTATAACCTAAAAACAACTGGCTTTGGTGAAACAAAGGCAGCACCGGAATGCCTTGTTTGGCAGCCCAAACATTGGTCCCCACGTGTCCCATATAGAGATCTGGTTTAAGATTGGCATTCAGGTTGGCTTGTTCAAAAGGCTGACCGGTCGCCACATTAAAGGGAATTCGCTGGACGACCTCTTGCTCTCCCAGCATTTCATCACCGAATTGATCATAATGATAAGCCCGTAAGCCAATCACTTCCAGACCGAGGTAGGTCAACAGTTCGGCATTGGCCACAACACGGATTTCGCCGCCGCCAATCAACACTCTTTTTCCTTTAAACAGTTTCCTGTAAGGGGCTAATGCTTCTTCCAATTGTTTAACCTCTTGATCAATGAACCGCTGGGCAGCTTCTTCAATACCAAAAAATTTGGCAATATCCATAATCCAGCGATTGGTGTATTTGACCCCAATCGGAATGGTCCGTAAAATAAAGGGAATATGATATTTTTCCTTTAAATGTTCCACAAAATAATCGTCGTGAGTGGCGCAAATGCTGACATTTAATGCAGCTTCCGTAGCTTTATAAAAATCGTGCGGATGCGCATAGCAGGGCAAAATATTCAGATTCAAATCCAGTGCTTTTAACAGCCTGACCAGTTCATATTCATCAATCCGGCTCATTGAGGAAACATTCAACACATTAATGGTCCGGCTAGCCTGGTATTTTTCTTTTAGAAGCTCCAGTTCGTCCTCTTCCGTACGCAGCTCCGGTTGTCTGTTTTCCAGCAAATTGCGCAGTATCCCGTGATAAACGGCATCATAAGCACTGGCTTGAATTTTTGTTTTAAAGCCTTCGCAATGGACCGGCACAATGCGGGCGGTCACTTCTTTTTGGGCTTGTTCCACAACACTGTCAACATCATCACCAATAATGGCCGGGACACAACTATTGACAATCACAATCGCGCTGGGACGAAATTCCTTCTCGGCATACAGGATCGCCTCGCGTAAATTGGCTTCGCCGCCGTTAATGACTTCGTTCTCTCCTAAATTGGTATTGACCCACAATAGTCCGCGGGAACCGCTGTCCCGCAATTGTTTAAAGCCTTTATTAACCCCGGCCTGAGCCAAACTGCCGCCTCCGCAGCCAACGGGCCCGTGAACAATGACCACCGCGTCACGGATGGTATTGATAATGGCTAGACTCAAGTTTAGCTGACAGCCTTGGGTTTGCGAAAACTTTCTTTTAATGCCGTTCAGGCAGCCTTTTTTCGACTTCTCCACCAGATGATCACTGGGCCCCCCATAGGCGTTGCAGGCCCGCAGTCTTTCTTCACGCACCGGAGGTGCTTTCTCACTAATATAATCCATGATTATTCCTCCTACCGGCTGCCTACCAGCAAACCGAATATATCTTCAATTAACCGCAATGAACCATCATATCCTAAATAAGTCCGGTCAAGCACAACCCGGTTCGAAATAGGGTAAGTAACACTCAGATGAGCGGCGCCCAGGCTTTCGGCAAATTCACGATCCAGACTGCTGCCCAGCACAAAAGCAGGGCTAAAGGAATCAAAATAGCGGGCGTTGTTATTTCTGGGCCAGGCCGCGCTAAAATGTTTGCTGACATTGCTGGTATCGGTGTCAAAGACCACTTTGGGAGCAATCCCTGATGCAAAGCCTCTAAATCGATCGGCCACCAATGCCTGCTCTTCATCAGAAAGAATATCGGTAATGACCACCAATTCAGGCAGCCAGCCTAAATCATCAGCCACAAACTTGGTTAAGGCCGGACCATAATTGGCATCAGCGACAATGACACTATAGCGCTGGAAATCCAAATCATTGTATACATCCCCCAAACGCTCAACATAACCATAATAATGGGCTTTTTCTTCTGCAATCACCTGATCGACAAGCGTATGATCAACCTTTAAAGCAGCTCCTACCTGACGTAAGAATTCTTCAGTACTGCTTGGTCCCAGCGGCAGTGGAACAACCACATAAGGGACATCATGGGTTTCCTCAAAGATTTGGGCCGGACCAATACCATATACGTCGGATACGACAATATTGAGGCTGGCAGCCCCGGCTTGTTTTAGATTGTCAATGGTTTCGCCTTCACCAAAAAAAGTATTGGCCTTAAACCCCAGCTTATTGAGCAACGCTTTTAAGATATTTAAATTTCCTTTCCAAAAAACGTCCTGAATAGGCACAAGACCGAATATATTGACGGTTTGTTTGTCCTTGACAGGCTGTTGAGCAACAAAGTCCCGGAATAATTTGCCTAACACTAAATCATAACCTTTAAACGAATTTCCTTTAAAACCGCCGGTTTCAACTGCTAAAACCGGTTTGCCGCTATCTTTAAAACGATTGGCTACCGCTACGGCATCATCGCCAATAATATCCACCATACAGCCGGTAACAACTACATACAAATCTCCATCAACAATTTCTAAGGTATTGGCAATTTGCTCCTCTAAACGCTCTTCACCGCCAAAAACAATATCCTTTTCATAAACGTTAGAGCTTGGTAAAGCCTGACCGGCACAATAGCCGCTGCCTAAGTAGCCTGTTGCGCCATTCAAGGCATTGCCAAAGTTACCGCCACAGCCTGCGGCGGCATGAATGATGGATATCGCTTTCGGTAAGGCTTTTAGCGTGGCAACCGCTCCACCCATCGAGCACAAATAACGCGGTCTTTCAATAAATTTACTCATGATTTCTCCTCCGTATCATACTTACATACAATTAATTCAATCTTTCAGGATCAATGGGATAACGGCCAAACTGCCGGGCTGCGGCAAATAAGGCTTGAATGTTTTCAGCCGGGGCTCCCAGCGAAAACAAGAAGGCAAAGATATTCCGTAGAATATCTTTGCCTTCGGTTACTGACCGACCAGCGGTACCCTTTTATGCACTGTATTTTGAAAATAATAAACCAGAAAATAAAAAGGCTAAAGCGACTTTACAAATCGCCTTAGCCTTCAGTTCTCTCTGACCAGCTAAATAAATTTAACTATTGGTTTTTATTATACAATATCAAAGGCATTTGTCAATAGAAATCATCCAGCTTTACCATCACGCATCAGCGCCCTCCTGATAGGAATAACCGAAGTCAAAAGCTTGCCGGTTTTCAGCCTGAAACTTAGCCACTCTTTCAGACAACGCCTGATAAAAATGTTCCTTGTGAATAGCTGTTTTAAAATATTGCCCTAATACCCCCAGAAAAAAACTATTGGCGAAGATGTCTTTGCCTAATTCCTGAACAACACGGTCACGGGCTGGAATGGCTACATGCCTGGCAATAGGATTTCGTTCCGGTTCGACATAGCCTGGATCATAAAGAATGGTTCCGGCTGTTACCAGACTCATAAACTTTGTATAGGCCGATTTAGACATGGCACAAAAATAATCCGGATTTTCCACCACCGGGCTGTCAATAGGCTGACCGGCTATCACAATCTGGCTGCGCACGTAACCGCCCCTGGTCTCTGTTCCATGGCTGACCAGCATGGTGGTGTACAAGCCTTCATAAACAGCGGCCGTGCTGAATATTTGTCCCAGTCTGACCACCCCTTGACCGCCAAAACCACTGATTAAGATTTCCGTACGCTTCATGATTGGCACCTCTTTTGCACACGCTCAGTAAATCCGCGCAATTGCTCGGAAAATTCCTGACGCTCACTGGTTGATTGATAGTAAATCCCGGTAGTAAAAGTAATGCCTTGAATATCCTGCTGTTTAGGGTTAGTCCGTGCTTTCAGCCAGCGGTAAGCATCAACCGGCTTTCTGGAGCCTAGAGCCTTGCCAAAGAAATTCGTTACACAGGGATAGATGATATGGACTAATGAAAACCCTTTGTACCGGATGGCCTGCTTAATACTTTCCACCGCATTATGTCCTTCCACACTGGTATGACGGGCCAAAAAGCCTGCACCGGCTGATTTGAGGATATCGAGAATATCCCGTCCGTCCTGTACCCAGTTGGGATCATGCATCCCGTAAGGACTGCTGTCCGTAACGGCCCCGCTGGGGGTGGTATAGCCATATTGTCCACCTGTTGACTGATAGCCAAAATTATCGGCAACAATGACGGTCATATCCACATTACGCCGCACCGCATGCAGCAAATGCAATAAGCCGATCCCAAAAGCGTCGCCGTCTCCCACTGTCAGGATCATTTTCTGCTCCGGTTTTAGAGCCAGCCGCAATCCGGTTGCGAGCGCATAAACCCGGCCATGGGTGCCCGCAAAATTGTCACCCTTCCAGGTATTAAACGTTTGCCGTCCGGCACAGCCAATCCCTGTACCCCAGACAATATCCGCACTTTCAAGACCTAAATCATCAATGGCCAGCAACACCTTTTTGTGCACCTGCCCCAAGCCGCAGCCACTGCAGGCTGTGCTGGGGATTTTCCTGGCCTTCAAAAATTTTTCCGCTAAATAATCCATTTCACCATGCCTCCCGCTCCCATTTGATCGCCTTTAGCGGCTGCCCGTTGATTAAGGTACGGGCCGCTTCAACTAATTCCAGTACTTTGGGCAGCTCCCCGCAACGGCCCAGAAAATGCACTTCACTGCCTTTAGGCACAGCCCGCTGCACTTCCCGTACCAATTGACCATCATAATTCAGTTCAACCGAGAGGTATTTGGCTGACCGGTGAAAAACTTCATCCGGAAAAGGCCAAATGGAAACCAGGCGAATTCCGCCGACCTTAAGCCCCTGCTCGCGGGCGGCTTGAACCGCGCTTTTTACAACCCTGGACGGGCTGCCGTACGCAACGAAAATCACATCAGGCTCATCTTCAAGCGCAAACTCTTCATACTGGGAAATGATGCTGCGGTTATTGCGGACTTTGTAAATGAGACGATAAGCATGTTTATGCTGCCACTCAACCTCTTCGGTATCAAACCCCTCCGCAGTGGGCGTCCAGTCCGAACAAGCCGCGCCGGTATTATGCCCCAGCACAACAGGCGGAACATCAATTTCATCGGTAGCCGGATAAAATTCCGGTCCGTAGTTAATCTGCCGCAGCGCAACCTTTAATCCCATGGCCTGAATTTCTGCTTCTGTTTCCGGAATCAGCAGGGTTTCCCAGCCGTCGGTCACAATTTGGTCGGCTAACACCGTGATCGGCATCCGGAATCGTTCAGCCAGATAAAAAGCTTCCACCGTAAGCTGGAACGCTTCCTGGACACTATTGGGTGCCAGCACAATACTTTCAAAATTACCGCCATGGGTAGGATAGCGGCTTAAGTAAAACTCTCCCTGACCCGGTGCGCCGGTAATACCGCTCACCGGACCAACCCGCTGGGCATTCACGACAACAACCGGAATTTCACTTCCCAGCGCCCAGCCGTAAGGATCAGCAAATAAAATATAACCCGGTCCTGAGGTTGATGTCATGGCTTTTAGACCTCCGAGCGAACCGCCGATGCAAATATGCAGGGCTGCCAGTTCGTCTTCAGCCTGAACGTAAAATCCGCCGACCTGCGGTAACCTCCGCGACATATTCTCAGCAATTTCAGTTGCCGGTGTAATCGGATAACCGGCAAACAATTTACAGCCGGCAAAGATGGCTGCTTCCGTAATTGCCGCATTGCCTGTATCAAACAGCCTTTTCATAGCGAGTCCTTGCCCCCTTGCTTCACATCAATTGAAAAATCCGGACAGGCGAAAAAACATCGCCGGCAGCCAATACATTTTTCCGGAAATTTAACTTGCACCGGACGATACCCTTTATCATTAAAATAGTTTGCCTGAACAAAAACATTGCGGGGACATACCTCGATGCAATAGCCGCATTCCTTGCAGCCCTGCTCATAGACCCTAACCGTATACGGCTGGTTATTTTTTTGCTCATAAGCCATAATAAACAACTCCTTCTAATGTTCCAGCGATCCCGAATTTTTTCCAGTGCCGGCAAGCTGCTCATACAATTCAGCCAGCTTACGGCGTTGAATTTTTCCATTAGGACCTTTCGGGAAATCCTCGATAAATAAAATCTTTTTAGGTATTTTAAAATCAGCCAGACATGTCTTGCAATGACTGATAATCATTTCCTGCGTTAAAGATTTTTCCGGCCGCAGTTGAATAAAGGCAACTACCTCTTCACCAAAAAAATCATCGGCCACCCCAACGGTGGCGGCTGTTTCAACTTCAGGCAACTGGTAGATGATCTCATCCACTTCACGCGGTGAAATCTTTTCACCAGCCCGGTTGATCAGTTCCTTTTTACGCCCTGTCAAAAATAAATAGCCATCAGCATCAAAAAAGCCAAGATCACCGGTATAAAACCAACCGTCTTTAAAGCTTTCCTGGTTGGCCTGAGGCTGATTCAAATACCCGGAGGTAATATTCTCGCCTTGAATGATCACTTCGCCAACACTCTGCACAGGAGCTTGCCGGCCATTTTCATCAACTACCCGGATCGCATTGCCCACAGGCAAGCCAACCGAACCGGCCTTACGAATGTGCGGCGGCAACGGATTGGTGGCAACCTGGCTGCCTGCTTCCGATAGTCCGTAAGCCTCGATGACTGGAATACCGTAACGGGCTTCAAATTCTGATAAAATAGCCACCGGCAACGACGACGAAGCCGAGCGGGCAAACCGCAGGCTGGCGCTATTCAACGTATCCACTTTGGGATGGGATAATAAAATTGACAAGATGGTGGGAACGGCGCTAAACCAGGTAACCTGGTAACGGCTTATCCACTCCCAGAAATGGCTGGCACTGAAGCGCTGCGGAATAATCGCCTTTCCCCCGGCATACAAGGAGGAGATGAAGGTAATGACCAGACCATTAATATGAAAAAATGGCAATATGCATAAAACAATATCCCGCTCGGTTAACTGATGGCCGGCTGTGATATAAGCTGCCTCAGCCAGCAAATTGCCATGAGACAAAACTACCCCTTTGGGAATACCGGTCGAGCCGGATGTAAACAAGAGTAAGGCTTCGTCAGATGACTGCAGGTCAGGCAGGTCCAAGGTGCCGACACCGGCCGCCGGCTGACCGCCCTGCAGCACTGCCTGATGGATCAATAGAGTGGTATGACAAGTTTCGTCAGTCAAAAGCTGGGAAGGCACTGCTTTAACCCCCTGCTGATCAGCCAGAATCAGGCTGATTCCTGCCTGCTGTAATAATCCGTCAATCTCAGCAGGTTTAAACTTGGGATTAAAGGGCACAGCTACACCACCAACAAGCAATATCCCAAAAAACGCCACACACCAATCTGGCCCGTTTTCGGCAATTAACGCAATTCGCTGCCCTTTTTGCGCATTTTGCTCATGCAATTTTCGGGCCACATCTTGAGCCGCCTCGAGAAATTCGCGATAGGTTAACGCCAAAGCTGTCTCCGGGGAACGAATAAAGTGATCATCGCCATTCAGATCAGCCCGGTAATGTAATAATTCATTCAGTGATTGAAAACGCAAATTGATCGCCCCTTACAGCGTATAATGAACAAACTTTCCCTGACAAGGCTGCTCATGCGTATAATGCATGACCCGGTTGTGAATATCGTAAATGACTGCCGATACCGTGACCGCCCTGCCGCCATGGCGGCAAATCGGATGCCTGTCTTCGTGATTGGACAATACACGGCCAATTATTTCGGCATCAAACTGTTCACCAGCGTTGCCGCTTTCTGCTATCGCCGTCAACAAGTTGCCGCACTTGTCAAACCGGCTTCTGCTGTTGCGCTCATTCACCGCCAGTTTACCCGGTACCGTTAAATTGAGAAAGTGATTGGTCCGGACTGTAACAGGCTGTTTGATCATTTCAACCGCATATCGGGGATAAAGCTGTTCAACAACAGCCCCGCCTGCCGGGGTCATAATGACAATATTCCCGCCCACCAGGGGCGTAGTATGCAAAAAATCACCGGCAATGCGCAGTGCGGTCTCTAAATCGCGCGCATTGCGTAATATCTTTTCAATTAATACACCTCTAGGCGTTCGTGTTTTCAGCATTTCCGTTAAAGGTTCAACATCGGCAAAAGTCATAGCCGCGGCTACCCCGGCCTCATTGATCCCGCTGTTGAGCCCCCGTTCCAGGGGACTGGCATGGCCAGCTATTCCCATAAAGCGTAACCGGCCATGTCCCTGCATAACGTCTTCCGCAATACCGGCACCTAGATCCATATCGCGGTTTTTAAATAAAAATTTGCCGTCAATGGCACCTAAAGTGCACAAGTCCTCACCCCATAATCAAGTCTTTTATGGTTCCTATCCTATGATTGTTTTAACTTTTTCAGATAGCGGTCATCGAACAGCTCTTGAATATCAAAGTCCTTTTTAAGAATTTTGGTATCTTTCAGGAAGTCCTTGACTTGCTGGAAGCCTGCAATATCTTCAGCAACAATGGTAGAATCCCAGTCTGTGGTTTTAACCGTTCTGGTGATCGCCGATACGGGCAGCTTGCTTTCTTTCGCGATCAGCTCCAGAGCTTCATCCGGATGATTTTTGATAAATTCGGCTGCTTTCTCATTCACTTTCAAAAAGCGGGTTGTGACATCCGGGTACTGCTGCGCAAACTCATTCCGGGCTAAAAATACACCCACATACCGCTTAACGCCGCTGGATGAATCGGCTAGAATCTTACCGGCTTTGGCGTTTTCCAGCACCGATGTCCAAGGCTCCCAGGTAGCCACTGCGGCGACATTATTGGTCTCAAGCGCTGCCTGATGATCGGTTGCCGGTAAGTTGACAATGCTGACATCACTGGCAGAAAGACCACTTTGCTTCAGCAGCAAAATTAAGTAGTGATGGGCGCTGGAACCGATTGGCACGGCAATTTTTTGTCCCTTTAAGTCTGCGACTGACTTATAAGGAGCATCAGGACGAATTAAGAGAGCATTCCCGCCCGGTGTGTACCCGGCACGGCTGATGACCTTAATATCCACACCGGCAGAACGGGCCGATACGGGCGGCATATCACCGGTATTGGCAAAATCGGCACGGCCTCCGGCAAAGGCTTCGATCATTGGCGGCCCGGCCAGATATAAGTCATATTTTACATCAATGCCATCTTTGGCAAATTCTTCTTCATAGAGTCCCTTGGCTTTGGCTAATAAAATAATGGTGCTGGAATTTTGATAAGCAATATGAATTTCTTTGGGTTTCTCCACTTTTTTCTCCGTCTCGGCAACCTTGCCTGATGAGCATCCGCCAGCCAATACAACGACCAGCAATGAGACAAGTAACAGAAGAAATAATTTCAGTTTTTTCATAAATACAACTCCTTTGTTTTGATTGGAATCCTAAAAATACAGGTTTTACTTGAAACGAACCGTTTTTCTACCCCCAATCGCTATTAGATGCTATATGAAAATGGAACTTCAACCTCAGAAAAGAAATTGGAATAAATGGTTTTACGAACCTGAACAAACTCGTAACTGTTGCGGTCACGGGGCCGCGGCAAATCAATCGGGATAACGGCTTTGGCTGTCGCCGGACGTTTCGACATCACAACAACACGATCGCCCAGAAAAATGGCCTCATCAATGTCATGAGTGACCAGTAAAATGGTGGTTTTTTCAGCTTCCCATATCCGGATGATTTCCTGCTGCATACTAATTCTGGTCATCGCGTCCAACGCCCCAAAAGGCTCATCCAATAGCAAGACCTGGGGTCTGTTGACTAAAGCACGGGCAATACTGACACGCTGCTGCATACCGCCGGATAGCTGGTGGGGATAGGCTTTGGCAAAGCTGCTTAAGCCAACCAGTTCTAAATGTTCCGCCACGATCCGCTTCTTTTCCTCAGCGGAATGATGATGGCCCAAACCAAAGGCAACATTATTTTCAATAGTCAGCCAGGGATATAACCGTGCTTCCTGAAAAACCATCCCCCGATTAACCCGCGGTCCTTTAATTAGTTCATCCCCAAGGTAAATCTCACCCTGATACTCTTGTTCCAAACCGGCCACCATTCTCAACAGTGTACTTTTGCCACAGCCGCTGGGGCCAATGATACTGACAAATTCACCGGGGGTTACTTCTAAATCAATGTCGTTAAGAACTTCCACAAAATCGTTATCGATTTGAAAACGTTTGCTTAGTCCTTTGATGGTTAATGTCTGTGGCGAGGCTGCAATCATACTCATAGGCTCCCTCCTTAAGATTCATGAAGATTGACATTCCATTTCAACAGTCTTTTTTCCAGTAAAAGCAAGAGCTGATCAATCAGAACGCCGGTAAGTCCAATCGATAATACGCCAACCAGAACAACATCGATTTGTGATAATTCCCGGGCGTACATAATCATATAACCGATCCCGGAAGCGGCGGCAATCAGCTCGGCCGCTACAACACTGCGCCAGGCCACATCAATACCAACCCGGACACCGGTAAAAATAGCCGGTAATGCCGCCGGTAAAACAACTTTAGTCAATAATGTCTTTTGATCTTTCTCCAGAATTGTGGCCACTTCTAAGTATTTTTTATCAACACTGCGGATCCCCTGAACCACACTCACCAGTACGGTCCAAAAGCTGCCAATGGCAATGACGGTAATCTTGGAACCTTCGTCAATACCCATCCATAAGATAAGGACCGGAATCCAGGCAATAACCGGGATGGGACGCAATACACCAAAAATCAGACTAAGTGCGATGCGAAACTTTTTTACCAGTGCGATCTGAACCCCTACCAGCACCCCTAAAAAAGCTCCTATTAAGAATCCCTGGCCAACCCTCAGAATGCTGATCCCCAAATGAATGAATAATTCGCCGCTAGCGATCAGTTCTACCAGCACTTGAGCAATGGCCGACGGTCTGGGTAAAAGCGCGGCCCGGATCCAGCCCAATTGGCCGGCAGCTTCCCATACCGACAGTAAGAGAATAGGTACAACTAAGGCCAGCAGATTTTCTCTAAGCCAACTTCCGATTTTTTTCATCACTCATCCCTCCATGGTTCATAGTTAAGCAGCCGAATAGGTAAAAAAAAGCAGGTCGAATCAATCTTGTAAAAAACAAGATGATTCGACCTTCAGTGATTGACTGACCAGCCGATTCGCGTATTGTCCTCAATGATCATGACCGTCCTAATGGTTGTTGAAATAACCAATATTCCAATAACCATTAGGACTTTTACTCTTAGTGCCATAACGAATTCCCTGTCGTAATACACGACTCAGAAATTTTGCAATGATTTGCAAAAGAGTCCTGATCCAAAAACAAAAAAGGCTAAAACTACTCAGTTACGAGTAATTTTAGCCTTCAGTTCTCTGATCAGCTTATCTTTGAGCCATTCATTGAAATGACTTATTTTTTTATAGTATTTAATATAGCATTCCCTATCAAGATCTGTCAAGTTATTTTTCTGTCATGATATGACAAACTCCGACGTTACCCCATAGCCATGAAGAATGTAAAATAGGTAAAAGTGCCATGGATAAAGCTGTTTCGGCAACAAATCACCCCAAAACAGCTCATCCCGCATTATTGAAAATCGGCTAAAATAATCGAATAAATATCCTCAACCAGACGTAAAGCACCTTCATAGCCCACATAGGTACGGTCCAGGACTAGCCTGTCACTGGCCGGCATGGTAACAGACAACTGATAGCCATTGACTTGTTCAGACAGTACCCTTTCCCAGGAACTGCCAAGAATCAAGGGCCTGCTGCGGAATTTTGTCGCGCGAATGGCTTCGTGAACAGCTCCACCGTCACTGGTGAAGACCACATTGGCAGTAATTCCATCAACAAAATTTTGAAATTCGGCCGTTATGCCGGCTTGCTGTTCTTCGGCTACTCCATCGGTAATATATTGCGTTTCCGGCAGTAACCCAATATCATTGATTAAAAATTTTGCGATTCCCAGGTTATAGAAACTGTCCGCAATGGTAATAAATCGCCGGGGCAATAGTCTTGTTTCCAGCAAAACATCCGCTGACCGTTCAATAAAATAATAGTAATCGGCTTCATGCTTCGCAATAACCTTTTCAATCCGTTTTGGTTCCAACCCGGCGTAGGTTCCCACGCTGCGGAGAAACTTAGCCGTTTCAGTAGGACCAATCGGCAAAACAGGATAATGCAGATAGGGGGTACCGAATTTTTCTTCCAAATGCTGTACATTTTTCAAACCTACCCACGGTGAAACCAAAAGGTTGAATTGAGCCTGCGGAACCTTATTAAGCGCATCAATACCATGGCCAGGGCCAAAGATAATATTCGGGGTAAGGCCTAATTCTGTGATCAAACGTTCAATGGCTCTGTATGTGCCCACCCAGAAAGGATCATGAAACGGAACAACCGACCAGATGTTTACCAGCCCCGCTTGTTTAGCTTCTGCCGGCCGCAGGTATTGATCAATAATGGCATCCAGCACCAATTCATGGCCAAACAAATTGGTGCCTTTAAATCCCCCTGTCTCGGCATAAACAATGGGTTTGCCTTTTTCCTGGAAACGTCGCGCGACCTCACCCACATCATCGCCGACAATATCAGAAGTGCACCCGGTTAAAATGACAAATAAATCAGCATCTAAAACATTAAATGCATTCTGCACAATGCCACGAAGCCGCTCATCGCCGCCAAAAATAACCTCTTTCTCGCCAATATTGGTACAGGGAACGGTATGTCCCCCTGCGTATCCAGATCCCTGGCAGCCATTTTGAAAGCCGATTGCCCCCCATAGTTTTTGGCCACAGCCCGGACCGGAATGAAGGATAGGCACGGCACGCTCAATGGCCAATACCGATTGTAATGCTCCCAGTGAGCAAACATGTCTTATCTGTTCAATATATCCGGACATTTATATTACCTCATCTTCTAAGAAAGTAAATGTGTCTTGTTCCAGCCACCAAGCGGTATAGGGAAGCTTAATCCGTTTGGAGAGATTTTTAGCCAGACTGCGGTTGGTTACAGCATCTAAGAGACGATAACCAAAATCAATCAGCCCCTGATAACCAAAAGCACTATATTCATCAGCAATCATGACCGAAGGAATGCCCAGTTTGGTTGCCCAAACCGTCGACCCGCCATGACGGGCCACGTAGAGATCAGGTTTTAGCCGGTTCAACAGATTCAATAATTCAAAATTTTGCTGATCCCCCACACTGAGCGGAATATCCGTGTCAGCAGCCGCTAAGTTCTGAATGGACGCCGGCGCCTCGCCATTATCATATTGTGGATCGAAATGCCAGGTGGCTCCCCAAATGACTTCAATCCCTAACTCCTGTAACGTGCGAATGTAATTATGCCCAAAACTCGGGCCCATACCGACGACTGCCTTATAGCCGGAAAGCTTTTCCCTGATCTCCGCCAAATCAGCGGCAATCAATTCTTTTTGTTCACGAATATACGCTTCTACTTCTTGTTCTTTGCCGACTGTTACCCCTAAGCCGCGCAGCCAGCTGTCCATTCCGGCAATACCATGGGGCTGCAAAGTTTTTACATAGGGAACACCAAACTGTTGCTCCAAACCATTGCCGATATAGCTGCCCAAGGTGCCACAAATGCTGATCGTCGCCACAGCTTCAGACATTTGCGAAAGTTGCTCTACCGTGCTGTAAGGTGCCACAAATACCGGTTCGAGGCCAAACCTCCCTAAGGTTTCAACAATTTGATTGCGGGCACTGCCACTAAAATTAATCATATTCACTTTATTGGTTTTTTTCTGCGGCGGTTTTACAATTTTGGTTAAGATCGCGTGAAAGGCAGCATCAAAGCCGGAAGCCCAGACTTTGGATTTAAACCCTTCGCAAAAAACCGGTGCCAGCGGGACAGGAATTTCTTCCTGCAATTCATCAAGCACACTTTGAATATCTTCGCCGATAATCCCGGACACGCAGGAAGCGGTAACAAAAATGGCTTTCGGGTTCAAACGGCGATAGGCTTCCCTGATGGTCTCCTTAAGTTTGTTGACTGCGCCGAATACGGTATCTTCCTCAATCATATTGGTCGTGATGACACTAATGTTCCGGTGTTGCCAATTGCGGACTTTTTCCCCCCATTTATTCTGGGTATTGCTGTAAACACTGTCGGCTGCACAACCAGCCGGAGCATGAACGACCAGTGCCGCATCGACGATACGGGACAGATAACTTTGGGCGCATCCGGAACTGCAGGCACTGGCTTGACTGAAACATCTTTCTTTATTTTTCAGTGAACAACTGGCGGCTTGGTTGACCAAATCTTTAATTGATCCCTGATAGCCGGTCACTGATCCTAAGCGATTTTCACGGATTGGCGCTTCCGAGTTATTTAAATTGATGGCCAATTATGAACACCTCTCTCCAGAACATTTACTTAACCGTTCTTATCCTCACTCGCTCGTTAAGCATAAGAGCGGTTAGCTGAAAACCCGTGGCACCCCTGCCTACTATTGAGCTTTCTGAGTATTGACCTCGTCAGAGTAAACCAGATCAGAAGCCTTTACCTTACCTTTCGGAATAACTCCAGCGTTTTCTAAGTCTTCAATCCAGGGAGTGACTAAATCAGCCCCAATGGTCGTATCGGCTGCATAATAATGAGTTGCGCTGACAGGTACCTGAATCCAGTCCTCCGTTAATTTGCGAGCCTCTTCAGGATGCTCATTCGCCCATTTTTGCGCTTTAATAATCGCTTGGGAGAACTTTTTAATAATATCAGGATGTTGCTGAATAAAATCAGTTGTGAAATAGTAGTAACCTACGCCTCCGCCCTGGCCAAAACCGGCATCCAAGCTATCGGCGATTTTCACCATACCCGCATCTTCCATGGATTTATAGAAAGGAGGATGGACGCCGGAAACTGTCACTAAGCCTTTCTTGAGGGCCTGCACAGCCTGGATATCAGGCATCGTCACCCACTCGATCTTATCCCGTTTAACGCCTTGTTTATCGGCAATATTGTTAGCCAAGAAATCAGAGCATTGGTTGTTGGTAATGATGGAAAACTTTACTTTGCCGGGATATTTGTTCAAGTCGGCAAATGATTTGATATCCGGTGTTTCTTGTGGATTGACATACCAGTTCATATGACGCAGTTTAGGATCCTGGTCCGGCAGCGGGTCAATTCCGGCCTTCACAACTCCTTTGATTTTGGCGCCGGCAGCAATGGCCACGGCAATTTGATTCGGATGTGCACTGCCTACATCATTATTGCCATTCAAAACCGAGGGGATTTGCTGCCCGGGCTGGGTATCCCCGGTATAGACTATTTTCAAACCTTCTTCCTTAAAAAACCCCTTCTGATCAGCTACGACCCAAGGCGTAGAGCTGCACGCTTTTTGTGACCATGTTTTAATTGGGATCAGTCCATCCCCACCGGTTTTTGCCGCCTCCCCGCCAGCCGGTTTATTGCTCAGATTGGCACCATAACCAATTGCCGCCAAAACAGCCAGCGCGACAATACCGGTTATCACTTTCTTTACCGTTGATTTTTCAGCCATAATTCATCTCCCCTAAACATGTAATTTTCTATTGTTTAAATTATTTTTTAGATAATTTTTCCCCATTTTAATAGTTTACAGTGGTTTCTTTCCAGCTAAGCAGCCGACGTTCTAAAATACCGAACAAACCATTAAGAGAAAGCCCCAGCGCGGCGATGGTAAAGGTCGTCGCAAACAGTTTGGGTATCTGATAATTATTTTGGGCATTAAAGACCAGCCAGCCTAATCCGCTGCTTGCCCCAACCATTTCAGCGGCAATCAGCATGAAAAACGCCACACTGCAGGCTGTTCTCAGGCCATGAAAAATATTGGGCGACGCTGCCGGCAGGATGACTTTAAAAAATAAATCCTTGCCCGCAACTCCCATGGACCTGGCTGATTTAATCAATAAACCGTCAACAGTCCGGACACCGGTTGTGGTGTTTAAGACGACAGGCCAAATGCATACCCAAAAAATCATCGCAATTTTTGATATCTCGCCAATACCAAACAGCAGAATGAACACCGGAAAAAGTGAGAATGGATTAATTTCTGATAATAGCCGCAGTACCGGATTCATAATTCGCTCAAATAAAGGAAACCATCCTCCCAGAAATATTCCTAACGGAACGCCAATAACAACGGCTAAAATAAATCCAAAAACAGACCGCAGTAAGCTGGTTTTTATATGAACAAACAGTACCCCGGTCGCAATTAAGTCAAACAGAGTTTGTGCAACAATGGATGGTGGCGAAATAAAGGTTTGCGGCACCCAATCCGCCCGGGGAGCAATTTCCCAAATGAGCAAAAAGAGAATAATGGATATTTTATCAAACAGCACTCCAATGATGTTTCTGTACAAGTTTTCCGTCTGACTGTGATGATGAACCAAACTGACACGAGTTTCTCCAGCCGATGTCTTTTTAAATAATGCTTCCATCAAACCCCTCCTTTTCGTGCTTGGCATTCGAGGATCAATCATTCAATCTTTTCAACAGCTTGTTTCCACGTAACCAGGTTTTCTTCCAATATGACCAAGGCGTAATTCAGCATAGTCCCTAAGATCGCGATAATGATCATTGCCGCAAATAAACGTGGCATAATGGCATTGACTTCTGAATTGTGCACCAGCCACCCCAACCCGGCATGAGCACCGATCATTTCCGCTGCTATAAGCATGAGAAAAGCGTGCGTGGCACCGGTGCGTATGCCAGTAAAAATAACAGGGGCAGCACCAGGTAAGATGACTTTATTAAAAATCGTCAGTTTATTGGCTCCCATTGAGCGGGCGCTTTTTATAAACAACGGATCGATATTCCGCACACCCACAATGGTGGTAAACAATACCGGCCATACCGTTGACCAGAAAATAATAGCCAGCTTAGCCACTTCACCGATTCCGAAAAATAAAATAAAGATAGGAAATAAAGAAAAGGCATTGATTTGACCGAATAAACGAAAAAGCGGTCTTAATTGGCGCGCCAAGGCCGGAAATACTCCGCCCAGCAAAAATCCCATAGGTACTGCCAGCCCTACTGCCAGTATCAAACCAATAATGGTTCTTTGGAGACTGGCCGTAATATGAAGAAACAGCGAACCATCACCAGCGAGTTTAGCAATTTCAATAATCACCCTGGATAAGGGTGGAATAAATTGCCCGTTGATAATTCCAATACTCGGCAACAGCTCCCATAGAAGAAAGAAAGTAACCAGTCCCGAGATGTCTATCAGACGACCAAAAACGGTGGCAACAGTTTCTTTCATCCGGTTTTTTCCCCTTTCCTGATTGCTGCGGCTTCCTCCAGTAATACTTTCACGGCGTGCTGCAAACCATTTTCCACACTATCACAATACTCAATACTGCGTGTTCCTTGCTCAGCAAGCTTATCCTTTGCATGTTGCCCAATCCGCATCGTCAATACCGCCTGACAATCTTTAATGGTCCTGATCGTACTTGCACGTCTGGCTTCCTCTTCACCGCATTCTTCCATTCCCGAGCAATACTGATGCACCGAACGTCGTTCCAACAGTTTGAACTCACGCCCGTCTCCCTGAAAGATAATAAACTCCGAAGCATGCCCAAAATGTTGATCAACTAACTTACCATATTTGGAAGTCACCGCAATGCGATACTTTCTTTGCGGGATTGCCGGCTGAGTAGACGTTTCCTGAGGCTGACCACACATTCTGAATTCACTTGACCGGTCTTCATTTAAAAGTCCGATTGCATCAGCCCGGCACTGCTTGCAATGCCGCATTTGCTGAATATCAAGCTGGCAAAGATTGCGCATATCATTAATTTCTTTCATGCTGGTTTGGGGAAAGTACTCAAAAGCACTGCCCGGAGCAGGAATTAAAGGCATAATATTGGTAATAAATACGCCTAATTCTTTCACTTTCTTGACAACTTCCGGAATATGTTGATCATTGATTCCCTTCACCATCACAATATTAATCTTTACTAACACCTGATGATCGGTTAAATATTGAATCCCGGCCAACTGATTTTTGTAAAGAATTTCAGCCGCTTCCACACCCTCATAGCGCCGCCCCTGATAGTTTACAAATTTATAGAGCTTTGCACCAATCTGTGGATCAATCGCATTCATGGTAACAGTAACATGATGAATGCCTAACGCTACGATTTCGGGAGCATATTCCGGCAACAGCAAGCCATTGGTGGACAAACAAAAAACAATATTAGAATCTACCGCTTTGATTTGTTCAATGGTTTGTTTGGTATATTGCCAATCCGCCAAAGCATCTCCAGGACCTGCGATTCCAACTACGGTAAGTTCCTGAATTTTTTCTTTGACCCAATGATATTTTTCAAAAGCTAAGGCAGGCGTTAACACTTCGCTGGTTACTCCCGGCCGGCTTTCATTGACACAATCAAACTTTCGATTGCAATAATTGCACTGAATATTACAGCTGGGTGCCACCGGCAAATGCATCCGGGCAAATTGATGATGCACTTCAACTGAATAACAGGGATGTTTACGGGTTTGCTCTAAAATGTGAGCAGGAATATTGCCAGGGCAAAAATTACTCATGGCTTTCACCTCTTCTTCTATTCTCTCTGGATGTCGATAAAGCTGAAGGCTGCAGAAAAGAATTTTCTGCAGCCTTCAGCTTTAGTCTGACCAGCCAGCCATCGATCTATATTCCCGCAGCCTTGCTGCGTACTTCGCCGGTTTCCATTGCGAGCAAATGATCGGCCCATTGCGCCGCCCATTCTCTCAGTTCTGAAGTCGTTAACGGGGACGGAACTTTCGATTCAGTGGTTTCAATCACTTTTGTCGCTAAACGGCCATAAATTTTAGCCTGTTCAGAATTAGGTGAAGCCTCAACCGAAGTTTTCCCTTGTAATTCTGCCTGCGTCACTGTAACAGAACGCGGAACATATTCTACAACACGGGTTTTGGTTCTTGCTACAAAGTCATCGACAATATCTTTGGCGTAAGGAGCATTGATTGAGTTCGCAATTAAGCCACCCAGTAAAGCGCCACCGGAATTAGAGTACTTTTGAATGCCCTTAAACAAGTTATTCGCAGCGTATATCGCCATAAAATCTGCCGAAGAAACGGTAAAGACATGTTCGGCAATGCCCTCACGAATTGGAACTGCAAAACCTCCGCACACAACGTCGCCCAAAACATCATAAATAACAACATCAATATCCAGTTCGTCATAAACTTTTAATTGTTTTAGTAACTGAACGGCCGTGATAATGCCGCGGCCTGCACAGCCAACTCCCGGAGCCGGACCGCCGGCTTCTACGCAATAAATTCCGTTAAAGCCTTTAAAGATAACATCTTCAGGTTTCACCTGACTTTTTTCCCGCAGCGTATCTAACACCGTAGGGATATAAGTACCGTCCCGCAACGTATTGGTAGAATCAGCTTTTGGGTCACACCCAAACTGCATCACCTTATACCCTTGTTTTGATAAAGCTGCGCTGATATTTGACGTCGTAGTCGACTTACCAATTCCACCTTTACCATAAATAGCAATTTGTTTGATTTTTTTGCTCATTTAAATTCCCCCCTGAAATTGATTTGGTATTGCTGTTTTTGTGTTTAAAAACTGCATGCATTGCTGCACATACAGATAGTCTATCGGTGAATAACTAATAGATAGACCAAAAGGCCAGAGAAACTTTTCGCAATGAAAAATTTCTCTGGCCTTTAACTTATTCGCTAACCAGCCACTGATTAAAATGTCTTATTTAGCATTATACTCAAGTCAGAATAAAAGTGCAAGATATTTTTCGATTTATTTTTTTGATTTATTTAACTTGAATGAGGTTTCCCTGCTCTAACCGGAAGTGATGATCGGCCTTTTGGGCCAAGGCCGGATCATGGGTTACGATAATCACTCCGGTCCCTTGATTACGCGCTTGCAAGAGGGCACCCGCAACAATATCGGCCAGGGCAGGATCAAGATCGTTAGTAGGCTCATCGGCCAACAAAAGCGGGGGTTGCAGCAATAAGGCCCTTGCCAAGGCTACCCGTCGCAGTTGACCTAAGCTGAGTTGCTGTGGCTTATGATTTAAGCGATGCTCCAGTTCAAAATAACTCAGTAATTGTTGAGCCCGTTCAACGATTTCCTTTTCTTTTCTAACAAACCATGCCGGTAAAAGTACATTTTCCTGTATGGTAAGCGAACTGATTAAACGAGCGCGCTGAAAAACAAAACCAATCGACTCACCGCGAATTTTTGCTTGTTTTTTTTGATCGAGGCTACTAGCCTCAAGGCCATTCATGGTGATCTGGCCTGATGTTGGCTTTTGCAGTAATCCCATAATCGATAGCAGTGTTGTTTTCCCACCGCCGGAATTCCCGGTAATGGCAATCGCTGTGCCTGGTTGAACTGACAGGGATATCTCCTCTAGAATCAGCTCTTCCTCATAAGATTTACTTATTTGATGTAATTCTAATAAATTTTTAGTCATATTTGATCTCCTGTTAATCAAATTCGCCGCGCGTCATTACCGTTCCAGGATCGGTCTTGCTTCCTTGATAGGCAGGCAGCCAGGCCGCCAGCGCTCCCAATCCGGTATAAAATAGGATGAGGATGAAAGAAAGTAACGTCATGTATTGCCAGCCTGGTTGAATAAACGGAAATGACTGATAGGCTGACAGGGTCAGCAAGGAGATTTTATATAATACACCACCTAGAATAATTCCGCTTAAAGAGCCGGCCAAAGCAATCGTAATGGCCTCACCGATAATAATAGCAGCGATATCCCGGCTTGATGCGCCTAACGCTAAATACAATCCCCATTCAGCCTGCCGTTCCCAGGTTAACGTGTAAAAACGGGAAAAAAGCTGAAACAAGGAAGCGATAACGGTAAGCGCGCCGATCCCGCCTACGAATAACAGTAATACGGTAAATTGATTATTAATCCGGTTTTTGATATCCGACGCAATAATAGCCCGCAAATTTCCCAGACGCTGTACCTCAGCAGCGATGGTTTCAATCTTGGCAGAATCCTCAACCTGGAGCAAGATTGCTGATATCAATTCAGCAGGAGGGCCCTGCTTGGTCCAAACCTCACCAAGAAAAACATCTTTACCCGCTACCCGGCGGGCTTCTTCCATACTGACAAACAGGGAATAGTCCAAGGTTGTTCCCGTCTCTTCAGCAACAGTCACAATATCATACCATTTTCCTAAAATTGAAATGCGATTTTGGGTCCATACTGGGATTTTTGCACCAAGAATGACTTCATTATCCTTCAGTTCAGTTTTATGAATCTTCTTTAACCAGGGCTCAATCACCCAGTCGCTTTTAGGATCATAGCCAAGCATCCGGTTCTGTGTGCCAATATCATGACAATCCGCTGACAGTGATTGGGTAAAAAATTGCGGCGTAGCCCGCCGGACTCCGGGCACAGCCTGAATAGCATCCAGCGTATTTTTAGACATATAAGTATGTTCTGTAGCACCACCGAATAAGACCAGACTAGGCTCCAGTTTAACAGATTCAGGCACAATCACAATGTCAGCCCCTAAACGTTGTTTGGATATTTCTATTCCTGACGAAACTCCCTGGTAAATGGTCGCGACACCGAAGATAATCGCCACCCCCAGTCCAATTGCAACAACTAATGCCAAACATTGCAGTTTGCGATGCAAAATGCTTTTCCAAACCAGTAAACTCACTCTGTCTCCTCCTGTCGCGCTTTATAAACATGCCAAACTTGCGCAATCCCTGCCACTGCTAACATAAGTCCAGCAATGACTTCAAAGAAGGTCGTTTGTTGGCATCCTCCCTCTGGACATATTCCAAGAGCCCATGGCTGGGGAATAATCACAATGGCCGCACTTAATAAAAAAATAAGAAAACCTGCCAGCAGACGTGCTTCAGAGGTACGTAAAACAAGTAATCCCGCTGAAAAAATAACTGCTAACAGGGTAATAAGAAACTCCGCCTGATAGGCAAAATGGCATTTCATAGGGATAAAATTGCCTCCACCAAGATCAATGCGCCCTGTGCAAATCGGAATTATTCTAGGCAAAAATAGCAGGATAACACTAATAATGACAGCAAACCAGCCAATAATTTTTTGAATCTTCATATTAGACCTCCTATACAACACTATTTAGCAAATCAAATTCACGGACAAGTCTTCCTGAACTTGGGATGTATGCCCTGGTTTATGTTGATTGTCTGCAGGCACTTTTCTAAAAGAAGCCCGATTAGTGCCCGTATATAAAATCACTGTACCAATAATAAAGAACACAAGAGCTATAATTAAAAACCTGGATAAATTCATTATTTACACCTCTCTTTTTCATTCTATATCACCACTGAATGTGCTATTTAAAACTAAAGGCCGGAGTCATTCTTAATTGAATGAACCCAGCCTTTAGTTTTCCTAATCAGCTTCAATATTTTTAGTTACATTTCAATAACTTAAGTAGCAGGCATAGATTAAATGGACTTTATATGGAATTATTTTCAGATACCATCCCCATATATGCCCTCAAGCTCATGAACACGACGTTTTTCAGTTTTTTCAATCTGTTCAACCTGCCCGTTATCCACCCTGATGACCAATTGACCATATTGAATGGCCTGTAACTCGGCCGTAATTTTGCCTTGGAGCGGATGCTTCTTCTGCGGTTTGTCATAATTGATATACCCCTTTTCTCTGCTCTTGGCCGAAATAATAAATTTTTCGGTTTTTTCAATTTTAACAACAAATCCATCCTGGATTGTAAGAATTAAGTAGCCAGTATGCACAGTATGTAAAAAATGTATAATAATATCTAATACCTGTGATGGTAGAGGCCTTGCCGGATTAGCGCTACTCTCATTGCGCCCGCTGCGTACATCTGTTATGGATTTCTTTTTTGCTGCCAAAAATTCTGTCATATTCTGACTTCCTCCCCATAATTAAAAAAAGGCAAAAGTATGGCTTCTAAAACAAATACCATCTTTGCCTTCAGTTTTTTACTGATCAGCTCTTAATCTCTCTATATTGAGTTTGAAACAGCATGTAAAATGTCTCCACATACCGCCCCCTACCCTAACTCCTGTAAATTATACTCAGCGAGTTTATCCCTTAATGAACTCCAGGAGCGGTTAGCAAAAATCAGAGGTACTCCCTGTGCTTTAGCCGTTTGTTTGATATGATTGGTCGTAATATGATTGACATAATCAATGAATACGACAATCAGGCCAATCGAAACCGGCAACTTTATCTTCTTTTTGCTGGACACCTTTCTACCTGTTACATGTTCAATTTGAGTAATTCCTAATAATTGCAGATTTTTTTCAATATGCCCCAAGTGATCCGCTCCGACAAGCATAACTGCCATGATCCCACCTCCGTCATTGTCCAAATAGGTGTTCTATACAAAATGACCGAATAAAAATAGCCGGACTATGCCCTACGCTAAGACATACCGGCCTCTGGTTATACCAGTCAGCTTAAGAAAATAAATAAAAGCTAAAAGCACCTTCGCAAATGAAGATCACTTTTAGCCTTCAGTCTTTCTGATCAGCTTTATGTGTTATTTATCGTAATTAAATCATCTTTAGATCGATTTGTCAAGAAATTATTTTGGGAAACAACAATGGTGGTTCCATTGATTTTAAATAGGAACCACTACAAAGTCACCCTCTCAACCACCAATTCAACCTATTGCTTAATATAGGTAGGAATCGAGTAAGCATACAATTCCTTGTTAATATCGACGTTTTCCGGCACATAGATCATACTGTTATCCGTAATTCGCTGTACGGCTCCCGACAGGATGTAACAAACTCCATTCAAAAAATCACCAATGCGCTGTTGTGTAGCCTGATCAACTTGCTCATAGTTCACAATAATGGCTTCTTTTGCTTTTAACCGATCGGCAATCATCTTGGCATCATCAAAGCTGCGCGGTACGGCAATAAACATCTTCAACTCGCCACCCGCGTTGCTGTGTACAGTAAGATTAGGTCTTGCTTGCCGTACTTTTGCTACTTGAGATTCGGCTTCTTCAATTGGCATCAAAAAATTCGTCAGCTTATGGATCAGGCCGCCTGTCATTTTTTTCGCCTCCAGACATGCTCATGTATTTTTCACCAGTTTTTGGTAAATATTCGACAACTTATTATTTTTTCCTGCATGTTCTGGAAAATAAATTATATTTATTCCTCACATTGCGCACACCCTGTCGTACCATGGGTAAGCACTTGATTCTTTCGACTATTATCGCGATAAACAGTAACACCTTTACAAGCCGATTGATATGCCTGCTTAAAAACATGAGCCACGTCGGCTTTACTGGCTTCGTATGGCAGATTGACGGTCTTTGAGACACCATTATCGGTAAACCGTTGAGCGGCTGCAAGATGAGCAATATGCCAAACGGGTTCAATCTCATGCGCAGTAGCCAATACAGCCTTTACGGATAATGGTAAGTGAGTATGCCGGACCGACCCATCCTGCTCAATAGCTCTCTGAATTTGCTCATTCAGCATTCCCTTGCGTGTCAGATAGTGTAATACACCTTGATGGGTACTGATCAAAAGCTTCCCCTCCAAAGCTTTACGTATAACGGACAATGCAAAGAGCGGTTCAATGCCGCTTGAGCATTGCGCAATTAAGCTAATGCTCCCGGTCGGCGCAATGGTTGTCACAGTGGCATTACGCATGGCTGAATAACCCTGAAGACTGAAGACACTCCCGTCAAAAGCAGGAAAACTGCCGCGTTGTTCGGCCAGTTCACCAGACATCCTGCGAGCTTCCGTAGTAATAAACTTCATGATTTCAGCCGTCATGGCAACAGCTTGCTCACTGGCATACGGAAGATCAAGCATAATAAACAAATCGGCCAGCCCCATAATTCCCAAACCGATTTTTCGCGTCAGACCGGTTTGCCGGGCGACTGCTTCTAGTGGATAATGATTGACATCAATCACGCTGTCCAGGAATTTAACGGCAGTTCGTACCGTGCTTGCTAACTGGTCATAATCAAATTCTACTCCATTATTTGTGGCCTTCACCATTTGTGATAAATTAATGGATCCTAAATTGCATGATTCATATGGTAATAGCGGTTGCTCCGAACAAGGATTCGGACTTTCAAATTCACCGAGGTGCGGTGTCGGATTGGCTTGATTGACTGTGTCCAGGAAAAACAATCCGGGTTCGCCATTTTCCCAGGCCATCTCAATGATTCGGTCAAAAATAGCCCGCGCACGAATAGTTGCTGCGGGCAGGCCTGTGCGCGGATTGATTAATTCAAAGGGTAAATCAGCGTCAACCGCGGCCATAAACCGATCGGTGACGCCGACCGATAAATTAAAATTGTTGAGTACATCCCGCTCATGCTTGATCTGAATAAACTCCATAATATCAGGATGATCCACACGCAATACCGCCATATTAGCGCCACTGCGTGCAGCTCCCTGTTTGACAACCTGTGTTGCCAGGTTATAGAGATGCATAAAGGAAACCGGTCCGCTTGCCATATTCCCGGTAGCCGCAACCCGATCGCCCTTAGGACGCAGGCGCGAAAATGAAAATCCGGTACCACCGCCGCTTTGATGAATCAGGGCGGTATTTTTCAGAGTTTCAAAGATACCGGCAAGCGAGTCTTCAATAGGCAGTACAAAGCAGGCAGACAGTTGACCTTTCGGTTTACCAGCATTCATAAGTGTTGGCGAATTGGGAAGAAACTTCAGGGAAGCAAGCAAGTGGTAATACTGCTTTGCAGCAGCCTTGACATCTCCGCCAAATAAAGCCTCGGCCTGAGCAACAACTTGCGCAACCCGTCGAAATAACCCATCCGGTGTCTCCTTCTCCGCCAAATAGCGAGCCTGAAGTACTGCCATCGCCTCTGATGAAAGCATGGGAAATCCCCCTTATGCGGTTTATTCTTTAACCTTTATCAGCATTTTTCCGTTCGCGGTTTCGCACATTGCGATCAAGAATGCTTTTACGCAAGCGAATGCTGCTTGGTGTTACCTCAACCAATTCATCTTTATTAATATACTCTAACGCCTGTTCCAAACTAAGAATCCGTGGTGGAGTGAGACGAATGGATTCATCGGCAGAACTTGAACGCATATTGGTTACATGTTTTTTCTTGCAGGGATTCACGTCCATATCCAATTCACGTGAGTTTTCCCCAACAATCATGCCCTGATAAACGGCCTGGCCAGGAACAACAAACATCACACCACGATCTTGAACGGTATTGATTCCATACGCCGTAGTTTCACCATCTTCAAATGCGACCAGCGCCCCACGGCTGCGGCCTGGTATCTCGCCTTTGAACGGAACATAGCCATGGAAAATATGATGCATAATTCCATTGCCTTTGGTATTGGTTAAAAATTCGGAACGGAAACCGATTAGGCCGCGTGCCGGAATGATAAATTCCATCCGCAGATAGCCGGCTAACTCAGTCATATTCACCAGTTCAGCCTTGCGTGTCCCTAAGGATTCCATCACAGCTCCCATAAACTCCTGCGGAACATCAATGGTTAATGCTTCCATTGGCTCACAACGCTGACCATTGATGGTTTTATAAATAACTTCCGGCTTACCGACCTGTAATTCAAAGCCTTCACGGCGCATAGTTTCAATCAAGATCGATAAATGCAGTTCACCACGGCCGGACACTTTAAAAGTATCGGCACTATCCGTTTCTTCAACCCGCAAACTGACATTGGTTTCTACTTCTTTAAATAACCGGTCGCGTACATGGCGGGAAGTAACCAGCGTACCTTCACGGCCGGCAAATGGACTGGTATTGACCCCAAAAAACATCGAGAGCGTCGGCTCATCAATATTCAAAGTCGGCAAGACTTCCGGGTTTTCCGGATCGGCAATCGTATGTCCGATGCTGACATCCTCCAGACCGGTAATGGCAATAATATCACCTAATGCAGCGTCTTTCACTTCAACTCGTTTCAGCCCCTGATAGGTGTATAGTTTACCAATTTTACCCTTGGTCTCCAGATCTCCATTTAGTACTAATACATTTTGTCCATTGTTTACACGACCGCGAATAACCCGGCCGATTGCAATACGGCCGACATAATCATCATAATCCAACGTAGTCACCATGATTTGCAGTGGACCATCCAGATCGCCTTGAGGAGCAGGAATTTCCTTGATCAGCAATTCAAATAAAGGCTTTAAATCAGCCGACTCCTCATCCATAGCCAATTTGGCATAGCCATCACGGGCAGCAGCATAGACGACGGGAAAGTCAAGTTGATCATCATTGGCTTCAAGCTCAATAAACAATTCCAGTACTTCATCCACGACATCCTCAACCCGCTGATCCGGCCGGTCAATTTTATTGATGACCACAATAGGTTTGAGCTTTTGCTCCAAAGCTTTGCGCAATACATATTTCGTTTGCGGCATAGGACCTTCAAACGCATCAACTAACAGCAGTACTCCATCCACCATGTTAAGTACCCGCTCTACCTCACCGCCAAAATCAGCATGGCCAGGAGTATCAACGATATTAATTTTGATATCATTATACATTACCGCTGTATTTTTAGACAAAATGGTGATTCCACGTTCGCGTTCCAAGTCATTGGAATCCATAACGCGCTCGGCAACCTGCTCATTAGCGCGAAAAACCCCACTCTGCCTCAACATGGCATCCACTAACGTTGTTTTACCGTGGTCAACGTGGGCGATAATTGCTATGTTTCGTAAATCATTCCGTTGCATAAGAATCCTCCTAAATAAAGAAAAAGGATGTTGTACTATGGCATCATCCTTTTTAGTGTACATATACAGACCACTATATTATACTACCGGCTTACTGTCAATTATAAACAGGACTTTTTAACCAATGTGCCAATTATCAGATAACTGACTTATAAATCATTCATTAATTTTTTTAAATATTTAAGCACTTTTTCCAGTCTGACAATCACTTCCGAAAGCTTACCAGGATTAGCCGCAACCAAATTAATGAGTTGTTTACGCTGCAGTTGAATCTCCGCTTCGGCCTGATTGAAATAATCTTCCAATTCTTTTACAGCAGGTTCCAACGCAGCCATGTCTGTTTGTTCGATATCCCAGTTTTTTCCCTGGATGACTGCAATATCCCCATATTGTGGCACATAAGTCGAAAGAGCCAAACGCTCTTTAATTGTTTCGGCCAGCGGTTCCGATGCACTGGCCTCCCCATGGACTAAAAACACATTGGCCGGTTTAGGATCGGTAAAATGTCCCAGCCAATCCAGTAGCTGTTCCTGATCTGCATGGGCAGAAAAGCCTTCTAAATTATAAATTTGAGCTTTGACGCCGATTTCCTCTCCCATAATCTTGACACGTTTGACACCCTCAATAAGCCTGCGGCCTAAGCTCCCCTCCGCCTGGTAGCCAACGAACAGCACACTGCTTTCAGGACGCCATAAATTATGCTTCAGATGATGCAAAATGCGGCCTGCATCGGCCATCCCGCTTGCTGAGATGATAATAGCCGGTTTGTCCAGAGAATTTAATGCCTTGGATTCATCCGCCGTTTTCGTAAACTTCAGTTGCGGCAAAATCAGGGGATTGGCATTGTCTTTTACTAGCATCTCATACGCTTCGCTATCATATTCCTGGGTATTATGCATGAAAATATCGGTGGCTGATATAGCCAGAGGACTGTCAATAATCACCGGTATATTTGCAATTTTCCCGGCTTTCAATAATTTATGCAAATAAAACAGCAGCGTTTGTGTTCTTCCAACCGCAAAAGACGGAATGATAATATTCCCGCCGCGGGCTACTGTATCGTTGATAATTTCAGCCAGTTTCTCTTCCTTATTATAATGCAAATGCGTACGGTTTCCATAAGTCGACTCGGTAATAATATAGTCGGCCCCGGCAATATAAGTCGGGTCCTTAATAATCGGCTGGTCAGGCTGGCCAAGATCGCCTGAGAATAACATTTTAATACTTTCGTCATTCTCGGTGATGATCACTTCAACAATGGATGATCCCAGGATATGTCCGGCATCCAAAAATCGAACCGTAATTTCAGGCGATAGTTCCAGTGCATGATCATAGGCAACCGGCGAAAACTGTTGCAAGGATTTATAGGCGTCATCAATGGTATAGAGTGGCTCAATGGTCTTCTTGCCGGCCCTTTTTCCTTTGCGGTTGGCAATTTCTGCATCAAACTCCTGAATATGGGCACTGTCTGGCAGCATGATCGAACATAATTCCGCAGTAACTTTCGTCGCATAAATGGGTCCGCGAAATCCATTTTTACATAATTTAGGCAGTAAGCCGCTATGATCAATATGGGCATGGGTCAACAATACACAATCCAGTGAGGTAGGGTCAAAAGCAAAATCGCGATAATTTAAGGCTCTGACCGGTTTCGATCCTTGAAACATACCGCAATCTACCAGAATTTTTTTAGAACCTACTTCCAACAAAAAAGATGAGCCTGTGACCATCTTTGCAGCCCCTAAAAAGGTTAATCTCATGATAGTTCCTCCCTATGTCTGAATATGTCATGATATTCCACATCTTGTTGTTGTTTACCTGCAAAAGCAGCGAGGCCATTGACCTCGCTGCTACTTTTCACCTAGTGTGCGAACTTCCGGATATAACATGACTCCATGTTTCTCATAAACCCTGCGCTGCACTTCCTTGATGAGGGACAGCACGTCTTGCGCCGTTGCCCCGCCGGCATTAATAATAAATCCGGCATGTTTCGGCGAGACCTGTGCCCCACCAACCGTTAGCCCTTTTAGTCCGGTTTGTTCAATCAGAGTACCGGCAAAATAACCAGGCGGCCTTTTAAAAGTACTGCCTGCACTCGGTACCTCTAAAGGCTGCTTGGTCTCACGTTTAGTGGTAAAATCGCCCATTTTGCTGCGGATGAGACCATGCTCGCCATTTTGAAACTGCAGTTCAACTTCACAGATGGTGCAGTGGTTTTCGTGAAACACGCTGTGTCGATAGGAAAACTCCAATTCCCGTTTTTCAAAGCGTTTCACACTGCCATCCTGACACACGGCCGTAACCGAAAGAACGATATTGCTCATTTCTCCTTCGTAAGCCCCGGCATTCATAAAGACTGAGCCGCCGATACTGCCCGGGATTCCAATGGCAAACTCCATCCCAGTCAACCCATGCTTGGCAGCATAGCGGGACACATCGCTCAATAAAGCTCCGGCTCCGGCAAATATCCGGTGTCCGTCATGTCGAATATAGGCCATATTCCTGCCGAATTTAATCACCAAGCCGCGAATGCCGCTATCCAGAACCAGGACATTAGAACCATTTCCTAATACTGTGACGGGAATTTCATATTGCTTCGTCAGCTTTAATACTTCAGTTATTTCTCCGATTGATGCCGGCAGTACAAAATAATCGGCCGGCCCGCCAATACGGAACGTCGTATGATTGGCCAAAGGTTCGTCAAGAAGTAACCGTTCACTGGGAATTATTTTTTTGAGATTTATTAAAAAGTCTTCATTCTTTTGCAAAAAAATTCATTCCTTCGGCGACCGAGTCACCAATTATTTTGTAAACATCCCCCATCATGCGATTTAAACGCATATGGGCCTGCATAAAATCACGGGCTCTCGCGTTCGTCATGAGCATATCATACATTTTTTGCAGTTGATCGACCTTGGCCTTATCTTCAGGTTTCCCTGCCATCATTTCGTATTCAAATTCCATTTGTTTGCCAATAAAGTCCCTTACCATCTTTTTTGCCGTTTCATCATGCTCAATCAATTGCTTAGCCGCAAGAAAGGAGCGATATTCTTCCGACTGTTGTAACGCTTTTGCCAACCCATGGGCACTATCATATGTACTCATTTTTATAAACCTCCGTCTACACCAATTATCCTATGCGGTCCGTCACTTTTTAATACTTCTTCCCTTCCGGAGTCGCAACTTAACAGCGAAAAATATAATCTTTGCATAGTCTGGGCATCAATTGCCTGTGTACCGGCAGACTCACAGATGACACGCGGTGCATAGCCGCGTTCGGCACACGCTTGAATCAACGGTTCATAAGGCGGGCCAAAGGGATCCGCAAAAGTCCAATGTCTTTTTTCGCCGGCTTTAGTAAATTCTATTTTGCTGAAATGAATATGCAATTGTTTCGCAACCCCAGCCCCCAGTACTTCACCTATCCGCTCAAATACATCGATAAATTCAGTCGCGGAAGTATATTTTCCGCCGGTCACAGCATGCAGGTGTCCAAAATCGACTGCAGGCATAACCCACTGTGACAGCTTGCATAACTCCAGGACTTCTTCCAAATTGCCTAATTGATTTTGTTTCCCCATAGTTTCCGGCAACAGATAAATTCCTCCCAGCAAACCGCGCTTCTCGCTTTCCTCTAAAATAATCGCAAAAGCACGCTTAGCCCTCTCCATGGCTGTAATTCGATCTTGTTTTCCAGGCCCGCCGATATGAAAAACAATCCGGTCCGCCCCCATCCAGCGGGCAGCCTCCAACGTTTTGAAAAAATGCTTCTGCGTATTGGCTGCAATGGTCTCATCCTCGGTTGCCAAACTGATGTAATAGGGTGCATGAATACTGAGGCTTACCCCGTATTCAGCGGCTTCCAGGCCAATAGCCCGGGCCGTTTGCTCTTTGATGCGCACTCCACGACTGCACTGATATTCATAGGCAGATAAGTTTTGTTCCGCCAGCCAAGCCGGAACATCTACCGATGCACTTCGCCCGCTTTCATAGAAAGCATCGGGATTACCCGCAGGTCCAAATTTTGCCAACATGTTAACAATACCACCATCTTTAGTCAGATTCGTTAGATTAAATTCGGGTAACCAAGTTGCCGGAGTGCTTCGTAAACGACAATAGCGGCCGCATTGGACAGATTCAATGATCTGGCCTCATCCAGCATCGGAATACGGATACAATGATCCCGGTTCAGTTCGAGAATTGATTCAGGCAGTCCCGCCGTTTCTTTACCAAAAACCAGCAAATCATCCTGGGTAAACTTGACATCGCTATAAGGCCTGCTCGTTTTAGTGGTATTAAAATAAAAATTATGTCCGGCATATTTTTCGATAACTTCAGCAAAATTCTCATGGTAATGAACGTTAACTAAATGCCAGTAATCCAATCCAGCCCGTTTTAGATAACGGTCATCAACGGAAAATCCCAGTGGTTTTACCAGATGCAGTTCACAGGCAGTCGCCGCGCATAACCTGGCAATATTGCCGGTATTTCCTGGAATCTCCGGTTCAACTAGTACGATATGCATATAATCACTCCAATATCTCCTTACAAAAAGCATACCCCAAAAAGGGGTATAACAAAACATCTCACCTTACATAAAAATACGGTTTAGCCCTAATGACAGGGGGATTGGAACGATCATTGTTGCCTCGATAATTTCAAGGCTGCCCTTAGCATAATCTCCATCCCGATCGGCAAGGCATCCTCATCAATATCAAACTTGGCATGGTGCTGCGGATAGGTGATCCCTTTCTCGGCATTGCCTGATCCTACAAACAACATCATCCCAGGTACCTTCTGCAAATAGCAGGAAAAATCCTCACCCGCCATAACCGGGTTAATCGTAAGAATTTGTTTGGGATCAAGCACTTCCCTGGAAGCATCAACCACAACATCCACAATAACCGCATGATTGATTACCGGCGGAAAGCCAAATTTTTTCTCGACAACACATTCAGCTCCGGCCGCCTGGCCAATTCCTTGAGCTATCGCTTCAATCTGCTCAAAGATGTGGTAACGCAGCGTATTTTCAAACGAACGTACCGTTCCCCTCAACACCGCCGTTTCGGGAATCACATTAAAAACCTCGCCGGCTTTAAATAGTCCGACCGACACAACAGCATTCTCCAATGGATCAACCTTACGGCTAATAATTGTGTTGAGTGCCAGCACAATTTGGGCTCCTATTAATATCGGATCGACGGTTTGATGCGGCATGGATCCATGACCGCCTCGCCCTTTAACGGTAATAATAAATTCATCAGGTGCAGCCATCAGTCGCCCACGCGAAATACCAATCGTACCGGCCTCAAGGCTTTGCCATAAATGGGTTGCCAAAATAGCATCCACACCATCTAAGACTCCTTCTTGAATCAGCCGCTCGGCTCCACCGGGGACCGCTTCCTCACTTGGCTGGAATAATAATCTGATTTTCCCGGGAAGCTGCACCTTCATCTCGGTCAGTACTTTGGCAATCCCCAGCAGCATAGCCATATGACCATCATGCCCGCAGGCATGGCTGATCCCGTTATTAATGGATTGATAAGGACGCTCGCATTCATCCTGCAATTTTAAAGCATCCATATCAGCCCGAATGGCGATCGTTTTGCCGGGAAGCCCTCCGTCAATGTCAGCAACTACCCCCGTGTCCGCTACTGGCCTGGCCTCTAATCCTAACGCCTGCAGTTCGGCCAGCACCTTTTTCTGCGTATTATACTCTTGACCGCTAAGCTCGGGATAAGTATGGAAATACCGGCGCAATTCAATAACCGCCGCTGTATGTTTTTTTACCAAACTTTTAATATCCGGCATAATACCAATAACCTCCCTTGCTATTTTATCACAATCGTTATTTTTCCCAATAATATGCTAAATACTAGCTTTATTGACAAAAATCCTCTTTCGCGAAAAAAACTTACACCATCCATAGCTGCTAATGCCTAGAAAAAAAACCTAAAGGCCGAAAAAACCTCCAGGGTTCAAAAATCTATTTTAATACAGCACCGGTACTGGCAGAAGTAACTAACCTGGCATAACGCGCCAAGTATCCTGTCGTCACTTTCGGCTCAGGCTGTTTCCATTTTGCTCTCCGTTCAGCCAATGCTTCATCACTAACCAGTACATCCAGTTTCCGGCCTGGGATATCAATCGCAATGATATCACCTTCCTGAACCAGGGCAATGTTGCCTCCCTCCATCGCTTCAGGGGAAACATGACCAATACAGGCACCACGAGTCGCACCGCTAAAACGGCCATCCGTCAACAGGGCAACCTTTAATCCCATCCCGGCGATAACCGCCGTAGGGTTGAGCATCTCCCGCATGCCAGGTCCGCCCTTCGGGCCTTCGTAGCGAATCACCACAACATCGCCATTTACAACCTTCTTAGCCAGGATCGCGTCAATGGCCTGGTCTTCCGAATCAAAAACCCGTGCTCTTCCTTGAAACACCAGCATATCTTCAGCGACAGCACTTTCTTTCACCACCGCTCCATCAAGAGCAAGGTTTCCTTTCAGGATGGCAATGCCGCCCCGGTCACGATATGGCTGGTCAAGAGTCCGGATCACGGATGGATCAGTAATTTCAGCACGGTCGATACGATCCTGGACCGTTCCGTCAATGGTTACGGCATCTGTATAAATCAAGCCACGACCAGACAGTTCTTTCATAACAGCCGAAATTCCCCCGGCCTCATTTAAATCCTGGATATGATGGGTGCCGCCAGGACTCAGCTTGGTAATATAAGGAGTTTTCGCACTCAGGCGATCAAACAGATCCAACGGAAGTTCCAGCCCAGCCTCATGGGCAATGGCAGTTAGGTGCAACACGGTATTGGAAGAACCGCCTATCCCCATATCAACGGTAATGGCATTTTCAAAGGCTTTCATTGTCATAATGTCGCGAGGCTTAATGTCTTTAGCAATAAGATCAAGAATGATCGCACCGGCTTGTTTAGCCAGCATCCGGCGTGCTCCGAATTGAGCTGCGGGAATTGTTCCATTGCCGGCAATCCCCATACCCAAAGCCTCAGTCAGGCAGTTCATGGTATTCGCAGTAAACAGGCCGGCACATGACCCACAGCCTGGACAGGCTGATTTTTCCATCGAGTCCAGCTCACTGGCCGTTATTTTTCCGGCTTCAAATAATCCGGCTGCCTCAAACATGGTGCTCACACTGATATCCTTGCCTTGATAGCGCCCGGCCATCATCGGGCCACCGCTAACCACCACACAGGGAATATTCAGGCGAGCTGCGGCCATCAGCATGCCTGGAACAATTTTGTCGCAATTGGGAATCAGCACCAACCCGTCAAAAGCATGACCGGTAGCAACCGCTTCGATGGAATCCGCGATTAACTCGCGGCTAGCCAATGGAAACTTCATTCCTTCGTGCCCCATGGCAATGCCATCGCAAATTCCAATGGCCGGAAATTCCACCGGCGTACCGCCAGCTGCCGCAACCCCCAGCTTAACAGCGTCGGCAATATTTCTCAGATGAATGTGCCCGGGAATGATTTCATTAAATGCGTTAACAACCCCAATAATAGGCTTCTCTAAATCCTGCGGCGTATATCCCATGGCATAAAATAATGCACGATGGGCAGCCCTTGTTGAACCTTTCTTTACGATATCGCTCCTCATAATATCCCCACCTCAATTGGATTCATTTATTTTCTAATATCTTGATCAACAGCGTCAGCACCTGATTCACAGGAGTTTCAACGCCAGCCTTGCCGCCTTCGGCTGCAACAGCCCCATTGATGCTGTCAATCTCGGTTTTACGGCCACATTCAAGATCCTGCAGCATCGAGGACTTATTGGAAAAGGTGGACTGAGCCACCTGTCTTGCCAACAGAACCGGGTCGGCTAAAAGCGTAATTCCCCGGCAGCGCGCTACCTGCAGCAGTTCCTCTATAGCCAGCTCCATAAGCTGCTGAGTTTCCTTTTGGGCTAAAAGCTGTCCATTTTTTAAGGACGTAATCGCCGTAATGGCATTAATGCCTACGTTAACAGCCAATTTAGTCCAAATTACCCCGGCTATATTGTCACTAAGCTGAACCTGAATTCCCCGTGCCTGGAACAACCCCGCAAGTTCTTGAATACGTGCCGACAGCTGGCCGTCTATTTCCCCCAGGGTTACTTCCCCCCTATTGCTCAGGGCGATACGTCCCGGCCCCAGGGCACAGCAGCCATAAGAAGTTGTCCCGGCAATAACCCGGCCCTGCCCTACAATACTGCTAATCTTTTCAATATTGCCAAGTCCGTTTTGTAACGTCAACACCGTCGTATGGCTGCCGATGACACTTAAACAATCTTGCAGCGCTTGCTCTGTATCATAGGACTTAACCAAAAGAATCACCAGATCGGCATCGCCGGCCTCCACCGGCTCGCAGGCAGCTCTGGCTTTGATTCGTTCTTCAGACCCGTCCGGATACAGGATGGTAATCCCGTTGCGATTGATTGCTTCAACTTGCTCACAGCGTTTGTCAACCAGCAATACCTCTTGTCCATCCTGCGACAGCATGGCACCAAACAGACTTCCCATCGCTCCGGCACCCACAATTGTTATTTTCATAGCCCTTCTCCCGAGTCTAATATAAACGGCCGAGTTGTTCTTTATTTAGCCCGAATGAATGCTCAGGTCCCGGAAATACTCCATCCGCAACTTCCTGCGCATAAGTCGTCAGAGCATCAACAATCTGTCCGTTTAAATGAACATACTGTTTGACAAACTTCGGAGTAAACTTATCATACATGCCCAGCAAATCCTGCATCACCAAAACCTGTGCATCACAAGCCGGGCCGGCACCTATGCCGATAGTGGGTATGGCCACCTTTTCTGTGATCAACTGGGCAATAGGAGCAACAACACATTCCAGTACAATCGCAAACGCCCCGGCTTGTTCAAGATGGAGTGCATCCTCAATCAGTTTGCGCGCAATTTCAGTCTCTTTCCCCTGAACTTTGAAACCGCCTAACTGGGCAGCAGTCTGCGGGGTTAAACCGATATGCCCCACCACCGGAATACCGCCTTTGACCATTTCACTTACAATTTCCAAAACATTGGAGCCGCCCTCAAGTTTGACGGCATCGGCCCCGCCTTCCTGTAAAATACGATTTGCATTGCGAATCGCCTCATTGACACTGACATTGTACGAACCAAATGGCATGTCCCCCACCACAAACGTGTTTTTGGCGGCACGCACAACCGGTTTGATATGATGAATCATATCTTCCATGGTAACAGGAACAGTACTATCGTAGCCAAGAACAACCATGCCAAGTGAATCTCCCACGAGAATCATTTCGATCGGTGTCTTTTCCACAATGCTGGCAAACGTATAGTCATACGCGGTTACCATCCGGAACTTTTGGCCTTGAGTTTTTAACTCTTTGAATTGGGGAATGGTCAACTTTTTTTTCGTCAAAATAGTTGCCTCCTATAACGCTTATCATGATCTGATTTTCAGTAGTGTTACCCACCTGAATTTAGATTATTATTCAATAGACATTACAAAAATCCTGCTGTTTTATAGTAAAACCCCAACTAAGTTGTAACCATGTGACAATTGGAGTGAATAAATTACTACTTAAACCAGTCAATAGCTTCGCAAAAACAGCGATATGCTGTATAATGTAATTATCTAACAAAAGGTGATTGCAAGGTCATTTTTTGAAGGACCAAAAACTCCAAAGCCATTCAATCTATCGCAAGGGCATCTGCCTGCGCACAGGAGGAAAGTAAACTGGGGAAATCCCCCCTTCTATGCCTATGCCTAGAAGGGGTATTTTGTTTTAGGAGGCTGCTATGTCAAAACGTATCGGAGTGATTGGCATTGTGATTGATCAGCCAAAATTAAATGCTGATTCTGTCAATCGGGTCCTTAGCAGTTACAGTCACTTAATTATCGGCCGTATGGGTATTCCCCGGCCTGAAGATCAAGTCGGTATCATTGCCTTGATCATTGAAGGAAATACCGATCATGTCGGCGCTTTGACCGGTAAATTAGGAAACCTCCCCGGTGTTACAGTAAAATCCGCCCTGACAACGAAAAACTTAACGAAGGGGGAACATGGCCTTGATTAAAGAAAACGAACGTACACCGGATGACTTTATTGATGAACCTCTGATTGATCAGTTGTTAACTACCGCAGAATCCGCAGCCAAAGATGCTGATTACGTGCGGTCCATTATTGAGAAAGCGAAAGCTTATCAAGGATTAACCGCCGCAGAAGTCGCTGTGCTGCTAAAAGTAACCGATCAGGAAATACTCGCCGAGTTATTTGCCGCTGCCGCACAGGTCAAAAAAGACTATCTACGGCAGCCGTATCGTCTTGTTCGCACCGCTTTATCTGTCCAGCCACTGTGTCAACAACTGTACCTATTGTGGTTATCGCACCGCAAATAAAGAGCAATTACGCCGGCGGCTAGCCTTAGCTGAAATTAAAGAAGAGGTTGAAATTCTAGAGTCTTTGGGTCATAAGCGCCTGGCGCTTGAAGTTGGTGAGGACCCGGTCAATTGTCCCATTGATTATGTTGTTGATGCGATCAAAGAAATATACAGCATTAAGAATGGGAACGGCAGCATCCGCAGGGTCAATGTCAATATCGCAGCTACCGCAGTTGATGAATACCGCAAATTAAAGGCCGCCAATATCGGCACCTACATTCTGTTCCAGGAAAGTTATCACCGTAAGACGTATGAGCTTATGCATCCGTCCGGTCCAAAACGGGATTATAATTGGCATACTACGGCCATGGACCGGGCCATGCAAGCCGGCCTTGATGACGTTGGCATTGGTGTTTTGTATGGCCTTTATGATTATCAATATGAAACGGTTGCTATGTTTCTCCATGCCGAACATTTAGAAAAAACTTTTGGCGTTGGTCCCCATACCATTTCAGTCCCGCGGTTGCGACCTGCTTCCAGTATCAATATTGAACAGTTTCCCTATCTTGTTACCGATGAACAGTTTAAGAAGCTTGTTGCCGTTATTCGTCTGGCTGTTCCTTATACCGGAATGATCTTATCAACAAGAGAAGCTCCCGAACTTAGGGATCAATTGATTGACTACGGCATCTCGCAAATCAGTGCCGGATCCTGTACCGGGGTGGGCGGCTATCAGCAAGTTTACAAACATCCAGAGCAAACTGGCAGTGGAATGCAGTTTGAAACAGGCGATCAGCGTTCACCGAATGAAATTATACGCATGCTCTGTGAAAAAAATTTTATTCCTAGTTACTGTACGGCCTGCTACCGCCAGGGACGAACCGGTGACCGGTTTATGAGTTTAGCCAAGACAGGAGAAATTCAAAATGTCTGTCATCCGAATGCATTGCTGACTTTTAAAGAATATCTCATCGATTATGCCGATGAAACGACTAGGCGAGCCGGTGAGGCCTTAATCCGTAAAAGTCTTGCGGACATTCCTCCGCAGATACGAGCAACCACAGCAGAACGGTTAAAGTTAATCGAAGAAGGGCAGCGCGACCTTTACTTCTAACAGCTCATCCAAACTAAAAATGCCAAGGCGATGCATTTCATCACCCTGGCATTTTTTAGTTCAGTTGTCTTGATTTTGAGCCTGAATGGCGGTAATGGCAATAACACCAACAATATCTTCAGCCTTGCAGCCTCGCGATAAATCGTTGATTGGCTTGGCTAATCCCTGGGTAATTGGACCGTAAGCCTGCGCTTTGCCGAGTCGCTCGGTAAGCTTATAACCAATATTTCCGGCGTTTAAGTCTGGAAATATGAGGACATTGGCCCGACCGGCTACCGGACTATTAGGCGCTTTGAGCTGGGCCGTACTTGCAACCAATGCTGCATCCACCTGCAATTCGCCATCAATACGAAATTCCGGCGCTTTTTCTTGAGCCAGCCTGGTAGCCTGACGTACTTTTTCAGTTAGCGGACTATGAGCGCTTCCATAAGTAGAATACGACAGCATCGCTACAATCGGCTCAATGCCAAGCATTTGCTTCATGGTATTAGCCGATGAAACTGCGATATCAGCAAGCTGGTCAGCATTTGGATTCTCATTAAGGGCACAATCAGAGAATAAGAACAGCCCTGCTTGACCATAGGCACAATCAGGAACTTCCATAATAAAAAAGGTGGATACCAAATTCGTACCTGGAGCTGTTTTAATGATTTGCAAAGCCGGTCTGAGTGTATCCGCAGTTGAGTGGATAGCACCGGAAACCAGGCCATCCGCATCGTAATGCTTAATCATCATAATCCCGAAATACACCGGATCAGCCAGCAAGCTGCGTGCCTGTTCGAGCGTGACGCCTTTGGATTTGCGTAATTCATAAAAACTGGTAATATATTCTTCGAGCTTTCCAGTTGTTTCGATATCGACAATCGTTGTTTGTGATAAATCCAAAGAGCCCGCTGCGGCTAGAATTTCTTCTTTATTTCCGACCAGGATAATATCCGCCAAACCTTCCTGAGATGCTACACTGGCCGCGGTCAAGACCCGAATGTCGGTCGTTTCCGGTAAAACGATTCTCTTTTTATTTGTTTTTGCTCTTTGCTTCATGACATTAATAAAACTCACTGCAAATCCCTCCCCATTGACACTGATTCATCTGACTAGCGAAGAATGACGCAAAGATTGACTCAATATGGTATAATTAATTTAATTATACCATATTGAGCAATAAATTCTGACAAAATCGAATTGAACTAACCGGACAATACCCTGAATTGAATAAAATTGGCAAGCTGGTCAGCACCAACTTGCCAATTTTAATTGTTTTTCTGGAAACACTATATGTAGCGGCTATCTTGCAGCTTGATTGTCAGCGAATTATCACTCCTTAGAGCAGGTGATTGTTTGAAGCGGGTTACCACCATCCTTCTAGTCCTATTAATCGCAATATATCTTTTCGAGAAAAGTGATTTTATGCAGTTAAGCCAGTTCAAACCAATCATTGGAGTCGAAAAAGAAGCCAATGAATACATTTTAAGTTGGTCAAAAGTTCCTTATCCTGCTTATTATGAAGTCGAAGTACTCACTCAGCCGCCTGCAGGGAACGGAACCCACTCAGGTAAGCGGATCGTCAGCTATAAAACCTGGAACAATCAACTTACGCTTGACCAAAGCTTCCCTTTTAAGACCTATTGGCGCGTTTCGGCACATGGTCTGTTTAATCGGTTAGGTTCCTATTCTGATTCCATCAATCTTGCGCAGGTAACAGGAGCAACAGTTGAAGACTTTTCTCGTTATAAGCCAACTCCAACGGCTTATTATCCCCATAGCGCGCCAGCCTCAAGCCAGCCCATGCTGACTTGGACAGTCGTTCCTGGTGCCGTTTACTATGAAATTGAGTTTTTAAGCGCTCCGCCCGAAAACCCTAATGATATCCTGCCATCAGAGCATCAAATATTCAGTTCAAAAGAAGTGTTTACGAATGGCTATAATGCCGATTTATCGAATTATTCCGGCAGCTTTGTATATTGGCGGGTCCGTGCCATCGACCATAACGACCATCCGCTCGGAGTATTTTCCGATGCTGCTGAAATGTTTATCGACCACTCACTAAGCACTCTCCTTAAGCCACTGCCTAATGCTTCATTTAATATAGCCAATACGGCTACGCTCTTATATCCGGTCTACTCCTGGATACCAGTGATCGGAGCAGACCGTTATGAAGTAGAAGTTTTAAATCAAGCACCGGAAAATCCAAATGGCACGGCACCATCGATTTACCGGATCTGGAGCAAGGAAGTCAACCATGCTTTGGATTGCTATGATGAAGTTTCCCGCACGACTCCTGGTACCTATTTCTGGCGAGTGCGTGCTTTGGACAGCCGCAATAACCCGGTTGGCGTATTTTCCGATGCTACACCGTTTATTGTTGATTTGGGCAAAGGAAAGTATGCAGCAACCTTTGGGGACAGTATTACCCATGGCGGCGGCGCCATATCATACTCGCCGGCCGATTGGGAATACAGCTTTCAATCTTATCTTAGTTTTCCAACCGTAAATCTTGGGAAAAGCGGCGATACAGCAGCCAGCATGGTGGCCCGTTTTGAACACGATGTTTTGCCCTTTAAGCCAAAGTTCCTGGTCATATTAGGTGGCACGAACAGCCTGCGCGGCGGTGTCCCGGCCAGTCAAGTCATCGAGGAATTGGCAGCCATTCGCGATAAATGCCTTGCAAATGGCATTAGACCCATCTTCCTGACACTACCTCCCATCAATCCCTCCGCCATTGAGCGAACATTTCAAGAAGAAACCGTACCAAACTGGCAGACAGAATTCAATATTGTGAATAAATTCATTCGCCAGCAGCGCTATTTCATTGATCTTGAGCCTTACTTCACCGGCATTGACGGAGAACTGCCCGATCATTACGCGATAGACGGACTGCACCTCGATATTGAAGGAAAAAAGCTCATGGCTCATATCATCAACGCCCATTGGGAACAAGTGACGCGCTGAGTAAAGCATCCCGGCGCTCTTTTGCCGTATAAAAAAATTCATGAACGGTCTGACGGTCATTGTGATCAATCGCCTCAATAACCGTATTGATAATGGATTGTAAATTACTTAGGCTATTGATAATCGAATCCGAATTTGTCAAACAAATATCGGCCCACATATCGGCATTGGAAGAGGCGATTCGCGTGGTGTCGCGAAATCCGCCACCGGCCAGCTTTAAATTGTTTTCAAGATCAGCCGGCTTAAAACCAATTAGGTGGACGAGCGCCGCAGCTACGACATGAGGAACATGGCTGATAACAGCTGCACATTCATCATGCTGGGCCAAATCCATTTCCGTAATGAGCGCTCCCGTACAGGCCAGCAATGCTCGAAGTTCCTGTACGGCCTTCAAAGAATTGGACGTTTCTGGAATAAGAATGTAGCATTTATTTCTAAATAGATCTTTTTCAGCCGCTTGTATTCCGCTTCGTTCGCTGCCGGCCATCGGATGGCCGGCAACATACGAAACATCGTCCGGCAGCAGTGACTTTAACTGTTTACAGAGATAGCTTTTCGTGCTCCCCACATCGGTAATAACGGCACCGGCTTTTAGATACGGTAAAATAGCTTCGACGACTTGGACGATTTGCAGTACCGGGGTACATAGGAAGATATAGTCAGCCTGGGCAATGGCTTGCTGATAGTCATTGCTCCAATTGTCAATGGCTCCGCATTGAACGGCATAAGAACAGGTTTCCTGATGATGATCCATTCCAACAATAGTTACCGCAGTTTTAAAATGCGCCTTAAGGGAAAGCCCGATTGAACCGCCGATTAAACCTAAGCCGACAATGGTAATGTTCACTTTTTTCATTTTAATTGTTTTCCCATGAGCTCCGAAATTCCACCGATCTCATTCATCAATAAATGAAAATTCTCTGGTGTTAAGGATTGATTGCCATCACATAATGCTTCGGCAGGATTCGGATGAACCTCAATCATGAGACCATCGGCACCAGCAGCAATAGCGGCTCTGGCCATCGGACGGACCATCTTCCACAAACCGGTGCCATGGCTGGGATCAACAATCACCGGCAGATGACTCAGCGTTTTCACGGCCGCAACTGCGCCAAGGTCCAAAGTATTCCGGGTATAGGTTTCAAAAGTTCTAATGCCACGCTCGCAGAGAATGACATTATAATTACCCTCACTCATTACGTATTCGGCAGCATTGAGCCACTCACTAATGGTTGCCGATAAGCCACGTTTTAACAAGACCGCTTTATCAGTCCGGCCAACGGTTTTTAACAAATTAAAATTTTGCATATTGCGGGCGCCAATCTGCAAAATATCGGCAAACTGACTGACGGTATCAACAGATGCCGAATCAACGACTTCAGTAACAATTTTAAGGCCGGTCTTTTCACGAGCTTCAGCCAGCATTTCCAACCCTTTTTCTTCTAATCCCTGGAAGGCATACGGAGAAGTTCTGGGTTTGTAAGCTCCCCCCCGCAGAAATTGAGCGCCAGCAGCCTTAACGACTTGTGCGGCCTCTAATAACTGCTCCATACTTTCAACCGCGCAGGGTCCTGCCATAATTCCAAGATGCTTCCCGCCAATGAGCGTGCCATTAATGTCAATGATACTATCTTCTTGCTTAAACTCGCGGCTCACCAATTTATAACTTTCTGTTACCGAAACCGACTTCTCCACTCCGGGAAAAACATCGGTAGGCAGCTTGGCAATTAGCTTTTTATCACCAATAACACCAATAATGGTGCGAGATTCACCTTGTGATAAATGCACTTGCAAGCCGGCTTCAACTATTTTTTTTGTAACAATTTCCACATCCTGCTGGGTTGCTTTGGGTCGCATAACAATAATCATAAATAGAGCCTCCTTTTTTTGATTGTTTCTTGTTTATCTTAAAAATGAATGCAAAAAATCCCGTCCCTGAAATCAGGGACGGGATACTTAAGACCCGTGGTACCACCCTGCTTGCTTGTAGCAAGCCGCTCAATTCGAGTACACGATGATACTCTAGCCCAAGATAACGGAGGCATTCCGGCACGGTCTACTCACCATTGTTTTCAACCTGCTGCTTACAGGTGTATTTCACTCAGTACGTTTACCAGGTTACACCACCCCCTGGCTCTCTGAAAAACGCTGCTGACCTACTTTTCCTGCTCATCGCATTTATGAGTTATTATCGTTAAATATAACAGAAAAGCAATTGTCTTGTCAATATACTTTTTATTGAAAATTATGTTAAAATAGAATTAAAAAAAAATATCTGTTAAAAGGAGTGCGCTCTATGACATCATTGAAATTCCTTGGTCATGCCTGTTTCCAATTAACTCATGACAATGTTTCCATCCTGTTTGATCCTTTTATCACAGACAATCCCTTTAAGGTAGCTCAGCTTCAAGATATTCAATGCAACTATATTTTAGTTTCACATGGGCACTTTGATCACCTCGGTGATGCCATTGAGCTGGCAAAACAAAATAACGCCACCATCATTTCAACAGCAGAAATTGCCGGCCTTTGTGGTAAAGAGGGCTGTCAAACCCACGCTATGCACATCGGCGGCAAACACACCTTTGACTTCGGTTATGTACGAATTACTCCAGCCTTCCATGGCGCGGGGGTTGAAGGTGGCCACGCTTGTGGTTTTATTATCAACTTTTTTGGCAGAATCATTTATTTTGCCGGTGATACTTCATTATTTGGCGATATGGCTTTGCTCGGACGATTGGAAAAAATCGACTATGCTTTACTGCCTATCGGAGATAACTTCACTATGGGTCCCAGTGATGCGGTTGAAGCTGCAGCCATGTTAAAACCTCAAACCGTGATCCCTATGCATTACAATACCTGGCCGGTCATTGCCCAGTCACCACTTGAGTATAAAAATACCATTGAAGACCGCCTGAATATCCCAGTCAATATCGTCAACCCTGGGGAAACCATAAACCTTTAACATAAAAGTCCGTATCTGCAGCAGATACGGACTTTTATGTTAATCTATTAGATTTCTCTAATCATCGCAGTTTCATCGCAATTGGGAAACTTAGGACAGTTAATACATTCTTTCCAGACTTTATGAGGCAGTGCCTCTTTACCCACTTCGGTAAAACCAAGCTTGGCAAAGAAACCGGGTTGATACGTCAATGTAAAGAGTGTTTTCACTCCAAGATCTTTGGCTTCCAGCACCAGGGCCTCAACAATCTGCCGCCCGACTCCCTGCTTGGTTACTTCCGGGGCTATGGCCATAGCTCTGATTTCAGCCAGCTCTTCCCATACCAGATGCAAAGCGCCAACCCCAACAACTGTATGTTCACTTTCAGCAACAATCATATCGCGCAGTGTTTCGTAAAGTACATTTCGCGAACGAGGTAACATAAGTCCTTTGTCAGCATAATCATTAATCAACTTATGAATAGCTTCTACATCCTTAAATGTAGGTTTACGATAAATCATTCTTACCCCTCCTCCGCATCATCTTGCTGTATAATTATAATCAAATAAAAATATTTATGCAACAATTTATTGTGAAGTCTTTTGATAACTCGGACATAACTGAGCAACCGCACATCGTCCGCATTCCGGCGTGCGGGCTTTACACACCAGCCTCCCGTGCCAAATAAGCCAGTGGTGAGCTTGTCCCCATTGTTCACGGGGAATGGCTTTCATCAACCCCTGCTCAACTTCCAGCGGGGTTTCACCTGTTGCCAGACGCAGGCGGTTGGCAACTCGAAACACATGCGTATCGACCGCAATGGCCGGGATATTATAAAGTTGGCTCAAAATCACATTGGCAGTTTTGCGCCCTACTCCGGGCAGCTTGATTAATTCTTCAAAAGTAGCCGGAACCTCTCCTTGATATTCATGGCATAAAATCTTACAGGTCTCCATAATATTTTTAGCCTTGCTTCGGAAAAGACCGCAATCACGGATATGGGCTTCAAGTTCGGATAAACTCAATTCCAAAATTTTCTCAGGCGTATTATATTGAGCAAATAAACGGGCAGTAATGATATTGACCCTGACATCAGTACACTGCGCGGATAAAATTACGGCAATTAACAATTCGAATGGTGATGAATAATGAAGCGCAGTGGTCGTTTCAGCATAAGTCCGGGCTAGAATTTCCATAATTTGGTTTTTGATTGCTTTCGTCATTCGCATATCGATCCCTCCCCTTATAGCATAACATAAAATTGACAGGCTGGTATACTTAATACCAGCCTGTCCGCTTACAATAGTTTATTGCAATGATTGAATATTTATCCGTTATTTTACTGAATCACTGGAAAACAAGAGCTAATTGGTCAGGCTTCGAACCGGTGCCGGAATGCGGCCTCCGCGGGCAATAAAGGCCTCCGAGCTGAATTTGTTGACTTTCAAAATCGGACTGTACCCAAGCAAACCGCCAAATTCAACCGTATCGCCCACTTTTTTGCCTGGAACCGGAATAATCCGTACTGCCGTTGTTTTATTGTTAATCATCCCGATTGCCGCCTCATCGGCGATAATCGCGGAAATGGTTGCAGCTGTAGTATCGCCCGGCACAGCAATCATATCCAAGCCCACTGAGCAAACGCAAGTCATGGCTTCCAGTTTTTCCAGCGTCAGGCTACCACACTCGACAGCCGCAATCATACCGGCATCTTCACTAACCGGAATAAAAGCTCCGCTTAATCCGCCAACATGTGAGGACGCCATCAGTCCACCTTTTTTCACCGCATCATTCAATAAGGCTAAAGCAGCGGTAGTTCCCGGCGCACCACAACTTTCTAAGCCCATTTCCTCAAGAATATGGGCCACACTATCGCCAACTGCCGGAGTTGGAGCTAAAGACAAATCGATAATCCCGAAAGGAACGCCCAACCGCCGGGAAGCTTCTTGAGCCACCAATTGTCCAACACGGGTAATTTTAAAGGCTGTTTTTTTAATCGTTTCGGCAACTGCACCAAAATCAGCGCCTTTCATATCTTCAAGGGCCCGTTTTACAACACCTGGACCACTAACGCCAACATTAATCACCTTCTCAGGCTCGCCTACACCATGAAAAGCACCGGCCATAAACGGGTTGTCTTCAGGTACGTTGGCAAAAACCACTAACTTTGCACACCCCAAAGCATCGCGATCTCGGGTAAGCTCGGCTGTACGTTTAATAATTTCGCCCATTTCGCGGACACAGTCCATATTGATTCCAGCCTTGGTCGAACCAAGATTGACTGAAGAACAAACTCGTTCAGTCGTAGCCAGCGCTTGGGGAATGGAGTTAATAAGAATTTTATCTCCATTTGTATACCCTTTCTCAACTAAAGCGGAAAATCCACCGATAAAATTGACTCCAACCTCTTTAGCCGCAGCATCAAGAGCTTCCGCTACCGGCACATAGCTGTCCGTACGACAACTTTCAGCCGCAATGGCGACCGGTGTAATTGAAATTCGCTTATTGATGATCGGAATCCCATATTCCGCTTCAATATCTTCCCCGGTTTGAACCAAATATTCAGCTGAACGGGTAATTTTGTCATAAACATTTTGACAAAACTGTTTAATGTTTGGATGAGCACAATCGCGCAAACTGATTCCCATGGTAATGGTCCGTACATCCAGCTTGTTCTCAGCGATCATCCGGTTAGTCTCTTGAATATCCTGTATGGTTAACATCCTCTAGCCTCCATTGCTCTGCACAAAATTAAATACGATGCATGATTTGAAAAATGTCTTCGTGCTGTACTTTAATATCCAGGTTAATTTCTTCGCCTTTTCCACGTAACAGCTGTTGTAAATCTTTTAAACTGATTTTGCTGGCGGTCATATCCGCAATCATCACCATGTTAAAAAAACCATCCACAATATTTTGGTTTATATTTAAAATATTTACATTCTTTTCGGCGAGAATATTGCTAACCATGGCAATAATTCCTACCCGGTCTTGTCCAACAATAGTAATTACGATCTTCATCCTGCCCACTCCTCATTGTTTTATCAAATCATGATCCTAGCAGTCGTACTGTACGGCAATCGGATGCAAACGATGTGCTTGTTCCAAAAACATTTGTAACACCTGAAAGATCATCAATTATATTTATTATACGTAAATTGTAGCAAAAGCCAAGGTTTTTTCGCAATGTTTTTATTTTCTGATAAGTTCGGATGGTATGACGTCATTTACAGACAATAATAAGACTTAAAGCACCACAAAGAAAAGCCAGAGGAGTTCTTTGCGCACTTTAAGTCTTAGCCTGCTATTAGCTGATTTGGTGAAGCAAATATTCATAAGCAATTAAAGCTGCTTTCGCCCCATCGCCGGCTGCAATGACAATTTGCTTATCAACGCCATCTGTGACATCACCGGCTGCAAAAATACCGGGTATATTCGTACGGCACCGACAATCCACCAAGATTTCGCCACGGTGGTTCAAAGCCACGACCCCTTTGGCAAATTCTGAATTCGGCTCAAGTCCGATTTCAACAAAGACTCCTTGAACGGCTAAATCTGTTTCTTCACCACGATCACTTTTCGCAACAGTTAATTTTTCCACAGCACGGCTTCCCTGAACTGATTTTGAGATATACCCTTTCATTTCAATGACATTCGCAGCTTGTTGCAGCTTGTCGATAATCACCGGATCTGCACTATAAGACCTGCGGGTAACAAGATATACTTTTTCAGCAACCCCACTTAATTCATAAGCCGCTTGCAATGCTGAATTGCCACCGCCGATAACAGCAACCGTTTTATTGGCAAATAGGGGGCCGTCACAGGTGGCACAATAGCTGACTCCCCTGCCTGTAAACTCCGCTTCTCCCGGCACTTCCAGGCGGCGTGGCCTTTTCCCAGAAGCTATGATGATTGATTTGGCAGCATACTGGCTTTGATCTGTAATAACACCAAAGGAACCATCTTCATGCAATATCAGCCGCTGAACATCTTCGTATCGGATGTTCTCGGCATGCCGCCTGGCCTGTTCATCAAATTTTTCCATGAGCTCCGGGCCGGTGATAAACTGATAGCCCATGTAATTTTCAATATCCATCGTCCACATTGGCTGGCCACCAAAATCTTTTGTTAATACCAGGGTATCCATTTTTTTCCTGGCTGCATAAACAGCTGCCGTCAAGCCAGCCGGTCCGCCGCCAATGATAATGACATCATGCATATGATCACCCTTATTATCTATTTTGGCGATAATAGGCATAGGTGAGTTCTGCTGCATTTTGTACGGTACGTCCAGACGTTACATCAGCTATAAATAACGTATGTGTTCCAACATCTGTCGTTTTATCCGGCAGTATCCGTGCTTCCAAGTAAGCAATGCAATCACGTAAAATCGGACAGCCGTTCGTTGCCGGTAAAAAGTCAACCTCAGCAAGTTTATCGGCATAGCGCCCGGACCTGTGACCAAAGTGTCTGACTGCTGGTATGTTCTCACGGCCTAAAATCGATATGGCAATAACACCACTATACTCTATGTATTCATGTGTCAAATTGTTCTTATTCACACAGATTGCAATTCGTGGCGGATTATCAGTTAATTGAAAGACAGTGTTGGCACACATACCATTATATTTATTTTCCTTGGTGGCTGTAATAATATACAGGCCATAACTCAATTTATTTAAAGCAGCCCGCACCGTATCCAAATCCGTTTCGGCGATTGCCTGTGAATCCAGTTCAGTAAAGGTTTCCTCTAGTCTGACAAACATTTCCCGGCCAACTCCGCACAAGGGACAACTATCCGGTGGCTCATCACCTGAATGGATATATTCGCATACAATACATTTCCAGCGTTTGACCGGCATCTGAAGAGTAACGGCATCCAGCGACTTGAGCATAAATTCGTCCCTTCCCACCCCGCAAATCGGGCATTGTCCCGGGGGATTTTCACCTTCATGTTCATAGCCGCAAACCATGCAACGCCATTGTTTCATCATCCATTACTCCTTCCGTATAGCCCCTGGTCCATTCTGGGGATTCTTATAAAATACTGGATGAATAGAGCAAAACCCTTTATTAAATTAGCTTTCAAGTATCCATCGTATAAAAACATTTAAATTTTCCAACTATTTAAGCAGGAGTGCAAAGACTCTTCAGTGAATTTTTTATAAGTCATATTATTTAGGAGGTTTTTATCATGCGTTCTCTTGGTTTCGTTGATGGGAAAATCATTGATTTGAGTGAAAATGCGGTACCGCTTGAAGACCGCGGCCATCAATTTGGTGATGGCATTTATGAAGTAACCAGGGTCTATAATGGTAAATGCTTTGCTTTAGATCGGCATATTGAAAGAGCATATCGATCTTTGCGCGAGTTGAAAATTCCTGCCGTTTATACAATAGAGGAATTTGAAGAAATGCATCAGTTGCTGATTAGCGAAAGCGGGATTCAGGACGGAGCGATTTATCTGCAAATTACCCGCGGTGTCGCTCCAAGAGCTCATGGTTTTCCTGAAAACGTCGTTCCTCGCTTGACTATGTCTATTCGTCCAAGCACTTCCCATAGCAAACTCATGGAACAGGGTGTAAAAGGCTTACTGATTCCTGACGAAAGATGGCTCCGCTGTGATATTAAATCTTTAAATTTATTGGGCAATATTCTTGGAAAACAGCGGGCTAAGGATGCTGGTTGCTTTGAAGCTGTCCAGATTCGGGATGGTATTGTCACAGAAGGAACAAGCAGCAATTTCTTTATGATTAAGGATGGCCTCCTTTGGACCCATCCGGTATCCAATTTAATTCTCAAGGGAGTCACCCGTTCGATTATCATCGAAGAACTTGCTCCGGCACTTGGATTGACAGTTCTAGAAAAAAGCTTTAGTCCGGAATTTGTTCAAAAAGCCGATGAGGCCTTTATTTCAGGGACTACTTCAGAAATCATGCCAATTATTTCTTTAAGTAGTACGCTTGTAGGAGATGGTAATGTGGGTCCAATTACCAGAAAGCTGCAGCAAGCCTATCAGTCTATGATTGCAAAACAGTGCGGATGATAAACAAAACCAATGCTGCGGCATTGGTTTTGTTATTTACTTAATTTGACTGTATATCACGATTATGATAATATTTCTTGAATAAACCCTTCGGAAAGGATGAAAAAAATGATCACTCCAGAAATTATCGCTCGCATTAATGCGTTAGCCAAAAAACAGCGTGAATGCGGCTTGACTCCGGAAGAATGCTCTGAACAAGCCAAACTTCGCCGCATTTATATTGATAACATTAAGTCCCAGTTAAAAATTCATCTGGATTGCATTGAAATTGCTCCATGCCCTGACTCTAATTAGGCGGTGCGCTCCATGTTGTTTTCCAAATCGAAAGTTACTCCATGGTACAGTTTGTTTTTATTAACCAGTGGGCACTTTCTTAGTGACTTTTATGCCAATTTTCTACCTGCCCTGCTGCCTTTAGTTATTTCCAAACTGGGGTTATCGCTAACTCTTAGCGGTCTGCTTGTTATGGTCTTTTCCATAACCTCCAGCATGCTCCAGCCAATCTGCGGTTATTTTGTTGATAAAAGCGGCTATACCTGGCTATTGCTGATCACCTTGCCCTTCAGTGCGGCTTTTATCTGTTTTAGTCCTTTAGCCCCCAACACAGTGATCCTGTTTAGTGCCATTGCGTTATCCGGCATAGCGACATCTTTATTCCATCCGCTCGGCTCCAGCCTTGTCGGCAAAGCGTCCCTTAATGAGCAACAAAGCCTTGCCATGTCACTGTTTATTGGTGGAGGCAATTTGGGTTATGCAATAGCCCCGGCCATTATTATTTTCTTTTTACTCCATTATGGACTAGAAACGCTTCCTATACTGATTATCCCCAGCATCCTGCTGACAGTTGCTCTTTATAGTAACAGGTTGCATAAAATCCCTTTGGCCGTAGTACCTCGCACGACAACTCAAGTCCGGCGTTGGTACCATTCGGTCAGCCTGTTAAAGCTCAATGCCGTAATGGCATTAAGATCCTGGCCTCAGGTAGCTATTCCAACGTTTCTGCCTGTAATGCTACATTCTCAAGGTCATTCACCAGTATTGGCCGGTCAAATGCTGACAGTCTTTCTATTAAGCGGTGCAGTAGGTGGATTGCTGGGAGGTTACTGCGGCGATAAGATTGGCTACAAAAAATGTATCCTAGGTGCCTTATTGCTGAGCTTGCTCCCTACTTACTTTTTCTTGGGCGCCACGAAAATCACCTGGTTTTCCTGGATTATGCTAGGATTATGCGGTGCCCTGCTGCAAAGTATGGTTCCTTCCTCGATTGTCTGGGCTCAAGCCATTCTACCAGAAAATGCTGCAATGGCTTCCGGTATGATGCTGGGTTTGACCTTTGGTCTTGGTGGTGTTGGAACAGCCATCACCGGAACAATGGCTGACTATGTAGGACTGCAACCTGCATTGTTATGGACAGTCGTTCCCTTACTGCTGGCTATTGTGCTTGCATTGAATATTCCCAATACGCAGATGCAATCAGAAAGTGGACTAAAAACGCCACAAGCTTAAAGCTTGTGGCGTTTTCATTATTTAGGCTCAAAGGTTTGACAATCCGTATCCTGATTTAATGAAGCATTAGCCCCAGTAACATCAATTCTGGCTGCATCACAAAGATTGCTATGGTGCCAGTGTTTGCAATTGCTGACAAAACATTCTACGCTGGGAGTCACTTGAGTTCCGCTTAAAAATGTTGCGGAAACCATTCCGCCGATATTGGAATTATGCAGAGCACCAACCATGTCACCAACCGTCTTACGAGGATGAAAGGATTTGCATAATGTGTCAGCTGATGCTGATGATTTGCTCGATGTTTCATCATTATAAATACTGATTTTGGCAGCCATACATTGATCACCCGGCATATAATGAGTACATTGATCAACCGTGCATTTCACTAATGGATTAGCGCTTGCCATTATAAATCACCTCTTATTTTTTTTTAGTTTCTGCATTTTCACAAATGGTTATCCATTAAATTTTTACCATTTCCAAGGTAATCCGTACATCATAGTGACATATCGGACAATAACATAAATGAGTACAATAATTGTCTGATTCCTGAAGTAAGCCATGATCCATATAGGGACTATACGGGCCATAGTAGTTTTCAATACTGCCGCCATCGACCATTTGATGACCGCACACAGGGCAATTTTTATCCAAATTCGTTAAAGCGTTACAAGCCGGGCATACTTTATCCACTTTTTCCACCTCAATACAGGTTCAAGCACTACTCATTATGCCAACGCATATCATATAACAGAATGCCTTTACTATTGGGGGTTGGTAATGTGCTTACTTTTCATAGCATTCTTGATATGACGAGTATTGTTTTAGGGTTTACAATATTCATTATTGCCTGGTTTAACACAACACAAAGTAACCATAAATTCAAAGTAGCAGGTGTCGCTATATTATTTGCATCCATTCTGGACTTGATGCACCTGATGTCACAGACCGAATTGTTAAAATACGGCAGTCCCTTTAACACTTTCACGCTATTTGTTTTAGCCAGACTGATATGGTCTTGCGCACTGTTATATGCAATTTACCTCCCCGCTAAACTAAATGGCTGTAAAAATACCTCTCTGCTGTATACCTTACTGATTATTGCCGGAATTTTAATTATTAATATCGCCTATAGCTCAGACACCTGGCCCCATCTTGTTATGCCCGGCTCCAACCATGCTTTATTGCCCTTACTGCTTACAGCCGTTGTCCCAGATCTGGCAGCTCTCTATCTATTACGGAGGCATTATGCGAATTTTGTTACCGCCAATCGTTTGCAAATCGCATTAATATTTGACATCCTGACTGACGTTGGGTATTCAGTCAGTACCATCGCTCCTTTCGACCTCGAATTTTCCATTCATATTTTTAAGCTTCTGGCCGCCTATTATATGCTCCAAGCTGTTTTCCGCTTTGTTGTGAAATATCCGTATGAACAATTGGTCAATCTTAAAGAACGCCTCGAAGATTTAGTTGCTAAAAACGCCTTGTTATACAAAGAGTCCGAAAAACAAAGAAACCTTGTAGAAAATGCCCTGGCAAAAATAGGCGCTATTATTTCTTCCCAACTTGACCTTCGTGATACATTAAGTTCGATCGCCGATATGGTTGCCGACATGATGAATTCAAGCCAAAGTGTTATCGCCTTGATCACGAATGATCAATCCCAACTGCAGGTTGTTGCGACTTACGGGATTAATACACCTCCATCCATATTACCTTTCCCGCAAAGCCTTGGCGGGCAGGTTATCGAAAAAAATAAAGCCATGTATATCAGTGATTTATCCAGTCATCCCGATATTTTTCGCCCACAGCTCATTTTTTCCAATATTCGTTCGATCATTGCGGCCCCATTAATTAATGATGGGCAAATTATCGGTGTAATTGAAGTCTACTCCAGTGAAAATGCGGCATATGATCAGCATGATGCCTTATTTTTGACTGCCCTTGGGCACCATGCCGGAGCAGCAATTGCCAGTGCAATGCTCTATGAAGAAACAAAACTCCGGCTTGAAGAGGAGAAATTCCTGTCTGAAATTGCCCAGGCAGCGGTCTCCTCGATCGATACCGACACCATCATCGAACAGTCTACCGCTCATGCTGTAAAGGCTCTAAACGGGGATGTCGGTATTGGGCTCTTATTAGGCGACCAGCGAAACTATTACCGGGTGACGGCGGCCATTAACTTTTCGTGTAAGCTTCCCGATGTTGCACTCGACGAATTTCCACAATTAGCAGCTTTAGTAAATGGGTTAAAACCGGTTACCTCTTCTGCTGAAGTCTTTAAGCCGATTACCCAATCCTGTGATAAAATTGATATTCGCCATATTATGGTTTTGCCATTGGCGGTTGATCAGCGCCTTCTTGGCTTTATGCTGATCGGCTGGCAGCGGTCCATTACTCCTGAACGCCTTAAAAGAATATCGTTCGCAAAAATCATGGCTCAGCAAATTGCCTTGGGACTAGAAAAAGCCCATTTATATAATCAGGTAAAATCCATGGCATTATCGGATGGCCTGACCGGGCTAGCAAATCGTCGCAATTTTGACATGTTCTTAAAAACAGAGTTGCGAAGAGCGGCCTCACTAAAACGGCCACTCAGCCTGATTATGCTGGATCTAGATAAATTCAAAAATTACAATGATACTTATGGCCATTTGATCGGCGATAAATTGCTTGCCCAAATTGGGCAGATATTACACACCAATGTCCGCAACATCGACTTGCCAGCCCGCTATGGCGGTGAAGAATTTAGTATTATTTTGCCGGAATGCAGCAGTGCCGAGGCAACAGTCGTAGCCGAAAAACTCCGGTTAACGATTGAAGAAAGCCAGTGTCCCGATCATGTCGGTACATTTACGGCAAAAATCACAGCCAGCTTAGGGGTAGCCACTTATGATCCGTCCCTCACCGCCTGCCCGCCTGATACAGAAAAAATCATTTCGGTTGCTGATAAGGCTCTGTACAGTGCCAAGCAGCAAGGCCGCAACCGGGTTATTTGCGCCAGTATTTTAGAATAAAGGAAGCAGTATTGTTACTGCTTCTTTTATTCTATTTTATTAAAATGTAGTTGTATCGGCGGATCAGGACGAATAATTCATCCCGAAGAAGGGCAACATGATGTCGTACAGTATGCTCAGACAGCAACTGCTCAAACTCCGAAGAAAATCCACAAGTTTATGCGTTGCTTAACCGTCTTAACTACGAAGATCAGGAAAGCATTACCAGAAAAAATCCTATGTTCAAACCTCTCGTCAGAAAATTATGACAATAAAAAGTCATTAAAGTATACATGTTAAAAATATCACAATAAGCCTGGACACTGATTGACAAAAGTGGGAGAAATAACTATAATGAAATTGTCCGATAAAACTGATATTGAGTCTGCAAAATTCGCAATTCACTGATTTTCATGGATTGCCTATTTTTAGGCTCGAAATCGGTATAAATATCTAAATTGATCTACATAAAATTAGGAGGAGATTACTTAAAATGGCCAAAAATCCAGTTAAAATTATGGAAACAGTGCTTCGTGACGGTCATCAGTCTTTAGCTGCTACCCGTATGCGTGTCACTGATATGGTCCCTCAGCTGCAAGCTCTTGACGAAGTAGGCTACTGGGCTTTGGAAGCTTGGGGCGGCGCAACTTTTGACAGCTGTCTCCGCTTCTTGAACGAAGATCCATGGGAGCGCCTCAAATTCCTGAAAAAAACCCTGAAAACTCCTATTTCCATGCTGCTCAGAGGTCAAAACATCCTCGGTTACAACCATTACGCTGACGACGTTGTTGAAACTTTTGTACAGAAAATGGTTGAACATGGTATCGGTGTTATCCGTGTATTCGACGCATTGAATGATGTGCGTAACCTTGAAGTGGCTATTAAAGCTGGTCTTAAGGCCGGTGCTCACGTACAAGGGGTTTGTGTTTACACCATCAGCCCATACCATACAAAAGAGAGCTACCTGAAATTGGCTCATGACCTCGAAGATAGAGGCGTACACTCCATTTGTATTAAAGACATGTCCGGCTTATTGGCTCCATATGTAGCTTATGATTTAGTAAAAGCCATGAAAGCTGAAATTAAAGTACCTATTCAATTACATACCCACTACACAAGCGGTTTTGGTTCAATGACTTACCTGAAAGCTGTTGAAGCTGGCGTTGACGTTATTGACTGCGCATTGTCACCGTTTGCACTTGGAACTTCCCAACCTTGTACTGAGACTATGATTGCTGCTCTTGAAGGTACCGAGCGTGATACCGGATTGGATCGCAAAAAACTTAAACCTATCGCTATCCATTTTGGCAATGTTAAGAAAAGTCTGGCTGACGACTTCAAACTTAAAACTTACTTTGATGTTGATACCAACGTTCTTGACTTCCAAATTCCAGGCGGTATGCTTTCCAACCTGTATAACCAACTTAAAGAGCAAGGCATGGAAGATAAATATCAAGACTTGCTGGAAGAAATGCCTCGTGTCCGTGCTGACCTTGGCTATCCTCCGCTCGTTACTCCTACCAGCCAAATCGTTGGTTCAATGGCAACCTTTAATGTTATGCTTGGCGAACGTTATAAAATCGTTCCTCGCGAAGTTAAAGACTTGGCTCGCGGAAAATACGGCCGTACTCCACTTCCTGTTGCTGAAGAAGTTCGTGAGAAAATCATCGGCACCGATCCAATCATTGATTACCGCCCAGCTGACGATATTCCTCCGCAACTTGATACTCTTAAAGCACAACTGGCTGAAAAAGGCTATCCAAATGCATCCATCGAAGATGTATTGTCTTACGCTTTATTCCCAGAAGTTGCTTTGGAATTCTTCAAAAACAATCGTTAATTTACTGATAACCCCCTGTGCTAAGCATAGGGGGTTATTTTTCATTCAAAAGTCAACAAAACCGGCAAGCTTCCTTGGCCGGTTTTGTTGACTTCATTATGGTTTATAAAAGCAGGATCTACCGATAAACTCTTTTAAGATCGAATTGGTTGGAATATCGTCATCGGCTAAAATTGGCTCAAAATAAGCTAAAAAATTGAGCAGCCTTTTGGCTTCGGCATACTCCGGTTCAGCTGGTGATACCTTTTCCAGCAGGGGTTCTGCATAGGGCTTTAACACAGCTAATTCATAGATCAACGCAGAGTTAAACATAATATCGGCTTCTTCCTGAAATGGAAAAATATTGCGTTCTTCTCCCCGCCGTACGGATGGCCATATTTTTAAGGACTTAATCGCATCATGTCCGCGGAATTGACTGTCCCGGACAATTCTGCGAATAAGCCGTCCATCTGTTGTCGGTATGCGATTATGATGATCAATGGATAATTGCGTCAATGCACTGATATAGATCTTGACTTTGTTCTCACGGGCCACCGAGCTGGTCAGACGCTCATTCAACCCATGAATTCCCTCTATGATCAAAGGCTGTTCTTTTCCTATTCTAATTTTGTGGCCACGATATTCCCTCTGACCAGTTAAAAAATTATAGAAAGGAATCTCGACCTCTTCTCCATCCAACATCTGCGACAAATGGCGGTTAAACAGTTCTAAATCGATCGCTTCAATGGCTTCAAAGTCATAGTCGCCCTTTTCATCCCGAGGGGTATGAGCACGGTCAACAAAATAATCATCTAATGAAATGGGTACTGGGCGGACTCCATTGACCCGCAATTGAATATTAAGCCTTTGCGCGAATGTTGTTTTTCCTGATGAGGATGGGCCGGCAACCAGGATAACTCTCACCTCATTGCGGTGCGCAGAAACGAAATCGGCAATTTGGGCAATTTTCTTCTCATGCAAGGCTTCGGCAACCCGGATGATATCAATAAACTCATTGTTTTGTATATATTGATTCAACGTGCTGACATAGCCGCAATCCAAAATAGTGCCCCAGCGTTCGGCTTCTGCAAAAATCTCCGCGAGTTTCGGCTGTTCGACATATTCAGGAATGAGATTCGGATTTTCTTTTTCGGGAAAGCGCAGGATCAATCCCGGCTTATAGTACCTTAATTCAAATAATTTGAGAATTCCGGTGCTTAATACCATCGTTCCATATAGATAATCATATACTTTGCCACAGAAATACAGTGTTACTTGATCCCGCTTCAACTGACGCAGCAAGTTGGCTTTTGCCGTATGACCGGCTTGCTCAAATAGCAGAATGGCTTCAGCAACCGGAAGGACTTTTTTCACAATGGCTCTGTTTTCATTGATAATCTGGCGCATACGGTTTTCAATTAAGGTAAGATCATCCTTTGTCAGCTCGCGGCCTAAGTAAAGTTCACAATACAAACCCTTACTCAAGGAATGCTCAACGGTAACATTCCCATGAGGAAAAATTTCCTCAATGGCTGTAATCATCACAAAGGTGAGTGAACGCTGATAAACTTTGATACCATCATCAGTATGTAAATCTAAAAAATCAAGGATACAGTCCTCTTCGAGTGTGACTTCCAGATCTTTAATCTGATTATTCACTTTGGCTGCGACAATCGGTGAGCGATAAGCTCCCTGTATTTCATTGGCAATTTCCAAAAGAGCTATTCCCTTTGGATAGTCACGCTTTTCTCCATTGATAAAAGTTACTGCAATCTTGTTTTCCAGTTGGAATCCCTCCATTGCATTTTGGAATATGGCTTAATGACTTAACAGCCAATTCAATCATTCTTTCTGACTTGATTAAAGAATATTGACTTAGGTAAATATTAAAATGATCATCTGATACGTAATTGCACTAACCAGCGCTGTGCTAGGAATTGTAAGAACCCAAGCCATTAACATTTGCTGAGCAACGCCCCAGCGGACAGCATTCAGTCGTTTTGCTGTGCCAACCCCCATAATGGATCCGGAAACAACATGGGTTGTACTAACCGGTAAATGCAGCAACGTCGCACCGAAGATAATCAATGCTGAATTCAAATCGGCTGCAAAGCCGCTAATCGGTTCCAGCTTGAATATTTTCCCCCCCATTGTACGGATAATTCGCCAGCCACCGGCAGCAGTCCCTAATCCCATAGCCGTAGCAGCGGACATTTTAACCCATACAGGTACTTCTAAGGTTGAAAGATAGCCGGAACTAACCAACGCGAGGGTGATAATTCCCATGGCTTTTTGAGCATCATTTGATCCATGAGAAAAAGACATCATGGCAGCCGATAACACTTGCATCCGTTTAAACTTGGAATTGATATTGGATGGTGCCATCTTACTAAATAGCCAAAACAGCACCGTCATGATAATGAGTCCTGTGAACATAGCTACAACAGGTGAAACAATTAAAGATAAAACAATTTTAATAATACCTTCTATTTTCAGACCTTCAAAGCCTTTTGAAACCAGGACGGCGCCTACCACCCCGCCGACTAAAGCATGCGAAGAACTGCTGGGAATCCCCAGCCACCAGGTTAGCAAGTTCCAAAAAATTGCCCCGACTAAGGCAGCAATTATCACTTGTTGATTAACCATTTGAGCTGATTTGACCAAATCGCCGCCAATCGTCTTGGCAACACCGGTGCTGTACATAGCCCCTAAAAAATTCAGCCCTGCAGCCATCCAGACAGCAACTCTGGGAGTAAGAGCCCTCGTCGATACGGAGGTTGCAATGGCATTGGCCGTATCATGGAAACCATTAATATAATCAAATCCTAACGCTAAAATAACAACTCCAACTAATAAAAAATCAGGCATATTTCATTACCACACCCCGTAATAAGTCTGCTATATCTTCACAATGATCCAGAGTATCTTCCAAATACTCTAACACTTCTTTCCATTTAATAATCTCAATAGGGTCAGGACATGAAGTAAATAGATTAGCCACTTCCTGACGGTAGATCCGGTCCCCTTCACTCTCCAGCACAGTAATTTTACGTGTGTGGTCCAGTATTTTATGCTGATTTCCTTTTATATTCTTTAATAAATCAAAAGCTTTAACCAGTTCCTCAGTACAGTCAACGAGCAGCCTGGTCAATTCAATAGCTCCGGGACTTGGTTGCCCTGTACGATATAACAGCATTCTCTCCACTGTCCCTTGCAGATAGTCCACTCCATCATCCAACGAGGTTGCCATTGAATAGATATCTTCCCGGTCCAGGGGAGTGATAAATGTTTGATTCAGCTTATCGATAATGGCATCATTTACATCATCGGCTGCATGTTCAAGATTGGATACTTGTGTCATTTTTTCTTCAATCTTGGTATAGTCATTCAATACTTCTTGAAGAACATAAGCTCCATCTCGCAGCAAGCGCGCACTTTCGGCAAACAACTTAAAAAATTGATCTTCCTTTGGTTTTAGACTGAACATACCTTACCCTCCAAATAACCTAGCTTAAAAGTTTTTTGCATACAGAATTACTATAACATCAATATAGTAATATTACAACAACTATAAAAAAGCGAGAAAGAATGATCTTTTTCGTCATTCTTCCCCCTGATTTCGACATTTAGTGCTTAAAGAGCATTTTTAAGAAGCGATAGCCGATAATTGGAAAAGCCGCTCGTTTCATTGCATACCGCATTCCCCAAAGAAATATAAACATGATGCTGAAAAAATGAAGCACCCAAAAACCGAAACCTGGAAATTCAAATGTCGTTCCGTCGATAATATTTTTTCGTCTACAGGCCATCATGATCTGCCTCCTTCCAGAAATATTATTTCCGAGAATAAAGCACCTTAATGATGGATAATACTTGCAAAAAATTAGAAAGACTTGGCTTTCACTATCTGTAGCGAAGCAAAGTCTTTCCTAACTTTTATGTTCAATCTGCTTTATTTATCGACAACTGAAATTGCTTTTAGCACTTTGCCAGCCATACCCGTAATTTTATTGGATGGAACCGCACAAACGGCAATTCTCACTCCTTTTCCCAGAGGGACAGCATAAATTAAATCATCATGCAGCTTTTCACAAACAGCATCCGGATCTTTCGCCGGAATTGTCAGGAAAAAGCCAGCCCGATAAGGTAACATGTTTAGGCCGGATTCCTGCGCTTCACGCATAAAGATATCGGCACGGTTGCGGATAAGCTGATAAAAAGCACTTCGTTCCTGTTCCACTTGTGCCAAGATCGTTTTGTCTTGATAAATCGTGGCTAATAAACTCATCGCGCCGCGATTAATATTCGACCAGGTTGCCCGGCTGGTAAATTGATTAATATCTACAAACTCACGGATAACATCTTTATCAGAGGAAACACCAATCATAGCACCTGTTCGCTGACCATACATGGTATATCCTTTTGACATGCTGAACGCCAAAACTGTTAAGATATTGGCCGGTAGGCTGCCAAATTGCTTCAAAAATGTCCGGCAAGTATTTTTTTCACCGGCAAAATCCAGATAAGCAATGTCAACCAATAAGATAATCCGTTTATCCGGATTTTTAGCTTGTTCTTTACAAACTGCTATAACCTGCTCCCATTCCGAGTCCGTTAAGCTGTATCCGGTTGGATTATGGGCGGGAGCGTTAATAATGATAATTAAATTATTTTGTTTTGATAATACACTATTTACTTTAGCCGCGAAAGCTGCCGTATTAAAATTTTGGTTTTCGTCAAATAAGGTAAACGTATCTAAATGACGTAATGCTTCTTCACAGAGAGCTTGATATGGACCCCAGTACCAATCAGATGTGATAACAGTATCTCCAACTTCAGAATAATTCCAGATGGTATGATGAATCACCCCTGTACCGCCGGCTGTGGCAACAGCGTCAATATAAGCCTCCGGCCTGCTATCGGCAAAGGTAAGATCAATTGCCGATTCTAAGTACTTAGGAAGCCCGGCAATGGGTGCGTAGCTGATCATATCATTGATTGGTATATTACGCAGTACTTTTTCTACTGTCGGAATACAGGCCAGTACTTCCTTTTCATCCATAAAAGCGCCAATGGTTGCATTGACAACTTTTTCCTTGCCATATTTTGTGGTAGCTAATGCAGCAGCACCGCTTGCACCAAAAATTTTATCGGTGGCAAATTTGCCTTTAGAATGTGATGCAGCAAGACTAAAAGTCATTGCTTTTCCCCCCTTTATATAGTTAACCGCTCATTTGTGCGATTAAAGTCTATCACTGGGTGATATAGACACAATATATTAATATTTGTTATAAACTTCTAATCTCCTGCCACATGCTAAAGTATACACAATTTTTGTAGAAAATGCGCGAATGTTCATAGAGCGGATCATAAAGCCAATCCAGGAAATATTTCCTGGGAAATCATATTTTTACGGATACATCTTATGTAATAAGCGTGGAAAGGGGATCGTTTCCCGTACATGATCAAGACCACATAACCAAGCCACAGTCCTTTCAATGCCTAAACCAAAACCGGCATGCGGTACTGAGCCATACCGTCGCAGATCTAAATACCATTCAAACGCTTCTTTCGGCAGTTTATGCTCTTGAATTCGCTCTTCAAGCAGTTCTAAGCTATCAATACGCTGCCCGCCGCCAATAATCTCTCCATATCCTTCAGGAGCAAGCAGGTCAGCCCCTAATACTACTTTGGGATTTTCAGGATCAGGCTTCATATAAAAAGCTTTAATCTCTGTCGGATAGCGATGGACAAAGACCGGCGCGTTAAAATGGTTCGAAATAATGGTCTCATGAGGAGCCCCAAAATCTTCTCCCCAAGGGAAATTCTCCCCATTCTGATTCAAAATTTCAACAGCTTCGGTATAACTTATGCGTGGAAAAGGCAGTTTGATATTAGCTAGCTTGGTAATATCCCGTTCGAGAGTTTGCAGTTCATTGGAACACCTTTTTAGTATCCGTTGAATTACGTAGTAGATCATTTCTTCCTGCAATTGAATATTGGCATCCATATCAAAATATGCCATCTCGGCTTCAACCATCCAAAATTCCATTAAATGACGGCGTGTTTTAGACTTTTCCGCGCGGAAGGTCGGCCCAAAACAATAAATGCGGCCTAAAGCCATCGCAGTCGCTTCGTTATAAAGCTGTCCGCTCTGTGATAAAAATCCCTTCTCTCCATGATAATCAAGTTCAAATAATGTGGTTGTTCCCTCACACGCAGCCGGTGTAATAATCGGCGAATCGGCTAATACAAACTCACGCTCATAAAAAAAGTCACGAATAGCATGCTCTATTTCGGAGCGCACCCGCAGTATTGCCACTTGTTTAGGGGATCGAATCCACAAATGACGACGTTCTGCCAGAAATTCCACACCATGCTCTTTATGCGTGATTGGATATTCCTGTGCAATACTGACAGTTTCCAATTCGGTTACCTGCATTTCATATCCGCCAACTGATCGAGATTCTTCGTGAACAATCCCGGTTAATTTTACAGCACTTTCTTGCGTCAGTTTCCTAGCTTCTGCAAATAATTCTTCACCGACATCCTTTTTAACTGTAACACCTTGCATAAGCCCACTGCCATCTCTTACTATCAGGAAAGCAATTTTACCTGATGAACGCAAGTTATATAACCAGCCTTCAACCGTAACTTCTTGACCAAGATACTTATTAAGATTTTTTATTAGTACTTTGCTCATGAACCCCACTCCTGTATTATTCATGTTTTATTAGCGATAGTTTAACCGATAAAGTCGCTGCCTATCAGTTGAGAAACCGCCAACGCTTGTCATATCTTTTATTCTGAATGCTTCTTTTATATTCCTGTTAAATAAAAGCTTGGACATGTGCGTAAATGAAAAGTTTATTAAAATAATGAAAGCAGGCCCCTAGCGGGCCTGCAAGTGATTCATGAGGGCAAATTATTTACCGGAAAACTTGGATTCCTGAGCCTGGATCATTTTGCGTACCATTTGTCCGCCTACGCGACCATTGTCAGCTGAAGTCAATGCACCTTTATAGGTGTTTTTATAATCCTTCAAGCCGATTTCAGCCGCTGTTTCTTCTTTTAGACGATCGAGAGCTTGTTGTGCTCCAGGATTAACAGGTTTTCTGCTTCTTGACATACGCAAAACCTCCGTTTGTTTTTTTTTATGGGTTCTGCTTATAGAATGCCACAAAACAAACAATCGATACCAAGAAATAAATGACAAAATTAAAGGCGGCTCTATACAGAGCCGCCTGAGAGAGTGTGTGCATTTTTTTTAACTAGATTAGAAATTTACGGTGAATGTTACATCGGTGTGGTCTTTGTCATTGCGAGCTTGGTCTTTTGCGATATCTTGTTTGATATTCAGAGTGGAATTGTCAGTTACTTTATAGTTAGCTTCTACACGGAAGCCTTTGGAATCATCAAATTGAGTATCGGTTGAGTATTTAGTAACAGCACCAGCCTCGATATTACGGTAAGCAAGACCATAATCAAAGTCGCCTTTTTGCACTGCATTGCCAACTTTAATTCCGGCAATATAACCATCTTTTTTATCAGTCGTATTGTTTACATACTCAACATTAAAGACAGCATTTTCCATAATTTTGGTATCAAAGTTAACACCATAGTATTTGGTATCATCTAATTTCAGATAGTTAGCACCAACATTTACGCTGTCAATTGCCGTGATAATTTCAGCCTGTGTTGTTTTCAGTCCATCTGCATCTTTACCAAAGAAACCGCTTAATTTTACATTATCAAAGCTTGTTGCAATTTGTCCACCATTGAAAGCATCTCCATCCATCAATGCGCCGTTACCTAACCAAAGGGATTGGCGGCCAAGGCGAAGCTCTGTATCTTTAATTGTGGCACCAATATAAGCTTGGTCAATTGCTGCATCTACTGTTGATTGACCGTTTCTCATATCATAACCGCCAGTGTTGTAGCGAGCGTGAACGTTTAAAACATTATCCACGTTAGCATCCACATTCAAGCGAAAGCGGCTGATGAGTGAGGTATCTTGATCATTATTGATATATTCAACTTTGGTATCACCGGAAAAAACAGGTGAAGCAAATACGGAAGCTGTGGAAAGAGTCATTGCTGCCATAACAGCTGCAGCTAAAATTTTCTTTTTCATGATTATTCTCCTCAGTACTTTAAATTTAATGTCTAAAATCATCTATCAATAACTCTATTACAGCGTACTTGAGAAGTCTTTTGCTATGAGTGTCCACGTTTCCTCATATTTATTAACCTCCACTTGACTGCTGGAATTCTGAGTTATCTTATTTCGCGCCGCACTGTAGTAACTGAGTCTCCCCCCTTTCGCCTTCTACAGCTTGGTGCGTTAATAAGCATTTGTTATTTTGTTATGTGATGTAAATTCGCTAAAGTTTACATAATTCCTTTGTTGGTTGCATAAAAAAGGCCCGCCAATTATTGGCAGGCTTGTATTTATCGCTTTTGTATTTTGATTTTTATATTGACATAACGTACGATTAAATTCTTTCAAGCAATCTATTTCGTCGGGAAAAACTTTGCATGAATAGCATTAACCGCTTCCTTGACCTGGCTTTCTTTAATCAGGCAGGAAATACTAATCTCCGATGTGCTGATTACTTCGATATTGACTTGCGCTTCTGACAGTGCGCCAAACATGGCCGCGGCAATTCCCGGACTTCCAAACATGCCGGCTCCGACTACCGAGACTTTAGCAACATCTTCCTCAACGAGAGTCCCTATCGCTTCAAGCTGGCGAGCTATTTTTTCGACAATTGTCCTGGCTTGAGACAAATCAGAACTGGCCACAGTGAACACCATATCGATTACGTTGGTTTCAGAATTCCGGATACTTTGCACAATCATATCAACATCAATGTTGGCATCTGCCAAAGCAGAAAAGATCGTATAGGCAATACCGGGCCGATTGGGTACTCCCAAAACAGCTATTTTGGCTACATCATTATCATGAGTTACTCCCCGGATAATAAACTCTTTTTCTTCCACTGTATATTCCTCCCTGATTATTGTCCCTGGTTGTTGAGTAAAAGTCGAGCGGACATGTATAGGAACGCCAAAATGCTTGCCCATCTCAACTGACCTTGGCTGCATGACTACAGCCCCTAAGCGAGCCATCTCCAGCATCTCATTGTAAGTAATCTCTTTCATCCGTCTTGCATCTTTCACTACACGAGGATCCGCTGAGTATACCCCATCCACATCGGTAAAAATTTCACAGCTATCTGCTTTTAAAGCCCCTGCTATCGCAACAGCCGACGTGTCCGAGCCGCCACGTCCTAGTGTCGTCACATCTCCCAGTGCATTGATTCCTTGAAATCCGGCAACTACGACAATCTTTCCTTTATCGAGTTCTTCCAATACACGTTTGGGTGTTATATCGACAATTTTTCCTTTCGTGTAAACAACATTCGATATCACTCCTGCTTGAGGACCGGTTAATGAAACTGCCGGATGCCCAAGTGTATTGAAAGCCATAGCCAATAAGGCAATAGAGACTTGTTCTCCGGTAGATAAAAGCATGTCTACTTCTCGTGTGTAATGATATGGTTCAGGTGCAATCTTCTTAGCCAGTGCTATTAAATCATCTGTAGTATCTCCCATTGCGGATACGACAACCACAATTTGATCCCCAGGGTGTTGATCTTGTAAAACACGCCGGGCTACCGCCATAATCTTTTCAGCAGTAGCAACCGAACTGCCTCCAAATTTCTTAACAATAAGTGCCATTCCTATCCCCCTATATGACCGTGATTACTCTATCTTAACACAGCTATCTATTCTCCACAAGAGTACATTTTCCTCCTCTAAATGGACATTGTCTTTTTTTTATTACATCACAACCCGTCACAAGGGGTTTCGTATAAAAAAACGATCCCGGCATTTCGCCGGGATCGGTCATTATTCCTCTACCTTAATCTCTTTGCTGCTTTCCCACAAACCATGAATATTGCAGTAAGAAGTAGCCAGTAATGTTCCTGATGTTAAAAGTTTTACAACCGCTTTTCCAAATGGTTCGGTATATGCTGGACCTTTATTAGCTCCATCAGTAGATTCGCCATGAACATTAAATTCAAAACAGGCAACTTCATAAGGAAATTTACCATTGTCAGGTTTAAAATAAAGCTTGATCCAACGGATATTGTGCTCGGTTGTGTTTGGATGGGGAATTTCTTTGCCCACGCAAACTTCGATAGCAACTTTTTCGCCAGCTTTAACACTTTCCGGAGCATCAATGACCGGAACATGTTTTTCAGCTTTCCAGTCAGCGCTTTGAACAACATCAGCAATCTTCACGGGTAATCCTCCCTAATATGAGATTTTTTATTCATTAATTATATTTGGCTTAAAAGTGCTAAATTCCTTTTTTTACATTGCTATTTTTTAATAATTTTTCTTTTTTAGCTCACTATCTGTTTTATTATAGTCATTTAGCAACATGAATATGCATGCTGCGCAATAATTGCTGCGGTACATTTCCCCACTCTTCAGGTCTGGCAGGTTCAATCAGCTTTAAATTCAAAATGGTATCAGTTTCGAACTGACCGTTAAGCTGCTTAACTGCAGCAATGCCGTTCTCAGCGTTTAGCGCTTTGACAGCAGCCTCGCGACTCGTCGCTATTTCAAAGAAACACTCATGATCCGGAGTTCCTTTTAGTACTCCCCAAACGTAAATCTGATCAAAAGAAGGAATGGTAGCATACAGGACAGACATGATATGCATGATTAGCGCTGAACACAATTCAATGTATTGCTTATTGATCAGTCTTGGTTCTTTATCCGTATATTTCACCCTTCCAGAAGGCAAAAGACTGCAAGTTTGGACTGGAATAACCGATTTATTAGGCAGCAAAATCTGAATTAACGGGACATTGGCATAATAGTCAATATGAACTTCAAGCGAAAATGGTAGACTATAGCGCGAAAGAATGTTGTCCAAACGCAAAAAAACGGCTGCAATATCCCCGGCAAGTAATTTTTCGACAAGCAAAATCCGTTCTGCTTCAGCATCCTCGTGCTGCTTTTTGGCTTCCGCGATCATCAATTGCTCTTGCTCTGTACGATTGTCAGCCTCAGCGCGCGCGTCAGCAACTGCTGTTTCAATACTGCTTTGGCGTTGTTGGATTGTCCATAACAACCATAATAATAGAGTAATCGATAAAGTGCCAGCTGCCCATAAAAAAGCAGAATTGCTGCTAATCATTAATATGATAAGACTTACAATAAATCCGGCAAGCCGGCTCACAATCGGCATGAAGAATTTAGTTTCTGCAGCTACTCTTGCTTCTTCAACTAAAAATCCGAAGTCAGGGATAGGCCGTTCTTTCCACGGAACTGGTATCAACAACGGCGCGTAATCAACCGGATCATAGCTAAGTTTACTGATTTTAAGGAGGTTTTCTTCAGCTTTTGCATAGCGCTCATACTCTTGCCTCCACCGATCTATAGGATCAACATAGCGAAAACTATTCTCTGATAACGAAGCCGGTTCGCTATCCTTGCTAGTACGGCGTGAACCATACCCCGGCGGTTTATTTGCCATAAAATTTTCCACCTTTCTTGACAGTTACTTCTATTTTATCTAATTATCGAATAACTGCCCAGTAATTTTTTAACTTTTTATGGACATACTTGTCTTTTTGTGCTAGATTTAAAGCATAATATCCTTTAAATTAGTCCTGCGAGACTAAAAAGGTGCACAATAGCTTGAATAGCTAACTTATGCCTTTTTAGTCTCTTACTTCGGTAAGAGACTTTTCTATTGTGTACCATACTATTACAAGGAGGCGCATAGTATGAATAATCGTATCATTCAAGTTGAGGACAAACTCCCCTTGCTTCAAGCCGTTCCTCTTAGTCTGCAACATCTGTTTGCAATGTTTGGTGCAACCGTACTGGTTCCTATTCTCTTCAAAGTCAATCCGGCGACCATTTTACTTTTCAACGGTATTGGCACACTCTTGTATCTATTTATCTGTAAAGGTAAGATCCCAGCTTATCTGGGTTCAAGCTTCGCTTTTCTTTCACCGGTATTTGTAGTGCTTCCGCAGTACGGCTATGGTGCAGCGCTCGGTGGTTTTATCGTCGTAGGCGCAATTTTTACGGTAGTTGCTCTTAGTTTGCGGGTCATAGGCACCAAATGGATTGACGTTGTATTCCCACCTGCTGCCATGGGCGCGATTGTAGCTGTAATCGGTCTTGAATTAGCCCCAGTCGCTGCAGATATGGCCGGCTTAACTGCAAAAACTCTTGATCCTAAAGTCATCACTGTATCGATTTTTACATTAATTATCACCATTCTCGGCTCTGTTGTCTTTCGCGGTTTTATGGCGATTATCCCCATTTTAGTCGGAGTGGTTGGTGGTTATGCGCTGGCTGCCGGACTTGGGTTAGTCGATCTATCAGGTGTCGCTAAAGCGGCTTGGTTCGCTGTTCCGACCTATTATCAACCTGAATTTAATCTCAGTGCTATTGCCATTATTGCTCCAGCAGCCCTGGTTGTGATTGCCGAACATATCGGTCATCTGATCGTTACCGGAAACATTGTCGGACGTGATCTGGCAAAAGACCCAGGCTTAGACCGTTCCCTGCTAGGTAATGGGTTATCCACTTTATTGTCCGGATTCTTTGGTTCTACACCGAATACTACCTATGGGGAAAATATCGGTGTCATGGCTATAACAAAGGTTTACAGCGTTCAAGTCATCGGCGGTGCCGCAATCATTGCAATCATCCTTTCATTTGTTGGAAAACTGGCCGCTGCCATTCAGAGTATCCCAGTTCCAGTAATGGGTGGCGTCTCCTTATTACTCTTTGGCGTAATTGCTGCCTCAGGGGTACGGATGCTTGTTGAATCGAAAGTTGACTATAGCCGAGCCCGGAATCTGATACTGACATCGGTTGTACTCATTATCGGTATCAGCGGTGCCAGTATCTCAATCGGAACTGTGACCATGAAAGGAATGGCTTTGGCCACAATCGTTTCAATCTTGCTCAGCCTCAGCTTTAAAGTATTGGATGTTCTTGGTCTGACAAACGATAAGGAATAAGCTCAATTGATATAAATAAAAAATCCGCTGGAAATCAGCGGATTTTTTTATTTGTCATACAGAGTTTCACCGACATAAGTAAAAAAGAGCGGGCTATGACCGAAAATTGACAAATTGCAGATCAATATCGAAATCAAGTTGTTTTAGTTTTGCCATAACTTGCTGCAAATCATCCTTATTTTTCCCGGATACCCGCACTTGGTCATCCATCAGTTGAGCCTGTACCTTAAGCTTTGTATCTTTAATTGCGGCAACAACATCTTTGCCTTTTTCTTTGCTAATTCCTTTTTTAAGCTTGATAACCTGTCTGGCTGTTCCATGAGAAGCTGCTTCAACTTTTCCATAATCCAGACTTTTTAATGATACATTACGCTTGATCATCTTGCTTTGAAGAATATCAATCATACTGTTGAGTTTATACTCATCATCACCAATGAGTTTGATTTCTCCGCCTTCCAATACAATAGAAGCTTTACTGTTTCTAAAATCAAAACGCTGGCCGATTTCTTTCGCTGTCTGGTTAACCGCATTATCGACTTCCTGCATATCAACATCAGAAACAATATCAAAAGAACAATCCTTAGCCACAATTCTATACCTCCGTTATTTATTTTTTATAGTCACTCTTATAGTCTTCCGAGCTACAAGATAGAAAAACGCAAATACGCCTCCGACTGTAAAAAAGAAAGCTACCGGTTTTATCATAATAATCTCAGAAGTAGCAACTAAGCTAAATAACAAGGCTACCATATAAGCCAGAAATAACTCGCCAAACCTGGGACTATTATTACGTGGTGCTATGGTCAGCCAAACCAAAAAGCCCACTAAAATAACGTAGCTGTATTTTGTGATCTCCATAGGCTCCTCCTTCTAAGCAATTCATTTTTCATTAATTCGGGCTTAGATAGGCATATTCCTGCAAACAGCCGCGCTTTCCAAAATACAGTAGTGTTACAGACCATTGCAGGGCTTTTTCCTTTCACCGTCAGTTTTATTTAACTACTAAAAATGTTTACGGACAGTAGCATTATGTTTAGGCCATTCATATGATGTATCAGGTAGGCACTCAAAAGACTTTTAATTTCAATCAAAAATAAAGGGAGGATGTTGGTTTTATGGATTGCAAATATCCGCATTGGTATCAAGATGAAAAAATGGAGCCTTGCTGCGACTATATGGAAAAAGATATGTGTGATTATCCAGCCCCTAAGGTCCATGCATTTCCTGATGCAACCTTTAGAGATCGTTTATTATGTTTATTAGGAGACGAAATTATCTTTAGCGTTGACGCCAGACTTTGCGGACGCGAATCTTTCTGTGGTACGCTTTGCTATGTTGGCTGCGATTTCGTTATTGTAAATGTCTGTGTTCGCCGCAAATCATTATCCATGCATATTCCAATTTATATGATTCGCTTTATCGCGCCTTATAAGAGCTAACAGTTGCTTTACTGTTACACAATTGATTCAGCCTTGGCATAGGATATAGCAAAAATTCGGGGAGGGAATTCCTTTGCGCAAACTTCGAAGCCCAAAACCTATGTCCATTGACCTGGATCATATGCAAACGCTTCATGAAGAAGCGATTGAACAGCTAGAGCTCATGAAAACCGCCATTGAAGCCGGAGAGGAAGCCAAAGATAATATGCGCGATAGTCTTGATAATATCGCAGTAAATCACTGGCACGCATACATGGATGTTGTGCATATGAACTGGATGCAATGTAGGATCAGCTCGCTTAAACAAAAAAGTCTGCCCTATTATAGCTGCTGGCGATTTGGCTAGACTGCCAGACAACCATAATAATAGGACAGACTGATCTTTTTCGTTAACCAAAGTGAAGCCATGCATGGTTACACAGTTGTACGCTTCATTTTAAATCGTTTATATTCATCCATTTTTTCACGGTATAAATGCCCGACTCTAATTGCCTCAGGAGAATTTACGCCTTTTTTAGTTACGGTATCATGCAGCTCATGCTGAAGCTGTTCGACTTCTTTCCACAATTTTGAATACATGGCATCCCCTCCTTTTTTGTTATTATATCATACAAAACAAGACAGAAAATGTCATTTAATGCAAAAATAATCTTATTTTTGCTAAAAAACGACACATTTTTTTGCATCTTTCGGTATTGCCATCACAACGATGAAGAAAACAGCAGTTAAAAATAGCTAGTGTATTTTTAACTGCTGCCTCTAAATTAAATGACTTGGTTGACTATTTTTTTCTGAAAATACGACTGACAACATAGACGAAATATAAATTTCAGAATATAATGAAAATAGAAGCAATAAAAGGAGGGTGTCAAATATGCTTAAAGCTTATCCTGCTACTCAATTATTTCTTCTATCATTAGTTATCTTACTAGTTTTTTTCTGTATTTCCCCATTCGTAAAAGAATGGCATTATTTCGCCGCCCTGTTAGACAGTCTGAAATTTATCGTGAAAGTGATCTGTGGATTCTTTTTACTATGCACACTCATCGAAATTAAAGAAACCCATGCACTTAAACATCGTCAACCCCACTAGGATAAAAGGTTGCTATAGTAAAGCATTTCTAGCTGGTATTCTAACAGAAAACCTTTACTTAATCCGGCATAACAACTGAAATTGATAGCCAAAAGTCTCAATCTCATCACGAGAAAGAATGGCTCCTTCCGGTGGGCGGCTATTTAGTTTGAAGACCAAGGCTTTTTGCCCTGGCTCCTGATGGAAATTAATTCGATTTAAAGTCACATTGATTCCCAACAAATCGGTCAGTATATCTGCAGTGGCCTGATGGCCAACTGCCGAAAGAACTTCAGGTGCAGACCGGATTAAGTCCCTGGCTTCTTCTAGGCTTATGGTTCGGCAGAAGTATTCTCCGTCTGCTGTAATAATGGCTCCATTTAGAATGGCAATAGGCAGACTATTGCTCATTTTATCCTCTCCCCCTGTTCTATATAAGTAAACACAATTTTCCTATTCATTATAACATGGATTGAGACATAAAACTTAGCATGATAAGAAATACGATACAGCTAAGACCGTCGTGACAGTAAGAAGCTTTCGCTCGAAAACAGGATTTCTCAATAGATTTTACCAACTGTTTTTATAAGCTGCTTGTGTGTAAACACAAGCAGCTTTATTTGCGTGTAAAGACGGCTCACTAACAAATTTAGTGATAATCGACTCCTTCTATAATCTAGCTAAAAAGCATTCTCACCTACCGGACTCTTTAACGGTTTAACTTGTTTCCAGGATTCTGGCTCCTGCTTTTCAATATCAAATACAACATCTTCCCTTAGTGCTTCATGAATCCGCTGCCGAAACCATTCAGGTTTGAGCGATACATGACCTGCTTTATCGATATAACCCAAGAAAACAATGGCCATCTTTGATCCCTCCTGTAACAATCTATGTCACTGACCGGATTTTTAACATCATACGTGTAATCTTTGGCTAAATAAAGCGATTTGCCCATTTGCCAAGACATAAAAAATGAAAACGATAAATATAAAATACCAGGTACAAAAGTGGCTTGTAAGCAGTATTCAGATTATACCGCGGAGGTTCCTTATGAATGCCATTTATTGTCGTGTATCCACAGATGATCAGGCACAGCATGGATACTCCATACTGGACCAGCTTCATTCATGCCGGCAGCGGCTATTGTCTTTGAACTGTACCGATATAAAAGAGTATATCGACGACGGCTACTCGGGAGAGTTCCTGGAGCGTCCCGCTCTGGAACAGCTGCGTAATGACCTTCGCAAGGGATTCATTCAGAATGTAATGGTTTACGACCCGGACCGCCTGAGCCGCAATCTAACCAATCAATTAATCTTAGCCGAAGAAATTGAAAAATTTGGAGCAAAAATTTTATTTATCACTGGCGATTATGATGCAAGCCCGGAGGGACGTTTGTTCTTTTCAATGCGTGGTGCTATCTCCGCTTTTGAAAAAGCCAAAATCCGCGAACGTTCCATGCGTGGGAAACGGGCTAAACTACTAAGCGGAAAGCCCATTTTCAGTCATCCACCTTTTGGTTATACTTGCGATAGAAAGAACCAGCAATATACGATTATTCCGGAAGAGGCCGAAGTCGTACGCGAAATATTTAGAAGATATATCGATAATCACTATAGCTTCCGGGCGCTGGCTTGTGACTTGAAAACCGATGGTATTGTGAATCGAAAAGGAAATCCTTTTAGCGCCTCGGTCCTACATAGTATGATCGCCAACGAAATGTATGCAGGAACAAAGTGGGCTTTCAAAACCTATCAAAAAACAGTGGCTCAAAGAAAACGAAAAGTATTTCAACGCGATCAATCCGAATGGATTTCAATTGCCATTCCAGCTATCATTGATCAGAATACCTTTGCAAAGGCAAGCACCGTTCGAATGCAGAACAAAGTACTAGCAAAGCGCAATGCCAAGCATGAATATCTGCTTTCTGGCCTCATTCGCTGTGCAGCATGCGGTTACGCCATGCGGGGAGTTACTTATCCGCAAAGAAATAAAAAAGAATATCGTTATTACGTTTGTACCGCTTACGCCAATGGGCATGCATGCAACAACAGAAGAAACATCCCGGTGCAAGAGCTCGATGATGCTGTCTGGCTAGAAGTGGCCTCTTGGTTTGCGAACGAAAATATCAGGGTGTCAAAAAAACCAGCAACAAATCAACTATCCGTTTATCGAGAACAACTAAAAAAGCTTCAGATTCGTCAAAATGCTATTTTAAAATGGGTATCTGATGGTACAATTGCAATAGTCGCCGCCGAAAAACAACTCCACTCTATTAAGAATGAAATCGATAAAGTCATGGAATCTCTGTCAAAGGGGTCTCAATCTACCATCGTCAATCAGCACGAATCCGTGTTGATAAAAAATTTTTCGGAGAAGCGTCAAATTCTTCAGCGGATAAAACCAACGATTTTTGCACAAAAAGAGAATGGTTTAACCACTTATAGCATAAGAGAGTAAACCATTCTTATTATTGTGACCATATTATCCATATGATCTGTATGCATGATGAGTCCATGAATATGGTTTTGAAAAAATTCGGCATGAAAATGCGCGATGATAGTTATCCTAGTCAAGAACGGCAGTTTGGTATTAAGCGCGTGCTGTTACTCTTTCTGATAATTGCATTAACTCGTCGCCATCGTCGTATGGTCTATGTTTATAGCCTGCGTGGGGAACCTATGAATGATTATCTCAAGGAATCTCTGACAATGGAACGTGAACATATGGCTGATCTAATAACAATGATTCACAGCTCTTTGTAATTTATCTACTATGCCAGCCCAAGGAGCGATCACCGGATCGCTCCTATTACTTACATATCCTTATGGCCTCACGATCGGTCCTCCAATGATAAGAGCATGCTAAGTTGAATTTATACGAGAGCAACAGGATTTTTTCTTTTTAATAGGGAAAAATATCTAAATGAGTTCGCATAAGGAGATACAATGCTAAAATTAAAAGTTCCAATGGCAGCATCGCCACAACCCATAAAAGATTTTTTGCGCCGTCAGTCGGGCATTTCGCTAAGTGCCTGGAGAAGCTTGAAAAACCACGGCCAGTTATTCATTAACGAACAGGCAGGAGCGTTCAATAGTATCGTCTGCGCAGGCGACAGTATTGTTCTCATCTGGAATGAGGAATGTACAATCTCTCCCACCGCTATTCCCCTGGATATCAGGTTCGAAGACGATTACTTGTTAATTATTAATAAACCGCCTGGCCTACTGGTCCACCCCACAGTGAAGGAAAGTACCTATACACTGGCTAATGCGATCATGCATTATTTTCAGCAGCAACAGTTATCCTTCACGTTTCATCCCGTTCATCGTCTGGACCGAAACACCTCCGGCCTCATCCTAATCGCCAAGCTTTCCCATATTCAGCATTTGCTGTCATCTGATAGTATAAAGAACTTAAAAAGATACTACACTGCGATTGTAAGCGGTGCTTTGCATCCTCAAGCAGGCCTGATTTCTGCCCCGATTGGCCGTCATCCTGATAGTATTATCGAACGAGTCGTTCGTTCTGATGGACAACCTGCTATAACGCGCTATCGGACGATAGCCGCTTATGATACGGCCAGTATGATCGAATTAGAATTGCTTACCGGAAGAACACATCAAATTCGTGTTCATATGGCCCACATCGGCCATCCCCTACTAGGAGATGATCTTTATGGCGGCTCCCTGGATCAACTTCAACGGCAAGCTCTGCATGCCCACAAGCTGATGTTCATCCATCCCATTACAAAGACTGCCATGGAAATTACCTGTCCACTTCCTGCCGATATGCAGCTCCTGGTGGACAAGCTGCAAACCGGATAGTATATTTTCGCGCAATATTGCATATATCTTGTCTATGGCAAGCTGCTATTATATGGTATAATAATAAGGCTATAGAATTTTTTAGGAGGGACCATTATGCCGTTAGTTACATCAAAAGAAATGTTTGCAAAGGCCTATGAAGGACAATATGCAATTGGTGCATTCAATGTTAATAATATGGAGATCATTCAAGGCATTGTTGAAGCAGCAAAAGAAGAAAAAGCCCCGTTGATATTGCAAGTATCGGCCGGCGCCCGCAAATATGCGAACCATACTTATTTAATGAAGTTGGTTGAAGCAGCTCTTGAAGATTCCGGCCTGCCAATTTGTCTGCATCTGGATCATGGCGAAGATTTTGAAATTTGTAAAGCCTGTGTCGACGGTGGATTTAGTTCTGTTATGATTGACGGTTCAAAATATCCTTTTGAGGAAAACATCGCACTAACAAAAAAAGTCGTAGAGTATGCCCATGCGCGTGGCGTTGTTGTTGAAGGAGAGTTAGGACGTCTTGCTGGCGTTGAGGATGCCGTCAAAGTAAGCTCTAAAGATGCAACCTATACCGATCCGGATCAAGCTGTAGAATTTGTTAAACGTACCGGTGTCGACTCGTTGGCCATTGCTATCGGTACCAGCCATGGTGCTTACAAATTCAAGGGAGAACCTAGTCTAGACTTTGAGCGCCTGGAAAAAATCAGCAAACTGCTGCCTAATTTCCCACTAGTCCTTCACGGTGCGTCAACTGTCCTGCCAGAATTCGTGTCTAAATGCAATGAGTTTGGCGGTCAAATTCAAGGCGCCCAAGGTGTGCCTGAGGAAATGCTGTTAGCTGCAGGTAAACTGGGCGTATGTAAAATTAATATTGATACAGACTTACGCTTAGCTATGACAGCTTCTGTTCGTGAGCATCTTGCCACCCATCCGGGTGATTTCGATCCACGCCAATATTTAAAACCAGCCCGGGAAGCTATCAAGAATATGGTAAAACATAAAATTCGCAATGTATTAAATGCCAGCAATCGCCTATAAAATAGTTCTGCTTATAAAAACACTCATCCACGGATGAGTGTTTTTATCTGGCTATTGCTTATTTCATCACCATAACTTCAGTAGACTTGACTAATGCGGTAACAGTGTCACCCGGTTTTAATCCAAGGTCATCAACTGAGTCTGTAGTAATTGTTGCTGTAATAGGTGCCCCTTTATAGTCAATAACGACCTTGGCCATAACAGCACCTTTCACAACTTCTTTAACCGTACCAACTAATTGATTTCTTCCGCTAATTTTGCTCACCGTAAATCCTCCTTCATATTTTCAAATTATAGCTTTGCCAATTGGCCCAGAATTATACAATTAGCATAACAGGGCTTAAGAAACCGGCATTAGTACACCCCATTAGGCCACCTGTGTTTTATTTTATCTGCTTTGATTTACATTTTCGGAATATTATCTCGTGATTTTATTATATATCGTAAATTTCCTAGACAGCAAAACATTTTTTGGAAAAACAGGCAACTAGGGAGATTTTTTTCCATAGTTGCCTATTTAGAAATTCTTTTATTTTCTATTTCTTGGCCTCTACTCATAAAAATAATTTGATCACCTATTTTTTCAGCTTCACCACGGTCATGAGTAACCATAATAAACGGTATCTTCCATATTTTTTGCATATTGATCAGTTCTTCCTGGAGTTCCAAGCGTGTTTCACTGTCTAACGCCGATAATGGCTCATCTAATAAGAGAATATTTGGATTCGCCATAAGCGCCCGTGCTAAAGCCACTCTTTGCTTTTCACCACCTGACAGCTGCTTCATTCCCCGATGAATAAGAGGCCGAATTTTGAGAAGATGCAGCAATTCCTGATACAACTCCTGCCATTGATCTCCTTTATTCTTAACTCCATAAAGAATATTGCTTTCCACACTCATATGGGGGAAAAGTGCATAATCCTGAAACATGTAACCTACACCACGTTCTCTTGGTGGAATAAAAACCTTAGATTCAGCCGAGAAAAAAATCTGGTTATTTAGCGTGATGATGCCGGCATTCGGTTTCTCCAAACCGGCTATACACCGTAATGTAGTAGTCTTTCCACACCCGGAAGGTCCAAATAAAACCATAATGCTATTATCAACTTCAAAATTCATTGTCAACTCAAAATCAGGCAGAACTTTCTTAATCGCGACTTTTAACACGGTGCGGATTCCCTCCCCGTAATGTCCCGGGATACCAGGAATTTTTTTTAGACCAGGTATTTAACCAAAATATTGCTCCAAAGGTGATGGAACTGATCACAGCAACATAATAGCCAGCTTCAATCAAATCATTCGATTCAGCGGCAAAATATATGGTGATCGGAATGGTTTGTGTTTTACCCGGAATATTTCCAGCTATCATAATAGTAGCACCAAATTCACCTAACGCCCTGGAAAAAGCCAAAACTCCGCCGGCGATAAGCCCCGGCATGGCAAGTGGAATGGTTACGGTTAGCAGAACCCGCCATTCACTCGCTCCCAATGTACGAGCCGCATCCTCCAAATTACTGTCGACACTTTGCAACGCTGCTTTAGCACTTTGATACATCAGGGGAAAAGCGATTACAATCGCCGCCAGGACGGCAGCCGTTTGGGTAAAGATTAGTTGAGTATCAAATAAGTCCAGCATCACTTTTCCAACCGGGCCATTTCTCCCAATCAATAGCAATAAGGCAAAGCCTGTTACCACAGGCGGGAGTACCATTGGCATTGTAATCAGTGATTCATAGACTGCTTTTCCCGGAAATTGTTTTCTTATCATGATCAACGCCGTAGCAATTCCTAGTATAAAAACAACAACAAGGGAAACAAGAGCTACCTTTAGAGAAAGAACTACCGGCTGCCAATCAATCATCTGATTCACCTACTATTACAGATTATCAAAAAGAAAAGTCATTACCTAACAAAACTAGGGTAGGAATCATAGATTCCTACCCTCTCTGGTTATTTACTCATGGTAAAACCGTATTTTTCAAATACCGCTTTAGCCTCAGGACCATTCAGGAAGGTAAGAAATTCTTCCGCTGCTTGAGGCTGCTTTGCCCCGCTTAAGACGGCTACAGGATACACAATCGGCTTATGAGAGCCAATTGGTGCTGCGGTAACCGTTTTTACTTTGTCACTTATTGCAGCATCGGTACCGTACACGATTCCGGCATCGACATTACCTGTTTCAACATAAGTTAAAACAGTCCGAACATCTTTAGCCATAACGGCCTTTTCTTTGACAGCATCCCACAAATTCAGCTTTTTCAGCACTTCCTGGGCATATTGGCCAGCTGGAACTGTTTCGGTTTCACCGATACTTACTTTTTTCACTGATGTTTGGGCCAGGTCCTCATATTTTGTGAGATTAGCCTTGGAATCTTTGGGAACAATGATGACTAAGGAGTTTTCCACTAAATTCTTGCGGGATTCTTTTTTAATTAAGTTTTTGGCTTCCAGTTCATCCATCTGTTTCGCTGCTGCGGAAATAAATAAGTCTGCGGGAGCGCCTTGTTCAATCTGCTTTTGCAAGGCTCCAGAAGCTGCAAGATTAAATGTAATGTTTACATTGGGCTTCTTAGCCGCATATAGCTTTTGAATTTCCCCAAGAGCATCCTTCATGCTTGCCGCTGCAGAGACATTCAGTTCCACCGGTTGCGCTGCGGCAGGAGGCTGCTCCTTACTACCACCACAACCTGCTAGTAAAGCCACACTTACGAACAAGGCGGTCAATACCAGCATTAATTTAGTTAATTTCATGCTTTTCCCCTCTTTTTTATGTATTTTATAACTAAAAACCAATATCAACTAGCGAGACTACACAAAATCAGAGCAAAACATGGCTTCCGTAAATTAAAACAAACATAAACCAACATAACCAAACTATGATTTAATTATGCATTATTATATATTGTGATATAATAGAAGTCAATACTGATTATCGAGGTGACTAGCATGCCTGACGATATCTCTTACACGCCAGAAGAAGTAGCCAAAATCCTAAAAATCTCCCGTTTTACGGTGTATGAACTAATCAAACGCGGGGAGTTAACGGCTTATAAAGTGGGCCGTAAGGTACGTGTTGAAGCTACCGATCTTGAAAACTATAAACAAATTTCCAAAGGCCTGCAGCCAAATTCGTTTTCTGCTAGCCTGCCGTCTGTCCCTCCTCCTTTTCCAACCCAGGACGGGCTTATTATCTGCGGTCAGGATATTGTTTTAGATATTTTAACCCGACATCTAGAACGCCAAATGCCTCATATTCAGTTTCTCCGCAATTATATTGGGAGTATTGACGGTCTAATGGCTCTTTATCGTGGTAATGCAAATCTGGTTACCACTCACCTTTGGGATGGGGATACCGATCAATATAATACTCCGTATGTTCGTCATCTGCTGCCTGGGCATAAAGCGGTAATCATTAATTTAGTTTATCGCATCGCGGGATTCTATGTAGCAAAGGGCAATCCCAAAGCCATTATCACCTGGTCAGATCTTACAAAGCCTGGTATTCAGTTTGTTAATCGTGAACGTGGTGCCGGTATTCGCGTGCTTTTGGATGAAAAACTTCATAAAATGAACATTGAACACCGATCCATTTTAGGCTATCAGCATGAAGAAATGAGTCACTTGGCGGTTGCCAGTTGCATTGCCCGGGGAGCTGCCGACGTCGGTATTGGCATTGAAAAAGCTGCACTGCAAGTAGCCGGAATTGACTTTATTCCGCTCCAGCGGGAGCGCTATGATTTGGTCGTTCGTAAAGAAGATTTGATTAAACCACATTTTCAGGCAGTATTAACTATACTAAAATCAGTCAATTTTCAAAATGAAATTGCTGGAATGGGTGGCTATGATATTTCGCAAATGGGTGATATCATAGCTGAAACATAACTTAAACTAACAAAAACAAACTAAAACTAATAAAAACTCTTGAAATCATTTCCCTGATTGTGTATACTAAAATCAATTCAAGTTCTTTTGGTCACAGCGTAGTGCCAACCTGGTTACAGGTTGGCACTTTTTGCGTGGTATATAAAAACCCGACTAACTGTATCACAGGAGGTGTTATTACATGACGGACGGTTTACGCCTTTTACTTATGGAGAATACTGTTGCTGAAAATAATCTATGGTTTATCTCAGAGACTAAAGAGAAAAAAGAAAGCTTACGTGTCAATTTTACATTGCAAGATCCTGCAATGATCGAGAAATTACAACAGTCGGTTCAGTCTGTTTGTTTGTATAACCCATTTTGGAATGATTTTCGTCTATCAGATTTCTTTAGACGTTACGGCTTAGATCTCACTTTTGCTGAATTGAATGCTTTGAAGTGGCAGAGTGGTGTCGGCAGCCGAACGGCAATTTATCAAAAATTGCTTTACCGCTATCAACAGAATGAGACTAGACTCAGCGAACAGCAAATCCGCTTTATTGAACGCTTAAATCCCGCTTTTCGCGATCGAAATTTGCCGTCCGAACAACCAGGTCAATTACTGATCTATGAATGTTTATCCTCCCGTCGCTTGCAGCATAAATTCAACGGACCTATGTATTTACATCTTTTTATTGACCGTTATAACGGCTATGCTTTTCCATGCTTTCATCAAGAAAGATCTTCTTATGTGGGTTTAGCCCTGCTTTCGAAAGTCATTATCCCCTACTACCAACAGCGTGATACGAGCATTCAAACGATTCTTTGTTCACAAAAAAACCTTAACGCGATTCATGATTCCAGCGTTCAATTTGCAAAAGCCGCAAATCAACTCGGAGTGACCTGGCAAAATACAAACCAAGCATTTGGTACCATTGAAAGTTTTCATAAATTTATATTGAGTCATTTTTTTGAAGGATTCCGTTTATATAACACAGATTCAAGTTCTTTTGAAACAGTATTTAAGCGCTGGCTAAATCAATATAATACCTCACAAACCTTCTATAAACAACGTAATTTTCTTGAATTTGTCGAGTTTGGTCAATGTACACGTTTATCACTCGATTAATCTTTCCTTATCCCTCCCACACACTCTCTAAACAAAGAACTGCTGATTTTTCAGCAGTTCTTTGTTCCTCTTTACCCACTAAACGATTCCCATTTAAGCTAATAAGAATTTAACATTCTCCATAAAAAGTGTATACTATAAAGAGCATCTAGTACTTGCTTTTAAGATTAAAAACTGCTAACATGGAGGAAATAAATGGATCATCTATGGTTAGTATTTGGACTTTTATCGGCTTTTAGTGCGTCCTTAGTCGGTATTTTTGGTAAGCTTGGATTGCAGTCAGCAGATCCGAATACTGCAACTGCTGTACGGGCTGTTATTATGGCCCTTTTTTTGTTATGCATTGTTATATTGCAAGGCAATATACAGCAAATTCCAGCCATTATTGCTGACAAGAGAGCGTTTCTTTATATCATATTAAGTGGTATTGCCGGTGCATTATCCTGGCTCTTTTATTTTTGGGCTTTAAAATTTGGTAAAGTGACTCAAGTGGCTCCTATTGACAAACTTAGTGTCGTGATGGCAACAGTGCTAGCAGTATTGTTATTAGGCGAAAAAATAAACCTTTTAAATACACTGGGAGTCAGCTTAATTGCTATTGGAGCTGTCCTTGTAGCTTTAAGTTAAAAAATAAAATATATCTTGAGGAGGACTCACTATGTTTCTCGATCTTGTAAAAGCCAATCGCAGCTATCGTCGTTTTTTTGAAAATGAAGCAATGACTCGTGATCAATTGCTTACTTTAGTGGACTATGCACGTCAAACACCGTCTGGAGCAAATAAACAAGCCCTTAAATACTTCTTATCCAATACCAAAGAGCTAAATGATAAAATCTTCCCTACTCTTGCCTGGGCTGGATATCTCACAGACTGGCCAGGACCTGAAGAAGGGGAACGCCCATCTGGATATATCGTTGTGCTGCAAAAAGAAGGTTTCAAAATGGCGACACCTGCCGACAGTGGTATTGCTGCACAAACTATATTATTAGGAGCCGTTGAACTTGGATTCGGTGGCTGCATCATTGCCAGCATCCAAAAAGAGAAACTGCGCGAAGCACTAGGTATTTCTGAAAACTATGAAATTGTCTTGGTTATTGCACTGGGTAAACCTAAAGAAAAAGTCGTCATAGACGAGATCGAGCGTGACGGTGATATTAAATACTGGCGTGATGAAGAAGCGATTCATCATGTACCAAAACGCAAATTAAAAGATATGATAATAAACTAAACAAAAAACACTTACCTAATGGTAAGTGTTTTTTATTATTAATGAGATAATTAGCTATATTAAAACGTCTCATAGGCGACGATGACATGGGAACAGGTGAACCTAACCATTCATAAAGTAAAAGCACTTACCGTTTGGGTAAGTGCTTTTTGAATCAGCAGCTTTCTATCCTCCCAGGCCGTCGCCAGCCAAGTACTTTCGACGTATACGAGCTTAACTACTGTGTTCGGTATGGGAACAGGTGGAACCCCATAGCTATCGTCACT
>CAMJML010000007.1 GCA_946407015.1 uncultured Selenomonadales bacterium | reverse complement strand
TCGGCAGGTTAAGCCATTTTGCCTTTTGGAGAATAAATGGCAGTGCCCCACGACAAAGGATTTTATTCCCATTCAATGGTTGAAGGTGGTTTAGAGGTTACATCGTAAACAATGCGGTTAACACCTTTGACTTCATTCACAATACGGCGGGAAATGGTATCCAGCACTTCATAAGGCAAGCGAACCCAGTCAGCCGTCATGCCGTCTTCACTGGATACAACGCGCAGGCCAACGGTATAAGCGTAAGTACGCTCATCTCCCATGACACCCACACTCTTCATAGCCGGCAGGATAGCAAAGGATTGCCAAACCTTGCGATACAGATCGGCATTCTTAATTTCCTGATGGACAATGGCATCCGCTTCACGGAGGATTTCCAAACGTTCTTCAGTGACTTCGCCAATAATCCGGATCGCTAAACCCGGTCCTGGGAAAGGCTGACGCCAAACAATGTCTTCCGGCAAATTCAGTTCACGGGCTAACGCGCGAACTTCATCTTTAAATAAATCCCTCAGTGGCTCAACAAGTTTGAATTTCATGTCTTCCGGTAATCCACCGACATTATGATGGCTTTTAATCACAGCCGCCGTGGCTGTACCGCTCTCAATAACATCCGGATAAAGCGTGCCTTGCACTAAGAAATCAATTTCTCCCAGTTTAGCCGCTTCGGTTTCAAACACACGAATAAATTCATCCCCGATAATTTTGCGTTTTTCCTCCGGATCGGTAACACCAGCCATCCGGTTCATAAAACGGTCAACCACATCAGCATAGACTAAATTCATTTTAAAACCGTCGCGGAAAGTTTTGACCACTTGCTCAGGTTCTCCCTTGCGTAAGAAACCATGGTTAACGAATACGCAAGTCAATTGATCGCCAATGGCCCGATGCACAAGCACCGCGGCTACAGAGGAGTCGATCCCGCCGCTCAAGGCACACAGCACACGCTTATCTCCCACTTGCTCACGAATGGCTTTAATGGCTTGATCGACGAATGATCCCATGTCCCAATCGCCACGACAGCCACAAACATTAAATAAAAAATTCCGCAGCATTTTCATCCCTTCAGGAGTATGAACCACTTCAGGATGGAATTGAACTCCGTAGATGTGGCGCTGATCATTGGCCATGGCCGCAACAGGAGTACTGTGCGTATGAGCCGTTACAATAAAACCTTGTGGTGGCGTATTAATGTAATCACCATGACTCATCCACACCTGAGTCTCACTGCCGATTTCAGCAAATAAGCCTTCATTGTTGTCCACCAGCAGCCGGGTATTGCCATACTCGCGCGAAGTAGCATGAGCGACTTCACCACCCAGCAAATTGGCTGTGAGCTGCATTCCATAACAAATTCCCAATACCGGTATATTAATTTCAAATACTTTGGCATCACATTTTGGCGCATTATCACTGTAAACACTTGACGGTCCGCCTGAAAAGACAATGCCTTTCGGATTAAGCGCCTGAATTTTCTCTATCGACGTATTATACGGTACAATTTCGCAATAAACACCGCATTCGCGAATTCGTCTGGCAATTAATTGACTATATTGCCCGCCAAAATCCATTATCAGAATCATTTCATTTTGCTTGGTTTCCATGCAGAGACATCCCCCTCGGTAAAACTAATGTGGACAATATACCATATAATTCTACTTATTGTAAATACTTTTGAGCAGAGTTTCTTTGCGTAACTCACGGCACTGACAATCCCCTTTGACGGCCAGCTTGCGGATTGTATCCAAAATAATCTGGCTGATCATTGGTGCATCATCATAAAAAATATCCTGCAGTTCCTGATGTGACCATTCTTTCACAAGTCCCTCGCCGTAATTCACCACATAATACAGCCCGGCAAAGCAAGCGCCTATTTCCCGCGCTAAATAGACTTCCGGACATAAGCTCTGCCCAACAATATCGGCATGCCCTTTCATCATGGCAATTTCAGCAGGGCTCTCAAAGTGACGGCCATCCGTGACGGCATAAGTGCCACGGGTAAATATCCGCCCCTGGAAATGCGTGCGGGTGGTTTCAATCAGTTCGTTGCGCACCTCAGGACAGAGCGCATCGCGCATAATTAACAGATACCGTCCTTCTAAACCTACATCCTTGCGTAAAGACAGATCTAAATAATCATCCGGAATTAAAAAGTCCCGCGGATCAAGCAGGTGATTGGCTGTCCCAACGCCGCCTTCGGCTATGATTCTTTTAACCCCGGCTTCCCGTAAAGCCCAAAAGACTTGGCGTGAAGCGTCGGCGCGGCTTACGCCGCTTCGCCAGCCATGCATTTTACAGGTTAATACCTGCCGGTCATCGACGCTAAACAGCCGAAAGGCCGGACTTAATCCATAGGGAGTTTCAAATTCAAGGTCATCCGCCAGTATCTTCACTCCCGGATCGTTAGCACCAAGCGGAAAATCGCTGGAAAGAGTCCCCGAACCGCCGATCACGGCAAAATCAGTTTTAAGCAAATTCATGATATCCCCTCACTAATCAGTTCACGAATTAAAATCTTTTAATCACTTGATATTCGGTGTTGCGCTGAGCCGCGAGTTTCCCCGCTGCATTGATTATACCGACCATTTTATCAATCGACATTTGAAAAGCTGTTCCCGCAGCTTTGACAACATTTTCTTCAAGCATGATACTGCCCAAATCATTCGCGCCAAAGGCGAGTGTTAATTGACCAATTGTTTGTCCCTGGGTTACCCAAGAACCTTGAATATGCGGGATATTGTCTAAATAAAGCCTTGTCAGCGCCAGGGTTCGCAAATAATCCCAGGCTGAGGTTTTCTCTCCGCCAAGCTCCGTATTGCCGGGCTGAAAAGTCCAGGTAATAAACGCCCGGAATCCACCGGTTTTTTCCTGTAATGACCTGATTTTTTCCATGTGTTCGACGCGATGGGCATAGGTTTCTCCCATGCCAATGACCATCGTTGCCGTACTCTCCAGACCAACACCGTGAGCCGCTTCCATAACAGCCAGCCAGTCACCGGCACTAATCTTTTTAGGGCTTACCCGCTGGCGAACCTCATCCACAAGAATTTCGGCGCCACCACCAGGCAGTGAATCAAGCCCGGCAGCTTTCAACCTGATAAGCGTCTCGGTAACACTTAGTCCCGCCTGCCGGGAAATATGCAGCACTTCGGCCGGTGAAAAAGAATGAATGGTAATTGGATAATGCTTTTTAATCAGGGTTAGTAAATGAACATAATAATCAAGTCCAAGCTCCGGATGCAGTCCCCCCTGCAGCATGATTTGAGTACCACCGGCAGCCATTGTTTCCCTGACTTTTTCTAAAATAACCTCATTGGTCAGCAGATAGGCGTCTTGATGGTTCTGACGCCGATAAAAGGCGCAAAACCGGCATTCACTGGAACAAACATTGGTATAGTTGATATTCCTGTCAATGATAAAAGTAACGAGATTGCCAGGATGCAGCTTATTACGCAGTGCATTTGCAGCTTGTCCCAATTCCAGAATGTCACCTTGCTCCAGCATGTCAACGGCTTGCGCGGCCAGCAACTTGCTCATCTTTTCACCTCCGCAAACTCAAGATCCGGGACTTTCGCAATCAGTCCTAACTGGTAGGCACGGGTGTAAAAAGTCAGCAGCGCCTCTTCATGAGCGGGAGAGAAGGACCAGTTCAATAAATTTAAATAGTAAGCCACTTGCTGAGCCGTAAAGGGAACCTCATCAACAAAAGCAGCAACCGCTTGGTCCATATGTTGCAAGCCGTATGCAAAACCGCCGGTAACCTGTTTATAAACATGCTGGAGTAAATCCGGATGCTCAAACGCAAAGGAGTGCCTGGCAATCCAAACAGCATAAACCATTGGCAATCCCGTTAATTTTTTCCATTCCTCGCCGAGGTCATAATAAAATAATTCACTATGGCGATGATGAAAGTTGTAAAGCGCATCATCGCCGATATACAAGACAGCATCAGCCTGATTCAAGACGCCCCCGTCCAGGCTCTGTTCAGTAATAAAGTAATCCGGATCGGCCTGATAGGCATCGTGCAAAATGATCTTCAGCAAACAATGGGAGGTCTCCGATTTTGCCGTTAAAGCAATCACAGCTTTCCGCAATTGTTCAATCGGCTTTTTTGAAACCAGCAGAATACTTTGCAAGCCTCCATTAGCACTAATCGAGACATCAGGAATGATACAGCATTTTTCAAAATGGCGAGCGTAAACGATAGAAGAAACAGGACTGACATCCAGTTGACCGTTCACAATTTTTTGATTCAGCATGGCTGGAACTCCCGGGCACACTTCCAGACCGGCAGCAAAACCGCCAAATCGCAGGCTGTAGGATAACGGGAGGCAATTAATAAAGTTAATATGTCCTAAACGTGGCTTTTCCATGTTACATTCCGCCTATTCTTGTCAGTGGGCGATAAAAAGTATCCCGCTCCACCGGAATATAGCCTGTTTCTTGAACAAGGCTGATAATTTCTGCCTTAGTGATCCCCTTATTGGTTTTTGCACCGGCAGCGTGAATGATTTTTTCCTCAACAACTGTCCCATCCAGATCGTCAACCCCAAAAGCGAGAGCCACTTGGGCGATCGGCAGCGTTAACATCATCCAAAATGCCTTAATATGATCCACATTATCCAGAATGATTCTCGCCAAAGCAATCATTTTTAGATCTTCCCAACTGCTGACCCGCGTTAAATGCCCAAAATCAGTGTTGTCCGGATGAAAAGGGAAGGCGACAAAGGCCTGAAACCCTCCAGTTTGATCCTGAATATCGCGCAGGGTAAATAAATGCCGAATGCGCTGCTCAACCGTTTCAATGTGGCCATACAGCATCGTAGCGTTGGTTGGTATCCCTAGCTTGTGGGCTGTTGTAATCACTTCAATCCATTGCTGGGTTGTTGCTTTCTTAGGGCAGATAATTTTTCGTACTTCGTCATCTAAAATTTCAGCCCCTCCGCCCGGCAGGGAATCAAGACCGGCTGCTTTTAGTTGTTCCAGCACTTGGTGAATACTCAGGGAGGCAATGTCAGCAAAGTGAACGATTTCAACAGGAGTAAACGCCTTCAAATGAACCGAGGGTAAAAGTTCCTTGACCGTTTTCACAATATCCAGATAGTAGGAAAACGGCTTATCGGGATGCAGTGCGCTCACCATATGAATTTCGGTTAAATCCGCAGTTTGCCGGACGGTATCCTGGATAATGGAACGCACATCCTCAAGCTCAAGAGTAAATGCTTGCTGCTGCTCGGCCTTGCAGCCAAAGGCGCAAAGTGGACAGCCTGATACACAGACGTTGGTAAGATTGATATGCCTATTGACGTTAAAGAAAACCTGCAGGCCAGATTTGCGTTCCTTAATGCTTCTGGCCGTTCTCGCCAATTCCAAAATATCCTCACTTTGATATAAGGTCAAAGCCTCGTCAAAGTTGATCCGCTCGCCGGCTTTTGCCTTATAAAGAGCTGTTTCTACGATCGTCATTGTTTCGCCACCTTTAAGATTGACAAACTCAACATAAGACTTATTTGCAATCTAACTAGTATTTTGTCACAATTTGAAACTATAATTTATTCGGTAACGAGTTTTTCTTTTCCTGCATACAAAAAGAGATTACCCCATTCGCTATGAGGTAATCTCTCGGTACTCTTGTATCAATGACGTAGTAATCCCTGATCCGCATATTTGGTCAGAAGTTCCCCGACAGTAACAATTTGATAGCCTTCCGCTTTAATCTTATCAATTAATATTGGCAGGGCTTCTGCAGTCTGCACCGGAGTATCTGACGCATGCAATAATATAATAGCACCCGGTTTTAGACGTTTCGTAACCCGTTCAACAATAACATCCCGGCCCGGATTTTTCCAATCCAGCGAATCGACATTCCAAATAATGGTCTTATACCCTAATTCATCCGTAGCTTTTAGCGACTGCTGATTGTAGTGACCATTAGGCGGGCGCAGCAAGTTCGGTTCTACACCGGTTACTTCCTTGATTTGAGCATGGGCTTTTTGAATATCATTTTTTACCCATTCGGCACCCATATCGCCATAGTTCTCATGCCGGTAGCCATGGCTGGCAATCTCGTGACCGTCCTTTACCATTCGTTGCGCTACTTCCGGGTACTTTTGGGCCCAGGGACCCATGATAAAAAAAGTAACTTTTAAGTTATTTTGTTGCAGCGTATCCAAAATAGACGGGGTAAATTTATTGCCCCAAGAATGATCAAAAGTCAAGGCCACAACTTTTTGTTCTGTCCGGACTCCGGCAATAGCCATCGGACCTCCGGAAATAACCTCAGCCACTTGAATATACGTTGCACCAATGGCTAATAAGCCAACAATACTATAAAACAAGTGGCGATGCTGCAAAAGCTTGCGCAAATTTATAATCACATTTCTCCCCCTCCCCGCAGACTACACAGTAGTATCTATGCGGGAAGGAACAAAATTATGAAATACGAATATATGGATATTTTTTCAAGGTATAAATAATTAATTTATCCGATACCGTATAGGCCAATCGGAGCGTGATAATGGTCGTTGCCACTGTAATCCACCATAACCATTGAGTTTGCCGGATTTGAATCGGAATGAGATAAGCAGCTACAATAACGACTACCGCACAAGACAGGCTTAAGGGAATTCCTGTTTGAATCAAGCCGAAGCCCAGCCATGAGTGCATAAAAGTCGCTAAAGCATCTTTTTGTGATTCAAAAAGCTCCAGGATATCAAAATAAATATCTTCTGCCCATTCACGGTGTTCACTGTCCACAACCAGCCGGCCACTGGACGGAGCAAAATTTCTAAAAGCTAATGCCACAACGCCTTTGCCGGGAATTTCGGCGGTAATGGTGAGGCTATCGATGCGCGGCAGTGTCTGCATTAAATGAATCAGCTCGTTCCAGTCACTCACAGTCTGCTTAGGCCGTTCTTCTAGTTTACCCAGCAAATCATCACTTGTGCCCACTTCTGCATGCCATAGAAATTCGCCATCCCGGCTCAATATATTCCAGATCTTTCCCATCAATTCCTCGTCAAGTGTACAAGCCGGCAACCGGCCCTTCATCTTGGGATCTGGCTTTTTGATCTTTTCTGCTTTTTTCATGCCAAACACGTTTAAATCCCCCTGTTCCAAGTACGGTTAATTTTAATCAGCAATTAATCCTTTTCAACAAAATAGAATGAATGCGGTTGGGAGTGTATAAATAATTATATCCATTAGTTCGCCCAATATAGCCGAAAACCTGCTAAATCCCATCTGTAAATCCATTTTTCCATTTTTTACACTATGGCCTCATAAAGCTTATGATAACCGAGGTGCCTTTGCCAACTTCAGATTGAATTTCGACAGTTCCCTGATGTCTCTCAATAATACTAAGACATACTGCCAACCCAAGTCCAGTACCATTATCTTTTGTGGTAAAAAACGGATCAAATATTTTCTCCAGATATTGCGGCTCGATACCACAGCCATTATCCGTGGTGATCAGTTCAATCCGGTCGGTATATACACGGGTAGTAATGCAAAAACGATTCTGCTTTGCGGTCATGGCTTCAAAAGCATTTCGCGACAGATTTAAAATTAACTGCTTGATTTCCTTTTCATTCAATAATAGTTCAGGCATTTCACTGGCTAAATCCAGTTGTACGTCAATATTATTTTTCATCGCATCAGCTGAAATCAGCGGATAGATACTCTGAATAATATCATTTAAGTTGTTGGCTTCTTTTTCAACCAGCTTGTTCTTGGCCAGTGATAAAAAGTCAGTAACAATCGAATTGATGCGATTTAATTCTTCCATAATAATATCGTATTTATCTTTCCGGCTGGTATCCGACCTTGCCGACAGCATTTGCAGATACCCCATGACGACCGTCATCGGATTACGGATTTCATGGGCTACACCGGCTGCCATTTCACCAATAAGATTAAGCCGGTCCAGGCGCGCCAACTGTTTGCGTAGTTTTTCCACCTCAGTGATATCTTGATAAAATGCCATAGCTCCCAGTATGGCGCCGGTATTTTTATCTCTTGTCGGATAAGCACTGATCAGATAATGTTGATCATTGTGCTTAAATAAGCATGACTTAATTTCTTCACCATCCAAAGCCCGGGTGATGATGGCACCACCACACTGATCCTCCTGCGATTTTAAAGAGACTCGATAAAGATTACGTCCTTTAAACTGCTCGCTAATTCGCGGCAAAAAATCGATAGCGGCTTGGTTAATGGCGGTAATAAAACCTTCGCTGTCAACCGTAACAATGGCCATTGGCGCTGTATCAATCAGTTGCTGCAGCCGCTGCGCTTCATGCAGGTATTGAAGCGTCAGCTGCTGCTGAACGGTTTCTGCCTCCTTATGCTGAGTCACATCGCGGGCAACACAAAAAACGGCATCAACCGTCAGGTGTTTGCCCATAATCGGACTCAAATAGTATTCCATATAACGAATGCCATAAGGAAATACAACCTTAGCGACATTGGATATGGCTGTTCCTAATAAAAACACACTCTTTAAATGAGCCTCAAATGGAATCATAACCTCGCGTGGTAAGCCTAATTCCCGCCAGCTTTTTCCGATAATATCAATCTGTTTTAACCCCAGCAGTTGGGCACCGGCAATGCTTGCATAGGTAAACCGGCCATTTTGATCAAAAATAAATGAACAGTCATGAGTGAGTGAAACAATGGTGCCAAATACTTTCGACTGATTTTTAATCGCCTTTGTCAATGCTGACAACTCGGTTTCAATCAGTTTCCGGTCAGACATTAAACTTTCGAGCTGATTATCCACATTTTTTAGTTTCTCTATATAGTCTTCTATCAATTCTAACATATCCATAACACTCCGATCTGCCCTTCCCCAGCAATGAAATAACACGGTTGAGAGCCTACCGTGTTATTCGAACCATATGCATCTGTCAGTCATAGTGTTATTCTTTGCCTATGAATAAAATCCTGCAGTGTACTTGCTATTTCTTACCAATCACAAACCCTATGCCAAGCTTGCTAGCCTCTTTATCGTGCTGGTAAAATGCAAAAAAAAATTCCTCTTTGCAGAGGAACCAAGAAGGGTAAAAAAAGAAATAAAAGGAGTGTTTGTTTGCAATGAAAAACCATGGACACATTTTGTCCTGCCGGAACATCTTGCGTCCCTTATCTACTATATTCGTTAAGTGCAAATAAATTCCTGCTAGAAAATTAATAATTTTGAAAAAATTTAATAAATATTTAAAAGAATAAAAAAATAGCCTCTCCTTTCCAGGAGAGGCATTGAACGATTCCCACAATGAATTAAAGAGAATTTGTTAACATCATTTTATCATGCCTTCAAGTGAAAGCATGATTTTATTTATTTTTTTAATCCTGAAAGTATTTATGAAATGCAAAGTTCATCAGAAAACAAAAAGGCTTCTCAAAAATTTGAGAAGCCTTTTTGACATGGCTATGGTTGATCAGACCACTCCTGAGGGTAACGGGGCATTACATCATGCCGCCCATACCGCCCATGCCACCCATACCGCCCATACCGGCAGCAGCTGCAGGGTTATCCTTTTCAGGTTTATCGGCAACCAGGGTTTCAGTCGTTAACACCATGGCTGCAATGCTAGCTGCATTTTGCAGTGCGGAACGAGTTACTTTAGCAGGGTCAACGATCCCTGCCGCAATCATATCAATATATTCTTCGGACAGAGCATTGAAGCCCATGCCTTTTCCGGCTTTCTTAACATTCTCAACAACCACGGAGCCTTCCAGACCAGCATTGTTAGCAATTTGACGAACAGGCTCTTCAATGGCACGTCTCACAATTTGAACACCGGTTTTCTCATCGCCAGTAGCGTTAACACTGTCAAGAACAGGCAGAATGTCAATGAAGGTAGTACCACCACCAGCAACAATCCCTTCTTCAACAGCAGCACGGGTAGCATTCAATGCATCTTCAATGCGCAGTTTCTTCTCTTTTAACTCAACTTCCGTAGCAGCGCCGACTTCGATGACAGCAACACCGCCGGAAAGTTTAGCAAGACGTTCTTGCAGTTTTTCTTTGTCGAAATCGGAAGTTGTTTCTTCAATTTGGGATTTGATTTGAGCTACACGGGCTTTAATAGCGTCTGCAGAACCAGCACCGTCAACAACAGTTGTTTCTTCTTTGGATACCCGGATTTGACGGGCACGGCCAAGATCAGCAAGTTCTACACTGTCCAGTTTGCGGCCCAATTCTTCTGTGATCACATTACCGCCTGTCAGAATAGCGATATCTTCAAGCATTGCTTTGCGACGGTCACCAAAGCCAGGAGCTTTAACCGCTACGGCCCGGAAAGTACCACGAAGTTTATTGACAACCAAAGTAGCCAGTGCTTCACCTTCAACATCTTCAGCAATAATCAGCAGTTCTTTACCTTGCTGAACTACTTTTTCCAATACTGGCAGCATGTCAGCAATTGCACCGATTTTACGGTCAGTAATCAAGATGAATGGATCATTTAAGACAGCTTCCATTTTGTCTGTATCGGTAACCATGTATGGAGAGATATAGCCGCGATCAAATTGCATACCTTCTACAACATCAAGGCTGGTACCCATACCTTTGGATTCTTCAACTGTAATAACACCGTCTTTGCCGACTTTTTCCATAGCTTCGGCAATTAATTGACCAATTTCTTCATCAGCTGCTGAAATTGAAGCAACTTGAGCAATTGCATCTTTTGTTTCAACTTTAACAGCATTTTTCTTAATCTCAGCAACCAAAGCGGCAACAGCTTTTTCAATCCCTTTTTTAATAATCATTGGGTTAGCGCCTGCAGCGACATTGCGCATCCCTTCACGGATCATGGCTTGAGCCAATAAAGTTGCTGTAGTTGTTCCGTCACCAGCAACATCGTTGGTTTTAGTTGCAACTTCTTTCACTAATTGAGCACCCATGTTTTCAAATGGATCTTCTAGTTCAATATCACGGGCAATGGTAACACCATCATTAGTAATGGTAGGAGCACCAAATTTTTTATCTAACACAACATTGCGGCCTTTAGGTCCTAAAGTCACTTTAACAGCATTCGCTAAAGCATTGACGCCTTTTTCCAGCGCACGGCGTGCTTCTTCATCAAATAAAATTTGTTTTGCCATTATATGTATGCCTCCCTATTTAAAATTCTCAATTACTGAACGATTGCCAGAATATCTCTTTCACTTACGATGAGATAATCTTGGCCGTCCACTTTAACTTCTGTGCCAGCATATTTCGAGAAAATAATTTTGTCGCCTTCTTTAACATCAAGGGCTACGCGTTGACCATTGTCCAGCAATTTGCCAGTACCAACAGCTACAACCTGACCTTCCTGGGGTTTTTCTTTGGCAGTATCAGGCAGTACGATACCACTCTTAGTCTTTAATTCCCCTTCCAATACTTTAATGACTACTCTGTCGCCTAATGGCTTAATCATTGAAGCAACCTCCCTTTATGATGTTTAAATATTATTAGTTGATTTGTTAGCACTCACTAAAAGCGAGTGCTAATTCCATAAATTATCATATATAATTCATTGCCAAAAATCAAGAGCAATAAACAAAAATTTGGGCTTTTAACCAGTTTTTTTTTAAGACTAGCTCTACATTACGCTGGTTTTTATTTGTTTTTTAGTTTTTATTTCTGTTTTTATTATTTCGATAGAAAAAAAGTAAGCCTACATTGCTTGACTGCCAAAAGCTGCCCTGCAACAGGCTAACAGGTTTTACTTGCCCTTTTTCTTTGTAACTGAATCCACAATGGCTTGCGCAACATCGCGGATTGATTTGCGCTTACTCATACTATACTGCTGGATACGCCGGTAAGCTTCACTTTCATTTAAATTGTAGGCATCCATCAATATACCTTTTGCCCGGTCCAACACTTTCCGGGTTTCGAGGGAGTTCTTAACATCCTCCAATTCTTGCTCCAATTCCGCAAACTCTTGAAACCGCGATAAGGCAATCTCAATAGCAGGGAATAAATTGGTTTCTTTTACCGGTTTCACCAAATAAGCCAATACGCCGGAATCCTTAGCCTTATCCACAATTTCTTTTTGGCTGAACGCCGTAAGCAACAAAACCGGGGCAATTTTTTCATTGGAAATGGTTTTGGCCGCAGTAATCCCATCCATTTCGGGCATTTTGATATCCATAATGACTAGATCAGGTCGGTGTTTGCGCGTAAGTTCAATGGCCTTAAGACCGTCAGTCGCTTCACCGACAACCGAGTGGCCAGCTTCTTCTAATATCTCTTTTAAATCCATTCTGATAATCGACTCATTGTCAGCAATCACTACACGCAATGGTTGCATATACTATCTTCCTCCCTCTATGGTCCGGGGAATGGTGATACGCGCATGCGTACCCTTATCGGCATATAATTCAAATGTACCACCCAAATCATCCTCAATGAGTGTTCTTACAATCTGAAGCCCCAAGCTTTTCGAGGCTTGAGGAGTAAAATCAGCCGGAAGCCCAATTCCGTTATCATAAATTTCAATGCGATAGGTATCCTGATCGGTTGCAATATCCACCCCAATCAGTCCCTCCGGTCTGCCAATGAAGCCATGCTCAATTGAATTTTGAATTAATTCATTAATAACTAGCGCCAGGCTGCTGGCTTGCTCAGAAGGCAGTATCACAGTTTCACCGTTAAAAATAGTTTGCAAATTGAAATCAGGTTCCAGCATATTTTGAATAACTAAATCCAAAATATTTTTAGCCACTTCAGCCACATCAATGATCTCGGCATCTTGCTGCGATAGAAACTCATGAACGACTGAAATGCTAAGAATCCTGTTGACACTTTCACGCAAAGCGGCTTTGACTTGAAGCGAATTGGTTCTTCTGGCCTGAAGCCGAAGCAAGCTGGCAATGGTTTGCAAATTATTTTTAACCCGGTGATGGATTTCCTGAATAACGGCTGACTTAATGAGCAATTCTTTTTCTTTTTTCTTAAGTTCAGTGACATCGGCTACAATAATAACCGTGCGGATAACCTGACCGCCTTGAATGATTGGAATGGTTCGCTGAACTAATATCAAATTGCCGGCTTCCAGTTCTGTTTCGTATGGCATCTGACTGGTTGTGGTTTTTTTCGTGATACGCATATTGATCTGTCTGTCATAAATATGACGCCCGACAATCCGGCCGATTCCCAAAACTTTATAAATACTGCTGGCAGCAGCATTAGCAAATGTGATTTTACCCCGTTCATCGGTGATGATAATCCCGTCACTGGCCGAAAGGGCACGGTATAACTTACCATCAAAAGGCGAACGGGCATTGACCAATAAGGTATACGCTGTGTCCAGCAAGATATGATACCCTTCGGTTCTAATTTCATCCGGGCTGGTTTCAAAGCTGACTACTGCTATGATATTGCCGTCATTATCCCGGACAGGGTATGTCTGCATCTCCATCAGCATGCCCAAAGCCCATTCACGCTGACCACTGATCGGCTGACCTGTAGACATTGTGCGCCAAATAAGTGGTTCCTCTGCAGCAAAAACAGTGGTTCCAAGCAAATTGGGCTTATATTGACTAAAGCTCGTGTTGGGCTTAAGCTGAGCAGCAATAACGAGTAAGTTCTCATCACTAGCCTTGGTATAGACAGTTAATTGAGCATGTGCCAAATCACATACCAGCGGGAATATTCCACTTAGCTTATCCAGTATTTCAATCTGTGCCGGCGACAGGATCGTGACTTTCCGACACACGTCTCCAATGACTCCCATAATGTCTATTGAGTACCTCCAGGCATATTTAAATTTACTTTTATTCAACTTACTCGCTAAAAAATCCTTGTTATTAAATGGGTTTTTTTATTAAATTTATGCTCAGACTTAAAAGCCAATGAATGATTATTTTTCCAAAAATTTCAGTCTTTTTTTCACTATGGATTAGTTTTTGTCATTTCCGCCAATTTTAAGCGAAGGAACTGCATTTAAATAGAGATCAGCCACTTTCCCTCCCTGATATTGATAATAGGTCCGGCAGGCAATCATGGCTGCATTGTCTGTACACAACACCGGGCTTGGATAATAAAGCTGAACCTCCATATCCATACAGGCGCTCGCCAGCTTAGTTTTTAGCATGCCATTTGCAGCAACCCCCCCTGCCAAAACCAGCTGATTAGTGCCGTATTGTTGGACGGCTTGCAAAGCCTTGGTTACTAGCACATCCACAATAGCCGCTTGAAAGCTTGCGGCTACATCCTCATGCCGGATAACTTCGCCTCGTTGTGCCGCGCTATTTAAGTAATTCAGTACAGCTGACTTTAAACCGCTGAAACTAAACTCAAAGCTGTTCTTGTCATTTAATGCACGGGGAAAACTAATCGCCTCCGGATTGCCTGCAGCTGCTAAACGGTCAATGTGAGGCCCGCCTGGGTAAGGCAGCCCCATGACCCGGGCCACTTTATCAAAAGCTTCCCCGGCCGCATCATCGCGGGTTTGGCCAACCAGTTCAAACTCATTATAATTTTTCACATAAACCAGCGAAGTGTGACCGCCGGAAACGACTAAAGCCATGAACGGCGGTTCAAGCTCGGGATGAGCTAAAAAATTAGCAAAAATATGTCCCTCAAGATGGTTAACCCCAACCAGTGGGAGTTCGGCAGCAAAAGCCAGCGCCTTGGCAGCAGCTACGCCGACGAGCAGAGCTCCGACTAAACCCGGACCATAAGTCACACCAATGGCATTGATCTCCTTAAGCGTTATATTGGCTTGCCGCAGCGCTTCATCGACCACCGGAATGACATTCTCGATATGTTTGCGGGATGCAATTTCAGGAACAACACCGCCAAATTTCTGATGCAACGGTATTTGGGAAGAAATAATATTGGATAAAACCTCCCGGCCGTTCACGACGACAGCCGCTGAAGTTTCATCACAACTTGTTTCGATTCCTAACGTAAAATAAAGTTTTTCTGTTGTTTTTTTCAAGGCAAATGCCTCCATTTATCTGCTATTAATTGCATGTATGTGAACTTAGGGAAAAACACAAATTATAATCAGGGTGATAAAAACAACACCCGAAAGGAGGGATTTGTATGGCACGCTCAAACAAACCTGTAAATCCTGCAAGCGAAAATGCTCTTGATCGCATGAAATTTGAAGTTGCATCTGAATTGGGTATTGCAGAGCAAGTTCGTTCTACGGGCTGGTCCACGATGACTTCCGCCGATTGCGGCCGAGTCGGGGGACAAATGGTACGCCGAATGATCGAACAATATGAATCGACATTGAAATAACTGAATGGGCGGCATAGCCGCCCTTTTACTATTTTTTAAGATTGTAACACTTTCGGCAAGGCTTTCATATTGTATAAAACCAATCACCCTTAGACCGCGAGAGCGGTCTTTTTTTCAGCCTTGCTTCTTGAGTCATTTTAAAAAAGCAGATCCATAAAAAGACTTTTCTACTATTCCTATCAGAAAGCGGGGCATTTATCAAACCAAAATAAGGAAATTCTTGTTCTATAATGAATCCAGCCACATAATCATGGCATCCTCTTTTGTATCGCTATAATATTGGCGCCGAATTCCCCGATTGACAAAGCCAATCTTTTCGTAAAGACGCTGAGCCGGAATATTACTCACTCTCACTTCCAGGGTCATGCTGGTTGCCCCGCGTAATTTAGCTTGATATACAAGCTCTCGGACGAGCTTTTCGCCAAGACCTTGACCACGATAAGCAGTGCAAACAGCGATATTCGTGACATGTGCCTCATCCAAAACCAGCCAAAATCCGGCATAGCCAACAATTGTTCCTGCATCTTCAATAACCAGGTAATAGGATAATTCATTCTCATGAATTTCAGCTTCAAAAGCTTTACGTGACCATGGTAAAGTAAAGCTTTCCTGCTCAACCAACAAGACGCCGTCAATATCGCCAGCTTGCATTTGCCGAAAAGACAAGCTACTCATCATCAACAGGCTCCATGTCGCCGTTCCCAAAGTTCTTCAGCTTCTGACCGGCGAATATATAAAGGTTCCATCGTCATGACTTCATGCTGTATTCCGGAGTTTAGCATTTGATAACCTAACAGCCCGACACTAGCAGCTCTTGGCATAATCAGATGGGCCGGTGCCATGGTAACTTTGCCGCCAGCCTGCATAATCCGGTCGCGATACATAACAGCCGATTCTCCCATGGTGATCACCCGTTTATCCATGTTTGCCAGTTCGTCCAGAACTTCATCGAAAGCTCCTACTCCGGCCGGCTTTATCTCCTTAAGTTTGCCATTGTGCCAATGATAAACAGCAAAATAAACATTTCCTTTTTGAGCATCAAGCATAGGTGCCAAATAAATTTCCGGCAACAGGCAATTATAAGCCAGTGCCTCCAGTGTCGGCACCCCGACAATTGGAAGGTTCAAGGCATAAGCCATGGCTTTTGCGCTCGCTAACCCGATTCGCAACCCGGTAAAAGAACCGGGACCAATACTGACAGCTATCGCCTTTAATGCATTTTTTTGCACTCTAGCTGCTTTTAGCAGCTGGTCAATATGAGGCATCAATAATTCTGAATGGGTCAACTTCGTTTGAATAGTCAGCTCAGCCACTAAAGTGTCCGGCATTGTTAAGGCCACACTAGACACTAGGGTGGCCGTATCTAAAGCAAGAATCGGCAATATTTTTCAACTCCTCACATACCTGCTGATATTTTGCCCCGTACGCTCTGATCTGGATCTGACGTTCACTCATGGATTCTCCTGGTGTGATTTCAATCCATAAACGTTCAGACGGCAGCTGTTCACTAAACTTGTCCGGCCACTCTATCACAGCAACACCATCTGTTGCGGTATATTCATAAAAACCGATATCCTGTAATTCATCAGGATGTTCCAAACGATACAAATCAAAATGAAAAATAGTCAGCTTGGCCTGATAAACATTCAGCAGGGTAAATGTAGGACTGGTAACTGAATCACTAGTATCCAGACCACTGGCCAATCCTTGCACAAACAAGGTTTTTCCCGCTCCCAGATTTCCTTGCAAACACAGGACAAAGCCCGGTGTAACCAATTGAGCCAGCTTTTTGCCAAATTCAAAAGTCTGCTCCGGCGAATTTGTTTTAAAAATAAACATAAATAACCTCTCTACACAAAATGATTGTAGCCTCTAGCAGCTAATGCAGTAATTTGCCCACTTGGCTGTACCAGTTCAACCCCTGTACATTCACTGGTAACCTCACCAATAACCGTTAGTTTCTGATCAATTCCAGCCAAAGTCAATAGCCGGTACTGCTCCGGCTCAACTGTAAATAAAAGCTGATAGTCCTCCCCGCCATATAAAGCATAATCCAGTGCCGGTTTACCAAAAAATGTTCCGGCCTCCTGAACCTCCGCCGATAATGGCACGCTATCAGCGAGCAGGCGCACCCCTACCGCACTGGCTTTGGCAATCTCATTGGCTTCACTTGCCAAGCCATCACTGATATCATCCATACTTGTTGCAAAACCGGCAATGATTTGTCCGGCTTTCACCAGCGGCTGCGGCGTAAGATGGCTGGTTACCAAAGGCCAGGCATATTCAAACTCTTCCCAATTACCCCGGGTAAGAAAATCCAAGCCGGCTGCTGAATTCCCTAATACACCGGTCACTACCACTAAATCGCCCGGTTTAGCTCCTGACCGGCGCTGTAAACGGGTAGGATCCACCTCACCGGTAACAGCAACATTCATCACAACTCCATGAGGACTGGCCACTGTATCGCCGCCAACAATATTAACCTGAAACTGCCGACAAATCTCCTTCATGCCTTCATACAATTGAACAATAAATTCAACCGGCAAATCTTGTGGTATTGCCAGGGATATCACGATATGCTTGGGAACTCCCCCCATTGCCGCAATGTCGCTCAGATTCACGGCAACAGCTTTATAACCTAACTGCCAAGGCGTTGTTGTCTTTAAATCAAAATGAATGGCTTCTACCAGCATATCGGTTGTCAATAACTGCAATTGCCGAGGCGTAGGCAAAAGAACTGCCGCATCATCACCAATACCAACTACAACACTGGCCGGATCTACAATGGTATTTTCCTTTAATAGATCGATTAAGCCAAATTCCCCTAATTGCTTCAATTTCATCGTTACCACCATCCACTCGAAACTGCTCTCAGGTAAATCCCGTTATGTCATTTTGTTATTTTTCTTGCTTATCCTGATATTTCCTGCATGGGTAGTATACCACGATTTGAAAAAAATAAAAGCAGCCCTAGTTTTCACCAGGGCTGCTTTCTTTCGATTAGCATCCGTGATTGGGTTTGCCTAAATATTCACCAACAATTTTCATGGCACAATAATTACCGCACATCGAACAAGCTTCAGCACCGCCTGGATTGCGTTCTTGACGGTAACGGGCCGCTTTTTCCGGATCAATGGCCAATTGAATTTGCTGATCCCAATCCAGCGCTTTCCGGGCTTTAGCCATTTTTAGATCCCACTCACGTGCACCTTTAACTCCCTTAACAATATCAGCCGCATGAGCAGCAATCCGGGATGCGATAATGCCTTCATGAACATCCTGAATAGATGGTAGCCCAAGATGTTCAGCCGGTGTTACATAGCATAAGAAGTCAGCACCTGCTGCTGCTGCGAGTGTTCCGCCAATAGCAGAAGTAATGTGATCATAGCCTGGGGCAACGTCGGTTACTAATGGCCCCAGGACATAAAAGGGTGCCCCTTTACAGATTTGTTTTTGCAATTTAATGTTGGCTTCAATTTGGTCATAAGGAACGTGGCCAGGCCCTTCAACCAAAACTTGTACCCCTTTCGCCCATGCACGGTCCACCAGTTCACCTAAAATCAGCAGTTCCTGCAATTGCGCCCGGTCGGTCGCATCTGCTAAGCAGCCTGGTCGTAAACCATCCCCAAGACTGATGGTGACATCATAGCGGGCACAAATATCAAGAATCTCGTCATAGCGCTCATAGAGCGGGTTTTCCTTACCATTATGAAGCATCCAGCCTGTCAAGAAAGATCCGCCGCGGCTTACTACATCTGTAATCCGGCCTTGCTGCTGCAAGCGGCTAATAACACTTTGAGTGACCCCGCAATGAATGGTCATAAAGTCAGCGCCATCCTGGGCTTGCCTCTCAATCACGTGAAGCATGTCGTCACCGGTCATGTCAATCACCGAGCCACGGGCTTTGATAGCCTCCACAGTAACCTGATAGATTGGAACGGTTCCTACGATAATAGTGGACTTCTCAATAATAGCCCGCCGTGACCGGTCAATATTTTCGCCGGTACTCAGATCCATAACGGCATCAGCGCCAGCCTTAATCGCTACTTCAAGTTTTGCTAACTCTGGCTCGATATCCGGATAAGCACTTGAAGTCCCGATATTCGCATTGACTTTGGTGGAAAGTCCCAACCCCACACCACGAGGCTGCAGTGAAGTGTGGTTGACATTGGCACAGATTGAGATTGTACCTTCAGCCACCCGGCTGCGAATGATTTCTGCGTCTATGCCTTCATTGTTTGCTACAATCTGCATGGCATCGGTAATTTTACCTTGGCGCGCAAGCTGCATTTGAGTTGCCATAATATATTCCCCCTGTTGATAATATAGTAATAATCAAGTTGATCGAATTCAGAAACTGTTGAAAAAACAGCCATTTAACCAAAATGGCTAAATGGCTGCGAAAATATACAGTCTTTATGGCCACTTCCCTACGCTGGTATTATCCAGTAATCAGGTTCTAAGGGTCGGCTACCGCCTCTCAGCACAATGCTCCCCTAGTGGATAGCTATTTTTATTTTATTAACATTGCTATTTTAGCAAATAAAATTTGGTAATTCAATTACTTTTTGATAATTTTTTCTGATCGGCTGAGCGGTTCACTGGTATCCAAGTGTCCCGTAATCGTATCAATTTTTTTGCCTTCAACCAGCAACTGTACTTTTTGGATTTCAGGAAACTCGGTCAGTGTATTGACAATGGCCCCTACCAATAAAATTTCTCCTGCAGATCCACCGCTGTTGTTTTTAACAAGCTTATCATTAAAATCAACATATGCAATATGATTTTTGATTGAAATACTCCGCAATTTTGTTCCATTTGGAATTACAGAAACCAAATCAGGCTGCTTAGTACCTGCAATCAAACGCTCGATAGCCTCTTTGGCAGGATGATCATTCACGGAAATTACTTGAGTTTCAGGAACCAGGTATTGCGCATCTTTGGTCGCATGATAAATGGTAATTTTCATTGTTCCCGGCGAATTTGCCAGATTGTTGGATTGCTGCAAAGAATTCGGCTGTTCCATTCCTTGCGTGGACGAAGAACCCTGAGGATTTTGCGCATTATCGGCACAGCCTGCAACAAGCAGAGGGAATAGCAGCAATACCACTAGTAAAAAAGTCTTAGTCTGTTTCAGCATCACTTCCCGCCTCCTTTTTGGGCAGCCTGAAGAAAGAAATTATCCATCCCGCTGACAATTCCTTGGGCAAATTGCTGCTGGAACTGTGGTGAATTTAATAACTTTTCCTCATCCGGATTCGAAATAAAGGCCATTTCAATTAAAGCTGCAGGCATTAAGGTGCGTTTTACAACATAGAAATTCGCCGCCTGCGCACCACGGTCTGTCAGACCGCCGGCAGCAACCACACTACTTTGCAGACATTCAGCCAACATACGGTCATAACGGGATTTTAAATAATAGTGAGTGGAAGTTCCACCAACAGTCCGATTGGCAAATGCATTTGCATGAATACTAACGAAAAGATCAGCCTTAACGCTGTTGGCCACTTTGGTTCTTGCACTTAATTCCTCAACCGCGGAGGCACCCGCACCAAAGACATCACGGTCGTCCTGTCTGGTCATAAGCACTTTTGCACCGGCTTTTTCCAGCAACGCCTTTACTTTTAGCGCGACCGGAAGGGTAACAGCCTTCTCAGGTGTATTATTCAAACCAATAGCGCCAGGATCGCTGCCGCCATGACCTGGGTCCAGCACAATGACTTTGCCCTTTAGGCCCGGCTTATAATTAAATTCTACCGGTGCCAATGGTTTATTAATATCCACTACAACACGATTGGGACGATTGGCTTTGCTATCATTCGGTAAAGTAAATACACGGTAATCACCATCTTCGAGCATTCCTGGCAAATTAATGACCAATTGACTATTAGTATCATCAATTCGTAAAAATTTAACCGTATCGGCAATATTGCCGTCAAGGGCCAACGATTGCTTTAGCCTTCCCACCGAAGCGCCCTTTACATTCACTAAAAGCTGCGGATCAGGAGATGAAACGACATTGGCGGAAGTTTGGACTTGTCCGGTTACATCCACAACCAGCCGTAACTTTTGTTCCCCCGTTACGGCATCAGTATGAATCGCAAAGCTGGCTTTGGTCATTTCCGCCTTGCTGCTTGCTACAGGCTGAGCCGGCCGGGCAATCCCCTTGGCTGCTGTACTTTCAGCAACTAACGGCTTATTGATATCCACCACAACCCGGTAGGGACGCTTGGCATCTGCATCACTTGGCAACGTGAACACACGATAGTCAAGATTGGCCAGCTTGTCCGCCAAAAGAATCACCAGTTGACTATTTGAGTCATCAATCCGATCAAAGTTGACCTCTTTGGCAATCCGTCCGTCCAAATCCAGTGTTCTTTCCACTTTTCCTAAGGAGGCTCCCTTTACCTGAACAACGAGCTGCTGGTCCAAAGCATTGTTCATAACGGCTGAAGCCTGTACCGGCCCCGTCACATCGACAACAAGACGCAGTTTCTGATTGCCGGTTGCGGCATCCTTATGGATGGCAAAATTAGCTTGTGTCATTTCAACTTCAAGCGCGGAGGCCGATTGAAGCGATCGATTGTCCTGCCCGGACAGTTGAACAGCGGCTTGTTCATCCGGTAATGGGGTGGGTAATCCAGCCCAGACGATTTGCGGAATCATGAAAACAAGTAGTAGAATAGAATGATCGACTTCTTTCTTAGCAAGCTAACACCTCCTGTCACCAATAACGATGATATGACTTAATTCTATATTTTTCGTGTTTATCTAAAAAATTCCTGCAGAAATCAATTGAACATCTCTAGAAAATTATTCCACAATACTCCTGAAAAGATAAAATCCATCAGTTTAGCAAACTGATGGATTTGACCGCTCATTTATTTATTATCCGCTAACAATTCTTTAAGCAGTTGATCGGCTTCGTTCTTAGCTTCGCCAGTAGCTTTCTCATCAATACTGAGCTGAATGATAAGATAATCCCCCTCTTTAGCGGTCGTAGGCAGACTATTCTTGGGCCAAATCACAGCCGTTTCAAATTCGCCGATTAACAACACGGCTTTATCGCTTTCAAACCGGTCAATAACTGCCTTAATTTCCATCTTATGGTTTCTCCTTTATCATCTGATAAGTTTTCCCATCTGAAGTAATCCTGATCGATCCATTCAAATCAGTCCGGTATATCTGAGCTTTCAACTCGGTGTACTTTTTAAGGGTGACCGTATGGGGATGCTGATATTCATTGTCTGCCCCTGCAGATATCGTAATGGCATCCGGCGAGACCTCTTTCAGAAATGGCCAGGATGAAGAGGTCCGGCTGCCATGGTGTGGGCTTTTCAACACATTGGTCCGAAGCTCACTGGCATAGTTTTTTTGTAAGCGCTCTTCGGCTTCTTTCTCGGCATCGCCGGTAAAGAGCATCGAAAACTGACCGTAGATTAGTTTTCCGACAATACTATTATTATTCAGTTCAGAATCGCTTATGTAAGGCTTCTGCGGCCCAAACACTTTAAAAGTCACTCCGCCGCCAAAATCAAGCTGATCACCTGCAGCCAGTACGGCAAAGGGTATTTTTCGCTTTTTCACCGTGCTTAAATACTGTCGGTACAGTGCTGTCGTTGTCGTTTGTCCGCTATCATAAATCTGTTTTACGGTAAAATTCTCCAGCACACTTGCCATACCACCGAGATGATCGGCGTGCGGATGGGTAATGATGACCTTGTCAATTGTTGTAATCCCTTGCTTTTTCAAATAATCTACAAGCTTTCCTCTTGCAGGTACATCGCCGGTATCAATCAGGATAACTTCTTTGGCTGTTCTGATTAAACTGGCATCCCCTTGGCCGATATCAATGACATCAATAATTAGCGGGGCTTTGGGTGCTGAAAGATGGGCCGGTATAGCGGAACAGGCGGCAAGCAATGTTCCTAGAATAATAAAAACTGCGAATAATATTCCATGTGTTAACCGCTTCATGATTCCTCCTGGATCGGTATATATAGGCAATACAGAACAAATAAAAAGGCAGGCAGATCAAACTGCCTACCCAATAGGAAACAATTAAATTTGAATCAGGCCTAAACTAATTTTCATTGCATCATCGACCTTATTCATAACCTCATCTGTTAAATGGGTAACTTTTTCCTTAAGCCGACGTTTATCAATGGTTCGCATTTGTTCTAAAAGGATGACTGAATCCTTTTCCAAATTACATTCCTTGGCATTGATCTCAACATGAGTTGGTAATTTCGCCTTAGAAATTTGCGATGTTATAGCTGCCACAATGACAGTAGGACTATATTTATTGCCTACATCATTCTGAACAACCAGAACAGGCCGAAGGCCTCCCTGTTCGGAACCTACCACCGGACTCAAGTTGGCATAGTAAATGTCCCCACGTTTAACCACCATATGCTATTCACGCTCCGCCAGCAAGCTGGGCATTTCAATAAAGTCTGCATCAGCATGTAATCCTTCTTCTGCTAATGCCAGATTGATAATGGCCATCTCTTGATATCCTTTTCTCATGTTATCCCGTATTGCTTTACGTCTGCGATCTTCAATATACAAGCGCATCGCATCGCGCACAAATTGGCTGCGGCTAAGTTTTTCCATGGCAATAATACCATCAACTTCTTGCAACAAGCTATTTGGGATACTGATCATGATCCTTTTTAACTCTGCCACGCCTACACCCCCGCAGTTTGCACACACACACTCTCTCTATTCAAATTATATGGTTTTTATATATTAATGTCAAACTTTTTTATATATATTCGTATATCACTATTTTTCTTGTACTCCCATAATAGCTGCCGGTAAAGAATTCAGCACATCGCCGGCTGTTAATCCGACCATCCCGCTCTGCGCAGCAATATCTCCCGCTAATCCGTGGATGTATACACTCGCTAGAGCTGCAGTATGACTGGATAATCCCTGTGCAATCATACTGCTGATCAATCCGGTCAGGACATCACCAGTGCCCCCCGTCGCCATGCCTGCATTGCCGCTAATATTAATATATACTTCACCATCCGGATATGCCACTATTGTACGGGCGCCTTTTAGAATAACGATACTACCAAACTGTTCGGCAGCCTGCCTGGCCACGTAGATGCGGTCTTGATTGACTTCCTCTGCCGATAAGCCAATCAGTCTGGCCATTTCTCCGGGATGCGGTGTTAGAATAGGCAAAGCTTTGGCACTTAATAATTGCTCACCACATTCTGCAAGCGCCTGAATTGCATCTGCGTCAATAACCAGCGGCTGCTCCAAGACCTTTATCAATTCTTGCACCAGCAGCCTGGTTTCCGGATGGGTGCCTAAGCCGGGACCAATAGCAACCACATCACATTTTTCGGCCAACTCAAGAATTGGCGCCAAAGCACTAGTCCCAATGATGCCGGGAGCAAATTCCGGCAATGGCCTGGTCATCACCTCAGTCAGTTTTACTTCCATAATATCGTTAAGACTGTCGGCAATAGCTAAAGTAACCAGCCCTGCTCCTGATTTAAGTGCAGCAGAAGAAGCCAGCGCTGCGGCCCCGGTAAGCCCACGCGAACCAGCGATCACCAGTACTTTGCCGCACGTTCCCTTATGAGCATCGGGCGGTCTTTTTATCAACAGTCTTCCCATATCGCCGGCAGTGATTAAATTCTGCTTAATCTCGGCATCAGTCAGTAAACAAGCCGGCAGACCAATATCGCCAACCAGTAATTCCCCCACATAAGAGGCACCAGGATACATCAGCAACCCGGGCTTAGGCAGCCCGAACGTAACGGTATGGGTGGCTTTAACGGCGATTGTAAGGACCTGACCCGTATCAGCATCAATTCCGGACGGTATATCAATGGCCAAGACAGGTTTGCCGGCTTCATTGATGGCAGTAACCGCCCTTGCAATTTCTTCACTTAATTCTCCTTTAAAGCCAGTACCAAGCAGCGCATCAATCAAACAGTCTGCAAACGTAATCGCTAGCTTGACCTTATCCCAATCCCTGTCGCCGGACACCTCCACCATATCAATGCCCATCTTTTCCAGGATATTAAAATTTATAGACGCATCACTGCTCATAGCAGCTTTGGCACCAATCAGAAAGACTTTTACTTTTGCACCTTGATTGCTAAGATGCCGAGCCACGACAAAACCGTCACCGCCATTATTGCCTTTGCCAGCTAAAATGCAAATCTTTTTATTTGTAAATTGTCCTAACATAGTTTCAACGACTTTTAAGGCCTCTACTCCGGCATTTTCCATCAAAACGATTCCTGGAATCCCATAAACTTCAATTGCCTGTTTATCAATCGCACGCATTTCAGCTGCTGTTGCTACCTTCATTGATTATTTCCTCCCCATAATATGACTTGCGCCGTTGCATACTGTTGCGCGTGGCTTAAAGAAATATAGATCTGACGAACCCCCAGTTCGGCAGCATAACTTGCAAAATAGCCTGTCAGTATGACTTGCGGTGCACCTTTTTCATTTGGGATGATTTCTATATTTAATAGTTCTCCCCCTACAAGTCCAGTACCCAGCGCTTTAAGCAATGCCTCTTTGCCTGCAAAGCGGGCAGCATAAGAAGCAGCACGCTGCTTGCCTTTGGCATCACAATAAGCCTGCTCGGCTGCAGTAAATACTCGCTTCACAAATTTCTCTTTGCAGATTGCTTTTTCGATACGATGGATTTCAATAATATCAATCCCGGAACCAATAATCATGTCTTTCACCCCATTATCCCGTTAAAACAGCTTTTTGCTGAGAACATATCAAAACCAAAGGAGTGAACTCCTTTGGTTTTGATATAGCTAAGGCCGTTCCTCGCTAGGAAGGCTAAAACGAACCAAGACGGTTGTTCCTGGTCCGGAAGAGTCAAATTCAATCACAGCATCATGACGGGCAGCAACACTAAAGCAAACAGCCAAGCCCAATCCGGTTCCTTGCTCTTTTGTTGTAAAAAAGGGTGTACCAATTTTCTCTAAAACCTCTTGTTTGATGCCGATTCCTTGGTCACAAACCGCTAATACGACAGCGTTTCCTTCCTGATAGGTTTTAATTCTCAGAACACCGCTGGTCGTCATGGCTTCCAGTCCATTTAACGCCAAATTTAAGACCAACTGCCGGATTTCTTTTTCATCTAAATATAGCGGCGGACAATGCGTTGCTTCAAAAACAATTGTTTTATCCGAACGAATAGCCTCAGCCTGAACCAGGGGCAGCAAATTTTCAATAATCTGATTTAAGGATTGCAGGCGCCTGTCGGTAGGCTTATCCTTTGCTAAGCTTAAATATTCAGTAATGATGGCATTGGCGCGGTCCAACTCTTCAATCATCAATTCAATATGAATGGGTGACAAATTGCCGCGCTGCTTGGTCATTTGCAAAAAACCGCGCACCGTTGTCATCGGATTACGAATCTCGTGAGCAATTCCGGCCGCCATTTCACCAATGAGGTGCATCCGGTCAAACCGCGCCATTTTATTTTCCAAAAATACACGTTCGGTAATATCGGTAATAACCTTCAACTGACATTGCTCGCCACCCACTTCAATACTCTCAATCGATAACAGGGCTTCACGCACCTGACCTGTTTTAGTAAAATACCGGATTCGGGCATTTCTTAGCAAATGATTGGCATCCATGCCGGTTTCCTCAGTCTGCCCGGAAACAAAAACAATATTCAATTTGTCGGTTGTCTGATTGATGACTTCATCTCGATTGAAGCCCGTATAGGTCACCCAGCTTTCATTAACATCAAGATAGCGGCCATCCTGACAAGACATAATGGCAATCATACTGGGACTGGATTCAAAGATTTTGCGGAAACGCTCTTGAGACACCCGTAAATTGTCGGCAATAATTTTGCGTTCTTCAATTTCATGCTGCAATTTTTCATTTGCTGAAAGCAGTTCTAATGTTCTGGCCTCTACCAGCCGTTCCAGATTTTCATAATGGAGGCTGCGCTCAAATTCCAATTGCTTGCGTTCACTCACATCACGAATTGAACACACCGATATACAGTCATTTTCAAAGCTGGCCTGTCTGATTTGAATATCAGCCGGAAAAGTAGTGCCATTTTTTCGCAAAGCTGTAACTTCGGTAATTTTTTCATCTAATTCACTGATCGGTATATCAGCAATTCTAATTTCTGTACAGTTTTTGCCGATCGGCAAAAAAAGTTTCTCAATACGATCTCCTTCCAAATCACTGACCGTATAACCAAACATCCGCTCAATAGCCGGATTAATGGTCAAAATATATCCATCCGCATTAAAAGTAACAATGGTATCTAGCGCACTGTCGGCCAGAACCCTTGCCAGCGCCCGCGACTTGCGCAAATCCAGTTTTACCCGGTCAAGCCTGGCACTGGTTTGCTGCAATTCGATAGTTCGTGTATCCAACAGCTGGCTATTGGCTTTGGCTTCGTTATATTTGCGATGCATTTTGACAAACTGCTCGACTTTTGACCGTAAAGAATGAGGATGAAAAGGCTTGACAATATAGTCGAAAGCACCAACCGAATAGCCTTGATTGATATGATCCGGTGGCTGCTTCACCGCAGTGATAAAAATAATGGGAATGTGCCTGGATTTTTCCCGTGATTTAATCAGCTTGGCCGTCTCAAACCCATTAAGCCCCGGCATTTGAACATCCAGTAAAATCACAGCAAAATCTTCTTGCAAAACATATTTTAACGCCTGCTCCCCAGAATTGGCCCCGATCAAATGATAATCATCCGATGCTAGAACAGCCTCTAATGCCAAGATATTCTCGGGATGGTCATCAACCATTAAAATGTTCACCTTTTGCTTAGTCACACACAACATTCCTTTATTCGTTATTGCACTGCATGCAGGTCTTCCGTACTCCTAATTGAAAAGCTACCTCCTGTCTCAGTATACAGTTTCCATATGGAAAGCTGCATGGCCTTCTTTGTAAAAACAAAGGAGCCAGCTCCTCAACAGATTTTTAGCGGTTCTTCAGAATAAGGATTACAACGACTTTATTGCACTAACAATTTGAATCAAGTTTTGCTTCCTTCATGTAGATTTTCTGCTCCTTATCAACTTCGCTATAAAAACAGGCCATTTTTGAGTATTTAATAGCTTCTTTATCCCCTAATCCTAAAAACCCATTCACACTAAGACTGTCATGGAAGAGATCATAAACACGCTCTTGCAACAGTTTATTAAAATAGATGGTTACATTTCTGCAAATGATGACATGAAACTCATTAAAAGAATGATCGGTCGCTAGATTGTGCTGCGCAAAAATAATATGTTCTTTCAAACGAGGGTTAAAAAACACTTCGTTGTTTTTTACAGTGTAATATTCAGAGAACGCGCAGGCTCCACCGGCTCGATGATAGTTCTTGGTATATTCCTGCATGCGTTCGAGCGGAATAACTCCCCTTTTGGCCTTTTGCAACACAGCCTCACAAATATCGGTTGCATAGATTTTAGTCTTACTGTAAAGTTCTTCTTCTTGCAACAAAATGGCCATGGAATAGACTTCTTCCCCGCTCGAGCAGCCGGCGTGCCAGATCCGAATTTGCGGATAATGCCGAATGAGTGGAATGACCTTGGTCCGAAACGCCCGAAAAAAACCGGGGTTCCGAAACATCTCGGTAACATGGATCGTTAAATCAGCAAAAAGCCGTTCCATAGCTTGCGGATCATGAAGCACCCGTTCCTGCAATCCAGAAATCGACCTTACGCGTTCAGCCCGGAGCCGGTGCAAAATTCGTCGCCGTAAAAATTGCTGGGCATAATTGCGAAACTCAAAGCCATACGCCCGGTAGATCGCTTCCAGCAACAAATCAATTTCTATTTGTTCAATCTGATTGAACTCCTGATTGGATAAACTTATCAAAACCCTCACCTATCTATAAAGCCACACTCGCATAAGAGAGAGCAGTTGCTCAATATTTACCGGCTTACTGATATAATCCGATGCACCTGCCTGCAGGCATTGTTCGCGGTCATTTTTCATCGCTTTCGCTGTCAAAGCAATAATAGGCAGATCTTTATACTGCGGTATATCCCGGATTTCACGCATGGCCGTAAAGCCATCCATTTCGGGCATCATCACATCCATAAGTACCAAATCGATATCCGGGTGATTCTTGATAATATTAAGGCTTTCTTTCCCATTCTCGGCCACCAGCACTTCCATATGCTGGCTTTCGAGCACAGATGTAAGAGCAAATAAATTGCGCATGTCATCATCAATGATCAGAACTTTCTTGCCAATGAGAACTTCCTGATTATCCGACTGTAATGCGGCCTCAGCAACTTGTAAAGATAAGCTTGCCGCAACCTGCTGAACGCCCTCATTGTGAGCAGCCAAATTTCTATAGCTTGGGAAATACAGCGTGAAGGTACTGCCTTGACCAATTTTGCTTTGTACTTCAATATAGCCACCCATGAGTTGCGCAATATCCCGACTAATGGTCAATCCCAAACCAGTTCCGCCATATTTGCGGCTGGTTGTGCCATCAGCCTGTCTAAAGGCTTTAAAAATAAGCTCCTGCTTGTCTTCAGCAATACCAATTCCGGTATCGCTCACAGAGATCTCGATAATTGATTCCACCGAAAGATTGTCACATTCTGGAACTATCACTCCCGGATTTGCCTTATGAACTTCCAGACGCACGTTACCTGTTTCAGTAAATTTAAATGCATTAGATAGTAAATTTTTCAATACCTGACGCAGCCGTTGTTCATCCGTCTGAATCACAGCTGGAACATCCGGGGCAATATATACGGAAAAATCAATGTCCTTACGGTTGGCTAAATATTTAAATTGATTGCTAATTTGCGCGCATAACTCTTTGGGACGTACCTCTCCTAAAATAAATTCCATGCGTCCTGATTCAATTTTAGATAGATCAAGGATATCATTGATTAAATTCAACAAATCATTCCCGGATGAACTGATGGTATTCGCATACTCAACCTGTTTGGCTGTTAAATTCCCGGATTTGTTCTCAGCTAAAATTTGTGCCAGGATCAAAAGGCTATTGAGCGGTGTGCGCAATTCATGGGACATATTGGCCAGAAATTCCGACTTGTATTTTGAGTTCCGGCTCAGTTTCCGTGCATGCTCTTCCAATGCAGCCTTTGCCTTTTCCAATTCACGGCTTTTAATCTCGGATTGAGCATATTGCTGCTCCAGCTGCTCATTGATTGCAATCAGTTCCTGCTGCTGAGCATTCAGTTCTTCTTGTTGCGTCTGCAGTTCCTCCGATTGTTCCTGTAACTCTTCAGCCAGTGTTTGTGATTCCTCCAGCAAAGTTTCTACTTCAACCCGGCTATGAATAATACTGATGGTAATTCCGGCGCTTTTGACTGCCTCGGTTAAGAATTTTTGTTCCAAACGGCCAAAGGTGCCAAAGGTAGCCAGTTCAATAACACCCCATAACTCATCTTTAAATTCTATTGGTAAGATAAAAATAGATCTGGGTAAAGCACTCCCTAAGCCTGATGAGATCATCATATAATCATCCGGTATGTCCTGAATCAGCAAAGGTTTACGGCTTAACGCACATTGACCGGCCAACCCTTCACCAAACTGGATGGTTTGCCCATAACGTTCATCGCCGGCATAGGAATATAGTTTTTCCAGATACGGCTCGCCGCCACGTTGTTCCTTAAGATAAAACAATCCGAAGCTGGCCCCAACAAGCGGTACGATTTTCTCTAAAAACGCCTGCGCTAAATTCCTAAAATCCACGCTGCTTTGGCAGATGGTCGTAATTTCTGCCACATGCAAATTAAGCCAATTCTGTTCTTGCTCAAACTCGGCTTGTGCATCAATAACATCTGCCATTTTATTAAAAGCAACAGCAATCTCACCCACCTCATCCTGAGAGGTAATGTGCAGGCGTGGCAAATAGTCCAGCTTTCCGGCAACTGCGTTTTTAAGGATTGTCGTAACCTTATTAAGATTGCCGGTAATTCCTTCTACCACCCAGACAGTAATAGCGATCGCCAATAAAATGCCAAGTATGATGCAGGCATAAATGGTCCGAATAGCGGTTGTATAGACATCCAGCGAATGGTTCAGCTCGCTTTTAATCGCAATTTCCTCAGTATTTTGTAATTTGTCCAACTCACGGGTAATATCGGTTCGAATCTGAGCACCATCAAACAGCATCGGCCGAATCATTTCAACATCATTACCCGCTTTAACCGCATTAATAATGCTATCGGCAAGACGGTCATATTGCCCGGCTATAACCTTGACCTTGGCAACTTCCTGGCGTGCTTCTTCGTTTGTTGCCAAACGTTCAAGTGCTTCCATGGCAATCAATGCATTAATACGATAGCTTTCGGTAATTGCAATATTGTCTGCCAGTGCATTCGCGTTGCTATGAACCGGAAGACCTCTCAGCTCCCGCGATAAGTTGTTTAATTCATAGCGGTAAGTTGATAATAGTCTTACTTTCTCATAACGATGATTAACAATTTGAATCGTATCTTCATTTAACTCATGAAACATCTGAATTAGAAAAAGCGAGACAGCCACAATAAGTAGCAAAATCAGCCCCAGACCGTAATATAACTTGGTTCGAATACGCACGCTAACACTCACATCCCCATTTACAAACCTAACAATACTCTTTCTACAAAAATATTCCAATACCCTTTTAATAAGCTGAAAAAACAAAAAAATCGATCAATTCGGCCAGCCGAATGATCGATCTTTGGGTATTATTAGCGATAGGTCCTTGAAATCAATACTTCAACACGTCTATTTTTGGCTCGTCCGTCCACTGAATCATTTGCAGCAACCGGCCGGTATTCACCATACCCGATGGCACTAAACCGCTCAGGTTGAAGCTTGTCCTGGGAAATAATAAATTTCATAAAATTGAGTGAACGCTTGGAGCTGAGATCCCAATTGGAAGGAAATTCCCGCGTGTTAATTGGAACGTTATCCGTATGGCCGGAAACAATAATTTTTTGCTGCAGAGGCACCAGCATTTGAGCAATAGCCGTACCAATCCGCCGCGATTCCGGAAGCAAATCAGCACTGCCAGAAGGAAACAAGGCCGTGTCCTTAATTCGAATAAGCAGTCCATCATCAGTCAGCACGGTATTTAAATCACCAGATAAGTTATTTTCGGCAATATAATGATCCACAATTTTTTTGACTTCCAACAATTGCGCGGTCTCCTGCATGTAGGCCTGGCTCTTCTCCGTATTATTGCTGGTCGGCGGCCCTTCCGTAACGCTTGGGGGTGTCATCGTGCTGTCGAAGAGAGCTGGACTGCCACTCGAAAAAGCAGCACTAAACGCATTCGCAATTTGATTAAACTTCTTTTGATCAACCTGAGCCGAAGCAAAAAGTACAATAAATAACGCTAACAATAATGTCAGTAAGTCCGCATAAGGAATAAGCCAGGTTTCATCCATATGCTCTTCATGGTGTTTTTCACGATGTTTTTTCCTAGACATTTGATTATTCCTCCGACTTTGGCTTTAATTGAGCACGTTCGTTCTGAGGAATGAAAACTACCAGTTTAGCTTCAATTGCAGTTGGTGAGTCCCCTGCCTGCAAGGATAAAATGCCTTCTATCATCATTTTTTTAACTTCAACTTCTTTTTTCGAAATCATTTTCAGCTTATTGGCAAAAGGATGCCATAATACATAACCGGTAAAAATCCCCAGCAGGGTTGCCACAAAGGCTGCCGCGATGGAATGACCCAATTTTTCAATATCTTCAAGGTTTCCAAGGGCAGCAATCAAACCGACAACAGCTCCAAGTACACCCAACGTAGGCGCGTATGAACCGGCCTGAGTAAAAATCAGAGCTCCGTCACGATGACGTTCTTCCATCCCTTGAATTTCTGCGTCCAACACATCGCTCACAAAATCGGGATCCAGACCATCAATAACCATACTTAATCCATTGCGCAAAAAGGGATCATTAATTTCAGAAACTCTGCTTTCCAGGGCCAAAATCCCTTCTCGACGGGCTGTTTGCGATAGTTCAATAAACATTCTTAACAACTCGGCTTTGGGAAAAAGATCCGGCTTTTTAAAAAGCTTCTTAACAATTACAGGAAACTTTTTAATATGATCCAGCGGAAAACCGTTTAGTAGACACGCTGCAGTACCAACAATTATGATCATAAATGCCGCAGGATTGCTTAACGCCGCTAAGCTTGCCCCTTTAAGAACCATTCCCACCAATACCGCCGAAAAGCCTAACACTAGACCAAAAATTGTAGAGTTTTCCAAATTGACAGCCTCCTATACTCCCCATACCCTCTTGTCGTAATTTGTAATTTTTATACACTAAAATTCTATCATCACCGGTTTGTTCTTGTCTACAAATTCTCGCACGATTAGGCATAAACTAACAAACTGTTAACAAGAAGTATACATAAGATACAATTATCCTAGAGAGGTATTTCTATTTTTTGCAGAATTCCCCTCTTTTTTTGACAACTTTTTTCAGACATATCCGGTTCTTAAACCGATCAAAATAATCATGAGTTCTCTCCAGACTGTGCACGTGCAGCCACAACGGTCAATGAATGGTTTCGAGTTGAAACTGTAAAGTGAGGTGCGCCGCTGCATGCGTGCATGGGTCAGTCTGCTCTTTTGGTTTTTTATTTGCTGCAGTATAGCCTGGGCCAGTCCCGAAATCCATATTAATATCCCGTCTTATCAACTTCAATTAATTGAAAATGATAAGACCATTAAAGAATATCAAGTTGCAGTAGGAACTCCCTATGAGCAAACCCCGGTCGGATCATTCCGTATTGTTTACAAAGAAGAAAATCCAACCTGGATTCCGGGCAATAACTTCACTGATCACACTCCAATTCCACCCGGTCCGGATAATCCTCTTGGTACGCGATGGCTGGAATTCAAAACTGGCTATGGCATTCACGGCACCAATAAAGGATGGGATATCAGTTATCCGGTATCTGGCGGCTGCATCAGAATGCAGGATGCCGATGTTCGCGAAATCTACGAATTAGTCGATATTGGTACTCCGGTTTTAATCACCTATGATACCATGCTGATGATTGAGAAAGCCGATGGGTTGTATCTTAGACTCTTGCCGGATATTTATGATCGCAATACCAATACCGTAGAGAACTTATTACAGCTATATCAGCCTTATTCAAACAAGTATCCTGACTTTAAGCTTCCTCAATCGATAGCGTTTCCGGCTAAAACAACCATAGAGGTAAAAATCGCGCTGCCGGTCAAACCCTTGTCAGACTCTGTGCAGCCGCCTGGTAAGTAACATTTCAACTATTTAAAACAAATAAGTGCGATGATCATCGCACTTATTTGTTTTCCGGCAAATCTAAACAAAATAATCGATGACGGCTTGTGGAAAAAAGCGCTGAGTGGTCTTTTCCAGAAAAGTTTTCATTTCCAGCATCATGGCTTTATCATAAATATATTTTCCGTAACCAAACTGTCCAAACTTGAATTTACGGACATTTTCATCCAACGGCAGCAAAGTTTCGGGAAATATATTTAAAATATTATTTTTAGCCCTCGTAGTAAACCGATGGGTAATCAGCTCAAAGTGCAAATCCTGCTGAGCCTGCTGCGGCAGATTTTCAGCCAGTTGGCTCAGTAATTCTTGATAGGCTTGCTGCCAACCGTCGAAATAAAAAATGGGAGCTATAATAAACCCCAGCGGATATCCTGCCGCGGCTACTCTGGCGGCAGACTTGACACGCTCGGCCATGCCCGGAGTTTTATGCTCAAATTTGTTTATAACCGGATCAGCATTTAAACTAAACCGAAACCGGGTATGCCCCTGATGATTGGCAGAAAGTAAAGTTTCGACATCAGTGAATTTCGTTACAAACCGGAATCGACCGAGTTCTGTTTTACCAAAAAACTCAATTGTGGTTTTCAGCAAACCGGTCAAATATTCAGTCGGAATAGGATCGGAAGTAGCCGCTCCCTCAAAAATGGTTATTTCCGGTGCACGTTCATCCATATAGGCTTTGGCCCGCGCTAAGATGTCGTCAATATTGACGTAAATGCGCAAATAAGGCTTTTTCCCCAGGGTTGTTGCTAAATAACAATACTCGCACATCCCTGGGCAACTGGTATTAAGCGGCAATTGATAATGAGCCGAAGGCTTACAGGCCGCAAAATCAGTGCTTTTGCGTACACCAACCACCAAAGTACGTTTAGCCTCCCGGTAAGCTTCTTGCGGCGTACTGCCTGGAATTCCAGTAATCCGGTTATGGGAAGACGCAAACGAAATCGGAACTTTCATTTGAGTCAATTGATCATAAATTTGTCGGCCTAACGGATATTCCAACGCATTCTTTTCAAATATAGCTCTCGCAGGCACAAATTTCAGCATACTAGCACCTCTCTAAAATTCGCTCGTGCCTATAGTATGCTTCTAACAGTCACTGATCATGAACGCCTTAAACGACCGTGTTTTTCTTGCGGTAACCATACTCTTCCGAGATTTTGCGCCCAATACTGAGAATTTTGCCAGTAATACAGCCGCGGCAATGAGCCGGGGTATCATTGATGCAGATCTTGCCGGGATACAATGCATATAACTGTCGATATTCCCCTTCTGTCACATTAGGCATAGCCACATTGGCCCCACTTTGCAACGCAATGATCCGGCCATTTTTATTCAGCGTTTCCATGGCCGTTGTTGCCGGGATGTTGGCATCAGGCAGCAGCAGTCGAGTAATCGCCATCACTTTCAGGCTTGCTTCAAAAGTGCCGCCTTTGGCATCTTTTAACGGCGTGGCCTCGTTAGGAATAAAAGGACCAAGCCCGATCATATCGGCGTCAAGCTCTTTGAAAAACAAGATATCCTCAGCCAAAGATTCAACAGACTGATTGGGCAGCCCCACCAGACAGCCGGTTCCAACCTCATACCCCAGGTCTTTTAAATCCAGCAAACAACCCTTGCGATTTTCTAAACTCATTCCGGGGTGAAGGGCTGAATAAAGTCCGGCGTCCGTTGTTTCAATGCGCATGAGATAGCGATCGGCCCCGGCCTGCCGGTAAGCCTGATATTCAGCCCGTGTTTTTTCTCCAATACTGAGTGTCAAAGCTAAATCCAGCTTTTTAATCCCCGTAATGATCTGCTGGAGCTTGTCAACCGTATAAAACTCGTCTTCACCGGACTGTAAGACAATCGTCTTATAACCATAATCTTTGGCTTTAGCAGCAAATTCAATAATGGTTTCCGGTTGCAGGCGGTATCGCCTGACAGCTGTGTTTTCCCAACGAAGCCCGCAATATAAACAATTCTGCTTGCAAATATTAGAAAACTCAATTAACCCGCGTAAATGGACCTCATCACCGACATAGGCCGCACGAACCCGGTCCGCTGCGTGAAATAATTGACCATCGATACGGTCTGTACTTAATAAGCTGATAATTTCTTGTTTGCTCAACACGTGGCTGGTACTAGCCTTATCAATGATGTCCAACAGTTTCTTCAAAGCCTTCATCCCCAATAAGCCTAAATTTTATTACCGATTAGTTGATTCATTATAGCAAATTTTCCTGAACAGCAGCAACAGACTACTTCCCCCAGAAAAACAGCCGGATGAATAACCACCAGAAAACAGCCTGGAAATGAGCCTCTAAAACTTATCTCCCTCCTCGACGATCGTGCTAAGTTCTTATATTAGTTATAGCATATAGCTGTATCGAAAAACGATAGGATCAAAGTACCATAATGTTAGGACAAGCATCCAAAAAAGATTGCGCGAGCCTTGTTCTTTCAGGGCATATGAAGGTATGAAACCTGTAAACTTGGGAATATTAGATAGGAATGGGTTTCAAGGAGGAGTTTACATGGCAAGTCAACGCATCTTATTTATTGGTGGTTTATTGCTTTTTCTATCAAGTTTGGCCTATGGCCTATTTTATGATGGTTATTTAGCCACCGAGAATCACCGGGCAGTTATTTACAATTTGGATATGGCATTAAATATGGCCGCAAAGGGCGACTTAACCATGGCCAGTGCGTTTGCAAACGGGTTTGGGCTGGAAAGCCAAATGCATGATATCCAATCACGCATCTCTTTACATTTAGCCCTTGCCGGCGCTATGGCAACGGCACCTTTATGGGTTCTGCCTAAACTGGATATCAGCGAACGTCTAAAAAGGCTCCTTGCCTTACTCATTATTTTTGGCGGTATCCTATTGGCTGCCGGAGATTTTATGCAGGTCATGGGTTCATTTAAATTTGGCTTTTATACCGTTATAGCGGGTTACGCCTGGATTGCTTTTGGTCTATTAGGATATTTTCTCTATGGGCTGCTAGCCATGTGGATCAGCCAGGAACCCCGGTCGAAAAGACGCAATAGTTAGCCATCACGCGGGAATTCCAAAACAAAGCCTCTCCAGTCGGGAAGCGTCTTAACTTCTTTTAAACCGGAGAGGCTTTTGTTATTTATTGACTACATTAACCGGATTGCCGGATATAAAGCTTTTTAAATTATTGATTGCAATGTCAAGAAGCCGTTGTCTGGCTTCTTTTGGAGCCCAGGCAATATGCGGTGTAATGATGCAATTCTTGGCTGTCAGCAGCGGATTGTCCGCCTTAATAGGTTCGGATGATACCACATCAACCGCCGCACCGGCAACTTTACCGCTGTTAAGTGCATCGGCAAGATCCTGCTCAGCAATAAGCGGACCGCGAGAAGTGTTGATGATCATAACCCCGGGTTTCATTTTGGCAATGGAATTTTTGTTAATGATGCCTTGTGTGCTTTCAAACAATGGACAATGCAAACTGATGACGTCGGATTCGGCCAATAATTCATCAAGCTCAACGTACTGAAGCGTTTCGCACTCCAGGTCTTTATTTTGATAACTGTCATAAGCTAAAACCTTCATCCCTAAAGCTTGCGCAATTTGTGCAGTTAACTGGCCAATCCGGCCAAAGCCGATGACGCCAAAATTTTTGCCAGCCAGTTCAATCAGCGGATAATTCCAGAAGCACCAATCCGCATTTGTCGTCCAATCCCCTTTTCTAACAGCATCACTATGAGCACCAACATGGTGGCACAACTCCAGCAGCAAGGCAATCGCCATTTGAGAGACAGCGGTGGTTCCATAGGTTGGAATATTGGTCACAGCAATTCCCCGTTTTTTAGCTGCCTCGACATCTACAACATTATAGCCGGTTGCCAAAACTCCAATGTATTTCAAGTTTGGCATGGCTTCTATCGCTTGAGCCGGCAGGGGTGTTTTGTTTGTAAATACGGCCTCAGCGTCCCCAACGCGTTCGATAATTAACGAAAGATTGCTGGTATCATAGGCCGTCCGGTCGTATACCGTTACATCCGAAATAGCTTTAAGCCCATCCCAGCTCAGGTCGCCAGGATTTAGTGTAAAACCGTCAAGTACAACTGTTTTCATCAGGTTATTCTCCTCTCGCTGTTTAGACTCTGTCCCAAGCTAAATTTAGCACCCGTTTAGCATTCGCAACGACCAGGTCAGGATCTTCATCCTCAAAGGGTTTTACTTCAAAGCTTACAACCGGTCTAGTTTCTTTGTTAAGAAAACCAATAGAAAGCAATACTCGTAAATAAGCCACTAATTCTTCAACATCGTTCTCCCCGTTGGGAAAACCAAACCGTGGATGAGCATCCCCATAGGCTGGTAGTGCCGGGTCTTTTACCACACAATTGCCCATATGGGCATGAATAATATAATCTTTAATAGGGATTAAAGACTCTTCAGGAGTCTCATGCAATAACGGCAGATGACTTAAATCCACCATGAGTCCAAAATTTTCACAGCTTGCCCGCATTTCTTCCGCAAATCTTTTCGCTAAAGCGACCGGTCCAATGAGTGATTTTTTATCTACATCATAGTCAAATACTTCAAGGGCAATATTCAGGCTCCCCTTGGCTTTTGCATAATCACATAGTTCCCTGGTTGATTTCACTAAAGCCTGATAAGCTTCTTCCTTGCGATCTTCAGGATACTTGCCGCTTAAAAAGGCGAAAGCCGTTGCTCCCATCTCATAGGCTTCATCGATTCCCTCTTTGAGGGTAGCCAAAGCTCGCTGCCGGCCTGCTTCATCAAGGTCATTAATGTTTAAGCCTGTTGTCAGAAGACGTGGCTGCGCACCATAAGTCACAGTCAAATGGGCTGTGTCGATTATTTTTTTAACGTTTTTTCTAGTCTGAGGATCTTTAATCCAGGTAATCTCCGCCACTTCAAAATAATCATCCAGCGCAATTTTCTTAAACGTCTCTTCGATGGGACCTTCTCCTTTACCCACGGCAGGATATGCCATGAAATGAATGAGTCCAACTTTCATATACCGGCGCATTGATTCATTCATATAATTCCCTCCAATTTTTTAGTCATTTAATCGTTGCTTGGTTGACTTTTTCAAATAGAGCAAGTACCACGGTGTCCAGGTCATCGTACCACTTAAACTAAAACAATTTACAAATGAATGTTCAGGTCTTCCCTCCTTTCACCTTTGCAAAAACGATGCCTCAATATTTTTTAAATGAGTCAGCATAGCCCGGACTGCCTTACGCGAATCACGATTTTTAATGGCCAAAAAGATCACTTCATGTTCATCTTGATAGGCCTGCTCGCGCCCCGAAACTTCTAAACTCTTCTCCTTCATCGTAAGCCACAGATGTTCACTCATTTGCTCAGTGATATCCAGCATGACCCGGTATAATAACTCATTTTGAGCGCCTCGAGCGAATGCCAGATGAACCTCCCGATCCAATGCAAAAGCATGCCGGCCAGGTGTACTGTTTTTCTTTAAGGCGGCCAGAGCCTTTTCCATTGCGGCAATTTCCTGCTCAGTTGCCTTCTTGGCTGCCAAACCTGCGAGTTCCGGTTCGATAACCCGCCGGGCTTCCAATAACTCAAACGGATTGACCAGTGAACCCGAGCCTTTGGCGATAGCAGGTAAATTATTTTTCGCATCCACGCGAACAAAAGTACCAATGCCATGGCGAACTTCGAGCAGTCCTAAAGCCTCCAGCACACTTAAAGCTTCCCGCAAAGACTGCCGGCCAATATTAAGCGCAGTAGACAAAGACCGCTCAGACGGCAGTCGATCGCCAGGCTTTAGTTCTCCTTGTTCAATTAGCTTGCTAATTTGATCAACAATTTCAGCATAGGTTTTTGTTTGTTTCACTACTTGAAATTTCAGCATCGTGTCCCTCTTCATTCATTGCACTGGTCAACTCATCGTACCACTTAACTCTTTCGCTAGAATTTTGATTAATCCTGCTAATGAATCAAAAATCCTGTTCATTGGCAAACCAGGCCTGTTTTAGTAATTGAATAGCCGCAGGAATTTCGGCCGCAGGAATCTTGGAAAAATACAAAATGATTTGCGGTAATTTTTCGGCTGAAGCGCCCCAGTAATAATCTCTTACCGGAGCTATTTTGCACCCGGTTGCCAATGCTTTATGCACAAGTTCAGACGCTGTCAGCTCAGTTTTCACCACTAAAATTGTATGCAATCCGGCATCACTTTCATTCACTTCAGCCTTGTCGCCAAAAATGTTGCGAATAGCCTCAAAAAACAACAGCCTTTTTTCATAATAAAGCTTACGCAGACGGCGGATTTGCCGGTCTAAATGACCGTCTTCCATGTATTTGGCTAAAGCCAACTGTTCAGTCGTGGATGCAGCCTGATTGTAGAGTGTGGCATTTTTTCGATAAAGCTCCATCAGTCTTTCCGGAAGCACCATATAACTGATCCGGATGGAGGGTGGGATAATTTTGGAAAAAGACCCTAGATAAACGACATTATCTTTAGAATCCAGCCCTTTTAATGCCGGGATAGGGCGTCCAAAATAACGAAATTCACTGTCATAATCATCCTCAATAATGATTCCATCCACTTGTTCCGACCATTGCAGCAACCGGTTTCGCATTCCAATCGGCATAATATAACCGGTAGGAAACTGATGGGACGGACTGACATAAACCAGCCGTGCACCGCTCCTGGATAATGCCTCCATATCAAGACCGCCTTGCTTCATCTGAATGGGAATAATGTCAAAGGAATGATCGGTAAAAATTTGCCGCCCGTTCTTAAAGCCAGGTTCTTCAAATGCAATGTTATGATACTTAATTTTAAGCAAACTACATAAAGTGTGCAGCAAAGTTTGAATACCGGCTCCCACAATAACTTGATCTTTATGAACATTGACGCCGCGGGATTGATGAATGTATTTGACAATTTCAGATCGCAATTCTTCTTCGCCGCTGCTATTACCATACCCGATCAGCCGTTTTTTATTTTGAAATACTTTATTCATATAACGTTTCCACAAAGAAAAGTCAAATCCGTCCAAATCCATTTCTCCGCTGGAAAAATCATAACGAATTGTTTCTTCCTTGCCTTTTACTGCAGGCGCCAAAGCCACTCGGCCAGCCGGTAGAGCAGGCACTACCAGTCCATCAAGCTTGTTTACGGTATATCTAGACCGGTTATAGCTTTGAATGTACCCTTCACTGGTAAGCTGCAAGTAAGCCTTTTCAACCGTAATCTTACTAATTGAAAGACTGTTTGACAATCCTCGGATGGAAGGCAGCTTATCTCCTTCCCGCAGACGGTTTTGTTCAATTTCTGTTTTAAAATGTTTATAAAGCTGGATATATAAAGGCTCTTTCAGACCCGAATCAATCATAACCAAGTCCATATTCTCACACTCCCCTTGAAACTGTCATTATTAAAATTATGCATTCTGTGTATTTTAAAAGGTTCAAATATATTTTATAATACAAACTATATTTTGCAAACATTTTAGATTGTAGTTTACCTGATCAAGCCAGGATTTTACAACTAGGAGGATAAAAGAAAATGACAGTATTTAAAGCCATGACAGTTGCAGGTTCTGATACCAGCGGCGGTGCCGGTCTGCAGGCTGACTTAAAAACCTTTCAGGAATTAGGCATTTACGGAATGACGGCTATCACCGTCATTGTCGCACAAAACCCCGACAATGACTGGGCTCATGATGTATATCCCTTGGACCTGAATGTCATTGAAGCCCAAATGGATACCATTTTAGCCGGTATTGGCGTCGATGCTTTCAAAACCGGTATGCTGGCCACCAGCGAAGTCATCTCACTTGTAGCCAGAAAAATTGATCAGTATTCCGTCCAAAATGTGGTCATTGATCCGGTGATGGTTTGTAAAGGAACAGAAGAAGTCCTGCATCCGGAAGCAGCCATCAGCATCCGTCAGGAACTGGCCCCGCGAGCCACGATTATCACCCCGAATCTTTTTGAAGCCAGTCAGCTCAGTGGAATAACCATCCGTTCTGTTGAGGATATGAAAGCAGCAGCGGCAGAGATTTATAAACTTGGCCCTAAAAATGTTCTGATCAAAGGGGGTTCTAAATTAGGCGCCCCGACTGCAATTGATGTATTCTATGACGGCCAGGAATTTGAACTGCTCGAATCGGCCAAGCTGGACACTCAATATACCCACGGTGCAGGCTGCACCTATGCAGCCGCCATTACTGCCGGCCTGGCTAAAGGGCTGACCGTGCGGGAAGCTGCCAGACAAGCGAAAACTTTTATTACAACCGCTTTGAGCCATTCTTTTCCCCTAAACCAATATGTCGGTCCGGTATACCATGCTGCACATCGGTTAAAATAAGAGTTAAATGATTAAGCCCCGGAATTCTTCTGAATTCCGGGGCTTAACTGTGTAGCTGCAAATCCATTCAGGCCCAATAAAGCAGCATCACTGCCATAAATAAAGCCATAAAGATAAAAAACTCTTCGCCTAAACCCAATGTCTAGGCGAAGAAAAACGTTTTCCTAACTAGAATTTTAAATGAACATTCTTTCCCATAGGCACTATGCCATGAACATTTTGATATCGTCTTCCGGGTTGGTAATGCCTCCGATACCAAAGGTCTCTACCAATACTTTTGCTACATTGGGCGACAGGAAGCCAGGCAGTGTTGGCCCAAGATGAATATTTTTCACACCAAGGTACAACAGGGCTAATAGCACAATAACGGCTTTTTGTTCATACCAAGCGATATTGTAAGAGACAGGAAGCTTATTCACATCATCCAGGCCGAACACTTCTTTAAGTTTCAATGCAATAATGGCTAGCGAATAGGAGTCATTGCACTGACCGGCATCCAATACACGTGGAATACCACCAATGTCACCAAGGGGCAGCTTGTTGTAACGATACTTAGCACAGCCGGCTGTCAGGATGACCGTGTCTTGCGGCAGGGCTTTAGCGAATTCGGCATAATAATCCCGACTCTTCATCCGGCCGTCGCAACCTGCCATAACAAAGAATCGTTTAATAGCGCCGCTTTTCACAGCATCCACTACTTTGTCGGCTAAAGCAAGTACTTGGTTATGTGCAAAACCACCAACAATCTCACCTTTTTCTAATTCTTGTGGTGGTGGGCACTGTTTCGCATGGGCAATAATTGTCGAAAAATCTTTAGGTTTGCCATTCATTCGCTCACCAATTTGCTTTAAGCCTTCGAAGCCTACTACACCGGTCACATACACGCGATCCTTGTAGCTCGCCTTCGGCGGTACCAGGCAGTTTGTGGTCATTAAAACAGGTCCATTGAAGGTTTCAAATTCTTTATCCTGCAGCCACCAAGCATTACCATAGTTCCCAGCAAAATGGTCATACTTTTTAAACGCCGGGTAGTAATGTGCCGGCAGCATCTCACCGTGCGTATAGATGTCAACGCCGGTGCCCTTGGACTGTTCCAACAGTTCTTCGAGGTCTTTTAGGTCATGACCGCTAATAAGAATGGCCGGGTTGTTTCTCACACCAATATTAACCTTGGTAATTTCTGGGTTGCCATAGGTGCTGGTATTGGCTTTATCCAGCATAGCCATAACATCGACCCCATACTTACCACATTCCATCACTAAAGCAACCAGTTCGTCAGCAGTAAGCTTATCATCGTTTGTCGCAACCAGCGCTTTTTGCATAAAAGCAAAAATTGCATCTTCTTTATAACCTAAAGTAAACGCATGCTCAGCGTAGGCAGCCATTCCTTTAACGCCATAAATGAGCAGTTCCCGCAGTGATCGGACATCCTCATTTTCTGTAACTAAAATTCCGACTTTAGGAGCTTTCTCTTCAAAGGCAACAGCACTATCGGCAAACCAGAGGGCACTGTCATGAACAACTTCCGCCTCTCCGGCACCTGTAACCCATTCAGTTATTTTCCGCCAGATAGATTTCGTGCCGTCATTTGCAGCTTCTACCGCGACACCCGCTTTGCTTAAAGCAGCTTTTACAGCTTCGCGCACGCTTAAAGCTTGTTTAATAAGAGCAATAAAGTGCTCTTTATCAAAGTTCGCATTGGTAATGGTGGCAAACAAGCCTTCCATGATAAACTTATCCGCTTCAGGTGTAGCAATGCCCGCCTTACGAGCTTCAAGTGTATAAACTGAAATCCCTTTAAGCGTGTAAATGAGCAAGTCTTGGAGATTAGCCACATCCGCTGTTTTTCCACAGACGCCACGCATAGTGCAGCCAGTCCCTTTGGCCGTTTCTTGACATTGATAACAAAACATAGACATATTTTTTCCTCCTCATATATAAAGAAAACATAATCGATACTATTTGATATCATTCTAGCGAAAATTTAACCGATTGGATGTGACTCGAATCACAGAAGTAGCGTAAAAAATTAAATAACGGCTTTGTCCAAACAGCCTACTGTAATCTAGGTCACGTTAAACAGTGAAAAAAACAGAGGGCTGAACAGGATGACAAAAATAAAAGGCGATGCTAATTAGCATCGCCTTTTAAAACAAAGTTCTTAGTTATTCTGCATGTTGATGAGCCAGACCATTGGCTTTAGCGTCATCAGCCATCGATTTCTCAGCCCTTTTTATAGCTTCTCGCACGATCATACCGGCTTCCCTTGTCGTAACGTCGCCCCAGTCTCCATCGTCAAGTTTCTCACTGAATCCTAAATCTTTAGCAATTTCATATTTAAGCTTATCAGACATTATTCCTCTACTCATATTAGCACCTCCTGTAGTTTTCATACATAAACCTAGTATAGTATTTGTCTTTCCCGCTAATATTAGTAAGTTAATTACTTCCAGTCGAATATATACCGCCGCTGTTAAAATTGTAATAGTCATACTACTGTATTTGGGGAGTAATCTTTTAAAGCTCTACAGTGCTGAGCCGCAAACCGGAAAATATTTAGAATTTAGAATTACAGAGGCCTTTAGCGACATGAATGGTAAAGCAGCAGTTCAAAAAAAGTATGATAACGATCAAAATATTCTCCCTCAAAACAGCAACCAACCCTTATCGGCGACTCAAAAAAAGACATTTTATATTACTCAATAAAAAAATGACCCCGCAGGGTCACTTTTTCTATACTTAAGCACGTTTTCCTAATTCTTTATCCAAATAAAGAATCGCACCGGTGCTCTTATCACCAATAATTTTTAATCTTTCTACGATCGCTGTAGCACTAGCTTCTTCTTCCACTTGCTCATTGATAAACCATTGTAAAAAGATTTGAGCCGCATAATCCTTTTCCGCCAGAGCCAGTTCGTACAATTGATTGATCAAACTGGTTACATGAATTTCATGTGCTAATGTCTGCTCAAACACTTCCAAAGGTGTACCAAACTCAACTGGCGGAGCAGCAATGGCTTTCAGTTCAACCGTACCGCCACGCTCCTGTAAATAATCCATCAGTTTCATTGCATGAGAAGTTTCTTCCTGATATTGCAGTTTCAGCCAATGAGCAAAACCGCCTAAATTTTTGCTTTCACAGTAAGCTGACATGGACAGATAAAGGTAAGCAGAATATAGTTCAGCTTGAATTTGATTATTCAGTGCATCTTGTAGTTTTTGGTTGATCATATGGTATACCCCTTTCATATATGTCAGAATGATTAACTGTTTTTAGTTTAACATAATTGGATAATCCATGCAATATAAAATTATTATTAATTAGTATTTATTTTTATTCAAATTACCCTTTATCCCAAATATGTTGCAATTTATTTTAGCCAAGTCGAAACTTCTGTATACTCAAAATAAAAATCAAAGCAAGTCATGACGGAGTATTCCCTCTACCATCTTCACCACAAGTACTACTCTCTGGAAACAGGCTTGTATTCACTCAGCTTTTCATTGAGCTGCCTTGCTTGTTTTTGCCCATCAAAATACATCATCGCATATACGGCTCCCTTTACAACAATGATAATAATTAGGTAGATCAGCATCATCTCACTATCGACTGCCGGCACTGGCCGAGTGAATAGCCAGAGCCATAGTACAACAATAACGCTGGCTACTGTAGAGCAAATCGTAAAGCTGATTAATTGGTCCCGTTTCCCTAAATCAAGATTATTGGCAAACGCATATTTATAAAATGTATAAGCTAAAGCTAGCATCAGAATCTGCCATAGCAGTGAGGTATTTATGCTCGCTATAGAATTGGCCTCTAATAATATTGCGGCAATAATCAACAAGCACCCACTAGCTTGAAAAATATTCTTCAGGAAATATTTTAAACACTTATGAAATTCCACCGCGAAAACCTCCTCACAATCCCAGTTTTCTTTTGAGAACAGGAACGTATTGTCTTGATATAATGACCTTTTCGCCATTTTGAAGCAAGGCTTCAAACCTTCCATAAAAAAGCGGACCTATCGAATTTATCTTTGCGATATTTAAGATGGTTGATTTTGAAGCTCGAAAAAAATCCCCGTTTTCGTATAGCTTTTCAATCTCATACAGCTTGAGTTTTGATTCAAAAAATTTCTCTTTACAATAAATAAATACTTTATTGTCCACTGCTTCAAAATAATAGACATCATTCGGATCAATAATATGCATTTGCAGGTCTAGCATCCCGATTAGCTTATTAGCCGTTGCTTTGATGGAGTGAATGAGATACCATAACGAATCATCGATTTCATTACATTTTACGATGATCTCAGGCTCGATTCCATCGGGTATTTTCTCAATGATAATCTTTATCTTGACCACCTCACCTTCTCTTATTTTTAGTATATGTTAGTGTTTTGAGGCTTTCAATACTCCGTACGGTAAGCTGCAATATTGGGCCAATAAGCTGCATATGTGCTCAGAAAATAATCGTCTCTGCATATAAGAACGCCCCTTAAAACTTCTCCCAAGATAATTAGAAAAGGATAGACAACTCCTCTAAGTATTCTTTCTAATTATCTCGGCAAATGGAAATGCCATAGAGTCCAGTCACTCTATGGCATGCCCCAATGTAACAAGCTTATTGATTGTTTTCCAGTTGCGTATAGTCATGGCTACATCCAGCTTATGTAAATTATTTGCAAGTTTTGAATTTCGAATACCGGAACGAAACAGAAGAAATACCTCCTTCCCATCAATTCGGTATTCGTCATGGTACCTCCTATAAACCCTTAATTTTTCAATATTCTCGTTGGAAGGAACTTTTTCTAGAAAAGCCACATACAGACTTTCCGCAGCAGATTGCGCTCCCGCCGCTTCCATGTCTTCTTTAGAAAACGGGCAAAGCGTAATGAGTTCTTCTAATTCTTCAATTGTTCTTAATAGAACCATGACCGGAAAACCAAAATTCTGTTCAAACTCACATTCAATTCTCTGCCGGACATTCTTTGCTTCCTCCGCCGATTTAAATATAACATTCCCACTTTGAATATAAGTTTGAACAGAATATAAGTCCAACCGCTCAAACATCTGCTTTAAAACTTCCATCTTGACTTTGTTCTTACCACCTACGTTAATTCCCCGTAAGAATGCTATGTATGTAATCATTTCCGATACGCTCCTATTAATTACTTCAACTATCTTATTGGCAATATTATAGCCGAAAACCAGCCTCGCCATCAAAAAACGGCTGCTTTCATGTAAGACCGCAAACTAAGATGTACTGATTTCAGAGACTCTATTTCTTCCCTTTCATGATATGAATATAGTCTAAAAAGCAACTGGGGCATTTGTCAATAAATGAACAAATGCCCCAGCATGTCATGTGTATCAGCGTTAATCAAATCCTATTTAAATATTGTGATGATCTACTGATAAATCTCTGTTAAGCTTTGATGGATCTCCGATAATTGTTCGGCTGGAACTCCGCCATCTAAAGCTGAAAGCAGACTCAAATAGAAATCATCCGCCTGTTCGGTCATGTGCCAAATAAGCTGCTTAAACTCATCCTCAATCAGACTTCCATACAGATCCTGGATTCGTTTCTGTTCATGCTGTAAATACTGATCGGCTATTGGGCTAAGCACGCGATATAGCTCATCACGCATAAATTTACTTTCATTATTTTCAAAGAATGATTTAGGATTTTTAAAATAAGCCATCGCCTTTGAAAACAATCCATACGGTATATCTGTGAATGCCGCCTCAAACTCAATTTGTGCTTGATTATCAAATTCAAACAACGAGAAAGATAAATCCTGATTCCTCTCATAAAGCTTTTCGAGCAGAATTGTTTGGTACTCTGTTGTTATTTTTTCAGCAAATCGATCCAGTCTGACTGTCGTAGCTCTTAATTCCTGTGCAAACTCAAACCCAATTTGTTCGCGTAATTCGTCAAGAGCGTGCTGCAGCGCTTTTTTCAAATCACGGCCATCATCACGTAAGACACTGGGGTTGATCGCTTCTTTAAAGAACTCATTAAAACGTAAAAATACCCGCTGCTTGATATAATAAATTAATTCTTCGGTTTCCTGAAACAGGTGGTTTTTTAGATTCTGTGCAGTCTGTTGCCCAAGGATTGCCTGTATACCGGCTTTCTCTGCTTCAATGTTAGTCCTTTTTTGCTGCTTAACCGCAGCATCTTCCCGGGTACTATCAATAAGTTTTGCTACTAAGCGTAAGACACGCTGCAGCTCATTTTCGGACGCCGCCACAGCCAGATTCGCTAAATCATGGGTAATAAAATGATAGAAAGCCTCCTCAAAGGCGGAAATTCCTGAGACGGAAAGAACGGTCTTTTCTTGTTTTTCCTTCAGTGCCCGTAAGCTGGATAAAGGATATAAATGCGGATTTTTGACTCCATATTTAATAAGCTGCTCATGGACATATTCAATAACCAGTTCCTTTTCTTCCTCGTTATCAGCCAAATCGATGGCATTGATCATAAAGAACATTTTATCTAATTGGAAGGAATCCTTGACACGTCCCAATTGAATTAAAAACTCCCGGTCTGCCTTGGAAAACGCATGATTATAGTATGTGACAAACAGAATGGCATCCGAATTCTTAATAAAGTCAAAGGCTACCCCGGTATGCCGGGCGTTGATGGAATCCGCTCCCGGAGTATCCACTAACGTAATCCCCTTACGAGTTAACGGACAATCATAAAAAAGATCAATCCATTCAACAAAGCAGGATTTTTCTTCCATCGCAACATAATCACCAAATTCAGTAATTGTTGTTTGGATAACAGTACCAAGCTGATCACTAAAATCAGCATATCCTTGTGTGAATGCTTGTAAAAAAGAAAAATTTGTTTTCTCGGCCGCATCCAGCTGGCCGAATTGTCCCTGAAACTGTTCCACTTTTTTCTTAGCATCCAGTAAGCTCTCTGCATGAACATCAAAGATTTTTAAGGCACGATTGATATCTTCCAGCATGGCACCTGCCTCTTTGAGCTTAACGAGAACGGTTCCATGCTGATAGAAATCATTGACCGGCTTAATTTTGTTGATCGCGGCTGTTGTCGGATTTGGGGAAACAGGTAATACTTTTTCTCCAATGAGTGCATTGGCAAAAGAAGATTTACCTGCGCTGAATGCCCCGAATAAAGCAACTGTAAAACCTTTATGATCCAATCGTTCTGCTTTTTCTTCCAGTTCAGCGGTAAGCTTTTTAAACCCTGGCAAGTCACGAACAAGTTGGGCCGTTTTCTTTAATTTTTCCGCTGTGTATTTCATCCGGTCTGAGGCCCCAGCGGCTACTGGAGTTTTTTCTGTTATGATGGGTTTGTTCACTGGACGAAGTGTTTTTTTCTGTACCTGTTCTACCTGCCCGGTTTTCCCATGAACGACCTCAAATTCCGCTTCTTCCGGATCAAACAAATGAAACCGATCATTCTCCAGACCAGCTGTCCCGCTAAGGAGCTTTTCCAGCTTGGCTTGCTCAAGGCTTTTAGCTGCCTCATATTTTTTAAATTGCTCCAGAGCGGTTATATAGCGCCCCAGACTTGTTGACTTTTGGGTTAATTTTGCTTGGAGGGCGGCATTTCTATCCTGCAAAGCACTTAGCATGTCAATTTCAATTTCAGCTAAACCCTTTTTCGCGACAATTTTAATTTCAGTTGCTACATTATCCGTGTAATGAATCACATAATCCCCGGATAAACGAGCCCCGGGTTTTACAGCCGCTGCTAATAAATCGCTGGAAAAGTGGACAGTAAAGTTTTGTGCTTTGGCAAGCAGCTCTATGTTTTCAATCCGTTTTTCCTTTAAAAATCTAAGCAGAAACTCACGAAGGTGCCACTCTAACTGTGATTTTGTCTTTTCGAGTATACCTTCGTAACAAAGATTCAGCCTACTCTCTCTCTCTGCTTGGGTTTTTTGTTTACTAAACAGCCAGCCAACCTTAAAGGAGCTTTGGCAGGACTCTAGATAGGCCTCAGCCAGTGCCCTGGTTTCAAAGGGCATCAAATAAGCATTTTTCATGATTTTATTAACTTCAAGATCAAATTCACTTTCTGCCTTCTCGATCCCCTCACCGAGGGCATTTTTCTCTTCAAGCAACGTATCGAAAGTTTCGGCTAATTTTTCCTGCTCTTCAGCTGATAATTCATTTAAGATATCCTTGAAGGGTTGAAGCTCCAGTTCAGTCTTTTTATTGGTTACATCAAAATGGTCTTTGATGAGCTTTTGCAAGGAATGGAAAATCGATTGAAGGAGCAGGCTGTCCTTCTCTGTTAACCGACCGGCCAAAAAAGCCTGCAATTTTGGAAATTGATTATATTCATGGTCATCTTGTTTTAAAGAGGTATAAAAAATATCAGCCGGGTATACGCCCCATGACGAAAACGATTCAACCACACTTGCTTTAAACTCTGAAAAGGAAAGTTCCTGGTCGGAGTGCTTGTCCACTTGATTAATGACAAGGTAAACCTCTTTACCGGCCTCAGTTAATTCTTTCGTAAACATAAAATTCAATTCTGATTGCACATGATTATAGTCCATGACATAAAAAATCAAATCAGCCAGGTGAATAGCCGATTCTGTAGCAATACGATGCGCATCATCTGCAGAATCAATCCCAGGGGTATCCATAATCACCGTTTTGGGAGGCAAATGAGAATCGGCATGACTAATTTCAATAGCCTGGATTTGGTCTCCATCCTTACAATAGTTTTTGACCATTTGATAATCATAGGGAGCGAGGTATAAGCGGGGTTTTTCACTTTTGAAAAATACCTTGGCATACTCTTCTCCGGCTTTGACCTTGACCAAATTGGCACTAGTCGGTATCGGGCTTGACGGCAGCAAGTTTTCTCCGATCAAACGATTAATAATCGTTGACTTCCCCGCAGAAAAGTGTCCGCAAAAGGCTATGGCAAACTCCTCCTGAACTAACTTACCCGCCAATTGCTTCACTTTTTCGGCGTTTACCTGATCACGCTGTTCTAATAAATATTCATAGGCAGCTAAAAGCTTCCCTTTTAATGATCGAATGGTCATTTGACGACTCGCAGTTTGGATCATAAATAACTTCCCCTTATCACGAATTTCAGTAATACGTTCTATTCTATACGATACAGCTACCAATGGGCAACGTTATGTTTTATGATCCTACATCAATTATAGAAATCAGGATCGAGAACTCTTGCAAATCTAAAGCTGTCTCGATCCTATACCAGGTAGAACATTTTTAGAAAACACGAAGAGAATTCTCGTTCTAACCCGGAAAAATGGGCTGCTGAAAAGTCCATAATCCACCACAGACATTTCCATCGGCTTAAAACTACATAGCAGGTGTTAATTTTTCTCCATCGAATAATATAATCTGGTGTAATAATTTGTAAATTAACTAGGGAGTCGTTATGAATTCTATTAGCTTCTGGGTACTTTGTTCATCCATTGGAACGGTCTCGATGATTTTGGTTTACATATACCTATATATATCATACCGTGAACGCTTCCTGGGTTTGTGGGCCGTAACTTGGATTGTCCTCCTTTCAAGATATCTGCTCTTTGATACCGGACTGCTTCCTTGGAAACAATCCTTTCTTGGATTAACAACCTACCAATTATTGATTTTCATCAGTATTCTAACCTTTGCGTGGGGTACTTGCCTATTTATAAGCAAACCCTTTAATAAACTATGGCTGTATATCACTTCCGCTCTCTTTTTATCAAATGTTGTTTTAAATATCTTATGCTCATCACTTGTTTACAAATTGATCATTCCTATTTTCTATGGGTGTTACGTATGTATCTGGCTTGGATTAATTTTTATCCGTTTAAGGCTACCGGGATACGGGCACCTCATCACCGGATATTCTTTTATCCTGTGGAGTATTCTCAATTTTTTAGCCCCTTTCTCCTTAGGCGGTGCCTGGTTCCTTCCCTGGTCTTTTGCTGTCGGCGGACTGCTTCGTCTGGCTATTGCAATCGGCACATTACTGGTATATCTGGAAAAAACCAGGACGGACCTGATCATGAATGAGAGTAAATACCGCCTTTTAGCAGAAAACGCCGTTGACGTCATCTATCATTATCAACTTCTTCCTGAAGAAAAGCTCCAATATATCAGTCCCTCGGTTTTGACCTTAACCGGTTATACCCCGGAAGAATTCTATGGGGACAATACATTGGCGCTAGGATTAATCCACCCCGATCATCACTCAGCCTTTGACAGCTTTATAAAAAACTGGCCCGACTCTGCCGAAATACCGCTGATTTTACGTCTTGTTCGAAAACCCCAGACAATCCTGTGGATCGAACAAAAATGTACTCCCCTTTACGACGAAAAGGGCCAGATTATTGCCTTAGAAGGAATTATCCGCGATATTACAATGAGAAAAAACATGGAACAAATGGCCTCTATGATTGATCGCATGAATATGGTTGGCAATATGGCGGCAACCGTAGCCCATGAAATAAGAAATCCAATGACCACTGTTCATGGCTATTTACAAGTTATGAAAAGAAAAGAAAAATATCGAGACGACAAAGACAAATTCGAACTAATGCTTACAGAGTTAGATAGAGCCAATTCTATTATTCGAGAGTATCTTTCTTTATCCAGAGAGCGATTACCAAATTTTAAAACAATGTCTTTAAACAATATCATTGAAACATTATTCCCCTTGCTTCAAGCTGATGCGATTTCTTCAAAAGTGAATGTCTATCTTGAGCTTAGCAATATTCCCGAGTTGTCGCTGGATGAAAATGAAATACGGCAATTGTTACTGAATTTGGTACGCAACGGTATAGAATCAATGACCCAAGGCGGGAACCTAACTGTTCGTACTATTCTGGAAAATAACAAGGTGATATTATCTGTAAGTGATCAAGGCACAGGTATTCCATCCCATGTTCTCGAGAAATTAGGAACCCCCTTTATTACCACTAAAGATTCAGGAACTGGGTTAGGCCTTCCGCTTTGTTATCAAATAGCCAAGCGGCATAATGCCACAATTAAATTTATAACCGGCGGCGCAGGAACCACAGTTTTCATCTGCTTTGGTTAAGCCGCACCACAAAATTCACAGTCTACCCTTTTTCAGTAAGTACCCCACTTGCTGAAAAAGGGTTTTTATTTTTCGCGTCCTTGGTGGCCAAAGCCATCATTCTACATTTTTCGAGGATTTCCACAATTATCTCCGTATTCCTCAATATAGAGGTGATTACCATGAAAACTTAACATTCCGACGAAATGAAATCTACACCAAAACTTAGAAAAAGGAGAGATACTCATGTTAAACAGAAAATTCGAGATTGCATCCCAAGTAATAGAGATGCCTGACGAATTAATTCAAATTAGTATCGCTACAAGTCCGGAAGAAAAGAAGGAAATATATCGGTTCCGTTACCAGATCTATGTCGAAGAGATGTCTAAGTATATCCATGAAGTAGACCATGTCAATAAGTTACTATACGATGATATGGATGATTGGGGCTTGTTATTGTATGCCAAAGCAGGTTCAGCGCTGGTTGGAACTGCCCGGATCAATATTGGAGATATAGAAGCCTTCTCGAAAGAAGTCACGACTTTTCTGTCCTTGAGATCCTTCCAAGATTGCTATAACGATGGTAGAAAGCACCAGTTCTCCTTTGTAACAAAGATAATGGTTCATCCTTCTTATCGAAACTCACCTGTATTTTATAAACTTATTGCGAAATGCTATGAACTCACCTGCAATAGAGATATACCATTCATATTCGGTATCTGCAATTATCATTTGATACGGATTTACGAAAAGCTAGGTATGCACCGATATTACAAAAATTTTGAACTTCCCGGTTATGGTTTGCAAGCTCCGATTGTCTTGCTTGTCAATGATATTCAACATTTGCGTAATATTCGTTCCCCTTTTTACCGCATTGCACGGCAAAGATCAGTACTAGATACACGATCAGTTACATGGTTTCATGAAACATTTACTAGAAATTCACGTTTTGTCAATAGTCAAATCGTAACAGAAGATGATTTATGGTTACTCCTTTACAATCGTTTGCTTTCTCCTCCCAATGAAGCCATCACAATACTCAATGAACTATCGGTAAGTGATGCAAAAAAATTTCTTCACTGCTGCGGCAGTGTGATTCCGTTCGACCCTGAAAATAAACTTGTAAATCAAAGTGATGTTAGTTACTCATACAATATACTACTTTCCGGCAAGCTAACATCACTGACTTTCCTTCATCCCGCCAAAGAATATACCCTACCTGGGCAACCATTTGGTGCAAACGGATTGACAGAACATAATAAGCACACTGAGGACATTATGGCAGTTGTATCCGGGGAGATACTAATATTGTCGGGAATTGCCTTTCAGCGATTCTATCACACTCATCCAGAGATCGCCCATAAAGTTATAAAACAAATAATCCATTTACGCGAAAAAGCAACTCATAACAACATACAGTTTGAAATCTATAAATAACAGGATTATTTTACCACCGCTACGTCAACGTAGCGGTGGTAGTCTTTCAATAGAAAATATTACTTTATGAGTATAATGCTAATAGTTGTGTCAAGGGGACGGTTCCTTTTGACACTCTTTTAGGGCTATGTTACAATTAACCCGGTGATGCTCTAGCTTTGCTAATAAGCTATGCTAGAGTGACTTCATACTATAACCGACAGACTAAAAAAGGAGGAAGTCATGAAACTACCTAATTTGCGCATTCTGCTGATGCTGAGCTTACTCATAGCCTTCGGAACAGTAGGTCCCGCCTGGGCAGCATCTGCAAATGGAACGCCTGCGATTAACTTAACCACTGATCAGTGGAAAGGGCACACTTTCACGTTTCTTGCTTTGCCCGCCGATAAGCAATCTGCCGGATACGACATTTTTACAGTAGACCAAGCTTCCCGGGGATTTGAGGGAGATCAATCGGTGCGCATCCCCTATGAACAACATGCTGGAAAACAGGTTACAGTCACAGAGGTTGTTCCCTATCCGGCTGGCCCGGATCAGCAAGAGTATATCATCTATATGACAGTCAATGATACCGGTGAAAAATTAGTTGGCCGTACCATGCGCGGGCAACTGGAAGGCTTAGTATTAACAGCCGATTTAACAAATGCCCAAAAGCAGTTTTTAGGCAAAACCATTTATCCAAAGCTTAGAAAACTGACAGGATTATATATCCCTGGTTCAAATGAAACCCCTGCATCCGTTCCGATTCCAATTGGCAGCCCGGTTACGGTTGTTGATGTTTATCCAGGCAATCAGTCTCAGGAGCCCATTTGGTTAGTTGTTTCATTTAATGGCGAAAAGGCCGTTTTGCCGATTGCTTATAGTTGGACCAATACTACTGTGAATTCCTGGACCGAAAACTCACCTTGGCAAGAAGTTTTGTTTACTGAAGATCCGCGATTAAGCCTTGGCTGGTCTCACAGTTTGTGGTACCAGATTGAAACTGGCAATGTCGAAGAAGGTATGACGAAAGGTCAGGTCCTGCTGAGTTGGGGTAAACCGCAACGTACAGAGGCGAATGACTCCATTTGGATTTATGGCAATAAAAAAATTAATTTTTCCGGTGACACAGTAAAGTCTGTGGAAGCGAATTGAGTTAACCAATAGATAATACCATACCCGTTGAGCCGTCTCTCTGGTTTAAAAACATTGCCGAAGAGACGGCTCAACTAACACGATAATCAGGTTAAATAAGTGGGGTAATAAAGTGGCTAGACAAGCAAGATATAAAAGCTCAACTGGAATATATCATGTTATGATGCGCGGCAATGAACTAAAGCCGGTCTTCCTGGACCATGAGGATAAGGAAAAGTTTTTAAATATCATGCTCGCAAAGAAAGATGGAGCCTCTCTCCGACTTTATGCCTATTGCATTATGGATAATCATATTCATATGCTGATTCATGCAATTGAGCAGCCATTAGAACGGTTCATGAAAAGAATCGGGATAACCTACGCAGCATATTTCAATAAAAAGTACAATCGGGTTGGCCACGTTTTTCAAGACCGTTTTCGCAGTGAGGCTATTGAGGACGAAGCTTATTTGCTCAACGTGATACGATATATACATAAAAATCCCTTCGGCCCCAAACAAAATCCAACAAGCAACTATCCTTGGAGCAGTTATCCCGCCTATACCGGCTATGCGGAAGGCTTTCCGCTGCTTCCTGAAATGGAAGACATCCTGTGCCAATTCTCTTCTAATAGGAAGAGTGCCATACAACAATTCTGTGAATTTCATTTGGCAGACAACCCACAAGGCTTTTTTCTAGACACTGATGACGAAAGGGGCGCAAATGCCAAAGCACTCTTAGCACATTTTTTACAAAGTCATTCTATGCGAATCGAAGACTTGCGAAAACAGGATCATTTCCCTATCGTGGTCGAGTTAATCCAACTCCTGCTTTCCCAAAGCAAAAGTTCCTGCAGGCAGATCGCCGAACTGCTGGGTATCAACCGGGAGAAAGTGAGAAAAATTGCGGTGTCACTGGAACCGTCCCCGTGACACAAAGAAAAGATATAGGCTAAGCCTATATCTTTTCTTTGTATTGAATGCAGTTTTTGAGCAAAGCCGAAGCAGCTATAACCGGTGTGCTATAAGGCGGCTTTAAACGGTTTGCCTACATTGAGCTGTTTTTCCAAGCGCTCAATAAACTGTTTTTGCACTTGCTCAATTTTACAGAAAGCCTTATCCGGTGTATAGAAGGCCAGTCGATCAACCTCCGGAAAGGATTGTAGTTTACCTGATCGCGGCGGCCACTCCATTTCAAAGAGATTGCTTTGCACAGGCAGGCTTGTATTACATTCGCCCTCAAAAGCCCAGGCGTAGACGGCTTTCCCCTTCCTCTCCATAATTCTCCCGAGAGGTATTAACTCATGCGCTGTGACTTGAAGGCCGGTTTCCTCGCTAAATTCACGAAATGCAGCTTCTAATATCGTCTCATTTGCTTCTACTTGCCCTTTGGGAATCCCCCAATACCCATTGTCTTTATGTTCATAAAGCGGTCCACTGGGATGACACAATAGCAATTCAAAATCAGTATGGTTCCATCTATACATGAGAAGACCGGCGCTAATTTTCACCAAGATCAACCGTCCTTTCAGCACTTGTATTACTTTGAATATAGCATAGTAGACCCGCGTCTATATTAGTAAGATGTAAAATTTGCGTTAACATTGTTACTGCCTGCGGCAATACCACCCAGCCACACGGGAAACCATCCCCCCACTGCTGAAGCAAAGAGAATTTAAGCAAGATAAAAATAACCAATCCTCCTGAAAGTATTCAATGCATTGTTTTCTCCCTCCCTGCTAATACAGCATTTGAGCATTCAGGTAGAAATCAGAAGAAAATTGACAGATTATAACAAGCATGTTACACTCAATTTAAACAAACGATTGTTTGAATTATTTTTTTAAGAGGATGGTGTTATGGAAAATAAGACTAGAGCAAAATTGCTAGAGGTTGCAACAGAACTATTTGCGACAAAAGGATTTTCAGCTGTATCTGTTCGCGAGTTGACAATAGCCGCCAAAATCAACATATCGGCTATTTCTTACTATTTTAATGGCAAAGAAGGCCTTTACGAAGCCATCTTGAAAGACCAACTTGCTCCGGTACTGCAGGCGTTAAAAGAAGTACAACACCATATCTCAGAATCGCCCATTGCACGGCTCACTCTGTACGCGGATCAGATTGCGTATATCCACGCGCAACGGCCGTTTTTATCCCGTTTTATATACAGTGAAGTAACCAATCCTACTGAATACGGCAGACCGATTATTGAAAACCATCTTTCGCAAGTATACCAGTTTATTGATACCACGTTACGGGAAGGAATTGCCGAAGGCTCATTCAGGAAAGACCTGAATGTTACCTATTCAGCGGTTTCACTTGTTGGTATTTTAAACTTTTATTTCATTGCCAAACCACTTGTTTATAAAATTTTTCCGCTGCCAGAGCAAGCTGATAACGAATCCGAATATGTCGCTCATGCCTTTCGTGTTTATTTGTATGGTGTTATGAACTCAACGGCCAAACAGGGAACTACATAATTTTTCTCTATGAGCGGTGCCCTAGCTGCTTTTATAAATTTTTCTTTTATAAATCTTAATGAAAGGGAGATTCTTTATGAAAATTCCAGCAAAATTCATGAAACTGATTACTGCCCTATTGCTTATTATTGCTGGCGTGGGAGGCTATTATTTTTATCATCGCGGTGAAATATCAACCGATAATGCGACGATTGAAGGACGTACAGTCACCATCAGTCCGAAAGTGCAAGGTTATGTAAAAGCCCTGTATATACAAGACAATCAACTGGTTAAAGCCGGGGATATCCTTCTGGAGATCGATCCAACAGATTACATCATTCGCCGCGACCGGGCCAAAGCTGCCTTATTGGCAGCTAAAGCGGCCGCCAACGCTTCTCACAATAACCTGGCAACAACTACGGTTTCCGCATCATCCAATATCGATGCATCGGCGGCTCAAGTAGCATCGGCTCAGGCTACCTGGGAAAAATCACTGGCTGACAGACAGCGGATGGAAAGCTTGTTCAATGACGGGGCCTGCTCCCGGCAACAGTTGGATCAGGCTATTGCTACTGAAAAAGCAGACCGTTCCGCTTTGGATAAACTGCTGGCCGATCTCCGCTCAGCCCAGACAGCCCCGAGCATCATTGCAGCAGCCAAAGACACCGGCGATCAGCTTTTGGCTCAGGTAAGGCAGGCTGAAGCCGATTTAGCACAAGCTGAAACCGATCTGGCCAATACCAAAGTCATTGCTGCGATAGATGGCCGGATTACGAAACGCAGCGTGGAAATCGGCAACTATGTCCAGACAGGTCAGCAGCTTGCGACACTCGTTGGAACAGAGCTATGGGTTGTGGCTAATTTTAAGGAAACCCAGCTGGATCATATGCGCACCGGCCAACCTGTATCGATTCGCATTGATGCCTTCCCCAGCGTAAAACTTAGCGGTAAAGTCGATAGTTTTCAAGCAGGAACCGGCTCTCATTTTTCTCTTTTTCCAGCAGAAAACGCTACCGGCAATTTTGTTAAAACCGTACAACGTGTTCCGGTAAAAATCGTCTTTGACGCCCCTCCGGATGCGGCACTTCCATTAGGACCCGGAATGTCGGTTATCCCCACGGTATATACCAGCACAGGAACAGCACTATGATCGCATCGCCAAAACCAGTAAGCCCAATATTGGTATCAATTGCCGTGAGCCTGGCAGCTTTCATGGAAGTGCTTGACACAACAATTGCCAATGTTGCCCTTTCCCATATTGCCGGCTCTCTTGGAGCCAGTTCCGAGGAAAGCACTTGGGTTCTGACCTCCTATCTGGTGTCCAATGGCATTGTTTTACCCTTGTCTGGCTGGTTATCCGGGCTTATGGGACGAAAGAACTTCTTCATCTTTTGCATTATTGGCTTTACTTTTACTTCGTTCATGTGCGGAGTTTCGACCTCCCTGCCGATGCTCATTATCTTCAGATTACTACAAGGCTTGGCCGGGGGCGGCCTGCAGCCGGCTCAACAGGCGATTATTAAAGACAGTTTTCCTCCTGAAAAGTTGGGAATGGCCTTTGCTATCACCGGTATCACAACCGTATTGGCCCCCATTCTAGGGCCAACGCTGGGCGGCTATATTACCGATAATTATAACTGGCGCTGGATATTTTTTATGAACGTACCTGTTGGCCTCTTAGCCGCTTTTCTGGTAAAAACACTGGTGCAAGACCCGCCAAGTGCACAAAAAAAAGATGTCGGCTCCATCGATTATATTGGCCTTGGTCTAATCGCCCTCGGGCTTGGAACGCTGCAGATTGTTTTAGACAAAGGGCAGCAAGAGGATTGGTTTGACAGTTCCTTTATCATATTATTTGCCGTTATATCGGTCATCAGTCTGATATTGGCCATCTATTGGCTGCTGCAGCAAAAGCATCCTGTTGTCGAATTAAAACTCTTTAAAATCCCCAGCTTCAGCATGCCTTGCATTATGATGTTTTTTGTTGGGTTCGCTTTGTATGGCAGCACCACGCTGCTGCCCATGATGGTTCAGACCAACTTTGGCTATGATGCCACCTTGTCCGGCCTTCTCCTCTCGCCGGCCGGGATCGTAGTTCTCTTTATGATGCCGGTCGTCGGCAGACTTGTTAATCGAGTCCCAGCGAAGTATTTAATTTCCTTTGGCATGCTGATGAATGCCCTTGGCATGTGGGCTACCGGCCTGATCACGCCTCAGACCGACTATACAACATTCGTTTTGGTACGTATTTTACAAACTCTCGGATTGCCCTTTTTATTTGTTCCTGCTAGTACGTTGGCATTTTCGAAAATTCCGCCGCAGCACAGCAGCAATGCTTCGGCAATTATTTCTCTCACACGAAACCTTGGTGGCAGTATTGGCATTGCACTGGTAACCAATAAGCTGATTCACAGTCAGCAAATTGAGCAATCCTATCTGGTGCAACATTTGACAACAGCGGATGCCGGCTACCGTTATGCACTGGAACACTATACGCAGGTAATAACGAATTTAGGAGTACCAGCCTCACTAGCTCCTACGGCGGCTTTTGGAAAAATTTATCAGGAACTGCTGCATCAGGCAAGCATACTGGCTTTCCGGGATGCTTACCACTTTGTAGCCATTTTGTTGGTTGTGCTGGGAATCGCAGCCCTGTTTATGCCGGATAACCGACCTCCCAAGAAGGAGGTTCCCACTGCATCCCATTAAAATACGAAATCTGGTGTGGCATTCACTATCTACAGCGGCGTTCTTGCCACAACACTTTATAGCCAAAACAACCTTAGTCCACATGTTGACTAAGGTTGTTTTGTTTAAGTATTTATTATCCATGGCTTGCTACAGACCAAGACCATAAATCCTGTTTGCATTGTCAAAGAATACCTTTTCATGATGCTTCTCCGGAATAATATGCCGGACAAAATCAATATAATTAGCGATATTCGCCAATGGCCAATCTGTCCCGTACAATAAGCGTTCATAGTGATCCAGATATTCGAGCCAGCCTGTCAAGAAACCCATATAGCTATGCTTTTTGGTAAAGAAATCAGGCATGCTGGCGATCCGGCCTTCCAATATTCCGGAAAGGTCTGCCGCTACATTTTCATTTTTCTCCATAACCGCAACAGCATCTACCACCCAAGGATTCCCTATATGGCACATGACAAATTGAACCTGCGGGTAGCGTACTGCGGCTTCATCCAAGGTCAGCGGATGACTGTATTTCAACAAAGCATGACTGGTGGCCGTCAATCCGGTATGAATGGCTACCGGTTTCTTATATTGCAGGGCCAATTGATAAAACGGATCAAGCACCGGGTCATAAACATAAAAGTGATTATAGCCTGGATACAGCTTAATGCCTACACAGTTTTCTTTCTGCAAATGTTGTTCGACCCAATAAGCTTGTTGAGCCACCTCAGTGGCATTAAAACAAGTACTGTCCAATCCGACACAATAGCTCAGATAGTCTGGATAATCATGTTGGCTTAGCTGCAGGCTCCGGTTACCCATGACCACCCCGTGAACAATATTATACTGATGATATTGCTCCCTTAAATGCGTGCTGGTATTTTCATGACCCGCCGCCTCTGCGATCTGGTCAAAATAGATATCCTGGCAAAAGTGAATATGGGCATCAATAATCTTCATTCGGCATTAGTCCTTCCTCATGGTTTTCTTTCATGTCTATCTATTTTTACGAACTAGTTTCTATTTACTGATATATTCTTTTATCTTACCATTGTATACTGCCAATGAAAAGCATTCGCAACTATTATTAGCGCTAATCAGCTTAGCAATCAAAATCCTGAAAAACCATCACGAAAGCAAAAATAAGTTCCAGCGACCACCTGCCGACAGCAGGCTAATCACTGGAACTCTTATCGTTTGCTTATGATAATCTATAGATTACTTTAGGAATTGGTTTCAGACTTTACATGAACAATGCGATAAATAAACATTGCAATCATCGCAATAAATACGCAAAGACCAAGCCAATCCGCAGTAGGGCCAAATTCTTTGCCAACAAGAGCCAGCGGTGAATCACTGCCACCGGCAGATACGGAAAATACGATAATAATGGCGATGATAACCCCCATTAGGCTTTCGCCAACAATAAGGCCTGATGCAAACAGCACTCCATGACGGTTGCACCTTTCCACATCGGCTTCCGTGTTTTGCGGACTCCGTTGCACCGCACGTTTATGCAGATAACGGCACACAAAATAACTCATAACAGCGCCAATGACCAGCGGCATTTCCAAAGTAGGCGGCAAGTAAATTCCCATACCCACTGCAAGCGGTGGCAGGCAATATTTCGCCGTATTCTTTTTGAGTAGTAAGTCTACAAAAATAATGACAATACCGACACCTACGCCAAACAGAATATAATTCCAATCTAAATTATGACTGAATATCCCTTTGGCTATTGTCGTCATCAATGTTGCTTGCGGGGCGGACAAGGCTTGGCCCTCATCCATACCAACACGCGGCATAGCTCCGACAAACCCATAGGCTTCATATAATAAATTTAATACAGGCGCAATGGCAAAAGCTCCTATGATACACCCCAGCAATAATGCAACCTGCTGCTTCCAAGGAGTAGCGCCAACCAGATAACCGGTTTTCAGATCCTGCAGGTTATCATTGGAAATCGCAGCAATACTGACAATAACGCTGGTCATGAAAATAGCCAGTGCAATGGCAAACTTACTGCCCACCTCTGTGTCAAACAGACTGACGGTTGAGCCAATTCCGAGTACCACGAGCGAAGAAATAATAATCCCCAAGATGCCGATCCCTGAAATGGGACTCGCCGACGTACCAATAAGCCCAGCCATGTAACCGCATGCAGCAGCCACAAAGAAACCCATAAAGATCGCAACAGCAACACCGGCAATAACAAAAAGCCAGGTCGTCCCTGCAGCCAGTTGGGCGTCCGCAATAAAGGAATAAAAGGTGCCTAATAAACCGATAACGATGATAGCAAAAACGCTTGCCGTTGTTTTCGGCGATAAATCGGTATCCATACGGTGCAAGCTTTTTTCTGACTCAGAACGCTTCATTGCTTGAATGGAAATACGCATGCCATCAATGATTGGCTTAACTAAGGTAATCAGGGTCCATATTGCAGCAATACCAATTGTCCCGGCACCAATAAGACGCACTTTTTGCGCCCATACGGCAGATGCAAAGGCACTGGCACTTTGCCCCGCTGCAGATGGAAGTACAGAGGTCAGGTAGGGCACGAAGACACCCCATGATAAAATCATGCCGACTAATATGGCAATACCGCTGGCAATGCCAATCAAATATCCGGCTCCTAATAAAGCAGAAGAAAAACCAAGCGGCAACTGTGAAGTCATTTTGCCGAACGTAAACCAATAATGTACACCGGATGAGATAAGGTGAAAACCATCCGCACACAAACTAACAATCGCGGAAACCAGTCCCCCGGCCATAATATCTTTAATACCATTCTCTTTTGCCCCGGCAGCATTACTGCCTACCTTTAAAATTTCGGCTGCCGCCAATCCTTCCGGATAAGGCAAATCGCTATTCACAATCATAGCTCGCCGCAATGGAATCGTGAATAATACGCCAAGGCTGCCACCACAGGCACAGATCAGCAAGGTCTGCCAAAAAGAAAATCCCTGCCAATATCCCATCATCAGTAAGCCGGGAATAATAAAAATGACTGCTGATAAAGTCCCTGCTGCTGATGCCTGAGTCTGAACCATATTATTCTCTAAAACATTGGAATCTTTATACATTTTCAAGATTGCCATAGAAATAACCGCTGCAGGAATTGATGACGAAAAGGTAAGTCCAACTTTTAATCCTAAATACACATTGGATGCTGTAAAGATAACGGTAATCAGCATTCCAAGCAACATGCCCCGGAGTGTAAGCTCGGGCACATTGAGTTCATGGCTCATAAAATCAACTTGTTTCATATGTATACTCCTCATCTAATAGTTTTGTCAATTTGGTTTGGCCGCACTCTTTACACCGCACTCAATCTTGCTCCCTCCCATATCCAAGGATAAGGCCAGCGTCTGTGGGACCATCATCTCCCTCACTTTCTGCCATTTAAAATTAACACCTGTTTCCATAAGCATAACAAAAATTTCTTTTTTAGTCATTAAAATAATATTCCTTTTAAATTCAAAATATTTCTTCGTTTTTCATTTTATTTATTAAACTTTTTATACAAAAGTATTTTTGTGTTGTACATGAGCTTTTGTGCATTTGTTTCAACGTGAAATGAGTTAGTATTTTTTTGACCAGGATACCTTGCTTGTGGATTATCATTCCACACATTTGATTTTCCAGCCCATAACAAATACCTTTAGACTTCACGCCCGCAAATGTCTTGTATTAGAATACATTTGTATACTATTTTTGCCTGACCGGCAGGAAAAATATTTCTACTTCCTGCACTAAACCACCTATTTTTTGTCAAAAATTCATATAAACACGAACGCAGCATGAATAAATGCCACAAAGTCAGCTGACTTTGTGGCATTTATTTATCTTATTATGACGATCATTCCAGATTTGCTCTTATTCATAGACAATAATATTGTCGAATGAGTTGGCAACCAGCATTTTTTATATTATGATAGAATAGGTTTTCGTAGCGGATGATATTTGCAAAAAGTCATACCGCCGTCCAATAAGCCCGCACTAAATTTTATCTGCTTAGATCCGCAAGGACTGAGACGGAGCACTGTTACATCATTTTGTACAAGGCACCTCTATGTCCGCATGCGGATATAGAGGTTTTTTATTTTATCATTGGAAGGAAGAAAAAAATGACTTACATGGTTCAACTGTCGCAATTCATTACCAGATCCATCTCCTTATTCGTAATTCTTGGTGCCTTTCTTGCCTTTCTCTACCCCGCACAGTTAATCCCCTTCGGAAAGTACATTCCTTATTTATTAGGGTTCATTATGTTGGGGATGGGGTTAACCATGACAACTGAAGATTTCAAAGTTGTGCTGTCCCGCCCTAAAGATGTTGCCGCAGGCATTGCTTTACGCTATATCATCATGCCGTTGGTTGCCTGGATTATCGCAAAAACTTTTAATTTAAACCCAGCACTGGCAGCCGGACTTATTTTGGTTGGCTGCTGCCCCAGCGGCACGGCATCTAATGTAATGACCTTCATTGCGAAAGGTGATACCGCACTCTCGGTATCTGTTTCCAGTCTGAATACCATTTTGGCTCCAGTTCTTACTCCGTTCCTGTTCTTGCTATTTGCCGGAACAGTCGTTCCCATCGATCCGATGCTGCTCCTCATGGATATTGTTAAAATCGTATTACTGCCTGTTTTAATTGGAATGACTTTACGGATGCTTCTCCCCAAGCAGGTAACTGCCTGCCAACCCATGGTCCCGGCCTTTTCGGTTATTGCCATTGTGATCACGGTAGGCGTCGTCGTTGCGCTGAATGCTGCAAAATTATCTTCTGTTGCCCTAATCGCTTTGCTGGCCGTTGCACTGCATAATTTGCTCGGGCTTGGTATTGGTTATTCTTCAGCAAGGCTGCTGAAAATGAACGAATCGAAAGCCAGAGCCATTGCCTACGAAATCGGAATGGAAAACTCCGGCCTGGCTGTCGCTCTCGCGCTTGCACATTTAGACCCGCTGGCTGCCATTCCCGGAGCTATCTTTAGTGTATGGCACAACTTTAGCGGCAGCCTGCTGGCCAGCTTCTGGGTTAAAAGAGATTTGAAATAAGCATTCTGTTATTTTACAACCATAACCGGGCATGAAGCATGATGGACTACATAAGTACTGACGCTGCCCATAACAACTCCTGTAAGAAGCCCTAATCCCCTGCTGCCAATGACAATCAGGTCATAGTCATTTGTTTTTGAAAAATCAGTAATTGTTTCAGCCGGAGAACCAACTTCCATAAAGGTTGCAACCGTAATGGACGGCAATAACTTTGCGGCATCCTCTAAAACTTTCTGTCCATAGGCTTGAGCCTCATTGTAAAATTTCTCGGAAATATAACTGACACTCATTTGGGTATAAGGCTGCAATTCCTGAAACATGCCTAATATATACAAAAGCCCCACCTCGGAATGATAGCACTCTGCTAAAATCCGGCCATGAGAAACGGCTTTGATGGAATGAGCAGAACCATCAATAGGAATTAATATTTTGCGATAAGGTATCCGGCTCATGGTAAATTCCTCCTGCTATGCTTAGTATGACAGGTAATCTGGATAACAATCATTCTTGCTTTTAGTCTTTATTGCTACCTTCTTTTCTATACGAACTAATAAACTTGGCGCCTTCTGCTTGCTCTGTGCAGGAGGCGCCACACTTTCCGTCGAAGTTATTTAATTATTCTTATTGATCTTTTTCTCTAGGAGGTATTTCCATGATTCGTCATGCAAAATATGAGGATTTAGAAGCCATACTGGAAATTTACAACGATGCTATCATGAATACAACGGCCGTCTACGATTATAAACCGCACACCCTTAAAACCAGAACGGCATGGTACGAAAAAAAGCTGTGCGATGGATATCCAGTCTGGGTATTTGAAGAAAATAATCAAGTCATTGGCTTTGCGACCTATGGACCGTTTAGAGCTTGGCCTGCTTATAAATATACCATCGAACATTCGGTCTATGTTCATCACGGCCACCGCGGCAAACAGGTTGGCAGCCGCTTACTAAAAGAACTGATCCAGGATGCGAATACGAAAGGCTATGCCACGTTAGTCGCCGGAATTGATTTCAGCAATGAAGGCAGTAAACTCATGCATGAAAAGCTGGGCTTCAGCGAAGCCGGTGTCATACGCAAAGCCGGCTATAAATTTGGCAAGTGGCTTGATCTGAGTTTTTACCAATACCACTTGCAAGGACCGAATACACCAATTGAAGAATGAAAATAACCAGCCAATAGGCTGGTTATTTTGCTAAGTAGCATTTACGTTAAATTCCGTTTGTTTCTAAAAAATCCCGTAGCAAGTTCATACAAACCGTTTTTCTATATTCGGCTGAAATCCGGCCTTTAATAGGAGCAATGGCCTGGTCATAGGCTCCAAGGTAAACTTTTTTGACCGTCTTCGCTTCGTCCAATGTTTTACCAACCAGCAAGGCATCAATCTCTTTATGCCGGATGATCACATCACTGATCGCACCGAAAGCGGTCATGCAATTGATAATTTTTCCGCCTTCCACTTGAAGAATGCCGGCAAAGGAAACCCGGGAAATGGCCAATGCATTTCTTGCCCCGACCTTTTTATAATAATAATTGCTTAGCCCGGTATTGCTCATCAAAATCTCGATCAGAAGTTCATCAGGCTGCAAGGCCGTCTTCTTTCTGCCAAGATAGAATTCGGAGATAGGAATCGTCCGCTCACCCCGGGTACTGGCAAGCCGCAGTTTCGCGTCCGTCGCAAAAAGGATGAGCGCGCTGTCTGCTTTCGGCGAGCCATTGCAAATATTGCCGCCTACTGTTCCCAGATTGCGAATGGCTGGTGCGGCGATCTGGGCAACAGCGTCTTTTAAAATACCGGGAACCCGGGCATCCTCAAGCAACTCAGTAAAGGTACAGGCCGCACCGATACGGAGATACTCGGGATCTTCGTTGATGGTTTTCAGTTCAGGAATCTTATGAATAAACAAATAAGTGGCCTCTTCATCCGGTTCAATCATCAAATCGGTGCCGCCGCTATACGGAACAACATTTTCCCGGGCTCTGATCGCCAAGGCTTCCTGCAAAGTTTCTGCCAGATAACCGTTTACCATAATCCCTTTCCCTCCCTAGCCGCAATGTGGATGGCTTCCACAATAGCATTGTAACCGGTACACCGGCAAAGATTGCCCGAAATACCATCGCGGATTTCGCCTTCAGAAGGATTGGGATTTTTAGCAAGAATACATTCCGAGGCCAATATCATCCCTGGAATACAAAACCCGCATTGAACGGCACTCACTGCGGCATAGGCTTTATCAAGGACTGCAAATCGTTCTGTCTCCCGATAGCCTTCGATGGTCGTGATATTGCCACCTGCAACAAAGCCCAGGGCAATCATACATGAATTCACCAGTTTTCCATCCAAAATTACCGAACAAGCCCCACATTCCCCTTCTTTACAGCCGCATTTCACTCCGGTAAGCGGGAATTCATGGCGTAACACATCCAGCAATCGTGTGTTTGCCTTGGCAGCCGACTCAACCGTTTGGCCATTGAGTGTAAATTCAATCATCATTGATTCGCCTCCTGTAAAACCCGCATGGTATCTTCAGGGGTAAAAGGAATCTTATGGATAGAAACACTAAGGGCGTTTTCCACCGCTTCAACATAGGCAGGAGCTGCACCGACAAGCGGAAGCTCACCGGCTCCCTTAGCGCCGTAAGGACCGTGCGTATAAGGATTATTCAGGATTTCAGTCACCAAATGCGGAACATCAACAGCCGTAGGAATAATATAGTCACTGAAGCTGTTATTGCGAATAATACCTTGATCATTGTAATCCATTTGTTCCATAGAGGCATAGCCAATACCCTGAAGCAAGCCTCCCTGCATTTGTCCCTGGATAATATTTAAATCAATGGGAACTCCGACATCAAAAATCCCCCAGGCCCCTAGGATCTTAGTCGTAGCCGTCAAAATATCCACTTCTACCTCAATGGCGTTAACCGACCAGGAATAAGTGGGATACGCATCACCCCGAAATTCTTTAAGATTAAAAGGAATGACAAAATCGGGTTCAACAAAGCGCTCTTCGATCACTTGCACCTCACCGGATTTCCATTCCTGCTTCAGCCTCACGGCAGCCCGCTGCAACAACCCGCCCACCGTCATCAGCGACCGGCTCGCTACCGTCGGCCCCGAATCAGGCACCCGGTCGGTATCCGGATTTTCAATCAACACCTGCTCATAAGGAATGCCTAACGTATCGGCAACAATCTTGCAAAAAGTAGTTTTCAGCCCTTGACCGATATCGGTATTGCTTGCCAGGACTTCGACCGTATCGTCGGCATTTTTGCGAAGCTTGGCGACCGCCTTAATGATATCCCGTTCGCCGCTGCCGGTAAACCCACAGCCATGGAAGAATATGGACAGCCCAATGCCTTTACGGTACCGCCCGGTTTGATGCTGATAGTTTTTGCGCTTTGCCCGGTAATCGGCAAGCTGATCAATACGTGCCACCATTTCCGGCAGCGGCACATGAAAATGATATTTACCGCTTGTTGAGGTGGCATCTCCCTGTTTGACCATACACCGTTCCTTTAGCTCCAGGGAGTCTACCCCTAATGCTGTGGCTATATGATCCATCATCATTTCAACGGCAAAGAAAGTTTGCGGCGCACCAAAGCCGCGGTAAGCACCGGTGGGTACGGTATTAGTTTTGACTGCCCGCCCGGTAACCCGGAGGTTTTCAATCCGGTAAACCCCGCTGGCACAAATCAGGCCGCGTTGCAGCACAACAGGCGAAAGGGTCGTATAGGCTCCGCTATTAAAAAGAACCTCAATATCCATCGCCGTAATTTCACCGCTTTTGACGGCCACTTTATAAGTCGAAATAGAAGGATGACGTTTTGAGGTAAATTCCATATCCTCGCGTCGTTCAAAAATAACCTTAACCGGTTTGTTGGCTTTTTGCGCAGCGACTGCAACCTGGCAGGCCAGGATGGAAGGAAATGCCTCCTTGCCGCCAAAGCCTCCTCCGGTGACATCTTGAACGACCTGTACATCTTGGTTCTTGCATCCTAACGCTTTGGCAATAGCGCCATGAACATAATAGGGACATTGCATCGAGCCTCGGACGGTCATCCGCCCGTTATGAGGATAAGCAATGATGCCCTGAGTTTCAAGATAAGCCTGTTCCTGATAGCCGGTTTGAAAAGTTTCGACAAACACACGATCAGCTTCTTTAAATGCGGTTTCGATATCCCCTTTAGCATAATTATAATGAAAAAAAACAGTTTCGGCAGCACGCATATCCAGTATCGGCTCTTGTTCTTCATAAACGACCACAATGGCATTGAGAATCCGCTCAACCTCTTTCATTTCGGGTCCAACCACCATAAGGATCGGCTCGCCCACGTACTCAACCGTATCTTCCGCATAAACGGGTGTATCATCCAGTACAATATGAACGCGATTAACGCCAGTCACGTCGTTTTTATCCACCACAAAATAGCCACTCGGCAAATCCGGAAGAATGATATCGACCAGCCGCGCCTTTGCCTTAACGGAGCGCAGCAGCCGGCCATGAAGCATATCCTCCATAACATGGTCATCCACATAGAGCGCACGACCACTTATTTTCTCCTCATGATCTTTTTTCTTTGTAGATTGGCTAATCTTTTCCATCCCGCTCCTCCTCTATCAAACGATCTGCGCTGATATCCGTCAGTGCCAGAGAACAGATAATCCATCAACATCAAGCAAATACCGAGCTTCCCACATACTCCAACAGTGTTCGATAATCCCCTTTTGTATCAGCATCCAACAGGCATCCCCGATCCATCACCGGAACATGAATAATCCTGGGCTCAAACTGTTGCCAAACTTCTCTCAGCCCGCCCGTACTCTCAGAACGGAGTATGGACTGAGCACACTCCCAGGCAACAAGCGTCGGATGTTTCCTTCGTCCATCCATGACAGGAAAAGCCACTAATGCTTTTTTCCCGGCCAGCGCCTTTTGCAAAGCCAGATAGGTCCCGGAATGAACAGCCGGCATATCTCCGGGAAGCAGATAAAAAGCATCACAGGCGGTTAGAGACGCTAAGCCGATTTTGACAGAAGCAAACATATCGGTTTTTGCATAGTTCCTGTTCTGAACGAGAACAAGCCGGAATGCCTGATCATGCTTTCTAAGCACGGCCTCCACCGCAGCTGCACGATGCCCCAGGACAACGATGACTTCTTGGACCCCGGCAACCAGCATACTTTCTACGCTATGTTCAATCATTGTTTTGTTTTTTAACGTAAGCAGTGGCTTAAATGCCTCCATACGGCTCGATAAACCGGCTGCCAGAATAATACCTTTGAGGTTCATTCTACACCCGCCTTTCACCACCCATACGCTCTTTATTTGCTAGCTGATTTTTTATAATAAGTCTCCCGAAGCGGCAATTGAGTCCGGAGTTTCCCGTCCAACCGGTAATAGGCGTGCGAGCAGGCCGGTGCAGTTGGAATCAAGCACAATTCTCCACAGCCTTTGGCACCATAGTTTTCCGGAATTTTTCCCCTTCCCTGTACCAGAATAACGTCAATTTCCGGTGCTTCCTTTGCCCGCATCAGCCCTAACGTCCCTAGCCTGGTTTTAGGGTAGCCTCCTTCCACTTTAAATTCTTCTGTCATGGCATAGCCCAGCCCCATGATGATACCGCCTTCAATCTGCCCTTCGACCGACTGGATATTCACCGGCGTACCTACATCATAGGCTGCAACCACTTTTTCCACTTTTCCCGCTTCATTCAGAATAACGACCTGCGCACCATAGCTATAACTAACATGACTGATCGGATTATCTTTGATCGCACCCATCGGATCGGTTTTCGCCGAATATTCGCCATAAAATTCCCGGCCGTCCAAATCCGCCAGCGTTAACCCTTTCTCCAGCTCTGCTTTCAACTTTTCCGCCACCCGCCGGACAGCTTCGCCCGTTACAACGGTCTGCCGGGAAGCCGTACTGGTGCCTGAGTTTGGCGTACGGATGGTATCGGCTTTCTCGTGGATAACCATGGACGGATCTAATCCGGTCGTTTGACACAAAACCGTTAGACACATAGTCGCAATGCCCTGCCCCATACAGGCTGCCGAAGTCCGAATATGGACTTTTCCTGCGTCAACCGATAAGATACAACGGCCGATATCTTTCTTGCCAACTCCTGTACCGCTATTTTTAAATCCGATGGCAATACCGGCATAAGGGCTGGATTCATACGCTTCCTTGACAGCTTCCAGGCATTCGGCCATGGCAACACTTTCATCCGCAATCTGACCATTGGGTAAAACCTGCCCAGGCCGGATGGCATTGCGATAACGCATTTCCCATGGTGAAATCCCCACCATTTCAGCCAGTAAATTAATATTATTCTCGGTGGCAAAGCAGCTTTGCGTGACGCCGAAGCCGCGAAAGGCCCCGCCTACTACGTTATTGGTATACACGGACATTCCGAAGATATCAATATTTTGATAATTATACGGACCGGCGGCATGAGTACAGGCCCGGTGCAATACCGGCCCTCCCAAAGAAGCATAGGCTCCGGTATCGGCAATAATCACCGCTTTCATGCCGGTCAAATATCCATTTTCATCGCAGGCCGTCGTAAATTCCATTTCCATGGCATGACGCTTCACATGATAATCCAAGCTTTCCTGCCGGGAAAACTTCACTTTAACCGGTTTTTTCGTATACCAGGCCATTAGGGCGGCATGATGCTGCACACTCATATCTTCCTTCCCGCCAAATCCGCCGCCAACAAGCTGTGTCTGGCAATGAACCTTCTCTAACGGAATCTGGAGCATCAGCGCGATTTCATGCTGCTCATCATAAACAGACTGCGCTCCGGAATAAAGGAAAATCCCGTCCTCACCTTCCGGCATGGCAATGGCACATTCAGGTTCCATAAAACCGTGTTCCTGAAAGGGGGTCTTATACTTTCTCGTAACAACATATTTAGCGTTTTTAATCGCCTCATCGGCATTGCCACGTTGCAGGCTGGCACGGCTCATCACATTTCCATCAGCATGAATCAGCGGTGCATCGGCTTTTAACGCATCGGTCGGACAGGTGACCGGTTCCAGTTCGGTATAGTTGACATCCACCAATTGACAGACTTCCTCCAAAGTCTCTTTACGCGCGGAAGCAACCAAGGCCAGGGCATCTCCTACGTAGCGGGTCGTTCCCCCCTCGGCAATCATTACATCCCAGTCCAGTTTGACATGCCCGACAACATTGTGAGGAACATCTTTGGCCAGCAAAATCCTGACACAATCAGGATGAACCAAGGCTTTACTGATATCGATTTTATTCACGATCGCCCTTGGATATTTCGAACGGACCGCTTTGGCATAAATCATTCCCGGTAATTCTATGTCATCGACAAAAGTGCCCGTTCCATTGACTTTTTCGGCCGCATCTACCCGTTTAAAACGCTGAGCCAGCTTTAATGCTCCGGACGCAACCGGAATAGGCCGCTGATCACGGAAATAATCGGCAGCCAGCAAAATAGCTTCTTCAATTTTTTTATAACCGGTACAGCGGCAGAGATTTCCATGAATGGCTTTTTTTACATCAGCCCGGGTCGGATTGGGGTTATCATCCAGTAAAGCCTTAGCACAAAGCACCATGCCCGGAATGCAGAAGCCGCACTGTACCGCTCCGGCCTCGCCAAAACAGTGCTCATAGACTTCTTTTTCCCGCAGGCTCAAACCCTCAACGGTTAAAATCTTCTTTCCCACAAACCGAGATACTTTTTGAACACAGGCTTTTATTGCCTTCCCATCGATTAAAACGGTACAGGTTCCACAGGCGCCTTCACTACAACCATCTTTGGCCGAAGTCACTCTTAGATCATCGCGCAAGAAGCTCAACAAGGGTTTATCCTTCTGACAAACAACCTCTTTACCATTCACATTCAAGGTAAACATAAAAAGCCTCCATTCTATCATAATTTTCCAGCATGCATTGTTAGAATTATTATAGAATGGAGGCTTTAACGCCGCAAATTCTTTGTCAGAAGAACTTGCTTCCATTAGCCTATTAAAAAACCTTATTAAATTCCTGTTTGGCATATCGCCGGACGTTTTCCTCAAATTGCTGAAATCTCTCCAAAAAACAAAGCCCTTCTTGTGTCAGATAGGTTTTTCCACCATTGCTGCCCCCATGTTTTCGTTCCACAACAGCATAACCTAATTCCTGTTCCAACTGGTTCAGCATTTTCCAAGCTTTACTGTAAGACAAGGCAATATGCCGGCATGCACTCCGTACCGAACGGGTATGCTGAATCAATAATAACAGCAGTTTTGTCTTGGAATTGAAAAACAGGGCTTCTTTTTCTATACTGATACGGACAAAGGGATGCAAGATTTGTTGGTTATGTTTTTTTAACAGTAAATCCAACCGGTCAATATCATCCATATCATGCAAAATCCCTTCATCATCAATCTCCAGCCAATGTCTGGACACACCAAGTTCCTGAATGGCACCACGCATGCCGTGATTTCCATTATACTGCAAAATCCGTGGAATCAATTCGGCAGCCAGTAATAGGGGATGCCCGGATTTCCCCTGGTAAGAAGGAATCACCACTTTCTTGCCGCATTCTATTAAGCGTTGAATCGTATCCGGGGTAAACATGGGAATATTGACAGGATTAAAGATAACCTGATCACATTTATTATGTAAAAATCCCAAACCAAGCTTGGCCGAGTCAAACATTTGCGAATTTTCATGCTGTTCATTCCGCAAAAAGATAACTCCATAATCCGCTAAATCATGTTCGATTTCTTCTGCTTTATGTCCGGTAATCACCACAATGGGCGAAATTCCAACCTGTTGAAAGGTTAAAACAATCCTTTTGACCACCGTAATAGAACCAATCTTCAATAATGGATTGGTTTCCCGCCTTTCTACTCTCCTGCCTGCCGCAACAATCATACCACCGGTTATTGTTTTGTCCTTCATCTTCATATACACCACATACTCCGCTCACAAAATATCATAGTTGAAAGCTTTTTGTATTTGCTGCCAAAGATTTTTTACCGATCACCAAAGGATTATCATCCATTTTCTGCTAAAAAAGTAAAAATCCTGCTTACCTAAAATCAGTTAGCAGGATTTTTATATTCCTATTAAAGGCTGTGAACTCGGCCTGTTCGGTGCTATTCTAGTGTCCGGCACCCAGTTCGGCAACGATTATATACCAGAAAGATGGTTTAAGATTTCCCGCTGGAAATTCTCCAAACCGATGCGCTCAATCACGGCACCTATTCGCTCCCCTTTCAGCCCGGTTTGCCGGTAAGCCTTGAGAATGGCCTGAATATAGGACATGGCTTGCTGCTCATCAAGTACCTCAAAGACCCGCTGACCCAGTAACGGTTGGCGACCAATTTTTCCACCTAGATAAAGGACATAGCCTTGAACTTCTCCTTTGAAAGCCTGTTGGGGGCAGTTGTGTATACAGTTGCGGCATCCGCTGCATAAAGATGCGTCAATCTGCACTTGATCATGACAAATCGTGATAGCTTTCCTTGGGCAGCTTTGCCTGCAAATCTGACAAGCCCTACAGCCGGTTGCCACAACCGGAAGAACAACACCGTGCAGACCAATGTCATTGATTTGCGGTTTCGCACATGAGTTTGGGCAACCACTGATTGCAATTTTAGTCTTGGCGGCAGTTTCCTGCCCTACCAGCAAAGCATTCATCTCGTCCGCCAAGCGGACAGTATCGACAATGCCACGCTTACAAAGACGTTTACCCGGACAGGCAATGACCGTCATGACGCGTGCTCCGCGAACTGCCGTTAATAAGCCGGCCTCTCTGATTTCCTGAAAAATGGCTGGCAAATGTTTTTTTTGCACCCAGTGAATCTCCAGCGACTGCCGGGTTGTAATATGCAGTTGGCCATTGCCATACCGGTCGGCCAAATTCACGACTGTACGCATTTGCTCACTGGTCAGATTCCCGGCAATAGTCCGTACCCTGACTGCATAAAAACCTTCTTGCTGCTGTTCAATATAACCATGCTGGCCAACTATGTCATCCAATAAATTCATGCTTCCACCTCAATTTTTTCAACCTAGCGCTATTGTAGCACGTCGATAATTCGGTTATGATCGAAGTATGAATGTTTTTGAAAGGAGACTCTGCATGCAGTTGAATCCAGATCTGATTGAAATTGCCGCTCTTATCGGAGATCCGTCACGTGCGGCCATACTTGGAACCTTATTAGGTGGCAAAATGTTACCGGCAGGAGAATTAGCACGCGCTGCAAAAATCTCTCCCCAGACAGCCAGCACCCACCTTGCCAAACTGGTCTCCGGTGGTTTAATTATTCAGCAAGCATCCGGCCGGCATAAATATTTCCGGCTTGCAAACAATGAGGTCGCCCAGGCTTTGGAAGCCCTTCAAGCCATTTCTCCGCCCAAACCCGTTCAATCCCTTCACGAGTCCAACCGTCTCCATGCTTTACAATATGCCCGCACCTGCTATGATCATTTGGCTGGCAAGGTGGGCGTAGCCTTAACAGACAGGCTGCTGGAAATGAATATTCTGATAAAAACTGGTAATGATTATCTATTAAGTGAGGAAGGCAAAGCGAAGCTCCGAGCATTCGGAGTCAACATGGAAATACCTGCTGCCAGCCGCCGCCGTTTTGCATTCCCCTGCTTAGACTGGAGTGAACGGCGCTACCACTTAGCCGGAAGCCTCGGTGCGGCTTTGACAAAACACTTATTTGAAATAAATTGGCTTGAAAGCTTAGCCGATGGCCGGGCTGTAAGAGTTACTGGGGCCGGCCTGCAAGGGTTTTGGCAAGAATTCGGGGTAAAATTATAAGAAGACTTGCCAAACCAAAGTAAGAACGAATGCTTCCGGTCAGAACAAAAAAACCACCGGCAACAATCTGCCCATGGCAGCCTAAAACAACTATCGTACCACAGAAGGGAAAATAGATTATCCTGATTGATTGGCAATTTTATTCTATCAAAGCCTTTAAAGGATTTATCCGCTTCTTGTTGAATGAATCATTCTATTGTATTTTGATGAACTCTAAATCTCATAATAAAATTTAAATAAGGAAGGTATCCTCCATTGGGACATTTAAGCAGCTTCATACAGACCATGCTCACCTTTTTTTATCATCTTACCAGTAAGTTAGGATTTCCAAACTACGGTGTAGCCATCATTTTCTTGACCATCTCCATTAAGATGCTACTCTTTCCGTTTACACTAAAACAGGTTAAATCCATGCAGCGCTTGCGTGACCTTAATCCTCAGATTCAAGAAATCCGGGAAAAATACAAAGAGAATAAATCCAAGCAGCAATATAAAGTTGCCATGCTCTATCGGGAATCAGGGGTAAAACCTTTCGGAGGCTGTTTTCCATTACTCATCCAGATGCCTTTTTTGTCCGGCATTTTTTACACGATTAAAAATTTCAACTACGTCAGTCAACCCCATTTCCTCTGGATCAAGAATTTGGCAAATACCGACCCGTTTTACATTCTTCCTATTTTGGCAGCAATCACAACTTATATTTCCTCGCAACAAACCATAGCCGGCTCCAACCAAAACAAACTCATCCTGATCATGCCTTTATTTATCGGCTACATGGCGATGCGCTTCCCGGCAGGGTTAGGGTTATACTGGGTGGTAAGCAATCTTTTCCAGATTGCCCAGCAATGGCTGTTATTCCGTAAGCCGCTTGCCAGTCAGCAGGCCTCGAGTTAAAATATGCAGCGGCCACTCTTTCAAAAGAAGAGCGGCCGCTTTTTCATACCCAACTTTTTCCTGCGCAGAGCGGCTTACTCGGCAAGCCAGTGCCCCCATCTCCTGGCATCCTCCAATATAGCGTCCTGACTAAGCAAATCTTCGGGTTTGTGTGTTCCGCCGGCAATCAAAATATTCACCTCGCCAAAACCCAAAAAGGCCAAATTCTTACCGGCATGCTCGAAATAGTGGTGGAACATCGAAGTATCAGGCCGGCCTTGTGTTACGGCAAGCAAGACTTTTTTGCCCGGAGCCAGATGGCTGGAGTAATCCGGTTTTAAAAAAGGATACAACCGGTCGACTGCCAGCTTTAATTGAGCCGTCATCTGCCACATGTATACCGGTGTAGCAAAAATGAGCGCATGGGCATTGGCAATCTCGTCGTACAAAGTTTGCATATCATCCTGCAAAATACAACGGCCTTCCGTCTTGCAGGCATAGCAGCTTTGACACCCCTTGATACTCATTTCATTCAGATGGCATAACGTTACCTGAGCACCACGTTCCCTTGTTCCTTTGCTGATCTCCTGAATTAAGGCCGCTGTACTGCCATACATACGGGGACTCCCATTAAGAGCGACAATTGTTTTCATCCTCATGCCTCCTGTGAAATAGCTTCATTTATTATCATCATAGGCGGTGCCAGCCCAATCAGCAAGTACCTACTTATTGGTATGCTAGTATCTAAAAACACACTGCCATTGCTCACTTGCCATGAAACCAACCTTCTAAAACAGGCAGTGATCGGTCTAAGGTACCGATCACTGCCTGTTTTGTTTCCATCTAGTTCTGTTTTCTGGCCTGCAGCCGCATCACAAGTTCGGCCCATGGAAATTTTGCACCCGGACAACTTGTACCCGGTGTCACTTCACGGTGAGGTACTACATGAGCAAGCGGAATATGATATTTGTCCATTAATTCACCCGTTAGTCTTACCAGAGTATCCATTTGGGCTTTCGTCGGTGGCTTTTCTTCAAAATCACCATCGACGACAATTCCAATACTGCGAGGATTGGCCCCCAATGCGTGCGCACCGATCATCTGCTCAGGCCTTCCTTCCTGGATACTGCCATCCGCCAAAATAACCTTATGATAAGCAATGCCAGCCCAACCTTTGGTCAAATGCAATTCATGAATATCGGCCAGCGACATGTCATCCTTAGCCGTATGGTGTATGACGATCATATCGGTCATAGCCCTTGGCATCAAAGGCTCCGAAAAATATAAATTATTTCTAAAATAATTATCTGTTTGCCGCCAAATTCCGGCCAAATTCGCCTTGACTGTTGGTGCCGTTATGGCTGTGATTTCAAAACCGCTTATTTGGGTATGCATATTGATTTTTGTCTGATCAGGGACGGTAAAGAACTGAATATAATTTAACTTTCCTTGCTTCGTAGGCACAACAGCCCCCAATCGCTCCCCGGAATAAAAAGGAACAGTAAATACAATACTTGTATTAGCCGTAAGAGCGGCATGCATTTCGCCAAAGTATTGCTCAAAATTTCGGATCCGGATTCTCTTGCCAAATAACACCGTTTCTTTGACCACTCGCCCCTGTTCATTGTATTCAAACCAGCGAGTCTCCTGCCAATCCTGCTTATTGTTTAAGTAGCCATAAGCGATACCATGTTGATCTTGCTTCCAGTCTTCTTTATGCCAAATCCGGCTGCCGGCGTCCTGAACAAGATCAGCAGCGCCAAATTGAGCTTCAATTTTCGCTTTGCTGTCACCAATTTCAGCGAAGACAGGGGTAGGCCAGCTGCCTGCCAGAAGTAAAACCAGAATCATAATCCGCACCATCCAACATCCTGCTTGAGCTAAGCCGTTCTTCATTATTCCCTCTCCTTGTTATTCTATTGGAACAATCGAACCTAACCATAAGATACCCGGATGCATTATGCTGTGGTGATATAAACAAAGCCGCCTCCAAATAAGGTGGTTTTCAGCCATAGCCCTAAATCAAAAGTAATGGTACGGCCTCCATCATAACAGGTAGCCCAATAGCAATTTTGGACAGCATCATAATTTAAGGCTACCAATACCGTCCAGTGCCAACTGTCCATCGCACGCACTTTTCCTTTATGTAGGTTCAAAAAGGCAATTGGACAATCCGCAGCCATTCCCGCTTCCAGAAACTGAACTACCTGCGTTAGTGAAGGACGTCTAAAATGAAATAACGGTATGCTTAGTCTTTTCGACTGCCAACTCATTCCGTAATGTCGCAATAGCTGTGCCATACCTTTACAGAATTTCTTCGTACTGCTTAGCCCTAAAAACCTCCCCGGAGTAATAAAATTCCAGACATTTTCCAGCACGCGGATAATTGCAGCAAGACTATCGCTCCGATAGGGCAAGGGCTCTTTTTCACGCCGGTTTACGTAGAGAAGCAGCATAGCAGCCGCTGTAGGGCCACAGCCTCTGGTCCGCTGAAAAGAAGTTTGATACCAGTTTTGATTGTACCCATATAAGGTCTGCTGCCCTGTGTGCCATTGCAGCCATTCAGGATGTTCCAGCTCCATGCTCACCCTCCTTGTATTTTCGTACAGTCTTTCTTTTTATGGACTGACTAAGGAATTTACTTTTTTATTATCTCCAATCTGACAGTATTTACTGCAAAGATCGTACTACCCTATTCTCTATTACAATTCGTAAACGTTTTCCCCATGATCATCTTATCATGGTACCAATAACCAATGTCAATCAATAAGCTACAACTTTGGAACGGTAAGCACAAACAACAAGCTTCCTAGCGATAGCCAGAAAGCTCATTGATAGAAAATCACCTGTCTTGTAGGGCTAAGCGTACTCCCATCCCCACCAAAACTACGCCCGTTATCGTCCTAAACCAGACTTGAATATCCTGCTGCGAGAAAAAACCACGAAGTTTACTCATGAATAAAACTAAGAGGCTGTACCATACGGCAGAAACCAGTGAATAAAATATCGTCAGAATGACGGATTGAAGAATGATATTACCGTCCGGATGCATGAACTGGGGGAAAAAAGCTAAAAAAAACAGAGCTGATTTAGGATTTAACACTCCGGTCAATACCCCTTTTGAGTAACAGGCAAACCGGCTACCTTCACTCGGTATCCCGGCGGATTGAAGCCCTTCATCCGCCGCTGGCAGTTGCTTACACCGGCTAAAGCCGCAGGCCGCTATCATGCTGCTTAATCCCAAATAGACCATATAGCCTGCTCCCAACAGCTTCATATACTGGTATAGCTCTGTTGACTGCAGCACGATAAAGGACAAGCCTAAAATGGATATCAACGCATTTAAATAGACGGCTGTTACAATCCCTAGTACGTTTAAAAAACCGGCCTGCCGCCCACTGGTGCCAACCGATTGCATAACCAAAATGGTATTCGGGCCAGGAATCATGACCAATAAAGCGACAATACTCACATAGGCATATAGTTCACCAAATGAAAATGGCAAGTTTCTTCACCTCAATAGGATGGATCAAAATTCTTACTTTACCACGGAATTTGGACGTCTGAACGTTACCAATAGTCACGCGTTCAACTATTTTTTCCGCACTCCTGTGATATGCCTAATATCGATTCGAACAACGGCGCACTTATCTTTGAAGGCCTCAATGACCTTCTGTCCTTTCTCCTCAAATCCAGCACTGTATTTTCTAATCAACTGCTGCAGCATATTCACTTTCTCAGATTCAGCGGCCAAACTAGCCGTTCCGAACACAACCACACTTTCATAAGCTGCGGTAAATGCACTGGCAACAATTTGTGATGTTCCAACCACAGTAAAGCAGACATTATGATTATCGGCAATATTCTCTAGCTTGTGGCCTACAAGCGCACAATGTACATAAATGGCATCGTCTAAGACTACATAGTTCAAAGGCACACCATACGGCTGACCATCCCGGTCAACGGTAGAAAGCACACCATATTCCCCCTGAGTCAAAAGATGCATTGCTTCATCACAAGTAATTTGTTTGTTGGAATCGCGAACACTTCGCATCCTAGTCCTCCTATCGTTTTATAAATAGATTGTCAGGCTAACCGGCAATCTAATCTTACCTTTATTTTTAAAATGAAAGTCAGAAAATCCTGCCTTTCAAGAAAAAAAAGTTTTCCTGGTCAAAATTAATTGTTTGAGAGCTGCCAAAGATATGACCGCCATTTATCCCGCTGCAAGAGCATTTACGCCTGAATGGGAATCTGAGAACTGCTCCAATTGCTATGGGTGATCCCTCAGCATAGGCCAATCGGTATTGACACAGAAAAACTGCAACAGCCAGGTTGCCGTAAAACAGCGCACCTGGCATTGCAGTTTTTCATTGTTTGCTTAATATCCGGCACTTTCACCAATAATCACAACAGTTAAATCGCTAGCCATTGGTTTTTTCCGCAATACAGAATAAACCCGGCATATTCTGGTGTTGGTCTGGCATTGCAGGCAAGTGCCTGTCTTGGTACAGGGATTGGGCATGCCAATCCGCTGGTTATTCATCGGAGCGGCGATTCTTTCAATTCTTAAAAATGCATCCTGCTCATCTTTGCAGATCTTATCCACACTGATTGCAACAATCACTTTCTTCGGCCCAAAGCTCATTGCACTTACCCGGTTGCCCATGCCGTCAATATTCACCAGCCTGCCATCAAGGGTAATGGCGTTACTACTGCACAGATATAAATCGCTGAGCATCTCCTGCCGGGCAATGGCTACCCGCTCTTCCCGTGAAAGTCCGGGTACACCATGATCTAAAACAATTCCGCCTGCTTTTTCAACTTGGCCTTGAATTCCCATTCCGTTAATAGTCATCGAACCCCCAAAGCCAACTTTCGTACCTGGTTCGACAAAACTCATAATAAAATCAGCGGCTTCTGCCGTGGTGAAAACGTATCGAGCATCAAACTCATTCTTGATTAATGCATCAACAACCTTTTTTCCGTTTGTTTCATTATGCCATGCTTTTACTTCCATACATTTCTCCTCCTGATGATCGTTTTTCCGCCTTACAAAGGCCAAGGCTAAACTATGATTCAATCATAGAAAGTACAGGCTGCAAGCGCAAGTAGGCACTTAATTGTAGGATAGTCACTATTAAGAAACTATTCAAACTTCTCCTATCGCTATTCATTCCGAACTAGGCAGCTCATGAAATGCGGAGGTTTACAGTACTCTTTTATCTTTAATTCCATCATATCCCTATGCTACTATTAACGTAATGGAGGGATCATCATGCTAAATGAGAAAAGTTATCAAATCGGTAATATGGTCATCACCTGCATCAGTGAACTGCTGCTCAAGCAAACGACACCGGCAGAGTTATTTCCAAACTGGAACTCCGAACTTTTATCAGATTCCCTTAGCTGGCTGCCGCCGGGAACCATGGACGAAACCCATCAGCACGTTATCCTGAGCGTACATAGCTGGCTAATCCGAACCCCCCGGCATGTTATTCTGATCGATACCGGAGTCGGCAGCAATAAAAACAGACCTTTTACACCCGCCTTTCATCAACTCAGCCTGCCTTATTTGGATAAACTTCAAGCCTTAGGTGTAAAACCTGAGAATGTCGACTATGTGCTTATGACCCATTTACATGTGGACCATGTTGGCTGGAATACCTGCCTGAAAGAGGGGAACTGGGTACCTACTTTTCCTAACGCCAGATATGTATTTTCAAAAACAGAATATGAGTACTATAACAACCCAATCAACCATATCCCACGAAATAAGACAAGCGTTATTGCACAGCAGGATAGCATTATTCCGCTTATTCAAGCAGGCCTCGCTGATATGATTGCAGTTGACGGCAGCGAATGGATAGACGGCCTCTCTTTTATGCCAACCGCCGGGCATAGCATTGATCATGCAACGATTAGTCTTTCTTCCTGCGGTCAAGAGGCCCTTTTTATCGGTGATCTTTTACACCACCCGCTCCAGGTGCGTTACCCGAATCTAAATTCTATTTATGACACGTTTTCCGAACAGGCAATTGCCTCACGTCTGTGGGTATTAGAGTATGCTTCAAGACGAAAACCAACGATCTTCTGTTCCCATTTCCCTAATAGTTCGGTCGGTACAGTAACACACGATGATCAAAAATTCCATTGGAGTTATATCTAAATGTGAACCTCATCCTTCTAACCAAATCCACCTTATGACAAAAAGGGAACAAATTGGCTTACAAACAATTTGTTCCCCTTCCACTTTTTAGATCCTACGATATGTACTACGACCATTATTTTTCATACAACTGACAGGCTTGCTTAAGCCGGTCGCCAATGATTTGCCTGATCGATTCGGGTTCCAATACCTCTGCAAAACCACCAAATGATAAGATATAGCTGTACAACCATTCCCCGGCAGGCAATAAAACCGTAAGCAGAAAACTTCCATCAGACTGTTTTGTAATATAAGCATCATCAAAATAATCATAGAGCCGGTTCGCCACATTGGCCTGAAAGTGTAAGGTAACTTCAATCATTTTTTGCGCAGAAACCTCAGGTTTAGCTTGTGCTGATGCTAAGTCGGCCTTTGGTTCAAATTTTTCTTGCCTAACAAACAAGTTTTTCAGCCGTGAAATCCTAAATGTGCGATATTCCTGGCGCTGAAGACAAAAACCGTATAAATACCAGGCATTGCTCTTAAAGATTAACTTGGTCGGTTCGATCCGGCGGGAACTTTTACTGCCCTCGTTATTAACATAATCAAACTGGATGACTTGTCGCTGCAACATAGCCTGCTTGATTTCAGCAAATTTATTTTTTTCATCCGGCAAACTGCCCCATGGTGAAAAATCCACCTCAACCCAATTATGCTGCAAGCTATCTTTAAAAATTGCCCCTAACTTCTCAAGCACCCTATCCAGCTCAGGATATTGCGTCGCCTGCAGCGTCTTAACCGCCAACAGTAAGCCCTCGCTTTCCCGAGGCGAAATGAGAGTACTACTGATTGCATAGTTTTCAAGCAGAGATATCCCGCCACCATTTCCTTTATTCGTATATATCGGCACGCCGGCTGCAGACAAATCATCAATATCCCGATAAATCGTCCTTGTGGATACCTCAAACCGCTCTGCCAATTCCCTGGCAGTTACAGTCCCCTTATTTAGTAAGAGGGTCATAATCTCAAGCAATCGATTAATTTTCATGCGTTCTCCCTCGTCGCGTTTGTATCAGCCGCAATGAAACAGGGAGCAAAAACAAGGTTTACATAGCAATCCCCCACGGCAACATGATGAGCTTATTTACTGACACAATTACGCCCCTTTTTCTTAGCCCGATAGAGTGCTTTATCAGCGGCCTTGATAACTTCATTCGGCTGCCGGTATTTTTCACTGCGTTCTGCTACCCCAATACTAATCGTTACAAACAGTTGTTTCGCGGCCTGTTTCTTAGTGCGGTTCTCGCTTTTTTTCTTGTAGGCATACGGACACTTTTCAATTGACGCCCGTAAATGATCCAAATGTGGTAAAGCCTCAGCTACATTCGTTTTCGGAAATAGAATCGTAAACTCCTCACCGCCGTACCGAAAAGCTTTTCCTCCTCCGGTAACGGTTTTCAGTACAGATGCTACTAATCGCAAAACATCATCACCGGTATCATGACCATAAGTATCATTAAATTTTTTAAAAAAATCGATATCCACCATCGCAATGGTATAATCACCACTTAATTTTAGCAAATCCTCCTTGAGTGCCCGGCGGGCAGGTAACCCGGTTAACTCATCCAGATAAGCCATCGAGTAAGAATCCTGAATAACCGCAATGATCAAAATAATACCGGCGACAGAAAAGAAAGCAGGAATAACAACCGGTTCTGCTTTTATGTGCAAGCCTATTAAGGTCGCTGTCAAAGCAGCACCACAAGCACTGCCTAAATAAGTCTGCTGTCTCATTTGCTGCAGCAGCAAGAAGACAGCTAGTCCGCAGTAGGCTAGAACAGACGGCTGCGGCAACGGTGTTGGCATAGGCAGAGTCTGGCCCAAAACCTCTTTTTGAAAAAGATGAAGCAACAGGTCATCATTGGTAATGACCGCAACCGCAATATAAACGCTTTGCAGCAAAATGAAACCAAAACGGGTTAAACCCCAGCCATTAAAAATTCCCCGCTCTTTCAGCAAAAAGAAAACACCGATATTGATTGGCAACAACAGCGCAATGATAGGATAAATGTTTCGAGTATAGACTACAGCTCCAATCATGGTTGCCGCCAGCTCACTAAGAGTGAATTGTGCCAGCGCAATGATCAGTAACATAAAAAAGATTCGGCTGCGATTAAACCACCAGCTTAACAGCATGCCAGCCGCATAAACGGCATAGGAAAAAGGATAAATTCCCGTCGCAGTTGGGTGAGTTATTGGAGTTTGCCAATAAGCTATACAGGCTATCATCAACAGGCCAAAAGGAATTGTGGTTATAAGTGACAGCATTTTCGCCATAGATTGTGTACCCTTTCGCTGATAGAAATATTGTATTCTACAACAAATTATATCAATTTCGACATTTTTTGTCATTAGAAGCCCCACACTAGGCCAATTCGGCTCCATGGCTGCCATAAGAACCTTTTTGTTTTTTGAATGGCTCCCCTTCACTCATTCACTTGCAGTATGGGGAATTTGACTTGACTACCCAAGAATGGTCCGCTCTCATTTCCCGGCAATAAGCTTTGAACAACTAAGAAGTCAGGTGAAACAGTCAAATGATAACAAGACCGGTTATTGAAAAAATAGCCCTTTTCAATAACCGGTCTTTGCAAACTCAGCCATAGTATCTAAAAAGCAACAATTACCGCTTGCTCATCAGACTCTTAGCTGCCACTCCGGCGATCAATCCCCAGAAGGCTGACCCAATCCCTAATATCGAAATTCCGGAAATTGTCACCAGAAAAGTAATCAAGGCACTTTCTTTATCATCTTTCGCACCCATAGCGATCGTCAGACTGGATGTAATAGAGCCGAATAAAGCCAATCCGGCAATCACGGAGATCAAGGCGGCAGGCAGCGCTGAGAAAACGGAGGAAATAGTCCCGCCAAAGAAGCTCACCAGAATATATAAACCCCCGCAGGAAATTCCGGCGATGTAACGTTTATCGATATCCTGATGAGCTTCTTTGCCCGTACAAATGGCTGCTGTGATCGCCGCCAGGTTAATGCCATGGGACCCGAACGGAGCAAACACCAATGAAGCCAGCCCTGTCGTAGTAATAAGTGGACTGGCCGGTATGTTATAGCCATCGACTTTCAACACCCCTATTCCAGTTGCGTTTTGTGCCGTCATGGTGACAATACACAGAGGAATGCCCAATCCAATAAGGGCCTGCCAGGAGAAAGTAGGCAGCGTAATCGTCGGCTCAACCAGGGAAATATGAATCGGTGCGGTGTTGACATAGCCCAACGTATAAGCGAATAGCACACCGGTTATCAGTGTAACGGCTACGGAATATCGTGGAATTAGCCTTTTCGCCAATAAGTAACAGACGATCATGGGTGCGGCCACAACCGGCAGCTGCTTGAGGGCAATAAATACATCAATTCCGAATTTGAGTAAAATTCCCGCCAGCATAGCCGCTATGATGGACTGGGGAATTCGATTCATCAGTGTGGAAAACAAACCGCTTATCCCTAGTATCATGGTAATAATTGCCGATAAAACAAACGCACCAATCGCATCAGAATACGGATAACCTGCCCAGCTTGAAACTAGCAGGACCGCCCCTGGTGTTGACCAGGCAATAATAACCGGTGCTTTATACCAGACGCTGAGCCCCAGCCCAAGGATTCCGCTGCTGAGCGAGATAGCCCATATCCAGGAGGATAACGCCGCATCACTTAAGTGAGCAAGCTGCGCTGCCTGAAACATAATCAAAAGTGGACCGGCATAAGAAACGGTAACCGCAATCACTCCAGACAAAACGGCCGATAATGAACAATCCTTCAGCAGAGAATGAATCAGCAAGTTTTTTATTTCAATATTTTGCACAGACATCCCGATCACACCCTTTCGTGCAGAGCCGGCTAAAAACGCTTATTATATGACCCAGCATTAACCGGCAGTATGATCATCATAAATCCAACCTAGGTATAACAGTCAACTGCCTTGTATAACACTACCAAGAATGCGATTAATCACCCATTTCATAAATAACGATATAAAATATACAGAACCATAATCCGGTACCGGACTATGGCTTTGTACTCGTTGGTGAATCAAACAACAGCTATTTACCGACTACCGCATTTTTGCTCTAGTTCCTTTTTAATCAAGGTCTTAATCCCACCACTTGTCAGGATATTCAGCATATAGTCGGAAATAGGCTCAGCTTGTATCATCTGCCCAGTTGTTTCATTTTTTACTTGCCCGGATACAATATCCACCGTCAACTGATCGCCTTTAGCAACCAATGTACTGATACCGGGGCATACAATAACCGGTACACCGACATTAATGGCATTGCGGTAAAATATCCGGCCGAAAGACTCAGCCAAAACTGCCCCAACGCCAATGGCTTTCAAGGTAATGGCAGCATGCTCCCGGCTGGAACCACAGCCGAAGTTGGTAGCCGCCACAATGAAATCCCCTTTTGCAAATTCTTGGACTAATTTGGGATCGGCTCCTGCCATGGCGTATTTTGCCACCTCTTCAATGTCAGTAAATTCTACAAACCGCCCGGGATAAATTTGATCTGTATCAATATTTTTGCCGAAAACAAATGCCCGGCCTGTAACCTTAGTTTCCATTACCACTCGCTCCTTAATCAATATATTGAGTAGGATCAACAATTTTTCCTTCAAGAGCTGCAGCGGCCACCGCAGCCGGTGATCCCAGAAAGATTTCACCCTTGGTATGCCCCATGCGGCCCGGAAAGTTTCGATTAGTTGAGGATATGCAAGTTTCCCCCTCTGCAATCATTCCCTCATGGGTCCCCAGGCAGCAGGCGCACCCAGGAGTTACAAAGGTAGCGCCAGCTTCAACTAAAGTCTGAACATAACCTAATTTCATAGCTTCCAGAAATACCCCTTGTGATGCCGGAACAATAACAAAACGGGTACGGGAATGAATCTTTTTGCCTGCTAAGATTTTGGCTGCCACCGCCAGATCCGGAACACGTCCGCCTGTACAAGAACCAAGATAAGCCTGGTCTACTTTCCGGCCAATAAACTGTTCAATCGCAGCTACACGATCAACACTAAACGGAGCTGCCAGCTGTGGCTGCAGTTTTTCTACACAAAAAGTATGTTCGGCAGCATATTGATAATTGGCATCAGTATGGTAGATTTTATAAGGGCGGCTAACTTTCTGATTCAAATAATCCATAGTAATCGCATCAGGCTGAATATAACTTGTTTTAGCTCCCAATTCAGTTGACATATTACATAGTGCCATCCGTTCCGAAATATTCAATTGCGCTACGGCTGTCCCGGTAAATTCCACTGCTTTATATACACCGTAATCGGCCCCAAGCGTACCGATCACATGCAGGATAATATCTTTGGCATATACCCCGTGAGGGATTGTACCTTCAAGATGAATGCGGATAATTTCAGGAACTCTAAACCACAATTTTCCGGTAAGTAAAATGGTCGCCAAATCAGTGGCTCCCACACCTGTTCCAAAAGCACCGAAGGCTCCATGGGTTGTTGTATGAGAATCCGTCACTACCACGATCTGCCCCGGATGCACCAAGCCTTTATCGGCCAATACTTGGTGGCAGACCCCTTGATTAATATCCATCAGCAAGTCAATGCCCTGATCCCAGCAAAACTCACGAAACTGCTTTTGATTATCGGCTTGAATAATAGTAGACGGCGGAGCATAGTGATCCAGGAACATAATAATTTTACTGGGATCATAAACTCTTTTGCCTCCTATTTCAAAGAAAGAACGTACTGTTTGCAAATACAAATCATTAATACCAGCCAAATCAACTTCACAATTAATAATTTCACCAGTCGACACAAATTTCTTGCCGGCTTTTTCAGCTAATAGTTTTTCAATAGCATGCATGATAATCCTCCTTTTTTATATCCAGAAACCATACGGGTTACCACAACCCGAGAAGCTTCCACCAGAATGATCCGATTCCCACCCAAATAACCAGATTAATGACAGATATAGCAAAACCTTGCTGCCACCACGTTTTTTGATCAATATATCCAGCACCAAAATAGATAGGAGCCGGACCGGCTGCATAATGGGTTAATGAACCACACAGACTCGACATGAACGCCAAGGATAATGCTGCCAGATAAGGAGGGGCTCCTAAGGCTGTTGCCACAGTAATAAAAGCCGAATACATCGCGACAATATGAGCAACCATACTGGCAAAGCCATAATGGGTATAAACATAAATTGCAATAATGAGCAATAAAGCCGGTATCCAGGATATCCCTGCCATATTGGCGCTAACAACTTTGGCAAGCCAAGGAATAAAGCCCAATTTGGATAAAAAATTAGCTAACCCAACCAGGCTTCCCATCCAGATAAACGTATCCCAAGCCCCCTTCTCTTCCAATACATCCTTCCATTCCAGCACTCGGGTCATGAGCATAGCAGACACGGCCATCATAGCCACTACTGTAGCGTCCAGGGAGGTATATTGTGACGTTCCCCATAATAATAACGCTCCGGTAAAAACGCCGGCAACCACTTTTTCACCAAAAGACATGCTTCCCATGACTTCCAATTCAGTCAAAGCCAGTGATTTTGCGGTAGGAGTATGAGTAATTTCAGGTGGATAGCACTTATATAGATAATAAGGAATGACCAGCAGGGACAATAGGCCGGGAACAATCGCAGCCGCTGCCCATAATCCCCAGCTAATATCAATATTCAGCGCTTTAGCAGCCAACAGAACAATCACCGGATTACCAGACATAGCGGTCATAAACATGGCGGATGTAATGACATTGCCCTGATATCCAATTTGCATGAGAAAAGCCCCCATGCGATTTGCCGTCGGGCCCGGTTCTGACTGAAAAGCACTGGACAGGCTGCGGGCAATCGGAAAAATAATACCACCGCCACGCGCCGTGTTAGAAGGAGTCGCCGGTGAAATAATCAATTCGCTTAAAGCTAAAATATAGCCTAACTTCAGTGTCCGATCTCCTAGCCTGGCAATAAGCATATATGAAATTCGCCGCCCCAATCCGGTTTTGATAAATCCCTTCGAAAATAAAAAAGCGGATACGATGAGCCACATATTGGTGGCGCTAAATCCCGATAATACATCCGCAGCTTTCAAAACTCCGGTCAACGCCGTAAAGGTAATGCTAATAAATGCGATAGACCCAATTGGTAATGGTTGCAAAATAAATCCCGCAATGGTCGCCACAAAGATGGCAAATAAATGCCAAGCCTCAGCCTGAAGGCCCTCAGGAACAGGAATCAGCCAAATCACTGCCCCGATAGCCAATGCAATCAAGCCCCTAGTCAATTGCTTCATGAATCTTCTCCTCTCTGAAAAAAAATAACTCCATTGTTTTCGACAGTCGCCCTGTCGCTGATTTGTTATCGCAAAAAGTATGCCAAACCGTGGAAAGCCGTCATTCCAGGCATTATCAAACAACTCAGCTCACACATCAGGAGTTTTTGTTGCATTTCGTTTCAGAAACGTCTCAATACATTGCAATTCAAATGAACAATATAGGGAAATTTCTATTTGCCTATCGGTTGTTTGGGTTCTATAATGAAACCATCTTATGTCGCAAAACGTTTCAAAGCAAAGGAGTTACCATGACTCAAATTACTTTTATTGCTCCCGATGACAGTATGCTGGAAATTGCCCGTACAGCCTTTAAAGAACCTTATAACGACATCAAACTAGTGAAAGGCTTAATCAGCGAAGGAGTCCAGAAAGCCGAATCTTATATTGCCAACGGGACTGAAATTATCATTACCCGCGGCGCAACCGCCATTGCGATCCAAAGAGCGAATTTACCGGTCACCCTTGTTGAAGTCCCTATAACAGGCTTTGACATTATCCGCAGTGTCGAAAAAGCAAAAGCACACGGAAAATGTATCGGCGCTGTCGCTTTTCCTTCTATGCTTCAAGGAATCGAAAATCTTGGTAAAATTTTAGAGGTTGATATCCGCCTCTATCCCATCTATGCCGAGCAGGAGGCTGAGCCTCGGGTTTTACAAGCTTTTCAGGAGGGTGCTCAGGTTGTGATTGGCGGTTTTATCACCAAATTAGCAGCTAGAAAACACCATTACCCGTTTGAGCTGATGGACAGTGGTGTTGAAGGCATGCTGCAAGCGGCTCAGGAAGCTAAAAGGATTGCTCATGCACGCAATCTGGAAAAAACCAAAACCAGTCTCTTTCGAGCCGTTCTTGATTATGCTTATGAAGGAATCATTTCGGTTGACCGGTATAACCGAATTACTTTCTTTAATCCCATAGCCGAACGAATTACCGGAATTAGCGCAAAAACATCTATCGGGAAAAAGATTACCACCTTTTGGCCGGAACTTAATCTTCAGGAAGTTATTCATACCGGCAAGGATGATTTGGGGCAAATTTCTAATATCAATGAGGTTGATGTTGTTTGTAATAAAGTTGCTATTTTAGTAAATCAGAAAGCGGTTGGTGCTGTTGTCACCTTTCAGGATGTCAGCCAAATTCAGCAAATGGAAGCTCGAGTCCGGCAGCGAATCTATGCATCCGGACATATCGCCAGTTTTTACTTCAAAGACATAGAAGCTACCAGCATTGAGATAAAACAAACATTAGCTATCGCCAAAAAGTTTTCCCTGACCAACTCCAACATTTTACTGCTCGGAGAAACAGGAACAGGAAAAGAGGTCTTTGCCCAGAGCATCCATCACTACAGCAATTGCCGGCAAGGTCCCTTTGTGGCTATTAATTGCGCTGCTTTACCTGCGCAAATCCTGGAAAGTGAACTTTTCGGCTACGCCGGTGGGGCTTTTACCGGTGCCAACCCTAAAGGAAAACCAGGGCTGTTCGAACTGGCGCATGGAGGAACGATCTTTCTTGATGAAATCGCTGAAATGGATATTCTCATTCAAAGTAAATTGTTGCGTGTCCTCCAGGAAAGAAAAGTCATGCGGCTGGGCAGTGACAAGATCATCCCGATTCAGGTCCGTGTGATTGCTGCCACCAACAAAAATTTAATGAATCTTGTCCAGGAAAACAAGTTCCGCGCGGATCTCTATTACCGTCTCAACGTTTTACAGCTAAAAATACCGCCACTGCGAGAACGAAAAAAGGATATTCCTCTATTAGCTGATTATTTCTTAAAAGAATATTCCGGAATCATGAAATCGCGCTTGAAACTGGCTCCTTCTGCCATTACGGCCCTAGCACAATATAGCTGGCCGGGAAATATCCGTGAACTAAAAAATGTTATTGAACGGGTGATTGCCGTTCATACCCACGAAGTCATTGACGCCGCCATCATTCATCTTATGCTGGAAAGGCCTTCCGTCCCTCTTGCTGCTTCTCCCATAATTCCGGATGAATTAGCCGAAATCCAAAAAGCGCTCCTTGCAACAAAAGGAAAATACACGCAAGCCGCTCAACTCCTCGGCATCAGCCGTTCCACTTTATGGCGTAAATTAAAACGTTTGCAGATAAAATAAAAACAGCCTTTAAAAGGCTGTTTTATTCATTCATGCTAACCACCAATCCGAGACATCGTTCGATGGCTTTTATGGTTTGCATCAAGTTGATGCTGAGCAGGCTTATGAAAAACAATATCTTTCATTCGTATCATCAATTCGCTGTCAGAAATCCCTGATCGCAGTAATTCCCGCAACGAATATTCCTGATTGGATAATAAACAAGGTTTTAGGCATCCATCCGCGGTAAGCCGAATCCGATTGCAAGTATGACAGAAATGACGGGATATTGGGGTGATAAAACCGATCGTTCCCAAGGCCCCGGGGAGGCGGTAAATCTGAGCGACCGATTCATCGCTTGTTTCCGGAACCAGTCTGGTATAACCTGCCGTACTTAACTGTTCTTTCATTTCGTTTGCCGTTAAAAGCCGATTGCTTTCAGAACCAAATGGCATATATTCAATAAAACGCACTTGATAGGGATGCTGAAGCGTTAGAGCAGCAAAGTCGGCCAATTCATCCGAGTTGACAGCTTTCATCACAACCATATTAATTTTGACTGACAACCCGACCGCCTGTGCTTTATCGAGGCCTGCCAGCACTTGGTCAAGCTGATCCTGGCCGGCCAGATCCGTAAACCGACTGGGGTTAAGGGTGTCCAAACTAACATTGATCCGCCGGACTCCTGCTTGTTTTAGGCCACAAGCATACTGCTCAAGCAGACTGCCATTGGTGGTTAAAACGAGTTCGTTAATCCCTGGAATCTCCGCTACATTGCCAAGAAAGCTCAAGATATTCTTCCGCATTAATGGTTCACCGCCAGTAATACGCACCTTGTCAACGCCCAGCCGTACAAACACCCGGATGATTCTCAGCAGTTCCTCATAGCGCAGAATCTGATCCGGCGCAAGCCACTCAATATCCCTTCCAGGCATACAATACCGACAACGGAAATTGCATCGATCGGTCACTGAAACACGTAAGTAATGAATATGTCTTCCCTGCGCATCATATAAGCCGTCCATGTGCTATCCCCTTTAGACAGTCCCTCTTAACTAGACTGTAGCATAAACAGGCAGACATTGTAAAGGAAGGCTTTTAAAGCAGATCATCCGCCATCCCGAAACGAAGTTCATGAATTACTCCCATTCAAATATTTCCCCCTGACGGGCAATGCAAAACCCGGCATTTTGGATACAGGTTCGCCAATCTTCAATATTATCTCCATAGTGAATCACGTAAATTTTGTTGCGCAGTTCAGTGGGATAACAAGTCTTTAATTGCTCCAGGGTGGGATGTGAGGCAGAAGGACTGCTGCTTGTCTGACAATCGTGAAAGACGGCCAAGGTTGCTTCATCAGCCACCAGCGGGCTAAACCCGGCTTGCTCAATAGGTCCGATATCGCCGGTAAATACGACCTTTGCTGTCTGTTTCGCTTCATCTACCCGGTGAATCATGATCCCATAATTGCTGGTTACCTCAGCATGTAAGCCAATTGTTGAATGATAGGCCAATAGGTAACGGATCGTATTACTATGATGAAGCTGAATAATCCCGTCCGCTTGTACAATATGAACATTAAAATAATCCTCAGGTTTAGTACCGTGTAGAGAAAAAAGGCTTGATAATAAGGCATACTGATCCGGCATAACATAAATGGCCGGCCGGTAATGGTATAGATAACGGCAGCGCTGAGCAAACTCTTCCAGGCCGCCCACATGATCAGAGTGAAAATGGGTAAGAACAATTGCATCAATATCTGCAGGCTTGTAACCGGCTGACCTTAGGCTGTAACGCAGTGTGGTCCCCGCATCAATCAGCAGCCGGTAACCGGAAAGATCGAGTAAATAATTGGTATGATAAAAGCGGTCGGAAAATGCGCCGCCAACTCCCAATGCCGTAATCCGCAATATAGCCACTCCTTGAATTCATCTGTTGGTTTCGCATCATTTAGTATAACAAAAAAAATCGCGGCCATTCTTTGGACAATTAATAATTGATTTTGCTCTTTTTTTGTTATGACGATGTTTTTTCATGTGCACGTTCTTCTCTTAACCCGCAATTCAAACGAATCCCTTGTCAATAAAAAATCCGGCAGCATAAACTACCGGATTGCAAAACCTTATAAGGAAGCAGCTTGCTAAAATTTGATTACACGCCGTTCGCCTTTCATATCTTGAAAAACAGCCTCAGCATTTTTAATATAAAACAATTCAAAAATAGAATCATCTACACGATAAAGTCTGCTCAGAAACGGTGCTGCCGTAATGGCGGCCTGTTTGGTTTCTGGGGTTGTATGAAATACAGCCTCACCGCTAAGCCGCAGCCATTCACCGGTTTTCGACGTTGTGGAAATCTCAAAACGAGGATTGGCTTTAAGCTGTTTGTACACTTCTTTTTGATTACTGGTGCAAAAATAAAGCTTGTCCTGATGAATCATGATAAATCCAAAAGGTCGTACTTTCGGAATGTTCCCATCCACGGTAGCCAGGTAAAACGTCGGATTATCAGTTAAGAATTGCAATACTTGATTCATGGCGACTCTCTCCTTTTAAAGCTATTTCCCCTATTATTGACAAGAAACGCAGGGAATATAGACCTTAACTTACTATAATCGATGCAGCAGCTTTCCAATCCTTGCTGCATATGGCCGGGACAGCATTTTATCAACACCTGCCGCGCGAACAGCTGCGAGAATAACCGAGCAAGGTCCTGCCGATTTTTCGATATCGACTTGATGTTGTGCCTCCAGTTGAAGTTCTAACTGATTGTATTTAGCCAATTCCCGGGCTTCATGTAAAATCCCTTTTGAACCGACTGGAACGATTTCACAAACTTCATCCTGAGCCAGTAAATATTGAACAATATCATAATTGGCGATCTCACCAGCTTTTGCTGTCAAAATTTCTGCACCGACTTTCGGCTGCCCAAAAGCAATGAGCTCGGCCTCTCCATCAATTCTATTGATTTTTAAGCTTGCAGGATGAGCGATGCCAATCGCCGTAATGCCTATTCCGGTTGAAATGGTTGCGAAATTCTCCTCTGTGCTGCCAGTAAGCACGACTTGGTCGATCCCGGCTTTTATCAGTTCGGCTTCGATACCATACCGCACGTCTTTACCGGTGTTTTCCATTTCATTACAAACCGTATTGGTCAGACAAACGACTTCCGCCCCAGCACACAATACTTCAAACAGCACCACTCTCGCCGTAAATTGCCCCGTTATCCGGGGTGAAACCTGCAGCACATCACCGGCCTTCATTCCTGCTCCACCGCAGCTGTCGCAAGCAACGACCAGCGTTTTATCCTGGGTCAGTTCGATTAAGCTTAAATCCCTGATTTTCCTAACTTTCATGTTTTTTCTCACTCATTGTATAGGTGAAATTTGCTCCTACAAGCCAATAAAGAACGAAAGCGCCAAAAATATTGACAGCCGCAACAACAGAAAGTACCGGCAGCAAGGCTAAAATTCCACTTGTTCCGATAACAGGCTGTAGTAAGGGAGTTAAAATCAACAAAGCAATGGGGGCATTGACCAAAATAGCAGCAAAAGCTGCCAACAGCGCACCCATCAAAGAGCGGGCATTTCCTTGAGCAAATCTTTTATAAACACCCCCAAATATTGCCATAGTTGCCGCCATGATCAACATGGTAATCCCATGTACTGCCGGAGTTAAAGGAAAACCGGCCAGTAAGGCGGTCAGAAGATGTCCAATCGCTCCAATTCCAGCACCATATGCCGGTCCAAGTAAAAGAGCCCCGATAAAACCGGGCAAAGAATCAAAGGCAATACTTCCTAGTACTTTTATATTGGCACCAACAAAAGAACAGGCAATCAGCAATGCTGATAAAACCATTTTCCTGATTTTCAATTTTTCCATCTCCTAACCATTCATGCACTTTATGCCAATCTCCAGTTCCCGCTTCAACGGCATCAGCCCAGTGTCAATTCTCCAGTTCATGGATTTCTTCCCTGGATTCACTACCTGATTTCATTGTTGCAACCTCCAGCAGCCAATCCGGCAATGCGGCGGGTGACTTCATGTGCAGCCAGACCACCATGATAACAACAAACGCGGTCAATCGGAATATGAGTTAGTTTTTGCATGGACCGGAAAGCAGCCGGCATGTCGATTGTATGTTCAGCAGCAGGTCCAGCCAGCAGACCATTCTCAACCCGCAGTTGATCACCGGCGATTAAGAGGCCCTGGGCCTGTACAAAGACACACAGGTGCCCCGGCGTGTGTCCGGGAGTATGAATGATTTGAAGCCCTCCATGAATAGGCAGTACTTCGTCTGTCAAAGCGTGGTCAATTGAAAAAGTTGGAATCGCTGCAAACAGAGCCGCAAGTTTTGGCCTAAAAGCCTCTGCGGCCGCTTGAATTCTTGAAGCCATTTTCGCTGGGGTTAGTTTCAGGTAAGGGATTTTTCCCTCTAAATACGGCTTTTCCAGTTGATGGGCATAGACGCTTACCTGACCGTTACAACATCGGAGAATATCAGGAACGGTTCCAATATGATCCCAGTCTTGATGGGTTAAAATCAGGTGTTTGATATCGCAGATCGATTTTCCGGTTTGCTCTACCGCTCGCCTTAATGGTTCAAACTGCCCCGGCAGCCCGGCATCAATCAAGGTTGCCTCCTGGTCATCCCAAACCAATACCGGATTGATCTTCTGGGCTGTGTTCAGTAAATCCAGTTCGAGAACTTTAAACCGTATCGTTTTATTCATCGTTGATCAGGACAATGGCTAGCCCTGAGTCCACCTCCTACGCTTATTTTCTATTACAAATTCCTGTTTTTTACTGCAGCACTGTTATTTGTTGTTATTTTGCCATCCCATCATGAAACCCCTGCTGATCCAAAAACTTGCTTAAAAATCTTCAATAACATAGCAATTAAAGCCTTATTCGCATGTTAGCAAATAAGGCTTTAATGATTTACTCAAAAAAATATCGATATTACAAAATAACTACCTCAACAGACCGGACTCCATACTGCATAGCCTCATCAATGCTATCCATGGCTAAATCAATTCGATTTCCTTTGATGGCTCCGCCGATATCATCGGCGACTGCGTGGCCATATCCAGGTATGTAAAGTTTTGTGCCTAGTGGAATAACATTGGGATCGACAGCAACTAACCCGCGTTTGAGATAATTTCCCCGATACGTATAGTCGGTACACCCCTCATCATAACGGGTATACGCTGTGGCAATCATCGAAACCACGGTTCCCGACGGTTTCGAAACGCCCGGCCGCTCCGGCACTTTTTTGCGTGCTTTGACAGCCGCTGGATTATAGGTACGCAATGCATTCAGCGTAGCATTCCCAACCAAGCCATCACTGGGCAAACCGGCCGCATACTGAAATTCTTTAACTGCCGACAAGGTTTTCGTGCCAAAGACCCCGTCAATTTTTTCGTAAAAGAAACCGGCTTTAGTCAGATATTTCTGGATCAGCCTGACATTATCACCTTTCATGCCATAGCGGGTTGAAATATTAATATTGGCCGCATAGACAACCGAAGGAAGAACAGCAACAAGCAGCGCCAGGAGCGTAATCTTTTTCCAATTCATCGATACACCTACTTTCGGCGTAATTCATTGTATAATTTTGCAGAAATATTGGCAATGAAATCACTGGAATAAGCTTCCGACTGATTGGAACGGGTATAAGCACTAATCAATATTTGGTCCTTGCCATCATCTACGATACCGACATCACAAAGAACTTCATCCAATTGCCCGACTTTATGATAGACAGGTGTCAGCATATAGCGAGGGATTTCCTCAGAAAAAATCGTGTTAGCAAGATAATATTTTAAGTCATTGCTTTTTTGGCGATCCAAATATTTGCCTAAAAAAATAGCCTCAAATACTTTTCCCATCTCACTGGGGGTCGTCACGCTATGATAAGCATATTTTTTATAGGCTTCTTTATTGTGAATCTGTGTTTTTTTAAGCCGCAAGTCTTTTATAACCCGGTTTAGTGCATCGGGTTTGGAAGAATCTATCTCATTTAGCAACTCATCGAAGGAGGCATTATCACTAACCACCATCATATATTTAATATTATTTTCGTACCGATACTTTTGTTGTGTACTGGCGGTAGGATATAAATATTGATAAGTTGCTAATGCTACGACGAGCTTGCTGGTTGAGGCTGTCGGGAAAATAGTATTTTCATTAAATTTTATTTCCTTGCCTGTTTTCAGATTCTTGGCGTAAATCCCCACTTGCCCGTTAAAGCTTTTTAAATCAGCTTTGATTTCCCGTTCCAATGACGCTGCCAAAGCATTCACCGTCATAAGCATCAGGAAAAGAACTATCAGGCCTAGCTTTTTTGCCATAAATTCACCTCTTATGTAAATATTACACTTTATTTATATCATATTTCCATACTAAAATACGATAGGAACTATTTACTAATTTTCACGCATCAGTCCTAGCAGCAAGTTTCTAAAAATACAATTTCAGAATCCTGCAGGACCGTCCTGCTGATAAACAAAAAAACCGGCTTGTCATAAGGCCGGTTCTTTTAAAAAAACTACAATGGATCCAGTGCTAATATAACTTTTTATGATTAAATTCAGCAGCTTCGACCCAATCATGAACGTGATTGAGCATGTCAATAATATCTTCCAGTATTTCAACATGCTTGGCTTCTTCGTGCATGAGTTTCTCACAGATGGCTTGATCCACAGGTTTTTCGGCCGTTGCTTTCATTTTCTGATATAAAGCCACACTCTCCTGCTCCTTGATTAAAGCAGCACGATATACGTCAATTTGCTCATGTTTAAGTTTCGCTGTCACATCCACACTCTGCCAGAAGGTTTCACTGCGGCCGGCAAACACATTTTGAACGGTCTCTATAAAAGGAGCTTGATCGATATTTTCCATAGTTTGATTTTTGGCTTGTTCGATAATCTGATAATGACGGCGTTCATCATCAGCGAGACCATTTAAAACAGCTTGCAAATCTTCATACTGCACTTTTTCAGCAAGATTCCGATAAAATTGTTCACCATCCAATTCCATTTTTAATGCGAAATCAAAAATATCCATGCTAACCCCCCTAACGAAAAGATTTAGTGTATACTTAAACAAGGATGCATATTTTTCCTGCAGAGCAAAATATTGCTGCAAGTTATTATTTACACGTGGAGGGACCCATGTCAAACATTAAGATTCGTACTGTTCAACCTGATGATTTGGATCATATAGCAGAAATAGAAGCCATTTGCTTTCCACCGGCTGAGGCGGCCTCCCGGCAATCGTTCCAGGCTAGGATTGCCGCTTTTCCGGAATCATTCCTAGTCGCTGAAAGCGCTGGCTCCATGATCGGATTTATTAACGGTTGTGCCACAAACAGCCCGGTCATTTATGATGCAATGTTTCATCATACTCAGCACCATATCCCGACAGGCAAACACCTGGCGGTGTTTGGCTTGGATGTGTTGCCGGAATATCGCCAGCAAGGAATTGCAGCCCAATTAATGAACGCATTTATTGATCTGGCAAAAACCACGGGGCGCAGCCAGGTCATTCTTACTTGTAAAGCAGGTTTATTAGACTACTATCAAACCTTTGGCTTTACCAGTTCCGGAGTTTCAGGCTCAACCCATGGCGGCTCCCAATGGTTTGATATGACGCTTGTACTATAAGGTGTATATTCAAAGAACTAAATTAAAATTTGTTTGTCAGATATATCGTATTATCATAATATATAGATATAAACAATATGCATAAGGAGGGTTTTATTATGAAAATTTTGATTGTCGGCGGAGTTGCAGGCGGTGCCAGTGCCGCAGCACGATTAAGAAGAATCAGCGAACAGCATGAAATTATTCTGTTTGAAAAAGGGGAGCACATTTCATTTGCCAACTGCGGCCTGCCTTATTATGTCGGTGACGTGATTCGCGAAAAAGAACATTTACTTGTGCAAACACCGGAAGCCATGAGCCGCCGCTTTAACCTTGATATTCGCATTTTTAATGAAGTAACCGCGATTGATGCCGCAAATAAGGAATTGGAGGTTGTGGACTTAAGAGCAGGCCGGACTTATCGGGAAAGCTATGATAAATTAATTCTTTCCCCCGGCGCGTTACCGATAAAACCGGCGGTCCCCGGACTTGATTCCAGCCCTGTTTTTACCATGAGAAATATTCCGGATACCTATGCGATTAAAGACTTCATCGATACACGTCATCCAGGAAAAGCCATTGTTGTCGGCGGAGGTTTTATTGGCATTGAACTGGCGGAAAACCTGGCAGAACGCGGGCTTAAAGTTACCGTAATTGAAATGGCCAATCAAGTGATGGGGCCTATCGACTTCGAAATGGCTGCCTTCGTGCATCAACATTTGAAAGATAAAGGCATCGAGGTCTATTTGAATGATGGAATCACTTCAGTGAGAACGGTCGGAACTTCCACCCTGGTTACTCTGAAAAGCCAAGTCCAGCTGAAAACCGATATGATTGTCTTAGGCATTGGCGTCACACCGGATAACAAGCTGGCACAATCAGCCGGCCTGGCTTTGGGTGAACGTGGCGGAATCAAGGTTGATCAGCATTTAAAAACCTCAAACCCTGACATTTATGCGGTAGGAGATGCCATTGAGGTTATGGATTACGTGAATGGCAACCCAACCCAGATCCCGCTTGCCGGCCCGGCCAATAAGCAAGGCAGGATTGCCGCTAATCATATCTGCCAAATAGCGGATGAATACGCCGGCACACAAGGTACCTCTGTGTTGAAAGTGTTTGATTTAACTGTATCGTCTACTGGGAACAATGAAAAAACGTTGAAGCGGTTTGGTATTCCTTATCAGAAATCGTATACGCATTCTTTATCTCATGCCGGCTACTATCGTGGTGCCACACCAATTTCACTAAAACTCCTGTTCTCCCCGACCGATGGCAAAATTCTTGGTGCACAAGCTGTCGGACACGCCGGCGTTGAAAAGAGAATTGATGTGATTGCTACCTCAATCCGTGCAGGTATGACTGTTCATGATCTGGAAAAGCTGGAACTCTCTTATGCTCCACCTTATTCATCGGCCAAAGATCCGGTCAATATGGCAGGTTATGTAGCGGCTAATATTGTAAAAAGAGATTGCCAGGTGATCCATTGGGATGAAATCAGTCAATTGGACCCAGCAAAGAGCCTTTTAATCGATGTACGAACACCGGCTGAATTTCACTTGGGCACGATTGAAGGCGCCATCAACATTCCCCTCGATGATTTGCGCTCCCGCATGGCTGAAATTCCTAAAAACAAAGAAGTGATCCTCTTTTGTCAGGTTGGGTTAAGAGGTTATTTGGCATACCGTATCTTAATTCAAAATGGCTATCAATATATTAGAAATTTAAGTGGCGGCTACAAAACCTATTCCATCACGACTGAAGAGCAATCCAACCGGGGGATTTTCGATGCTGCCGAGTAATCCATATGCCATAGCTCCAGCAACAAACCATGCAGGTGAACGATGATGCAAGCAATGAAAGACTATCTGGCAAAAAGTGAACTGCTCAAAGCCATGGCACATCCCGTACGGCTTTGTATCATCAGAGGTTTAATCAACAATCAGTGCAATGTAACCAAAATGCAGGAATGCCTGAACCTGCCCCAATCCACCGTTTCTCAGCACCTGGCTAAGCTAAAAGCAGCCGGTATTATTGAAGGAGAACGAAATGGCTTGGAAGTCTGTTATAAGGTCGTTAACCAGCAAGCCATCAACATTATTGCACAACTGTTTTAAATGGCTCGTCTAAGAAATTCTGATTTTGGGGCTTTGCAGCAACATTAAACCAGTAATAAAAAATATCAGCTTTTCACGCTGATATTTTTTATTACGACCCAAGTTCTTTACTTTTCAAACAAGGCGGTGGATAAATAACGCTCACCGGTATCAGACAGGATCACCACAATGTTTTTACCGGTGTTTTCCGGTCTAAGCGCCAGCAAGGTTGCAGCATGGACAGCTGCCCCACTCGAAATGCCCACTAAAAGACCCTCCAGCTTAGCTAATTCCCGACAGGTTGCATACGCTTCAACCGTTTGTACGGTGATAACTTCATCAATAATGGCTGGATTTAATACCTCCGGCACAAATCCAGGCCCAATTCCCTGAATCTTATGCGCTCCAGGTTTCCCCCCCGATAAAACCGGAGAATCTGCAGGTTCCACCGCAACGACTTTCAGATTAGGATTTCGCTCTTTCAATACTTCGCCCACACCGGTAATTGTTCCGCCGGTACCTACACCGGCAATAAAAACATCAACATTCCCCGCAGTATCACGCCAAATTTCTTCAGCAGTTGTTTTTCGGTGAATGTCGGGATTAGCCAGATTTTTAAATTGCTGAGGAATAAAAGCATTCTTATACTGAACCGCAAGCTCTTCAGCCTTTTTGATCGCGCCTCTCATTCCTTGAGAACCGGGAGTAAGAACAAGCTCGGCACCCAGACTCCTCAATATTTTTCTTCTTTCCAGGCTGAAAGTATCCGGTAAAGTAATCACTAACTTGTACCCCAGCGCAGCGGCAGCGAACGCCAGCCCAATGCCGGTGTTACCACTGGTCGGTTCAATGATAACAGTATCCTGATTAATTAATCCCTGCTCTTGTGCTGCTTTGATCATCGCATAGCCAATTCGATCTTTTACACTGCCTAATGGGTTAAAGTATTCAAGCTTGGCAATAATTTTAGCTTGATACCCTTTGGCAGTACGATAGTGATGAAATTCTAATGATGGAGTATCACCGATTAATTCGGTAAGATTGCTTACAATCCGTGACATCTCAATTCCCTCCTTTAGATTGCTTTGTAGCCCGTCATCAAACAGCAGGCAACTTGCGACTAATAAACAAAAAGGCTAAAGAAGCTGCCTGTAGCAGCCCCTTTAGCCTTCAGTTATTCTGATCAGCTATGCTCTAATTTCATATAATTAAATCATAGTACGATTGCGGACGACCGTCAACATTTTTCACTAATTCGCCGCAGAACAGATATTTATTTATATTGCCAACTGCAGGTTTTGCGCTCGATATAATCAATAGTCCCAAATAAAATAAGCCCAATATTGCTCAAAACGGCAATTCCTGAGTACATTTCCAGATAATTGACCCGCATCCAGGCATCCATGATAAAATAGCCCATTCCATATTTCGTTCCAAAGGTTTCCGTAAAGAACAGTACCGAAACGGCTGTTGCCATAGCCACTCTCAGGGCTGTCAAAAACTTGGGCATGGAAGCAGGAATCAGGATTTCCCGGCAAATGTCGATAAAACCAGCCCCTAACGAGTAGAGGGGATAGTATGTTTCTTTTGGGATTCCTTTTACACCATCCCTTACGGCAATAATCACCTGAAAAACAATAATTAAAAAAATCATAAGGATTTTCGAATACTCTCCTAAGCCGAAAAGCAGCATAAAAACCGGTAAAAGTGCAATTTTAGGAATAGGATAAGTCAGATACACCAATGGAGAGAGATACCGGTCCCAGCGAGGGAAATAACCCATGCAGAGCCCCAGCGGGATTCCAATAATAATGGCAAAAAAGACTCCGGCCACAATACGCCAAAGACTGTAAAAGCCATGAATCGCAATTTGCGATGCAAATATCTTGACCAAATTCTCCAGCACTTTTGCCGGAGATGGAATAATCGGCAAGTTAATCCAACTTGCAACAGCCTGCCATGCAGCAATAAATATCAGGATTCCATATAAATACCAAATTCCTGATCCTTTTTCATTCACTTTGACCAATCCTCTTTTATCATCTTACGTAGTTTTATGCAAAGCTGAAAAAATTCCGGTTGATTGCGAATTCCTTCAATTCCAAACAGCGGGTTATCGACGATATAACTGATTGTTCCGGGTGCTGCAGACATAATCACAATCTTCTGCCCTAAATAAACGGCTTCTTCCATATGGTGCGTGACCAGCATAGTCGAAGTCGCATGCTTTCGCCAAACATTTAAAAATACATTCTGGATATCTTCGCGGGTCAAAGCATCCAATGCCGAAAAAGGCTCGTCCATCAGCAAAAGATCGGGTTTAAGCAAAAAAGCCCGGGCCAAAGCAACACGCTGCTGCTGTCCTCCGCTCAGTTCGCCGGGATAGCGGGCTTCTAAGCCATTCAGACCTAATAATTCAATCATTGCATTTAGATGATTCTGACTATCCGGATGAACGTGCTTGATTTTAATTCCCAGACGAATATTGTCATAAACATTTTTCCAGGCCAGAAGGCCATAATTCTGAGGAATAAAACCAATGGTTTGTGATCGGGGCATGACTGCTTGGCCATTGATTTCAACGGTTCCCTTATAATCGGTGAGAATGCCGGATAATACCTTCAGCAACGTTGATTTCCCACTCCCCGATGGCCCAATTACCGCGCAAGTCTCACCTTCGGCAAGTTCAAGATGGATGTTTTTTAAAACATCATACCGATTTTCTCCGGCCTGATAAGTAACATGCAAGTCCTTAATCCTGATCATCGCCATTACCGAACAAAGCGGGTATCTACCAATTCAGGGTAGGTATACTTCGTTTGAATTAATTGTCTGGTTCGCAGCCAGTCGATCACATCATCAATATCTTTTTGTTCAGGCGCGGCAGCTTTTTTATATTGCGGGAGAACCAAGGAACCTTTTACATCCTGCGGAAACCCGCCTTTTTCAATGATCAAATCGATATAATTCTCCATCGGTTCACGAGCCAGATAATCAATGGCCTTGCTATAAGCCCGATACATGGCTTGAATCTCTTTTTCCTTCTCCCCGACTGATTTTGTCGTAAAAATAAGCACACCGGGGTTTAATGCCAATTGTTCTGAATTTTTAATTACTTTAGCACCGTTTTTTACCGCGACGGTAGCCATCGGTTCAGGCAAAGTGGCGGCTGCAATTTTGCCGTTTTGCAGCATTTCCAGACGCGCTGGTATTTGCGGAATGACTACTTTATTCAGTTCATTAGGAGCTAATCCTCCGTCACTGGCAATTTTGTCGGTGACATAGTCAATAATGGTATTTTTTGAAATAGCCACTTCTTTACCACGAAGCCCTTGGACAGTGTCAGCGGCTTCGTTTTTATTGATAACCAGCTTATAGCTCCCTGTGGTCAGTGAGGTAATCACCGTATCAAATCCGCCTGCTTTTGCAAAAGCTTCAGCCAACATGTCGGATATCACACCGTCCAAATGACCGCTTTGCAAAGCACTGTCGCGCTCCATGGCACTTTTAAAATGTCTCAGGGTAACATTCAAGCCTTCCTCCTGAAAGTAGCCTTTCTCCTGGGCAATAATAAATGGGATTGAATCGACATCAGGCATTAAGCCAATAGTTAACGTCTGCATCTGCCCCTGTTTTGGTGCCGGTTCTTCTTTTTTATCCTTCGCACATCCTGATAGCGCAATGATCGCAGATAGCAGCAACACGATTATGATTGTTCTTTTCATGCTTCATCCTCTTTCACTTAAATTATTTTCACAGGCTGTGTCAATGAATTGGCCTCTTATATCAGCCAGGTAGTTAACTAAAATATTATTCGACAATGGCTTGGTTCTTCCTTTTATAACACTGCACCTTCTGCCAAAATTCTGACAACCACAAAAAATCCGTTTGCATTCTTTACAATAAAAGAAAACCTTCACGGTGAATAATCACAAAATCGAAAATAAAGTTCGTATATTATTGACATTTGTATTCCAAGAGTCTATAATCACCTTAATAGCATAATATCTCATAAGCGATGATGGAAAAAAGTAGTTATGCAGGTTCATTCAGAGAGCTAGTGGATGGTGTGAACTAGCTGAAAATGCCTAATGAAGTTCCTTCCTGAGCTGCAGGCTGAATCTATCTAGTAGGCTGTGCCGTTTAATCTACGTTACAGATTTTAAGATAATCTTAGGATTAAACAGGGTGGTACCGCGGCTTTACGCCCCTCGTATGGTACCATTTTTTTATTGCTTAAGATTAAATTGGGTGGTACCACGGTTCTGTTATTATCGTCCCTCTTCTTAGAGGGACGTTTTTTTCTTCTAGCCGGCAAGAAGAAATCAAATCATTTCATTTTCGAGGAGGTCTTTATGAGTATTCCGTTTCTGATTGTTTGCTTATACATTGTTATGTTGTTTGTCATCAGTTATTTTGCCCGTCAGAGATCGTCAGGCAGTGCGACAAATTATGTGCTGGCCGGCCGACAGCTTACGACTCCACTCATTACCGTTTCTATCGTAGGTCTGGCTGTTGGCGGAGCCTCAACAATCGGCGTTGCCGAACAAGCCTATAAAGTAGGAATATCGGCAGGCTGGTACACAACGGCCTGGGGTATTGGAGCCATTGTTATGGGCCTGCTTGTGGCACAGAAATACCGGGAACTAAACATCACGACCATTCCGGAACTGTTAGGCCGCTACTATGATAAGAAAGGTATGATCGCCGGAGTAGCCTGTCAAATCCTGATTCAGCTAGTCGTTATGTCATTACAGTATATTGCCGGTGGCAGTATTCTTTGTGCGCTTGTCCCTGAAGTCTTCACATTTACTTCAGGGGTATTAACCAGTGCTGCTGTGTTTATCGGCATAACAGCCATTGGCGGAATGTGGTCGGCAAGCTTATGCAATATCCTGAATGTCACCCTTAAATATATCGGAATTATCCTTGCTACGGTGTTTAGCGTATCGCATGCCGGTGGTATTGACCAAATCCGTCTGCAGCTTCCAGCCAATGTTCCTTATTTTGACTGGTTCGATGGTGTTGGCATTCTAGGAATACTGAGCTGGATCATTGTTTTGGTGACCGTTAATTTGTCCTTGCAAAGCATTATCCAAATTTCACTGGGAGCCAAGGATGTTCAAACAGCCCGACGTGGCTTTATCATTGGCGGCTTGATGATGCTGCCGATCGGTTTTGTCAGTGCCTTAATGGGCGTAATCGCCAAAACCATGTTTCCAGATGTCAGTCCAGCTTTGGCGTTACCAATGACTATTATGTCCTTAAATCCGGTATTAGCCGGAATCACCTTAGCCGCCCTGTGGGCAGCCGATGTATCAACCGCTTGCAGCCTGCTGCTCAGCTCAGCCACTTTGTTTTCACAGGACATCTATAAAAAATTTATAAATCCAACCGTCAGTGATACCCATTACCTGACCGTGACTAAATGCTCCGTACTTGTTCTTGGTTTGCTGACTTTGCTATTTGCCATGACCATCAGCGGAATTATTAATACGCTCATGATTGGCTTGAGCCTTACCGCTGCTTTTAGCATTATTGTTCTTTTCACGCTTTTTGCTCCAGGGTTATGCCGTAAAAGTTCAGCTTTCTTTACGATTATGACCGGAGTTCTGGTATTGGTTTTATGGCAATCCTTCCCGCCAATCCGTATATTCCCTCACGTCATTTATCTGGAATGGCTGGCTTGCCTGGCTGCATTTCTCCTCACTTATCTATTAGACAGAGTGACTATTCTGAGTCCCAAGTTAGTACAAAACGAAAAAATTTAAGTTTACGATCTAAAACAAAGACACCGGTTCACCTGGTGTCTTTGTTTTAGCATTTGCTTTATCCAGTGAACACAATCGACTAATAAGATAATGCCTTAGTCTGACAAAGCTCGTTATCCGCCATACTGCCGAATGACTTTCGCCAATCTTTGAATGCCCTCATAAATTCGCTCGTCAGGCATATTGGAGTAGTTTAAGCGAAATGTATTTTCTACAATCCGGTTTGGAAAAAAAGAATCACCAGGAACAAAGGCAACCTCCTGTTGTATAGCGTGGTGTAATAGCTCAACGGCTTTCATGGTTTTGGGTAATTCTACCCAGGTAAACAAACCACCCTGCGGCCGGGTAAACACGAGATCAGACGGAAAATGAGCTTGCATGGCATCGACAATTGCATTCCGCCGGTTTCGATACACCTGAATAATTTTACGAATATGGGCTTCAAAATCATACAGTTCCAGGTATTTCGCTATTTCACGCTGGCTGATCGAAGAGGTATGCAAATCAGCTCCCTGTTTAATCAATACATACTTTTCGATAAAATGCGAATCGGCAGCAATCCAGCCTATCCGTAAACCCGGACAAAAAGTTTTTGAAAACGTGCTGACAAAAACCACTAAGCCTTTCTGATCGAAAGATTTAATTGCAGGCAGGATAGCACCTTCGAAACGCAGTTCACCATAGGGATTATCTTCGATAACGGGAATCTCATAACGGTTGGCGACTTCGATCAATTGCTTCCGGCGCTCAAGCGACCAGGTTCTGCCGGTTGGATTTTGAAAATCGGGAATTACATAGATAAATTTAATACGATGCTTTTTAATCATTTCTTCTAAATCAGCCATGATCATTCCGTTCTCGTCGGTTGGCACTTCGATAAACTGTGGCTGATACGCCTTAAAAGCACTAATAGCCGCCAGATAAGTCGGGCTTTCACACAAGATTATATCGCCTTCATCGAGAAACAGCTTTCCGGAAAAATCCAAAGCTTGCTGAGAACCACTGGTAATCAGGATATTTTCACAACTTACCTGAGTACCAAATTTTCCGTTCATCCGCCTGGCAATCTGCTCGCGCAAGGGTTCGAACCCTTCCGTAGTTGAATATTGCAACGCTTTACGGCCTGACTCATTCAGGACCAGTTCGGCAACATGTTTCATTTCCTCAAGCGGGAATAGTTCTGGTGCCGGAAGGCCTCCAGCAAAAGAAATGACTTCAGGTCTTTGAGTAATCTTCAGAATTTCACGAATTTCCGATGCTTTCATTGCATTCATACGTTTTGCTAATAAGCCAGCCACCATGCTCATCCTCCAGAACCCATATTTACAGTAAATTGTCTCAATTATAAATTCCAATAATGATACTGTAAATATCCAATTCCGGCTGGCAAAGTAATTGGTATTACCCACTGCTCAGGAGGCAGCTATCTATCCTTCTTTAACCTTTCAAGTATTTTTCGCAAAACTTGTTCCATGATTTTGGCTTTTTCAATGAACAACATCATCAAATCCCGAATACGGACTAAGTCAGCTTGTCTAGCCGGCAACGGGACAGTACTGTAAAAGAAGTATCTTATATTCGGCCAGATACTTTTAATCACTAAAAATGTTAATCCAAGGCTGCCCATCGCATAAAGCCCTCCGCCAGCCGCTCTTAAAGCAAGATAGGGACGGATGAGCTCATTGGTTTCTCCAATGCTTAAGCCAATAATGCGCCAAAAATAGCACTGTAACCCGCCTGCCAATAATAAACCGCCAGCCATGATCATTAAACCACTATTCAAAGCCCCAATAGCGTACCAGCACCAACGATAGCTTTTCTCATTAAGAACTGTTTCATAAAAAAGAATATAAAAACACAAGGCTAAAACGAGGAACCCAAATACGCCAAACAGGGCCAGATGAGCATGAGCAGAGGTAATATAAGTTCCATGAACATAGCGGTTGATGGGTGGATAGGCCATAAAAAAGCCCAATAAACCTGCTCCAAAAATATGATAAAAGGTGCTGCTGCCAATAAGTCCCATCGTAATTTTGTCTCTGTTGGACAGTTCAGAAAAGCGCTTGACGGAAACGTTTTTTAAGGTAGAATACAGCAAAACAGTCGCCGGCAGAACTTGCATGGCACTAAAGATTCCTCCGATCCAAAGCCAGTACGCAGGAACACCGATCCAGTAATAATGATGCCCCGTAGCCAAAATTCCCGCAAAAGCAATGAAAATAACATCCAGATATACTGCGGTTTCAATGAGATGCCGTTTTACAGCACCAATTTCAATAAGCAACGCGGCCAGTACACCGATACCAATCAGCTCTAGCGACATTTCTTCCCACAGATGGACAACCAAAAATTTGGCAATTTCATCCGTTGTTGGATGTTGGTAGACAAACAGGTTCGGCACATAAAATAGGATGAGTGTCAAGCTTCCGGTCAACATGCTCACCAGTGTTGCACGAGTCTTTACCACCGGAGCTGTCCAGAAAGTTCTCATTAGATTATAACTAAGCAGGATGGTCGAAATTGCAGTCGCTACTTTAAACGGCCATAAAGCCTCCAGATATTCACGTCCTTCCTGATAGCCCAGCAGCAGCGTTCCCAGCACAAGTACGACCGTACCTACAAGCAGCCAGTAATTTACGTTAATCAATTGCCGGCTATACATTTCCTGGCCGGACTCCCGGCTAAAAAAGAAATAAATGGCGGCAAACATCCCAAGAAGCGGCCAATATAGACTGATATTTAAATGAAAAGCCCGGCCACTCGTATAGGAAATAGGCATCGTAAGATCAGGAAATATGAGCTCTAACGCACCGCCAACGGCAACAATACCTTGGAGACCAAAAAGAAAAAAGGCTGTTAATGCATATTTATAACTTAACTGCTGAGAAACAAACAATGCTTTTACTCCTTTATATGCCTTTATAGCACAATCTTGATCAACTTCATATCCATGGAAACCCGAATTTCCCAAACTTTTCGCTAACGCGCTTGCTTGTTCTGAACGGCCGGCGGCCAGCCTACCGTGTTAACCGAGTTCACAAACCGCAAGTAAGCAATCAACAGGTCGGTTTCTGCCGGGCTTAATGAAATATGTTTCTTGGACTTTGCCCCCGAAATGAGCGGAGGCTGAAGAAAATACTCTTTCAAATAAACTTCACCAAAATTCCCATAGGCTTTAGTGAGATCTCCACCACTATATCCGCCATTTCCAAATAAAGTATGGCACTCAATGCAGGCTCGTTGCTCAAATACATGTTTACCTTTTAGCTCTTGGTCCGTCATGCTTTGAAGTTTATTTCCAGCTACAGAGGAATAAATTGCCCCGAAAAAAGCGATTAAGGAAATACTGAGAACAACCAAGAATGAGTTTAAAACAAACTTCATTCAGCCCCCCCCTTTGCGTACAATCCAATTATATCTATTATTGCCATGATTCACCTATACTAAGCACGATCTTAGGAGAGACCCGGTCTTTCTGTGAATTCCTTTTGTTTTTCTAACTTACAGAAAGATATTGCCATAAAATAAAGCGTGAAGCTTTCTTTTACAGCTTAATGCTGTAAAAGGAAGCTTCACGCCTATTGAGGAAAACGTGTTGTTTCTCACTTCTGATTTGTGAATCTATAAAACCAGTTTGTGCAATTTCTCCAAGTTTAGTATAGTAACATTTCCTTGCTCGATCTTGCTGATTATGCCGGCTTCGGCTAAGTCGGCCAGCGCCGCGGAAACAGTCTGCCGGGCGGCACCTACCATCATGGCAATCTGCTCAACAGTCATCCCGAGCTCTAATTTTAGTCCGGTTTGGGTTGCAATCCCCCGCCTGTTCGCTGTATTGAGCAGCAACTCAGCCAAACGGGCTGTCACATCTTTAAACACCAGGCCGTTAATGATGCTAATCGAATTATGAAGCAGGTCGCCAAGAACATGAATAACATTAAAGGCAAATGTCGGATACTGCATCAATATTCTGCGAAAATTCTCCGTACTGGCTACTAAAAACACGCAATCCTCCATGCATTGTGTGTAGGCTCTGGTATGGGTACTAAAGACATCACCCGGTTCGAGAATCGAAAGAGTAAACTCTTTATCCGCTAATGTCAAATAGACCCGCATCCGGCCTTTTTTAACGACAATCACCTTATCCTCACCTTGATCTGTTGGAAAAACGATTTCCTTTTTTTTGGCTTTGCGTTCCGAAAAATAGCTCAAGGCTTGCTCATACTCTGGCAAATTCAGAATTTCCAATAAATTCGTATCTGACAAATGCATCCTGGACATGAGGTGCCTCCCCCTCTAGCTTGCTACCCTAAATCCATTCTAACGCTTAAGTTGCTAATGCTTCAAGCAAATTGCTTTTAATCGCCTGAACTTCATTCAAAAATTCTCCACCAATATCAACCGATGGACGCCCCATCATGTCGGCTTCCACGAGAGCAACTTGAAACGATATGGCTCCCAGTAAACAGAAGTCGGTTAAATTCTGTTGAATATAGATGACATCTTGTTCAGAACGGACTTTACTGGCCACCACAAATAAGTTGCGGATAGAAATGTCCCGAGCCAGCTCTTTGATCTGTTTGGCCGTCTGAATGCTGCGCTTGCCAGGCTCGACAACTACAATGAGCGCATCAACAAATTCGGCCGTTCCCCGTCCTAAGTGCTCGACACCGGCTTCCATATCCATAATGACCACTTCGTTTCTCTGGACAAGCAGGTGCTGCATCAAACGTCTCACCAGCGTATTTTCAGCGCAAACACAACCGCTCCCGCCTTTATCGACTGTACCCATTGTCAATAATTTTACACCATGACATTGAACGGACAAGGCTTCCGGCAAATCATCGACTCTAGGGTTTAGCACAAATAAAGATCCATAAGTTCCGTTCGAACCAGTACGTTCTTCTGCTAACTCCTTCATGGACGCCAGCGGAGCGATGGCTTGAATCATATCTTCCGGAAAGCCAATAGCGGCAGCAAGATTAGCGTCAGGATCAGCATCAACAGCCAAAACAGTATATCCGTCCCGGGCAAATAAGCGGGCCAAAGTACCGGCCAAGGTGGTCTTTCCTACTCCGCCTTTACCAGTAATCGCGATCTTCACAAGAACTCCCCCTAGTCTCCACGCACATTAAGCTTATTATATCCCTAAAAGCTTCCTTCTAGCTTGAATCGCTTCATATAATTTTTGGGCGGCCTGAACCGGGTCGGTTTCAACCATAAAATACCCACCGGTCAAATCCTTCACTTTTTCTGTCAGGACATCCACAACAGCAGACGATCCCATCACTTGCGGAATAACACCAAGATGTGTCGGAATACCTAACGCGACTGCCCAGGTCCCAATAGCCACAGCTTTTTCCGACATGCACTCAGGCGCCGAAGCGACTACAGGCAATTGATCAATATCCACACCAATTTTATTGGCCAGCGCTACAGCGAGCGATACGGCTCTGGTATTATCAACACAAGAACCCATATGAAGGACAAGCGGTAATGGTCCATTAAGCCCGGCTGATTCCCCAATAGCCCTAAGAACGGCTTTTAAAGAATCTCCGGCAAATTTATCAGTGGCTTCCATGGTCATGAAGCCAGCTTTGGCAAATGCACCGGCACCACAACCGGTAGCTAAAAGCAGGACATTTTTTTGGGCTAATTCCTTGGCAATGGTGAGATAGGCATGATCTTGCATAACTTTAGGCGTATTGCAACCGGCAAATAAAGCGACGCCCTGTATATTCCCGTTTACAATATGATCCAGCAGCGGCTTTAACGGATCAGCCGCATCCAGAGTGCTTAAAGCAGCCACTACGGCTTCGGCACTGAAACCGCCAATAACAGTGCTGCTCTGTTGAGGAATATTAACCTTATCCTGATTCCGGCACTTATAGGCTTCAATCGCCAGTCTAACAATCTCCCTGGAGCTTTCTTTAGCTGTTTGGGTGTGAAATTCAACGTGAGTCGCCCCAGGGATTTTACAGTTATTCATGGTGGTAATTAAGCGGGTATGAAAACACTCGGTAAGTTTTCCTAATGACGGCATAATACATTGGACATCAACGACCATGGCATCCAGGGCCCCGGTCAAAATCGGCAATTCCTGCGAAAGATAATTGGTCGCCAGTGGAATTCCGCGCCGCATCAACACTTCGTTACCAGTACAGCAGACACCCACTACATTGATTCCCCCCGCGGCACCGGCTTGAACAGCTTCATCATGCAGTTCTAAAGCCATATCACAAATAAATTCACTCAGCAGCGGATTGTGACCGCCAACAGCGATATTAATACACTCTTCCTTGAGAACACCCAGATTCGCTGCTGTGACAACCGGCTCAGGTGTTCCAAAGAGCGCATCCGATAACTCTGTGGCTAAGGCCATTCCCGTATAGTCTGCCAGGGAACTGCGCAGCCCCGACAGTAAAAGGTTCACTGGATCGGCATCCGTACCGACATGGGTACGGGCCATAATATCGGCTACCGCCGCATCTATATTATGCGGCGCTATTCCCAGCTGAATTAATTTTTTTAGACGGGACTCCGGAATGGTTTTTTCAAGCCAGGTACAGGGAATAGACTCATCCTGACGTGAAAAGTCAGCCAGCGTTGTCAAGGCTATTTCGCGGAGAAGTTCTTTTAACTCCTTCCCTTCAGCAGTGATATTCAACTTCGCGGCAATGTCAGCAAGCTTCTTTTGATCTTTAACCGCATAATCCGGGGCTTCTCCTTCACTCATCTCCAACAGAGTTTTAGCCATATGCCGTCCGTGATCAGAATGGGCAGCCGTGCCGCTGGCAATTCCTCTAATGAGATTACGGGCCACAATGGTATGAGCATCGGCTCCGCATATCCCCCGCTGAGGCCCGTTACCTAACGGATTCACACGGCAAGGCCCCTTCCAGCATACACGGCAGCAAACTCCCAACTGGCCGAATCCGCATTGTGGCAATTGCTGCTCATACCGGTCCCATGCCGTTTCTATATGGTTTTGTTTGGCTTGCACCAGCATGTCATTGACACATGGATCACATGATTTATTTTGATTCATAGAGCTCCCCTCCTTCTTATCTTTGCAATAGCCTATTGTTTGCTAACGACTGTAAGAGCGCCGACCGGACAAGCCTGTACGCAGGCATAAGCGTTGCTATCTATTCGTCCGGACCGGTTGACACACAAATCACATTTTACTGGTTTGGCCTGACTTGCCGGTACAGCCGCTGTTGTCATGCGAATCGCGCCATAAGGGCATACTCGTGTACATAGCCTACAACCAATACAACTTTCCTCATCGAGGGTCACGATACCATTTTGATGATACAAGGCCCCGGCCGGGCATCGTTTAACACAAAGAGCATCCTCGCATTGCCGGCATTGAACGACTTTCAGACCTGAACTTGATTGCACAACCGTAATCCGCGGCTCAATTTGCTGTCCTTGCAGGACTGCAGTAAATAAGTTCAATGTTTTACGACTTAATCCGCAGGCCATTTCGCAACTTCTACATCCCAGACATTTCGTCTCATCAATATGAATAAACCGACTGTCACCAGCTGCCATCGCAAGACCTCCTTGTATAGCCTAGTACCAATTCCCAGCGAGAATTGGTTGATTGAAGCTACAGTTACCTTTTTAACTATTCTAACAATTCTGCTGCAACAAAGCTGTCACTTACCTGACACAAATATAAATCAGCAAAAATAATCTGTTAACTACGGAGGACAACTTCTCCAATACAGTATTTATTTGTAAACCCAAACTAAAAAGACAACTCTATATAGAGTTGTCTTTTTAGTTTGGGGACTCAGCTTACTGATTTGCTTAGTACAGCATACAAGAGATAGTAGTCAAATTGCAGGCCAAAATCTGTACGATACTTCTCATACTCCGCTTCTATGTCACAGATTGCCTGCTTGCGCATAGATTCGGGTACATGATTAAGATAATTTCCGAAAAAACTAGCTGCCATAAATTCAGTAATTTCATGGCTTCTCTGAAAGGTTCTTTGTCCAACCTGCAAGTGAATTTCTTCAATTTTTAATGCTTGCTCGATAAATAAAAACGTCCATTCAGTCATGGTCAGATTATATTGTTTTTGCGTGCTGCTTTCGGTGCGGACAAATTGGTGATACGGCTCCCGTTTCAGCACTCTATCGGCAATACTGGTCAAACCGATGATCCCATGAAGTTCTTTGCACGGTACGGTAATCCCGATTTTTCCTCCTGGCTTTAAAATACGCTCTAATTCTTGTAAGACACTGTTCTTGTCAGCGATCCAGTGAAATACCCAATTAAGATACACAACATCAATACTAGCGCTAGGAACAAAATCAAGTTGCTCCGCTACCCCATTTTTAAAATCGGCATTGGAATGAGTATTTTTTGCATTAGCAATGGCTATACGTTCTGATAAAGGATCAATTCCAATATATCGGCCAGTATCGCCAATATATTCCAATACTTTATCAACTAAACTGCCGGTTCCGCAACCGATATCCAAAACCGAATAACCTTTTCGCAATGCCAGTTTATCTAGCAAAATACAACCATCTCTAAACTGTGAATTACTATAAATATCGTATTGGTTCGCTAACTCTCTTGTATCCAAATGGAGATTGACTGCCATAGCATTTAATCCTTTCCAACCTCATTTTTTTTGCGCTGCAATTTTTTCAGCAATCCCTGTTTCCTTAATAATCTTGGTTAGACGGGCATTATCTTCAACCCATTTTTTTTCAAATTCTTGCGGGCCCAAGTATTCTACTGTCATTCCTAAATCTTCCATATTCTTTTTAAATTCAGGATCTAGAATCATGCTTGATAAATCCTTGATCAATTCAGCTCGCACCTCTGGTGCAAGCCCTTTGGGTGCTCCCAATGCATGCCATGCATGATAAACAACCGCTAGTCCGGATTCTTTAAATGTCGGTATTGAGGAAAACTCCGGATCGGTCATGCGCTGGTCGGATGCCACAGCCAATACCTTGACCTTGCCGCTTTTAATATATTCTTTTATAGTCGGCGGATTTGTAAACATCATTTGAACATGACCACCCAGCAGCGCAGTCAATGCCTCTGACTCCCCACGGAAAGGTACTTGCGCAATGTCGATACCGGCTTCTTTCGCCAGCATCTCGCCTACAACATGATTCCCTGATCCTAATCCCGAATGGCCAAACTTAATCTCACCGGGATGTTGTTTCGCATATTGCACCAGATCATCAACATTATTCCAGGGTTGGCCTGCTAACACAACTGCCACAGAAGGCGTTGACATTACTTGCACAAGCGGTTCCAGCGCTGTGGAGTAGTGATAGCGTGTTTGTCCATACAAGGGTTGCAAAAATGATCCCATTGAAACATAGCCAATTGTGTACCCATCTGGCTTGGCACCTGCAAGTTCATTTGTACCAATAGTCGAAGCGCCACCCGGAATATTTGTCACTACTAATGCCTGTCCAAGATGCTTCTGCGCCACCTTTTCCATCGCTCTTGCCATCATGTCGGCACTGCCGCCTGCAGCATAGGGCACAATCATAGTGATTGGTTTAGTAGGGTATTTGTCAATGTTTGTGACCGTTTTTGCTTGTGGTCCGCAACCTACCAACAACAGCGTGGTGAATAAATAAAAGACTACTGATCTAACGACTGATTTACTGACTATCATATCCAAAAGCCCCCTTTAATTAAATCGCAATCATTTATTGGACAAACAAAACAGCAATCATTTTTTTTGATTCGCAATTCTTTCCGCAATTCCGGTATCTTTAACAATTTTAGCAAGACGACCGGAGTCGGTAATCCATTTTTGCTGAAACTCCTGGGCTCCTAAATATTCTACCGGCATACCGGATTTTTCCATATTCGTTTTAAATTCAGGATCATTGACCATGGCTTGCAACCCTGCAATCAGTTTACTTTTTTCAGCTTCTGGAATACCCTTAGGAGCTCCAAAGCCATACCAGAAGCTTAACAAAACATCTACCCCTTGCTCTTTAAAGGTAGGCACATTGCTAAATACGGGATCTGTCAATCGCTGTTCTGTAGCAACCCCAACAACTCGAACTTTCCCGCTTTTAAGATGTTCTTTAATGGACGGCGGAGTCGCAAACATCAATTGAATATGGCCACCTAACAAAGCAGCAAGTGCGTCAGCTTCTCCCTTAAAAGGAACTTGAGCCATATGGGCCCCCGAACTCAATGCCACCATTTCTCCCGCCACATGATTACCTGTACCTAATCCAGGATGACCGTATTTTATTTCACCTGGATGCTGTTGGGCATAGTCAAGTAGATCGCGTGCATCCTTCCATGGCTGATCGGCACGTACAACAGCAATCGCCGGTATAGATATAACCTGTACAAACGGTTCTAAAGCAGTAGGATAATGATATCTGGTTTCTCCATATAATGGCTGCAATAATGAACTCATGCCAATAACCCCAATGGTATAACCATCTGGTTTTGCTCCAGCCAGTTCATTCCAGCCAATCGTGGCAGCGCCACCAGGAATATTGGTAACCACAATAGCTTGTCCCAAATGCCGTAGCGCAACTTTTTCGATTGTTCTAGCCATCATATCAACACTGCCGCCAGCAGCAAATGGGACAATCAACGTAATTGGCTTTGTCGGGTATTGATTTGCAACAGTATTACTCTGTAAAGAACAACCGCCTGTTAGTAGTCCTAGTGATAATAGACCTACAAGAAACAACAAACCAACGTTCATAACATCTGCCTCCTACATCAATGATTTAATAACCGCTATCTTTTCGCCAACTGCCCCCCCAACCTGACAAGTTATAAATAATGATAAACAGACCAATCCCCAGAATAATTCCTGAAATAGGCCGGGTGAAAAATGACCAAACATTACCATTACCAATAATCAGGCTTTGAGTCAAGCCTGTTTCCAAGGTGGGTCCCAAAATGAGCCCGATGATTAAGGGCGCCGGATCATAACCGGTTCGTTTCATAAAAAAACCTAAGATGCCGAACCCTATCAATAAAGCTAAATCAAAAAAACTGTTATTAATGGAATAAGCCCCTGTTATCGTGACTACTAAAACAATCGGCATAAGAATATTAAGCGGCGTTTTCAGCAAGGAAGCAAAAATCCCTACGAGAGGTAAATTAATGATCAATAACAGTACATTTCCAATATACATACTGGCAATAAGTCCCCAAAACAGATCAGCATGCTGGTTAATCAAGGTCGGCCCGGGAACAATCCCATGAATCATAAAACCACTCAGTAAAATGGCTGAGCCGGCCGAAAAAGGAAGCCCTAATGAAAGCAAGGGAATCATCGTAGCTGAGGCAGCGGCATTATTGGCTGACTCGGGGCCGGCTACTCCCTCAATTGCCCCGTTTCCAAATTCTTGAGGATTCTTACTGCGTTTTTTTTCCACCGCGTAAGAAGCAAACGTTGATATGATCCCCGCAGGTCCCGGCAGCAGCCCCGCCAAAAAGCCGATCATGCCGCCGCGGAAAATTGGCGCTATCGAGCGCCGCCATTCTTCCTGATTCGGGTATAATTCACGGAATCGGACTTTCTGCAGTCGTTGTTTGATAGTAGGCTGAATCATTGTTTCTAGCAACTCGCTAACTCCAAATAGCCCCATTGCGATAACTGAAAACTCAATTCCCCGCTGCAAGGCATCAATGCCAAATGAAAACCGGCTAATACCAGTCAGACTGTCAAGGCCAATTGTGCCAAGCATAATCCCAACCACAGCCATCAGCGAGGATTTTAACATAGAAGTTCCGGTCAAACGCGTCAGAATAATTAATCCTAACACCGCAATGGAAAAATACTCGGGAGGTCCAAAAATCAATGCTGCATCGGCAAGCATGGGAGCAAAAAAAGTTAATCCAATTAAGCCCATGGTCCCGGCAATAAAGGAACCAATGGCCGCAACCGCCAAAGCAGCTCCACCCCGCCCTTTCTTCGCCATGGCATGGCCATCCATGCAGGTAATGACTGAAGCCGCTTCCCCCGGAACATTTAGCAAGATCGATGTCGTCGAGCCACCAAACATAGCTCCGTAATAGATGCCGGCAAACATAATGATGGAGGCGGTTGCATTCATATTAAAACTAAGTGGCAGCAGCAACGCAATTGTCCCGATCGGACCAATTCCCGGCAGCACCCCGACCAGCGTACCAAGCAGTACCCCCACAGTACAGGCCAGTAAATTAGATAATGAAAGACTCACATAGAAACCATTTAACAGCATGTCAACAATATCCAAGGAATAGCTCCCCCCAACCTACGGCAAAATAACGCCCAAAAGCTTTACGAAGACGATAAAAAAACTAATCGCTACAGTTGTTGATAGAACTCCCGGAGCAAGCCATCCGACGGTATCGGTCACTTTAAATAAATAAAACAAGAACATGACGGTTGCTGCAATATACCCAACGATCTGTAAAAAAATAATATAAAAAATCAGGCCAAGGATGATAAAAAAGAGCTTACGCCAATATATACCGGTTATTCCAGCAGTCAGCTCTTTTGATTTTCGAGAAACCCAAACAGCCACTGTTAAAACACATGCTGCAGTCCCGGCCAAAATGGGTAAAAATCCAGCCTTTGGAGCGGCAATCATCCCAAAAGATAGTTCTTGTGCAAAAAACAAATAGAAAAGACTAACACCCAGAAAAAAGCAGGTTGCAATTCTTTCAAGCATCATCCGATTACTCCTTATCTTTCTGCGTCACACCATCGCAGCAGTTCAATCTGATAGTAAAAGTTGTGCCCTGATCCGTTTTACTGTCCACTTCAATGGTACCTGCATGTCGGTGTACAATACGATAACAGACCGCCAAACCAATTCCAATGCCATTCTCCTTCGTTGTTAAAAAAGGTGTCCCCAGCTTATCTAAAACCTCTGCGGAAATGCCTGAGCCTTGATCCTGTATGACCAACAAAACAGTATTTTTATGCTGTGTTGTATGAATTCTTAACGTTCCCCCATGCGTCATAGCCTCTATGCCATTTCTCACCAGATTAAGAATGAGTTGACGCATACTGTTTGCATCCGCCCGAACCAGCGGAATAGGATTGAGATCAAGTTCAATATGGCAGCATGAACGCAGCGCATCGGATTGCAGGAGCGGAACAATGTCAGTAATAATCTGATTTAAATCACGATCTTGAAAATCCATCGACTTATTTTTAGCCAATGACAAAAATTCTGAAATAATTTGGTTAGCCCGGTCCATTTCACTAATCATGAGATCAAAGTGCTCATGAGCATTTTTAAATTCTTTCTTTTTACTCAGGTATTGTAAAAATCCCCGAACAGTTGTCATCGGATTACGCACTTCATGTCCGATACTTGCCGCCATTTCACCAACAATATTCAAACGGTCAAGCCGGGTCATATTCTCGGTCTGATCGCTGATATACTGAAGTATCGGGGTTAGTTCCGGTATTTTGCTTTCAAATTGTCTAGCCCGGCCTTTTACAATGGCTTCAGCAAACAATTCCAGTTCCCGTTTAAATTGAATAAAAGCTTCCTGAAAAAGCATGATCACTACAATTAAAATAAAAAATCCTACTGCAATGGTCTGCATCGCTTTTGATAACAGCTCTGTTCGAGTGCCTTCAAGGTTTAGACAGGCGAAAGCATAACCCACAATTTGACCATTCGCATAGATCGGACGGACATGGTATAGAGTAGTTGCCCCATACCAGATAACAGAGTTTTTCTGCACACCCAGTTTGGGAACATCGGTAGCAAAAAGCTCTCGAAATAATGCAGGATCAACACCGGTCAGTAAAGAGCGGTCCAGTTCAGGTCCAAGTGCTACGATTCGTTGAAAATCTTGAGCATAAAATCCATATTTGATCATTTGCGGAACTAATATTAAATGTTCTAACTCGGGCTGAAGCTTCTGGTTGGCGGAAGGTAGCTGTTTTTTTATATTTCTTTCTGTAATCGCCTGCTCTTGCATCAGGGCTGTAAATTGATCAGCAGGAATTTTTCGAATCAAAAAATCAGTAATCGTTGAAAGCTGAATCGCATATTCATTTTCCCTTTCCTGAAAAGCCACCCATTGTCCGTAAGTCATAAGAATCAGCATAAACAATGATATGATGCAGACAATTTTGATGTTTAGTCTAGTCATCAGAGTAAACTCGTTCATTATATCACTGTCTTTCATCAGATATTTGCATTCGGCTATTCACTCACTAAAGAAGAAATACGAATCCCAACTCTCATGGAGAAATAGCAGTTCTATACCTTTCGTGCAGTGAAGTCTCTAAAAAATAAATACTCACGACTTACAAATAGTAACTCATGAGTATTTCGGTATTCTCAAAGCAAAACCCTGCTAAAATTTTACATCAATCCCAAAATATCGCAGCTTGTTCCAGTCATTGACTAAAATTCGCCCGGGAGATTTTTCAAGTCGGCCATAGAAAATACCGGGCCATCCAGACAAACAAACTTACTGCCGATATTACAGCGGCCGCATTTCCCAATCCCGCATTTCATCCGCATTTCCAAAGTCGTAATGATTTGCTCGTCCTGATACCCTATTTTCGTCAACACCTCAAGGCAAAATTTAATCATAATGGGTGGTCCACATAAAATAACCATCTTGTCTTGTGGATCGGGATTGATTTTTTCCAGAAATGCCGGTACAAAGCCAATATGACAGGAACAGTCCGGATCGCCCTGATCCACGGTAACATGGACTTTCGTGCGTTCATGCCGGGGCCAATTTGAAAATAAATCCTCTTTAAAGCAAAGATCGGCTATTGACCGCGCTCCATAGATAATATCGAGTGTTCCAAAATCGTCTCGCTGTCCCAGGCAATAGGTAATCAGCGAACGTACCGGAGCCAAACCAATACCGCCCCCGATAAATAGCAGATCTTTTCCCAGGCAGCGTTCAATCGGAAAGCCATTGCCATAAGGACCGCGTACTCCAATCATTTGTCCTGGCTTAATTTCATGAAGGGCATCGGTTAGTAAACCGCATTTTTTAATAGCAAATTCCAGATGGGTTTCTCCCTGCGCCGTAACCGAAAACATGGCTTCACCAATATGCAGCAGGGATACCATTCCAAGTTGTCCGGGTTGCGGAGTAAAAGGCTTGGTGCCATCCGGCAGGCTGACAAAGAACGTTTTAATGTCAGGCGTCTCGTCAACTATTTTAAAAACTTTGGCAATCGCCGGGACAAGTTCATTTGCATAACAGTTGTCAGACATGAGCGGCCTCCTTCCTGACTTGATCAATCAATAAGGTAATATCAACATGGACCGGACACTTGATCAAGCAACGGCCACAACCCACACAAAGGGATTTGCCATATCGTTCCGAAAAAAACTGCAATTTATGTAAAAAACGATTGCGCAGCCGCTCACTTTTGCTAGGCCTTGGATCATGCCCTCCAGCCATCCGGCTGTAATCAGAAAACATGCAGGAATCCCAGCAGCGAAAACGAGTTCCTTGATTTCCCTGATTTTGAATATCCATATCAAAACAATGACAGGTTGGGCACAAATAGGTGCAAGTACCACAGCCGATACACTTTCGGCTGACTTCCTGCCAGAGCGAATGTTCAAACAGGGTAGCCAACATTTCCGGCACCCCATTCATATCCACTTTCAGTGTACAAGATGCGGCCACGACTTCTTCCTGACCCTGACTCAATAAGTCCTTCCACTTTTCAACAATCTCTTGCCCGCTCTGACTTTGCGCCACTACACGATACCCGCTTCCCAGATCATTCATTTGAATATCCGCACCGGAATGACCGGCCGGATTGATTCCCATTGATTCACAAAAGCAAGTAGGCTCGGACTTCGTGCAGCCAATACAAACGGTCAGCAGCTTTTCCCTCTTACTATGATAATAGGAATCGGCATATCCCTTGGTTAGAAACACATCATCCAGGCAATGAATGCTTTGCATATCGCAGGGCCGGATACCAAAAATGATTTGATGCTCAGCTTGATCCCGCACGGTGACCCCGGTAATTTCCTGATTGGCTACCTGATAGGCGTAAAGCGTTTCAGTGCGGGGAAATAAACTGTCTTTCGGCGGCAGCAACGTATTGGAGGCGTTAAAAGCCTGCATCCCATGACTGCCCCAAACCGAAAACCGGCTGACCCCGTCATATTGCATGGGAACCAGTACTTTGAACTCTTTCACCAAACGTTCAATAGCCTCAATTAGGTTGGCCTTGGCTAAGATATGCATCCTGACCACCTCCTTTACATAAATTCTTCCATATCGTCCAAGCTGTAGCGGCCCAGCGGCGGCGCCGTCTCACTGTCGACACCGGCATGATAATCGCCAAATAGCTGCTGAATGTCTTTAATCAGTTTGCGGTTCAGTTCCATTAGTGGAATACCGACTGGACAAACGCGTGCACATTCACCACATTCTATACACCGGTCCGCAATGTGGTAAGCTCTGGTCAAACCAAACACCTGATTCTCAGCCGTATGATGTTGCTTTCCCAGCCAGCCTACTCGATACTGATCGGCAAAACACTCCCGGCAGTTACAGGCAGGACAAATATTACGGCAGGCATAACAGCGAATACACTTGGCAAACTGCCGGGTCCAGTATTCGGATTTCTCTTGTGCCGCCTTTTGTTCCAATTCCGCCACCGCTTTAAACCGTTCCGGCTTGGCAACCGGCTTAACAGGCTCGCCGATCATCAGATCATAAACAACAGGCGTCGGATGGGTGCAGTCACAGCACTTAGCAGCCATTTGCCTGCTGACCGAATCACTCATGCCAGTACAGCAAATGCCGATAATTACGATATTCTCCCTTTTGACCTGGCCGTCCTGAATAAGGCGGTTGATGGCCCTGGCATCACAGCCACGGGCGAACAGACCGGTTTTACCGGCCCGATAGGGATCATCCAGCAAGTACTTGGCAGTGCCTGTCAGGCAATATTCATCCCAGATTAACCGTTCCACCTTGGTTTCGTCCGTAATAAAAGCCGGTGGCGACTGATGAGCAAACCGTCCTTTTTCCCAGCCAATCACCCTGTCCACTTCCCCTAGGCTGAGGAGTTGACCCGCAACTTCACGCATTTTAATCTGAATAGCATTCATTTCTGATCCCTCAACTTCCGCTGTGGTCCCAAAGCTTTAATATCTTCACAGAGTTTAGTAACCGTATCGCGAAATTTAACGGCTTCCGCTCCTGAAATCCAGCGGGCCTGAAACCGCTGTGACTCAATACCAATAAACTCCAACAAACGTTTCATGACTAAAAACCGGCGCCGGGTATAATAATTGCCGGTCGAATAATGGCAATCACCGGGGTGACAGCCGGCGACCAATACACCGTCAGCCCCCCGTTGAAAGGCCCGGATAATAAATTGGGGATTGACCCGAGCTGAACAGGGAACGCGCACAATTCTGACATTTTCGGGATACTTCATGCGATTTAACCCAACCAAATCAGCACCAGAATAAGAACACCAATTACAGCAAAAGGCCAGCACCTTGGGTTCCCAGTTTGCTTCTGTCATCAACGCCATAGGGCATCCACCTCCTCAAGAATTTGATTATTCTTAAATCCTTGCAGATCAATGGCTCCGGATCGGCAGGTAACCGTACAGGCCCCACACCCTTGACATAGTCCATGATTCACATCGGCAACCGTTCGGTTGATTCTTTTTCCATACCTGTCACGATCCGCCAAGCTAATCAGTTGTATGGCCTTATAGGGACATACGGCCACACACAAACCACAGCCTGAACATATAGCCGGATTGCTTCTGGCCGTCATTGGATTGGTCTCCAACTGACTTTTACTCAGTAAGCCGCAAACTTTAGCTGCTGCCGCACCGGCCTGAGCGACAGTATCCGGTATATCCTTTGGTCCCTGACAGGCACCAGCTAAAAACACTCCGGCAGTTGGCGTCTCCACCGGACGAAGCTTAGGATGTGCTTCCTGATACCAGCCATCCAAGTCGGGCAAAAATCCAACCGTTTGTGCCAGCTCGCGTGAGCCTTGACTCGGAATCATGGCTGTAGCCAGAACAACCAAATCAGCGGTAACCTGAACCGGTCTGCCCAACAGGGAATCCTCTCCTTTGACGATAAGTTTGCTGCCTTCCTGATAAATTTTGGATACCCTTCCGCGCAAATAAACGGCCCCATCTTTCAAGGTTGCCTCATAAAATTCATCGTAGGCTTTTCCTGCTGCACGTACATCCATATAAAATACATAAACAGCTGCATCCGGAATTTTATCCAGCACCTGGTGGGCATGTTTGGCGGTATACATACAGCAGGCTCTGGAGCAATAACCTTTCGCCTTGGCTGGTTCCCGAGACCCTACACACTTGATAAAAACCACGCTTTTAGGCTCCTGACCGTCAGAAGGCCGTTTAAGCTTGCCGCCAGTAGGACCGGATGCATTCACCATTCGTTCAAACTGTAAGCCGGTAATCACATCTGGAAACCGGCCATAGCCATATTCACCATAAATCTCCTCCCAAGGGTACAAATCGTAACCGGTAGCCATCACGATCGCACCGAACGTATCGGTAAACAGCCGCTCGGCATCCTGGTAATTCACGGCTCCGGTGGGACAAACTTTGGCGCAGAGGCCGCATTTATTGTCAACCAGTTTACGGCAATGAAGCGGGTCAATCACCGGTTTATTGGGAACTGCCTGAGCGAAAGGTTTATAAATACAAGCCCTTTGCCCCAAACCCAAGTCGTATTCGTTTGGAACTTTACTTGGACACTTTGTTTCACACAAGCCGCAGCCCGTACATTTGTCATGATCGACATATTTGGCTTTCTGACGAATCTGGACGGTAAAACTGCCAATGAAGCCCTTCACTTCGGTAACTTCGGCATAAGCCAATAATTCAATATTAGGATGCTGAGCCACTTCGACCATTTTTGGAGTACTAATGCAAGCTGAGCAATCCATAGTCGGAAAGGTTTTGTCCAGCATCGGCATTTTACCGCCAATGGTTGGCTCCCGCTCCACAAGAACAACTTGATGCCCGGCATCCGCAATGTCCAAAGCAGCCTGCATGCCGGCAATGCCAGCTCCAATCACCAAAGCTTTTTTATGAACCGGCATCGTGGAAGAGGTCAGCTCTTCGTTCTTATTAGCTTTGGCTGCCGCCATTTTGACCAGATCGATCGCTTTAACCGTCGCTTTTTCTTTATCGGTATGAACCCATGAGCATTGCTCTCTTAAATTGGCCATTTCAAACAGATAGGGATTAAGCCCCCCGTTAGCCAGTGTTTTACGAAAAGTAAGTTCGTGCATTCTGGGAGTGCAGGAAGCGACAACAATGGCATTCAAATCCTCCTGAGCGATCGCAGCTTTGATAAATTCCTGCCCCGGTTCCGAACACATATATTTGTAATCCGCTGAATAGACTACTCCTGGAAACCCCCTGGCTGCTTCCGCAACCTTGGCACAATCCACGGTTGCGGCAATATTACTGCCGCAGTGGCAAATAAAGACGCCGATCCGCCTCATGCTCCTTTTCCCCCTATCATCCGCTCCAGCAAGCTTTCAGCTGACTCAAAATGTTTGGCCAAGCCAAAATCCTGAGCGCTATAGCCAAAACTCAAAGCCATAAGCTCGGTAAAGTGAAAGACCGGGATATGGAACTGAGTTCCAAACATTGCATTGATTTGTTTTTGCCGCATGTCAAGATTCAGCATGCAGAGCGGACAGGCTGTCGCAATAGCATCGGCACCATAGGAAGCCGCATTTTTTAAAATATCATGAATCAATTTTTTGCCCAGTTGCGGCACAGGTACGACCTGGCTAGCCCCACAGCATTCGGTTTTATAATCCCAGGCAATGGGCTCGGCCCCGATCACCTGAAGAAGTCGGTCCATGACCATTGGGTTTTCAGGATCATCCGATTGCGTAATATCAACCGGGCGTACCAGCAGGCAGCCATAATAGGCCGCGATCTTCAAGCCTGTCAGCGGCTGCACAACATGCTTTTTAATATGATCCAGCCCTGTTTTTTTACCGATCACATCTAAATAGGATAAGATTTCACTTTTGGCTGCATAGGTCATACCGATCACTTCGCTAATTTGCACTTGCAGATCCGGTGATGCCTGAACGGCTGCAGCAGTTTTTTTACAGCGGGCAAAACAAGCCGCACATGGAACGGCCACCTGTTCAAATCCATGAGCTTCAGCAATGGCTAAATTCCGGGCCGGCAACGCCAAAGCCAGCAGGTGATTGGTCGTATGGGCCGAAGTCGCGCCACAGCAATTCCAGTCCGGTATTTCGACCAACTCGATGCCCAGTGTTCGAGCTACTAATTTATTGGCAATATCGTACTCTATGCCGGTCGCATCTAAAGAACAGCCAGGATAGTACGCATATTTCATTGCGGTTCCTCCTTTTCCAGACAGCGCTGAAAGATTTGCCGAATCGCTTGCGTATTCTTGATCCTTCGCGGCAGGAAATGAGCCTTGCCGCTTTTAAACAAATGAGCTGCGGCATCCATATCCTGAAACAGATTGCCTGACATCAGATTGTACATAGCACTTAGAATGACTTCCGGAGAACGGCCAAACCATTTGACATTGGTCAAAAAGAGTTCATGAAATAAGTGAATATTCTTATCACGAATCAGTGCTTTGCGCTTGGCTTCCTGACGCAAGGTCTCCATCAAAGCCGCAATGTCAACCCCCTTCGGACACCGGGTGCTGCAAGTGTCACAGGCCGCACAAAGCCATATCGAACGGGCCTGCAGCGCCTCACTAAGTAAACCAAGCTGCAATAGGCGAATGATCCGGCGAGGTGATTCATCCATGGCAAATCCCTCCGGGCAGCCTGCTGAACATTTCCCGCATTGATAACAACTGCTTAATTCTACACCGGCTATGCTGGCCAGACGCGCAATCTCAACCTGATGCTGCGTACCGCCGGCAGACAACTCAATTATGTCCACAAAATTCCCCTCCACTTTGTCATCAATCTTTGGAGTGCGGCGGCGGCAATCATAAAAAACCCCACCCCCAAAAGTTAAATGACCAATCCGTTAGTCCAAACAGATAAACACCCTGGGAGTGAGGCTGTATAAAAATTTTAGCAATTCAAGATCTTATCCTATTTCGAATGATGTGACATGAATGAATTCACCACTCCGCAGATAAGTCATTTTTAAATAATCAATCCCCCCTTTATTATATGGTCATAATAAAATAGCCCTAGAAATTATCAGTAAATTCAATCTTCTTATTCACATTTTAACAAAAAATGCTTTGTAACTGCAATTATTTTATGGAGCGGTACTATTTGGAGCATCCTCTTATTAGGCCTGCTACTTTTCAGCAAGCTCGTAACAAAATATTATGTATTCCATAATTTTAGAACTGCAAAGTAAGCTTCTGGAAAACAGCCAGCGGCCTGTCTTACAATATGAAAGCCGCATCGCTTTTTCATATCCGAACAAGGCTTCCTGTATCTTTACGAACGGTTCCGTAATGCTCCGTTCTTCCGCGCCTTATCTCACCGGAACACACAGGCTATCTTGTATATAGCTGCGTTCTATTGTATGATTCTGAGGGGCCTGTGATAGACCACTTTCACACACAATTGGTCAAATGTTCCTACAGCCGCAAATTTAGCTTGTAGGTATAAGCAATGCTAAGCTTAACAAATCGAGCAAGACGAATTCATAATTACAGTTAAATAGGACTGAAAACCAGGACCGCAATTTGCTATGGCACTTAGTCATACTGATTCGTACAACCAGGCAGTGTAAATGAGGAGGCTTCAGGATGGTCATCAAACTAACTACCTATACATCGAGCGGCGGTTGTGCCGGAAAAATCAGCCCGGGAATATTGGCACAGGCAGTTCAAGGCTTATCCAGTCAACAGCATGAGAATTTATTAGTTGGAATCAGCACATCGGATGATGCCGGCGTATACAAATTGGATCAAACGACAGCGTTGGTGCAGACGGTTGACTTTTTTGGCCCGATGGTGGATGATCCCTATACTTTTGGTCAAATTGCAGCTGCCAACAGTGTCAGCGATATTTATGCCATGGGCGGAAAGCCCATAACCGCCCTTAATATTGTCGCCTTCCCGATTTGCAAGCTGGGCCCCGAAGTATTGGCAGCTATCCTTAAAGGTGGAGAAACTAAACTGGCAGAAGCAGGAGCCATCATCATTGGCGGTCACACTGTAGAAAATCCTGAACCCAAATACGGACTTAGTCTTACCGGACTTGTCCATCCGCAAAAAATCTGGACCAATTCCGGGGCCCAACCGGGTGATCTCTTAATTCTAACCAAAGCACTGGGAACAGGCATACTGACAACAGCCGCCAAAGCCGATTTATTTGCCGAAGGAGTCCAGGCTGCGATACAAAGCATGATAACACTAAACCGGACGGCAGCCGAAATCGCCGCTGCCTTTTCGATCCATGCCTGTACCGATATCACAGGTTTTGGCCTGCTTGGCCATACTTATGAAATGGCAGCCGGCAGCCAGGTACAGCTCGAGCTATTCAGCCATAAACTGCCAATCCTGCCTAATGCCTTGGAGGCTGCCGCTCTGGGCTTAATCCCGGCAGCCATGTACTCAAACCGGGACTACTTTACGGCCGTCACTTTTATGCCAGATGTCCCTGAAACTCTCCGGGATATCTGCTATGATCCGCAAACATCAGGCGGTTTATTATTCAGTGTACCCGAATCTCAGGCGCCTGCACTATTGGCAGCATTAAAATCACAGTGTGTTGAAAATGCGACTGTGATTGGACGGGTTGTCGGCCGGGGAAATCCCTCTATTGACGTCCGTCAATAGAGTTACGAACTTATCTTGAGCATAAAAATAATACCTGCAGGGCAAAAAAGCCTGCAGGTATTATTTTTATGCTGCGATAAGCGAGCAATTTAAAATAAGACTTATTTTTTGGGAATCCAGCTATTGACCAATTCTTCATTGTTCTTGACCCACTCTTTAGCACTTTTAACCGGATCATCGCTTTCAGCAATCATTCCCATTAAGCTGCCAAGCTGTTGATCATTGAGTTTGAAATTCTTTAAGAAAGCGGCGACCTCCGGTAAATCCTGTTCGATATTTTTGCGGCCTACAATATGAATATTCTCAACATTACCGTAAACGCCTTTAGGGTCCTCCAGGAATTTAAGCTTCCAGGTTGCAAACATCCAATGTGGTTTCCAGCCGGTTACTGCAACCCACTCCTGTTTTTCAACCGCATCTTTTAGGGATGCCGTCATGGCCGGGCCACTTCCCGGCAGCAGTTGATATTGTAACTGATAGTCTTGAATGGCTTTATCGGTGGCCTTCATAATGCCAGCCCCGGAATCGATTCCAATAAGTTTCCCTTCAAAGCGGTCCTTAGCCGCATTCAGTTCCTCGATACTGTTAATCGTCACATATTCAGGAACAACAAGCCCAATACGTGCTCCTGTAAAACTCACTCCCAAGTCAACCAGTTTATCTCCATACTCTTTCATATAGCTTTCATGAGTCACCGGCAGCCACGCATCTAGAAATGCATCATAATCACCGTTGGCTACCGACGTAAACACCGGTGCAACATCGGCCATGGTGGTTTCAACCTGATAGCCCATCTTATCCTCCAGCACGACCTTGGCCAAATGAGTCATGGCTACGCCTTCCGCCCAGTTCACATACCCGAATTTAACCACTTTTTTTCCTGGCTGAGCGGTATCGGATTTACCGCAGCCTGCCAGCAATAGAGCTGTGCTCAGGATAGCGACCATCACCAGCATAAACCATTTAGTCTTTTGTTTACTCATAAAACCCCTCCCTTAATGATGTTGTTTATGATTGCGGTTGCGACTCGCAAAGCTCTGTGATATGCGATCCAGAATCATTGCCAATATAACAACCGCGACACCACTTTCGAAGCCACGCCCGATTTTAAGCTGAGTAATTCCCTTTAACACTTCTTCGCCCAAGCCACCGGCACCAATCATAGCTGCAATGACGACCATAGACAGCGATAACATGATTGTCTGATTTACTCCGGCTAAAATAGTTGGAATAGCTATGGGTAACTGAACCTTAAATAACAGTTGGCGTGGAGTCGAGCCAAAAGATTTGGCTGCCTCTACCACATCAGCGGGCACCTGCCGAATGCCAAGATTGGTTAATCGGACGGCCGGAGGCATAGCAAAGATCACGGTTGCTACAGCCCCTGGAACTTTGCCCAATTTAAAAAATAAGATCGCCGGAATGAGATAAACAAAGGCAGGCATTGTTTGCATAAAATCCAGCATCGGCCTGATCACTCTATCGGCTTTCACACTTCGTGAAGTCCAAATCCCGATTGGAATGCCAATACTCAGGGCAATAAAGGCTGAGGTTAATACCAAGGCCACAGTTTGCATCGTTTGCGGCCATAGATTCATTCCATAGATTAAACTGAGTCCGGCTACTGTAAACAGCGTAATGCCTCGCCCGGCAAAGCGCCAAGCTAAAAAACCAGCCAGAGCAATGATTACAAATGCCGGAAAAAATAGCAACAGACTTTCAAATCCGGTAATAAACCCCAACAACATGGTTCTAATGATTGTAAAAAAGCCTTCAAAATTGATCCTTAGCCAACCAATCATGGCTTCAAATGCTGTTCCAATGTGCAAATTCATGACTGAACATCCCTCCCTACAATATTAGAGATAATGGACGCTCTGCTCACAATTCCAATCATGACCTTATCACTATCCAAAACAACAATCGGCGACTTGGCATTAAAGGCCACAGGCAGTAAATCGATTAATGAGACATCGGCCGAAGTTAGAGGAGCGTCGCTCACAATGATCTCGGTAAGATCATGTTTCCCTTGTTTTGCCTGTTCTATGGCATCCTCAATCCTCACAATGCCAAGAAACTGCCGATGTGAATTGACGGCATAAATACTGGAAATGCTTTCTTCCTGCATCCTGCGTACAGCTACGCGCGGACCATCTTTAGGTATCATGAGCGGCTCCGGCCGCTTCATGATTGAGCCGGCGGTGAGCACTTTTGTACGATCAACGCCCTGTATAAAGTCACGGACGTAATCGTCTGCCGGCTGAGTCAATATTTCTTCCGGTGTTCCGATTTGAATCACCTGACCATCTCGCATCATGGCAATCCGGTCACCGATTTTCAAAGCTTCGTCCAGATCATGAGTTATAAATACGATCGTTTTTTGCATCTTGGCCTGAAGATCCAGCAGTTCCCCCTGCATTTCTTTGCGAATTAATGGATCAAGCGCACTGAAAGCCTCATCCATCAGCAGGATATCCGGATTGGTCGCCAAAGCCCTTGCCAACCCGACTCGCTGTTGCATACCGCCGCTTAGCTCTTCAGGCATGGAATGCTCATATCCCTTCAAGCCAACAAGTTCAATGGCTTGCATAGCCTTGGCCCGTCGCTTGTCTGCCTCAATGCCTTGTACCTCCAGTCCGTACTCTACATTGGCACAAATGTCGCGATGGGGAAAAAGAGCAAATTTTTGAAATACCATAGCAATTTTCTTGCGGCGGATTTCAAGCAGTTCTTCCGGACCAGCCTCTAAAATATTCTGGTTATCCAGATAAATACTGCCGGCCGAAGGTTCAATCAATCGGTTAAGACAGCGAATCAGAGTCGATTTCCCACACCCCGATAAACCCATGACCACAAAAATTTCACCTTCGTTGACGTCAAAACTGACATTATGAATGCCAATCGTATGACCTGTTTGTTGCAAAATCTCTTTCTTTGATATGCCTCGTTCAATGAACGGCCACACAGTTTCGGGTTGATGTCCAAAAATTTTATATAAATTTTTAATCTCAATTTTAGACATATTTTCCCTCCTTTGTAACCCAATTACATACAACCTTATATTAATACATAAGTTGTTAGTTGTCAATGTAGGCTTAGTTTCTTCCAAACGGCATTTTGTTTTATGGAATCGCTTGTAAAAAACAAACAAACCAGACGCAAGCTCGCTAAACTTCTCGTCTGGTTGTACAAAATAAGTCTATTCAATTGAAGATCTGCCGATTGTAAATTACCACATTTTAAAAAGATTTCTCTAATGCTTGCGCATCCATAATAATAGCCTCCTAAAAGCAGTATCTTTGCGTGGATAGATGCGCGCATGATCGGTTTCCGACAACATTTTGCCAGTATCCACCGCGATGGAAGCGCTTTTTTTTGCGGACAGTACCTGGCTTGGATAAATACTGTTATGTCCGACAAAAACATACGCAACCACACAGCTTATGGCCGCATAGGGCGCAATATTGGCCCCAAACAATTCAATGGCCATGACAGTGGCCGAAATTGGTGTATTCGCTGCTGCCGACAACGTTGCAACCAAACCAATAGCTGAATAGACCGCCAGATTAGAGGCTGAAACTAAAATACCGAAAAGATTGCCGACAGCTGTCCCCACCACAAACAACGGAGTGAGTACACCGCCGCTGCCGCCTGATTCCAAGGTGACTGCGGTCGCAAGCATTTTCCACAGGGACGCACTCCATGGCAATACCTCTCCCTGGAGACCGGCTTCCATTGTTTCAATGCCTAATCCCAAATAGCCCTCAGACACCAATAATCCGATAAGCATAACGATCAAACCACCTGTAAAGCTTTTCAGGTAAGGACGCTGTTCCAACTTTCGCATGATAAGGGCAACCACATCAAAAAGCTTGATAAACATTAAAGCGGCAACGCCGCAAACAATCCCCAGTATAAAAGCATGAATCAACATGGCATTATTCGAATAAGGCTCAATGGCCAACTGATGATAAAAATAAGTGTTGCCAAGCCATAGGGAAGCTTGATAGCTGACCATTCCTGATACAAAGGCCGGGAATAAAACCTCATAGAGCATTTGCCCAAGAAATAAGACTTCGATACCAAATAAAGCACCGGCAATAGGTGTGCCGAAGACGCTGGCAAAGCCCGCACTGATGCCGCAAATCACTAATTTGGGACGGTCGCGGTCATTAATATTAAGCCAATCAGCCCAGGCAGAAGCCAGTCCGGCTCCGATTTGCGCACAAGGCCCCTCTTTCCCCGCCGATCCACCGCTTGCGATCGTTATTACAGTGGCCAGCAATTTAACCGGGACAACCGCAAGGGCAATTTTCCCTTGATTGATGTGCACAGCTTCAATGACTTTTTCAGTTCCGTGTCCTTTGGCCTGTGGCGCAAAGCGGCTCACAATCCATTGTGTCAAAACAAACATGACCGGCAGCAGCAGCAAATGCTGCGGTATGGTTTGCATTTGCAGAGTTGACCAACCCAGTATTTTTAGAAAAACAGTTGTACTAAGACCGATAGTCACCCCAACTAACGACGCATAAATAAACCATTTAGTCATACTGAAAACCAGCGTGCCATGTTCGGCGATAATTCTCTTAATTGCTTTCATGTTGAACATCTCCCCATACCTTTTAAAACAATGACAAGAAACAATTTTTCTCCACACTTTTTCCCTGATCTTACAAAAAAACAAAGACCGTATTTCAACAATACGGTCTTAAGGCCAATGTTTATTGTTGGGTTATCAATCTGCATTTTCTTTAAACAAAGTCAATCAATCACCGCAATCGGTAAGATATACTTGAAAACAACAATAAAATGAGCAATGCTGCCCCCCAGGACAAAAATATGCCAAATAGCATGGTTAAACGGCATCCGGCGGGCCAGATAAAAGACGGCCCCGACAGTATACAACAGCCCGCCGCCAATCAACCAATAAAGACCTTCAACCGCCACGGTTGCCAGCAACGGCTTGATCATCAGTACCGCAGCCCACCCCATAAAAATATAACATAAAGTGGATAATACTTTAAAGCGTTTAACAAAGAAAACTTTCAAGACCACCCCGATAATGGCCAAGGACCAGATGACACTAAAAATGGTCCAGCCAATCACCCCATGCAATGGAATCAGGGTAAAGGGCGTATAAGTACCGGCAATCAGCAGGTATATCGCGGCATGATCAAAAATCTTAAACAAATATTTGATTTTTTCATTTGTGAAACTATGATAGAGCGTTGAGGCAAAGTAAAGTAATACCAGTGATATCCCATAAATAATAAAGCTTACCAGATGCCAGGCTCCGCCATGATAGTAAGCGGCCGCAATGAGTACGCCCAAGCCAATAAGCGCAAAAACAGCCCCAACCCCATGGGTGACGGCATTAAATATTTCTTCAAGCCTATGAAACGAACGTTCTGCAAGCTTCATGACCGTTTTCCCCTTTTTTAGCAAATTTATGCCGGCAAGCAGCACTGGTTTCCTGTGACACATTGACAAGTATATGCTCACTCGGCGGTAAAATACCCGGTTTTTACAAAAACAATACCTTATCCATACGAGCCGTTGCTCGAGTTCCAGTCTCGGCCCAGGTTTGCAGAGAATAACCAAGCATGCTACATTAGTATTATAACTGAAATGAAATAGATTAGAAAGGTGCCTGATCATGAACGATGATTTTATTAACAAGGTAGCCTTGATCACCGGCGGAACATCAGGGATTGGCCTAGCTACTGCACAGCTTTTCTTACAGCGGGGGGCTAACGTTGCCATTATTGGCAGCACAAAAGAAAAAGGACAAGCCGCCCTCACCGCATTGGCCGCACACAGTCAACACCTGACTTTTATTCAGGCAGATGTCACACAGCTCGCCGATTGTGAGCGGGCGGTCAGGCAAACAGTTGAAACTTTCGGCCGATTAAATATTGTCATTAACTCCGCAGGCGTCTATTTGGAAAAACGGATTGTAGACGTTAGCGAAGCAGAGTTCCAGCAGGTCATGGATGTTAATGTAAAAGGAACATTCTTTATCTGCAAATATGCTATCCCCGAACTAAAGAACTCCGGCTCCGGAGCCATTATTAATGTTGCCTCCGATGCCGGAATTAATGGCAATATCTTATGTACCGCCTACTGCGCTTCCAAGGGCGCTGTTACGACTTTTACCAAAGCATTGTCCTTGGAGGTAGCATTGGACCAAATCAGGGTCAATTGCGTTTGTCCCGGCGATATTGAAACTCCTATGCTAAAAGAACAATTGGCTACGAGTACCAATCCAGATGAATTACTGCGCGAAATGACCAGCGTTTATCCTCAGTGCCGGATCGGGCAACCTGAAGAAGTCGCTGAAGTCATTGGCTTTCTGGCCTCACCAAAAGCTTCGCTGATTACCGGGGCCATCATCCCGGTGGATGGAGGTTTAACAGCTTGCTAATTCAGCTATCCCTGCTGCAAATCGCTTAACGATGCGAGCATAACCAGACGGTCTTCCCCGCGGCCATATTCGTCTTTCCGTACTTCGGTAGTCACAAAGCCTAATTTGTTTTCATAAACCCGGATAGCAGCCAGATTATCTGGATGTACCGTTAATTCTACTTCCATTAAGTTTTCACTGGCCAAAGCCTGTAGTGTTTTTTTTATAAAGCGCGTTCCTAAGCCCTGCCCGCGGGCATTTTCAGCAATTGAAACGCCAATCATATAGGCTTTGCGGGGATTCTCCCAATCCAGCATATATTCAATAACACCAATAATTTCGTCATGATGAACGGCAGTAAACACCCTCCCGTGACGGATTAACGGAACCAGGTGCCATTCATTCAGTCCCCCGCTGCCAAAAGCGGCTTGCTCCAACTGAACCAGTCGCTGCTGTAATTTTAGATCAATATTTTTAATCAGCTTAACTTCCATAGTTTTCTCCTGTAATAAAATTTTTCTTTACATACCGGGAATCGCTCGCAGACAATAACCCGGCATAATTCAAACCAAATACAATTTCGTCACCGATGTTGATCTCATATTGAGAATCCGTAACATCCACAATCGTATGATCACTGCTTGCGCCCAGCACCTTCTGACCTTTTGCCAAAGGAATAAGCCCTTCCACATAAACTTCCTGTCTGCCTAATGCGACAATAGCCCGTTTACGAATCCCTTTATCTTCAAACTCCGGAATATTGCCAAAAGCATCCTGCCCAATTTCACCAATGGGTACACTGGGTTTATTTTTGACCTCAATCACCTCGGCCCTCAGCCTGAACGTGTCCTGATGTAACCAGGGAATGATCCGATTGTTGGTTGTATCAGTTCCAAGCAAAATCCCTTCGCCAATTCGCAACTGATTAATGCCTTTTGGCATGGTATTGTTTTCGACCAGCAGGAGCGATGAGGTCGCTCCACCCGATAGGATGTTGAGCCCAATCCCTAAATATTCCTGTACCGCCTGGCGTAATCGAACCAATATTCCCAGGTTATTAACACTGGGCAGCACTCCGCCGAAACAGCCCATATTGGTACCCAGGCCAATCAACTCCAAGCCAGGGATTTGAATAATTTGTTTCACTGTACTGAATACATTTTCCTTTAAAACGCCTTCACGCAAATCTCCTAAGTCGACCATTAAAATAATTTGGTGAACCCGGCCCATCTTTTGAGCGGCTTCAGCCAAGGCCTTCATTACCGTTATTTCCGAATTGATGCTGCTGTCGGCATAACGAACAACAATATTGACATGGCTAAGTCGAGGAATTCTCAGCAGAGTAATCGGATTTGTAAAATGTCTTTTGCGCATTTCAATAATGTTTTCCATTCTGGCATCAGCCAGACCTTGAATACCGCCGGCAACCATTGCAGATACAATCTGGTGCATAGCTGAAAACCCTTTGGTTACTCCAACCACATCAATATTTTTTTCTTTGCACTTTTGAAGTACTCGCGCTGAATTTTCCCTGATTTTATCTAAAGCAATTTCCAATACCGGACTTCCCTGAACCATAATAGTCCCCCAAAGCGCCTTGCCGATTTTATTTTTAGTATATCCCGCCCAATCAGTAAAAATCATGCCCAAAAGTTACTATATATGTCTATAAATCAAAAAAGAGTACCGGCATCCTGCCGGTACTCTTTTTCGTATCACTTAGAAAGGACGATCTGCTTGTTCGTGTTCTGGGCGCTGTGGATGAGAAAATCCTTGGTTATTAATCATTTTGGTAACGCGCTCATCCAGATTTGCTTTCATTTGTTCCGCTTTTTCAGCTGTCAGGCGGCCTGATTTAACCCCTTCATCAATGCGTGCAGTCATTTGCTCAATCATGAAACTTTTTAGTGATTGCTCGGAAACACCTTTTTCCTGAGCAATGGCTACCAAGGTTTTCCCTGATTGCAATTCAGTTTTGAGTGTTTGTGCATCGGTTTTTAACAACGCCAACAATTTTTCATTTCCGAAAAAGCCAGGGCCATGCATCGGACCAAAGCCTGGATGCATAGGGACTTTGCCATTGATCATATCGGTAACCCGTTTATCTAGATCTTTTTTCATATTTTTTGCTTGATCTTGCGTTAAGCGGCCAGCCTTGACGCCTTCATCAATGCGTTGACTCATATCTTTTACCATAAAGGATTTAAGGGATTTCTCCGATACACCATGCTCTTTGGCAATCACCACCATTGTTTTGCCTGCTTTTAGTTCAGACTTAAGCGTTGGAGCATCAACCTTTAACAGGGCTAACAATTGAGGATTTTCGGCAAACCGCGGACCATGTCCGGGATGCATAGGAAGCTTGCCGTTAATCATATCGGTAACCTTTTGATCAATATCCTTTTTCATATTATCGGCTTGCTCTGCTGTCAGGCGGCCTGCCGTCACTCCTTTATCGATCCGCTCTGTCAATTCCTTAACCATAAATTCATGCAGAGTTTGCTCAGATACTCCTTGCTGCTGGGCAATCGCCACCAGCGTTTTTCCGGCCTTCAGCTCGGTTCTAAGTGTTTCACCATCTATTTTCAGTAACTCCAGCAGAGCGGCATCATCCCCCCTAAACCCTCTCATGTGGGCTTTATCACTTCGGTCACCTTTATCCGCAAACGCGTGTGGTGCTCTCGCATCACGGGAATCCTGAGGCTCGGTCGGGGTAGCGGCCATAACTAATCCATTTGCCGTAATCATGGTTGCAATACTAACGGCAATCAGCCACTTTTTATTTTTAGTCATTATACAACACCATCCTTAATGATTTTTATTGTGTGGATCGGATCCATGATTGTATTATGAACGCCCAATTTTAGAATAACTTTTGAAAAAGTCACGATTATCCATTTTTTTCATTCGCAGCAAAAATTTCTGTTTAAACACGTAAATAGCCGGGGAAATGAACCCGTTACTTCGTACGGGCAAACCAGATAGTATTTTTTTAAGTATGTTTTTGACAGAAAAAGTAGTGTGCAGGATATTTAACACCTATAAAAGAATTTATAATATTCAATCTACTTTTGCGGAGGCTTCATCATGAAATATGCCGTAATCACTATAGTAATGGCCGTTGTTTTAATCCTCTTTCTCGGCTATCGGATGGCTGCACCGCCGTATATCGATTTTGCGGCAGCAGGTGAAAACCAGTCCCTGCCCGCTTATGATAATGAAGATCAACGCCCCCTGCGGATTGCTCTGGCCTCAGTGCTGTCCCCCAATGAAACGATAGGTTATTACCGAACCATCGCCGATCATATTTCTCATCACACCGGCCGTAAAGTAACCTTGATCCAGCGAAAAACCTACTCGGATATCATTTTGCTGATGTCCAATGGCGATGTCGATGTTGCCTTTTTTTCAACCGGGGCTTACGCCTCCTATCAAGGAATGAATGAAATTGAATTGCTGGTCATGGCTCATTATATGGGAAATTCTTTATATCAAACCGATGTTGTTGTCCATAAGGACAGCCAAATTACCTCTATTGAAGAACTGCAAGGCAAAGTCTTTGCGTTTACTGATCCGTTGAGTTATTCCGGCCATTTGGTCATACTCGATGTTTTAAATCATAATCATACCACACCGGAAAGGTTTTTCAGCCGCTATTTTTATACCTATAATCATGATAAATCACTCTGGGCGGTTGCCAACAAAATTGCCGACGGGGCCAGCCTGGACAGTCAAATTTATGAATATGCCAAAGAAAAGAAGCCTGAACTCACAGAAAATATCCGGATCATTAAGTCACTAGGTCCAGCCCCTACCGGACCGGTTGTCATCAGTAAAAAAGTTAGCCGCGAACAAGTTAAGCAGCTACAGGATGTTTTCCTGTCCATGCATACTGACCCGGAAACTGCTAAAGCCCTGCGGGGACTCATGATTGATAAGTTTGTTGTACCAGTTCCCGAATTATATGAGCCATTACGGAATTTATACCGGGAGAAAAGAGAATTGCTATGAATTGGATCAGAGACCTCAGCATCCATTACAAAGTGAACGGAGTCCTCATCAGCCTGCTGTTATTGTTAAGCCTGGTGATTGGGGCTTTGGTGTATCACAATACGACCAATTTACTGAATCAACAGACTGAAAAACGGGGAGCCGAAATTGGTTATTCTTTGGCAGCCCTAAGCAGTGATGATATTTTATTAGACAACCGCTATGCCTTATTTGAGCGAATATCCAAAACCAAAGATACAACCGAAGGCATTCGCTATATCTTAATGACTGATTTTGCCGGCAATATTTTGGCCCATACTTTTTCCGGTCAAATTCCCAAAGGCCTGTTTCCCGCCAATATTCTCTCTTCATCGCTAAACCAGCCGGCCGGATATCATGTAACCCGCTTTGATAGCAATGAGGGCGAAATACTAGACGTACTTGTCCCCATCGAAAATGGGGCCATCGGCTACGTACGGGTCGGTATGTCGACCAAATTTATCCACCAGCTTATTAATAAAGCCTTCTGGGAATTTGCGCTGGCAATTTTTTTGGTTTGCCTGTTGGCTGCCTTTCTTGCGACTCGCTTGGCCAACTATTTGATCCAGCCTTTGTTGAAACTCACCAGTGCCGCCCGGCAAATTCGGCGGGGAAACTATCCAATCCTTCCTAATGCCCATGGCAATGATGAAGTCGGAAATCTGGCCTCTGTCTTTAATGAAATGGCTTGCAGTTTAAACGCGAAAGAAAGAGAAAACACCAAGCTGGTCAATGCACTCCGGGAGAAAGAAGCATTAAGAACAGTGCTATTAACCAAATTGTTTACGGTTCAGGAAGAGGAACGCAAACGGATTTCGCGCGAACTTCATGATGAAACCGGGCAATCGATGGTATCCCTCATCGCTTACATGAAGCTGCTCAGTTCCAGCACCAACGACCCTAAACAAAAAGAATTGCTCCTCCATGCCCGTGATGTTACTGCAAAGGCATTAAGCGGACTCCGGAATATCGCGGTGGAACTAAGGCCACCGGTATTGGATGATTTAGGGATTACTGCAGCCATGGAGAAATATATCAATAATTTCCGGGAGCAAACCAACCTTGCCGTAACTTTTATACAGCCTGAAGACCGGCTGATGATCAGCAGCCAATCGGCACTTGCCTTATATCGTATATTGCAAGAAAGTCTGACCAATATCCTCAAACATGCAAAAGCAACGCAGGTAGATATTGCTTTAATAAAAACAGAACAATCGCTGACTTTGACCATTTGTGATAATGGGCAAGGAATCAAACAGGCTGACCTGAAAAAATTCCAGCAGAAAAACCACCTGGGGCTGTATGGCATGCGTGAACGCGCAGAACTGCTTGGCGGATCCTTTACCATTACCTCCTCAACATGTGGTTCAATCATTCAAGTTGTACTACCTTTAGAATAGGAGCGGGTAATCGTGAAAAAGATTAAACTCATTCTGGCTGATGATCACTCTGTACTACGCATCGGCTTAAAACTGTTACTCAATAATGAACCGGATTTTCTGGTGGTTGGCGAAGCGGCTGACGGAGCCAAACTGCTTACTTTACTGGAAACCACTACAGCGGATATTCTGATTATTGATTTGTCGATGCCGAACGTGAACGGGTTAGAATGCATTACGGAAATTCATGAGCGGGAATATCCGATCAAAATTATTGTACTGACCATGTACGAAGATGAGCAATATATTAAAAGTGCTATGCAGGCAGGCGCTTGGGGCTATGTGGAAAAGCAAGTCTTGGACAGTGAGCTGTTCCAGGCCATTCGGACAGTTTATGAAGGCTCTCGCTACCTAAGCCCGCGCAATACGCAACTGCTGCTGAATAATTTGCTGACAACAGGCAATCAACTAGCGGCTGACAGCCCGTTTAACATCCTCAGCGTCAGAGAGCGTGAAGTCTTGAGGCTGCTGATCCGCGGTTATTCACTCAGCCAAATTGCCAAAATGCTATTTTTAAGTGTGAAGACTATTGATACGTACAAAACGAGAATCATGGATAAACTCCGCTGTTCCAATAAGATAGAACTTTTTGATTGTGTCCGTAAATACAATTTTCTTTAGCATAAAAATCCCGGGGAGTTTATGAAGTCCCCGGGATTCTTATGCGGCTTCCTGATTGACTTCAATGACCCCTTCGAGGGTTTTCAGATCATGGATGATTTCTTCTATACAACTGTTTTTCGTACGCAGAATAAAATAAATGCCCAAAATACTATTTTCACGGTCAGCAATCCGAATATCGCAAATATTGATTTCATTTGCCTCTAAATACGATACAACACGGCTGATATGCCCGGGTGCATCGATGACCTTAACCGTAAGATTGACATCGCAGGCAGCTGTATAGCATTTACTCACTAATTTTGACAGCCACTCCAGTGTCGCATAGGACAGTGCAGTCGTAATAAGCGCACAAACAAAATAGCCGCTGCCTACAGCCAAACCGATTGCTGCTACAACCCAAAGGGTTGCTGCTGTTGTCAGTCCGATGACGGTAGGGCCTTCTTTCATAATCGTGCCGGCTCCCAGAAAGCCAATACCGCTCACCACCTGGGCAGCCAGCCGGGCAGGATCAGCATTAGTCAATCCCTGCACGGTGACGTACAAGTTGTGTGACAAAATCATCAGCAAGCAAGACCCCATACACACCAATACATGGGTACGTAACCCTGCTGATTTGCCTCGCCATTGCCTCTCACCGCCGACTATCGCTCCCAAAGCCAATGCAATCAGCAATCTGCCTGCAGCTTCAAAATCACCGATCATACTTCTTCCCTGCCCTCTCTAAAAAATCTTATAAACTATATATAGTCTCTTTCATGCTTTTTTGTTCCTAAAAATAACAAAAAGTCAAACAGATAGGAAGCAGGGAATCCTCGAAATCAGTTTATCGAAGATTCCCTTAGACAAAATTCACTTCACCTTAGTTTAACTAGAGACTAATCTCACAGGCTTTTTCCGGTTCTTTATAATGATCTTTTTCACCACGATACAAGAATGGAAATAACAATCCGCCAATCATGGCCACTAAACCGGCGGTCAGAACACCGGCCGTATAATGGCCGGTTGCCTGCACAATATAGCCCATGAAGATGGGGGCAATAATCCCTGGAATATGACTGAGAATTTGAACTAAAGCGCAAGCATAGCCTGCCGCTTTTTTCCCTCCGACATCAGGTGGTATCGCCCATTGCGGTCCTAAAATAAACATAATCAGGGCATATCCAAGTGACAGCATGATTACACCAGTCATTGGATCTTGCGCTAAAGCCGCCGGAATCATCATTAAGCCACCGGCAAACAGCCCAATCATGATAGGGATATTTTTGGATTTACGCAGATTTCCGGTTCTTTGATAAATCCAGTCGGCAATAATTCCGCCACAGGGGATGGTGACCATGGAAAATAAAAATGGCAGCATGGCAATAAACCCTGTTTTAGCGATTGTAAAGCCTCGTTCGTGCTGAAGATAAAGCGGCAGCCAGCTGGTGTATGTGTAAAGAGTCCAGACAAGCGCGCCATTGGATAAACAGGCCGCATACAAAGACGGCTTTTTAATGACAATCCGGAGCGCCTCCATAAAACCTAATGGCTTTTCAACTTCCACCGCTGCTTGCCGCTCACCGGCGCCTTCGGCAATATGAGCAAGTTCCTCAGCACTGACGCGGGGATGCTTAGCCGGTTTGTCATTCATAATGAAGACCCAAAAGATCAACCAAATAATGGACAAGGCTGCTGAAACCAAAAAGGCTCCCCGCCAGCCGTGCTCCATCATAAAATAAGTCACAAATGGAGGGGCAACGGCCAAACCAACTACCATACCATTGGCTTGCAGCGACATAGCCCGTGAACGTTCTGATTTAGGAAACCAGGTTGCGCCTACGGTCGAAGCAACAGGCCAGCACATCCCTTCAAAGAAGCCAAAGACTACTCTGAAGCCAATAAAAGCGGTAACCGTCGTAGCCAGAGTCGTACCGGCTAAAAAAGCCGACCAGCAGATAATGGCAATAATATACATGCGCTTAGCCCCAAACATGGATGATAAAGCGCCGCCCGGAAGCTGTCCCAGCACATTGCCCCAGGTAAATGAACTAAAAATAATGCCTAATTCCACAGGTGAAAAATTAAACTCCTTTTGAATGAGCGGAGCGGCAATTGAAATATTCACCCGATCCAGATAATTAAGGGTTAAAATAATAAACACGAGAAACATAATTTGCCAGCGAATATTACTTTTTACTGTTGACGTACTCAGCGGTAATGTTGACATACTGCATCCTCCTTTTATTGATTCTGAATTTAATTTTCCTCATACCGGCTTTTCCTGTCCCCCTTTAACGAAATCTCCGTAAGAATTATCTCACTTTTCTAAATAATAAGGTATCTCAAGATATCTGATCTTGCTGTCAGAAAATAAGAAGGCTGGACTAGGAAATTTCTTACACAGCACCTCATGCGGCAGCCAGCCTTCGGTCTTATTTAGAATTGATCTGTTAAAACAAAAAACCAGACCGAAGTCAATCATTCGATCTGGCCTAGCTCAGCCTAACTTATTTAGTCAATGTATATTGGATGGTTGCCTGTTGAACCGCCGTGCCTTTAGGATCTTCGGCTGCCGGTTTGAGCTGCCTGCCGCTGAAAACAGAGGTTCCTTTAATACCGGCAAATTTTCCGGTCCCTTGAATGATTGTCCCCTTTCCCTTATTTAAGGACAAACCATCTGCCCCCACCGTTATAGCTGCAGTCCAGGAAAATATCAGCGTCGATCCATCGTCAAACGTAAATTTCGAATAGCCGCTTGAAGTGCCGCCTCGCCCTCGCCGGAAGTCAAAATTAGAAACGGTCGAGTATTGCGCTGTTTGACCATCCCGGAAGACTGCGCTCCCTTCCCGCTTTTGTATTCCGATACTGTGGCCGGCTTCGTCCCCAACCGGCAGCCCCTGGGAAGATACAATCCAGCTTGTGGCCTCGACCTCCAGCGTCTGCCTGGGTTGGGCAAACGCAAAGGAACAAACTACCACCAGCCCAATAAGTATCATCACACTAACCCATCTTCTTAGCCGCATAACTGCTTCCTCCTTGATTCCTATGCTTTGTTCTTACAACGTTCTCGAATCAGCTCCTTTGTTTTACACTATATATTACACACTTTGGTAAAATATCCCTTCCCGTCTCGAATCGAAAAAAAACAGACCGCTTAGCTTTTGCTAAACGGCCTGCCTGCTTTTACTACACTTCCATGATAATCGGAATAATCATGGGGCGACGACGGGTTCTTTCATAAATAAACTTGCCTAATGCATCACGGACACCGGATTTAATGACCGACCATTCCATGACTTTGCCTGGCTCATAGCGGTCCATCACTTGTTGAACTTTTTCTTTTAATTCTTCCATCAATTGTTCCGAATCCCTTACATAGACAAAACCACGGGATACAATGTCAGGACCGGACAATACACAGCCCCGTTCTTTATCTAAGGTCATGACAACAATGATAATGCCGTCTTGTGAAAGCTGGCGGCGGTCTCTGAGCACGATATTGCCGACATCGCCAACTCCGAGGCCATCTACGAGGACTTTACCGGCGGTAACTTTGCCGGCCATAGTCCCTTTTTCCGGTGTAAATTCAAACACATTGCCAATATTGCCAATGAAAATATTCTCTTTTGGAATACCCAGATCTTGCGCCAGTTTGCTGTGTTGTACCAGCATTCTGTATTCTCCGTGAACCGGCACGAAATATTTCGGCCTTACCAGGTTGAGCATCAGCTTCAGTTCTTCCTGGCTGGCGTGACCGGATACATGCACTCCCGAAGTTCTCTCATAAACGACATAAGCCCCTAATTTCAGCAGGCTGTTAATCGTCCGTCCTACCAATTTTTCATTGCCCGGAATAGGTGTTGCCGAAACGATTACAGTATCTTCAGGTGCAATATACACCTGGCGATGAGTACTCGACGCCATCCGCGATAAACCTGACAGCGGTTCACCCTGGCTGCCGGTTGTCAGAATCAGCAATTGGTTGGCCGGATAACGATCAATTTCCTCAATATCAATCAGCACGCCTTCGGGAATGGTTAAATAACCCAAGCGCTGCGAAATCTCAACAACATTTTTCATGCTGCGGCCATTCACCGCTACTTTCCGGTTAAACTGACAGGCTGTTTGAATGGCTTGCGAAAGCCGTAAAACATTGGAGGCAAAGGTCGCCAAAATAATTCGGCCTTTGGCGTGAGCAAATTCCTCTTTGAGTGTTTCGCCGACTGTTTTTTCGGACATGGTATACCCCGGACGCTCTGCATTGGTGCTGTCCGATAACAGTACCAGGACCCCCTGATCGCCCAGTTCGGCAAATTTATGAATATCGATCAATTTCCCGTCCACAGGTGTTTGGTCAATTTTAAAGTCGCCGGTATGTACGACAGTTCCGATTGGCGTCTTAAAGTATAAAGCCACAGCATCGGCTATGGAATGGCTGACCCGAATAAACCCGACTTCAAAAGCACCGATATTGACCGTATCACCTGCTTGAACAGGGATGAGCTGATAATTGCCCACGTTGCTTTCTTTAAGCTTGCCCTCAGCAAGCCCCAAAGTCAGATTGGTGCCATAGACCGGGACATTCACCTGCTTAAGCAGATAGGCCAATGATCCGATATGATCCTCATGGCCATGAGTCAGAACGACAGCCCGGACGTACTCTTTGTTCTCCACCAAGTAGCTCATATCCGGAATAACCAGGTCAATTCCCGGCATATCATCATCCGGAAACGCTAGGCCTGAATCAATGACAATGATATCATTCCCGTAGCGAATGACAGTCATATTCTTGCCAATTTCCCCCAGTCCGCCGAGCGAGATAAGCGATATTTTGTTGTTGTTTTTAGTCAATGTGATATCCTCCTTATAGTTGTTCAAATATAATTTCCTGCCGCTCATTTTTGTAAATAAAATCACGCCGCGCAATTATATGCTTTAAATTATATCCAATGCCACGCTTATATACAACAGCAATTAACAATAAACTAGTATTTTAAAGCCAAAATTATTAAAAACAAGCCGTTATCCACAAGATTTTCTCCCTTTGATCCTAAAAAATAAGTGAAGTAGACAAATTTGTCAGCCCATTTCTTCCTTCAGCCAGTGGCTATGTATTACTATTGTTGCCTAAAAACCTATAAATTTAAACTAATTTTCAACAAGGAAAGTAAAAAACCATGTTCACCCTTCCCGAGGAATGAACATGGTTTTTTTGATCAGTTAATGCCCCGCAGCTTGTTTTTTGAGAATAGCATTCAGGGTTTCCCAAATTTCCGGCTGTTCAAAATCTTTACGCCAGGAGGCAGCACCTGCCAATTGATAGTGTTGAACTAACCCGGCTTTCAAACGAACAGAAGCTTGATCCTCTAACCAGATCCGGTAACGCTTATCCGCCTTATTATACTCAACATAATTTTGACCTTTGTCTTTCAGCCATACCGGTGTTAGATTCTGTTCGGCAATAACTTGCTTGGCTTGCGCCATCGAGAGCGTTCGGGATTTTACGGTAACACGCCCATTCTCGCTTGTTTCTTCCCATTCGCGCGTGTAAAAAGGAATCCCCATCAAGAGCTTCTCTTTAGGGACAGACTTTAGGGTAGCCGCTATCCCTTTTTCCACCCAGCCTTGTGAAGCGACCGAGCCGCTCACCGGACTAGACCGCCAATGCTCGTCATAAGTCATCACCATAACATAATCAACAATTTGTCCCAATTCCGAACGATTGTAACACAATGACCAATAGGGTGTTGGCGCAGGAATCGTAATGTCAACGGAAACCATCACATTTTGCTCTTTCAGCGCACTTGTCAGTTCCCGGATAAAGGCGGTAAACTTTTCCTGGTCTTCATCATACATATTCTCAAAATCAATATTGATCCCGTCTAAATTGTATAGGCTGGAATAAACCAGCAGCTGTTTGATCACATTCCGTCTTGCCCGTTCGTTGTTTAACACGGCCCGGGTCAAATCCCGGTCAAAACTATTGCTCACCAAGGCCCAAACCTTATATCCTTTTTCATGAGCATCCTGTACATATTTCAGATCGGCTTTACTGGCAACATCACCCTCTTCACTGATTACAGCGAACCAAGTAGGCGCTAGAATATCCAACCCTGGTATTTTAGCTTCCTGATTAAGATTACGCGAATCTTTCATCACATGATCCCACACCAAATTGATCTTGCCGGAAAAAACCTGCTGCGCTCGCGGTTGATTGAGCTGAATGGGGGAAAAGAAACTGCTTTTGCCTGTTTGTATAAGCAGGGTGTTATTGGCTTGCTGATAGCTAGCAGCTAACCCTAGCAATTTATCTAACCCCGCTAGGTCCACATAAGGCTGACCGGAAATTTTTTTGACGGCAAAGCTTACATCGACACCGGAATAGATAAACCGATCTAAATGTTCGGTCTCCAACCGAAACCTAGGTAAGACTACACTTAATTTCAGCCGATCATTCACCGGATCCACAGTGAGACTGTCATGTAAATACTCCTTAATCACCGCTACCGGCACCAGAATCCGGTCTTGCTCCACCAAAGCGGTTGCCCCTGTATCAATAAAACCATCTTGTGCATCAATCATAATCTTGCCGGCTACCGGATTGGCCAAAGCAACCGTTGTATACAACATGCCTATGAGAATAATAACGATAAAGTAAAAGAGTTTTTTCATGCATTGATCTCCCTTCCGATTTAACATCATTTATATTCTTGAAAAAGCCGAAAATTCCTGTAGCGTATCAGTACCTGAAAATAAAACAAAGGCAATCTGCTGGTAAGCAGACTGCCTTTGTTTTCTGTTAACCTTTTGGTTTTAAAGGAAGGGTCGGGGTTGGGAATTGATGATTGATAATGACCTCCCGATCTGCCATGACCTTGGCTGTAATCCCGAGAACAATCGATACATCAAATTCCCGGGCGCAGCAATGATGATGCCCATGATGGTGAGGCTTGCAATCATCATCACAGTGATCGTGGTGATGGTGCGGCTTGCAGCCGTCGTCGCAATAATCGTGATCATGGTGATAATGGGGTTTGCAGCTATCGTCACAATCATCATGATGATGATAATGCGGTTTGCACTTATCATCGCAATGGTCGTGGTGATGATGAGGCTTGCAGTCGTCGTCACAATAATCGTGATCGTGGTGATAATGGGGTTTGCAGTCATCATCACAATCATCATGATGATAATGGGGCTTGCAGCCATCGTCACAATCATCATAATGATGCTTCTTATGATTGTAATGATAATTATTTTTGTAAAGACGCCATTTATCTTCGCAATCATAATCAACATATTCAACAATGACACTGGCATCCGCGTCCATGCCGCGACGTGCCCCATAAATGGGAACATCGGCAGTAAATCGCACCCGCCGCATTTCAATCGCATGCACTGGCTGTGACGGCAAACAAGCCACATAGATGGCTTTAACCTCAAAGTGCCCGCGCACAACCACTTTATCATGAATTAAATCAACACAAGTTATTCTAACGCGTTTGACAAAGACATCAATAATTTGTTCAATGCCTGGCTTTCTTCTTGGTACACACATATGTAGGTCGATTGTTTTTTGTTTGCAGCGTTCGCCAATAACCTGACGCATCACTATTTTTTGCGGACCAATCTGCGGAACACATTTATTCACTAGAGCACGCTCGTCGTTAACTTCCATACGCACAGCCTCCCTTCATTTTATAATATATATATGCTTGCCGGTTCAAATTGACACTCTTTCCGGTAAGATTACGAAAAATATGAGTATTTCTCAACAGCCGAAAGATTTTCAGCCGAGGTATTTCCAGGCTCATTTCGGTAATAATAGTGACATAATTCTCTATAAACGGCATTTTTCGTCTGAATTGGGTTTTTTCAGCAAAAATCCTTCAACTATCTACCATTATTTGGCGAGCCGTTGTATAATATATGAGTTAATGTTTCAAAAAGGAAAGGAGCATACCATGGCGATCATTAATGAAAATTATTTAAAATTACCTGGAAGCTATCTTTTTGCTGAGATAGCCCGCAGAGTAACCACATTTAAAAATGAAAATCCATCTGCAAATGTCATTAGACTAGGAATCGGTGATGTAACGAAACCACTGCCTCCTGCTATCATTAAAGCAATGCACACTGCCGTCGATGAAATGGCAAATGCGGAAACCTTCCGCGGTTATGGACCTGAGCAAGGCTACAGTTTTTTGATTAATAAGATTATCGAAACCGATTATGCTGCGCGCGGAATTTCGCTGGATGAGGACGAAGTCTTTGTCAGCGATGGCTCGAAAAGCGATGTCGGGAACATTCAGGAAATCTTTGGCATTCACAATGTCGTTGCCATTACTGATCCGGTCTATCCGGTCTATCTGGACACCAATGTGATGGCTGGCCGTACCGGCGAACTCAAGGACGGTATGTTCGAAAAAGTAACCTACCTGCCTTGCAATGCGGAGAATCAATTTACACCGGCTTTACCTGATCATAAGGTTGATTTAATTTATTTATGCTCACCCAATAATCCAACAGGCACCACACTTTCCAAGACTGAATTAAAAAAATGGGTTGACTATGCCAAAGCGAACGGCTCGGTCATTCTCTATGATGCCGCTTATGAAGCCTATATCCGGGAAGACGATGTTCCTCACAGCATTTATGAAATTGAAGGAGCTAAAGAAGTTGCGATTGAGTTCCGTTCATTTTCTAAAAATGCCGGCTTTACCGGAACCCGTTGTGCCTTTACCGTTGTTCCAAAAACAGTCATGGGCAAAAAAGCCAATGGTGAAGATTACCCGTTAAACAAGCTGTGGAATCGCCGTCATACCACCAAGTTCAACGGTACGCCTTATATTGTCCAGCAGGGTGCTGCGGCTGTTTATACGCCAGAAGGGCAACAACAGATTAAAGCAATTGTCGATTATTATATGACGAATGCGAAAATCATTCGTGATGGATTACTCGGCGCCGGTATTGAAGCCTTCGGTGGTATAAACGCTCCTTATATCTGGCTGAAAACCCCCAATAACATGAGTTCCTGGAGCTTTTTCGACAAGCTGTTGAATGAGGCCCACCTGGTAGGTACTCCTGGTACCGGTTTCGGTCCTTCAGGGGAAGGATACTTCCGTCTGACAGCTTTCGGTAATAGAGAAAATACGGAAGAAGCCGTAGAAAGAATTAAAACCCGCCTCAGCCTATAGGCAAGAGCAGCAAGTAAGCATCGCTTACTTGCTGCTTTTTGTATATAGCAGGCCTTTAAAGCCGTTCAGCCAGGAATTATTCACTCAGAGGGTTACTTGCCAAACCAGAATAAGGTATACTGTTAATAAACAAATTCCCCTAGGAGGATAACATGACTGTATACCAGGACCTTAATAACAAATTAGACGAATTAATTGTGTACCGGAATTTACTGCAAGATGAAATCATTCAAAAGCTGCTGCAAATTATCAATGACCCAACAAATCGTTCATTCGTTTTTGACTATACAGCCAAACTAATTGCCCAAGCCGAAGCATTGGGCTTAAGCGGCAACTTGTTTAAAAATTACCTGTGCTACCTCATCGCACAAGACGAAAATACTTTCAGTCAACTAACAGAACAAAGCAACGGACAAATCGGCCCCAGCCTAATGAATGCGGTCATTCATGACATGGGAATTATTCATGATCTGCTGCATTTCGACTTTACAGAATTGTTGCCGCAACACCTGCTGGAAAACTACATCCCAACCGATACAAACAGAAATCCTGAGATAGTAAGCTTAAACATGCAACTTCCCAGTCAAGTCCTCCAACAGTCCCCTCCGAATGAGATGGCGGAGCTGCTGCTGCAATATTATACATCCTACGGCTACGGACCCATGGCGAGCTTTCGGGCTTTCCGCTGGCAAGATGAATCAGGCCTTACCGGTATCAGGCATTTTGATCCTATCACCTTAACCGACATTGTTGGTTACGAACACCAAAAAAGCACCCTCATTGCCAATACAGAAGCCTTTATCAATAAAAAGCCAGCCAATAACGTTTTGCTCATCGGGGCCCGGGGAACTGGAAAATCCTCTTCCGTCAAGGCCTTGGCCAATACCTATTTTTCGCGGGGTTTACGGTTGGTTGAAATCACTAAGCAGCAGATGTGTCATTTGCCGAAAATTATGGAGATATTACGCCGCCGTGCCGGAAAAAGATTTATTATCTTTTTGGATGATCTCTCCTTTGAAGAATTTGAAGTGGAGTACAAATTCCTCAAATCCGTCATCGAAGGCGGAGTGGAAGCAAAGCCAGACAATGTACTGATTTATGCGACCTCCAACCGCCGTCACCTGATCAAGGAAACGTGGAGCGACCGCAATGGGGATAGTGATGAAATACACCGCTTTGACAGTGTTCACGAAAAGATATCCTTATCCGACCGTTTTGGTATTACCATCACTTATTTGGCACCGAATCAAGAGGAATATCTGCAAATCATAGAAGAACTGGCCAGGAAAAATCAGCTTGATTTATCACCGGCTCAATTAAAACAAGAGGCGATTCGCTGGGAACTTTCCCATTCCGGACGGTCTGGACGTACAGCACAGCAATTTATCCATTATATGCTGGGGCAATAAATAAGTTTCTTGCCTTTTCATCAGCCCAAAGCATCATCAAGAAAAGAACCAGTCTGACGGCGCTGTGCCTGCAAGACTGGTTTTTTGATGTGCCGCTATGTTTTTTCGTAGAATAACTTTAATTTACCCGGCAATGCCTGGACCTCCAACGGCAATTTGGGCCCCAGTTCCCCGTCGACGTCACTTTCAACTTCCTCCGTGCATTGAATGTAAATATGCTGAGCCTGCAGATAAATGACACTCCGATGCTGGGTTAGATCTTTGCTGGTAAGCAAACCGACAAACAAGGTCATGAGCTCCGGGATGCTGCATTGCTTGACGATCAGGACATCGAGCCTGCCGTCATCAAATTTGGCAGGAATAATATTGGATATGCTGCCCGCCGTTCCGCTGTTTAAAATCAAAAAAAGAAAAACATCCTCTTCAATAAACCTGTCATCCGCCCGGATGCTCATTTTTAACGAACGGAAATTAGGCAGTTCGCCCAACCCTTTTAAATAATAGGCAATTTTTCCCAAGGTGTTTTTTAGAGCCGAATCCACCCGGTGCGCCACCGATGTCAATAAGCCGGCACTGGCGACATTTAAAAAATATTTATCATTGACCTGACCAATATCAATCGGAATAGTAAAGCCTCTGGCAATGGTATCGATATACCGCTCCATATCTTGCCCCAGGCCTGCATAAGAAGCAAAGTCATTGCTGGTACCACTGGGAATAATCCCTACCGGCAAGTCAACGCCAGCCTTTAGCATGGCATTAATAATGGTATGGACAGTCCCATCTCCTCCCGATATAATAACCCCCTCCAGGCGAAGCGTATGTAAGAGGTAAGTCAATGAGCGAATATTGTCTCTTGTAGTACGAAAGGGGATAATGACACAATCTTTGGCAAGAAATTTTTCAATAATATCGTCCAACTGATATTTAAAAAGAGCATCACCAGATACTGGATTATAAACTAAAATAAATTTTTTCATAATCCGCCTCCTAGAATCAAGCCAAATAATCAGCTAACTTTGAATACGCCTACCCGGCGCAGCAAGCGGCATAGCAGCGAGCCAATCAAGGGGATTCTGCTGAGATCCCGCTCGTGAACGCTTCCGGTGATAATCAGAACAACCCCATAAGCGATTCCGCCAGCCGCAATGGCCCCTATTGTTGCTAACGTATTACTGTTTAGGATAAGCAATATCTCGGCATAGGAATAGTACACGACAATCCCCATCATGACCGTAGCCACAACGGTCTTGAGAACTTCCTTCAGATCAATATTATAACCGACAAACCGATTCACATAAACCATATTCATAATGGCTGCCACACCGATATCCGCAACGGTCGCCCAAGCAGAGCCCTTAATCCCTAACTGAGGCATTGCAGTAAGAACCCAATTAAGAATGACTTTGACAATGGCTGCAATCCCCATATTGATGACCGGTATTGTCGTATGACCCAATCCCTGAAGCACTCCGGTCGTAACCTGATGAATGCCAAGTAAAACGATCGAGGTCGACATGACACCAATCGCAGGTCCGGCATTGGGTGCATTGTAAATCAATTGGGAAATGGGTGCATCCAACAGGAATATGAGCACAAAGGCCGGAAAGGTAATCAAATTAGCGATCCGCATCGCGGACGCGGTACGTTGAAAAACTTTCAGGCGATCGCCTAACGCCTGAGCTTCTGAAATAGCGGGCACCAGACTGGTAGCCAGCGAAGCCGTCAAGATGGTGGCCAGATTAATAAGGGGCACAGCCATACCGGTCAAATAACCAAACAACTCGGTAGCCTGCTCAACAGTATATCCGGCTACTTCCAGCCTGGCGGGGACGATGAGTAAATCTAAATTCGATACAATGGGCAGCATAATACTGGAGGCCGAAACAGGCAAGGCCAATTTAAAAATCCGTTTGATAATCACGCTGCTGGCTTCAAGATTCGCGGGTGGGGTCAGAGAACCATACTGCTGCTTCAAATCAGCTTCCAACCGCCAATAATAGTAAATCAGCACTGCGAGTCCGGCTACGGCACCGGCAAAAGCCCCCAGGCTGGCACCGGCTGCAGCAAATTCCAACCCTTTTGGCAATAGCAGGTTGGCAAAAACAATCATGGTAATAACCCGGAAAATTTGCTCAATAATCTGGGAAACGGCTGTTGGCGTCATTCTTTGCCAGCCTTGCAAATATCCGCGATAGCTGGATAAAATGGTTACAAAAAAGATAGCTGGAGCCAGTGCGGCCACAGAATAATAGGCTCTTGGATCACGGATAAACTTGTATTCTACCAGTATTCCAGCACCAAAATAAGTCAGCAAACTAAATAAAACCCCGGTAATGGTCAGCAGGGTTAAAGAAATACGAAAAACCCTGCGTGCACCGAACAAATCGTTTAAAGCCAGTTTTTCAGCAGTAATAATGGAAATGGCCACAGGAATCCCGGCTGAAGAAACACTCAAAGCCAAGAGGTAGATCGGAAAGGCCATTTGATAGAGCCCGATTCCTTCACCGCCTAAAACCCTGGATACAAAAATCCAGTTTAAAGAACCAATAACCTTCACAACAATACCGGCGATGGCTAAAATGAACGTCCCTTTCAAAAAGGAATCACCGGTTGAGTTTTTTTTCGTATGATTGCTAATATTAGGACACCTGCCTTGCAGTCAACTTAAGAGTTTTATTTTTCATCGCAGCTTACATATAATATAATGATAATAAGAGCATGAACATTACAATTTTACCATAAGCGGCAATATCTAAAGAAGAGGGTGAGTCACCTTGTCCACCAAACATATCGAATTTAATCTTAATATTGGAAAACAAAAACCTGAAAGCATCATTAACACAACAACAAAATGTCCCTTTTGCGATCGGGAAAGCTTGGAAGGTATTATTGCCGCCGATGGACCTATTTTATTGGTAAAAAATAAATACCCGGTTCTTCAGGACACCGTTCAAACCGTTCTCATTGAAACCGATGAATGCACATCCGAATTATCCTTATATCCCAAAGAGCACCTTTATCGGGTTTTCCGCTTTGGTATTGACAACTGGCAGCAAATGGAGCGTGAAGGACACTACAAGTCGGTTATCTTTTTTAAAAATCATGGGCCGTTTTCCGGTGGCACCATCCGTCACCCACACATGCAAATTATTGGCCTTAATACCATTGACTATATGGATTCTGTGTATCCGGAGCATTTTGAAGGACTGGTTATTCATAAGGATGCGGAGATTGAATTAAACCTTTCCACCAAACCCAGGGTAGGCTTCTTTGAGTTTAATGCGATTTTAAGTGACTTAACCCAGCTCAATCGTTTGGCTGATGATGTCCAAAGTGTAACCCGATATATCCTTGGCAATTTTCACCGGAATTGCAACAGTTATAATTTATTTTTTTATAAACTCGATCATGCCATTGCCGTCAAAATTATGCCGCGCTTTGTAACATCCCCGCTGTTTATTGGTTTTGCCATTCCCCAGGTATCAAGCCGTTTGGAAGATGTTGTACTGGATTTCCAGGAGAAATACCTTGTTAAATAATGCCTCTCTGTAGTAGTTTCCACTTCTGACAGGAAAAAGTCGCCGGCTTAGCAATCTGCTGAACTTTTTTCCTTTTAACCGCTCGTCAGCTGCCTGCACCAAATTGCCCTTCCACATTTGTGGAAGGGCTTTGTGCTTTAACTATCATTCTATAGGGGGCCGGTCTGCCGGAGTCGCCAAAAATCGGATATCCGGGTTATTATCGGCAACCCAGCGTAAGGCCCATTCATTGGATACCAGCAATACGGGCCGTTCTTTCACATCATAAACAAACATTCCCCGGTCGGCACCACGCAGCGAACTGGGCTTTACATCCTGGCCGTCAAGCCAGCGGGCTAATTCAAAGGGCAAGTGATTCATCAGGAGATCAACGCCGTATTCATTCTTGAGGCGATACTCCAATACGTCAAACTGAAGACTGCCTACTGTGCCAATAATATAGGATTCAGTTCCGGCATCAGCTTGCCGGAATAACTGTACGGCGCCTTCCTGGGTCAGTTGCGTAATGCCCTTTACAAATTGCTTGCGTTTCATGGTATCTTTAGCCTGAACCCTGGCAAAACGTTCGGGTGGAAACACCGGAAAATCCTCAAAAGTAAAGGTCTGTCCTTGTTCGCACAGCGTATCACCAATTCCGAAAATACCCGGATCAAACAGGCCCACAATATCCCCTGGATACGCTTCGTCAATAATGGTCCGGTCTTGAGCCAAAAATTGCTGCGGCTGAGCCAGCTTCAAGACTTTTCCGGTCTTTTCATGATAGACGGACATGCCTCTGGTAAATTGTCCGGAACAAATCCGGATAAAAGCCAATCGATCACGGTGAGCCGGGTTCATATTGGCCTGAATTTTAAAAACAAATGCAGAAAATTGCTGATCCTCAGGCTGAACCAGTCCTGCTGAAGATAACCGCGGAGCCGGCGGCGGTGCCAGCCGCAAAAATTCTTCCAGAAAATTACGTACTCCAAAGTTGGTCATGGCACTGCCAAAAAACATCGGTGTCAATTCACCTTGGCGGACCTTTTCAAAATCAAAGCTGTCACCAGCCATATCCAGCAACTCAATGTCCTCACAAAGAGCCTTATGAAGATCACTGCCAAGCATTTCGGTAAAGGCCGGATCATCCACCTGGCCCACTACAGAGGGTAAAACTTTTTGGCCATGAGAGCCTTCCTCAGCGAAAAGCTCAATTTGAGCTTTCTGCCGATTATAAACACCCTTATAATCCCCATCGATCCCAATCGGCCAATTCATGGGATACGCCCGGATTTCCAATACTTTTTCCAGTTCTTCCATCAATTCAAACGGGTTTTTGCCAAAACGGTCCAGTTTATTGACAAAGGTGAAAATGGGAATTCCCCGCTGCTTACAAACCTTAAATAATTTCTTCGTTTGGGCCTCAACCCCTTTGGCTACGTCAATAATCATAACGGCACTATCAACGGCCATCAAGGTCCGGTATGTATCTTCGCTGAAATCCTGGTGACCAGGTGTATCCAAAATATTAATCCGGTAGCCATCATAGTCAAATTGCATGACACTGGATGTAACCGAAATTCCCCGCTGCTTTTCGATCTCCATCCAGTCTGATACGGCATGACGTTGAGCTTTTCTCGCCTTTACCGAACCGGCCAGATGGATGGCACCTCCGTACAAAAGCAACTTTTCAGTTAATGTCGTTTTACCGGCATCCGGATGAGAGATAATGGCAAAAGTCCGGCGGCGATGAATTTCCGAACTTAAATCTACTGCTGACATGAATTTCCTCCCGAAACAAGAATTTGTGTTATCAAAGTGCTTAACGATAAGCCATGAAATTTTTGTAAAACCAAACTTCGTTTATTTTAACATATTTAGCCTGAGAATCATAACATGAATTATTACTAGGATGGATAAAATTACTGAAATTAACCGGCACACAAATTTACAAGACTAAAAATAGCGGTTGGATTAACCAAAAAGTCGGGTACTACATAGTATATGATAACTCGAGCGGATCATTGCCGGTGAAGGAGGGACTGAAATGGGCTATTGGTATGAGAACCATTCCAAAGAAAAAAAGGTCTGTACCATCATCATTATCATCATGCTTTTTTTCTTTTTTACGGATTGTGATTATATAGAAACCTACTAACCATACATATGCAAAGCCTCCAATAAAACAATCATCCATCGCAAACGATGGATGATTGTTTTATTGGAGGCTTTGTTGTAAAAAGCGATCAACCAGAAGATGTCCCTCCGGCGTCAATATAGATTCAGGATGAAACTGCAGCCCTTCTATGCGATATTCCCGGTGACGCAGTCCCATAATCAAGCCAGCTTCGGTAACGGCCGTAACTTCCAGACAATCCGGCAAGCTATCCTGATCGACAATCAATGAATGGTATCGTCCGGCAGCGAAATTCTGTGGCATTTTATGATAAATTCCACAGTTACAATGTTCGATAAGCGAAACTTTGCCATGAATGGGTTCAGGAGCCCGCACCACCTTTCCGCCAAATACCTGTCCGATGGCCTGATGTCCCAAGCAAATTCCCAGAATAGGGGTTATCCCTGCAAATCGTTTAATGACCTCGAGGCTGATTCCGGCATCATCCGGCGTTCCCGGACCAGGAGATATAATAATGGCGGAATAGTTTTTGACAGCAATTTCTTCAACAGTGATCTGATCATTGCGGATGACTTCAACCGAATAACCTAGATTAGCGACTAATTGATAAACATTATAAGTAAAGGAATCATAGTTATCAATCAGTAAAATCATGCTTCATCCCCCTCTGCTAACACACTAAACAGAACACGGGCCTTGTGCAGTACCTCCTGATATTCTTTTTCCGGTATCGAATCAGCCACAATCCCGGCCCCGGTCTGTGTCACAGCTTCATCCCCCTCTATCAAGATGGTTCGAATCGTAATGCAGGTATCCATATTACCGCTAAAGTCAACGTAACCAACAGCTCCAGCATACGGCCCACGGCTCAGCTGCTCCAGTTCATGAATAATCTCCATAGCCCGCACTTTCGGCGCTCCACTGACTGTCCCAGCCGGAAAACAAGCCATCAAGGCATCCAACGCCGTGTGCTTAGGGTCAATTTTGCCTGTTACTTCAGAAACCATATGCATAACATGGGAGAATTTCTCAATTTCCATCAGTCGGGTCACCTCAACAGTGCCCGGCAGGCTGATACGGCCAATATCATTCCGCCCGAGATCGACCAGCATGGCATGCTCGGCTTTTTCCTTGGCATCGTTGAGTAAATCAATAGCCAGTTCTTGATCTTGTTCGGCCGTACATCCCCGGGGCCTGGTCCCGGCAATGGGATAGGTCACAACCCTTTCCCCATTCACTTTAACCAGCATCTCCGGTGATGCTCCAACCAATTTTCGTTGACCAAAATTCATATAAAACATATAAGGTGAAGGATTCACCTGACGCAAGCGCCGGTATAGACCAAAGGGCTGCCGGGTTAATTTATGGCGAAATTGCTGCGATAAGACCACTTGAAAGATATCTCCGACGGCAATATATTCTTTTGCTTTCCGGACTTTTTCCTGAAAACCGGCGGAAAATTGCTGCACATCCAGGTCTGGCTGACCCTTTGAAAGTTCCTGGCGTTTTTTTTCACCAGGTACCACCTGATCCAACTGCTCTGCCAGGCTGCCCAGTTTGCCGACAGCTGCCTCATAGGCTTGATCAACATCTGTTTCAGCTTTGATTTCAGTCAAATAAGCCAGTTTGGTGGTATGGGTCAAATGATCCATAATCATTAATACGCGGCAAAACATCAATTCGGCCAATTGGTTCTCCTCAGGCAAATTTAAGCCGCGGACCCTTTCCCAGGTAGCCACCGATTCATAAGCGAAATACCCGACCGCCCCGCCTGATAATTGCGGCAAATCAGCCAGCACCGGCGCTGAAAAAGCCTCCATATATTGTTTTAAGACCGTAAAAGGCTTACCGGAAAGAAAGACGGTTTCACCATCCCGCTCGATCTTAAGTCCATTCGGGTAAGCTGTCGCTATTGCGAAAGGCTCTGTCCCGATAAAGGAAAACCGGCCAAAATTTTTGCTGGAATCGGCACTCTCTAAGATATAACCATAAGAATCCCCGACCAGTTTATAATACATAGACACCGGGGTATCCATATCAGAGGAAATTTCAATATAAACCGGAATCATGTTATGAGTTTTTGCATATTCGCGAAATGCCGATCGATCTGGAAATGCCCTCATTTCATTTCATCCTTTCATCCAAAGCCTGCCTGATAGACTGTACCAGCACCCGAACGGATGGTACTCCTTCATCCATTAAATTCTGCATCACGGCACTGCCGACAATCACTGCATCCGCGTACTGCGCCGCTGCTTTTGCTGCCTCCGGTGTACCAATGCCAAACCCGATAGCCAGCGGAACATCCGTGTGCTTCCTGACCTCATTCATCACCCGGCCAATCCCGCTGTAATCCACTTTCCTGACCCCGGTTACACCGGTTGTTGATATGCAGTAAATAAATCCTCTGGCGTTACGGCATACTTGGCTGATCCTGGCAACATTCGTAGTTGGTGCAATGAACTGGATCAGATCCAGACCGTTTCTTTGGCAGATTTCATCCATTTCAGCAGCTTCTTCCGAAGGTAGATCCGGAATAATCAGACCGTCTAAACCAGCTTCCCTAAAACTGGTGGCAAAAGCTTCTTCACCAAAATTCAAAATACTGTTCATATAGGCCATAGCAGCAAGCGGAATGTCGGAGTGCTGTCTGATTTCCCGGACCAGAGCGGCAATTTTCGCCATATTGGTGCCGGATTTTAAAGAAAGCATGGCTGCTTTTTGAATGACCGGCCCATCGGCCATCGGATCGGAAAATGGAATTCCCAGTTCAATGATATCCGCACCCGCTTGTTCGGCCGCTTGAACGGCAGCCAGTGTGGTAGCCATATCCGGCGCCCCGGCCGTAATGTAAATAATGAGTGCTTTTCGCTTTTCCGCCCGTAAAGCGGCCAATTTATCTGCTATACGTGACACGTTAATCCCTCCATTACCTGTGCAGCCATTTGCACATCTTTATCACCGCGGCCGGATAAGCAAACCACAACGGCTTGCCCGGCATGAGTCTGAGGCATTAATTCTTCCAAATACGCCAAGGCATGGGAACTTTCCAGGGCCGGAATAATACCTTCTAATTGAGCCAAACGTTTAAAAGCATTCAAGGCAGCCTTATCTGTAACCGAGGTGTAGCTAACCCGGCCGCTGTCTTTAAAATAAGCGTGTTCGGGACCAACTCCCGGGTAGTCCAAACCGGCCGAGATGGAGTAAGCCGGAATCACCTGACCGTCGCTGTCTTGCAGCAAATAACTTAACGCCCCATGCAATACTCCCGGCCGGCCGCTGGTCAGGGAAGCGGCATGTTCGCCGCTGCTAACGCCTTTGCCTGCTGCTTCAACGCCAATCTTTAGAATATCCTGATCATCACGAAACGGATAAAATATTCCCATGGCATTGCTGCCACCGCCAACACAAGCCACAATATGACTGATAGCGGTACCGGAAAGCTCCTGAATTTGCGTTTTAAGCTCCTGCCCAATAACGGCCTGGAAATCACGCACAATCATTGGATATGGATGCGGTCCAACAACCGATCCAATGATGTAATGGGTATCCTCCACATGGGTAACCCAGTAACGAATGGCTTCACTGGTCGCATCCTTCAATGTGCCTGTACCGCTGGTCACCGGTACAACCTCGGTTCCTAGCAAACGCATACGAAATACGTTAAGTGCTTGACGCTCAATATCTTCTTCTCCCATAAAGACCTGGCATTCCAAACCGAATAATGCGGCTACTGTCGCACACGCTACACCATGCTGACCGGCACCGGTTTCGGCTACGATCCGTTTTTTCCCCATTCTGCGGGCCAAAAGCGCTTGCCCGATAGCATTATTGATTTTATGAGCACCGGTATGCAGCAGGTCTTCCCGCTTTAGATAGATTTGGGCCTTTCCATAATACTCCGTCAGTTTTTCGGCAAAATATAACCGTGTGGGCCGTCCGGCATATTCATTAAGATAGTATGTTAATTCTTCCTGAAACCCCGCATCCTCTTTGAGTATCCGGTAATGTTGTTCCAGTTCAATCAGTGCCGGCATAACAGTTTCAGGTACATACTGTCCGCCAAACTTACCAAAACGTCCTTTATGATTAGGCATGGTTTGTTCCTCCTCTAATGACTTAATGTCAATTCACGTGTTTTACGGCCAATATCCTGAGCTTTAACCAGTCCTTCACCAACCAGAATACCGCGCACACCGGCATCTTTCAGTCGGCTGGCCTCCAGGGCATTCTGAATGCCGCTTTCACTAATCACGACACGGTCTGCCTGGCATTCCGGCAAAATTTCAAAGGTATTGACAATGTCGGTGGTAAATGTTGTTAGATTGCGATTGTTGATGCCAATCAACTCTGCCGGTGTCTTCAACACCCTGTGAAGTTCTTCTCTGGTATGAACCTCCACCAGACAATCCATCCCGATTCCCCAGGCTTTGTAAAGATAATCGACAAGCTGATAATCGGATAAAATGGCGGCAATCAGCAAAATGGCATCCGCCCCGGCTGCCCGTGCCTCATAGATTTGGTAATCATCGATAATAAAATCTTTACGCAATATAGGCAAGTCGCTTACCGCTCTGACTGCGGCGATATCGGTAATGATACCCTTAAAATGCGGATCGGTATGAACCGAGAGAGCCAGTGCACCATGCTCGCTATAGGTTTTAGCAAGCTCCGGTACCGTATAACCGGAACATAAGGCCCCTTTAGCCGGTGACGCCAGTTTGCATTCGGCAATCAAACCCCAGTCACTGGCTTTTAGCGCTGTACTTAAGGCAAAATGACCTGGCTTAACCTGTTTTTTCAGCTCCGGCAAGGGTAATTGCTTTTTGGTCTGAGCCACTTCATAGCCTTTTTTGTGAACAATTTCATTGAGCACCTCAGCACCCCCTTTGCGCTGCCCGAGCAGCTTGAATAAATTGAGTGATTTTCCGGATATCTTTGACTCCTTCAGTTTCAACTCCACCCGACACATCCACCCCGGCCGGCTTTAAGATCGCAACAGCTTCAGCCACATTAGCAGCCGTTAATCCACCTGCCACCAGCA
>CAMJML010000006.1 GCA_946407015.1 uncultured Selenomonadales bacterium | reverse complement strand
CATCTGGCATGTTTATTACTTACATTGTTTAGTTTTCAGGGAACACTTGCGATTTGACTCGCTCGCTGCCATCTGACAGCTTATCTATATTAACATAACCTATTCATCATGTCAACATATTTGTTTTGGCATTTTGTGTCATCGCTCATCGGCGACTTTTATAGTATATGACAATCAGATTTAAATGTCAATACCTTTTTTATGTCACTTGAATAAGGTTCTCCAAAAACCTTTTAGAATATACATCATCACTCCTAACAATTGTATAACAAGAGAAAGAACACCGCCTGCCCGTTAGAAGCAAAGGCGGTGTTCTCAGCATTAACGAACCTCATTGTTAAGGAAGTCGGCTAGTTTGATGATATCCTTCATCAAAGCCATATAGTTGCCCGGGTTAAGTGATTGTGGCCCATCCGATAAGGCCTCGGCAGGATTGGGATGGACTTCAATCATCAGACCATCTGCACCGGCTGCAACAGCCGCCATGGACATAGACCGCACTAAATGCCATTTGCCTGTTCCATGGCTTGGATCAACAATAACAGGTAAATGACTTAAATGTTTGAGCGCACCTACAGCACTCAAATCAAGCGTATTCCGGGTATATTCTTCATAAGTACGAATTCCGCGTTCGCATAGCACGACATCATAATTGCCTTCATTAACAATGTATTCCGCAGCATGCAGCCATTCCTCAATAGTAGCCGATAACCCTCTTTTTAATAATACCGGTTTTCCTGAACGTCCAACCGCTTTCAGCAAATGGAAGTTTTGCATGTTACGGGCACCAATTTGCAGCATATCCGCATAGCTGGCTACTAAATCTACCGCAGTAACATCCGTCACCTCAGTGACAATTTTCAAGCCAGTAGCCTCGCGGGCTTCCGCTAAATAAATAAGCCCTTCTTCCTCTAATCCCTGGAAAGCATACGGTGATGTCCGTGGTTTATAGGCTCCGCCCCGTAAAAATTGCGCCCCGCCTTCTTTAACAATGTGTGCGGCTTCCATCAGTTGCTCACGGCTTTCAACAGCACAAGGACCACCCATGACAACCAGCGAGCCCCCGCCAATTTTCACGCCGCTGACATCGACGATACTGGATTGCGGATGGAAATCACGACTAACCAGCTTGTAGCTGGACGAAATAGGAACGGCTTTTTCTACACCTTCAAGGGCTTCAACCGCTAAAGCCATAATCGTTTTCTTGTCGCCGATAATGCCAATGATGGTCCGAAATTCGCCTTCTACAACATGGGTCCGTAAACCGGCCTGGTGGACCCGGCCAATAATCCGTTTAATTTGCTCCCCGGTTGCATTTTGATTCATAACAATAACCATGATACTTCCCCCTATTTTTTATGAATTTTGAATAGCATATACCTGAAATGACCCTAAATTTTTAAACCATCGGCTTTGGGACTCAACAGCCTGGACAGCACTCCGCACTTGTTCCTGACCGACCGATCCCTCTATATCCAGAAAGAAGATATACTCGCCAAGTCCCGTTCGAGCCGGACGTGATTCAATCCGGGTCAGATTAACTTCCCGCTTGGAAAACTCCAATAATAGCTCACACAAGCTGCCTGGCTTTTCACCTTTGATCTGACAGACAATCGACGTTTTGCAGCGCTCGTCACATGGATTTTGCGGCTGTCTGCTGAGAACAACAAAGCGGGTACAGTTTTTATCATTATCTTGAATATCCGTTGCTCGCGATTCCAGGCTGTAAATTTGCCCGGCGCGGCTGCTGCCGATTGCGGCATAATTCTTTGCCCCGCTTGCTACCAGATAAGCAGCCTCAGCCGTACTTTCCACCGCCCGGACCTCGGCTTTAGGATAGTACTGGTTGATATAATTGCGGCATTGCGCAAGTGCCTGACTGTGCGATACGATGACATCGACATCTTGGGTATCCGGTTTGACCAATAGATGATGCCTAACCGCCCAGACAATTTCACGGGTGATAAAAAGATTGACTTCATGGGCTAAGGTATCCAGCGTAACATTGACCGAACCTTCCAGCGAATTTTCAATCGGTACAACACATTCTGTTACCGCATTGTCGGCTACCGCTCGAATAGCACCATCAATACTGGTAAACGGTATAAACTTGCCCCATTGCCCTTTGTATAGACCAAGAGCAAGTTCTTCACTATGAGTACCACGCGGCCCAAGATACCCAATCGTCCGCTCATCCGTCAATTGGCCTTGACTTGGTTTCATCGTTGTTCCTCCCTACGCTACGCATTATGCCCTAACGGCTGACCACTCATCATACCGCCTGTCACGAAATCTGCCTAAAAAATAAAAAACTCTCATCCTCAAAAGGACGAGAGTGTTCTCGCGGTACCACCTTAATTATCTACCTTACGGTAAATCACTTCATAAGAGTACGGGCTAATAACCGATACTCCCCTTCTTGTAACGGCGAAGGTCTCCGGCTCCGCCTACCATCAACAGACTTCAGCGGGCAGCTCCGAGGTGAACTTCAGTGGTAGCTTTTGTACCAGGCTCTCAACACCCCTGGCTCTCTGTACCAAAATACTAGCCTTACTTTTCCTCATCACAGCTATTCTTCCTATATTGAACTCATAATATCACACACAAAACGGTTGCGCAAGTACTTTTTATATTTTTGTTACAACAAAGTTTGTCCTGGAAAAACATCGGTTTTTTTCAATAAAACAATCAAGGATTAAAGTCGGCACATAAAATATATTTACTGCCGCGCATATCCCGAAATACAACTGAAACAGTGATGCAAAGATTGCCGCTGGCCAAGGACATATAGGGTCTTGATGTATATTTCTCCGAACCGGCTTTAATATATAGGTAATAATCTTTATGGGATTGGTCGGCCCCAACCAAGCCGGCCTTGAAAATTTTCCTGCCCGGCCGGAAACATTTATCACTGCAGCAAATACTATTCGTAACCTGTTGCCCGTTCATGTCTAAAATGTAAAGGTATTCTAATGCCGGAAACAAATTGACAAATTTCTTTAGCTTGGATTCAAACCCAGCCTGGGAAACACGCCTTAATTCCACCACAATGGCATCAATAATTTTGTTGTAAAACTTCAGCTCCTGCTGTTCCTGCCGGATGGCTTCAATCCGGACCTGTTTGTAATTGGCCGCAATGGCATCAATTTTTATAGTAAAAGCCTTAAAGGTATCCTGAGCAATTTTTTGCGGCTCGAGAAAATAAAATCCTTGCAGCATATCGGCTCCAAGCTCCAGGCTTGCTAAAGCCTCAGCCTCCGTTTCAATCCCTTCTGCGACCACTAAAGCCCCAATCTTTCTGGCCAGTCCGACCAGAGACTGGAATATCTCTTGTTTATAGTAATCACGGTCAACATGTTTGATCAAGCCTCGATCAATTTTAATGATGTCAGGCTTTAAGTGCATGGTCCGCTCTAGGTTGGAGCTGCCGATTCCCATATCGTCAATGGCCAGCAAAAAACCGTATTCACGATAGGTTCTGGCAAAGCGCTCCAAGGCCTCCGCATCGGTAATGTTGGATTCTATAATTTCGATCACAACGTTTTCCGGTTTTAAATTCATCCGGTTGATCAAATTGATTAAGTGGCCGGACCCCACTACACCTTTATCAACAATCGTAGGTTCCAGATTGAGAAATAACAGCAAATCCTCCTGTTGTCTCGGAACGGCCATAAAATTTTCGACCGCTTTCTCGCGGCAAAGACGGTCTAACTCAATCGTTAGTCCGTATTCAATGGCCTGCTGCATCATGATCGGGAACGGAATCACCTGCGCTGTTTCCGGACAAACCGTCCGCGAAAGAGCTTCCAGGCCAATAGTCGCTTTGGTTCGGGCTGAAATAATCGGTTGGAAAAAAGTGTCAATCTTCCTCTTGCTGATAATCTCGTGAATATCCATATTGTTCATGATGTTCCGCCCCAAATGCGTGTAAAAATAAAAAAAGACAAACTAAGCCTCTATCAGCTAGATTGTCTTCATCGACATCGCATTTTATGTTTTTGGCTACATTTTACTGTGCAGAATACGCCTTGTCAAGGACAATTGGCCCAAATGTTTTTGTGGATATTTTCCTAATATTTGCGGCTGAATGTGGGAGAATTGCTCCGCCCCACAACACAGAAATGGATAAGCCCCTCGAGCAGGACTGTCTCCAGCGTGCCGCATTCCATTAAAAGGAAATCCGCTAAACTTGGCAAGCTCTTATCAGCAGAAAATAAAAACAAAAGGAATTGCTTTAGGCGCCGTTATCGGCTAGACTACAATAGAAACTATTATACAGCAGGTGACAATAAATGAGTGTATTAACCGTAGAAAACGTATCTCACGGCTTTGGAGCCCGAAGCATTTTAGAAAACGCCTCTTTTCGCCTTCTCAAAGGAGAGCATGTTGGCCTGATCGGTGCGAATGGCGAAGGAAAATCGACGTTTTTGAATATTATAACCGGCCAGCTCACTCCGGATGAAGGCAAAGTAGAGTGGTCCAACCGGGTAACGGTTGGCTATCTGGATCAGCACTCGGTATTAACCAAAGGAAAAACCATTCGTGAGGCTTTACAGGAAGCGTTTAACGGCATGTTTGAACTGGAAGCCGAGATGCTGGGCATTTACGATAAAATGGGTGACGCCACACCTGAAGAATTAGATAAAATGATGGAAGACGTGGGCGAAATTCAAGATATGCTTGAACACAATGGCTTTTATACCATTGATGCCAAAATTAATGAAGTGGCAAACGGCTTAGGCCTCGGAGCGATTGGACTGGAAAAGGACGTCGCCGATCTCAGCGGCGGCCAGCGGACCAAAGTGCTCTTAACCAAGCTGCTGCTGCAGAATCCAACAATTTTGATCTTAGACGAGCCGACCAACTACTTGGATGTTGAACACATTGAATGGCTCAAGAATTACCTGAAAAATTATGAAAACAGTTTTATCCTGGTATCCCATGATATCCCTTTTCTTAATGACGTCGTCAATGTCATTTACCATGTGGAAAATACCATATTAACCCGGTATACCGGCAACTACGAGCAGTTCCAGCAGCTTCATTCCATCAAAAAGAGTCAGGAGCTGCGTGCTTATGAACGGCAGCAGCAGGAAATTGACCGTTTAGAAGATTTTGTGGCCCGCAACAAAGCCCGGGTTGCCACCCGCGGCATGGCCAATAGCCGCCAGAAACAGTTGGACAAAATGGAGATTCTCGAAAAACCACGGGAAAAACCCAAGCCTAGCTTCAAATTTACCGAAGCCAGAACACCGGGACGCAATGTTGTCGAAGCTATTGACCTAGTACTAGGCTATGACGAGCCTTTAACCAAGCCGGTTAGTTTTGTATTGGAGCGTGGCCAAAAAGTTGCGATTCGCGGCGTAAATGGGCTGGGAAAAACCACGCTGCTAAAAACGCTAATGGGCAAAATTCCACCGGTTTCCGGAAAAGTTGAATTGGGCGATTATCTGTTCCCCGGTTACTTTGAACAAGAAAGCAGCCGCGATAACCATAATACGGCCATTGAAGAAGTATGGAACGAATACCCCGGAATGACCAACTTCGAAGTACGGGCCGCCTTAGCGCGCTGCGGCTTAACCAATGAGCATATTACCAGCAAAATGATGGTATTGAGCGGTGGCGAAAATGCCAAAGTCCGTCTTTGCAAACTCATGCTTAAGGATATTAACTGGCTCATCCTTGACGAGCCGACCAATCATTTGGACGTTGAAGCCAAAGCTGAATTAAAAAGAGCACTGATTGACTTTAAAGGAACGGTGTTACTGGTATCCCATGAACCGGATTTTTACGAAGATTGGGTCACTGCTATTTGGAATGTTGAGGAATGGACCACCAAAATCGTGTAAAGCACAACACGGCTGATTGACCGGTTACAAACCGTCAATCAGCCGTGTTTTTTTAGGTAGAGCGTTAGCTACCTAAAAAGAGTACAGATTGTTTCACTGCAATCTGTGCTCTCTTTATGCTGGCAGGCAATAAAGCCGGACAGGGTATTAGTGAATCGCTTTTTTCTTAACCCGTCCGCCCATGACATCATGGACTTCGCTTATGGTCACAAAAGCATTTTCATCTTTTTCCTGCACAATCAGCTTAAGCTTAGCAACCTCCAGCCTGGTAACCACTGAATATAACACTTTTTTCGGCTCACCGGTATAACCGCCTTCGCCATGAAAGACCGTAACTCCCCGTCCCAGCCGGGCCATAAGCGCATCGGCAATTTCTTCGGGAAAGTCCGTAACAATCATAACCCCTTTTGACTCATCCAGACCTTCAATCACCACATCAATAACCTTTGCCGCAATAAAGTAAGCAACCAGGGAATACATAGCATTGTTCCAGCCAAATACCAAACCGGCTGATCCCAGGATAAACAGGTTCATGAACATAACCATTTCGCCAACCGAAAAGCTGGTTCGTTTATCCAGAATGATAGCCACAATCTCCGTTCCATCCAACGAGCCTCCGTAGCGGATGATCAAGCCCACACCGACGCCAATGATAATTCCGCCAAATACCGCTGCTAAAAATAAATCTTGGGTAAGTCCAGGAATGGGAAGAAAAAACGATACCCAGTATGCCAGTGACAAAACGGCAAAGAGGGTTGATATCGTAAAAGTCTTCCCGATTTGCATATACCCAAGATACAAAAACGGCAGGTTCAAAAGAACGATAAACATTCCAAGAGGCATTTGGGTGATGTGACTCAACATAATAGAGATACCAATAATGCCGCCATCGATGATATTGTTCGGAACAAGAAAGATTTCTAGGCCGATGGCAGTGATAATCGTACCTAGAAAGAGCATGATGTACTTTTTTGCATATGCGACTGTTTTATTCTGTTTTTTGGGCATCCAGCCACCTCCTTTGCTTTTTATTTTAACATACTTGAACCATTTAGTAAAATTAGCGGCTGTGTTAAAATAAGAATCAGACAAACTCTTATACCTAAAGATGGAAAAATAGGGAGGGGCTGTATGTGAAAATTGCTCACCGTTTAAGTCAGCTCGGAATGGAAAATGCCTTTGAAGTGTTGGCTGAGGTCAATAAACTGAAAGCCAGCGGCCGTGAGATTATTAGCTTTGCCATTGGTGAACCGGATTTCGATACTCCGGACAACATTAAGCAAGCCTGTATGGCCGCACTCAGCAACAACAGTACACATTACGGTCCGTCCAATGGAATTTTGCCGTTACGGGAAGCCATTGCTCAATACATAGCGACCAGCCGGTCCATCCCGGTCCACGCCAATGAAGTGGTGGTCATGCCTGGCGGTAAGCCGGTGATATATTATACCATTCATGCCTTGGTCAATCCCGGGGACGAAGTCATTTATCCCAATCCCGGTTTTCCAATTTACGAATCGGTCATCCGGTTTGTCGGCGGTATCCCGGTCCCAGCCTCACTCGTCGAAGAAAAAAACTTTACCTTCAATATTCACGAGTTTAAAAAACTGATTACCCCGAAAACTAAGCTCATCATTCTCAACAGTCCTCAGAATCCTACCGGAGGCGTATTAACCAGAGAAAACCTTGAAGCGATTGCCCGGCTTGCCATTGAACACGACCTATGGGTCCTGTCGGATGAAATCTACAGCCGCCTGATTTACTCCGGCGATTTTTTAAGTATCAGCTCACTGCCTGGCATGAAAGAGCGGACCATCATTTTGGACGGCTTCTCAAAAACCTATGCCATGACCGGCTGGCGCTTAGGCTATGGGGTTATGAATGAGTCGCTGGCTGAGCATTTGACCCGTCTGGAAACCAACTGCGAATCCTGCACCAATACATTTATTCAATATGCCGGTATTGAAGCCCTGACCGGCCCGCAGGACTCGGTAGAACGTATGCTGGCCGAGTTCCGTGCCCGCCGCGACTTGATTGTAAGCGGGCTTAATGCCATTACCGGCTTTTCCTGCAAAGTACCGGCAGGAGCTTTTTATGCCTACCCTAATGTCACGCTGGCCTGCCAAAAGCTTGGCTTTAAAAGCTCGAAAGAACTGCAGCAATACCTGCTCTATCAGGCTGATGTCGCCGTACTGGCAGGTACTGCCTTTGGCAGCAAAACCGCGGACGATCCTCATGAATATCTGCGTTTTTCCTATGCCACCTCGCGGGAAAACATCCTCAAAGGCCTTCAGCAAATTCAACAGGCCATCGAACGCTAAAAACCAAACAACCAATTCTTTGACAGCAAAAAAGCTCACTGTGGTGAGCTTTTTTCTTTAGGCAGCAGTATTCTTTCCAGGAAGATAGCGGTGGTAACCCCGACAACAAAGCCATTTGTAACCAGCGGGCGCCATAAAAGCGGTATGGTCGCTGCCAGCTGGGCTGGCAGAAAGGCAATGCAAGTCCCTAACAGAATAGGAACACCGATCACAATCCCGGTCTCAAAGCGGTACGGCGACAAACAAGTACTTAACACACCCAGTCCGCCGGCAATTTGTGAGCACAGCATAAAAAACAACAGGGCACCCACCACAACAGTGGGAATAAAGGCAAACGCCTGGATCACCGCCGGAATGAAAGCCAGCAGGATTAAAAGGATTGCCGCTACGATTAAGGGATAACGGGAAGCACAGCCTGTGGCTAGAATCGCCCCGGTGCTCAATGAATAATTGACCGGTCCGATGACTCCCAAAACTCCGGCCAGCACATTTCCCAAGCCGGTAAATACCAGCCCCCGTTTAGTCCGCTGTTCTCCATCCGTTTTCCCCACCAGTGAAGCGGTTGTCTGCACCGAACCTAAGTCATTGGCGGTCAGCGCCATAAAGCAGAACAGGAACGAAAGGACGACTGGCCACTCAAAAGTAACGGACGGTGCAACCGATTGCAGCATTAGCATACTGGAAGCCGGTGTTACAAGAACCGGCATGGATGGCTGAAACAGCACATAGTAGAGGACGCTTCCGGCCAGCAGTGCCCAGACCACAATAGTGTTGCGCAGTAATCCGGGCAGAAACTTTTGACCGGCCAGCATGGCCAGCACCAGTCCGACCGCAAAAACGCCCTTGCCAAAGGAAAAATCCGGGCCGGCTGTAATGAACTGCAGGACCGTGGGCAGCAAAGTAAACGAAATCAACAGTAACACAATACCAATAATTCGCGCCGTAAAAAAAGCGCTCAGCCGTTTGAGCCAGCCCGCAGCAGCCAGCAAGGACAGCAGCAGGCCACAGAGGGCAATCGCCGAATAGACGGCATCCGGAGCCCCGGCATTGACGATAATCCCCAGCAGGAGAATCGATGCCGGCCCGACAATCACCGGCAGCTTATGACCCCACAGCAATTGCACCAGCAGCGTCATTCCTGTTGTAAAAAATACTTTTTGCAAATAAAGCAACTGCAGTTCGGGATGCTGGAAGTCATGCAAAGCGGCTCCTACCTGCCCCAGAATCAGGACCAACGGAACGACAATCAATAACCACTGCAGCCCATATAAGACAGTCTCCCGGACTGGCAAACGATCGTCAACCTGATAGTTAAAATGCATTGACGTCAACTTCTCACGCTCCTTACAAATCATTGGAAAAATATCACACGATATGTCCATCATAGTCAATTCCAGCCGGGAGTGCAAATTTTTCTTACTTAAAAATAAAACCTGCCTGTAAAGTCCTTATCGACTTTACAGGCAGGTTAACCGGAAGCGATGGCTGACTAGGCATTGCCGGCACGGCGTTTATTAAACCGCTCTTTCATGCCGTCAATCAGTAAATACACGAGCGGAACCACAATCAGCGTCAATACGGTCGAGGTAATCAAACCGCCAACCAGCACAACTCCCATGGATTGGCGCAATTCAGCGCCGGCCCCGATTCCCAGTGCGATCGGCAGCATACCAAAAATCATGGCCGCCGTCGTCATCAGAATAGGACGCAAACGCACACTGCCGGCTTCAATCAAGGCTTCTATCAGGTCTTTGCCCTGCTCGCGCAATTGGTTGGTATAGTCCACAAGCAGAATGGCATTTTTGGTCACAAGACCCATCAGCATAATTACCCCAATGAGCGACATGATGTTGATGGTTTGTCCTGCAATCAAGAGGCCTAAAATGGCACCGGTCAGTGAAAATGGCAGCGAAAGCATAATGGTAAACGGATGGATAAAGCTTTCAAACTGGGCAGCCAGTACCATATAAATCAACACAATGGCCAACGCCAGCGATTTTGCAATTTCCATGAAGGAATCCTGCATGGTGGACGCCTGTCCGACAAAACGGTAACTGTAACCGGTCGGCAGATTCATCTCTTTCGCAATGGCTTCGGCTTTGTTCATGATATCACCGGCTGATACACCCACAACATTGGAGTACACAATGACCTGCCGCTGGCGGGCTTCACGGTTAATCTGAGTAGGACCGGAAGAAAGCTCTACCGTCGCAACATCACCTAACCGGACAAACTGTCCGCTTTTGGAAGCAATGAGCAGATTATCGACATCAGCCAGATTGGTCCGGCTCTGGTTTTCCAGCTGTACTCTGATCTGATAATCTTTGTCCCCGGCACTGTACTGATTGCGAGTCGTCCCGCCCAGAAACGCCATTTGAACGGTGTTGGCCACCGTAGAGGCGTCCAGTCCGGCATCACTCATTTTCAGTGTATCCAGGTTGACCTGAACTTCCGGTGCCGATTGCTCACTGGAAATATCCACATCGGTAGTGCCCGGCACTTTTTTGAGCTCATCGGCTAATTCTTGCGCCAGTTTATTGAGTTCATCTAATTCTGCGCCTCGGAAGGCGATCTGCACCGGGCTGGAGTTGCCGCGGCCAGCCCCCTGGCTGGTCGAGACAACCACTTTGAGATCTGAGACATGAGCCAAATCATGGCGCAGATCATCCATGACTTGATTCATCGAACGGGAACGCTGGCTGCTTGGCACCAATTTAACCCCAATGGAGGCTTTATTGGAACCGCCCGAGCCAATAGTGACATAAGAGATATCTTTTTCCGGGATAGCCAGCACAATTTTTTCCACCGGTTCAATCATCTGGTACATTTTATCCAGTGAGGTTCCGGCAGGTGCCGTAAGCGTAATACTGAACTCTCCCGAATCATAAGACGGCTGAAACTCACTGCCAAGAAAAGGCATGAGTAAAAAGTTGGCAAAAAGCGACAATACTGCTACGGCAACCAGTTTTTTTGGTCTTTCCAGGGCCCAGGCCAGCAGCCTGCGATAACTTTCCTGAAGCGCCTGGAAGCCGGCTTCGAACTTATCCAGCAGCTGTCTGAACTTGCTGCGCTTTGCGCCTGATTCACTGTGCTGCCCGTGTTCGGGTTTGAGCCAGTGGGCCGACAACATCGGTGTCAGCGTAAGGGCAACAAAGAGCGAGAAAGCAACCGCAAAGGCGACCGTCAAACCAAACTGTTTGAAATACTGACCAATAATGCCGCCCATGCTGCCAACCGGCACAAATACGGCCAGGATAGATAAGGTGGTGGCCAGAACAGCCAGGGCAATCTCGGAAGTACCGTCCCGGGCTGCTTCAAATGCCGACTTTCCTTGTTCCATATGGCGGAAAATGTTTTCAATGACAACGATGGCATCATCGATCAGAATACCGACCGCTAAACTCAGTCCCATCAGCGACATGGTATTTAACGTAAAATTCATGGTTTTTAACATGAAAAAGGTTGCGATAACCGAAGTGGGAATAGCCAGCGCACCAATTAAAGTCGCTCGCGTATTCTGCAAAAACAGGAAGGTAATGATAACCGCCAGCAAGCCACCAAAAACCAGCGCCATCAAGACGTCATGGACACTGTCTTTAATGTAGACCGAGCTGTCGTTAGTCACAGAAACCTTGACATCCGGCGGAAGCTTTTCCTGCATGGAGGTAACGGCTTTCTTGACCTGATCGGCTACATTGACCGTGTTCGTTCCTGATTGCTTTTGTACCGAAATCAGAACACTCGGGGAACCGTTTGTCCGGGCCATAACCGTTTCTTCGGCCCAGCCGTCGGTCACAGTAGCGACATCACTCAAACGAATGAGGCGGCCTTCCTGATTGGCCACAATCACATTCTGAATATCGGCAACCGACCGGTATTTCCCGATGGTCCGCACCGTCAGTTGTGTGCCGTTTTGGGAGACTTTCCCCCCAGGTGCATTTAAATTCTGGCTATTGACGGCATCAAGAATTTGCGCCATCGAGATTTTATAAGCCGACAGCTTATTGGCGTCAACCGCAATGCCAATTTCCCGGTCTGAAGAACCGTAAATGGTGACATCGGCAACGCCGTCAATCCGCTGCAGCTCATCTTTGACAATATCGGTCGCCAGCTTGCGAATCTCACCCGGACTACGGGTCTCCGAAGCCAAGCTAAAGGTAGCAATCGCCTGCGCCGACATGTCAAACCGCTGAACGACTGGCTCATCAATTCCGTCAGGAAGTCTCCGGCGTGCCCCCGCCACCTTCTCCCTGACCTCATTGGCGGCTAGTTTCGGGTCTGTGCCAAACTCAAATTCAATGGTGGTCTGAGACACCCCTTCCCGCGTGACGGATGATAAATTCTTAATCCCGGACAGCGAACTGACCGAGTCCTCGATCGGTTTGGTGACCAAGCTTTCCATCTCTTCCGGTGAAGCACCAGGAAAAGAAACTGAAATGCTGACTAGCGGAAAATCAACGTCCGGATAAAGGTCAAGGCCAAGGCTGGGGTATGCACTCGCGCCAAATACCACGAGCAGCAGCACCAGCATCATAGTAAAGACGGGACGCTTAATAAAGGTTGAAAGGGCTCCCATTATTGACCACCATCCCCAGTCGGAGTAATTTCAACCCCGTCTCTGAGTTTGTTCTGCCCTGCAGTTACAATGGTTTCACCATCTTGAATGCCTTCCAGCACTTCAATCCAGCCACCGTCAGAAAAACCGACTTTTAGTACCCGCTGCTGAACTTTATTGTCAGCACCGACCACATAAATGGTTTTCTGATCTTCACGCATCACCAGCGCGGTTTCCGGTACGGCTAAGACACCGGCATGGACTTGAGTTGGAATATCCACTTTGGCAAACATGCCTGCCTTTAATTGATTTTGCTCGTTTGGTATGTTGATTTCAGCTGTAAAGGTACGGGCCGGCAATGTAGCCGTTGGCGAAATCCGGGTAATGACACCGCTAAATTCCTGCCCAGCCAGTGCATCCACCCGCACGATAACCGTTTCACCCACCGTTAAAGACGCTACCTGGGATTCCCCTACAGTAGCTTTGGCCAGCAACGTGCTGGTATCGGCTACGGTCACCAGTGCCGAACCGGCACGGGCAAACGTTCCCGCCTGCATAAATCGTTTGGTCACGACACCACTGCGCGGAGTCGCTACATTGGCATTATTCAGTTTTTCCTGCATAAGATTCAAGGCTCCTTGAGCCGCTTTAACCTGTCCAATGCTGGAATCCCGCTTAGTTCTGGCATTGTCCAGCATCTGAGCCGATACAGCCCCCTGAGAAGCTAACGCCGAATAGCGGTTAAAGTCCATTTCAGCTTGTTCGAGAGTGGATTGAGCGGCCAGCAGATTGCCTTGCGCCTGAATCACCTGAGCCTGTAAGTCATTGGTATCCAATACGGCAATAACAGCTCCGGCTTCCACTTTATCTCCTTCGTTTACATCCAAAATGTTAATTCGACCGTCAACCTTCGCCGAAATATCGGCGCTCCATATGGGCTCCAGGTTAGCGGAAAATGTCATGGTCGGCTTAATATCGCGTCGCCCTGCCTGGGCAACCTGGACAACAATGCTTTTGCTCTTGGCCAAGTTTTCAGCGCGAACCTTATTGGCCGAGACATTTCCATAAATGCGATAGCCAATAATGCCGGTAAACACAAGGACTACGGCAAGTATCAGCGCGATTTTTTTCTTATTTCCAGTAAGCACCACGGCTCATCCTTTCTAATGCCCAAATAGGCTGACTGGTTAGTCAAGGATGATTATATCAGAAAGACGTCCCAAATGATATATTATTTATAATAACTTTATATACCAATTTCAGGTTTTCATCTGCCTTCCTTCCTATTTTATTTAGCTCAGCCACAAAATCCAGCAATAGAAAAAGGCTGTGAATGGGAATTCCCACTCACAGCCTTTTTTAATGACCCTTAATCGCTATCCGCTTTCTTTTCCACTGAAGCCAGAGCGACCACTTTATCGTTTTCGCCGGTTTTCATCAGTTTCACACCTTGGGTATTGCGGCTGATAACCGAGATCTCATCCACATCAATGCGAATGACAATGCCCTCGGTGGTAATCAGCATCAATTCCAGGCCTGGCCGTACCACTTTTAAGCCGACTACATGACCGGTCTTTTCAGTCACTTTGGTATTGATGACCCCTTTGCCGCCCCGCGACTGATTGCGATACTCAGCAACCGGAGTCCGCTTACCATAGCCTTCCTCTGTCACGGTCAGCACTTCGCCTTCTTTACGAATGGTATCCATACCGACAACAAGGTCATTCCCCTGCAGGCGAATGCCGCGTACGCCATGGGCCGTCCGCCCCATCGACCGAACATCGGTTTCCGGGAAGGAAATGGCTAACCCGTCCCGGGTGCCCAGAATGACATGCTGATCCCCACTGGTCAGCTTCACGCCAATCAAGTCATCATCTTCATCCAGCGAGATGGCAATCAGACCGGTCTTGCGGGCGGTATCAAACTCCATCAGCTCGGTTTTCTTGACAATGCCTTTTTGGGTGGCCATAAACAAGAACTTGCGGTTAGTGAATTCCTTAATCGGAATAACCGCCGTTATTTTTTCCTTGGCCTCCAGCGGCAGCAAATTAACAATGGATGTTCCTTTTGCTGTCCGGCTGGCCTCCGGAATTTCATAGCCTTTAAGCCGGTAGACGCGGCCCCGGTTGGTAAAGAACAGAATATTATGGTGCGTTGTGGTCACAAATAAATGTTCCACAAAGTCCTCTTCTTTTGTTCCCATCCCGGTGACGCCACGACCGCCCCGTTTTTGATTGCGATAGGTATCGACCGGCAGGCGTTTGATGTAATTGCCGTGCGTCAAGGTAATGACAATATCCTCTTCGGCAATGAGATCTTCCACCTGCAATTTGGATACATCGCTGGTAATGACGGTACGGCGTTCATCGGCAAACCGTTTTTTAACATCCAGCAGCTCATCTCTGATCAGCCCCAGAACTTTTTTCTCATCAGCCAAAACCGATTCCAGCCATTCAATGGTTTCTAAGACATCTTTGTACTCTTGCTCAATTTTCTCCCGCTCTAAACCAGTCAAGCGTTGCAGACGCAAATCAAGGATAGCTTGAGCTTGTTTTTCCGATAAATCAAACCCGTCAATTAACGCTGCACGCGCAATATCCACCGTTTTAGATCCACGGATTGTACTAATGACAGCATCCAGATGATCCAGGGCGATTTTCAGACCTTCTAAAATGTGCGCCCGGGCTTTGGCTTTTTCCAGTTCATACTTGGTCCGGCGGACAATGACATCCTTTTGGTGCTCCAGATAATAATAGAGCACTTCATGCAGGTTCAGGACCCGCGGCTTGCCATCCACCAGAGCCAGCATAATGATACCAAAAGTTTCCTGCAGCTGAGTATGCTTATACAGCTGATTCAGGACAACATCGGGATTGACATCCCGGCGCAGTTCGATCACAATCCGCATCCCCGACCGGTCGCTTTCATCGCGCAGGTCGGTAATCCCATCCACAACTTTATCCCGGACCAATTCGGCAATTTTTTCAATCAGGCGGGCTTTATTGACCTGATAAGGGATTTCAGTCACTAAAATCCGCGGTTTACCATTGGACATTTTTTCAATCCGGGCTTGTGCCCGCATCTTGACGACACCCCGGCCGGTCATATACGCCTGTTTGATGCCTTCACGGCCCAAAATCAAGCCACCTGTCGGGAAGTCCGGCCCTTTGATGACCATCATGAGTTCCTGTACGGTCACCTCAGGATTGTCAATCATGAGCATTAAGCCGTCAATCACTTCGCCCAGGTTATGGGGCGGAATGTTGGTGGCCATACCCACGGCAATCCCGGCAGAGCCATTCACCAGCAAATTTGGAATTTTAGCCGGCAGTACCTTGGGTTCTTTTAACGATTCATCATAGTTCGGTACGAAATCAACGGTATCTTTTTCAATATCGTCCAGCATCGCTTCCGAAATCCGCGACATCCGGACCTCGGTATAACGCATCGCTGCTGCCGAGTCACCGTCAACCGAACCAAAATTTCCATGCCCGTCCACTAACAAATAACGGGTTGAGAAAGGCTGTGCCATCCGCACAATGGCATCATACACCGAAGAGTCACCATGAGGATGATATTTACCCAGTACTTCCCCGACGATACGGGCCGATTTTTTATACGGTTTGTTCGGAGCCATCCCGGCCTCATGCATCGCATAGAGAATCCGTCGGTGAACAGGCTTCAAACCGTCGCGGACATCCGGCAAAGCCCGCATAACAATAACGCTCATTGCGTAATCGATATAGGAGTTTTTCATTTCCTCTTCAATTCGCACCGGTAATACTTTACCTAAACCAAAATCCACATTCTCACCTCAAAAAGAACAACTTAACCACTCATAAGGATTAAACGACATAGAACTATCAACTTCTAATTATAACATATAATTTCCCTATCTAGACAAAAAATTCCTGCCTGAAGATGACTTTTTAAGCTAAACTGTTAGAGTAACCAAAGAACTCCCGCCACCATATATTAACGTGAAAGCATTTCGGCATTTTTACGCAGGAGGCTGACGTATATGGAAATGGGATTATTCTATGTCATATTGCTAGGCATTGCGGTAAGTATTGACGGCTTCGTTGCCGGAGCTGCCTATGGGTTAAAAAATATCCGGATGCCGCTCAAATCACTGGGAATCGTGTTTTTAGTCACAGCACTTTTCAGTTCCTTGGCGATGTTTGCCGCCTATATTTTAGAGCAGTATATCAATACCCATGTGGCGATCTTGAGTGGTGCTTTTTTATTAATGCTGTTAGGCGCCTGGAGCTTATTCCAACAATTTTTAACCAAAGATGTAAAAGCGTTTGAACTGGATGGTGAAATGACCGCTCAAAAACTGACTTTTTCCATCGGCAGGCTGGTGATCAGCATTATGGCAAAGCCGGAAACGGCCGACGTCGATAAACAAGGCTCCATCAACCCGTTGGAAGCCGTCTTCTTGGGGCTGGCGGTTGGCGCCGATGGCGCTGTCGGCACTTTCGCCGCTGCTTTAATGGGAATGCTGCCCATTTATACCCCGCTGATTATCGGGCTGATTCATATGATTTGCGTCGGGGCCGGTTGTTACTCCTCCGCCCGCTTTATCCCGGAAAACCTCAAAAAACGTTTTCCCTATCTTCCTGGTGCCTTACTGATTATTTTAGGCTTAATCCGCCTTGGTTAACGTTAATTTCGTACATAACGGCCTGCCATTCTTCATACATACTCTAACAAAGGAGGTACACCATGAATATTTTTTATGTGCTGCTGCTCGGCTTTGCCGTGAGTATTGATGGTTTTATCGCCGGAATAGCGTATGGCTTGAAAAATATCAAAATTCCCTTCTCTTCGTTAGCCATTGTCGGCCTGGTAACCGTACTGTGTACCGGGACTGCCATGTTTGGGGCCAGTTTGCTGGAGGATCTCATTAATCCGCACATCGCGATTGTCTGCGGCTCCCTGTTATTGATTGGTATTGGGATTATCAGCCTGTTTCAAGAATATTTGACCAAAAATATCCAATCCTTCGAATTTGACCAGGAGTTGTCCGCCCGGAAAATTACCATTTCATTCGGCCGGATCATGATCAACATCCTGGCCAAGCCGGAAACGGCCGATGTCGATCAGTCCAAGCGCATCAACTCGGTTGAAGCCCTTTTACTCGGCTTTGCCCTGGGTATAGACAATATGGTGGCCACCTTTGCCGCGTCCCTGATGGGCGTCTTACCTGTCTACACCCCGTGGCTGATGGGTATTATTCAAATGGCCGTGGTATCGGCCGGAATTTATGCTTCTTCACGGATTGTATCAGAAAGCCTGAAAAAACGGTTTCCCTATTTGCCCGGTACCTTGCTCATCCTCTTAGGACTGCTGCGGTTAGGCTAACGGTTTTTCACCTCCACAAAGAACGGCCTTGCTCAGGATGCCCAGACATCCCGGCAAGGCCGTTTGATCATCAATCAGCGAAATTCAAGCTACGCTTTACAGCAACCGCCTCCAGATAGGCCAACACACCTGGGGCCATCGGTGCACCAGGTGTGTTGTTTTTTAACCATCCAGCAACAGCACAATTTTATTTTCGCTGCAGCTGATAATTTTGTTTTTGGCATTTAAGGTGGTGCGCAAATCTACCTTCCCGCCCCACAGATCGACCACATATTTAACCGTCTCTTTAGCATAATTCAGTTCCAGTTCCCGCCCGTCATAAGCATGCTGCAGCACCAGCGTGCCTTTATCCACCGTAACCGGCCGGATCACCGGAATGGTCCCCAGCCCCACACTGTTGGCCAAGTCATCCCGGACCAGCCGCCAGCCGTTATCATCCGAAACCTCCTTGACCACAATATCGGTGCCCCGGACTTGATAAGAGAACAAATGCATTTCCTCGCATAACTCCTGGTTGAGATAACGGCGCAAGAACGATTGATCCCGCTCCTGAGCCCGGATTTCCATGATATTTTGAGTGCCATTAGGTTGTTTGGCCAGATATTCAAACATTTTAAAGCCGACAAAGTACGGATTAATCCGCCCTTCAAACGGACGGACCACCAGGTTATGGCGCTGCAGAAATTCCAGATGCAGTTCGACCGGCAGTTCCAGTTGATTGAGAATCTGATAATGCCAATAGCTGGCCCAGCCCTCATTCATAATCTTGGTTTCGATTTGCGGAATGAAATAGGTGGTCTCATCCCGCACAATATTGACCAAATCGCGCTCCCATTCCGCCAGTTTGCCGCGTTCGGCCAAAAAGCCCAGTAAATCCTCTTCCAGCCTTTCAGGAACCGGGGTTTGCGCCTCTTTGGCAATCTCTTTCCGGTCAATCGCTTTGCGCAGACCATTCCGGTTGGTCTGATAGCGCAAGGCATGAGCGGCATCTAAAATCCGTTCAACCTTTTCCGGACCGATAAATGGATCATGAATATATTCTCTGACCCGGTCGGCATGCGCCTTAAACATCTCCACCGTCAGATCGGCCCGGGTATCACGTTGAAACAATCGGTTGTTTTTAAAAAAATCATTGTGACCATAAACATGGGCCATGGTCAAAATCTGCAGCGTCAGCGTATTATCCCGCATCAGGTAGGCCAAACAGGGATCGGAATTGATAACCATTTCGTAGGGCAGGCCCACTAAATTATATTGATAAAAGGTTCGCTGCCGCTCGTAGGCCTTGCCGAAACTCCAGTGCGGATAATGGGACGGCATCCCGACATAGGACTCATAACACAACATATCTTCATACGTGCAGATAGAAAAATGCTGTTCGTAACAATCCAGACCGGCCGCTTCAACCAAAACTTCGATTTTATCATTCCAAGCTTCCAGGTCTTTTGCAGTATAACTGGTCAATGGCCATCACTCCCGGCATCACTTTGTTTGTCAAGAATCTTTTTAAAAGCAGGCCAGATGTCTTCTTGCTTATTCATCAGAGCGATGACAAAATTGTCGTTTTTGATATCGCGTTCAAAGTCACGGCGAATGGTAACATTCCAGCCGTGGCTGAAGGCGATTTCCCCATAGCCAAATAAGACGCACATTTCGCACAGCTCACGGGCTAGTGCAACCGCTTTGGCATTGTCGTCGCCCCAGTTATCGCCGTCTGAACAATGAAAGGCGTAAATATTCCAAACTTCCGGCGCATAACGCTGTTCAATAATCTCCAGCGCTTTGGCATAACCGCTGCTAATGACCGTACCGCCGGCCTCACCACGATGGAAAAACTCCCATTCGGTGACTTCTTTGGCCTCGGTAGTATGGGCAATAAAGACAACCTCAACATGCTGATATTTCCAGCGGACAAACTGGTACAGTAAAAAGTAAAAGCTGCGCGCCAGATATTTCTTGGTTTGGTCCATCGAGCCGGAGGTATCCATAATGCAAATCACAACGGCATTGGCGCGATGCTGGATTTCTTCCCGGACCCGGTGATACCTGAGGTCATCCTCACGGAACGGGATACGTTCAGGTACAGGCAAACCGGCTTCCTCTTGACTGCGTCTGATTCCCTGTTCCCGCTTGAGTTTTTCCACAACCGTCCGTTTTTTAGCCAGTCTGGGCGGTATGCCCTTGCGTTGATAGCCCAGCCGCTTATATTCGGTTTGCGTCTCAACCAAGCCATATTTTTTCCGGTCCATATCGGGCAGCTTTAATTCATCAAACAGATAACTCACAATTTCATCCATCGTAATTTCGGTCTCATAAATTTCCTCACCAGGCTCAGTTCCAGGCTGACCCTGGCCGGCCTGCTGCTGATCATTAACTTTGCCGACCACCTGCCCTTTTTTCTCGGTCCCTGCTCCGGCCGCTGTCCCGCCGGTGTTTTTGCCATAAACAAACTGATATTCCTTAATCCCTTTAACCGGTATCTTGATCTTTTTGGTTTTACTTTGGCCAATAATACTCTCTTCGGCAATGATATCGCCTAAATTCCGCTTGATTGCGTTTTCCATCAGTTGCCGGTGCCTTTTCCGGTCATATTGCGAACGGTCGGAATGATCGGTGCTGCCATCTTTAAAAATTGCCATGAGCCATCCCCCCGGCTAATCTTTCCACAGGTTATTGGCGGCGTATTTTAAAATAACATTGCAGCAGTGATCACAATAACCGTTCCGTTTCATTTCCTCGACCATCGCATTGTATTTGCTATCCTGTTCCTTGTCACGCACCCGGGCTTTGGTGACAATTCGCGATAATTCCTTGACCGATGCCATAAGCTTCTTCTCAATGGCTTCCTTGAGCGGCTCATAGCTTTCATAGGCAATTTTGCCGCCGGTACGCAGCACCGAAAACATATAGGAGGTAACATCCTGCCTAAAACCAAGCGCCGAAGTCCCGGTGATGCCGATTTGCTCTTCAATGGACTGCAGGAACTTCACATCCGGCTCCAGCTCTTCCCCGGTATTGATATCTTTTAATTTCGTTGAGTTGACAAACGCTTCGGCATGATCCAGATAGTTGTTGAATAAACTTTCGGCCTGTTCCTTATAGCCGTGAATGAAGGCTCTGGTGACTTCTTTTTCGATGATCTTGTTGTATTCTTTCTTCAGTGTATCTTGCAGGAAGGCCAGATAGCGCTTCTTCTCATCATCCGCAATGGCCAGTTCCTTCGTTGAGCGGATGAGCGTATCGACCACGGCAATCGGGTTGATACAATTGTTTTCGGATTCCGACAGGGCGGTATCCAGCACCTTCATGATAAAACGGGTTGAGATCCCGCTCATCCCTTCCCGGTTGGCCTCTTCGCGCAATTCAAAGATATCCACTTTCTTGGTCGAGCCTTTTTCCACAATTTCTTCGCCATTATAAATCTTCAGCTTGGTCAAGGCATCGACTTTGTTCGAAGGACTGAGCCGGGTCAAAATGGCAAACATGGACGCCACTTCAATGGTATGGGGAGCGATATGGGCATCAAAGCTGCTGTTGCGCAGCATTTTGCGATAGATTTTAACCTCCTCATCCAATTCCAGGCAATAGGGCACCTCGACTTTGACAATCCGGTCTAAAATCGCCTCATTGGTATGATCGGATTTGAATTTATTCCATTCCGCTTCATTGGAGTGTGCCAAAATAATCCCGTCAAAGTAAATCATCGAACCTTTTCCGGGTGATGGAATGGATTTTTCCTGGGTGGCCGTGATCATGGTATGTAGATATTCAACTTCGTTTTTAAAGACTTCAATGAACTCAACGATACCACGATTGCCCACATTAAACGCACCGTTTAAAGCCAGGACTCTGGGATCATCCTCCGGATAAAGATCAAGCTTGGAAATATCCACCGAACCGGTCAATACCGAGGTATCCTGGTTGTTGGGATCAACCGGTGGGACCACGCCCACACCTTTACGGGAACGAATGGAAAACTCGGTTGTCGTCACCGGCATTTTCTCATACTCGCCATGATAGTCATGAACCAAACGGTAGCGGCAAACCGGGCATAAGTCGCCTTCAATTTTGATATTCAGCATTTCCTCGAATTTAGACCGTAAATGCTTAGGAATTAAATGCAGCGGAGTCTCCCGCATCGGGCAGTCTTGAATCATATAAATCGGCGCACTGGTTTCAAGTGCTTTTTTCAGGGCTTCCATCAGGGAGGATTTTCCTGCTCCGACCGGACCGACTAAATAAAGTACCTGACGGGCTTCTTCCCCCTGCATGGCCGCTGAATGAAAATAGCGCATAATTTTCATGATGCTGTGGTCGATTCCAAAAAAATCATTTTTAAAAAACTTATAGCGTTTGATGGTAGCATTGCCATATATCTTTTTAAGCCTGGGATGTTCTTCGGTTTTAATCACTTCAACGCCTTGCTGTGTTAATAGCTCGAACATCCGGGCATGAGCCAGCATAGCCTCACGGCGCGGGTTTTCTTTCAGAATGTCCAGATAATCTAAAAACGTCCCGGTGAAGCGTTCCTTTTTCCGCTCTTCCCGGTCTTTTTGAATCAGTTCTGCAAAATCAAAATCAGCCATTTAATCACTCTCCCTTAGATTTTGGTGAACCCTATGGCGAAAAAACCCGCCGTTTATGTCTCGATAAGGAGGCGCGAATATGTATTGCTCAATATAATGTATTAAACAAGGAAGCGATTTAGCCCATCCAAGCAAAATATTAAGCAAAAAGATTGTCACATATTGGTAAAATAAAAAGACCGTCCACCTCTCTAGCCTAGTCTATTCAAGACTCTGCCGAAAGGTAACGGTCTTCATTTTTTTATGCGATCCGATTGGTCAGCAAACCACCCCGGATTAGTGCATAATATCCCAGAGCTGCTTGCCAATGAGCAGTGCCGAAACCGAAATGAACAAAGGACGGACATAGGTCGCGCCTTTGGTAATAGCCATTCTCGTGCCAGCCAAGGCTCCAATGATCATACCGAAGCCCATCGGGATCGCATAATAATAATTAATTGAACCCATTAGGCCAAAGACGATCACGGCGGCAATATTACTGCCAAAGTTTAAAGCGCGGGCATTGCCGGAAGCGGTGACAAAATCAAAGCCCACCAGCAAAAAGGCAAATAATAGGAAGGATCCGGTCCCCGGACCGAAAAAGCCGTCATAAAAACCCAAGACAAAGGCAATGATGCCGCTCAGCCAGACTGTTTTATCGGTCAAGCCGGTATATGTGGAGGTTTCGCCCCAGTTTTTACGCAGCAAGCTATAAAGGGTGACCAGTACCAGCAGCACAATGACCAGCGGTTTAAGAAAATGCGGTGGAATGAATTGCACGGTATAAACCCCTAAGGCCGACCCCAGCACCGATAACGGAAATAAATATTTGATAAGTTCACGATCCACTTTGCCGGACCGCAGAAAAGACATCACACTGGTAAAGCTGCCCATCACGGAAGCCATTTTATTGGTACCCAGCACTACGACTGGAGGAAGGCCGGTCAGCATCAAGGCCGGAACTGAAATAAGACCGCCTCCGCCAACCACAGAATCAATAAAACAGGCAATAAAACCGGCTGCCATTAAAAAAGCAATCATGTCAAAACTTAGATTCTCCATGTTGAAAACTCCCTCAGGTAACGCAAGGGGGATGGATTTCACCGCTTGGTGTTCCCCATCCCCCATTATACTCTTACTCTTCTACAATTGTCACCTTGTTCATTTTATCGCCAGGCTTAATTTTATCGACAACATCCATGCCGTCAATCACTTTGCCAAACACCGTATGGACGCCATCCAAATGAGGCTGTGGCTCATAAACGATAAAGAACTGACTGCCACCGGTATTAGGGCCGCGATGAGCCATGGAAAGCGCGCCTCTTTCATGCACACGTGGATTGCCCTTGGTTTCGCAAGGAATGGTATAGCCAGGACCGCCGGCTCCGGTCCCTTGCGGGCAACCGCCTTGAGCAACAAAGCCCGGAATAACGCGGTGGAAATTCAGCCCGTCATAAAAACCTTCTTTGATCAGTTTCTCAAAATTCGCCACCGTTTTAGGCGCTTCTTTTTCAAACAGTTCAATTGTCACAGTGCCGTGATCCATCTCAATAATTGCTTTCTTCATCGCTAAATCCCTCGTTTCTATGTAGTCCTCCATATTATACCATAGGGACTGACATTTTATCACGGCACGGTCATTAAAAAAATTCCCCCATCTGATCAAGATACATCGAATAATCCATCGGATAGGACGGCTCGGTAAGCGTTAAGCTCTGCGCGGTATCATCCCAGACGACACCGGCCGGAAAAAACTCGCCAATCCGGTCCGCATCGATATACGGCTCTCCCCCTAAGACCTGTACCGGCAAATTGCGAATGGCATTGTGGACAATTCCGTTCTTCTCATCCCAGGTAATCTTTTGTTGTAAGGCTTGCGCGACCGCCAGCACCGGGACAAGCTTTTGCCGGCGTGAAACGCGCACCTCAGCACTGATGACCTGATTGTCAATTTTCAGAACCGGGATTTGTATAATTAAGCAATTTTCACTTTCCACCCACTGTTGCCTTCCCCCCAGCAGGTTCGGCACCTGCCTGGCGGGTACATACACCGTTTGCCCCCTTTTCACGCCGGCGACAGCCTGATGTCGGCCGACAACCAGCTGGCGCTTGCTGTCCCAGGTTAACTGAATGTGCAAAGCATTGGCAAGGGCCGCAACCGGAACATATTTTCCATCATCGATGGTAATGGCATATTGCGGCAGGATGCTGCCATTCACCATCAGTTTATGAACCCGGGCGAAAGTCACCTGCCGGTCGGGAATCTCGTCAATCAACTGCTGCAGCCAGCCATCTTCGACCATCCCAGCTAAACCGGCGGCTTGCAATTGACTTTTAACCTCAGCCAAAGTCAGGGTTTGCAGACCATAAACATCGGGGTAAATGCCAATCGAGGCAAAGCCGGCCGGATCCACTCTCAGTTTAAAACGCTGATAGGTGATTTGAACCGGAGTCCCTTCACCAACCAGCTCATAAAGGTCCTCAACCGCCTCTTCGCGCAGCCGGATACAGCCATTGGATACCACCTGGCCAATCGACCAGGGCTCATTAGTCCCATGAATGCCATAGGTGGGTAAAAAGCCCATCCAGCGGTACCCCAATGGATTGTTGGGTCCGGAAGGAATAACCTTCTTTTTACCCGGCGGATACCATGGGGGATTGATCATTTTATCCGTAATCCAGTAAGTCCCGAGTGGTGATGGAGTCGAAGTTTTCCCAATGGCAACCGGGTATTCTCTGGTCAGCACGCCCTCCACATAATACTCCAGCGTCCGGCTGGGAAGATTAATCACAATGGCTGTGCTGCTGCCCGCGTGTCCAACAGCTTGTGCAAAAAATACGAAAACAAAAACAACCAGCACCATACCCCAATTTTGTCTTTTCACCGGCCATCCCTTCTTTTGCCCAAAATCACAGATATTACACCATATGAAAGGAGCCGGACCGGTATGTATGGCTTTTTGGCTTTTTCACTTGTTTGCTTCGGCTTGTTTCCCGGATAAAGTCATGAACCACAGGCTAAACTATCATTAGGCACACAATTCTTCACAAGGAGTGGTTTCTACTGAAAAAAGCATTGGCAGCGTTCTTTCTCATTCTGTTTACCTGTACAGCCTGCACGCAGGCTCCAGTCAAAAAGCAGACTCCGGCCCCAGCCGAGCAGCAGGCACCTGCCCAGCCGGCTCCTGCTCCTTCTGCGGCCACCAATCCTGAGGTTGATGAGGTCGTGCGGTACGCCAAAAGTTTTTCCGGCAAAACCGGGCTCTATGGCAAAAACCTCAAAACCGGACAGCTCATCCGCTACAATGCCGATGAAGTTTTTGCGACAGCCTCAACCCATAAGCTCGTTGTAGCCTTGGCAGTCTACAAATATATGTACCCGGAAGTACCGGTCGATAAAAAACACGAGTATGATCAGCTCATCAAAAAGATGATGGTGATTAGCGATAATCCGGCTTTCTATGAATTGCTGACCGAAATTGAACAACGCAAACCAACGGCTTTGACCCAGGTTTTACAAGATTTAGGCTTAACCAAAACCCGGATTCACAGTGACGCCGCCTTTGAGCAATATGGCTATCACAGTGTAACTACACCCTATGAGATGGCGGTCATTATGGAGACCATCTATAAGGAGCAATATTTGGGCAAAGAAATGTCGGCCATCCTTAAAGAAGAGCTGGCCAAAACCATTTACAAAGAGGAAATCCCCCGACATATGCAAGATAACAAAGTGATGCATAAAGTCGGCCAACTGCCTGACGGTGTTCTAAACGATGTCGGCATTGTCGATGACGGCAAAGACCAGATTCTGATCAGCGCCTTTTCCAAGACCGAGCAATCCCCGGATTACGCTAGTGATTTCCTGGCCAAATTAGCCGCCAAAACCTATGATGCCTTACGGGTAAAATAAAAGCAAAGGAACAGCAAGCCGCTGTTCCTTTGCTTTTATTTTTCTCTATTCATCAGGGAAATTTTCACGGACCGCAAAAATTTCTTCATTATGTTCAAAAAACAATTCTACCAATTGGGGATCAAATTTCTTGCCTTTTTGCTCTAACAAATAATCGATGATCTGCTCTTTGGACCAAGCCGCCTTATACACCCTTTTGGTTCCCAGGGCATCAAACACGTCGGCTAAAGCGACAATCCGGCTATAAATATTGATTTCATCTGCTTTCAAACCGCGCGGGTAACCCGTACCATCATAGTTTTCATGATGCTCCCTCGCAATCAAGGCAGCCGTTTGAAACAGCGTCCGTTTCGAAGATCTTAACATCTCATACCCAAGCTCGGAATGATTTTTCATAAGTTCAAACTCTTCACAGGTTAAGACTCCCGGTTTATTGAGGATCGCATCCTGAATGGCCAATTTGCCCAAGTCATGCATGGAAGCAGCAATCTTAATCAGCTCGGCTTCATACTCCGACAAGCCGTAACGCAGTGCCAGAATGCGGGCAATTTCGCCAACCCGCTTGACATGGTTGCCTGTTTCCGGGGACCGGGATTCAGCAATTTCACCCAAAGTCAGGATGCATTCCCGCTGGGTTGCTTCAATATCCTGATTTAAATAAATATTATCGCAAGCCACTGAAACATTCAGCCTGAACATTTCCAGCAAATCTTGTGACCAAGTGCTCAGCCCGGCAAAACCTTCTAAATAAATGATGTTTTCCGGTCCTAACCGGCTATGGCAGTACAGGATGATGCAGTCATCCTGATAAATACAGCGCTCTTCCCGGCAAGTCTCCTCAATCATTTGTTCCAGGTTTGCTGGAATTTGACCGGCCAGCCATTGACCTGTCAATGGCTGAAAACGGCCGATAGCCGCATGGCTGACAAAACCTTCACCACATTTCCGTTCAGCCACAAACCCGGATAATGGGATTCCCGTACAGCCTGGCTGAATACAGGCTAAGGTACTCAGCTGCTGCAAGACTTCGGTGGCAAAACTCTTGATCGACTGCAACCGGAAAACTTGAGTTGACGACAGGATCACTTGTTTTAAATCCCGCCGGTTTTCATCAATGGTTTGCAAATCCCGGTAAGAACGCAGGGCAGTCACCACGGCTGTAATCAACCGCTGCGTCGTCAGTTCGGTTTTTTCCCGATAGTCATTAATATCATATTCAATGGTAACGCTTTCTTCCGGGGCCTGGCCGGGATGGCCGGTCCTGAGAATGATCCGGACCATGGCATTTTCCAGCTCTTTACGCACATAGTGAACCAAGGCTAGGCCGGCATTTTCGTCTTCCATCACAACATCCAGCAGCATCACGGCAATATCGGGATGAACTTGCAAGATTTCTTTGGCTTGCGCGGCCGAACTGGCACTGAAGAAAGCCACACTGCGGCCATCAAAGAACAATCTTTTAAGGGTCATTCGGGTAACATGATGGACATCTTCTTCATCATCGACAATAAGGACTTTCCAGGCTGGCTTTCCGCCCGCAGGCATTGGACTTGTTGTGTTAACATGAAAGCTGGCCTGATCCTCCGCAAATAGGAATTCATCTAAGTTTTCCATCTACTGTACCCTCCCTTCCGATTGGCACTTGAATGTGAAAGGTTGTTCCCTGGCCAGGCTGACTTTCACATTTTATCGTTCCGTTAAATTGCTGGGTCACAATATTATAGACCACATACAAGCCCAATCCTGTACCGCCAATCCCCCGTTTGGTAGTAAAAAAGGGATCAAAAATCTTGGCCAAAACATGTTGCTGCATGCCTTTTCCATTATCGGAATAGGTAAAGGCCAATTGCCGGTTATTGCGCTCCACTTTAATCTGAATCCGGCCTTCTTCGCCCGGGTCAAAGGCATGGGTCAACGAATTCATCACCAGATTGGTCACAATTTGGGCAAAGGCTCCGGGATATCCTTCTATCTTCAGGGCCTCATCACAATCGACATGGATGGTATGCTTGGTTCTCTTGAGCTGTGGCTGCATACTGAGCAGAATTTCCGCTAAATAGCTGCTGATATTAAATTCACGGCGTATTTCGCTGGACTGATCCACCGACACCTGCTTAAAGCTATGGACCAGCTTCGCTGCCCGTTCGAGGTTTTTCAAAGTAATGGTCACAGCTTCCTGGAGGTCCTGCAAATAATCAATCAGATCCTGGCGGCGCGGTGCACCGCTTTGGCAAAACTCTTTAAACCGGTCGGTCAGCTGTTTTAAGTGAGAAGCAGCCGTCACACCCACGCCCAGCGGTGTATTAATCTCATGGGCCACACCGGCAACCAGATTGCCTAAGGCAGCCATCTTCTCCGATTGGACCAGGTGGTTCTGCATGGCTTTTAGTTCGTCAAAGGCCTGCTTCAGTTCATCATTGGCAGCAGCCAGCTTTTCTTCAATCTGCCGGCGCACTTCAACCTCATGCTGCAATTCTTCATTCATCGCCTGCAGTTCCTCGTTCATCGCAATCAGCTCTTGATTTAATGAAGAAAGTTCCTGGGTTCTGTGCTCAACCTTATGCTCCAGGTCCTCATTCGCACGCTTCAGTTCCTGCTCAGCCCATTTACGCTCAGTGATATCATGCCAGACATACACAATACAGCGTTCGCCGTTAATCGTAATAACCTCGGCTGAATATAGGCCGACCCGGACTTCGCCGCTCTTGGTACACCAATGGGTCTCCAGATTTTTTAAATACCCATCCTGTGCCAGGCGCTGAAAGAGCGCATTGCGCTCAGAGGCATTCAGCCATAAGGGAAAAGCATTCTCTTGAGGCGCTTGATCAGCCGCTGACGAAGCCTGATTGATCACTTCTTTGCGGTCATAGCTAAAAGTTTCAAAAAAGGCATCACTGACTTCCAGATAATACCCGTCACTCAGCCGGGCGATGCCTACAACATCCGCACAATTACGAAAAGCTTTTGAAAACTTCTCTTCCGACGCCTTCATAGCGGCTTCGGCTTTTTTCCGTTTCCGGATATTGGCGCTTAGAATAACCACCGTTGCCGTCAGGGCAATGAGAATAAACGCACCGGCCCAATACGCTTCCCGGCTGACCCGGTAGGTCAAATCAGGCGAATTCAAAATAATCGAGCCATCCGGCAATTTGCTGCCAGTCAGGCCATGGCGTTTTAATTGCCGGTAGTCAAACATATAGACATTCTTGATATGCTGCATAATTTCAATCGCTGCCGGCGATTCGCCGGCAATGATACGCAATGCCATCTCGGCACCAATCCGCCCTTGTTCCTTGCCGCTCACCACCAAGCCGCCGACGGCACCATGATTGAGGCCAAAATCCCAGCCTGTATAGACCGGCACAGACACAGCCGCCGAGATGATCTCATTAGCCCGCTGCAGATTAACGCCTTCACCGCTCTGGGTTCTCATACTGCCTACCCCCATAACAATACTGTCCGGCGGCAATTGATTGATATCGGCAATGCACGCTTCAATATTAGGAAATTCCCGGACTTCAACCGCAACCGGATGCTTGAATTCGGGCAGCAGCTTACGAATCAAGGCAACATTGGCAATATGGGACGGATCATCCGGAATGCCATAAATCATAATCCGCTTGGTTTGGGGATGAAGCTCGAGAATGAGTTCAAATAAACCCAGGAAATCATTATCTTCCGCCACCCCGGTTATATTGCCGAAGCCTTCAATCATTACCGCGTTATAGCCGTTCACGCCGCAAAAGACGACAGGAACGCCCGGAAAAAGTTCATCCCGGTTGGCCCGCAAAAATTCCAGAGCCGCATTATCGGTTGCAATGATGGCGGCAAAAGCTGAATGAGCATACTTTTCTTTATACAGCTGCTTCAAAAGCGGACCATGCACCAGCCCCGGACTATGATTGGAGTCCATGTACTCAATCCGCACTTTAATTTGATTCTCCAGGGGCTTTAGCACACTGTCTATCCCCTGCTGCTCGGTCTGAGCCCATTCATAGTCCGGGCTATAGGAATGCAAAACAAGAATTTCCGTACGACCGTCATGTTGTGCCTTAACTTTCGATAAACCATAGATTGGGTTGACAAATAGAATCCATAACAAAATCCAGACAAGAACTTTTGGTTTCACGATGAACACCCGCCTTGGTTTTTAGCCGTTTCAGCAAATCGGATGAAGGTAGCACCTGGCTTGACCGCTTGGACTGCCGGCCAGCCCCGGCTTCTTAGTGACAGCCATTCCGACCTTTTCATAAGAGAAAATTTACGCGCTATTCAGATATTGCTAAAATTCTACACAACTCTACATTCTCCCTGCGTCCATCCATGCAAAATTTGCATATTTGTAAATTTCAATCCGCCATGAAAATAGTTTAAAAGTCCGCTCAGCGGACTTTTAAATAGCGGCTTAAAGCCAGGATCGTTTACGGAAAAAGTACAACAGGCTAACGGCAACAGCGGCCATTAAGCACAATACGGCCGGATAGCCCCATGCCCACTCCAATTCCGGCATGACCCGGAAATTCATGCCATAGACACCGGCAATAAAATTTAAGGGAATAAAAATAGTAGAGATAATGGTCAGAACCTTCATCACTTCATTGAGGCGGTTGCTGATGCTGGATAAACAGACGTCCAATGCTCCTGATACCATGTCACGATACATTTCGAGAGTATCAATGACCTGAATAGTGTGGTCATAAATATCCCGGATGTAAATACGGGTCCCTTCGGTAAAAACAGCCGAATCACCGCGTTGAATAGCGTGCACCACTTCCCGCAGCGGCCATACCGATCTGCGCATAAACAGCAGTTCATTTTTTAAGATATGGATTTCTTGGATAACCCGTGGATCTGGCTCTAACACCACTTTATCCTCCAGTGCCTCAATTTGTTCACCGAACGTTTCCAGAACAGCATAATAATGATCGATGATGGCATCGAGAAGGGCATAAGCCAAGTAATCAGTTCCTAGCGCCCGCATCCGGCCAAGCGGCCCGGCAATCCGGTTTCTAACGCCCTCAAACACACGGTTGGGCGTTTCCTGAAAAGAAATCACATAATCTTTACCGACAATCAGACTAATCTGCTGAATGTCGGCGGTATTGCCTTCATGGTTCGGCAACAGCAGCTTGAGCACCAGGTAGCAGTACCCCTCATGGTCTTCCATTTTTGGCCGCTGGTGGGTATTGACAATATCCTCCAGCACCAACGGATGGATTCCAAAGAATTCACCAAGCTGCCCCACCATACTGACATCATGAATGCCACTGACATCAATCCAGTTGGACGGATAACGCAGACCATGATGAAGAAAGTCAGAGACTTTATTAAAGCGGGTTTCGATAACCTCGTCTTTATCATATTCAACTAGTGTAAGGACGGCCCGCTCATTACGGTTTTGGCCGACATAGATTAAGGTACCCGGTGACAAGCCCCGTTTCTGTCCAATTCCACGCAAACTTCTTCTCATTGACAACACCTCCGGTACATCGCATGACCTGCAGTAGCATTTTTACGTAAAATGAATATAGTAAGATGAGGTGATATGACAATGGCCTATGCAATTACAATATCGCTGAGCCAAAGGCGATTAACCTTGTTCAATAACGGAAAACCGTTAAAGTCATATCCGGTCGGTGTAGGCAAGCAATACTCGCCTTCGCCAACCGGCCGTTTTCAAATTGTCAACAAACGGCCCAATCCGGGCGGCCCTTTCGGAGCCATGTGGATGGGCTTAAGCGTCCCTCATGTTGGCATTCACGGAACCAACAATCCCTCTTCCATCGGCGGCTTTGTCTCAAAAGGCTGTATCCGCATGCACAACCGGGATGTACTTGACTTGGCTGCCATTGTACCGATAGGCACGTCGGTACACATTATATCATAAATAATTGGTAAATATAACCACAAAAAAGGATCGTGGCTGCAACATTTGCGTTGTGCCGCGGTCTTTTTTGCCATGCAGGAAAAAATATAAGGGTACTGAGAAAATAGTCCTGTATTTTTCCATGCAGCAGGTGCTGTTTACTTTATATAGAACCATTATCATATAACTACAATTGTTTACAAGGAGGATGATGATTTTGAAACAGGACTGGTTTAATAAGTCGCACGAGCAAACCCTCCAAGAACTTCAGTCCACTCTGTCTGCCGGCCTGTCAACCGAACAAGCCGGTGAGCGTCTTAATGATTATGGTTATAATGAGCTCAAAGAAAAAGACCGTGAAAGTCTTTTCAGCAAATTTATCGCTCAATTTAAAGATTTTCTGGTATTGATTTTAATTGCTGCCAGCATCATTTCGGCTTTTTTAGGAGAAGCCGTTGACTCGATTGCCATTATGGTCATTGTGGTCCTGAATGCTGTTTTAGGCATCATTCAGGAAAGCAAGGCCGAAAAAGCCCTGGCAGCACTCAAGCAGATGAGCGCACCCAACAGCAAGGTTATACGCAACGGCACAACGGTCAGCATCCCCTCACGGGAACTGGTGCCGGGTGATATTGTCCTGGTGGAAGCCGGAGATAGGATTCCTGCCGACCTTAGGCTGCTGGAAGTATTCAGCCTGAAAGTTGAGGAAGCTTCGCTGACCGGAGAATCGGTACCGGTAGAAAAATCGTTATCCCCCATTTCCGGTGAGGTTCCGCTGGCCGACCGGCACAATATGGCTTTTATGAGTACGCTGGTAACCTATGGCCGCGCTAAAGGCATTGTTGTAGCAACAGCCATGCAGACCGAAATCGGTAAAATTGCCAATATGCTGCAAACTGGTGAAAAAGAAGTAACCCCGCTGCAGCGCAAACTGGCTGATTTCAGCAAAAAGCTGGGCTTTGCCTGCCTGGGAGTATGCACCCTGGTATTCTTTCTTGGAGTTTATAACAGTATCAGCTCAGGCAGCTTTTCACCGCAAGAATTGCAGCTTATGCTCATGACGGCCATCAGTCTGGCGGTTGCAGCTATACCGGAAGGGCTTCCCGCTGTGGTAACCATTGTTCTGGCGCTGGGAATGCAGCGCATGGCCCGTAAAAACAGTATTATCCGGAAACTGCACGCCGTAGAAACCTTGGGCAGTATCACCGTTATCTGCTCCGATAAAACCGGTACGCTGACCCAAAACCAAATGACTGTCCGCCAAGCTTACGCCAATGGCAAGCTGTATGACTTCAGCGGCGAAGGGTATGATCCACAAGGGGAAATCAGCCATAACAACCGGTCGGCTCAGGTCGACTCGGAGGCCAACCTGAAATTATTGCTGCAGGGAATTCTATTATGTAACGACGCCAAACTTACACGGCATCCTGAAACAAAAGCCTGGGGCATTGTCGGCGATCCTACCGAAGGAGCGTTAATCACCGCAGCCGCTAAAGCCGGCCTGCATCAGGACGATCTGGCAAGGGAACTGCCCCGGATAAAAGAATTGCCCTTCGATTCAAGCCGTAAAATGATGACCACCTTTCACCAAACGGATCAGGACCTCCTGGCCTTTACTAAGGGAGCTCCCGATCTTCTAATCAGCCGCTGCACCGGTATCATGACGGCCGGCGGCATTCAGCCGTTGGATACCGCCGCTATCGCCCGGATTCAGCAAATCAATCACGATCTGGCCGCACAGGCGCTGCGGGTATTGGCTGTAGCCTGCCGCCGGTTTTCCGCAGTTCCTGAGAGTTTAATACCTGAAGAAATTGAAAATGACCTGGTATTTATTGGCCTGATCGGCATGATCGACCCACCGCGAAGCGAAGCCCGGGAAGCCGTAAAAGTCTGTATGGCAGCCGGCATCCGCCCGATTATGATTACCGGGGATCACCAGGACACCGCCCAAGCCATTGCCATCGACCTCGGAATTATTTCCAGCAAAGAGCAATCCCTGACAGGCAGTCAAATCGACAGTCTTAGTCAGGAACAATTGCTTCAGGCCGTACAGAACGTCAGCGTATTCGCCCGGGTTTCCCCTGAAAACAAAGTCGCCATTGTCGAAGCGCTGAAGGCCAATAATCAGATTGTGGCTATGACCGGGGACGGCATCAATGATGCTCCTGCCTTGAAAAAGGCCGATATCGGGGTCGCCATGGGAATTACCGGAACGGACGTTACCAAAGAGACTGCCGATATGGTCGTCACGGACGATAACTTTGCCACCATCGTCGCAGCGGTGGAAGAAGGCCGCACCATTTTTGCCAACATCCGCAAGTTCATTGCCTTCCTGCTCTCCTGCAATTTATCGGAAGTCTTAGTCATCTTCATCGCAATGCTATTTGGGTTGCCCATCCCCTTACTGCCCATTCAACTGCTCTGGGTGAATCTGGTCACAGACGCTTTCCCCGCTCTGGCTCTGGGTATGGAGAAGAAAGAAGACGATACCATGCAGGTGCCGCCCCGCCACCCGGATGAGCCGATTGTCAACAGGCCGGCTTTAGCTATGATCGTCCTGCAAAGCCTGGCCATTACCGTCGTGGTACTAGCGGCCTTCGGCTATGGTTACTTAAGCTATGAAGGTAATCTAGCCGCCGCCCGGACCTTTTCTTTCATCACCTTAATCAACAGCCAGCTCCTATGTGCCTATGCAGCCCGCTCCGCCCATTATTCAGTATTTAAAAATGGTTTGTTCTCCAATAAATACATGAACGGCGCTGTCGCCTTATCCTTCGCCCTCATGCTCCTGGCCGTCGGCCCGCTTCAAGCCATTTTTAAAACACAAACCCTAACCCTGGATGATTGGCTGGTCATTGGCTTATTGTCCCCACTGCCGTTTATTCTCGCCGAATTGAGCAAGCTGATTGCTTTTAGGCAAAAATAAGAGCAAATAGAAGAAAACGAAAGCAATCCTAACCATTGAGTAGGATTGCTTTTTTTATGACTGTCCAGCAAATCACGTGTAGTCATATGCCACATTTCTACAAATATACCAGACTTTAGCAGGAAAGCCTTCAAATTTATGGAATTATTACTTATGTAGTCATTATAGCCCAGCATTTGGTAAAATTGATAAGTTTATCGGAAAAGGTGATAATGATGAATATTTCTGAGCTATCAATACTGTATCCTTTAGCTGCCACCTTTGCTGTATTTTTAATATATTGCTATTTATATATTCAATATCACCAACGCTATATTGGGTTGTGGGCATTTAGTTGGGCTCTGTATCTTATAAGATTCGTATTTCTTGATACGCCTTTGCATGCTATTGCCAAGGTACCTTTGATCTTATATGTATTTACAGTAATTTGGGGGAGTTTGATCATGCTCATTGGCACAAGTATTTTTGTTGGTGCACCTTTTAAGAAAGTCTGGTATCTTGGAGCATTAATTACTTATCTGATTAGTGTTATCTTTGTTTTATTAGATATGCCCTTTTGTCTTACTACACTTCCAGTATGCCTTCTTTTAGCATTTATTTATTGTAAAAATGGCTTACTGTTTATAAAAAGTTTAGATGTTCATGGCTTGGGAAAATACATCACTGGAGTGTCATTTATTATATTGGGTTTGCATCTACTTGATCTACCGTTTCTAATTACAGTTGAATGGTTTGCTCCTTGGGGGTTCGTAATTGATTCTGTTTTTCGCTTTCTTGTAGCAGTAGGAACACTCATTGTATATTTTGAAAAAACTCGTAACGATCTAATTATTAAAGAAGAATATTATCGTCTATTAGCAGATAATGCCTCAGATGTTATATATCGATATAAGCTCTCACCTAATAAGGGATTTGAATATATTAGCCCTTCTATTTATAATCTTACAGGATATCGTCCCGAACAATTCTATCAATCAAAAAAATTAATATTGTCTTTAATCTATCCAAAAGATCGGCCAATATTAAAAATGTTCATTCGCAATCCTACCTATACAGACCAATTAATAACATTGCGTCTAATAAAAAAAGATAAATCGATAATCTGGATAGAGCAAAAATCAGTTCCCTTACAAAATTCAGCAGGTAATTGTATCGGTTTTGACTGTATTGTTCGGGATATTACCAGCCGTAAGAATTTAGAACTTGATGTCTCCCGCTTAGATAGGCTGAATGCTGTTGGTCAAATGGCAGCTAGTGTTGCACACGAAATTAGGAATCCGATGACAACAGTTCGAGGTTATATTCAATATTTTGCAAGTAAGAATGAGTTTCTTAGCTATAAAAATCAGTTTGGCCTTATGATAGAAGAACTAGATAGAACAAATTTGATTATTAAAGAATATTTGTCACTTAGCCAACATCGAATTATCGATTTGAAGCTTACCTGCTTAAATGACATCATTAATGCGCTATATCCACTAATAAAGGCAGATGCAAATGCAGCAAATAAGGATGTTGAGCTATCCTTAACTCCCACGTCCGACCTTTATTTGGATGAAAAAGAAATCCGTCAACTTATTTTAAATTTAGCACGTAATGGACTAGAAGCTATGGATATTGGTGGAATATTAAAAATCTCTACGAGCACCGAATCAGATGGCGTCGTATTAGCTATTCAAGATAATGGCCCAGGTATACCTCACCATATTTTGGAGAATATTGGAAAGCCATTTCTAACGACTAAGGATACGGGAACAGGATTAGGGTTAGCAATCTGTTATCGCATTGCAAATCGCCATCAAGCAAAAATTCATGTTGAATCCAGTACCGAAGGAACAACCTTCTTTATTCATTTTAAACAATTTGATAAATAATATAATTAGTCAATAATTGATTTTTTCTCAATCGTTATTTATTAAAAAGTGCACTCATTATGAGTGCACTTTTTTTTTGCAAATTATCCGACAAAAAATTGCATCTTTTGCTATTTTTCATAGGAAGAATGTTTCCTACATGAGAAGTGGTGAGTTAGAAAGGAGGTGAAGTTTTATTTTTTAAAAAGGGGGAGTTCTTCTAAATTTATTACCACTGTAGACATTCTATCAGTTCCAAAATAACAAAATTAGGGGGATTATTTACTATGGAAAATCTAAATTCTATCAAAATTCATATTGCTAATCATAAGTGGGAAAAAGAAAAAATCTATCAGCTACGTTATAACATCTTTATTGAAGAAATGTCAAAACACTGCCAAGTAGACCATAAAAGTAAACAAATGCGTGATGATCTTGATGATCAAAGCATCTTACTGTACGCCGAATGCAACTCCGAATTGATTGGTACATCTAGAATCACCATGGCAGAACCAAAGCATTTTCCAAATTGGCTTTCCAATATATTCGCTTTAGATAAATTTGAAAAAATTCTCGGACCGAACGCAAAAGTCGCTTTTTCTACAAAGGTGGCTATCGTACCATCTTACCGTGGTTCCACAGTAATGTATCAGTTAATTGCAGAACATTTTAAGATTTTTAAAGAAAACAATATAAATGTTTCGTTTAGTGGCAGCAATCCACATCTAATTGCAATGTATGAACGAATTGGTTATCGTCGATTTACTAAAAATTTTAGTGAACCCGGCCATGGGTTGTTAATTCCATTCGTAATCATATTAGACGATACAGACTATCTAAGAGCCGTTCATTCACCTTTATACCGTCTTATTGAAAAAAATCCAAATCGTTCAATTGTTACTGAACATTTTAAACAAGTGTTCCCCCAGACAAGTTATTACATCAATACTCAGCTAACAAAAAAGGAGCAACTCTGGGAACAACTAAGAAAAGTTTTTAATGGTACTACTCAAACTGATTTGAATTTAATAAGTCACTTAAATGAAAAAGAGCGAATAGCCTTATTTAATCTTAGTGCCATTTTTACTTGCACAAATGGTGATTGCATTTTAAGTAATAACGAAGTTAGTAATGGCTTATTTTTCGTGCTTTCCGGATCAATCCTTGGTGAGTCTGCCAACCAAGCATTTATACTACGAAATGGTCAATATTTTGGAGATGGTTTATCACAACAGCAACCATCGACTTATGAATTCACATCTTTAAACGACTCAGAATTACTCATTCTCCCACGTCAGGCATTTGAGAAATATAAACAGTTATATCCAAAAGCAGCCATGCATATAATCACAAGTTTAAAAAATCAAAACAGGCTCACTCCTGGCTCTCATAGCGATGTGAGGAGGAATCGTTGTGAAGCATAATGATCTATTGCTTATCAATAGCTTTGCTCCTAGACAGCGAATTGTCTCCGATGCTGCTTTAGAAAACAGCCTAGCAATAATCCGTACCTACTTGGAAGAAAAGGGGTTCTCCGTTACAGTAATGGACGAACAACGAGTTTCCGGTACTGAACTTGGTGTTCCAGCTTGGTGCCTGGCACTGCTTCGCCTTTTCACAAAGCTCCAGCTAAAAGCTTACAGTACGCTAAAACCACTGGCCTTAATCCTGCTTTTGCTGACATGGCCGGTACAAAGTCTTGCTTTATTTTACCGTAAAACCTATATGGATCAGCTTATTGCTGCTATCGCCGGTCAGGTTGCATCACAAAGGATTCCCATGGTAGGTATAAAACTTTGGAACGGAGACGCTTATACCTGGAGTATTGACCTGGCCAATAAGATTAAGCAATTATCTCCAGAAACCATCATCGTGGCAGGTGGGCCGCAAGTTAAGGTATATGGAGACAGGGTACTTGGCATCACTGCATTTGACCTGGTCATTATGGGCCCAGGCGAAGAAGCCTTGGCAGCTTTGCTGCAATTGCAAAAATCCTCAAAAGACAAGGAGAATTTTTTAACCAGGGTCCGTCAGACGATTACTCCAGACCGCATGATATGTGCCGGTAATTATAATCAGGGTGGCGGCTTTACTGAGAACTCTTTTACCATTCCTCATTATACGCCGGCTGACCTTGATGACAAAATACTGTTTCATACACTTGTGGACGGGCTGGGGTGCACTTGGAATCAATGCAATTTTTGCTCACATACCAGACAAAATATGAACTATTTGCCGAGGCCGATAGCAGAAATTAAACAGGAAATACTAGCTATGTCCGCTCAAGGTATCTCATTCTTTCGCTTCAGCAGTTCGGAAACACCTCTAAATCATGGTAAAGCCATTGCTCACATGCTGCTTGACAATAAGATTCATGTCAATTATTCCATGTTTGTCCGGGCAGGCAAAGTGACCCCTGAGACTTATGAGGCTTATCGCTTAATGATTAAATCCGGCTTGAGAGCTGTATTTATGGGAGCGGAAACTGGCCATGATCAGATCAATGGAACGGTTATGAATAAAGGGGTAACCAAAAAGAATATCATTGAAACCATCCACTGCATCAAATTGGCTGCAGACGAAGTCGGGCTGCCGTGCAAAATAGGCTTATCCATGATTTATCCAACCCCGATTATTGAAGGCGTTACCTTACAAGATGTCTTTGACGCAAATATCAGCCTCATTGAAGAAGCTCTTCCTGATACCGTCATTGTAAATCCGCCTGGAGTGATGCCGGGTACGACTTGGTTTGATCAGGCCGAAAAATTCGGCTTCAAAATCGCCGACAATTTTGTCACTGATTTGATGCACTATGAATACTCCATGTACAAGCCGGTTCATGCTTGGAAAAAACTTGATTTTTCCATGAATGACAAAGATATGTACAGCATCCTTGCCGAAACAGGCAAACTCCACAAAGCAGTCGAAGCTATGCATATTCCGATTGGAATCTCCGACGAATACCTAATGATGCTGACAGCGATTGGACAAGGCTCTAAGACCGACCTGCTGTTATTCAAGAAACACTCCTTGATCGACATCATGACAGGCTCGTCGGCTTATATCCGGCAGGTTGTAGAGAAAATCAATCATCACAGCCGCCTGGTTGCAGCCTTAAACAATCATCTTCACTAATCAAAAAAGCATCCGGATATTCAATCCGGATGCTTTTTTTGTCTTCACTCGGCCAGTTTGGCAATAAACTCTTGCGGCATGGGCAGTTTTTCTACCACCCACCACGGGGAGTACTCGGCCAATTGCTGATAAGAATAGTTGCCGGTTGCTACCGCAATGGTCTTGGCCCCAATCGACTTGCCACAGTTAATGTCATTGGGAGTATCTCCGATCACGAAGATGTCTTCCATCGTGACATGAGGATATCGCTCGGAAACCGATTTAAGTGCAAATTTGGCAATATCATGACGGTCGAGATGATGACCGCAAAAGGCACTGGCTTCAAAATCAAAATATTGATCCAAACCATAATGCTTCAGTTTTATTTCCGCCCCGCAGCGGCTATTGCCTGTAAGCAATAACTGGACGTATTCTTCCTTCTGATGCAATGCGGCCAGGATTTCCTTGACTGAAGGCAATATATAGCCCCCGCGTTCCGCTAAAAACACCGGCAAAAGCTCCTCATACCGTCTGGTCAGTTTGTGGATGTCCTCATTTGAGGCTTGTCCTTCCCCAATATGTTCAATCACTTGTGCCGCAATGTGGTTATCGGTCATGCCACTGGTGGTGATCTTGGCAAAATCTATTTCCCGGCAATAAAATTCACTCACAGCCTGTTCAAAGGCAAACAAACCGGCCTTGGCTGTCCGCATGATTGTGCCGTCAATATCCCAGAATAATATCTTCAAAGTAAAACCGCCCCCTCTTTTCCCAATATGATTATTTTCACGCTTGCTACGGCAAAATCCTTTTAGTCTTTTCAATCCCGCTGATCCTTTAGTATCATCATCAAATTCGGATCATCTGTCAAAAGCAAACACCATCCTTAATATAACCAAAAGAATCAGCAGCAATCCTATTGCTGCTGACTCGACTTTCACTAAACAAACAGCAGCTACTGGGCTGCTTCCGCTATTGCCCTGGTCGCCGGCCCAGCCTGATAAGCACGCAGATTACTGTCACCGGTACTCACACTCTGAGACAAACAGGTTTCATCCTCAATTTTCCGGACATCCACGATGACTTCCATCTTGGAACAGCCGGCTCCGCTATAAACCCCTTTGATGGGAACGATATCGTTATAATCGCGGCCGTGGCCGAGCTTCACATAGCGCCAGTTCATGGTCCCATTGTTGGTTGGATCAAAACCAAGCCAGCCGATCCCCGGAATAAAAGCTTCAACCCAGGCATGGGAGGCCTGCTTGAAATCAGCATGTCCGCCCTGCAAATCACCGACAAAATGATAGCCGCTGATATAACGGGCGGGAATTCCCTGGACCCGGCAGAGTGCCAGCATCAAATGGGCGAAATCCTGGCATACCCCTCGTTTCAGGCTAAGCGTATCTTTGGCTGTGGTGGCCAAACTGGTGGCACCAGGCTGATAAGAAAAATCCTGATAAATCCGGGCCGTTACACCACGAACGGTGTCATAAACACTGCCCACTTGCGTAATATTAGCCACTTCACCGGCATATTCACGAATTGAGGCATTTAAATCAACATAAGCGGTTGCCTGTAAAAATTCAGCGTAACGATTTTTAAAGCGCGCATCCCGCAGCATTGCCAGCTCGTCGGTCAACAACAGCATGCTTTCAGACTTTGGCTCCTGCTCCTGGGTAACGACAATGGAATGAGTCTTAATGGTAAGCTCTTTATGCGGTTTGGTGACCGAAAACGAATAAACCCGGTTACCAAAAAAATCTTCATAAGAAAACAAGCTGGTTAACGGATCGGTGACAATTGAATGATGATAACAAGCCTGACGGTAATTGGTGCGTGGCGTTAGACGCACTTCATTGATACTATCGGTCACATCATCGAAATAGCTATAGCGTGTGGTGTGATTGATCTCCAGTTTCATGGCCGCTAAACCTCCTCGCAGAAAAAGCTCTTGGAAAACTCCCGGCCTAACTGGTTATAGGAGATCAGTAAATTTTGCAAGAAAGCCTCCATTTGGCTGGTATCTGTCAAATCATCACTGAAGTCCAACAGCGAACCCTGCAGCTTTTTAACCATGCGAAAGGGTTTACTGGCACTGGTTTCAAAATCTTTTTCACTCATTTTCATAATAGTTAAATGCTGCTCCAGCAACAGTAAAGAAAATAATACCGAGCGAGGAAATATTTCATTGATCATTAAGAAACAAAATACATTGGCCATACTCATATCGGCTGCATGAAACTTGCGGAACCCTTCCAGTCCGTCAACAGCCCTTAAGCCGGTGATCAGATACTGATAACTTGCCGAAGGGTTTGTGCTCTGAACCTTTTTTTGATATTGGTCGACAATCAGCCGCAGGATTCGGACCATATTCTCGGCCCGTTCGACATAACGGCCGCAGTGCAGCATATGCCACTCGGATTGCCGCAGCATGCTGGAATCGACGATGCCGAAAAACAAGGCTGCCTTTTCTTTAATGTGCTGATAAAACAGATAAGGCGGAACCGTTGAAAAGCTGATGGGATCCTGACCTTTCAGCCAGTGATAAGTCTCGTTGACCGACTCCCACAAAAAATCCGGAATCCGCTCGCGAATAGAGCGGGCATTCTGGCGGGCTTTGGACAGGCAGTTCAAAATCGAGTTAGGCTGTTTATCGTCAAGCGTCAAATAATACAATAAGCCTTGTTCGCCGCTTAAATCCGACCGTTCCACATAGGCATCGGTTTCCCCCAGAATATGCAGCAGTTGCTGCCAATGCAGACGCCGCTCAGTTTCACAGCCTGACCATTCATGATAATCATGAAAACAAGTATTAATCAGGCGGGCATGATTTTCTATTCTCTCCATATACCGGCCCAGCCAGTAAATGGTTTCGGCAGTACGGCTCATCATCGCCAATCCCCCCCTTTACAACGAACATCCTGCTGCTGCTGCCAATAAAGTCCCCCTGTTTTAGGCTAAAACCCACGTGTCTTTACTGCCTCCGCCTTGCGACGAGTTTACAACCAGCGAGCCATGCTTCAAGGCCACGCGGGTTAAGCCACCGGGTACAACCTGGACCGGCTGCCCCGCCCCCATCACCACATAAGGCCGGAGATCGACGTGCCGGGGTGCCAGGCCCTCATTCGTAATACAAGGAACCCGTGATAAACGAATGGTCGGCTGAGCAATATAGCGTTCCGGTGTTTGCCTGATCTTAGCCGCGAATTCCGCCCGTTCCTGCTCACCGGCATGAGGCCCGATCAGCATGCCATAGCCGCCGGAGAGCGAAGTTTCTTTTACCACCATTTTCGGTAAATTAGCCAGTACATATTCCCTCTGACCAGCATTTTCAACCAGATAGGTCGGAACATTCTGCAAGATCGGCTTTTCCCCTAAGTAATAGCGAATGAGCTCAGGAACAAAGGAATAAATGGCTTTATCGTCAGCGACCCCTGTGCCGGGGGCATTGGCAATGGCCACATTTCCAGCCCGGTAAGCACTCATCAGACCAGGAACGCCAATGACCGAATCCGACCGGAAGCAAACCGGATCTAAAAAGTCATCATCAATGCGGCGGTAAATAACATCGACCTGCTGCAAGCCTTGCAAAGTCTTCATATAGACTTTGTGATTTACAATTTTTAAGTCCTGGCCTTCAACCAGATCAATGCCCATTTCCCGGGCCAAAAAGGTATGTTCAAAATAAGCCGAATTATAACTTCCCGGTGTCAATAGGACCACCCGCGGATTGGCTTTATGATCGGGAGCCAGGCTGCGTAAGGCGGCCAAAAATTGATTCAGTCCTTGAGACAGGCTGCGGATATTGTATTGGGTAAAAAGCTCCGGAAAGAGCTGCCGCATGAGCAGCCGGTTTTTATATAGATAGGATATCCCGGAGGGCGTCCGCAGGTTATCTTCCAGCACATAATAAAAGCCATGTTCATCCCGGATAAGGTCAATGCCGGAAAACGGGATGTAAACACCCCCTGGGACCTCCATATGCATCATTTCAGGACGGAAATAGGCATTGGCCACAATCATGCTGCGGGGAACCACTCCATCTTTGAGTACCCGCTGTTCATGATAGATATCCCGCAAAAAGCAGTTGAGCGCCTTAACCCGTTGAATCACACCGCTTTCGATAATCTCCCATTCCTGGGCGGACACAATGCGCGGAATGGGGTCAAAAGGAATGGTCCGCTCCAGCATTTCCTGATCGTTGCCGCTATAAAGCGTAAAGGTGATTCCCTGTTTGATCATCTGCCGGTAAATGGCCTGATGGCGTTCAGACAGCTGCCTGCTGTTCATTTGTAATAAACGGGAATAAATCCCGGAATAGTGACCGCGTACATTGCCGCTGTTTTCAAACATTTCATCGTAATACTCAGGAGAAATGGAATAGTTTCTGAACATGCCTTTCAACCCCTTACTCGGATTAGTCCTGTATCAGCCTTCCAGCACCAACACATTTATACACATATGCTCCAATTGGGTGGAACATGTAAGCCAAATTTAGCCTAAACTCGGGCCATTCACCCTCGTCACGGCTTCTGTTCAAGAAAACGGCTTCAGGCATCGATGAAACAGCGCTGAAAATAAATAAAAAACTTCACAAAGCAAGAGCCTTGTGAAGTCAACTGTGACTGAAATTAGATTTGCCAAACAAATTATACCAAAATATTACTTGACGGGAATGGTTTTGTCAAGCAATAAACCTGTTAAAAATGAGCTCCGCCGCCACTGGCAGCCGTTTTCCCCTGGCTGGTGACCTCATCAATCGACCGGTACACCATCTCCAGCATATGCTCGATTTCTGCCACCGTACTGCATAATGGCGGCATAAAGACGACTACATCCCCCACCGGCCGGATAAAAATCCCGTACTCCCGGGCCTTCATGCAGACTTTGGCTCCGGTGGTTTGATCCCATGGATAGGGGATTTTATTTTCTTTATCCTGCATTAATTCAATCCCGGCAATCATGCCGCATTGCCGGGCATCCCCAACATGCTCCTGCTTGCGCAGCTTGGCCAGTTTTGTGCTAATGGCCGCCATTTTAGGCTCTAGGCCCGCAATGACCTGCTCGTCGGCAAATATTTTCAAGCTGGCTAATGCGGCTGCACAGCCCAGTTGATTGGCCGTATAAGAATGGCCATGATAAAACGTCCGCTTTTCCGCCATATCACCCAGAAAAGCCTGATAAATCTCATCTGTAGTCAAAGTAGCCGCCAGCGGCAGATAGCCGCCGGTAATGCCTTTTGACAGACACATCAGGTCCGGGCTGACGCCCTCATTTTCACAGGCAAACAGCTTACCGGTACGGCCAAAGCCGGTGGCCACTTCGTCCGCAATCAAGAGTACTTCATATTTTTGCGTAAATTCCCTGACTTTAGCCAAATAGCCCGGCGGCGACATCAACATCCCGGCAGCAGCCTGCACCAAAGGTTCAATGACCAGAGCGGCAATTTCTTCATGATGCTCGGCCAGCAAAGCCTCCAGCGCCTGCGCACAGGCCAGGCCACAAGTCTGGGGATTCTCGGCCAGCCTACAGTGATAACAGGAAGGCGAAGGAATATGAAACGGCTCAAACAATAACGGCTTAAACACCCGGTGGAACAGATCAATGCCACCCACACTGACCGTACCGACTGTATCGCCGTGATAAGCCTGCTCTAAAGCAACAAACCGCTTTTTCGCGGCCCGGCCTTTATGCTGCCAATACTGAAAAGCCATTTTGATAGCCACTTCAACCGCCGTTGAACCGTCATCGGAATAAAAAACTTTAGTTAACCCTTCCGGAGCTACCCGGACCAATTGCTCGGCATATTCGGCAGCCGGAATATTGGCCAGCCCCAGGGCCGTACTATGAGCCACCCGGCCAAGCTGATCAATAATAGCCTGGTCAATTTCCGGCCGGCGATGGCCATGAATGTTGACCCATAGCGACGAGACCGCATCGTAGTATTCACGCCCATCGGTATCCACCAGTTTGATGCCTTGGGCATCGGCAATCACCGTTTGTGGATTGTCCAGCCAGCCTTTCATTTGCGTAAAAGGATGCCAGACATACTGTTTATCTTTCCGTTCTATTTCATTCATACCGCTTATCCCTCCATAGCTGCAAGCAGCCTGTCAATATCCAAATGCTGCTCCGCCAATTCCGCCAAGCCGTCAACCCGGGCTTCCGGTACGCTAATGGTGGCTGTAACCGGGAATTTACCTAAAATCGGCAGTCCAGTCAGCCGTTCAATATACTCCAGATTACTTTGTTCCAATAGGCCAATCTGATCACTGTTCCAGCGATTGATAATAATGCCGGCCAGCTTGAGACCACGTTGTTTGGCATATTCAACCGTCAGCACGGTATGATTGATCGTTCCTAAATTGGGCCGGGTGACAATAACAGCAGGCAAGCCCAATTCGGCCATCATATCCGCAACCAGATAGTCCTCCCAAAGCGGCGCAATGATGCCGCCCACACCTTCCACCAACACCTGCTCAAACTTTTCGGCACTATAGCGGCAGCTTGAGATCACTTCCGGCATATCAATATGAACTCCGGCCTGCATGGCCGCGACAGCAGGCGTCAAAGACAACTGCAGACAGATGGAGTTGACCAGTGCACGCTGGTCCTCGGCCATACCGGCTGCTTTCATCAAAAAGGTAGCGTCTTCCGCCACCAACTGCCCCCGCTGGTTAGCCACTCCGCCGGAAGCCAGCGGTTTAACCACACCGACACGAACGCCTCTGGCCTTTAAGGCTGCGGCAATGGCGCCGGTAATGACCGTTTTGCCGACTTCAGTATCCGTTGCTGTGATAAATAAACCCTTCATGGGTGTTCACCTCTTTATAGACCCAGCCGTTTGGCGGCTGCGGTAATTTTTTCGATAGCCTGTCCTAATTCCTGTTGGTCATGTGCGGCGGAAACGGTAATTCTTAACCGGCTCTGGCCTTCGGGAACAGTGGGTGGCCGGATGGCCGCAATGATCAGCCCAGCCTGCCGCAGTTCATCTGCCAGCCTGACCGCTGTGGCAGCAGATCCAACGATAACCGGGATAATCGGGGTTTCGCCTTCATCCACCTGAAGGCCGGCTGTCCGCAAACCCGCGCGCATAAAGGCGGCATTATCGAGCAGCTTGGCAACAATCGCCGGATCTTGAGCAATCAGGGATAAGGCCGCCCGCGCAGCGGCAATGGTTGCCGGTGATAAGGCTGTGGAAAAAATATAGCTGCGGGCTTTATTGATTAGATATTCAATCAGCGGACGGCTGCCGGCTACATAGCCGCCTTCAGCCCCGAGAGCTTTGCTGAGTGTGCCCATCTGAATATGGACACGGTCCTTTAAACCAAAATGAGCCGCTGTTCCCTTGCCTTGACCCAAAACACCGGTGGCATGCGCGTCATCAACCATCACCATAGCCTGATATTGTTCAGCCAGCTCAACAATATCCCGTAGCGGAGCAATGTCGCCATCCATGCTGAAGACGCCGTCTACGACAATCAGTTTGCGGCTTTTTTCCGGGGCTTGCGCCAGACACTGGGACAAATGCTGCATATCCGAGTGGCGAAAAACTACGCTGCGGGCTTTGGTCAGGCGGCAGCCGTCAATAATGCTGGCATGATTGAGTTCATCACTGAAAATAACATCCTCCGGCCCCATAAGGGCACTGATGGTGCCAACATTGGCCATATAGCCGGTATTAAAAACAAGCACAGCCTCCACCCCTTTGAAGGCAGCCAATTCCCGTTCCAGTTCGGCAAATTCGGGATGGGTGCCTGTCGTCAGCCTTGCGCCGCCCGACCCGGTGCCATATTGATTGATGGCCTTACAAGCAGCCTGCTGTACGGCAGGATGATGCGTCAGGCCCAGATAATTATTCGAAGCCAGCATCAAGTAGGTTTTTCCGTCAAACCGGACATGAGCCGCATCGATTGGTTCATAAGTTAGATTGCGGCGGTACAAGTCTTTTTGCTTGACCGCAGTCAGATAGTCCTGTAAAAAATCCATTATTCCGCCTCCTTGGGTACTGCGACCAACACTGGCTGTGTTTCGAGATACGCAGTCAGCGCTTCAACCGAAGTGCCTGGCCGGACAAAAAACAACCGGCCGCCTTGTGGACTGCCGTAGGGTTTGAGCTTGGGAAAACGGATGTACCCTTGCGGGGAGGCCACATAACCTGCCGTATATTCCGGGTCATCCGACCAGCAAAGTTCAGCGATCATACCCGGAGCAGACACAACCTTAGTGGCCAGCACGACCGCTTCACGAATATGGATATTGCCAAAGCCCTGCCTGGACAGCCACCGGATAAACTGCGTATCGTCGGCAATATCCATCCGCGATACCCGGATGCCCCGCATGCCGGAAGCATCCAGCCTGCTGCCTGTTTCGGCACAAATCAGCATCGCTCCGCGCATGCTGTCACCAAGAGCCAGCAACTGTTCCAGTCCGGCCTCTACCGCTTTACCGGCCACCCCGGCTGCGGCTAATGCCGCCTTGGCGGCCAGCCTTCCGGATTCAACGTCAGGTGCATCCACCGTGGTAATCGGCAGTAACGGCAGCAAGCGGATAGCCTCTGCCGGCACGCTTTCAATCGTAATATGGATAAAGTCGGCTTGTCCGCGGCTATGGGTGAAAGCCCGTTCCAGCATGTTCTGCGTCAAAGGAGCAATCTGCTCCTGACTGACCATCCGCTCAGCGCCCGAAATATGCCGGCCCCCGGCTTCATGAGCAGCACCTTGGGCGGCTCGCATTCTAACGCTGTAAAGCATGAGTAAGCACCTTCTCGGTTTGGGTTTTGACTTTTTTCAGCATAAGAGTGAGTGGCCAAGCCGCCACCGCCGTATAGACCATTCCCGGAACCGCAGCCGCTAGCAAAGGAATGACCGCTTTGCCTAAGAGCCCCCCCATGGCCAGCCGGGCAACCGCTGAGCCAACCGGACCGGCAATGGCAATCACCGGCCAGGAGGTCCCAAAAACACTTAATACAAGGCCGACAACGACACGAAAGACCATGGCAATAAAGACATTTAAGAAATTTTGCGTCCCTAACACCAGCCCGATCACACTGGATAAAATTCCGGCGGTAATATATTTAACAAAACCAAATACGGCACAAATGGCCACTGCTAAAGGTGCCGAAAGTTGAAATTCAGTTCCCGGAATCAGCCCGGGCAGTTTGACGGCCCCCGTGACGGTAATCAAAGCCGCCAATAATCCGATTTCGGTAATCCACCGCGTTCTATTTGGCATTTTCATTCCTCCAAAGTGCTTTTTTTCTGTACATGAAATCAATTTCGTTTTCGTATGTAGCTGCGCTATGGTTAACCATTATTTTTTACTTGGTTAACCATAGGGTTAAATAAAGTGTTAACGGCTATTCTTAAGCGTTAACATGGATAATTATAGCGCAATTCAGCGGGAGAGTAAATAAAAAAGACAATCAATTCTTGCTATGAATTGTATTTATGCCTTTTAGCTATTAATAAAATGTGGTATCATAACAGAAAACCAAGTCAATACTCATAATGATCAGATTGATGGCAAGCAATGATTAGGAGATGGACAAACGATGGATGTTCGACATTTGACTTATTTTATTGAAGTAGCCCGTCACCGGAGCTTTACCAAAGCCGCTCAGGCCCTGCATATTACGCAGCCCTCGATCAGCAAAATGGTAAAAATACTGGAAGAAGAACTGGACGTGACGTTATTTAACCGGACTGCCAAACAGGCCGAGCTTACCGACGCCGGTAGAGCCGTTCTCCGCCAGGCTCAGCAAATCGTGAACTCCTTCCATAACCTGACCTCAGAATTATCTGATGTCATCAACCTAAAAAAAGGCAATATTATTATTGGGCTGCCTCCCATGGTAGGGGTAAGTTTCTTCCCCAGTGTCATCGGCGATTTTAACCATCTATATCCGCAAATTACCCTCAAGCTCATTGAAGTCGGCTCAAAGCAGGTCGAGCATGGCGTGGAAGACGGCAGCCTGGATATCGGGGTTGTGGCCCTGCCGGTAAAAAATGAACTTTTCAATATGTTTTCCTTTGTCAAAGAGCCTATGCGGCTGATTGTCCATCCAAACCACCCGCTTGCCAAGCAGGAACTGGTTCACTTTTCCGAATTAAAGCATGAACCTTTTGTTTTATTCCGCGAAGACTTTACTATCCGTGACCGCATTTTGGAACGCTGCAGCCAAAACGGCTTTGTTCCGAAAATTGTTTGTGAAAGCTCCCAGTGGGATTTTATCGCCGAGATGGTTGCGGCCAAACTCGGCGTGGCGTTGCTGCCGGACACCATTACCAAAGAACTCTCGCCAACCCGGATTAAAGCCCTGGAACTGGCTGAGCCGGAGATTCCCTGGCATCTGGCCATTATCTGGCGCAAAGACAAATATTTATCTTTTGCCGCCCGGGAATGGCTCAAATTCACCAGTAACCAGTTTGGTGTTAAATTTGATTTGAAAAGTTGACTGGCATTCATTTTTGTGCTACACTTAATTTAAATTAAATTATTCCTTTACAAGGGGAGTAGCTGTACAGTAGCTGTCGTCATTACGGGATTATATCCCCGGCGCTGCTGGCAATCCAATTGCAAGCCAGACCTTGTCTCTGAATGGAGACCAGGTCTTTTTGTTTTATCAGATCTGGATTATCTCATGGGAGGCGAATCATTTAATCCTATTCTAAGCAATACTAAACTACACTGTCATTGCAGTCATTGTTGTTGCAGGATTTTCTACAAAATCATGAGAAGGAGATAATACCATGTTTGAATTATTAAATTTCAGTCCTGATTGGTTTGTTGCCCTAGGCAGTATTTTACTGCTGGACTTAATCTTAAGCGGTGATAATGCCATCATTATCGCATTAGCCTGTAAAGATCTTCCGAGTGAGCTGCGCAAAAAAGCGATTTTCTGGGGTACGTTCGGGGCCATCGGCCTTAGGGTTTCATTAACTCTGGTTGCCGCCCGCCTGTTGGAAGTACCGTATCTGCAGTTCATCGGCGGTATTTTGCTGATATGGATCGCCATCAAGCTTTTGTCGAAAGAATCGAAGGAAGTACACTGCGACCAGTCTGCCAACCTGGCAAGTTCCATTAAAACCATTCTGATTGCCGACTTTATCATGAGTCTGGATAATGTCCTTTCCTTAGCCGCCGTAGCGCAAACAGTTCCAGATGGCAAGTACTCCTTGATCCTGATCGGCTTGCTGGCCAGTATCCCGCTCGTTGTATGGGGTTCACAGCTCTTTTTAAAACTCATGACCAAATTCCCGGTCATCATCTATTTCGGCGCCGGTATCTTAGGTTATGCGGCTGCTGAAATGATTATTGCCGATAAAATTATCGGGCAGATGGTTCACCGCTATGATATTTACCTCCAAGTCATCCTGACCCTGGGAGTCGTCATTGCCGGTCATTTGCTGAAAAAGCATTCCAACCCTGAAACCAATCCATCTGAAAATTAAAGAGGAGGGATCGTATGAATACACTAAAAACCACTGTTTTGCTGGCCGCTCTTACCGGTTTGTTAGTTGCCGTGGGCGGAGCCTTCGGCGGTAAATCCGGAGCCACGTTCATGCTGTTGATTTCCTTGGCCATGAACTTTGGCAGCTACTGGTTCAGCGACAAAATTGTTCTCAAAATGTACAATGCCCGACCTGTCAACCCGGACCAGGCGCCTGATCTTTACAACATGGTAGCTGGTCTGGCCAAACGGGCCAATATGCCAATGCCCCGGGTCTACATCATTGATACCGATGTTCCGAATGCATTTGCAACCGGGCGTAATCCTGAAAATGGGGTCGTAGCCGTAACTACCGGAATTATGCGAGCCCTGAATTACGAAGAGCTGGCAGGCGTTGTAGCCCATGAGCTGGCTCACATCAAAAACCGCGATACACTCATCAGCACCGTGGTAGCTTCCATCGCCGGTGTGATCTCCTGGATTGGTACTATGGCCCAATGGGCCGCTATTTTAGGCACTAACCGGGGTGATGAAGATGACGGCGGCGGAATTGGCGGACTCATTTTTACTGTCGTAGTTGCACCGCTGGCTGCCACGCTCATTCAGCTTGGCATCTCCCGCTCCAGAGAATATCAGGCCGATCAAACCGGCGGCGATATCTCCGGCAATCCATTGGCACTCGCCAGTGCTTTACAAAAAATCGAGCATTATGCCAAACATGCTGTTATGCAGCAAGCCACTCCCGCGACTTCGCATATGTTTATCATCAATCCGCTAAGCGGTATTGGCGGTACCATCAGCAGCCTGTTTAGTACCCACCCCTCTACCGCACAACGGGTAGCCAAACTGCAACAGCAGGCCAGAAGATAATCAAAAACCTCGTTCCAGCCGGAACGAGGTTTTTTTATGGTCTAATGCAGCGAATTCAGCAGTTGATCAGCGGTTTTAGCCCAATATTTTCCTTCACTGTCATTGGCCACCACCAATATATACACCGGAACACCTTCTCGTAACAATACATAGCCTTTCGCATAAACCGGGACGAGAAATCCGCTCACATCACCGATGAAACGTCCACTCATCGTATAAATGGGCTCTGGTGCCCGCTTCAGCCGGCTGACATACTGAACGTCAAGGGCTTGCAAATCCGCAATATCTCTTTTCTTTAATTCAAGCCGGACCAATTCAATCCATTGCTGCAGCTGCTTATTCAATAGTGCCAACTGATCCTGCTGGCCATCGGTCAACTCCTGGTTAAAAAAGGCCGCCATCCCCGGATAAGTATTCTTGGTATCTTTGACAACCATGGCATAGGCCACCCGAAAAACTTTCCCGTCATTAACCTGCAGTTGGTAGAGTTTTAGGTCATTCCATGCTTTCTGTACAGGTGGGCTTCCTGGTACGGGCGGTTTTGCCTGCGGCTTGTTTTTTCTCTCTTGAGCCTGCTTTGCCTCATATTCTTTGATGGCTTTGTCAATATCAAATACCCTGAAGCCGTCCGGACCTTTCATTGTGCCAATTCCGGGTACTGCCCATTCATTAGGTTCCTGCGCGGACGCATAAACTGGTAAAACGGAAAAAACGAGTAAAAGCAGCAAACTCAATACCACAGCTCTAACCAACCTGATCGCCATGACCATCATCCTTCCGGTTTTCTTATTATATAATTTACCATATAATTCCACGCAAGAACACGTTCTCCTGCTGCCCCACTGCTTCCACAACGACTTAAACCACTAAGGTTTAAGAAAGACGACTTTGCCTCAGACGGCCAAAGGAAAAAGCCATACTCCATCGAGTATGGCTTGATTGAATCCGCTTACAGACGCTCGTTCAACTGCTGAAAACTGCGCCAATCCCCTGAGGGCACCGCAATTGCCCCGGCCTGCATCTGTGCTTCCTTGCCTGACGGACAGCAATAGACCCAGGCTTCATAGGCGGCACCCGCCCCATCCGTCACAGGCAGCCGGACGCGCTCATAGACATTGTCTTGGTGACCCTGGCCATAATAATCTTCCAGCTCATCGAGAATACCAAGCAGTTGCGGCTCGTCCCGATAGTGAACCAATTCACCGCAAACCTGTCCATGACCGGAAAACAACATAGGGTATCCTTCCGGCAAATGATACATTTGCCCTTTTACAGTCGCCGGACAGCTGGAGCAGAGATAAGGTTCAAGCAAACAACGATTGCTGCCGCCGGACAATAGCGTCCCGTATACAAACAGATAGCCCATCCTGACGCTCCTTAGATATGGTTCACGTGGCTTAACCCTTGCATCAGCAAATTGGTTACATGAGCATCATCCAAGGAGTACCAGGCCATTTTGCCTTCTTTGCGGTATTTGACTAAATGGGCATTGCGTAAAAACCGGAGTTGATGGGAAATGGCGGATTGTCCCATATCCAGGACAGCCGCTAAATCGCAGACACACAATTCGCGGGCCGCTAAGGTTTGAAGGATTTTGATCCGGGTTGGATCAGCCAATATTTTAAAAAACTCGGCTGTTTTGTAGGCCATTTCATCCGAAACCAGCTCAGCCTTAGCCAAACAGATAACCTGAGGATGCTCGCAAACCTGTTCACATAAATCACAATCTAATTTTTGAGTCATTTTTCACACCTCAAAACGTTGGACATCTATTCATGCTTTTGATTGTCCCTTATATTATTTGATTCAACCCACTTTGTCAATCATTAATTTGCCGGTGATTCTGTCTAAAATAGGAATTTAATGGGAATTATAATGATGACAGGAGGAGATTAATTTGAATCACTCAACTTGGCGCAATTTACTGTTCATCGCCGCCATCTGGATACTGGTGGCCGCCCCGCAGCCAGCAGGGGCCTATTATGGCTGGGAAAGCACCGATGATCCTGTTCCTTATTATGATCAGCAGGCCGGAAAGTGGTATTATACCCAGGATACGAAAACCTTCATGGTCACCGTCAATGAGCGGACCTATAAATACGTATTTGAAATAAACGGCCATTTCCTTGGCGGTTACGTCACCGATATGCCTATCCGATTACCTTAATTATACCGCTTGCAAAAAACAGCCATACGGTCCGTAGCCTCACCGGATTCCAGCCTACTAACGAATGAGAAAGCCTATTGTTGAAAGAGTAATCACAACAATAGGCTTTTTTCCTTAATCTTTGGTTTGTTCCGGCTGTGAAGGGACTAATGCCGGTACGGCCAAGCCCATGATCGCCAAAATCTGCCGAACGGCATCCTCAATGTCTTTGGTGTTTTTTACTACATAGTCGGCAATTTGCCAATGGTCAAACTCACCGTTTTTTTTGGCATATTCAAACCGCCGCTGAATATCTGCATTAGACTCGCCCCGGTGCAACATCCGCTCGATAATGGTAATATCGTCAATCATAATGTAAATAGACTCTACCCGTTGGCCCAGCAGCTTCTTGAGCTGCTCCAAACCGCTGCGTTCAACGACCACAATACTAATGGGATGATCGTTGACTTTTTTCAGCACCTCAGCCTTGCTAAGACCGTAATGATGACCTGAATAAGTCACCCGCTCAATGAGCTCCAATTCGCTAAACTCACCTTTGGAGACAAAATAGTAATGAATGCCCTCCATTTCTCCTTCACGCGGCTGGCGCGTGGTATGGCTCACCATCTCCGGAATGCCGAGACTGGCCAGTTTTGCGGCGATAGAAGTCTTGCCTGAAGCCGGCGGGCCGATCAATACAAAGATTCGATTCACTAAAATCCCCCCTTGAAAGCCAATTAGCAAGCACTGTGAATCACTGGACAAGCCGCCATATGGCTATGGCACCTATTACCTCCAATTTACAATATACAGCGTTTTTTCGCAATACAAAATATTCCAATAGCGGTCTTTACAAACCTCAACTGGCAAAAAACCGGTTTTCTGGTACAATACTGTTAATAACCTTCCCCAAAGGAGCTGAATCTATGAAAAGAATAGCCGTACTGCAAATGGATATCCAACTGGGCCAGGTCGAAGCAAACCGTCAAAAAGCCATGGCCATGATTCAAAAAGGCTTGCAGCAAGGAGCCGAATTATTTCTTTTACCCGAAATGTGGACGACAGGCTATCAGCTGGATCAAATTCAACAATTGGCCGAAGCTGCCGATGGACCGACCATCAGCCTGCTGCAGCAAATAGCCCGGGAACATAACGTGGAAATCATCTCAGGCTCTATTCCCGAAGCCAGAAACGGCAACGTCTATAATACGGCTTATACCATTAACCGGACAGGGCAGGTCATCGCCCAATACAGCAAAATCCATTTAATCGGCTTAATGGCCGAAGAACAGTATATCACTCCCGGCGACCAGAAGTGCAGCTTTGAACTCAGCATCGGCAAGGCGGGCATCATCATTTGCTATGACATTCGCTTTACCGAGCTGCCCCGCGCTTTGGCCCTGGAGGACTGCACAACCTTGTTTATTCCGGCCCAATGGCCCGAGGTGCGCGGTGACCACTGGCGGATTCTAAACCTGGCCAGAGCCATCGAAAATCAGCAGTTTGTCATCAGTGCCAATACCGTCAACGGAAAGGGACGCGGTAAGATGTATGGCCATTCCCTGATCATTAATCCCTGGGGCGAAATCCTCGCGGAAGGCGGCGAACAGGAACAACTGATCATCGCCGATGTGGATTTCAGCCAAAGCGCAGATATTCGCAAACGTCTGCCGGTATTTACCGACAGACGCCCCCAATATTATTAAGCAATCGTTTTTTTAAACTTTTTCACACTGATAACCAGGGTGATCATGATAAATACCACCAAGGCCAGTACCTGTGTCCATAAAAATGACAGCCCCACTCCTTTCAAAACAATTCCCCGCAGGATTTGCAGGAAATAGGTCAGCGGAATAATCTGGCCGATATAATAGAACAGGGTAGGCATGGCCTCCCGCGGAAACATGAAGCCGGATAACAGGACGCTTGGCAAAAACACAAAGAAAGACATTTGCATCGCCTGCATCTGAGTTTTGGCGAAACTGGAAATCAGCACGCCCAGCGTCAACGAAGCAATGATAAATAAGGAAGTCAGTCCGTACAACAATCCTAGACTGCCGCGAATGGGCAGATCAAATACGACAATGCCGACTAATAAGGCCAGTGTGGCCTGAACATAGCCGACAAAAATATAGGGGATGATCTTGCCCAGCATCAACTCGTAGGATTTCAACGGCGTAACGATCAGCTGCTCCAAGGTACCATTTTCCCGCTCGCGCACAATCGCCATGGCGGTAATCATGACCATGGTCATCGTCAAAATAATGCCTAAAATACCCGGCACCATGTAAAAGGCAGTAACAAAATCAGGATTGTACCAGGCTCTGATCCGGATATCGTACGGCTGCTCCAGCTTTCCGGCCGTACTTTGCATTTTTTGGACCAGAATTTCCTGCGATTTCAGCTGACCAATAATCTGAGCGGTGCTGATAGCGGAAGAAGCGGCCATGGAATCAGACGCATCCACAATGACCTGGACACTGGCTGTCCGGCCATGCTTTAGATTTTCCGCCAAATCAGGCGGAATGACGATGCCCACTTTGGCATTCCCTTTTTCAATCAAGGCGGTTACTTCATCAAAATTGCCGGCAACATAATTGATATCAAAATAGCCGCTGGCCGTGAAAGCCTCTAAGAGTTCCCGGCTTTCCTGCTTCAACGCCTGATCGAACACCACCGTCGATAAATGCTTGATATCGGTATTGATGGCAAAACCAAAAATCAATAATTGAATGATCGGCAGCATGACCATCATGCCTAACGTCAGCTTATCCCGCTTCATCTGGATAAACTCCTTGATCAGTAAAGCTTTCAGGCGGATCATGATGTTATCCCTCCCGCCGGTTATTTTGAACATATTGAACAAATACATCTTCCATCGTGGGGGCAATGATTTGATACGGCCAGCGTTCCAGCAGGGCTAATTGCTCCTGCTCGACCAGCACATGCAATTTAGTCCCATACACATACGCATCTTGAACCGGCAAATGAGATCCCTGAAACTCATTCAACAGGCCAATCGGATCTGTGGTCGCAATCTCAACCAGTGTTCCGGTCAAAGCTGCTTTCAGCTCATTCGGTGTCCCGGAAGCAATCAAATTGCCCTGATGGATAAAGCCAAGCTGGTCACAATGCTCGGCTTCATCCATAAAATGCGTCGTCACCATGACGGTAGTGCCTTGAGCGGCCATGTCATAAATAATATCCCAAAACATCCGCCGTGATTTAGGGTCCACCCCACCGGTTGGCTCATCCAAAAATAAAATCGGCGGCCGGTGCAAAATTGCGCACCCCAAAGCCAGGCGCTGCTTCCAGCCTCCTGATAAATTCACGGTTAGTTCATTTTCCCGGCCTCTGAGACCGGCCATGGCAATCATTTCAGCAATCCGGTCTTGTTTCTGCTGCCCGGACAGTTGATACATACCGGCATAAAACTCCAGGTTCTCCAAGACAGTCAGATCATGGTACAGACTGAATTTCTGTGACATATAGCCAATATTGGCTTTAATGGCTTCACTGTCTTTAGCAATATCCAACCCCAGAATGCTGCCGCTGCCGGATGTGGGTTGCAAGATGCCGCAAAGCATCCGGATGGTTGTGGATTTTCCCGATCCATTTGACCCTAAAAAGCCATAAATACAGCCTTTTGGAATACGCAGGTTGATCGCATTCACAGCCACAAAGCTGCCAAAATGCCGGGTAAGCTGCCAGGTTTCCACAGCCAGTTCAGTCACCTTGACCACCTCCGCCCGCCAAGGCCACAAAAATATCTTCCAGGTTTGGCTGAACTTCCTGAAGGATTCGAATGGGTTTGCCGGCAGCCTGTAACGCTTTTTCCACCTCGTACCGGGCCTGCTCAGCATCCGCAACTACCAAATGATATTTATCTCCGAACGAGTTAATCTCCAGTATGGGCGCAGCTTTCAACAATGTTTTGATTCCTTTGCCGTCCACCTTAAGCTCCAGAATGCGGTGCGGATAGCGCTCCCTGAGTTGCTGAGGGCTGGCACAAGCTACAATTTTGCCTTGATCCATAAAGGCAACCCGGCTGCATAGCTCAGCCTCGTCCATATACGGAGTGGCTGCGACAATGGTCATGCCTTCCTGATTCAGCCGGTACAGCATCTGCCAAAACTCCCGCCGTGATACAGGATCGACACCGGTGGTCGGCTCATCAAGAAAGAAAATATTGGGTTTATGCATCAAGCCGGCGGCCAGCGCCAGTTTTTGCTTCATGCCGCCGGACAAGTTTTCACTCAGCCGGTGGCGGAATGGCCATAATCCGGTAAAGGACAGCATTTCCTCAGCCAATTGTTCAATGGCCTTGCCCGCTGCCCCATAGAGAGAGCCGATTAGCCGGATATTTTCTAAAACTGTCAGATCCCGATAGAGGCTGAACTTCTGAGGAACATAGCCAATATCGCTTTTAACTGCTTCAAGCGATCCTGAACCCAACAGTTCAATCCTGCCCGCTGATGCTTCCAGCACCCCGGTCATCATTCGGATGGCCGTTGTTTTCCCTGCTCCGTCCGGACCGACCAGTCCAAAAATCTCACCACGGTCAATCGTTAAGGAAATGCGGTCCACCGCCACCTGCTGGCCGAATGTTTTCGTGACCTCGCTGAACGTAATCATTTGAGCACCACATCGGCTGGCATTCCCGGCTTCAGGATTCCCTCCGTATTATCAATTTTAATTTTAACGGCAAATACCATATTGGCCCTTTCCCGGGCCGTAATACTCTGCCGGGGTGTAAATTCGGCATTCTGACTGATTTCTTTGATACTCCCTGAAAAAACACGGCCCGGAAACGCGTCGACTTTGACCTCAGCCGCCTGGCCGATTTGAATCAGTCCGATTTGGGGTGAGGGTACATAAATTTTAATCCAGCAGTCGTCCATATTGGCAATGGTTGCAATCGGACTGCCGGCATTGACATATTCGCCATTTTCATAATTCTTTGTAAGCACCAAGCCTGACAGTGGGCTGATAACCAACGTATCCGCCACTGCAGTACGGCTGGCCGCCAGAACCGCCTTGCTGCGCTCAACCTCCAGCTGCTGAGCGGCAATCGTATCCGGCCGGTTCCCCTCTTCGATCAGGCTTTGCTGCGCCTGAGCGGCTACCAGCGAATTGTATGCCACTTCATAAGCCGACTTGGCCACATCCAGCTGCTGACGGGAAATGGCACTGCTTTGATATAATGCCTGATAGCGTTCATAATCGCTTTGCGCTTTGTCATAAACGGATTGAGCGGCCGCCAAATTGGCACGGGCTTGCTCCCGTTCCTGAATTCTAGGACCTTTTTCCAAGTCACTAAGCTGAACGGCCGCCTTTTCCAAAGCAGCTGCATCTCTCAACACTTGTGCCTCCAAATCAGGCCGGACAATACGGACAATTTCCTGCCCCGTTTGTACCCGGTCTCCTTCCTGCAAAGTCAGTCCATTGAGATAGCCGCTGACTTTGGGCATCAGGTCCACCTTGGTGACCTCAACCGTTCCGGTAGCCGTAATGCCTTCTTCGGTCCGCATATAGAGCTTATAGCCGGCCAGACCGGCTAAAACCAAAAACAAAAGCCCAACGGCCAGCAGTCTCCGCTTATCCATCTTTATTCCCCCTTCGAATTCCTGCCAGGAAAATTTCCAAAGCCTGTTCGATGTATGCCTGGGCGCCTGCTTCACTGCCGGCCACCAAGTTTTGCGTGAGCGGCCGCGCGATAAAATAAAAGTTCATGATACCGGCCAAAGAAATGACGGCATTTTCCACATTTAAATCCGGTCGAAACTGTCCTTTGGCAATCCCTTCAGTAAAAGACAGGGCCAGTGTCTGAAAGATTTTGGCCAAAAACCGTTGTGTGATCACTTCAAAACACGGTGACGGATGAAATAATTCGCTATATAAAAACCGGATCAAGGTTGGCGAGGATTGATGAATGCTGAGCACCGTAACTGCATATTCCCGGATTTTTTGCTCCGGCGTCAGGGAATTATGCAAAATCCGGTCCGCCAGCTCCAGCATCATGGTAAACTGGTTCTCCAAGACGGCGGTGTACAGCCCTTCCTTGCCGGAAAAATGATAAGAAATTAAAGCACTATTTACACCGGCTTGCTGAGCCAATTCGCGAATGGACACACCTTCATACCCTTTTTCGGCAAATAACCGGGTAGCCGCCGCAATGAGTTTGGTTCTGGTATCTTTCTCCAATTCCCAACCTCCTTTGTTATTAATCAATCGATTGATTAAATTATAACTCCACTCTTTTGTTTTTCGCAATATCTTTTCAGTAAGGGTGCACCTTTTACCAATAAAAAACGTATGATGCATCATCATCATACGTTGATTTTTCTATTCTTTTTAGTCTTTCTCGGCAGTGAGCTGCAAGGTTGCACCAAACTTTTGCGTCGCGTTGGTAAAAAAGATAAAGGCGCACAACTCCGCAATTTCCGCATCCGTAAAGACATTTTTCATCACTTCAAAGACACTGTCTCTGATATTTAAATGATTCCCGGCAACCATTCTGGCAAAATCCACAGCCAGGGCCAAGCGCTTATTTTTGCGTTCAACCACCGGGGCACCCTGCAGCCGCACATCATATTCACAGCCATTACAGACAGCCAGTGTTCGCCGTACCTGCTCCTTTAATTCATTGTCCAGCACGCCGGAATAAAAAGTACTTTCAAGCTCATTCCATGCCGCCAAAATCTGGGGATTGTGGCCCAATAAGCGTTGGAACGGCGAAGTCCCTTGATCTGAGTAAAGAATTCTAGCCATCCTGTTTCCCCCCATACTGTCGTTAATACCATAGTATTGCGAATCTGCCAAGAAGTAAACCCCATAAATTAAACAAATTTGTCTCTTTTTTTAAAAAATATGATTCATTTATCTCATTTAGTTCATCTATTGCATATATTCATACTAAAAATTCAGTATGTATCGATAAGGAGAATGCTTATGGCTGTAAGACCGGATGTCCGCGATATCCTGGATGTCTTTGTTATTGCTAATTTATCCAATATTGCCCAAAATAATCCTGTCTTAAACTTTCCGCCCGAACTCCAGGATTTTGTCAATACGCAAGTCATCAACAATGTCGGAACCGCTTCCTATACGGCTTCCTTTCCGTCCGACCTGCGTCAGCTGCTCAGTGATTTTATTTTATCCAATATCAATACACTGGAAGATATTTTTTAAAATGTTACTGCCTGCCGGCAGTAACATTTTTATTGCCGTCCTTGCAATAATAAGTTATTATAATAATAAACTTATTAAAATGAGGTTTTAACTAATGGATAGTTACGATTTAAAAATAATTCAGCAGTTAATGCAGCATGCCCGCACAACCTGGGCAGAGCTGGGTTCAATCTTAGGCCTGTCAGCGCCAGGCGCGACCGACCGAGTCCGAAAACTTGAAGAAAAAGGCATTATTAAAGGCTATTGTGCGATCGTCGATCATGAAGCGCTTGGCCTTAGCCTAGCCGCCTTGGTAGCCGTCTATTTGGATCGCCCCCGGCATCGCCGCTTGTTTCTTGAAACCATACAGCACATGCCTGAAGTATTGGAATGTCATCATATTGCCGGCGATGAAGATTACCTGCTTAAAGTTCGCTGCCGCAATACGCGTGATCTGGAAAGAATTATCAGTGACCAAATTAAAGGCATTGAAGGGGTTATTAAAACCCGGACCACCATCATTTTGGCTACCGAGAAAGAAACCCCGATCCTGCCGTTAGAACAAGCGAGGGATTAAGCATGCTGTCTTGGCTGTTTTTAAAAGGCTTGCTCTTAGGTTTTTCGATTGCTGCTCCAGTCGGCCCGATCGGTATTCTCTGCATCCGCCGCACATTAGCTTACGGCAGGCTGTATGGCTTTGTCTCCGGGGCCGGTACAGCCACCGCCGATGCGATTTACGGCGCCATCGCCGCTTTTGGTTTGACCGCTGTTGCGGCCATTCTGGTCCATCATCAGACAGCTCTGCAAATTTTGGGCGGCGTTTATCTACTTTATCTGGGTTACACGATTTTTAAAGCCCGGCCTATCCAATCAGCAGTCACCCTCACCGAAGGCAGCCTGACAGCTGCTTACCTTTCAGCCTTTTTCCTGACCCTCACCAACCCCATGACCATTTTGATGTTTGCAGCCATCTTCTCCGGCCTGGGCCTTAATGCCATCCAAGCAAACAATTATGGAGCCGGTATCATGGTGATGGGCGTATTTGCGGGCTCACTATGCTGGTGGCTGCTGCTCAGCACGCTAACCAGCAAAGCCAGCACCAGGTTTGATTTGAAACAGCTGCATCTGATCAATAAACTTTCAGGCCTTATCATACTCGGCTTTGGCTTAGCCGGCCTCCTATCCTTCCTGCTCCGCTAACCAAAATTGCCGAAGGGGACGGTCTCTTAACAGAGTAAATCTGTCAAGAGACCGTCCCCTTCGGCAATTCTATTTTTTAAAAACACAAAAGCGAGAGCCTTTCCGATCCGCTCTCGCTTTTGCCGCCTCTATACCCTTTGCCAGCCTACCGCAGTTTTACCCACGGTAGTTCCCCATACATTATGATACACTTTCTTTATTAAAAAAACAAGGTTAAAAAATGATTTATTGCTGATTAATTCCTGCAACAGGGACTTTCAATTCCTGTCCGGCATAAATCTGGGCATTGCTGTTTAAATGATTGGTTTCCCGGATCGCCATCACCAAGTTCCGGATATCTTCTTTATCACTGGCGAACTTTGCTGCAATGCTCCAGACACTATCACCGTTTTTTACTTTGATCACATCATAACCTTTAGCTGCAACTTCATAATTTGAACTTGCTAACGGTGTTAACGACCATAAAGCCAATATTAAAGTAATGCCTAAAACCATTTTCATGCCAACCACACTCCCGAACATATATTCTATTTGTCATTATTGTAATACAGTACATATGTTCGAGTCAATAGGTTTTACTAATTTTTCCGAACGAATGTTCTCCATTTTATTGGCTAACTTCAACCTCACCAATACCGGCTTCAACGTATTGATGACCCCATTCACACATAGCCGCCAGGATAGGCTTTAATTTCTCGCCAAATTCAGTCAGGGAATACTCCACTTTGGGTGGTACCTGAGTATAGACTTTGCGCAAAATTACACCATCCCGTTCTAATTCACGAAGCTGCTGGGTCAGCATTTTTTGAGTCAGCCTGGGATGCAGACGGTTTAATTCGCTGAATCGCATCACGTTGTTATTGGACAAATGCCAGATAATCAGCACTTTCCACTTGCCGCCAATAATATCCATGGTAATTTCCATGGCACATTTAAACTGCTTATTACGAAAATCAATCATGCTAAGCCTCCTAAGTCAGATGAATAATCCGTACAGTTAAGTGGTTACCTTTAGGTAACATAGAGTAAATAATGTTACTATCATACTAAAAAGTGCATACTTGAATGATTCGTCTGTACTAAATATGATTATATCATATTTTGAATCATCATTCAGGAGGATTTGATCATGAGTACAAATAACCCGGAAATAATCCAGAAAACAGTAGCCAATCTCCAAAAGAATCATTTTACCGCCAGCTACTATCCGTCTAAAGAAGAGGCTGTCGCACACCTGTTAACCCTGATAGCGGACGAGGCGACGATTGGCGTAGGGGGATCCTGGACCATTGAGCAATTGAATATTCTCGATAAATTGGAAGCTCAAGGGCATACAATCTTAAACCACAATAAACCGGGACTCAATCCCGACCAAATCGTAGCCATCCGCCGTCAACAGCTCAACTGTGATGTGTTTATGACCAGTAGCAACGCCATTACCGAAGCCGGCCAGCTTGTCAATACCGATGGAGTTGGCAACCGGGTGGCCGCCATGATTTTTGGACCTAAAAGAGTGATTGTCGTTGCCGGAATCAATAAAATTGTCAAAGACTTGGACCAGGCTGATGCCAGAATCAAAACAACGGCTGCCCCGCTTAATAATAAGCGCTTAAATAAACCTCATCCTTGTGTCAAAACAGGCGAATGTATGAACTGTCAATTGCCTACCCGGATTTGTAATGTCACAACCGTATTAAACAAACGCCCGGCTTTAAGTGATATTCACATTATCCTAATAGGCGAAGAACTAGGTTTTTAAGAAAGTACGGCATAAAAAAATGAGTCCCAGCCATGCCAGGGACTCATTTTTTATCTTGTTGCCGCCGCAAAACAACTCATAATAAAACAAAAAACCTTCCTGATCAAGGAAGGTTACTTTCTTTAAATGGTCGGAGCGGCAGGATTCGAACCTGCGACCCCCTGGTCCCAAGCCAGGTACTCTACCAAACTGAGCCACGCCCCGATGTGACAATTTGTTTCGTCAACATAATATATTCTAATAAAAAAATCAGCGTTCGTCAAGTACTTTTTTTCTTTTTCTTTTTATTTTTCTTAGTGACATAATGTTGCGCAATTTCATACGATATACTATCAGATCGTATTGTGCCTATTAGGCAATTCTCATTTAACTATCACTAAAAATCTTCTGGCTGAGTTTGTACTGATGAATGGAAAGGAGAGCGTGATCAATGTACGAAATCTCAACCATTGTCAAGCAACTGCCGATCTTGCAAAAAAACTATGATTGCGTCCGGGTACTGGACCCTTATGAAAAAAAAGTATTATCCCTGGATTCTTTCGATACGCAAGAAAAATTAAACTGTCAAAGCGAACATTGCTACAGCTTTTGGAAAACCGGCCAGTCCTGCAAAAACTGTATTTCTAAAAAAGCAGTTGCAGAAAACGCGACCTTTATTAAAATAGAAGTCGCTGGCGACAAGCTTTACATGGTGACGGCCTTCCCCATTACCTATAATGAGAATAAATATGTTTTGGAATTAATCCGCGATGTAACGGAAAAGAAAGATTTTTTTAACGCTCTGGATAGTTTCAGTACCGAAATCAATCAAAAAATTTTACAGGATGAAATCCGGAAATTTCAACAATCCCTATCAAACAACTAAAACCCCTGTGCATGCACAGGGGTCTCTTTTTTTGATTACAAGCTAGCGATTACTGTAATAACAATACAAACCAAAAAAATTAAAAAACCTTTTACGGCATCACTCACACCATTATACCTCCGCCAGTGATCTTTATTCTATGGCCCAAGATAACAAATAATCTGGCGAAAGTCAACCCGTTACCGGCAAGCCTTTGCTTCTATTCCGCCAAGTTACGGTTTGCACATGTCCTTACGTCACTATGGTTCAGGCTCTTCATCACGCAGGGGCTTGAATGCCGGTTGTATCAGAGTACTTTTCATCGGGATGATCATACCCTTTAACCGCTTTGTTTTGAACCTGCTTAACCAGGTGGAACGCCGCCCGCGACAGAATACCCACCCCATAGGACACCAAAAAACCATACACATAGTTCCAATTCATCGCTTGAAAGATACCGGCCCAGGATAAGATGGGAAAAAGCACAAAATGAATAAAACCGGCTGCCACCGCTCCCCACCAAAAAAACTGCCTCCAGTTCGGGCTATACTGCAAAGCCAGCATATACGTTAATGGCGTGATAGTCAAATTATGAAGAAATACACTGCTTGCTAAGGGTAATATCCGAACTTTATACAGCCATAAACCTGAAGTAACACCGGCTAAATCAACAATTTCCCTCATGACAGCAACGAGTGAGCCAAACAATAAGAGCTCGGTAATACGGCGCTTATCCGTAAGCTTCCACCAAAGAGCGTAGTATAACAGGATAAAGAGAACAATCCCCCAGTATTCAGCGGTCATCAAACCTGCTTTCCAATCCTCATAGAGTAAACGCCACATCTCAGTCTGAAGCTGATAGATAGCAAAGGTATGATCCATGCTAATCCTCCTGTTAGTCATAAAAATATTATATCCTGATGAACATTTTTAAAAACTGCTTTAGAGTAAAATGCTGTCCAAAAAGCCTTTTAAATATTCCCATAGTGAAGGATTACAGCAATAAATAAGTGGTATCTAAAGGATTTCCTCCAACGATACCACTTATTTTTTCATGGCTGTATTCGAACTACGCTCGACCTCACCAAGGTCCAAATTTATATATAAATTTAAGGCATAATAGTAATTTGTGCTATGTTAATACTGTAAATGAGAATGCCGGCAGAATCTATTAAAACGTAAAAAATGTCCCAAATTAATGTGCTGAAATTTAAATTACCTTGGTAAATGCAAACAATTTTAAGCAGGTACAATTCTTTCCATTACATCCAGCCATAAATTACTCATCATGATTAGTATCGCATAAGAATCATCCCTGCAACAATCAATATTGAAGCAATAATTTTATAAATTGTTACTTTTTCACCTAAGATTATTATACCTAGCACTAGAGCAACAAGTGGAAATGCTGAAACAATGGGAGAAACACGACTAACTTCACCTAATTGCAACGCATAATAGTAGGCTAATTGACCTAATAAAGCTGCACAAATACCTTCCAATCCAATAAACCCAATATCTCTTAAAGGAGCATTTGTGATAAATATCCACTGTCCGCGAATCATGACCAATGTAAGTAATATTATGGTAATAATAGTGCTTCGGATTGTTAGTGCTGCCAATGGCTGGAGTTCGCTTAACCCTAACTTCCCAAATATTGGGGCAATACCCCAAAAAACCATTGCAATACCTGCAAATACATACTCGTTCATCCATTAACCTCCTAAATTGCTGCAGCCTGTTAATTTTGTATAACTTTTATTACCTCCCCGAATTGAGAGTGGTATTTTAGTTCTCATCCAAGAGACTAAATTCTAATCCTATAATATAAAAAAGGCTATTCAAAAGAATAGCCTTTTTATTTGTAAAACTAGTAACACTAGTGACAGACTTTGTTGCAACCTTCAAAGTCCATTCTCACATTATATGTTACCCGACAACTACAACAACCTAAATATCGAGATTTCTTACATCTTCCGCATGATCTTCGATGAATTTCCGGCGCGGCTCAACTTTATCTCCCATTAAGACCGAGAAGATTTCATCCGCTTTAATGGCATCTTCCAGCGTAACCTGCAGAATAGTCCGGCCTTCCGGATTCATGGTGGTTTCCCAGAGCTGCTCCGGATTCATTTCTCCCAGACCTTTGTAGCGCTGAACATTGATATTTTCCCGGCCAATCCGCTGCAGCAGGTTGTCCAATTCATCATCACTGTATAAGTACCAGCTTTCCCGGCCTTTCTTTACCAGATAAAGCGGCGGCTGAGCAATATAAATACGGCCGGCTTCCAACAGCGGCTGCATATAGCGATAGAAGAAGGTAAGCAGCAGCGTCCGGATGTGGGCACCATCGACATCCGCATCGGTCATAATAATAATTTTACCATAACGGCTTTTATCCAAATCAAACTCTTCCGCAATCCCGTTGCCGAACGCTGTAATCATGGTCCGGATTTCTTCGTTATTGAGTATCTTATCCAAGCGGGCTTTTTCTACATTAATAATTTTACCCCGCAGCGGTAAAATGGCCTGAAATCTCCGGTCACGGCCCTGTTTGGCCGAGCCGCCGGCGGAATCACCCTCTACCAGATAAATTTCGGTCTGCATCGGATCTTTCAACGAACAATCCGCTAATTTCCCTGGCAAGGAGCTGACTTCCAGTGCATTTTTCCGTCTGGTCAGTTCACGCGCTTTCCGGGCAGCTTCTCTGGCCCGGGATGCCATGACAGCCTTTTCAATAATCTTTTTGGTAACAGCTGGATTCTCTTCAAAGAATTCATTCAGCCCTTCACTGACAATCGAGTCCACAATTCCGCGAACCTCGCTATTGCCCAGCTTGGTCTTGGTTTGGCCTTCAAATTGCGGTTCACGAATTTTGACACTGATGACCCCGGTTAATCCCTCCCGGATATCCTCACCGCTTAAATTCTCATCCGCTTCTTTCAGCATATTGATTTTGCGGGCAAAATCGTTGGCCGCCCGTGTCAGAGCAATTTTAAAACCGCTGAGATGGGTCCCGCCTTCCTGGGTGTTAATATTATTGACAAAGCTGAAGATATTCTCCACATAGCTGTCATTGTATTGCAAAGCAATCTCAACCACCGTAGTATCTTTAGTGCCACTGAAATAGATAGGCTCAGGATGAAGCACATCTTTATTTTTATTTAAATGCTGCACAAAAGAACGGATACCGCCTTCAAAATAGAAGGTTTCGCTGATATTATCCCGCTCGTCAGACAAGGTAATGGTTATACCGCGATTAAGGAAAGCCAATTCGCGAAGACGCTGTTTCAAAATGTCAAAGCTATAGACTGTTTCCTCGAAAATTTCGGCATCCGGTTTAAAGGTAACTTTGGTTCCTGTCTCATCGGGTGTGGCCGTTGTTCCGACAATGGTCAGTTCTTTCGTGGTGATTCCCCGTTCAAACGCGATCTGGTGAATTTTGCCGTTCAGTTTGACTTCTACTTCCAAGCTGACGCTTAATGCATTAACAACAGATACACCAACTCCATGCAGTCCGCCTGATACCTTATAGCCCTCGCCGCCAAACTTCCCGCCGGCATGCAAAACAGTTAAAACAACTTCAACTGCTGGCTTTCCGGTCTCATGCATACCTACCGGTATACCGCGGCCATTATCTGTTACGGTAATACTATTGTCTTTGTGGATCACAACACCGACTTTATCGCAATATCCTGCCAAAGCTTCGTCAATACTATTATCAACAACTTCATAAACAAGATGATGCAAGCCTTTACTTGATGTACTGCCTATGTACATCCCCGGACGCTTTCGAACGGCTTCCAAACCCTCGAGAACCTGGATCTGCCCGGCACCATAATTCCCATTTACTGTAGTCGTATCGTCAAAATTATTCATAATCGACCCCCAACACAAAAATCATGCAAGTTCACTGGTTAATCTTCTTCGTCACCATATAAGAAGGTTCCGGCTCTTTTCTTTAACGTCAGCGATGAAATCGCTGATAAATAGATTTTTTTATCAGTAACAATAAAACTCTTGGCATTATCGGATGAAATATCAATAATCTGTTTTTTCTCACGCATATGAGTGAGAAATTCCTTGTTAATTCCTGAGCGGAAAGATTTCAAATCATTGATTGCAATCACATCCCGTAGTGCCACAACAGTATCAGAGCCCAGATGTAGAAACATAATTTTTCCTCCTGAACTTGTCCAGAGTTTTCTTGATTAAATGCTCAGTTACTTCTTCCGGTTTTGCCCCGGTCATCAGCATCACCAAGGTCAAAACCTTTACTTGCTCGCATTTGCCACCCTGAATCTCATGACTGTACAAAGCGATCAACATCGTTTTGGCATCAATAAATTCTTCCGGTGTACAGGCCGCATATTGGTTGAGTTCAGCATAAGTCAACCATGGCGCTTCAGTCAGCAATTGCCGAATAGCCTGTTGCTTGTTTTTACGGTTTTCAATGGCACACACTGTACAATATTGTACCTCACGGGGGCATAAACTATCACATTGTACGCATTTATGCCAATGATTAATGACTTTTAGCTTCTTAAAAGCCATATGTTTCTGAACTAATTTGAGAATTTTCTTTTGTAAACCCGTTTCCTGAATATTCTGCGCCAAACCATGAGCCTGCTGCATTTCCTGCTCATCAAGCCGAATCTTTCTCAGTTTGTGAGCAAGTGTTTCATTTTTTTCCTCATCTTGTTCACTATTCTGGAATTTTTGTAAATTTCCTGCTTGAAAACGAATATCCAGCACTTGTTTTTCACCAATGAATCCATTCAGCTTTGCAATCATTTCTTCTTTCATCATTGATAAATGATGCATCCACACCGAATTATTGACGGCCACGACCATCACACCCCGTTGCACGGCTACCGGAGCAGCATGGGCAGCAATCTCCTCACCGACGATTTTCCGCCAGTGCAGCATGGCCCATTCCAGATTAAATTTCTTCACAATGCCAAGATTTTTTAAGGTTTGTGGTAATATTTCCCGTAATTGTTTCATCCTAACACTCCGTTATTTGCCCCGCAGTGACAGTATAATATTTTCCCGGTTTCCAATCAGGAAAAAATCGATCATCAGTAGCAGTAATAAACGTTTGGACCCGGTCTTTAATAAAAGTCAATAATTGCTCGCGCCGGTTTGCATCCAATTCACTCATCACATCATCCAGCAATAAAACCGGATATTCGCCTGTTTCCGATTTGATAAATTCCAGTTCGGCCAGCTTCAGAGCCAAAACACCTGTCCGCTGTTGACCCTGGGAGCCAAAAGTCCGCAGATTAATCCCGTTGACCGTTAAAATCAAATCATCGCGGTGAGGTCCGACTCCTGTACTGCCGCGGATAATATCGATATCCCGCAAACTATACAGCTGTTTTTGATAGACGTCAGCCATATCGATCGCCGTGTTAAACTCAAGGCCGGTCGTTTGATAGGTTACCACAAGGTTTTCTTTGTTATCGGTAATTTTCCGGTGCATTAAATTGGCCAGCATCGCCAATTTTTTGAGCGCCTCCAGGCGTTTTTGAACCAGATGGGCTGCCAGAGCGGCTAACTGCTCATCCCAGGAATCCAGTAAATCGCGTCCAGCCTTGCGTTCACGGATTTTTTTCAATAACACATTTCTTTGCGCAATAATCCGGTTATATTGGATGAGCTGCCGGTAGTAAGCAGGATTAGCCTGGGAAATTTCAGTATCAAGAAAACGCCTGCGGCCGGCCGGTGATCCCTTGATGAGCAGCAGATCCTCAGGAGAAAATAGGACGGCATTTAAAGAACCAATAAGCTCTCTTGGCTTAATGGGATAGCTATTGAGTAGTATTTCCTTATTTTTCGTGGTTGAAAAACGAAATTGCAGATTATTTTCAATATCCAGCCTGGTAAAGCCAAGTTGGATAACGCTGCCGTCCTGCTGCCAGCGGATTAATTCAGCATCCAAATTAGTCCGATGGGAACGTCCCATCGCCCCATAGTAAATAGCCTCAAGGATATTGGTTTTTCCTTGAGCATTTTGGCCTAAAAAAATATTAATATTTTGCGTAAAATCCAAGGATAAATTTACATAATTTCTGTAATTACGTAATGTAATCTGGTTCACTCGCATGTTTTAAACCTTATTCTGCGGTGACTTGCCATGACCCCAAGCCTTCGATGGTAATGACATCACCGGGATGGATTTTTTTTCGCCGTTCTGTTACTAATACTTGATTGAGCTGAATGATTCCTTCTTCCAGCATCAATTTGACCTGGCCGCCGCTTTCCACAATGCCGGCCCACTTTAACAGTTGATCTAACTGAATATTCGGAGTATTAATGGTTATTTTCTCCATAGAAGCTCCTCCATAAAATTGAGAAATAACAACTTTGAAAGGAATTTCAAAGTTGTTATTTCTGTTTGTTTTGTCTCAACGCTAGTTTGTCCGTACCGGAGTAATAATATAGGTATAATTTGGATCGTCAGTTGGTTTGACACTGGCCGGGCTCAGCGGTGTATTTAATGCAAAATGCAGTTGATCACTGTTGATATTTTTCAAAATGTCGGTGATATATTTGGCATTGAAGGCAATATCCAGCTCATTGCCTTCAATTTGAGCCTGTACATTTTCTTCAGCCTTACCAATATCAGGATTATTGGAGGTGATCATGACCGCATTATTTCTAAAGGCTAACTTAATCACATTATATTCACCGTCACGGGCCAGCAAAGAAACCCGTTCTACGGCATCCAGAAAATCATTGGTATTGATCGTGACTGTTGTCGCAAAATTAGGCGGGATAACCCGGTTATAATCAGGGAATTGACCTTCAATCAACCTGGAAAGAATATAAACATTATCAAAAGCAAAACCAATCTGGTTGCGCTGGCAGCTGATAGTCACATTGGAAGGAACATCGGAAACCATCACTCTGGCCAGCTCATTTAATATCTTGGCCGGAATGATCATTTTGAGATTGCCGTCAAACGGATCAATCATATCCTTTTTCAGTGCCAGACGATGAGTGTTGGTTGCAACCATAGTGACATCATGATTGTTCACTTCCAGTAGTCCGCCGGTAAAGATCGGGCGGGCTTCGTCGTTTGCGCAGGCAAACACAGTTTTCTTAATCAATTCTTTTAAAATATTATCCCGGATCTGAAAGATCGTATCTCCGGCTAGTGGTTTTAAAACTGGAAATTCTTCAGCAGGCAGGCATAAAAGATTAAACTGGGCAAAGTTGGAAGTAATTTTAATCATCCGGTCCTCTGTGTTTGAAGCAATTTCAATTTTATCCCCAGGCAGTTTGCGAACAACTTCCTGAAAATAACGGCCGGAAAGAACTACTGAACCTGGTTCCTCGATATCCGCTTCAATCTTGCAACTGACACCAATTTCATAATCGGTTGCCTGTAATTCTAAAATATTGTCAGCTGCCGACATGTAAATCCCTGTTAAAATAGGCATTTGCGCTTTTGTTGCTACGGCTTTTTGAACAATTTGTACCGCATGACTGAGCAGTTCTTTTGTGCACGTGATTTTCATTAAAAATTACCTCCGCTGTCATATTATTACTATATGATACATAAGAATAGTAAAATAGTCGTATTAGTAGTAGGCCCTGTAGATATGTGTATAAATTTGCCGAGCGCTTGTCGAATCCACAATCTGACTGTGCATAATATGTAGATAAGATTATATCCGGTTATCAACATATTCACAGGAAAAACCTGTAGAAAAGTTACCCACAGGTAGTCTACAGCCTAACTGAAAGGTTATAAACAGAGTTATACACTAAAGACTTTCAATACGCTTGATAAGTTCTTTGATGGTATTATTCAACTTGACATCTTCATTGCGTTCGCGGCTAATTTTATCATGGGCATGAATGACGGTAGTATGATCGCGGCCGCCAAACATTTCGCCGATACGCGGTAAGGAGGTGTCGGTCAGTTCGCGGCATAAGTACATGGCAATCTGCCGCGGGAAAGCCACATTGCGGGTCCGTTTTTTGGCCAGCAGCTCGTCCATTTTAATTTTGAAATAAGAGGCCACCACGTCCTGAATAAGCTCCATGGTGATTTGCTTAGGCCGGCCGTTGGGGAAAATGTCTTTTAATGCTTCGGTAGCCAGATCAATGTCGATCACTTGCTTAGTGAGGGATGCATAAGCCATGACTCTGATTAAGGCGCCTTCAAGCTCCCGGATATTGTTATCGATCCGGCTGGCAATATAGACCATAACATCGTTGTGCACATTCAGGTTTTCCAGCATGGCTTTTTTGCGCAAAATGGCAATCCGTGTTTCTAAATCCGGAGCTTGGATATCGGTGATCAAACCCCACTCGAAGCGGGATCGCAAGCGGTCTTCCAAGGTCTGAATTTCACGGGGAGGCCGGTCACTGGAAATAATAATTTGTTTATTGGCTTCATGAAGCGTGTTAAAAGTATGGAAAAACTCTTCCTGTGTGTGTTCTTTTTTGGATAAGAATTGAATATCATCCACCAGCAGGACATCAATATTGCGGTATTTCTGCCGGAAACTTTCCGGATTACCATCGCGGATGGAATTGATTAGCTCATTGGTAAATTTTTCACTTGAAATGTATACAACCCGAAGTCCTGGATGATTTTTTAAAATGCGGTGACCAATGGCATGCATTAAATGTGTTTTTCCGAGACCAACGCCGCCATAGATAAAAAACGGGTTGTAGACTTGAGCCGGGGCTTCGGCCACCGCTAAGGAAGCTGCATGGGCAAAGCGGTTGGAGTTCCCGATAACAAAGGTTTCAAAAATATATTTTGGATTAAGGGCCAGTGATTCTTCGGGAGTCACCAGCTGTTTACTATTTTCGGGTTCGAGTATTTTCTGGGTCATGACCGGGGAGGCCTTAGCCGGAGAAGAATTTTGGGGAAAAGTATTAAAAATGTTGGAATTTGGGGAATACTGTGTAGCAGAGGAGGGATTTTTTTCCTGGGGTGTCTGTGTTTGCGCCAGATAGTCTTGCGCTGCAGGTATTTCAGCCGATTCAACTTCTAAATCAAGATTGGTGATTTTAATGGTTAATGGACTTTGTGTGACAACCTGGACAGCATGAATGATGACCGACAGGTAACGGGATTCTAACCATTCCTTCATAATTTGTTTTGGAGTGCCAATTTCAAAGGTGGTATCTGTCATGGATAAAGGAATAATTGGCTTTATCCAGGTATCAAATACCAATTTTGAGAGATCTTGTTCCAATTTTTTCAATACTTGCTCCCAAATTGCCGCTAACCGAATATCGTCCATTAATGTCAATCCTTTCTATTCAGTGCAAATATCAACAAAATTTATAAACATCTACATAACTTATCCACAAAAATATCAACAACTGTTAATAACTTTTTACAAATATAGGTAAAATAGACGAAAAAAAAATACAACAGCGGACAAATCCAATGTTCCGCAGCCTTGTATTTCCTGATATTTAGGACTTATTCACTATTGTGGATAAGTCTGTGTATAAGTACGCTGGTTTGTTAATAACACAATATTTTATGTATATAAAACGAGCGAAGTTTTGTTAATGTGGATAACTTTCAAGAATTATATTAGCAAAAGCAGGTCAAGTTATCAACATATTTTTATCAGATGCGTCAAATCATTACAAGATTTATCCACATAGTTATTCACGGTTCTTGTGCAATTTTCTTGACACTGAGGGCCAGCTAGTCTATAATTTTTATAGTTAAAATTGATGATTTTGACACGTGTTTCCGTCTTATTGAGCAAGGAGGTGTTATGATAGATGAAACGTACTTATCAACCAAATACATTGTGGAAGAAAAGAACGCACGGATTTCGTGAGCGCATGAAAACCAAAGGTGGTCGTCTTGTTCTCAAAAGAAGACGTGCTAGAGGCAGAAAAAAATTATCTGCTTAGTAGGCCGCTTTATGTGGCCTATTTTTTCCATATGGTAGGATGATTACTGTGATGTATAAGTTATCAAAGCAGGGAATTCTGCGCAAAAATAATAGTTTCCAGGCTGTTTACCGATCCGGCAAATCTTTTGCCAATAAATCTATTGTCCTTTATGTATTGCCCAATCAAGGAGCGAAACGTAAAGTTGGATTTGCCGCCGGTAAGAGGCTGGGGAATGCCGTGATCCGGAACCGGGTTAAACGGCTATTGAGAGAGGCTTATCGGTTAAACCAGCATTTGCTAACCCCAGATGTTGATTTAATCCTGGTAGGCCGGCAAGCCATGGTTAAATCGCGATATTCAGCTGTTGCCAAGGCTTTTTTGGATTTATGCGGAAAAGCCCGTATATTAAGTCAAGTGAAGTAGGCGATTATAGATGAAGTTCTTTCTGGTGCTTTTGATTAAATTTTACCGGATCTTTATTTCACCGTTGAAACCGCCTACTTGTCGTTTTGTGCCAACCTGCTCGGAATATGCATTACTTGCACTGGAAAAGTATGGGGTCTGGCGAGGGTTGTATTTGGCGATACGGCGGATTTTACGCTGTCATCCGTTTCATCCTGGCGGTTATGATCCTATTTAATAGATGGTTTCGTTTTTATTGTCCGCTCGAATACCGGGGCTGGCATGAGTTTGTACAATGATATTCCAATTAGATAAGGATGTGGGACTTTGTTTGATACATTTATCGGTTACCTGCAGGCAATTTTAACGTTCTTTTATAATGTTACGGCTAACATTGGCTTGGCAAACTATGGAGTTGCTATTATTCTGTTGACTATTGTCATTAAAATGCTGCTTTATCCACTGACTGTTAAGCAAGTCAAATCCATGAAGGCCATGCAGGAACTACAGCCTAAAATGAAGGAAATGCAGGAAAAATATAAAGATAATCCGGAAAAATTGCAAAAAGAAATGACGGCGATGTATAAAGAAACCGGAGTGAATCCTTTGGCCGGCTGTTTGCCGCTGATCGTGCAAATGCCGATCTTAATTGGTATTTTTTATGCCATCCGTGATTACACTTATTTGAATCCGCCGCCGCAGTTTTTATGGATCACCGATTTGGCTAAAGCGGATCATACCTACATATTGCCGGTTTTATCGGCACTGACGACTTATATTCAGCAAAAACAAACGACGACTGAAGTCACGCAGCAAACCAAGATGATGATGGTTTTCATGCCGTTATTTATTGGTTATATCAGTATTACTTTCCCGGCCGGCCTGGTATTGTACTGGGTGGTAAGCAATGTTGTTCAAATTCTGCAACAATGGTGGATGTATCGCCAACAACAACCACAAGGGGAGGCTGCTTAACACGATGTCTGCTGTAGAAAAGATTGGGAAAACAGTTGAGGAAGCAGTTTCATTAGCATTAACAGAACTCGGCGTGGATGAAAAACGGGTTGAAATAGAGATTCTGGAAACTCCGAGCAAGGGACTATTCGGTCTAATCGGCAATAAACCGGCCAAAGTACGGGTTACCTTGAAAAAAGTAGATGCAGTGGCTGTGGCAAAGGATTTTTTACAAAATATTTTTACGGCAATGCAGTTAGATGTTATGATTGAGAAAATGACCGGCGAAGAGGGGATTATTTTTAATCTGCGTGGCCGGGACTTGGGAATTCTGATCGGAAAACACGGTCAAACCTTGGATGCTTTGCAATACCTGACCAATCTGGCTGCCAACCGCGATGTGGAAGACGAGCGGGTCAAGATTGTTGTGGATGTAGAGGACTACCGGAAACGCCGGGAAGAAACCTTATATCGTCTGGCTGAGCGCCTGGCTGACAAAGTGAAACGCCGCGGTGAAAGGGTTGTGTTGGAGCCTATGAGCCGCCATGAACGGAAGATTATCCATATGGCGCTGCAAGATGATAAACGCATCGCAACCTATAGTGAGGGTGAAGAGCCTTATCGTAAAGTTGTGATTGCATTAAAAAGGTAGTATTTTGCACATGCTAAAACCCAGTAATGATATTACTGGGTTTTATTGCAGTATTAGCGGTCATTGCTGTTTTAAGCAAGCGGATTTGCTCTAAGAACAGCAGAATAGCAAATTTGGAGGGCTAAACAAGTGATTCAGGAAGATACCATTAGTGCTGTTGCAACAGCTGTCGGTGAAGGTGGAATTGGGATTATCCGCCTGAGCGGGAGGAATGCCATATCCATTGCAGTCAAGCTGTTCCGGAGTAAGAATGGTAAAGCAATAGAGAGTATCGAGTCTCATAAAGCCGTTTATGGGCATGTCATCGATCCCGGCGAGCAGCGGATCATTGATGAAGCCTTACTGCTTATTATGAGGGCACCCCATTCTTACACCTGTGAGGATGTGGTTGAAATTCATTGTCATGGCGGACCTGTACCGCTGCGCAATATTTTGGGGCTTACCCTGTCTGCCGGTGCCCGTCTGGCCGAACCAGGCGAATTCACCAAACGGGCCTTTTTGAACGGACGCCTTGATCTTACCCAGGCTGAGGCCGTTATTGATGTCATTCGGGCGAAAACCGATGCTTCGCTAAAGCTGGCCGTCGGGCATTTATCCGGTCAGTTTACCGAAAAAATCCGTGAGCTGCGGCATACTGTCCTGAGTATGATTGCTCATCTAGAAGCGGCCATTGATTTTCCCGAGGAGGATATCGAAGAACTGGCGGCACAGGAAGTGGCCCGGCAAACCGAGGCTACGATTCAAAAGATTGACCAGCTTCTGGCGACAGCCAATACCGGACGCATCCTGCGTGACGGTTTGGAAACCGTAATTATCGGCAAACCCAATGTGGGTAAATCCAGCTTGCTGAATGCGCTGGTAAAAGAAAAACGGGCGATTGTGACCGATATTCCCGGTACCACCCGGGATATTATTGAGGAGTTTGTCAATATTGGCGGAGTGCCGTTAAAAATTATTGATACGGCCGGAATCCGTGAAACCGATGATCTGGTTGAAAAGATCGGCGTTGAACGGGCCAAAGAGTGGATGAGTCGCGCTGATTTGATTTTGTTGATGCTCGATGCCTCTTTGCCGCTGACCGGCCAGGATACCGAATTGTTAGGTTTGCTGAAGGACCGGCCGGTTGTTTTACTGATTAATAAAAGCGATTTGCCGGCTGCTCTTGATGAGCAGAGGCTGACAGCCATGCTGCCGGGAAAACCGGTTATTAAGTTGTCCGTGCTGGAAGGGACGGGGCTGGAAGAGCTGGAGCAGCTGATTGTTCAATTGGTTTATGGCGGCAATATTCAGCAGCGGGAAGGTACCTATGTGAATAATGTCCGGCAAGCCAATTTACTCAGGCAGGCGAATCAACATCTGCAGGAGGTCTTGAATACGATTGCGCTCAATATGCCGCCCGATTGTATGGTGGTTGACCTTCGCGCAGCTTGGGACAAGCTTGGTGAAGTGACCGGCGATACGGTTGGCGAAGATATTATTGATCAGATTTTTACCCAGTTTTGTATTGGAAAGTAGGGATGATAGATTGTTTAAGGCAGGAAGCTTTGATGTAGTGGTCATTGGCGCCGGTCATGCCGGCTGTGAAGCCGCGTTGGCGGCAGCCAGAATGGGATGCAATACCCTGCTGGCTACGTTAAATATGGATAATATTGCACTGATGCCCTGTAATCCGGCTGTAGGTGGTCCGGCCAAGGGACACTTGGTACGGGAAATTGACGCCCTGGGTGGGGAAATGGGCATTAATACCGATAAAACCTGTATTCAAATGCGGATGCTTAATACCGGAAAAGGTCCGGCTGTGCACGCTTTGCGTGCTCAGGCTGATAAAAAATTCTATCAAATGATGATGAAAGAAACGGTGGAAAAGCAGCCTAACTTGACGGTCAAGCAACTCTTGGTCGATCAGATTTTTGTGGAAGAGGGTGCAGTGACCGGTGTTTTGATTGAAACGGGCGAGGTTTATGATTGCCGGGCTGTTATCCTTGCTTCGGGAACCTACTTACGCGGTAAAATTATTCTTGGTGAAATGACTTATACCGGTGGACCGAACGGGCAGCGCTCAGCTGAAAAACTGTCAGAGGGCTTAAAGCAGCTGGGGGTTCAGCTCATGCGGTTTAAGACCGGTACGCCGGCCCGTGTGGACAGCCGGACGGTGGACGTTTCCAAAATGTCTATTCAGCCCGGCGATGATCAGACTCATAATTTTTCTTTTCTCAGCACCATCGAAACCAGAGAGCAAACTCCGTGCTGGTTGACTTATACCAATGAAGAGACGCATAAAATCATTCGGGACAATTTGCACCGGGCGCCGATGTATACAGGCATTATTGAAGGAACCGGCCCGCGTTATTGTCCTTCGATCGAAGATAAAGTAGTCCGGTTTGCAGATAAGACCTCTCACCAGCTTTTTGTTGAGCCAGAAGGAATTCATACAACCGAAATGTATGTGCAGGGCATGTCGACCAGTTTGCCGATTGATGTGCAGCTGGCCTTTCTGAGAACCATTCCGGGCTTGGAAAATGTCGAGATTATGCGCCCAGGTTATGCCATTGAATATGACTGCGTTGACCCGACCCAGCTTAAGCCGACGCTGGAATTTAAAGCGATTCCAGGACTCTTTTCCGCCGGTCAGGCCAATGGCACTTCCGGTTATGAGGAGGCTGCAGCGCAGGGGTTGATGGCCGGTATTAATGCAGCGTTGCTCATTCAAGGCAAGGAACCGTTTATTTTGACCCGTGCAGATGCTTATATCGGGGTTTTGATTGATGATTTGGTCACCAAGGGAACCAGTGAGCCTTATCGCATGATGACCTCCCGTGCAGAGTACCGGCTTATCTTACGTCAGGATAATGCCGATTTGCGTTTGACTGAAAAAGGACGGGCGATTGGTTTAGTCAATGATGAACGTTATCGGCGTTTTAGCGCCAAACAGCAAGCCATTGAGGACACGTTGGAGTTATTGCGGAATACCATGGTGACACCGACTGTGGAAGCACAAGCCAAGCTGGCTGCCTTAGGTTCGGCTGAGCTGCGGACAGGAACTTCTTTGTATGATTTGCTGCGCCGTACCGAGATTGAGTATGAAGGGCTGCAGCAGCACTTTGATTTGCCCCAGATTGCGCCGGCAGTCCGGCTGCAAGTGGAAATTGCCGTTAAGTATGAGGGGTATATCAAGAAGCAAATTGAGCAAGTGGAACGTGCCGCTAAGCTGGAAAACAAATTATTGCCTAGTGGCCTGGATTATTCGCAAATTCACGGCCTATCCCGTGAAGCCAAACAAAAGCTGGATCAGATCCGGCCGCTTTCGATTGGCCAGGCGGCTCGGATTTCGGGTGTTTCACCGGCAGACATCTCCATCCTGATGATTTTTCTGGAGCAAGAGCGCCGGAAGGAGGCAGAAGGATGAGCTTTTCTGACGCATTACGGCAGTCGGCCGGGCAATTCGCACTGATATTATCGGAAGAGCAGATTGCTGCATTTCAGATTTATTATACGCTGCTGGTAGAGTGGAATCAGAAAATGAATCTGACGGCCATTACCGACCCGGAGGAAGTTGCTGTCAAGCATATGATTGACTCCTTGTCCTGTTATCAGCCCGAAGTATTTCCGGCAGGCTGCAGGGTGATTGATGTTGGTACAGGAGCCGGCTTTCCCGGATTACCGCTCAAAATTATGCATGCGGATTTAAAGCTCACGTTATTGGATTCTCTGAATAAGCGGGTGAATTTCTTACGGCATGTGGCTGATTCTTTGTCTTTGAAGCAGGTTGACGTGATTCATAGCCGGGCTGAAGAAGGCGCTAGAAACAAGCAGTTTCGCGAGCAATATGATGTTGCGGTTTCCCGGGCGGTCGCCAGGTTAAATGTCCTGGCGGAGCTGTGCATTCCTTTTGTCAAACCCGGAGGGTACTTTATTGCCCTAAAAGGAGCTCAGTTTCAGCAGGAAGTGGAGGAAGCCGGACGGGCCATTCAGGTGCTGGGGGGCGAAGTGGCTCAGGTCCGGCCAGTGAAGCTTCCCGGTTTAGAGGATATCAGAGCGGTCGTTTATATCAAAAAAGTCCGTACTACTCCGTCGACTTACCCGCGAAAACCAGGCCAACCGGAAAAAAAGCCGCTCTAAATTGGCAAAAATTAGAGGATTTTATGAAAGTTGTGCCGAATTATTTTTCTATTAAGGTGTAGGGCGGTGTACGAATGAAGAATTTAGCCAGATTTTTTGGGATAGCCACAGAAAAACCCGAAACGCTAAATCCGGCTGAACATAGCATAATCGAAGCGGCTGTTGAAGAACAGCCTGTCCAGGACATGTACCATACCAATGATGTTCAATGCTTGAAGATTGATGACATAGTACCAAATCCTTTTCAGCCGCGGAAAACTTTTAATGATGATGCTTTGCAGGATTTAGCGGATTCCATTAAAGAGTTTGGTGTCATTCAGCCGTTATTAGTGCGGCGGACGGATGCCGGTTATGAGCTGGTTGCCGGTGAGCGCCGGTTAAGAGCATCCAAGCTGGCTGGACTGGTGGATGTGCCGGCGATTATCAAAGAGCTGGCCGACAAAGAAATGGCCGAATTGGCCATGATTGAAAACTTGCAGCGTGAGGACTTGCATTATCTTGAAGAAGCCGAAGGCTTTCAACAGCTTATCGCGAATTTTGGCTTTACTCAGGACGAATTGGCCCGGAGAATGGGCAAGAAGCAATCAACGATTGCCAATAAGCTGAGATTGCTAAAACTGCCTCCTGAGGTACGGAGCATTTTGGCACAGGATCATTTAACAGAGCGTCACGCACGGGCATTGTTAAAAATAGATGATGATAAAATTCAAATGGAAATTTTGGAGACCGTTCGACAAAAAGATCTAAATGTACGGGAAACAGAAGCGCTGATTCAGGAAGTTCTTGACGATATTTCCCGGGAAATGGAAAAAAAGGCACCACGCCAGAATGTCGTTCGGATTATCCGTGATGTGCGCATTTTCCTTAATACGATTAATAATGTAGTAGGGGAAATGAAAAAAACCGGTCTGAACGTTCAAGTCGATCAAGAGCAAAATGATGATTTTATTACAGTAAAGTTGCAGATTCCGAAGCGAAAATAAACAACCGCACCGGTTTTCCGGTGCGGTTTCTATATTGAATAGGCTAGATCTTGTACTTGTAATAAAGAGCGGATAGTCCGGTTAGCTTTCCTTTAAGCTGCCAGGGCCACCCGCTCTTTTTTTTCCGGTCGTGCAGGAAGGAGTTATTGTTTCATCAGTTCTTTGGCCAGATTGACTGCGGCTACACCGTCGCGGGCATAGGCATTTGCACCGGCTTGCTCAGCATACTCAGCGGTAAGCACGGCTCCACCCACAATGGTTTTCGCTTGATGACCGGCCGTTTTTAAGGCTTCAATCACAATATCAATTTGCGGCATAGTGGTGGTCATCAAGGCGCAGAGACCGACAATATCGGCATTATGCTGGATGGCTGCGGCGACAATGTCGCTGTGGCTTACGTCTTTGCCTAGATCAATGACGGTAAAGCCGTTGTTCTCCAGCAACGCACTGACAATATTTTTCCCTAGATCATGAATGTCGCCTTTAACGGTAGCCAAAACAACGGTGCCATTGCTTTGGATATCCTGGGAGGGGAGAATTTCCTTGATGGTTGTAAATGCCGCCCGCATGGTTTCAGCCGACAGCAAAACCTGGGGTAAAAAGCAGCGGCCGGCACCGAAGGCTGTGCCTACTTCATTCATCGCCGCCGTTAAGGTCTGCTCGGTCAGCTCAACAGGAGAATAGCCTTGCTCTAGGGCTTTTCGGACAAGCGGTGTAACGCCTTCTTTTTCCCCATTGACAACGGCCTGGCGGGTCAGTGCCAGAATATCATCGCTAGGAATTGCAGCCGGCTGATTAACAGGTTGAGCTGCATAGTTCTGGCTGTAGTGGCGGCCGTTGGGGTCATGGCCCAGTAGGGCTGCGGCTGCGGCTAGTGTTTCTTGCATCGCTTGATCGTAAGGGTTTAAAATCGGTGCATCAAGGCCTGATGCCAAGCTCATGGCACAAAAGGTACTGTTCATGAGCTGCCGGTTCGGAAGACCATAGGAGATATTGCTAAGGCCCATGGTGGCCGGATATCCAAAATGTCTACGGTATAAGCGCAACGTAGACAGGGTTTGATCGGCAGCTTCTTGATCAGCCGCAACGGTCATGACCAGGGCATCCAGTAAAAAGTCGGTATCCTTTAATCCGGCCAGCTTGGCTGTCTCGACGATTTGCTGGATGATAGCAACCCGTTCAACGGCTGTTTTTGGAACACCCGCCGGGGAGATCGGAAGGCACAGAATGGCGGCACCGTATTTTTTGGCCAGTGGTAAAAATTGTTCCAGGCGTTCGGGTTCGGCACTGACCGAATTGATCAAAGCCCGGCCCGGATAAGCTTTTAATCCGGCTTCTAGAGCGGCGGCATCACTGGTATCAATGGCGAGAGGAACATCCACCAGCATGGATAATTCTTCAATAGCTTTCTGCATGGCAGTGGCCTGGTTGACGCCCGGGACACCCATGTTGACATCCAGAACAGCTGCCCCGGACCGTACTTGCTCGATGGCTTCTTTTTTTACAGACAGGAATTGTCCGGCTTTGATGTCGGCGGCCAATTGTTTGCGGCCGGTCGGATTAATACGCTCACCAATCATGACTGTTGGCAAGCTGGCTGAAATATAAACGGTTTTGCTCCGGCTGGTCAAAGCTAGCGCTTTTACCGGGGCCGGTCTTTCAGACGGTGGGCAGTCCGGTAAAGCGGTGCGGATAGCTTGAATATGTAAAGGAGTGGTACCGCAGCAGCCACCGATGTAGCTAACCCCTGCAGCCACCAGCTTCGGAATCCAGCCGCCAAATTCGGCAGGACTCATCGGAAAAACAGTTTCGCCGTGAACGAGTTCTGGCATACCGGCATTGGGTTGAACGCTGATGGGACAATGGCAGGATTTGGCCAGAATCTCAACAATGGGCAGAAGCTGGGCCGGTCCTAGTGAGCAGTTGACGCCAATGACATCAGCGCCCATGGCTTCTAAAATAATAGCGGCTGTTTCCGGATCGGTGCCGGTAACCGTTCGGCCGTCCGAACCAAAAGAAAGCTGGCAAATGACCGGCTTTTGTGTGGCCGCTTTAGCCGCCAGCAGAGCGGCACGCATTTCTTGAATATCAATAATGGTTTCAATTAAAATCATGTCGACCCCGGCTTGATCCAGAGCGGTGATTTGCTCTAAAAATACCTCATAAGCCTGATCAAAGCTAAGTTCGCCTAGGGGGGCGATAAATTTACCCGTCGGACCGACCGATCCGGCTACTTGCACAGTCGTTCCGGCTGCTGCTCTAGCGGCCTTCACGGCTGCATGATTGAGTTCGGCAACACGTTCTGACAGGCCGTAATGCTCCAGCTTGATCCGATTGGCGCCGAAGGTATTGGTTTCAATAATGGTAGCGCCATGGTGAATGTATTGCTGATGAATACCGGTAATGACTTCAGCATGATCGATATTCCATTGTTCGGGGCATTGGCCTGGTTGTAAACCTGCTTGCTGCAGCATGGTTCCCATTGCACCGTCAAATATATGTATCATATAGGTTCATCCTTTCTTGCCAAGCAATTTTGTTGCGTACAACCAGTACAACGGACTTCTTTACAGGAGGCCGATTTACGGAATGGGATAAAGCCGATGACAGCCGTTACCGATTTTCGCGGCAACAGCATACAGCTATCGGTAACCTCAATGCCCACTGTCTGTCCGGCTGCCAGTTTTAACACCTGGGGCTGTTCGGTAATTTCCCAGTCCCCGTAGCCGGGACTAAAGCGGGCTAATGTGGTAAAGCCCATTTTGTTGGCTTGCTGCTCAACGGCTTTCGAGAGTTGATCGGCAGCCATTTCGACGGCTGTGGTACCGGCTGCGTCCAGGAGCAGTGCGTAGGTATAATTCCCCTTGGCAAAATGCTCACTGATACTGTTCTCCAGAGCTTCGCCGATGGTGACTGCAAGTACGGCTGTTTTTTTGGCTTCCTTTAAATAAGCAATAATTTTTGCTCCGGTCAACAGATAAGGGAAGGGGGCCTCAATACGGCGTGCTTCCTGATTATAGTCATAGAGCTGCCAGATTCCTTTGGGCTGCACCAGCATTCGTGCTTCGTCGCAGGCATCTTGAATCAAGTGTTGCGGGAAATCGGCGGCTTTCATGAGACCGGCATAGCGCCGGGTTTCCTTTTCATCAATGGTGGTCAATGAAGCATTAAATACCGGCATTAAGATACCTCCTTAGTCTATCATGTTCAAACGATTTATAAAAGGTGATTATTGGGGTTTCCGCTATGGGAAATGGGCAAATGCCCTATCATTTCGCGACCAGGAAATCATTCGTGGAAGGAGAGTTTTCTTAGTACCCTATCATATTTGGTAACATTAGTCAAGAATATTACTAAATATGTGTTATGTTAACAAATGTTTTATTTCTTGTATCGATATGGCTGCCGGATTGTGTATTTTTGGCAGGATATTTTGCCAGGGTGTGGAATGATGTAATCTAGCAAGTTTTTAAATGAGGTGAACATATTGGTAAAGGTTATTGCGATTGCCAATCAGAAGGGCGGTGTAGGCAAAACTACGACTTCCGTAAATTTAAGCGCATGTATCGCTGAACTAGGGAAAAAGGTTTTGTTAATTGATATAGACCCTCAAGGTAATGCAACCAGTGGTTTTGGATTCAATAAGTCTGAAATGCAACGTTGTGTTTATGATGCTCTGGTCAATGATATCCCCATTCAATCGCTGGCTGTACAAACTCAAATCGAAAATTTAAAATTATTACCGGCTACTATTCAACTGGCTGGGGCAGAAATTGAACTGGTTTCGATTATGTCACGGGAAACTAAACTTAAACGGGCCTTGGACCGGGTCAAATACGATTACGACTATATCTTGATCGATTGTCCGCCTTCTCTGGGCTTGTTGACCATTAATTCCTTAACGGCCGCAAATTCGGTGCTAGTCCCCATTCAGTGCGAATTTTATGCATTAGAAGGCTTATCTCAGTTGATGAAAACGGTATCTTTGGTGCAAAAAAATCTCAATCCCATTTTGACGCTGGAAGGGGTTGTGTTGACCATGTTTGATGCCCGGACTAATTTATCCATTCAAGTGGTCGATGAAGTGAAAAACCATTTCCGTCAAAAAGTTTATCAAACCATTATTCCCCGGAATGTCCGCTTGAGCGAAGCTCCCAGTCATGGCCAACCGGTCATTATCTATGATCCCAAGTCCAAGGGGGCGGAAGTCTACTTTGAATTAGCACGAGAGGTGATTGGTGATGAATAAACAACTGCGTGGATTAGGACGAGGCCTGGATGCTCTGATTCCGACAACTTCGGTTCAGGAAGATGATCCAGTAAATGTCATTAGCATTAAAGATATTATACCGAATAAGTTTCAACCCCGGCGTGTTTTTGATGACGAGGCGTTAATTGAACTCAGTTCATCCATCAAGCAATATGGCGTTCTCCAACCCATTGTTGTACGGAAAATATTGAATGGCTATGAACTTGTTGCCGGCGAGAGACGCTGGCGTGCATCTCAGCAAGCCGGCCTGGCGACTATTCCGGCTGTGGTCCGGGATTATACGGACGGTGAAATGACCGAGATTGCCTTGATTGAAAACCTTCAGCGCCAAGACTTGAATGCCATTGAGGAAGCGCTAGCCTATAAACGGTTGATGGAGGAATTCGGGTTAACCCAGGAAGAGGTTTCCCGTAAGATTGGCCGCAGCCGTTCCCATATTGCCAATTTTGTGCGGTTACTCAACTTGCCTCCGTTGGTGCAAGATTATGTTTCACGTGGAACATTATCGATGGGGCAGGCCAGACCGATTCTTTCCCTGGAGCAAGAGGCATTGCAATTGGAAGCGGCTGAGATCATCATTGCAGAAGATTTGTCCGCCCGTGATGCCGAGACGCTTGTCAAGCGTTTAGCCACGGCCCCTAGAACGGTGAAGGATCCTTCCGAACAGGCGCCTCGCGAAATTTTTGTTGTGGAGGCTGAGGATCGTCTGAAACTAGCGCTGGGCACCCAGGTGAAAATTAAACCGGGTAAATTAAAAAGTAAGATTGAAATTGAATTTTATACGGCCGATGATCTCGATCGGATTATTGAGGTCTTAACCGAGTCGCAAAAGCCACAGCCGTTAAAAGCCAGAGCGAATATTGTCGTCTGATTTGTTTCACGTGAAACATGGAGGATGGGGTGGGTGTGCGGATGAGGACTGAAAAAGACTTGTTGGGGGAATACCAAGTTCCAAAACATGTATACTATGGAATACATACCGTGAGGGCAGTGGAAAACTTTCCGCTGTCCGGCTATGCGGTTCATCCTCAATTGATTCGGGCGCTGGCCTGTGTGAAAAAAGCAGCCGCTGCCGTAAATGGTGAGCTTGGCTTTATTTCGGCTGAGGTCAGCCGGGCTATTTGTGCGGCGGCTGACGAAGTGATGGACGGTCAATGGCAGGAACAATTTGTAGTCGATGCACTCCAAGGCGGGGCAGGCACATCCACTAATATGAATGTGAATGAAGTTCTAGCCAATCGCGCAATCGAACTGTTAGGCGGATGCTTAGGCGAGTATACCCTGGTGCATCCGTTGAATCATGTCAATCTCCATCAATCGACCAACGATACGTATCCGACCGCCTTGAAGATCGCGGCGATCTGGTTATTGCAGGATTTAAGTCAAGCTTGTGCAAAGCTGCAGCAGGCCTTGCAGGAGAAAGAAAGTCAATTTGCCGGTGTCGTGAAAATCGGGCGGACTCAATTGCAGGATGCGGTTCCCATAACCCTTGGGCAGGAGTTTAGTGCCTATGCCCAAGCTATCAGCCGTGATCGCTGGCGGCTTTATAAAGTGGAAGAGCGGCTCAGACAGATCAATCTAGGGGGAACAGCCGTTGGGACCGGTTTGAATGCTCCTAAAAAATACATTTATCGGGTGAATGATCAAATCAAACAATACACCCGGCTTGGCTTAGCGCGAGCTGAGAATATGATCGATGCAACCCAGAACGCCGATGTCTATGTGGAAGTGTCGGGATTATTGAAAGCTTTGGCAGTCAACTTGGGGAAAATAGCGCATGATTTGAGATTGTTATCCTCGGGACCTTATGGAGGCTTGGCTGAGCTTCGGCTGCCCGAACGTCAGGCCGGTTCCTCCATTATGCCGGGCAAAGTCAATCCAATCATTCCGGAAGCGATCAATCAGGTAGCTTTTCATGTCATGGCTTCGGATGTGGCTATTACGATGGCTGCGCAATCAGGCCAGCTCGAGTTAAATGCCTTTTTGCCGCTGATTGCCCATCATTTATTGTCAAGTATTGAATTATTGACCCATGGGATTGAAATGTTTGTCGAACGCTGTATTCAAGGCATTGAGGCCAATCAAGTCGGCTGCCAGACCGCGTTAACGAAAAGTATGGTCACCGTAACGGCGTTAGTGCCGCATCTTGGCTATGACCAAGCGACCACTGTGGCCCGCCAGGCGTTGCAGACTGGTCAAAGCGTATATGAAACAGCAAAAAACCTGCATGTTATCGAGGAAGAACAATTAACCGAAATCCTCAATCCTCAGGCGTTAACCAAACCGGGTATCACAGGCAGAGGATGAAGGTGCCAATAGGAGGCGGGAAGCATGCAAGATACCCCAAAAGGCAATCGGTTGCATATTGCCATCTTTGGCCGGCGTAATGCCGGCAAATCAAGTTTAATCAATGCACTGACCCATCAAGATCTTGCCGTGGTATCTCCTGTTCCGGGAACCACGACCGATCCGGTTTATAAAGCGATGGAAATACTGCCCATCGGGCCGGTCATGATCATTGATACGGCGGGCATTGATGATGAAGGCGAACTGGGTGCCCTGCGGGTCGAAAAAACCATGCAGGTGTTGAATAAAGCGGATTTGGTGCTGCTGGTTGTGGATGCAACCGGCGATCTATCGGTCTATGAAGAGCGCATTGTAGCCGAATGCAAGCAGAAACAACTGGCGGTTCTGGGAGTCGCAAATAAAGCCGACTTGATGTTGCCAAGCCAGGAAAGCATGCAAAGCTGGAGTGACCGGTTGAATATTCCGTTTTGGCCAACCAGTGCAGCCAGCGGTGAAGGTATTGAGGTCTTAAAAACCCAAATCATTCAACAGGCACCAGAAAACTGGGAGAGTATTCCGGTCATTGGTGATTTGCTTAATCCCGGGGAAACAGTTGTATTAGTGGTCCCGATTGATCTGGCGGCTCCTAAAGGGCGGCTGATCCTGCCACAAGTACAGACCATCCGGGATATTTTAGATCATGATGCCACTTGTGTGGTTGTAAAAGAAAGAGAATTAAAAGAAGCCCTGCAGAATATGCAGCAGCCGCCTAAACTTGTCGTTACAGACTCTCAGGAATTTTTAAAAGTTGCGGCCGATACGCCGCCGGAAGTGTTATTGACCTCTTTTTCGATCTTGTTTGCCCGGCATAAAGGCGACTTGGAAACCTTTGTTAAGGGAGTAAAGGCGATTGATACCTTAAAGCCGGGTGACAAAGTGCTGATTGCCGAAGGCTGTACCCATCATCGTCAGGCGGATGATATTGGCAAGGTGAAAATTCCCCGCTGGCTTAGGCAGTTTGTTGGGGGAGAGCTGGTTTTCGAATGGGTCTCGGGCGGCACCTTTCCCCGTGATGTAAGTACTTATCAGCTCATCGTTCACTGTGGTTCGTGCATGCTCAATCGGCGTGAAGTGCTTTCCCGCCTGGCCGGGGCAAGAGAACAAGAAATTCCTATTGTCAATTATGGAATTTTAATTGCTCATGTGCATGGAATTTTACATCGTGCATTGGCCCCTTTTCCGCTTGCGCAAATGATTTTAGAGGAATACTAAGAAAAACATTGCGAAAAGCGGGGCGAAATCTATGACAGTGATTTATCTGGATAATGCAGCAACAACCTGGCCTAAGCCGGAAGCCGTGTATCAAGCGGTTGATGCCTGCCTGCGGTCGGTTGGCGGAAATCCCGGGCGCGGCTTATCGACAGGCTCCCGCAATGCGGCTAACCTTATTTTCGAAACAAGGGAAGCGTTGGCCAACCTGTTTGGAATCAGCAATTCTGCTCAGGTGATCTTTACTCATAATGCAACCGATGCCTTGAATACAGCGCTCTTTGGGTTCATAAAACCGGGTGACTGTGTTGTCACGACCTCCATGGAGCATCATGCAGTGGCTCGTCCGCTGGCCTATTTGGAGACGCTTGGTGTCAAGGTGGTTCGGGTTCAGGCTGACCGGCAGGGATGGATTGATCCGAACGCGATTGAACAGGCCGTTGGAAAGGGCACTAAAGCCATTGTTTTGAGTCATGCATCCAATGTTACCGGAACCATCATGCCACTCTATGAAATTGGTCAGATCGCCCGGAAGGCACAAGCGGCCTTTATTGTCGATGCCGCTCAAACAGCCGGCGTAGAAGCCATTGATGTCCATGAAATGCAGATTGGCTTATTAGCCTTTAGTGGTCATAAGGGTCTGCTCGGACCGCAAGGTACCGGTGGGTTATATATTCAGGAGGATATCCAATTGAAGCCGCTGCGTTATGGTGGAACAGGCAGTCTATCCGAGTCGGAGCTTCAGCCTGATTTTTTGCCTGATCGCCTGGAAAGCGGGACACTAAACACTCCGGGGATTGCCGGCTTGTTGGCCGGGCTGGAGTTTATCCGTACAACCGGCCGGGATGTCATCAGGAAAAAGGAAATCCAGTTTGCCGCTCAACTGATTGCGGGCTTAGCAGAGATACCGGGTGTCAGGTTGTATGGACCAATCGAACCGGATAAGCGTACAGCTGTCGTATCTTTTAACATTGGACAGCTGGATAGTAATCGGATTGCCTACGAACTGGATGCAGAGTTTGGCATTGCCTGCCGGGGAGGACTGCATTGTTCATCCTGGGCTCATCGGACGATTGGCACTCTGGCGAGCGGGACAGTACGCTTTAGTCCAGGCTATTTTAATCAAACAGCCGAGATTGCTGCGGCAATTCAAGCAATCAAGGCCATTGCTGAAAGGAATGGAAATCATGAAGGGAACACTGGTTAATGCAGCAGCCGTCATCACCGGAGCAGCGGTGGGGCTTTTGCTGAAGCGCGGAATGCCGGAAAGATATCAGCAAACCATTATGCAGGGGTTAGGATTAGCAGTGGGTATTATTGGTTTACAAATGGCATTTAAGACACAAAATATATTAATTGTTATTCTCAGTATTGTTGTAGGGGCTGTGCTTGGTGAAGCGCTGAATATTGATGCCTGGCTGAACAAACTGGGCAATTGGCTGACAGCCAAACTAGGAAACCAATATGGCAATGTGGGGGAAGGTTTTGTAACCGCCAGCCTAGTTTATTGCATTGGGGCTATGGCGGTTGTTGGTTCCATCCAGGACGGTCTGACCGGAGATGCCAGTACCTTATATGCGAAATCGATGCTGGATGGCATTTCGGCAATCGTTTTTGCATCTACCTTAGGGATTGGTGTGGCTTTGTCCAGTATTTCCGTGCTGATCTATCAGGGCTCGATTACCGCTCTGGCCGGAGCATTCAGTACCCTGCTGACCGGATCTATTATCACCGAGCTAACCGCTGTAGGCGGTGTTCTCATTATCGGGATCAGCCTGCTCATGCTGGAAGTGAAAAAAATCAAAGTCGCCAATTTATTGCCGGCTATTCCGGCAGCGGTCATCATTACAGCACTCTGGCCATTGTAACAATCATAAGTAAGGGGTTTGATGAAGATGAATATGACAATTGACTTTTCATTTCTATCGGCATTCATTATGAATCATTTATCGTATATGCTGCTGGGAATGACGGTTCTTATCCTGCTTGCACTCATTGTATTTATCAGTATTAATATGAAATTAGCCAACATGAATAAACGCTACCGCAAGATGATGCAGGGCGCTGAGGGCGCGAATCTGGAAAAACTGCTGATGGCTCATATTGACGAAGTCCGGCAAGTCGTCGGTCAAGTAGAGCGGTTATCCAGTGAGTATCAGCGCATTGATCAAATTTCAAAATCATGTATCCAGAAGCTGGGGGTAGTACGGTTTAATGCGTTTGAGGACACAGGCAGCGATTTGAGTTTTGCGATTGCCTTATTGGATGCCAACAATAACGGAGTGGTCATTTCCAGCATTTTTGGCCGCAATGAATCCCGTTCCTACGGGAAACCGGTTGTAGCCGGCCAGTCCAGCTACTATTTAACCGAAGAGGAGAAACAAGCGTTGGCCCAAGCTTGTGAAAAAAAAGTTAGCTGATGAGCAGGAATTTCACAATTTAGGAAGAAAATGACACATGTAGTACCACGTACGCCTAAGGAGGGTTCGGGTTGATCGAAAAAAAGCCAAAACCGGACAAGCAAGAGTATACGATTATGATCGTACCGCATCAAGGCAAGCTGATTCGCAGCTTTAGCATGAATGACAAAGTCATTAAGTGTGGTATCGCCATATTGTGTGCAGGGGCCCTTTTATTAGGTGGGAGTTATGTAAACTTTAATATGAAACTTAAGGTTGCTCAAGCAGAAAAAGTAGAATTAGAACAATATCGTCTTAATAACGGCAGTCAGCAAGCGCAGCTCGAACAGCTGGTTCAGGATACAGCGGTTCTGCAGGAAGAGCTCAACCGGTTGAATAAGCTGGAGGCGGAGTTGCGTGGGATTGTTAAAAATGAGCAGGCTACCGGAACTTCCCGCTCAGGCATTGAGCGTCCTTCTCCCGCCAATCAGGGGCAAGGCGGCCCTGTCGCTAAGCCTACCGTTCAGGAACTGACGGCTTTAGTACAACAAATGAAGGCTACTGCCAAAGCGAAAGAAGAGAATCTGAGCGAGCTCAAGGCAGAATTGGTGGCTATTCAGGCTCAGCAAGCCATAACGCCATCCATTTGGCCGGCTCAGGGTGATGTAACGTCAAGATTTGGCTGGCGGCAATCTCCGATCGGCTGGGGGAGAGACTGGCATCCTGGTCTTGATATTGCCAATAGCTACGGGACTCCGATTGTCGCAACTGCCGACGGCGAAGTGGTTGAAAGCGGCTGGAACGGTGGCTATGGCAAGATGATTAGAATTGATCATGGCAACGGGATTGCAACCGTTTACGGACATAATTCCAGTAACTTAGTGGATGTAGGTGCCTATGTAAAAAAAGGGGATGTTATCGCCTATATGGGTAGTACAGGCTATAGTACCGGACCACACGTACATTACGAAGTGCGGGTTAACGGTAATGCAGTCAATCCCGCAAGCTTTTTATAAGGACAGCCTGGTGATATAGACCTATCAATGAAGAAATATCCACAAAGGAAGGTTGAATGAATGATGTTTGGCAGCAAAAAAACCAACGTGACCACTATTGGCGAAGTAGAAACCATTCTCGGCAGAGATACGCAAATTAAAGGATCAGTAAAAGCCAAGGGAACCATTCGCATTGACGGAGCCTTTGAGGGAGATATTGATTCAGAGCAGGACATTATTATTGGTGAAAGCGGGCAGGTCTCAGCGAAGATTACGGCGCGCAATGTATTGATATCCGGTGTGGTAAACGGCAATGTTCATGCAAGCGGCAGACTGGAATTGATGGCCAGCGGCAAGCTGTATGGGGATATTAAAGCCAACTCGCTGATCATTGGTGAAGGGGCAATCTTTAAAGGTATGAGTGATATGATTGACCCGGAAGGTAAAAAGGCGGCCAAATATCAGGATGGAGCCGTATCGGCCTAAAGCCATGCGTGCATCTTAAAGGGGAAATTGCGCACCATTGCAGCGTTTGCAGTGGTGCTTTTTACTTATTGGCCTTTTTGTATTTTGTATTCCCGTTGGTTTGAACCTGAATTTTATAAAAACAGGCAACCGGAAAGCTGAATGAATCAAAATAAGGTCATTTCATCAAAACTTAACAGACATGAAAACGGCACCTCTGCAAACAATAAAAATTAAGGAGGTGCTTTTTTTATGCGATTAGTTTCGGTTGAAACAGGCCTGGATGAAATCAAAACCCATTTAAATGAATGTGGTTATCAAGTGGTGGATATGGCCGAAAACGTACGTCCCGTTGAAGCAGTCATTTATAGCGGGTTGGTGGCCAATCCGGCTAACCGTGCCAAAGTAGCCCGGGGAACGGCGGTAATTAATGCAGCCGGATTATCCGCTCAACAAGTGGCCTCCTATTTGCATGAAAAATTGTAATAAACTGGTTTTAGTTTGGTAAGACTAGTGAGGAGGAGGTGTATTATGCAAGGGATCATTGCTATTGAGAAAAACTTGTCAAAGCTGGCTGATTTATTGGAAACGGAAGGCTATGATGTAGTATCTTTAGATAGTACCAATATTGAATCAGTGGATGCGATTGTAGTAAGCGGTGCGGATAACAATATTATGAATATGCAGGATATTGTCGTACACGTACCCATCATCAATGCATCGGGAAAGAGTACGGATGAAATTTTAGAAGAGTTAGAACGTCTATAAATAATTGTAAAACCGGGTCTGGTGACCCGGTTTTATTGTTTGTATGCGATTGAATTGAGATGCGAGCCTGCTGTTTAATGGATGGTGCGTAAAGCAAATGAAATTCCATGAGCAATGGTATCAGCCATCTTCATGACCAAATTCAGGCGGGTACTTTGCAAAACTAAGTGCTCCATAAAGCCGCCGACATTGACAATACCGGTAATATAGGCATCGCCTACGGCAGGCAGGTCTTTGTTGACGGCTGCGCCGGGTTTTACGGGGCCTCGTCCCAGGGAAACACAGCCGACATTCTCTAAGCGGCCCAGGCAGGCATCAATGGCAATGATAAAAGGATTGGGATAATTCAGCTGGATATGATTGATCTTATCGGCAAGGTTAGTTGCGTGAACCGGATCATCCAGGGTACCGTAGACGTGTGAATTCAAACTGAGGGCATGAAGTTTGCTGCCGATGAGAGGCCCGAGTGAATCGCCGGTGGACCGGTCGGTGCCGATACATAACACAACCACATCCTGCCCGGACGATTTTGCGTCTGTAACCAGGGAGCGAACATGAACGGCAATATCATACATGGATTGCGGATTGTGCACGGAAAACTTTAATTCCGGCTTTTTTAATTTAATAATGTTTTCTAGCATGTGCAACTCCTAAAATGTTTTCTCTAGGTATTACCATTATGTGTCAGAAGGAAGAAGTTTATACAGGCCCGTGCCAATCTAAATCCGAAAAGCTAAAAGGGATAAAATTCACGTGCAAAAGTTTTTTAGGCAGGGGCAGAATGAAAGGCCGGCAAGCCATCCGCAATTATGTATGTATACCGAAAAACAATTCAGTACATAGAAAGGGGCGGTAGGAGGAAATTAGCTCGCTTGAGTACCCTGTCAGTAGGCGAATTATATGGCAAAATTAACACTTTGAGTGAATTATGGACTTTTGTTCACAATGTCCATTTTTGCATAAATATACAAAATACAAAACATAAACAAGGCATGCACTCAACAAAATCAGGTAGTTTTCAGAAAAAATTAATTTTTAATATGCATATTGACAGTATAACTTTTCGTTCTTATAATAAAAGTACATTAACAATCAGTTCTTTGTAGGCGTACAAATGTATTTTAATTACGGAGCCGGCCTTAGCATATCCGCTAATGGAAGACAACTAGGGAAATGTCTGGCAATCTGTATGAAGCGCAACATGCAGCTTGGCAGAGATTTGTGCATAGTAGCACACATACACCGTGAGCCTGAGCAGCTCTGCGGAGTTCCTGGAAAAAGGTTCCGGTACTTACGCAGGGTTTTTTAATTTTCAAATGACTAATTTATTGATATGAGGTGGAGAGAAAATGTGCAGAATAGGCGCAATTAAAAGTAAAGTTCCGTTTCATCCTTCAAAAGCTTTGCATCTCATGCTTCCTCAACAGGAAGGCCATGATAATTCAGGCTTTGCAATGGTGATGCAAGATTTAGCAGGGGTATTCGAAAAATATAAAGATAAGCCGTTGTTATCCTTAGCCTGTACGCAGTATGGGGCCAAACTCGTCGAAGATTATATGGAAACCCATAACTTTGTGCAAGTCAGCGAATGGATTCCAAAAGGCAGTAAAAAACGCGGACTGGACATCAAGGCAATGCCGTATTATATTTTCCGCAATTATGATTATCCCGAACATTATCGTGACGCTTCCCAGCAAGTCAAGGAGGATTTGCTCCTGGACACCCGCTTGGCGCTGCGTAAGCTGCTGGAAAAGGATGAGCAAGGCTACGTTTATTCCTTTTGGCCTGATGTACTTACTTTGAAGGAAATTGGCGATCCGCGCGATATTGCGACCTACTTTAAACTCTGGGATGATAATGGTGATTTGATGGCTAAAAATGTCGTCGTACAGTGCCGTCAGAATACCAACTATGATATTGTGCGCTATGCGGCGCATCCTTTCTTTCTGCAAGGCTATACGCTATGTGCTAACGGCGAAAATACCTTCTACACCAAAAACAAAGAATATCAGAAGTCGCTGCATCGCGGCTATATCGGCTTTGAATCCGACTCGCAAAACTTCTTATATACCTTGCACTATGTGCTTCATCAACTCAAATGGCCGATTAAATATTATAAGCATGTGATTACACCGTTGCCTTTTGATGAAATTGAGCAGCGGCCTGATAAGGAAGTTCTCACAACATTGCGTCAATCGTTAGGGCATCTGGAAATCAATGGACCCAATACCGTCATTGCTTTACTGCCCAACAATCATATGATGACTTGCTGTGATTCGAAAAAGCTGCGTCCCGTTGTCGTTGGCGGTGATGATACCACCATCGCCATCTCTTCGGAAGTATGCGGCTTGAATGTGATTTTGCCCAATCGCAATCATGAACTGGATGTTTATCCCAACGAGCGGGAAGTCGTCGTTATTACGAATGAATTGGAGGTGCAGAGATGGAAACAGTAAGAACTCAGGATATTAGCGCAAACGATCTTAATTTTAAAATTGAATATCATCATGACCGCTGTACCATGTGCGGCAGCTGTGTTGCCGCCTGTACCTTTCAGGCGATTGAGGCGGTGATGGAACGTCGTTCCGTAACGGTGTCGACCGGGTCTCAGCCTGATCCGACTCAGCGTCATCTGGCCGTTCCGGTCATTAGGCAAAAAACAACCTTGGCCAATGCTTGTGTGGGCTGTGCCATGTGTGAAAAGGTATGTCCGAATAAAGCCATTAAGCCTGTTCGCAATGAAGATACCCGTCACAATCTGCTGGCTCGCAGCGGCGGGCCGCTGAAACGCGGCGGACGGACCAATCTGAATGCCCAGCGGACACTGGATAACATTATTATTGGCCGCATCTCTCAGATGACCGACCCTTCGTTAGATTCTGAACGTCATACGTTTGATATCCTAGCACCCTTTGGCCGTGTACTGCTGCCGCAAGAGCTGCCGCTGACCGCTGAAAATGGCGAACTCAAGATGAGTGCCAAAACTCCGCCGGTTCATTGGATTTATCCGGTTATATTCAGTGATATGTCCATCGGGGCACTGTCAACCCGCGCCTGGGAAGCGGTTTCGCTGGCGACGGCTTATCTGAATGAAAAATATCACCTTCCGGTGCGGATGTGCTCAGGCGAAGGCGGTATGCCGGTGAAACTGATGGAGTCCGAACAATTAAAATACATGATTCTCCAGATTGCTTCCGGTCATTTTGGCTGGAACCGGATTATCAAGGCGATGCCGCGGATGAAGGTCGATCCGGCCGGTATCCTGATCAAGATTGGCCAGGGAGCCAAGCCGGGAGACGGTGGTCTGCTGCCGGCAGCCAAAGTGGCTGAGCATGTGCAGGCGATCCGTGGTGTTCCGAAGGCTGACCTTAATTCACCGCCTAATCACCAAGGCTTGTATTCCATTGAAGAATCGGTGCAAAAAATGCATCTTTCCTTAAATGCGGCTTTCGGCTTCCGGGTACCGGTCGCTATTAAATGTGCCGCATCCGCCACCTCGGTATCGGTGTATAACAACTTGCTGCGTGATCCTTACCGGATTTGCGGCGGTTTCTTCCTGGATGGCATTCAGGGCGGTACAGGTGCTGCCAATGAGGTTTCGCTGGATCATACCGGTCATCCGGTGGTTTCTAAATTGCGTGAATGCTATCTGGCGGCGGTCAAGCAAGGCCGTCAGGGGCAAATTCCGTTATGGGCCGGCGGCGGGATCGGCTTGACCGGCAATGCTGCGGCTGACGCCTTTAAAATGATTTGTTTGGGTGCCAATGGGGTGTTTATCGGCAAAATCCTGATTCAGCTGCTGGGATGTGTCGGCAATGAGCGCGGACGCTGCAATTCCTGCTCAACCGGAAAATGTCCAACCGGCATTTGTACGCAGGATCCACGGTTGGTGAAGCGTTTGGACATTGATAAAGGTGCTCAAAATATCGTAGATTACATGCTGGCTTTAGACAGCGAGCTGCGCAAGCTGATGGCTCCAATCGGCAACAGCTCCTTGCCGGTCGGACGCTCGGATGCTTTGGTGACAACCGATGATGCCGTAGCGAATAAATTGTCGATTCAATATGTATGTTAGGAGGGAAGCTGAATGTTTAAAATAAATACGATTGAAAATGACAACCGGATGTCAACACAGGATTTGCTGATGGCCATTAATACCGCGTTGTCAGAAGGCGAAACAGAATTTTATATTGAAGCTTCCGGTCAGCATGATATTGGTGGACCGCTTTGGCATCCGGAAGGCAAGCCGTTAAAATTCCATGTAAAAAATGCCGGCCAGCGGGTTGGCTCCATGTGTTTAGATAATACCGAGGTCATTGTGGAAGGCTCGGCTTCAGCCGATGTGGGCTGGCTGAATGCCGGCGGCCGGGTCGTGGTCAAAGGGGATGCCGGTGATACGGCCGGACATTGTGCGGCCGGCGGAACTATTTATATCGGCGGCCGGGCAGGTACCCGGTCAGGTTCCCTGATGAAGCATGATCCGCTTTATGCTCCTCCGGAAATGTGGGTATTAAAAAATGTCGGCAGTTTTTCGTTTGAGTTTATGGGCGGCGGGATTGCCGTAGTTTGCGGCTATGACAGCGAAGGCTTTGAGTCGGTGCTGGGTGACCGTTCCTGTGTGGGAATGGTTGGCGGAACGTTGTATTTCCGCGGCAAGGCCAGCGGCCTATCCAGAAAAGATGTTAAAATTACCGCTTTAAATGAAACCGATATTGCATACCTGGATGGCAAGATGGATGACTTTCTTGCGTCAATCGGTCACCCTGAACTGCGAACTGAATTAAGTCAATGGGACAATTGGCAAAAAGCCATTCCTTTGACCTATGATGAACGTCCGAAAAAAGGAAATTCCGATTTGTATTCTTTCCGGACCCAGCAATGGGTGGAGGGCGGTATTTTCAACGATGTCTGCAGTGACGATTTTGCAGTCATCGGGCTGGTCACATCGGGGTTATACCGTCAACGGGTGCCGGTGTGGGAAAATGCCCGCTATGCCGCGCCTTGCGAGTTTAACTGTACCACTTCCATTCCTTCCCAGCAGCGCTTCAATCTGCTGCGCGAAGGTAAAATCAGCGAAGCCTATAAGCTGGTGCTTGACTATACTCCGTTTCCCGGCTCGGTGTGCGGTGCTGTTTGTCCTAATTTATGTATGGATGAATGCAGCCGTAAGAATATTGATATTTCGGCTCAAATTGGGCTGCTTGGACGCTATTCGGCCGATGTAACGGTCGAGAAACTCAATCCGCCCAGCGGCAAAAGCGTTGCGGTTATCGGTGGTGGTGCAGCGGGTCTTACGGCCGCCTGGCAGCTGGCCCGTCAAGGGCATCAGGTAACGGTCTTTGAGGCTGATGCCAAAATGGGCGGTAAAATGGAACAGGTCATTCCGCGTTCCCGTTTGCCGCAGGAAACACTGACCCGCGAAATTCAGCGGATTGCGGATATGGGAGTCAAGCTGATCAACAATTATCTAGTAACGGCAGAAAAATTCGCCGATATCAAAGCCGGTCATGATGCTGTGGTTGTAGCCACCGGCGGTCATAATCCACGGGTGATTCCTTGGCCGGGCCATGAGCGCGTTGTAAAAGGGCTGGATTTTCTGAAAGCCGTCAACCGGGGCGAGAACCCGGCTGTTGGCCGCCGTGTAGTCGTGATTGGCTGCGGCAACTCCGGTATGGACGCTGCGGTGGGGGCCTATCAGATAGGGGCTGAGCAGGTGACTTGCATTGATGTGCAAAAGCCGGCCGCCTTTGCTCATGAAATTGCCCATGTCGAGGAAATGGGCGGTGTGATCTTGTGGCCGGTAGTGACCAAAGCCATTACCGAGAAAGGCCTGATCACCGAGAATGGTGAACTCATTCCAGCCGATACCGTGATTATCTCGATCGGTGAAACGCCGGAATTTGATTTCCTGCCGGCTGGAGTGAAAATGGAACGCGGTCATCTGGTGCCTGAGAAAAATTATCGGATCGCCGAAGGCGTATTTACTGCCGGTGATACCATTAAACCGGGCCGTCTGGTGGATGCCATTGGCGCAGGGCGGGCAGCTGCCCTGGCGGTGGATGCATACCTTTGCGGACAGGATTATCAGGGAAAAACCAAAGTAAAACTTCCTGCAGGCAGATTGAGCACCGCTTATTTTAAGAAGTGCCACAGTTGCGAACTTCCGGCTGCTGCCGAAGACCATAACCGCTGCATTAGCTGTGGAACTTGCCGGGATTGCCGGATGTGCTATAAGTCTTGTCCGGAAAATGCCATCACACGGCGTGAGCTTGCGGACGGCAGCTTTGAATATGTTTCAGATGAAAACAAATGCATTGGCTGTGGGATTTGTGCCGGTATCTGCCCATGTGGAATTTGGGCGATGCATGCCAACAACCAGCCGGTCCATATGTACCGGACCTATAATTAAGAACTGAGGATCAGAACGGCCTGACAAATTCGCATGCGATGTTTGTCAGGCCGTTTCTATGGTGTTTGTAGGGAGTGCAGGAAAGGCAAGACAAGCAAAAGTCTGAAGTTTACTGGTGGTGGACTAATGTATTTAAAATTAACACAAAAATACAAAAAAGGTCGAAAAAATATTATTGACACGGATATATTGTGGAATTTATAATGTAATTCATAGACAAAAATACAAACAGGGAATACGGTACTCACGGTAATGTTTGTAAATTTGTAAACAAGAGTGGCAGCTGCGGTAAGACAAAAATGAAAGCGGAACATGCCACCTGATAGTCCAACAATGAATGAGGGGGAGAATCAATGAAGAAAAAGTGGGTATCCATGGCAAGCCTGCTAGTTGGTGTAACCATGCTAGGCAGCTTAGTAGCCGGTTGCGGCGGTGCGACCAGCTCGAATTCCAAAGAAATTAAAATTGGCGCGAACTTTGAAATGACCGGCGGTATTGCGAACTTTGGTAATCAAACCGTGAACGGTATCAAGCTGGCCTTTAAAGAAGCCAATGCTAATGGCGGGGTATTGGGCAAACAACTGACGCTGGTTGTTGCGGACAATAAGTCCGAACCTTCGGAAGCGGCCAATGCCATCACCAAACTCATCACCCAAGATAAAGTAAAAGCAGTTTTGGGTCCTGTATCCAGCTCCAACGTGTTAGCAACAACCCAAATTGCTCAAGATAACAAAGTCCCTGTTATCACAGCAACGGCTACCAATCCTAAAGTGACTTTTGATAATGGCCAAGTAAAATCACAAATTTTCCGTGGCTGCTTCATTGATCCATTCCAAGGTACGGTTATGGCCAACTTTGCGGCTAAATCCTTGAAAGCAAAAACTGCCGCCATTTATGTTGATAACAGCTCTGATTATTCTAAAGGTTTGGCACAGTTCTTCGAAGAAAGCTTCGTGAAAAATGGCGGTACGATTGTAGCCAAAGAAGCTTTCTTGCAAAAAGACCAGGATTTCAAAGCGACTTTGACCAAAATCAAAGCCACCAATCCTGAAGTCATTTTCATTCCTGCTTACTATGAAGAAGTAGGCAAAATTGCGAAACAAGCCCGTGAGCTGGGTATTACCCAAGCTTTATTGGGAACAGACGGCTGGGATGATCCTAAATTGGTTGAAATCGCCGGCGCTGCTGCTTTGAATAACGGCTTCTTCAGCAATCACTACTCTCCACAAGATACTGATCCGAATGTTGTAAAATTCGTAGAGGCTTATAAAAAAGAATATGGTCAAGAGCCTAGCGCCTTGGCTGCCCTTGGTTATGATTCCGCTCTAATGTTGATCGATGCGATCAAACGTGCCGGCAGCGATGATCCTGCTAAAATTCGTGATGCTCTTGAGCAAACCAAAGGCTTGCAAGTTAGCACCGGTATCATTTCCCTGGATGCGAACCACAATCCGATCAAGAGTGCTGTCGTAATTGAAATGAAAGACGGCAAACAAGTATTTAAAGAAAAAATTAATCCTTAAGCAACTGTGAACCAGGATAAGAGTTTAGCTCCTATCCTGGTTTTTATTGGACAGGAAATAAGAAAGTAGTGCTTACAAGCAGCCAGGCGGTGTACTGAGCTGCTTTTTACATGCCTGAAAAGAACCTCATTCAAAAGCCGCTGTCACCAAAGGGCAGTTTATAGAAATTGCTTAATCGGCTGCAATAAATTGGAACAGGATGCTAATGGTACAATAACGCGAATTTTGCGCAAAAGAAAAAGCAGAATATCAGTTGACAACTTTACACATCACCCCTATAATGTGTTCTATAGGTAAACAATGGCTATGTAAATACCTTGTGCAGTAGGCAATTTTATTTTAAAAGTGTAAAGGTGTATATTTACACTTTTAAAATATCATCGTGCCTAAATTAAACCAATAAGGGGGATATGAAGGATGAGTACAAAGAGCAGAATCGGATTTGCCTGGATGCTTGTAATCGTGATGCTGAGCGGTGTGCTTGCCGGCTGCGGCAGCAGTACTGCGGTGAACTCCAATGATATTAAAATCGGGGCCAATATTGAATTGACCGGCGGTGTGGCCAATTACGGGCAGCAAGCTCTTTCCGGTTTAAAGCTGGCGATCAAAGAAGTGAATGCAGCGGGTGGCGTATTGGGTAAGCAAATTACGTTAGTGGTTGCTGACAATAAATCTGAGGCGTCTGAGGCGACCAATGCCACGACCAAGCTCATCACTCAGGATAAAGTTGTGGCGATTATCGGCCCGGCTGTCAGCTCAAACTTTTTAGCAGCCATCCAGGTCGCGCAGGATAATAAAGTTCCGGCGTTAACACCGACCGGCACCAATGAAAAAATCACCGTGGAAAATGGCAAAGTAAAACCATACAGTTTCCGTTCTTGCTTTACTGATCCATTTCAGGGTACGGTCATGGCGAATTTTGCAGCCAATTCCTTGAAGGTGAAAACAGCAGCCATTTATATTGACAGCAGTTCGGATTATTCCAAAGGGCTGGCCGAAGTGTTTGAAAAAGTCTTTACGCAGCAGGGTGGCACCATTGTAGCCAAAGAGGCCTATTTGCAAAAGGATAGTGATTTTAGAGCCGGTTTGACCAAAATTAAAGCAAGCAACCCGGAAGCTATTTTTATTCCCGGCTATTATGAAGAAGTAGGCAAGATTGCCAAACAAGCCCGCGAGTTAGGTATTAATCAACCGCTTTTAGGAACAGACGGCTGGACAGACAACAAACTGGTTGAAATTGCAGGAACCGATGCACTCAATAATACTTATTACAGCAATCATTTTTCCGCACAGGATCAAGACCCTAATGTCGCTAAGTTTGTAGAAGCCTATAAGAAAGAATATGGCAAAGAGCCAAATGTATTCGCAGCCTTAGGCTATGATGCCGGTTTACTGATGGTTGATGCTATTAAACGGGCTGGCAGCGCCGATCCGCAAAAGATTCGCGACGCATTGGAAAAAACACAGAACTTCCAGGCTAGCACCGGACTGTTATCCTTGGATGCCAATCACAACCCGATCAAAACCGCCTTTATTTTAGCGCGGCAAAATGGTGTGGAAATCTTCAAAGAAAAGATTAATCCCTAATAGGCCACGGCAAGTCCATAAGTTAGCAAAGAATCAGGTTGCCTATTAGGAACGTGCTTGATTTTACAATAAAAGTTCTTTAACACGAGACAAATGAATATAGTGTAGGGAAACGCTTGATTTGAGAAGTTTTCCGGTGACAAGCAATATCTGATAAATGTATTGACATGGTGAACAAACCTCCCTATAATAACAAATGTACGCACACATATATACATATGCAGTGGACACTTGCGGGTGATGTCTGTTTATAATGTACATGGGGTGCGCCTTATTGAAACGGGAGGGAAAATGATGTTCACTGGAAAAATGCAGAGAACGGTATGTATCTTAGTCGCGATGGCCATGTTTGCGGTACTCATCGCAGGATGCGGCGGTCAGCAGTCAGCTGATGTCATCAAGTTAGGTGCCAACTTAGAAATGACCGGTAATAATGCAACCTTTGGTCAATCGGCAGCTAACGGTACCAAACTGGCCATAAAAGAGATGAATGCCAAAGGTGGCTTGTTAGGCAAACAAATTAGCCTGGTTGTTGCTGATAATAAGAGTGAAGCGGCCGAAGCGGCCAATGCGATGCAAAAGCTGATCACTCAGGACAAAGTGAGTGCAGTGATTGCGCCGATTGCTTCTTCCAGCGTAATTGCCGGTGCCCAAGTCAACATGGATAACAAAGTCCTGGCGATTAGCCCAACTGCTTCCAATCCAAAAGTAACGGTAGATCCAAATACCGGAAAAGTTCGTGATTACCTGTTCCGGGCAGCCTTTATTGATCCGTTCCAAGGATCGGTCATGGCTAATTTTGCAAGCAAAAGCTTGAAGGCAAAAACAGCTGCCCTCTATATTGATAACTCCAGCGATTATGCAAAAGGTCTTGGTCAATTCTTTAAAGAAACTTTCATTAAGAATGGTGGTACAATTGTAGCCGAGGAGGCCTATCTGGCTAAAGATACGGACTTTAAAGCAACTTTGACCAAAATTAAAGCCACCAATCCGGATGTTGTTTTTGTACCAGGTTATTATCAAGAAGTCGGAATGATCATTAAACAAGGCCGTGAAATGGGTCTTACTGTTCCGTTCCTGGGTGGAGACGGCTGGGATTCCGCTAAGCTGCCGGAAATTGCCGGAGCTCAAGCGTTGAATAATTCCTTCTTTGCGAATCACTATTCACCGGATGACAAAAGTCCGGCCATTACAACCTTCGTAGAAGCTTATAAAAAGGAATATGGTCAAACACCGGATGCCTTTGCTGCTTTAGCCTATGATGCAACCATGATGATCTTTGAAGCCATCAAACGGGCTAATAGCGCTGATCCTGTAAAAGTTAAAGATGAACTGGCTAAAACGAAAGATTACCCGGCTGTATCAGGGATCATTACCTTAAATGAAACTCATGATGCAGTGAAAAGTGCCGTTATCATAGAAATGAAAGACGGCAAACAAACTTTCAAAGAAAAAATTAATCCTTAACGGATGAGATGGATCGGGGGATAGGGCATGGTGTCTTATCCCTTCGCCATCCCAGTAAACTACAGTGACAATGGATCACCTGTTCCTCCGGATTTCGGTGAGCTTAAATTTTGTTTCGGGGACGTTTGTTTTTGTCTGCTAGACAAAAAGCATTAATCTGTTCAAAGTATATTGACAGGCAAGGACAACGCCGCTATAATAGACACGTAATAGAAAATACCACGAACATTGAAGTTCACAAGACAGCTGTAGTTTATGGAGACCTGTTGCCACTTAACGTTGTATGGCTTGGGTCTCTTGTTTATTTACGATAAGTACATGCTAGAAGGACATTTGGCCTCAAGGTGTTCGGTTCGTGGATTGGCCAGGCTTAACGGCACATATTTAGGTATTTAATTGAAGTAAACGGAGGGAGAGCAAAAAAATGGATTTTTCATCATTTATCCATCAGTTGATCCAACAGCTAATTAACGGTGTGTCGCTTGGCAGTATTTATGCACTGATCGCTCTGGGTTATACGATGGTATACGGAATCATCAAATTAATTAATTTTGCCCACGGTGATATTTACATGCTGGGCGCGTATTTAGGCTTTTTTGCTACAGCGGTATTTAAAATGTCCTTTGTCCCGGCCCTGATTACCGCGATGGTCGGAGCGGCCATTTGTGGGATGATCATTGAACGGCTGGCGTATCGTCCGCTGCGCAATGCCCCTAAGATTGCGGTTCTGATCACAGCGATCGGAGTATCGTTGTTATTGGAATATGGCGGTATGCTCCTGGTATCCCCGCAGCCGCGTACATTTCCCGCAGTTTTTGAGGCTCAAACGTACAACTTTGGCGGCTTTGTCGTCAATAATCAGCAAATTGTCATTTTAGCAGTTTCCGTTCTATTAATGATTGTGTTAACTTATGTAGTTAACCGTACCAAAGTGGGTAAAGCGATGAGAGCCTGTTCGTTTGATACGGATGCTGCCCGTCTAATGGGTATTGATGTAAATCGTGTTATTTCTTTTACCTTTGGAATTGGTTCCGCATTAGCCGCCGCTGCCGGTGTGCTGGTCGGTGTATACTACAACTCAATTGATCCGCTGATGGGCATTATGCCTGGTTTAAAAGCGTTCGTCGCGGCCGTACTGGGCGGGATTGGCGTGATTCCGGGTGCGATGGCCGGCGGCATCATTCTGGGTGTCGTCGAAGCGCTGGTGAGCGGCTTCATTTCTTCAACCTTCCGCGATGCGGCTGCGTTTGCAATTCTTATCATTATATTGCTGTTCAAGCCATCAGGTATTTTTGGCAAGAACGTGCGCGAGAAAGTGTAGGTGGCAGTAATGAAAGAAAAAACAAAAAAAGACTTACTGTCCCTGGTGGCTTGTGTTGCACTGTTTGCAGTCATTCAGGCACTGATGGAATTTGATGTGATCGGGCCATTCTGGCAATTGAATTTCGTATTGATCGGGATTAACATTATTTTGGCGACCAGTTTGAATTTGATTAATGGTTTTACCGGCCAGTTTTCGATTGGCCATGCCGGGTTTATGGCTGTTGGCGCTTATGTAAGTGCTGTTCTCACGGTAAAGGCGCAGCTGCCATTTCTGGTAGCGATTGCCGGTGGAGCGGCGGCTGCCGGGTTGTTGGGCTTTTTAATCGGACTACCGACCTTACGGCTGAAGGGGGACTATTTGGCCATTGCAACCTTGGGGCTTGGCGAGATTATCCGGATTACCATTTTGAATATTCCGTATGTGGGCGGGGCTTCCGGCTTCATGGGAATTCCACGTTACACCAGTTTTATGTGGGTCTTTATTTTTGCCGTCTTTACCATTTTCTTTATTAAGAATCTGATCAACTCCTCACACGGCCGGGCTTGTATCTCCATTCGGGAGAACGAAATTGCCGCCGAGGCCATGGGGATTGATACCACGAAATATAAAGTGCTGGCCTTTACGATCGGTGCGGCGTTTGCCGGTGTTGCCGGTGCCTTGTTCTCCCACTATTTCTATATTGCTCATCCGGCCTCATTCACGTTTATGAGATCGTTCGATATTTTAACCATGGTGGTATTAGGCGGTCTTGGCAGTATCAGTGGTTCAATTACGGCTGCTATTTTGCTGACCTTCGTTTCTGCAGCGCTGGCCAGCTATCCGGAGTTCCGGATGATTATCTACTCGCTGGTACTCATCATTCTGATGATTTATCGTCCGCAAGGCTTGTTTGGCAATAAGGAACTAAGCCTGAAAATGTTTAGCCGTGCTAAAGGAGGTGCCAAACATGACGCTGCTTAAGGCATCTAAATTATCGAAAGTATTCGGCGGTCTGAAAGCCGTTTCGAATTTTGATGTGGAAATTAACCAAGGTGAGCTGATTGGGTTGATTGGGCCGAATGGAGCCGGAAAAACCACCGCGTTCAACTTGCTGACAGGCGTTTATGAGCCAACAACCGGTACGATTGAGTTTGACGGCAAAAGCCTGGTGGGGTTAAAGCCGTTCCAAATTACGCAAAGCGGTGTGGCCCGGACCTTCCAGAACATCCGCTTATTCTCAGAACTCAGTGTGTTGGATAATGTAAAGATTGCGTACCATTCGCACGTTAAATACGGCTTATTGGAGTCGGTGCTCCGCGTCGGCCGTTACCATAGTGAAGAAGAAGAAATTGAACAAAAAGCCATTCGCTTTTTAGATGTTTTTAAACTTTCGCATAAAAAGGACGAGATCGCGAAAAACCTGCCCTACGGTGAACAGCGCCGCCTGGAGATTGCCCGTGCGCTGGCGGCGCAGCCAAAACTATTGCTGCTGGATGAACCGGCCGCCGGGATGAATCCGCAGGAAACTCAACAGTTGATGGAAATGATCCGTTGGATCAGAAAAGAATTTGATTTGACCATCTTGCTGATTGAGCATGATATGAGTCTGGTTATGGGTGTCTGCGAGCGTATTTATGTATTGGAATATGGCAGCATTATTGCCCACGGTACGCCGGCAGAAATTAAGAATAATCCGCGAGTGATTGAGGCATACCTTGGGGAAGAGGTGCACTGATGCTTAAGATAGAAAATATAAATGTATTTTATGGTGCTATTCACGCGATTAAAGGAATCAGCCTGGAAGTCAATGAGGGTCAGATTGTTACCCTGATTGGCGCGAACGGCGCAGGCAAGAGTACCATTCTGCGTACCATTTCCGGTCTGCTTAAACCGAAAAGCGGCGAAATTACTTTTGAAGGTAAAGGCATAGCCGGCAAACCGGCTCAAGATATCGTGAAATTGGGAATTTCCCAGGTACCGGAAGGGCGCCGGGTATTTGCCAATATGACGGTATTGGAAAACCTGGAACTAGGTGCTTATATCCGCAGCGATAAGCAAGGGATTAAAGACGATATGGAAGTGGTATTCCAGCGCTTCCCGCGCCTCAAAGAGCGTTTGACGCAGTTGGCCGGCACACTGAGCGGCGGTGAGCAGCAAATGCTGGCTATGGGCCGGGCGTTAATGAGCCGTCCACGCCTGCTCTTATTAGATGAGCCTTCCATGGGGCTGGCTCCGCTGTTAGTTAAGGAAATTTTCTCGATTATTAAAGATATTAATACAACCGGCACGACGATTCTGCTGGTTGAGCAGAATGCCAATATGGCGCTGTCCATTGCTCATCAGGCTTATGTACTTGAAACAGGCCGGATTACCTTGTCCGGTGATGCCAAAGAACTGGCTGCCAGTGAGGAAGTCCGCAAAGCCTATTTGGGTGGTTAAACCGAACAGTACAGTATCCCAATCGGATACTGTACTGTTGCTATTTTCCGGACTATTCGGAGGAATAGCGGCATATAGTGGTTTAGTCAAACTCATGAGGAAGGAGGGGGCAGCGGCAACCAGGAAAATTTCACAACGCTAATGACAGCTTTTTGCAAGTAAGGTATAATTAAAGTAAGAAAATTCTACTAATTATGCGAGGAGCGATGAAACATGTTTGTAGCTAACAGAATGACTTCAAATCCAGTCCTTATTACGCCAACGACAACAGTCGCTGATGCATCAGAACTTATGCGTACTCATAAATTCCGTCGCTTGCCAGTCGTAGCCAATAATCAATTAGTGGGAATTGTTACCGATCGTGATTTAATGGAGGTTTCACCATCACCAGCCACGACTTTGTCCATCTTTGAATTGAATTATCTGCTGGCCAAGATGCAGGTAAAAGATATTATGACGAAAGCTGTTGTCAGCATTCCTGTTTCGGCAACAGTCGAAGAAGCCGCTCTGGTCATGTACAACAGCCGGATCGGCGGATTGCCGGTTGTGGATGAGGCCGGTAAGGTGGTCGGGATTATTACCGAAACCGATATCTTCAAATGCTTTGTCGATATTATGGGACTGCCCGGCGGTAAAACCAGGCTGACCATTGATGTAACCGATAATGTCGGGGTCATCAATGAAGTCACTGCGGTATTTGCCGAGCTTGGGGTCAATATTGGCAGTATGGCTACCTATGCGTTGCCGGATGGACAATATGAACTGGTTATCCGGGCCGATGCCCATGATGTGGAAGAGTTACAGGCCAGATTGGCGGCCAAAGGCTATCCGGTGAGTCATGTGGTAAAAATCGGCTAAAGTTAAATCGCAAGGGAAGTTGACCATATTTACACCTTTTGCCCGGTATGGTAATATAATAAAACAGGGAACAGGCGGCCGGCAATTTGCGGGTGCAGCCGGGCTTTATGCAGCGGTGGTTAAGTGAGACTTGAGACGGAGTAATCTTCCGGTTTCACTCTTTAATGAACCTGCGGGACCTAATTTTAGGGACCGTAGGTTTTTTTGCGTTCTAATGGGGTATTCTAAACCTGCAGGAGTCAGGCTTCTGCGTATTTTTAGGAGGGATTGTTTTTGGGTGGAGCTCATGCCGAACTAAAACAAAGCACCGCGCGATTGTCCATTATATCCAATACGTTACTGGTGCTCTTAAAATTAGTGGTTGGGTTTTATGCCGGAGCGGTCAGTATCATTTCCGAGGCGGCTCATTCAGCGGTCGATTTGATCGCAGCCATTGTTGCCTTTTATGCGGTGAAAAAATCAGCTCAGCCTCCTGATCATGATCATGCCTATGGTCATGGGAAGTTTGAGAATTTATCCGGGGCCATCGAGGCTTTGCTCATCGTCGGAGCTGCCATTTGGATTGTTTATGAAGCGATGGAAAAGTTCCATGTCGCCACCATGCCGGAGTATCTGGAATACGGCATTGTGATCATGCTGATCTCGATTGGTGTGAACTATTGGGTATCGTCCAAATTGCTCAAAGTGGCCCATGAAACGGAATCCCAGGCCTTAGAAGCCGACGCGCTGCATTTACGGGCCGATATCTGGACTTCGGCAGGTGTTCTGGTAGGTCTGGCTACTATTAAAATAACCGGATGGGTCTGGATTGACCCGGCGATTGCCATCGTCGTGGCTGTGATTGTTTTTAAAGCCGGGTATGATATGACCCGGAAAAGTGTTAGCCAGCTGACCGACGTCAGCCTGCCGCCTGAAGAAGAGAAGACCATTGCCGATATTTTAAACCGTCATGCCGCCGTCATTGCCTTTCATCAGCTGCGCACCCGAAAATCAGGCAGCTATCGATTGATTGATATGCATCTGATTCTGGATAAAAATATGCATCTGGATAAAGCCCATGCCGTTTGTGATCAACTGGAAGAAGAAATTAAGTGCGCTTTAGGACTTTGTGATGTGGTCATCCACATCGAACCTTGTGATTATCATGAAGGCTTCGGCTATTGCCCGATACCGGGCAGCCGTAACGCCAAACGGCCATAAAGAAAAAACGGTCTTTTCCTTAACGGGAAAAGGCCGTTCTTGTTTATTCATCCTCTTGAACCGGTATAATCAAGCCTGCTTCGGTCAGTAAGGCTTTCAAAACCTCACTGTCGATGGTAAAACAGGGTTCTTTTACTACGGGTGGGCAGCAAACCGGCTGCGCGGGCTGCGACGGAGTACTTTGTACCGGCTGCGGTTGTTCGGCAGCGGGGGGGGCCGGTGTCTCAGGCTTGGGGCAAGGGTATTGGCATGTGGGATCAACCTGTACGGGCGGACAAAAACAGGGCGCTTCATAACAGCAGGTTTTTAAGATGCGGCGCAGCACTTCCAGCTCGATAATTTGTTCCACCGTAATTTCTTCGACCGGATCTTGCGCCATGCTGAAAATATCAATGGGTGCGCAGGTAACACTGAGAAATTCCGCTAAGAAACGGATTTTGCAGCAAAGCAGCTCAAGCAGTATATCAATAAGCGTTCCAGCCCGGTCAAAGCGAATCACGGAACGTTCATAAACTTCAAAGGGAACGCCGGGAATACGGTTGATTTCCTCTGCAGAACCAACCAACAAGCGGTAGGAACTTACCAGTGAGGTCAAATTCGGGACAATGGCGTTGACGTCGGCAATAATTGTATTCAGGATTGGCGTAGCCATGAAAAACCACCTCTTTTGCCAGTGCTACCCCATTGTATGCGTTAGCGGTCCATTTGGTTATGATTGCCGCAAAAATATCCGCACAGGAGTTTTTCCACCCGTGGTATAATTATGTAAGGAAGACGTCATAATGGAAGAAAGAGGTGGATGCCATGTCGAATCAGATCGATGCCCGGGGCTGGGTGTGCCCGCAGCCGGTCATCGCAACCAAAAAGGCCCTTGACCAAATGCAGGACGGAACACTTACCGTTCTTGTTGATAATATAGCCGCCAAAGAAAATGTTATGAAACTGGCGGCAGCAAGTGGCTGCAGTATCCATGCAGAGGACGGCAACGGCTTGTTTTCTTTAACCATCCGCAAAGGCAGCGGTGCCGGGCAAGCTGAGCAAACACCATTAGTCGAGCCGGCTGCCGGCACAACAGTTTATCTCATCACAAAAAACACGTTAGGCCAGGGGAATGAAGAATTGGGTGGTGTGCTCATGAAATCCTTCTTTTTTGCCATGGTCGAAAAACAACCTCAGCCGAAAGCGGTGATGTTTATCAACTCCGGGGTTTGGCTGACCACCCAAGGCTCTCCGGTGCTGAATCATTTAACAAAACTGGAGCAATCCGGAGTGGAGCTTTTGTCTTGCGGAACCTGTTTGGATTATTATCAATTGAAGGACAAGCTGGTCATTGGCGGTATTACCAATATGTATACCATTCTGGAGGAACTGTCCGCCCATAAGGCGATTACCCTGTGAGGTGATTATGATTTATTCAGAATTTGACCGATTAATTTCTTTTAGCTCGGTTCATCATGCCATTAAAGCGGAGAAAACCCTGGCACAGGCCAATATTAAAGCCGTAGCCTTGCCGACTCCGCGTGAAATTGCCATTAGCTGCGGACAGTGCCTGCTGTTTCAGGCGAAGGATCAGGATGCCGTGCTGGGCGGTTTTGCGCAGGGGCAGGTACGCTGGTCAAAACTGTTTCAGCGATCGGCTGGAGGTTATGAGCCGCTGGCCGACTTTGGTGAACCTATCCTACGGAAAGAAGGTGACTAAGCTTGCCCATGTTTTCTTCCGAGACCTTACTGTTTGTCGGCAATAAGATTTTACGCATTGCTGCTATTTTGATGGTTAGCTTGCTGGTACTGCGCTTTTTCCGGATTATTGTCGGGCGGTTTTTTACTCCCCAGGCTGGCAGCAAAACGTTTTATTTTGATGAACGCCGTGCCCGGACGATTAGCATTCTGCTGCAAAGCATTATCCGCTATACTATCTATTTTATTGCCATTATTCTCATCTTACAGGAATTTCGGATTGATACCACCTCCATTGTCGCCGGGGCCGGAATCATCGGCTTGGCCATTGGTGTTGGGGCGCAAAGCCTGATCAAAGACTTTATTACCGGTTTTTTTGTCATCTTGGAAGATCAATATGCGGTGGGGGATTTTATTGCCAGCGGGGATATGACCGGCACGGTGGAGGAAATTGGCTTTCGGGTCACCAAATTGCGGGACAGTAACGGCGTACTGCATATTATTCCCCATGGCCTGATTACCAAAATCACCAATCACACGCGCGGGCACATGCAGGCCGCCGTTACGGTGCCGGTACTCTATGAAGCGGATATTCAGAAAGTACTGGGGCTGTTGGAGCAGGCTTGCCGGGACATTGGCGCAACCATGCCGGAAGTCATTGACGGACCGCAGGTTGTCGGTATTGTGGAATTCCGTTCCACCGAACTGATTGCCAAAATTGTGGCCAAGACGGTACCATTAGAGCAGGGAAAAGTGGAAGCTGCTCTCAGAATTAAAATCAAGCTGTTATTTGATGCGGCCGCCATACCGCAACCTGTACCGGCGGCTAAGCAAAATGGATAGGAGGAGGAACGCATGAATATCGTTCGCTATGAGGTCGGAGATATTGTAAAAATGAAAAAAACGCATCCATGCGGCTCTGACCGCTGGGAAATTACACGCACCGGCATTGATTTCGGCATTAAGTGCCTGGGCTGCGGACGGTGGGTCATGATCCCCCGGCCCAAGTTTGAAAAAGCTGTGAAAACTATTCTGGAGAGAAAGTCAGTTAATAATGAATCTCCATCTTGACGAATTTTGACAAACCGGATATAATTTAACTATCAAATAAATAGTAGCAATACAGAACTGGCGGATTAGTGGAGCACCACGTGGACTGTATTGTGTAAAGCCGACCGCCTGGGCATTTTTCTATTGCTCAGGCGGTTTTTTGTTGTTTTTTCGGGAAATCTAACAATAATCTGCGCCTAAGCAAAAGACTGGAAAAGCAAAAAAAACAGTTTGCGGAGGGATGACCATGAAAGCATGGAGCGGTTTTAAAGCAGGTAAGTGGCAGGAAATCATAGATGTTCAAAACTTTATTCAGGTCAACTATCGGCCATATCACGAGGGCGGGGCTTTCCTGGCGGCAGCGACTGATAAAACGCAGGCTGTCTGGGCGAAGTGCCGGCAATTGTTGGCTGAAGAAAATGCCAAAGGTGTTCTCGATATTGATACACAAACGGTATGCACCATCACTTCACATCAGCCTGGCTATATTGATCAGACCAACGAGGTGATTTTCGGACTTCAGACCGACGCTCCGCTGAAGCGCGGGGTGATTGTCAATGGCGGTGTCCGGATGGCCGAGCAAGCTTGTGAGGCTTATGGCTATCAGCTTAATCCGGCCATTAGTGAGACCTATCACCATCATTGCACGACCCATAACTCGGCGGTTTTTGATGTCTACACCGACGAGATGCGGCAAGCACGCCGTCTTGGGGTGATTACCGGACTGCCGGATGCCTATGGGCGCGGGCGGATTATCGGCGATTACCGCCGGGTGGCTTTGTATGGCACCGACCAGTTGATTCGGGCGAAAAAAAGCGATTTAACCGAGCTGGCCAAACAACCGATGAGCGAGACGGTGCTGCGCAGCCGTGAAGAAATTGCCAAACAAATCAAAGCGCTGCAGGATATGGCTGCCATGGCTGCAAACTATGGGTTTGACATCACCAAACCGGCCCAAACCGCGCATCAAGCGGTACAATGGGTTTATTTCGCTTATTTGGCCGGCATTAAAGAGCAAAACGGAGCTGCCATGTCGCTGGGGCGGGTATCGACCTTTTTGGATATCTACCTCGAGCGGGATTTAGCAACCGGTGTGCTGGACGAGACCTCGGCCCAGGAACTGATTGACCAGTTGGTGATTAAGCTGCGGCTGGCCCGTCATCTGCGGACACCGGAGTATAATGAACTGTTTGCCGGTGATCCGTTATGGGTTACGGAGGCCATCGGCGGTATGGGACTGGATGGCCGTACGCTGGTCACGCGGACTTCTTTTCGTATCCTCCATACCCTTTATAATCTGGGTCCGGCACCCGAGCCCAATCTGACCATTTTATGGTCAACCGAGCTGCCCGAACCGTTTAAACAATATTGCGCCCAGGTATCGATTGATACCAGTGCCATTCAATATGAAAATGATGATCTTATGCGTCCGGTTTACGGGGATGATTATGCCATTGCCTGCTGTGTGTCGGCCATGCAGGTCGGCAAACAGATGCAGTTTTTCGGGGCCCGTGCCAACTTGGCTAAAGCGCTGCTGATGGCCATCAATGGCGGCCGCGATGAAAATACCGGTGAACAGGTAGCTCCGGCTGTGCCGGAATTGCAGGGAGCGTACTTGGATTATGAGCAGGTACGGGCCAATTATTCACGCGTGATTGCCTGGCTGGCCGGGTTGTATGTCAATACCATGAATCTGATTCACTACATGCATGATAAGTACGCGTATGAAGCGTCCCAAATGGCTTTGCATGACAGTCAGGTGGAACGGCTAATGGCTTTTGGCGTAGCCGGCTTATCGGTAGCTGTGGATTCCTTGAGTGCCATCCGTTACGGTCAGGTTCAAGCCATCCGCAATGAGCGAGGCATTGCAACCGGCTTTGCGGTTGCCGGTGACTATCCTTGCTTTGGCAATAATGATGAACGGGTGGATACCCTTGCGCATGAACTGACTGCCGAGTTTATTTCTGAGCTCCGCAAGCATCAGACCTACCGTCATGCGATTCATACATTATCGGTTCTGACCATTACCTCCAATGTGATGTATGGCAAAAAGACCGGAGCGACTCCGGACGGACGTCAAGCCGGCGAGGCTTTTGCCCCAGGGGCCAATCCTATGCATGGCCGCGACCGGAGGGGGGCGTTGGCTGCCATTGGTTCGGTGACCAATATCTGCTATGAAAACTGCCAGGATGGCATTTCCTATACCTTTTCCATCATTCCAGGAGCACTAGGCAAAACCCGTACCAGCCGCATCAGCAATCTGGTAGCGATTTTGGATGGCTATAGCCAGCAGCGCGGCCATCACATTAATATCAACGTATTTGACCGTTCGGTGCTGGAAGCTGCGATGGCCCATCCCGAGCAATATCCGCAGTTGACCATCCGGGTATCCGGCTATGCGGTAAACTTTGTCAAACTCAGTGCCAGCCACCAGCGTGAAGTGATTAAACGGACCTTCTACCAGGCTGTATAACATGAAAGCGACCTATCATTCTGTCGAGACATTTGGTACAGTGGATGGTCAGGGGATACGCTATGTCCTGTTTTTAAGCGGCTGTGGTCTGGGGTGTATCTTTTGCCATAATCCGGATACCTGGGCCGCGGGGGATAAAACCATTACGGTGGAGGAGGTGCTGGCCGATATCAGCAAATACCGCCGCTTTTATGACGCTTCAGGCGGGGGCCTGACGGTGAGCGGCGGTGAACCTCTCCTGCAAGCTGATTTTGTGGCCGCCTTATTCAAAGCCTGCCGGGAACTTGGCATTCATACGACCCTGGATACAGCCGGTTATGCTTCTCCGGAAAGTGTGGAGAAAGTTCTTCCCTATACCGATGCGGTACTGTTCAGCATCAAAGCGCCTACCGCCGAACAGTACCGGCTGCTGACTGTAGCCGATAACGCCGTCATTCTGGGCAATCTGCACCGTCTGGCTGCCCGTGTGCCGGTGACGCTGCGCTATGTGATTATTCCTGGACTGAACCATACGATCAGTGACTTAAACCAACTGGCTATCCTGATTAAAGCCCTTCCCCGGCCTGTACCGGTGGAGCTTTTGGCCTATCACAGCATGGGGCGGGAAAAGTGGAGCCAACTGGGGCTGGATTATCAACTGAAGGATGTTCCGGACGCCGGCCGCAAGGAATTGGCTGCAGCCAGAAGAATTCTGGAGCTTCAGGGCATTCAGGTCCTTTCGACCAATTGATTTCAGTGCTCTTGGCAGACCGGAGCTCGCGGCTAAAATGACGACAGGTCTTGCAATTCACATCCGGATATTCTACAATAAGAAAAGACTTGGCTATGCCAAGTCTTTAGACATAGTTGTACAACTTATTTTTGTACCAGGTTTCAGTTCAATATAGATGAAGATAAGGTGGAATATAAAGGAATGAGTAATTTAGAAGTCGGTATTGTTGGCTTGCCGAATGTCGGCAAAAGCACATTATTCAATGCGATTACCAAAGCAGGCGCAGAAGCCGCCAACTATCCGTTTTGTACGATTGAGCCTAACGTCGGGGTTGTAGACGTACCGGATGAGCGGCTGCCTAGACTGCTGGCCATGTATAACTCCAAGCGCATTATTCCGGCCGCCATCCGGTTCGTGGATATTGCCGGTCTGGTCAAAGGGGCGGCTCAGGGCGAAGGCCTTGGTAATAAATTCTTGGCCCATATCCGTCAAGTGGATGCGGTGGCTCAGGTTGTCCGCTGCTTTACAGACGAAAATATTACCCATGTTGAGGGCGGCCTGGACCCGCTGCGGGATATTGAAATTATCAATACCGAGCTGTGCCTGGCGGACCTGGAAACGGTGGATAAACGGGTGGAGCGTGCCCAGAAGCTGCTCAAAGGCGGCGATAAAAAGGCGCAGGCTGAAATTAATTTACTCAACCGGATTAAAGAATTGCTGGAACAGGCGCTGCCTGCCCGCCGGGTGGAAATGACCGAGGATGAGGCCGGACTGATTCGCGATTTGAACCTGCTGACGCTTAAACCGATTTTGTTTGTAGCCAATGTCGGCGAGGATGAGGTCGCCACTCCGGATGAAAACCCTTATGTTCAAAAAGTGAAAGAATATGCCCGTCAGGAAGGGGCCGAAGTGATCGCGGTTTCGGCCAAAGTGGAGTCCGAAATTGCGGAACTGCCGGACGAAGATGCCAAAGAATTTTTAAGTGAGCTGGGCTTGGACGAGTCCGGTTTGGATAAATTGATCAAAGCTTCCTTCAAACTGCTTGGATTGATTACCTTCTTAACAGCCGGGGAGCAGGAAGTGAGAGCCTGGACCATTACAACCGGTACCAAAGCCCCGCAAGCTGGTGGCAAAATTCATAGTGATATTGAACGCGGCTTTATCCGGGCTGAAATTGTATCCTTTAATGAATTGATGGCCGCAGGTAGTCATGCCGCTGCGCGGGAAAAAGGCCAGGTCCGTCTGGAAGGCAAAGATTATGTGATGAAAGACGGCGATGTTACCTATTTCCGGTTTAATGTTTAATGAAAAAACGACCACTCTTAAAAGGAGTGGTCGTTTTTTTGCCGCCTCGGTCCGGACAGGGCCCTTTCGTTAAAAAATGCTGAGCATTATTCCTAATAACGCCATGAGGAAAATTCGTGAAACCACATAAATTTCTTGCGGATTCATATTGTTCACCAGCCTTAAAGTAAAGTCCGTTGTTTTCTTAATATAGTATATTCTATAAAAAATACAAAATACATTCTCAAAATTCCAATAAATCAGAAAATTATTTTTCCAACAGGAATTCCCATTGTCTGTAAGGAATACATAGGCTACATTCCCTTCGATAGCGATCATCAGTCAAGTTTTTTGAGACTAGGAGATGAGCGGGTCAGCCATGTATATTTATTTAGATATTGTTGAACATTTTGCCTGCCAAATGTGCGGGTCTTGCTGCCGGAATGATTGGCAGGTTACCCTGGATCAAGCCTCATATCAGCGCAATGCGGCTTTATTTGCTCAAATAGGCTGTCAGGAAGAGTTTGGACAGGCGTTTCAGGTCCTAAAGGGCAGACAGCAGCCCGGTGAGTTTGCGGCTATTGCCAAGCAGCCCGGCAGTACCCGCTGCTGGTTTCTAACCGGCCAAAATCTCTGCCGTCTGCATGCTGCGGCAGGGCATGCCCATTTGGATACAGTTTGCCAGACTTATCCCCGCTATCCCATGACCAGCGCCCGCGGTATTGAATTGACGCTGAGTTTTAGCTGCCCCGCTGTCCTGCAGCTGCTGCGCCGCAATCAGCCGCTCCGGCTTATGAAAAGTGAAAAGGCTCCGGTCGCTTTCGTGCCGGAACAGTATACCGAGCAGGTTTTTCCCAGGCAAAAGCGCCAGTCTGATCCGCTGCGCTATTATTTTGAGCTGGAGCAGCATGTTATCGATATCCTGCAGTGCCGCCGCTTGACTTTTCCAGAGCGGCTCGAGCTGCTGGCGCGGACAGTGCGGCAAATTGACGACTGTGGTCCTGAAGAGAACCTGGGCAGTTTTCTCAATCAGCTGTTTTGGCACAATTATGATATCCTGGAAGCCGGTACAGCCCCAGAAGAAACGGGGTTGACAGCCGTGATTTTAACCGAGCATTTTTTTGTGAATTTTATTTTTAAAAAGCCTTTTTATGCCTATGGCCTGCAGCAAACGGTGCGGTGGCTGGAAGCTTTTTGGGACAGGATTGCCCGGCATGTGGCGGCAGCAGCACCCGGAACAGAGTGGCAGGCTGCCCAGGAAGCCATTGTGGAACTGGAATTGCGGTATGGCCATCAGCGCAGCCTGCTTTTGTCTGCCGGTCAATCGGGCTAAACTTTTTAGGCTTTTCCAAAAAAAACTAGCGATCTTACCGGATATTTTCTTGCTAATGCTTGATGGATAATGCTATAATAGATAAGTCTAAGACAAACCAAGGTTTCAAATTTATTTTTGCAACCTTCCCTGCTCCCATTGGGAGCCATTAGTCCAGAGGAGGAGGTGATTTCGTGAGAAAATACGAAGTCATATTCATTGTTAAGCCGGTTGATGAAGATACGCTCAACGCTGTTGTTACTAAGTTTGAGAATATCGTGAAAAACTTCGGTGGAAACATTGACAAGATTGATCGTTGGGGCAAAAAACGTCTCGCTTATCCGGTAAAAGACTTTACCGAGGGCGTTTACACGTTGTTCTACATTACCGCCGAGCCAAAAGTTGTTGCTGAGCTTGACCGTGTAATGAAGATTACCGACGAAGTCTTGAAACACATGATTGTAAAAGAAGACGAATAAGGCCAGGGGGAATAGCCATGAACAAGGTTATATTAGTTGGTCGTCTTTCTCAGGATCCCGAGGTACGTTATACCCAAAATGGTAAGGCGGTTGCTTCTTTTAGCATCGCTGTGAACCGTTTTGCCGGTTCGGGCCAAAAGGAGGCTACTGATTTTATACCCATCGTAGCGTGGGAAAAACTGGCCGAAATTTGTGGAAATAACCTCACCAAAGGACGCCGGGTGCTGGTTGAAGGCCGATTGCAGATACGCTCCTATGAAGCAACCGATGGTCAAAAACGCCGGATTGCTGAAGTAGTCGCGCAGAATATCGAGTTCTTAGACAGCAAACAAGCCGCAGGCGGCAGTTCCGGTTCGCCATATGATGCAAGTTCCTTTGGTAGTGAAGTCTTCCCTGAAGAAGAAATACCATTTTAAAGGGAGGTAAGTTCGGTGAGACGTGAAAGAGGAAGAAAACCGAAGAAAAAAGTTTGCAGCTTCTGCGTTGATAAAGTAGAAGCGATCGACTATAAAGATGTTCCTAAGCTTCGCCGTTATACGACTGAGCGTGGCAAAATTCTGCCCCGTCGTATTTCCGGCAACTGCGCGAAACATCAACGTCAATTGACATTGTCCATTAAACGTGCTCGTAATATCGCTTTACTGCCGTTTACAGCAGAATAGTCAGCAAAAAGAGAGGTGTAAAGCGGCCTCTCTTTTTATTATCTTAGCGAAAGCACAAACCGTTCGTTAAGATAATAAAAAGACATAAGCTTTGTGCCTATGTCCTGAAGGACTTGGCAGAGCCAAGTCTTTTCTGTTCTTTTAGGTCTTTGTATGAGGGAAGACCAGCGGATTGTCCTCGCGTAATTTCCTCAGCCATAAGCAGGAAGAAGACGGTTGTTCTGCGAATAATAATGGGAAGGTTAAGGGAGGGGTTGTCCTTTGTTTTCCCACGAATCAGAAATCTTACGCAAAATGCGTCTTATAGAGTGGTTGAAAGCCGAGCTGATTACGCATGTGGGTCAGCTCTATCAAGCGATGGCAAAAAACAGCGAGCAGGCGATTAAAGAGGGGCTGGCGGCTGTTGTAATTTCCTGCTTTGTTTTAGGGCGAAGACTGGGTATTAATTTTGCCGATTTGGATGAGGCTATATTAACACGCTTAAATCAAAATATTAAAAGAGAAAATGATGTGGAGAAATGGTTTGGTGACTTTTCCGAATACCAGCGACATCTCCGCCACAAGAGGTGAATTTATGCAGCAACAGGGAATCAGACCGATGGTAGAAGGCGGGATTTTAGCATCCATTGCCATACTCTTCGCATTAATCAGTGCTTATATGCCCTTTATCGGGCCGTTCGTCAACTTAATCTGGCCCGTTCCCATCATCTTACTGGGGGTTCGCCATGGCTATAAATGGAGCATCATGGCCACCTTCGTAGCCGGCGTCATCATTGCGATGCTGCTGCATCCGCTGCAGGCGGTCGGTGTTGTGGTCGGCTTTGGCCTGATCGGGATTGTGCTGGGCTATTCCATCCGTTCTCAGTTTCACCCGGTTAAAACCCTGCTTTGGGGATCGGTAGCCTCCTTATTGTCCAAAGTGGCTGTGCTGCTGATTACCGCCGTAGTATTGGGTGTCAATCCTTTGAATATGCAGACTGAGGCCTTATCCCAGGCGTTTGATCAGGCTGTGCAGATGTATCGCAGCCTGGGGATGAAGGAAGAGGATCTTACGACGATTGCAGCCAACATGCAAACTATGCTCCAGTTTATGAAAATCATTGTGCCGGCCGGATTTATTTTGGCAGCCATTGCGGATACTTACCTGAATTTTCTGGTGGCAAAAATTGTGCTTAAAAAGCTGGGACAGCCAATCCAGTCATTCCCACCCTTCAAAGACTGGAGTATGCCCGGCTATATTGTGTACATCTATTTGTTAGCCCTGGTGGGCATGTATTGGGGCAATAGCCGCCAGATTACTGAGCTTTATCATATTGCCGTAAACTTTCAAGTGATTACGAGTACCCTGCTATTTGTACAAGGTCTGGCGTTATTTTACTTCCTTGCCGATAAATACAAATTGTCAAGGCTGGCGCGGGGTATTATACTATTCTTAATCTTTACTAATGGTCTGTTTACACAGATCCTGGTTGTAGCAGGCGTGTTTGATATGGCGTTTGACTACCGTCAACTGCGCGGGCCGCGCTACTAGCGCTGCCTCAGCCTAATGGAGGTTAACATGATGCCTCAAGGTCCTTCAACTTGGTTAGATACCCGAATTTACCTGGCGGTTGCGGCCGTCTTGCTGTTCGTAATTATGTTTTACAATAAATCGGTCGCTGTTTTAGGCGGCATTCTCTTGGTTGCGTTATATTTGTTTGGCCGTGAGCGCCATCTGCAGCAGCAACGGGAACTGAATGCCTATTTGGCCAGTATGGTCCAAAATGTTGGTGAACTTTCCGCTTATGCCATTCAAAAGCTGCCCATTGCCATTGCACTGGTGGATGCCGAAGGGAAACTTTATTGGGGTAATGAAGTATTAGCCAACTGGACAGGCGGAAAGCTCAATCTCAGTGGATCGATTTTAAAAGTCTGGCCGGAATTGCACTTGGAATCCCTGTGGGAAAAAGAAGAGCCGCAGGTCTTTATTGATCAGGACCGGTACTACCGGGTTATTCCCAAGCTTTTACACGAGCTCAAGCCGGATGAGCAATTTCTGGTGCTCTATATTTTAGATATCACTTCCACCGAGCATTTACGCATGGAATGCTGCGATAACATGCCGGTCGTCGCCTATATTCAGATTGATAATTACGATGATGTGCTGCAGGGACTCAGTGATACGCAGCGCTCTACCATCTTAGTCGATGTCAACAAACTGCTGACCGATTGGATGGCTGAGCTGGACGGTTTTTTAAAGCGCTATGCCGATGATATGTATTTTGCTATCTTTAGCCGGAAGTCGCTGGATAAAGCGTTGGGTGAGAAATTTGATATCCTGGATAAAGTCCGGGCGATTCATGGCAGTCATAAATTCCCGGTTACCCTCAGTATGGGGGTGGTTGCCGACCGGGTATCGATGGCCGATCTGGGTGACCGTGCTCAGGCTTGTCTGGATTTGGCCCTGGGACGGGGTGGCGATCAGGCTGCCGTGCATGTCGGCGGCAAGGTGCAGTTTTACGGCGGTAAAGCCAAAGCCGTTGAAAAGAATACCCGCGTGAAAGCCCGGACGGTGGCCCATACCATCAAGGAGATTATCGGTGAAGCCGATATGGTCGTCATTATGGGGCACAACAACGAGGATTTTGACAGTCTGGGTGCGGCCCTCGGGGTGGCCAAAATGGCCCGCCACCTGGGCAAGCAGGCCTATATCGCCATTAGCCAGAACAATACCGCGGTCGGCAAGCTGCAGGGACTGTTTGCCGACTATGAAGACTATAAAGAGATTTTTATTTCGCCGCTTAAAGCTGCGGCACTGCCGCTGAAAAACCCGGTGCTGTTTGTGGTCGATACCCACCGGCCTGAGTTAACGGCGGCACCCGAGCTGCTGGAACTGATCGACAAAGTCGTGGTCATTGACCACCATCGCCGGTCGGAAGAGTTTATTGCCAGCCCGCTGCTGGTGTACCTGGAACCGTCCTCTTCTTCGACCAGTGAGCTCGTAACCGAACTTTTGATGTATTTTGATGAAACGGTTGATTTGACCCGGATTGATGCCACGGCGCTGTATGCCGGCATTCTGGTGGATACCAAGAATTTTGCCGTGCAGACCGGGGTCAGAACCTTCGATGCTGCCGCTTATTTACGCCGGTCGGGGGCTGATCCGTCCCTCATCCGCTTTTTATTCCTCATGGATTATGCGGCAACCAGGGCCCGGTCGGAAGTGCTGGCCAATGCCGAGCTGGTGCCAGGCGGCGTGATCATCGCCACTTGCCCGGCCAATACCAAGAATGCGCAAGTGATCGCGGCCCAGGCGGCCGATATGATGCTTCGCATTGAAGGGGTTAAAATCAGTATTGTCCTGTTTTACCTGGATGAGGATGGGATTGGTGTCAGTGCCAGGTCCCATGGCGAAGTCAATGTTCAGGTCCTTATGGAACAGCTTGGCGGGGGCGGCCATCAGACGGTGGCAGGTGCCCAGGTCAAGAACGCAACCATGTCTGAGGTGAAGGCTAAGGTCATTGAGCTTAGCACCAAGTATATAGAGGAGAGTGAACAGAATGAAAGTAATTCTACAGGAAGAAGTTAAAAAGCTTGGTAAAAAAGGCGATGTTATAGAGGTTTCCGAAGGTTATGCCCGTAATTTCCTGCTGCCGAAGAAATTAGCGGTTGAAGCGACTGCCACCAACTTAAATAGTGTCAGCCAGCAAAAGGCATCTGAGGCCCGCAAACAGCAGCGGGCGATTGATGAAGCCAAACTCATGGCGGCACAATTGAGCAAAGTTGAAGTCACCATTGCTGTGAAAACCGGAGAAGGCGGCAAGCTGTTTGGAGCCGTCACCGTGAAGGATATCGCCGATGCCATTGAAGCACAGCACAAAATTGAGTTGGATAAACGTAAGATTGAACTGAAAGACACCATTAAGGCGGTGGGTACATATCCGGTTACAATTAAGGTTCATCCTGAAATTACTAGCCGGATACAAGTTCATATCATCGCAGGTTAGAAAGAGGATTAAATATATGAAAGATTTTTTTAACAAATTTCTCCGGAAGGAACCAGCGTCTGCCAAGATTACTTCAGATGATCAGTTAAAACGCCAGGTAGCGGCTCTCTATGGACTGCTGTCGGGCATTCTGGGCTCTGAAAAGGTAGTGCTGAAGGCAGGTAAGCTGGATGCGCTTGAACTCATGCGTTCCGAGCATGTTCCAGATCGGGTATTGGCGCTGCAAAAGCTGGTGTTCGAAGACCCGACGGTGGATAAGGTGCCGACCTATGAGGAGATACCGGCCATTCTTGAGGACATCGAAGAAGAAATGGCTGATTTGATGGCTAGACGAACTGTCGAAGAAAAGATTGAGAAAAAGATCGTCGAAAAAATGGAAGAACGCCATCAAGAATATGTTAGAGAAATCAAAATGCAAGTCCTCAAAGAAGAACAAAGTGTGGAAAGCCCGCAAACGCTGAAAAAGTTTGCGATGCTGGAAAAACTGGAGCAAAAGAAACTGACTAAATCGCTGATGGAGCTTTTGCGGCCGGCTAATTTAAATGAAATTGTCGGTCAGGAACGGGCCATCGAATCCTTACGGGCCAAGCTGGCTTCCCCGTACCCGCAGCATCTGATTGTGTATGGACCGCCAGGGGTTGGTAAAACCACGGCTGCCCGTCTGGTGCTGGAAGAAGCCAAGAAGCTAAAATTTACTCCATTTGCGCAGGATGCGCCGTTTATCGAAGTGGATGGAACGACGTTGCGCTGGGATCCCCGGGATATGACCAATCCTTTGCTGGGTTCGGTACATGATCCGATTTACCAAGGCGCCCGCCGCGATCTGGCAGAGACCGGTATTCCTGAACCGAAACCCGGTTTAGTGACCGATTCCCATGGCGGAATCCTGTTTATTGATGAAATCGGTGAGATGGACCCCATGCTGCAGAATAAGCTCTTAAAAGTGCTTGAAGATAAGCGGGTTTCCTTTGATTCAACCTATTATGACTCCACCGATCCTAATGTTCCGAAATATATTAAAAAGCTGTTTGAAGAAGGCGCTCCGGCCGACTTCATTCTGATTGGGGCAACTACCCGCGATTCCGGTGATATCAATCCGGCTATCCGGTCCCGTTGTGCCGAAATTTACTTCGAACCCCTGACCCCGAAACATATTGAGGAAATTGTCTATAATGCGGCTGTGAAGCTGGATGTGCAAATTGATCCCGATGTTCCGCGGTTGATCAGTGAATACACGATTGAGGGCCGGAAAGCCATCAATATTCTGGCCGATGCTTATGGTCTGGCTTTGTATCGTGAAGGCGAAGATACCGAAGCCGCTCTGACCATTACCAAAGACGATGTCTACCGGGTCGTGCAAGTCAGCCGGTTAACCCCGTTTGTCAATCAAAAAGCCTCTTCACGCTCTGAAGTCGGAAAAGTATTCGGCTTGGGTGTGGCGGGCTATTTGGGTTCGGTTCTGGAAATTGAGGCGGTGGCTTTCCCGACTGCCGAAAAGGGAAAAGGCCATATGCGCTTTAACGATACGGCCGGCAGTATGGCTAAAGACTCGGTGTTTAATGCGGCTGCCGTTGTCCGTAAACTGACAGGGGAAGACCTGAATAATTATGATATTCACATTAATATCATTGGCGGTGGCCGTATTGACGGTCCATCGGCGGGGACAGCCATTTTGGCTGCGGTCATTTCGGCCATCACCGGCCGGCCGATCCGGCAGGATGTTGCTGTCACCGGGGAAATATCCATTCAGGGCAAAGTGAAGGCCGTGGGCGGTGTGTTTGAAAAAGCCTATGGTGCGAAACAAGCCGGAATCACCACGTTGGTGATTCCTCGTGAGAATGAGCAGGATATTCCGAGCGGGCATTTAGGCCTGGATATCAGACCGGTAGAAACGGCTGAGCAGGCGTTGGCCATTCTGTTTCCCGACGCAGCCGAAGTCAGTGCTTAGTAAAAGAAAACTGGATCAATAAGAGAGGGCGGCGTAAGCCGCCCTATTTTTAAAAAGTTGTTTTGGAGCCGCGCTGATTATGTTATGATGCAAGCAGGCTCATTGTTTCAATGTGGGAGGTAGTAGACGTTGATTGATAGAATTCCACCTCAAAACCTGGAAGCCGAGCAAGCCGTGCTGGGCGGCATGCTGATTGAACGGGAGGCCATTTCCAAAGTCGCGGAATTTTTACAAGCCCAGGATTTTTACCGCGAGGCTCACCGGCTGATCTACAGTGCCATGCAGGATTTGTTCAATAAAAATGAACCGGTTGATTTGGTTACGGTTACCGAATATCTGCGGAAATCCGATAAGCTTGAAAATGCCGGCGGTATTGCGTACATAACCTCGTTGGCCAACAGTGTGCCGACAGCGGCCAATATCATCTATCATGGCAAGATCGTCGAGGAAAAATCACTGCTGCGCCAGCTGATCAACTCGGCGACCAATATTGCCGGGATGGGGTATGAAGCCAGTGAAGAAGTGGCCAATATTCTGGACAAAGCTGAGAAGATGATCCTGGAAGTGTCGGGCCGCAAAATTGGCGGCGATTTTACACCCATCAAAAGCATTATTTTCGATGCTTTCGGCAAGATTGAGCAGCTCTATGCCTCAAAGGGCGGGATTACCGGCCTGGCCTCCGGTTTTAAGGATTTGGACCGGCTGACTTCAGGACTGCAAGCCTCTGACTTGATCTTGATTGCGGCCCGTCCCAGTATGGGGAAAACCGCATTTACCCTGAATATTGCTTCCCATGTAGCCATCCGGGAAAAGCAGGCGGTGGCCTTTTTCAGCCTGGAAATGTCCAAGGAGCAGCTGGTGCAGCGGATGCTGTGCGCCGAGGCCTCCATTGACTCCCAGCGCCTGCGGATTGGCGAACTGGAGGACCGCGACTGGTCCAAGCTGATCAGTGCGGCCGACCGGTTGTCTTCAGCCCCGATATTCATTGATGATACGCCCGGTATTACTGTCATGGAGATGCGTTCCAAGGCGCGCCGCCTCAAGATCGAGCATGATCTCAAGCTCATCATCATTGACTATCTGCAGCTCATGCAAGGCAGCGGCAGCAAAGGCGGCGAAAACCGCCAGCAGGAAATTTCCGAAATTTCGCGTTCCTTAAAAGCGCTGGCCAGGGAAATTAACGTTCCGGTTATCGCGTTATCCCAGCTCAGCCGCAGCGTGGAATCCCGCCAGGTTAAAAAGCCGATGCTCAGTGACTTGCGTGAATCGGGCTCGCTGGAGCAGGATGCCGATATTGTCGCCTTCTTGTACCGGGAAGATTACTACAATCCCGATACCGAGAATAAAAATATTACCGAAGTTATCATTGCCAAACACCGGAACGGTCCGGTCGATACAGTGCAGCTCTTCTTCCACAAGCAATTTACCAAATTCTGCGACCTGTCACGGATGCAGGGATAGCTGTTTGTGTGGGATGGGAATCAAGCGCATTCTTGCGCATAGCCGCTGCTGCCGAAGGCTCTCTGTTTCGCCCTCTTATCTTTACAGAATTATGATTAACTGTTATAATCTAGTATAAAAATAAAATTGTGGAAAATTTTATAACGATATGACAGAAGTCATAGGCTAGTTTGATAGAGTAAAACAACACACAACAGGATACCGTCATGAAACTGTGGCATGAAGCCAGCTGGGGACAAATTTGCCCCAAGGCTTTTTGCTACAGTTTTTTTGCGTTACAACGCATTTTTAAGCGGGGAAATCCATTTTGCAGTCAGGGAAATGGCTGAATACGGCTTAAAAAGGAGGTGAAGGCTGGAGGTTTTTTACCCTTGCGGGCATTCAGGCAAAAGATCATCTGAAAGGTAAAAAAAGCTTGGAGGAAAGTATGAAGAATAAAAAAATAATTGTGTTGTGTTTGATCGTGACTTTCTTGTTTACCTTAGTTGGCTGTGGTAAAGCCGATAAGACCGGCGCAGGCAGTGCGTCCAAAGACAGTGTTGTGATTGCCATGGATGCCGAATCAGAACCGGCTGCGGGGTTTGATCCGGTTATGGGCTGGGCTGCCGGGGAGCATACCCATGATCCACTCATACAAAGTACCTTGTTAGTGACGAAAGATGATATTACCATTGGCTATGATTTGGCCAAAGAGTATACCATTTCACCGGATGGCCTCACCTGGACATTTAAAATCCGTTCTGATGTAAAGTTTACCGATGGTGTGCCGCTTACGGCCAAAGACGTGGCTTTTACTTATAACAATGCCATGAAGCAGGCGACCGATACCGATTTGTCGATGCTAAAATCCGTGGAAGCGATTGATGATACGACGGCCGTCTTTCATTTTCATACACCTTACTCCGCGTTTGCTTATACGGCTGCGGTTGTCGGAATTGTTCCCGAACACGCTTACAATGCTGCGACCTATGGGAAAAATCCGATTGGTTCCGGACGGTATATCCTGAAACAATGGGATAAGGGCCAGCAAGTGATTTTGGAAGCCAATCCAAATTACTATGGCGAAAAACCCAATATCAAGAAAGTGACCATTGTCTTTATGTCGGAAGATGCGGCTTATGCAGCGGCGAAAGGCGGACAGGTCGATGTCGCTTATACTGCACCGTCCTATACCGTAAATCCGATTCAAGGGTATAAAATTCTTTCGTTCGATAGCGTCGATATCCGCGGCCTTAATCTTCCTGTTGTTCCGGCAGGCCACAAGACACCGGCCAAGAAAAACGGCGAAACCTATCCGGCCGGCAATCATGTGACTGCGAATCGGGCTATTCGCCAGGCTATTGCCTGTGCGATTGACCGGGAGGCCATTGTCAAGAATGTTCTTTACGGGTATGGCTCGGTGGCTTATACGGACAGCCTGAATGAACCGTGGGAGAATGAGGCCATGAAAGTGGCGTATGACCCCGCAAAAGCAAAAGCCATCTTAGAAGCGGACGGCTGGTCCTTAAATGCGGAAGGCATTTACGAAAAACAGGGTCTAAAAGCCGAGTTTGACCTGCTCTATATTTCATCAAACTCCGTTCGAACCGGCATTGCCATGGCGGTGAAAGAAATGCTGCAACAGGTTGGCATCAAAGTCAATCCGATCGGCTCCAGCTGGGATAAAATTTCCACCTTAGCTTATGAGACGCCGCATGTTTTTGGGGCCGGGCTGCATTCACCTACCGGTGTCAGAAGCCATTATTACACCGGTAAAAACTATGCATCGTACTCCAATCCTGCAGTAGATCATTACATTGACCAAGCTTTAGCTGCGAAGTCTGTAGAGGAATCCTATCAATTCTGGAAAAAAGCGCAGTGGGATGGGACTACCGGTGTCGCTCCGCAAGCCGATTCACCTTGGGTGTGGCTGGTAGAAATCAAACATATTTACTTTGCCAAGGAAAACCTAAATGTTGTGGATAAGAAGATCCATCCCCATGGTTATGGCTGGACCATTGTCAATAATGTCCACCAGTGGTCTTGGCAGTAAGCCAATAAATCCCTTCGTGTTGCTGTTCTATGGTACAGGGAAAATCCTGTTTCCCTGTACCATAGGCTTAGTCTTTTTTTTATGAGGTATTTTTATGGAGTTAGAATCCTATTCCGGCCTGTTAACCTATATCGGAAAAAGTATCATCAAAATCATAACCCTGCTCATTGCCGTGAGTATCCTTTCTTTCATCCTGGTTTCAGCATCCCCTGTCGATCCTGTCCGGGCTTACATTGGCGAAGTGGGGATGGCGAATATGAGTACGGACAGCCTGGCTAAGCTTGAAGCTTATTTTGGCTTAAACACTCCACCGGCAGAAAGATACTGGAATTGGTTCAGCGATTTTATCCGCGGAGATATGGGAGCTTCACTGCTGTATCGCCAGCCTGTCGCCAATGTGATTCAGGTTAAATTTATGAATTCCATGGTGCTCATGACCACGGCCTGGATTTTTTCAGGACTTTTAGGCTTCGTATTAGGAATTGTGGCCGGGTTCTATCGCGGCCGCTGGATTGACAAGCTGATCAAGGGGTATTCGCTGCTGGTTGCCAGTACCCCGACTTTTTGGCTGGCCTTGGTGTTGTTAATGATTTTCTCGGTATGGCTGCAGCTCTTGCCAATCGGCTTGAGTGTGCCCATTGGAGTCAATGCCGCCGAGGTCTCGATTTTGGATAGTCTTAGGCATTTGATTTTACCTGCGCTAACCCTGAGCGTCATTGGAATCGCCAATATTACGCTGCACACCAGGGAAAAAATGATCGACATTATGGGGGAAGACTATATTCTTTTTGCCAAAGCACGGGGAAAAAGCCGGCTTGCTATTATCCGTCATCATGGGCTCCGCAATATTATGCTCCCGGCCATCACCCTGCAGTTTGCCTCGATCAGTGAAATTTTTGGCGGTTCTGTTCTCGTTGAACAGGTTTTTTCCTATCCGGGCTTAGGAAAAGCCGCTGTTGCCGCCGGCTTAGGCGGCGACGCGCCGTTATTGCTCGGGATTGCGGTGATCAGTGCGGCATTAGTGTTTAGCGGGAATTTCATTGCGAATCTTTTATATGGAATTATTGACCCTAGAATAAGGCGGGGAAGCGTATATGAATAAACCCGTAGCTGTAATGGTTTTACAAAAAACTCAAAAAAAACGCTTGAATCAACGTAGTCAGACCCTGCTGTATTTAACGTTCGGCAGCTTCTTTTTAGTAGCTATTACCGTCGCCGGCACCCTGATGGGAGAACTTGCGGTTACAACCAGCTTTACCCAGAAGAACCTCCTGCCGCAGTTGGCCCATCCCTTTGGCACAGACTGGCTTGGCCGGGATATGCTTTCCCGGACCTTGAAGGGCATGTCGCTCAGTATTTATATTGGCCTTTTTGCTGCGACAATCAGTGCGGTGATAGCCGCTGTCTTGGGTGCGGCCGCCGCAACCTTAGGCAAAAAAGTCGATGCCGTTATCACCTGGTTGATCGATTTGGTGATGGGCATTCCTCACTTGCTGCTGCTGATTTTGATTTCTTATGCGTTGGGCAGGGGGACCTTTGGAGTGGTTGTCGCGGTGGCCATCAGCCATTGGCCGGTTTTGACCAGAATCATCCGGGGCGAAATCCTTCAGTTAAAAGAAGCCAATTACATCAAGATTGCTGAAAAGCTGGGGCAAGGCAAATTGAAAATCGTGGTCAAGCATATGCTCCCGCATATATTTCCTCAATTTCTGGTCGGTTTGGTGCTGCTTTTTCCCCATGCCATTTTGCATGAAGCCGCACTGACCTTTTTGGGCTTTGGCCTGCCGCCGGAACAGCCCGGTATTGGTATCATTTTGTCGGAAAGCATGAAGTATTTAGCGTTGGGAATGTGGTGGCTGGCGTTTTTCCCTGGAATTGTTTTGCTGGCAACGGTTATGCTGTTTGATCTGATCGGTGAAAGCCTGCGTAAGCGGATTGATCCTCATAGTGCTCAGGATTAAGGAGGGAGAGACATTGGCCGATAAACATATTTTACAGATAAAAAACCTGTCGGTTGCTTTTACGCAATATGAGCAAGGATTGCGGCAAATGGAGTTAAACGTTATTCAAAATTTACATGTATCGGTGCGCGAGGGAGAACTGGTAGCCGTGGTTGGGTCCAGTGGTTCAGGAAAAAGCCTGTTAGCCCATGCCATTTTGGGAATTTTGCCGTATAACTGTCAGGCTGAGGGCAATATTTGGTTTGAAGATGAGTTATTATCATCAGAGCGGATTGCGGCACTGCGAGGCCGAAAAATCGAATTGGTGCCGCAAAGCGTAACCTATCTTGATCCTTTAGAAAAAGTCGGCCGGCAGGTGAGGCGGGAACGAAACCAGGAAAGTGTCCGCAAAAAGCAGGAAGCCCTCTTTGATTTCTATAAGCTGCCGCTCAGCACGGGGGAGCTTTATCCCTTTGAATTGTCAGGCGGTATGGCGCGCAGAGTGCTGCTTACGACGGCCATGATGGAAAATCCGCGCTTGCTGATCGCCGATGAGCCGACCCCTGGCCTTCATTTGGAAGCAGCTAAAAAAGCCCTGCGTCATTTTCGTACATTTGCCGACCAAGGGAACGGTGTGCTGCTCATCACGCATGATCTTGAATTGGCGCTGGAAGTCGCAGACCGGATTGCTGTCTTTTATGCAGGGACCACCGTCGAGGAAGCCCCGGTCGCAGACTTCCAATCGGTCGATACCCTTCGCCATCCTTATACCAAAGCCTTATGGCGGGCTTTGCCGCAACATGGGTTTCATCCCTTTCCCGGAAACCAGCCTTATGCCAAGGATATGCCCCAAGGTTGTCCTTTCGGGCCCCGCTGTCCTCAGCTTACGCCGGAATGTGAAGGGCCTATTCCGGAGCAGACCATCCGATTTGGAACGGTTCGCTGTATCCATGCAGAGTGAGGAGGTGTGACAATTGATTTTAGAAGCCAACGGCATCTCGTTTGGTTATAAAAGAGGGATCAAGCTGCTGGATAATGTTCAACTCACGCTGGAAAGCCACGAACGAGTGGGGCTTGTGGCTCCCAGCGGTTTTGGGAAAACCACGCTCTGTCAAATTTTGTCCGGCTACATCAAGCCGGCAAGCGGTCAGGTACTCCTGGACGGAAAAGCTATCTACACCATGAAAGGCTACTGTCCTGTGCAGATGATTTGGCAGCATCCGGAGAAATCCGTCAATCCCCGTTTGCGGTTGAAGGATATCCTGGCAGAAGGAGATGAAATTGAGGAGCGGGTGATTGCCGGCTTGGGCATCGAACGGGATTGGTTTCAGCGGTTTCCCAGGGAATTATCCGGTGGAGAACTGCAACGGTTTTGTATTGCCAGAGCCTTAGGAAAACGGACAAAATTTCTGATCGCTGACGAAATCAGCACCATGCTCGATCTGATTACCCAAAGCCAAATATGGACTTTCCTATTGGAAGAAGTACATGCAAGAAATATTGGGCTGATCGTTGTCACCCATAGCCAGACCTTAATGGAGCGCATTGCTACACGGCAGGTGATCTTGGCTCAACCGGAATGATCGGCAGTGGATTTTGCTATCCAAATAAAAATTAAGTAAAAACAGCGATGCTGCACGGATAGGCGGCACCGCTGTTTTTTTGTTCGCTTACCGGAACTCACCGCAAACAGCGAAGCCAGCAGACAATTCCTTCGTCCTCCTAATAGAAATGCTTGGAGTTAAGGAAGGATTTGTCATAATAAAAAAGAATTTTTATGAAATTGTTTCTGCATAAAAGTTCTAGGAGGTTTTACAGCACGTATTCTTTATACGAAAAAAATACATAGCTAAAAATTATTTGCAATTATTTAATGGTTGGAGAGAAGAAAATATGATAACAGATCGTACGAATCGTTCCAAGTTGCTTAAGAATACCCCGCTCTTTACAATACAGACGGCTACCAGTTATCATCAGCTATTTCGATCCAGCCCGGCAGTATCCCTGATCATTGACCCTGACACAAGGGCTATTGTGGATGCCAATCAATCGGCTGTCGATTTCTATGGCTATAGCTTGGATGAATTTAAGAATCTAAAAATATTTCAAATCAATACGGCCCCACCCGCTGAAATTTATCGGCTGATGGCAGCCGTCCGTTCTAACTACTATCGTGCCATTCCCTTCACTCATATGCTGAAGGATGGTACCACCCGGGCCGTAGACGTTTATTCCGGCCCCTTCTTAGCTGAGGAAAAAGTGTTGCTGGTCTCCATTGTTATTGATGTTACCGCCCAAAAACAAGCGGAAGCCGCATTGGAAGAGAGCCGGGAAAGATTATCCCTTGTGGTAGAAGGAGCCAAGGCCGGCATTTGGGATCTTGATTTGGTCAGCGGTGAGGTCTATCAGGACGCCCAATGGGCGGCTATGCTCGGCTATGAAGCGGATGAGGTCGCTCACGACAAGGCCATCTGGCAAAATAGCTGGCACCCTGAAGATGTCCCGAAGATTCAAGCGGCTATGGACAAGTATCTGGCCGGTGAAACAGACAAGTACGAGATTGACTACCGGTTAAGGGCGAAAGATGGTACGTACCGTCATATTTTAACTTATGGAAAGTTAAGCCGCGATGAAAGCAATCGCCCTGTGCGCTGGACAGGGGCCAACATTGATATCACAGACACAAAGCGTACCGAACAACTTTATCTTGAAAGTGCTAAGCGGTTGCGCGAATATGCTGAAACATTGTCTGATGCCAGCTTCGTGATTGATGAAGAGGGTCGATTTCTAGAGGTGTTTGGCGACCACAAGCTGCTCCCTGCTCCGAAAGAAGCCATGATAGGACGGATGGTAAAGGACGTACTTAGCATGAACGATGCCGCTTTCGTCCTAAGCGAGGTCAACAAAGCGTTACTTACTGGCAAGCCACAAATGAATAGCCATGAGTTTGCCATCGGGTCCAATAAACGACACGTTCATGGCCGCATGGTGCCGCTTAGCTACCGGGTTGATGGTAAACGGACTGTTGCAGTGACTGTAACCGATACGACCGAGCAGCGCCGTACCGAGCAGATCTTGCAGCGGACTTATGAACTCAGGCAGATTAGCGATCTCATGAGTGACATTATTGCGGGCCGGGCTAATAGTGCCAGTATTCCTTACTTGTCAGGTAAAATCGGCTTTGACCTTATGCAGCCAAGCTTTACAATGAAAATTTTAAGTGATCGTTTTATTTGTAACGATGCTGGTACGAGTGATGTGCAGAAGTTTAAGGATGAAATGATCTTTCTGTTAAACGAGGAAGAGCCAGGCTGTCTCGCTTGGAATGGCTGTGAGGGAATTGCCGTGATTGCGGCGGCCTCCTTGGGGCAGGCTGAAATCGCTCGTCGTATCGCTGACAAATTGGTTACGTTTCATGACGGAATGGCTGCCAGTATTGGCATTAGCGAAATAAACAGCGGCCTCGATGGCCTTAAAATAAGTTGTCAGCAAGCGTTGGCGGCTGCCCTTGCGGCTCGCTGCAGCAACAGCACAGCGCTGCTTCATTATAAGGATGCCGGGATTTTTCAGCTGGTGCCCGGACTTTTAGCAACAGGTGCAACGAAGGATTATGTGACACGGCAGATCGGTCCGCTCATTGAATATGATCTTACCAGGAATACAAATTACCTGGTTACGCTTGAAGAGCTCTTAAAGGGGACCAGTGTTAGAGAAGTTGCTGAAAAACAATATCTTCATCCCAAGACGATCGTATCCCGTCAGAAAACCATCGCAAAAATTTTAGACTTTAGGTTTGAGGATTATCAGCGCAAGCTGGCCATAGCCATGGCGATACAGTTACATAAGCTTGGCAGGTGAGAGAGGACGGCGATTGTCCAGTTTGGATAGTAAGCCGTCCCTGTTTTTATCCAAATTTGTCTAATTTAGAGAATGTTATTCATACAGGCATCTATGCGATAATGATGATTATACAATATTTGGATTATCTTATTGCGCTAGAATCACAAAGGGTAGGAGGGAACGATATGGCCATCAAGGCAAAAATACTTGCACTGCTGATCCTATCACTGCTTGTGCTAGGAATCATCATCGGTGGAACTGGCAGTCACGTGCTGTACCAGCAATCCGTCGCCGGTATCGAAAGAACAATGAATAACCAGGCCGTACAGCTTGCGACTCAGGTTACTGGGCTTTTTTCATCCTATGATAAGGGTGGTCAAGTATATGGACAGGATAGTGACCTTATGTCCGGATCTGCTCCGATCATTCAAGCCAGACTGAATCAATATCATAGTGTGGCTTGGGGGATTGACCGGCTGAACTTTTTGGACACTACCGGTAAAAGAATCGCACTGGCTCCCTATAATGACAAGGCAATAGGCGACAGTCTCGCTGATCGCACTTTTTTTAAAGAAACCATGAATGATAAATCGTCTCATATTAGTGATGTCATCGTGAATCGGGTGACCGGAACCGCTTCAGTGATCGTTACGCAACCCGTCAAGCGGGCAAATGGCGAACTTGCCGGTATGGTATTGCAGGCTGTTGATTTAAATACCATCCAACACTTTCTTGCTGAGATCAAAATAGGTGTAGATGGTGTCATCGCAGTCGTCGATGCCGATGGAAGCATTATCGCTCATACCGATCAGGCGATTGTCAAAGAGGCAAAAAAAATACCACCTGAACTGATGCAGTATTTAAAGGACCATCCTGGCCAGCTTGAACCTTATACCGACCTTGCCGGCAGGGAGTCTATCGCGCTCGCTGTACCTGTCAAGAATACGAATTGGTATGCCATTGCCTCTATGCCGACAAGTGAATTTAAGAGCGGATTTAATACCAGCTTTTTCATGATGGCAGCCGCGCTTGTAGCCGGTCTAATCATTGTCAGCTTGTTTGCCTGGTGGTATCTCAATAGAACGTTCCAGCCGCTAAGGCAATTGACGGCTGAAGCTAATAAAATCGCACAGGGTGACTTAACACTGACTTCTCTGGCTATCAGCACCACCGACGAAATCGGCCAGTTGGCTAGAAGCTTTGAAAGTATGTCGCACAACTTACGGACCTTAATCTCTCAGGTGGCTGATACGACTGAGCAAGTCGCAGCGTCTGCAGAAGAACTTCATGCAAGTGCGGACCAATCGGCCCAAGCGGCAACTCAAGTCGCGACAGCCATAACTGAAACGGCTAACAGTAATGAAAATCAGCTTCAGAAAATGGCTGATATGCTCATAAAAATGGAGGGTATTGCTCAAAAATCCGAAGAAGGGGCCTCCGCTGCTAAACTGGCCGCTGGGCGTAACAGTACGGCAGTCGAGGCCACGCAAGAAGGCAATACGGCGGTCACGGAAGCCATTAAGCAGATGAATGAAATTCAGCACACTGTTGAAGATTCAGCCGCTATTGTCACTGAACTTGGACAGCGTTCAGCGGAAATTGGCGCCATTATCGAGGTGATTGCCGGGATTTCCGGGCAAACCAATCTACTGGCCCTTAACGCTGCCATCGAAGCAGCCAGAGCTGGTGAGCATGGCAAGGGCTTTGCCGTTGTGGCTGAGGAAGTACGGAAGCTTGCCGAACAATCACAGCAGGCGGCTAAGGAAATAGCGAACCTCATCGGTGAAATTCAGGAAAAAACCAACCGTGCGGTGGCCGCCATGTCCGCAGGGACTGCTGAGGTGAGCAAGGGAGCAGCGCTTGCGGATAAAGCCGGTCAGGCCTTTAAGGCTATCGAAGACCATGTAAAAGAGGTGGCGGCCATTACTGAGACAATTGCGGCTAACCTAATTGGAGCAGTCGCTGTCAGTCGAACTGTCTATGGTGAGACGGAGGCACTGGCTGCTCTCAGCCGTGAAGTGGCCGTTCAGTCCCAAAGTATATTGGCAGCGACTGAAGAACAAACGGCAGCTAACGAAGGAATTGCAGCCTCCAGCCGCAGCCTGGCCGGTATGGCGGCCGAATTGCAGGAAGCTGTCATGAAGTTTAAGACACGCTAATTGGAAAGTTTCGATCAAACCTTCTCCTGGCAGCATAAATGCTCTATCCAACTTACCTCATTACAGTTCTTTTTAATAAATTTTCTTAGGAGGAATCGTCATGCTAAAGATTGATCCTGATACTGCAAGTGAGATCGTCGGGCTTATTTTTGAAAAATCCGGTTTCCATGCTATTATTTGCGATGAAAATGGAATCATTCTCGCGGATTCCGCTAAAGCGAGAGTCGGGGTCCAACACACCGGTGCTCAAAAAATACTTTCGACAGATATTGATCGTATCATTATCACAGAAGAAGATGCCGCCCGGGTCGGAGGAACAATAAAAGCCGGAACAAACCTGGCAATCAAAGATGGTGTGAACAAAATTGGCAATTTCGGCATAACCGGCGATCCAATATTTACCGAAGGGCTGGCGAATGTAGCTTCAGGCTTAGTCATTGCCCGTTTACAGGAACGGGAAAGCAAAGTCGTCTTGCAGCGTTGTGCAGAAAGTGTTGCAGCGTCGTTGGAGAAAGCTGCGCTAAGTATCCAGCAGATTGCAAGCAGTGCACAGCAATTAACCACCTCAAGCCAGCGTGCTTCGGATGTGGCAATTGACGTGAATGAGAATATCAAACAGACCCACAATATCATTAATTTTATTCAGCAAGTTGCTGCTCAAACCAATCTTTTGGGGTTGAACGCAGCGATCGAAGCCGCACGTGCCGGAGAACATGGGCGGGGCTTTTCAGTTGTTGCCGAAGAGGTTAGGAAGCTGTCTGACGACAGTAAAAAATCAGCAACATCCATCAGTACTTTCTTGCAGAAGTTCCATCATTCGATCAATGGAATGTCTCAAGTCAATAATGAAACCAGTTTAATTGCCCAGCAGCAAGCGGTTGCCATCCAAGAAGTGGCCAATATGATCGAAAATGTACGGACTGTAGGGTCGGAATTAGTCAGTTTGTCCAATAAATAGGGCCGGATTATCGGACAGGCAATCGTCGCAAGCCGGTTGACGCGTCCCTAGCCGTTCACTGACAGTAAGGAACGGCGATGAAGTTTGCCATAATTCCGCTTGGCGGTGATGACTCCTACCCGGTATGGGTAGGAGTCTTTTGCTTGTGTGACTGCACTGATATCGCAGCTGCTGCAACAGGAGGCCGTAAAACTTGGCCAGAGCCACAGGAGAAAAGAGCCTCAGTGTGAGGCAGTCGCCGGTGATTCCGGTGCTAAACACGGAACCGGATTCAGTCCAGCCTGCAGCTTATTTTCAGAAAATAAGTAAAAAGTATCAAAAAGCCTGCAGGATTTCCGCAGGATGTATCCAATATATAAATTGGAATACGGTATACCAAAACTATAGCCGTAATAATTCACTGGAGAGTACTGATGATGGAGCAAACCATTCATGACAAGATTTCTGATATCAAGCCCATTCGGGATATTATCTTTGAACACCTTCGCCAGGAGTTTCTCAGTGGGACTGTAAAACCGGGCGACCGGTTAATCGAAAGAGACATTGCAGCCAAATTGAATGTGAGCCGCACGCCGGTGCGCGAAGCACTGCGGAAATTGGAATCAGAAGGTTTTGTGGAATATTTGCCGCGCAAAGGGATGATTGTACGCGGATTCAATTTGAGTGAAATTAAGGAAATCTATGATATTCGCAAAGAACTGGAATGCCTTGCGGTACGCAATGCGATTCAGAATATGACCGAGCAGGATATTCAAACCATGCAAGGGATTTTGCGTCAGCTGGAAGATCAGGATTATTGTGATCCGGTTGAGAATATGTCCGCCCGGCTGAATAATTTTGATGAGTGCATCCTGAACCTGGCGCAAATGCCGTTGGTAAAAAGCTTTATTGGAATTTTGCGGGATTCGCTGACCCGGTATAAGAAAATTAATTTGTCCCATGCGCCGCGCCGCAAAACGGCCATTGAAGAGCATAAGGCGATCTTACGGGCCATGATCGCCAAAGATGTCGCCTTGGCGGAAAAACTGACGGTCGAACATATTGAAAATGCCCGCAAAGAACTTTTGCGGCATTGTACATTGATGTCATAAATGAGTAGGCAGCCTTTTGCCTGTTCTTTTATAAAGTATTTGGTATACCGTATACCAAAATAAGTTTCGGTAATGAGAATGCAAAGAGTTTGCTGACTTTAAAATGGTATACCGTATACCTGGATGACAAGGAATGACCTGGAGGCCCATGGAGTAACCTCCAACAGCTAGCTTCAAGTAGTCATTGTAGAAAGAGAGTGATTTTGATGGTTGAATTAACAGGACATGGCATCTATCTGCTGCACAATCAGGTTCTGCTGGAAAAAGAAAACTGCAGTTTGGAAGAAGTCAATAGGCTATTGAGCCGGCAGGTCTTAGCGCCTGTCTCAGAGGTTGAACTGCACAAAGACGCTGCCCGCACCGGCACCATTGCCTATCAAATTTTGAGCGCCCATAATACTTCCGGTGATCCTGGCCAGTTGAAGCTGCGCTTCGACGCGCTGGCCTCTCATGACATCACTTATGTGGGGATCATTCAGACCGCCATGGCGAGTGGCTTACAAGAGTTTCCGGTACCGTATGTGCTGACCAACTGCCACAACAGTCTCTGTGCGGTCGGCGGTACGATTAATGAAGATGATCATGTGTTTGGCCTTACCGCAGCGAAAAAGTTTGGCGGGATCTATGTTCCCGCCCATCAGGCCGTCATTCATCAATATATGCGGGAGATGATGGCCGGCTGTGGGCAAATGATTCTCGGCTCGGATAGTCATACCCGCTACGGGGCGCTGGGAACGATGGCCATCGGCGAAGGCGGCGGAGAAATTGCCAAGCAGTTATTAAAACGGACCTATGAAATCAGTTACCCTGGCGTGATTGCCATTTATCTTAAAGGCAAACCGCAAGTAGGCGTAGGACCGCAGGATGTAGCGCTGGCCATCATCAAGGCTGTGTTCAAAACCGGCTTTGTCAAAAACAAAGTCATGGAGTTTGTCGGACCGGGTGTGGCTGGCTTATCGGTCGATTTCCGCAATGGCATTGATGTGATGACCACAGAAACAACCTGCTTATCCTCCATTTGGCAAACCGATGAAAAAGTGGCGGAGTTCTATCAGGTTCATGGCCGTCCTGAGGCCTATCGGGCCCTCGCTCCGCAAGCAGTGGCCTATTATGATGGCCTTGTAACCGTCGATTTGAGCAAGATCCAGCCGATGATTGCCCTGCCGTTCCATCCCAGCAATGTTTGGACCATTGATGAGCTGAACGCCAATCTGGGTGATATTTTACAGGCGGTGGAGACCGAAGGCAAAAAACAGTTGGAGAACCCTGCTATTGACTTTAAGCTGACTTCGAAAATTGTCAACGGCCGGTTAAAAGTGGACCAAGGGGTTGTTGCCGGGTGTGCCGGCGGTACTTATGAAAATCTGGTAGCCATGGCCGCTATTTTACAAAACAGTGGGCTGGATAATTTCCCGTTAAGCGTATATCCATCCAGCCAACCGGTATTTCTGGAACTGCTGAATAACCGGTCCATTGAAACCTTAACCATTACCGGCGCCAGCATCCGTTCGGCTTTCTGCGGGCCTTGTTTTGGTGCCGGCGATGTCCCTGCCAATAATGCGCTCAGCATTCGTCATACGACGCGCAACTTCCCGAATCGCGAAGGCTCAAAACCGGTGGAAGGGCAGATCTCCTCGGTTGCGCTGATGGACGCCCGTTCCATTGCGGCTACGGCGAAAAACGGCGGCTTCCTTACTCCGGCAACCGCCGTGGAATTTGAGCAAACCGTACCGGCGTACCACTTTAATCAGCAGGTCTATGCTAACCGGGTCTATCAAGGCTTTGGCAAGGCTAACCCCAGCGAAGAACTGGTATTGGGTCCGAATATTGCCCCCTGGCCGGCCATGCGGGCCTTGCCGGAAAATCTGCTGCTGAAAGTTGCCGCCGTTATTCAGGACGCCGTTACGACCACCGACGAGCTGATCCCGTCCGGAGAAACCTCCTCTTTCCGCTCCAATCCGCTGCGGTTGGCTGAGTTTACGCTATCGCGCAAAGAACCCAAATATGTCGGCCGGGCCAGACAAATTCAGGCGCTGGAGCAAAAACGGCAGCAGCTTTTGGCAGAAGGAGCCTCACTGGAAAGTCTGGCTGCCGTGTTTTCCCCGGTCGTAGCGGGCGGTGCTGCTGCCGAGCAAGTGATCCGGGAAACCGGTCTGGGCAGTGTCATCTTTGCGGTCAAGCCTGGCGACGGATCGGCACGTGAACAGGCGGCATCTTGCCAGCGAGTCCTGGGGGGTGACGCAAATGTGGCGCTTGAATATGCCACCAAACGGTACCGCAGCAATTTGATCAATTGGGGGATGATTCCCTTTACCATTGCGGAAGCTGATAAAGGGAAATTTGCCCCTGACGACTATTTATACATTCCCCATATACGTCAAGCCGTTCAAGACGGAGCCTTGCAGGTTGAAGCCTGCCTCATCCGGGGGAGTGAGCAAACGCGCATTCAGTTAAAACTGGAAAACCTGTCTCAGCAGGAACGCGCGATTATTCTCGCAGGCTGTCTCATCAATTACTATGCGAACGAAAATACTGCCAAGCAGTAAAAAAATCCAGATGGGAGGAAGGATCATGGTTCAAATTGTCCGTTCTGCGATTGCCGGAACACTGGAATCCAACGACATTATGATTAGCATCGCGCCAGCCCAACCCGGGGCAGGCATCCACATTGAATTAAACAGTCCGGTAAAGAACCAGTATGGCCGGCAGATTGAGGCCGCAATCCGGGCGGTCGTCGAGCGCTATGGGCTTCAGGATATTCTGATTCAGGCCAATGACCGGGGCGCATTGGACTGTACCATTGAAGCACGGGTGGAAACCGCCATTGTGCGTGCGGCGAAAGGAGAAGCGTAACATGTTAAAACTACGGCGTTCGATGATGTTCGTGCCAGGCAACAATCCGGGGATGCTGCAAAATGCCGGAATTTATGGAGCCGATACCATTATTTTTGACTTGGAAGACTCTGTTTCGATCACGGAAAAAGATTCGGCCCGTTTCCTGGTACGGAACGCGATTCAGCGGATCAAGTATCCAAGCGAAGTGGCGGTGCGGATTAATCATATTGCCACTCCCTTTGGCCGGGAAGATTTAGCAGCGATTTTGGCGGTCAAACCGGATCTGATTCGCCTGCCGAAAGCCGAAACAGCCAAGGATATTCAAGTGATTGATGCAATCATCACCGAAGCGGAAGCCAAGCAGGGTTTTACGCCTGGTTCGATCAAGATGATGGCGGCCATTGAAACGGCGTTCGGTTTGATGAATGCCTATGCGATCGCCTCGGCCAGTTCGCGTATGGTGGCGATTGCCATCGGTGGGGAAGATTTTATTGCCGACTTAAAAACCAGCCGGACTTCCCACGGGAGTGAGCTGTTTGTTGCAAGAGCGCAGCTGCTGCTGGCGGCCCGGGCTGCCGGAATCCAGGCGATTGATACCGTTTATTCGGATGTGAATAATGAAGAAACCTTTATTACCGAGACAACCGCGATCAAAGAAATGGGCTTTGACGGCAAATCGGTCATCAACCCGCGGCAAATAAAACTGGTTCATGGAATTTTTACTCCGACTGCCAAGCAGATTCAGCAAGCGGAACGGATTTTAGAAGCTTACCAAACCGCTTTAGCCAATAAGTCGGGTGTTATTGCGCTCGATGGAAAAATGATTGACGGTCCCATTGTGGCCAGAGCGGAGCGGGTGCTGGCCTATGCGGCGGCTGTTGGGGTTCGTAAGGAGGCAGACAAATGAGAAATGCGGCTGGCAGAGAAATTCCTGAGGTGCTGGCAGGCTTAAAAAAAGTGGTTCCTTATCAAGGGCCGTTCGCCATCCGTCCGGAAGGCCGGCTGACTGGTCCGAAGATTAGAATGGAGAAGCCCCGGTCTGAAAAACTATTGAAAAGTATTGATCAGGCGATTGACGCAACCGGTCTGGCGGATGGGATGACCATTTCCTTTCATCATCATTTCCGCAATGGCGATTTTGTCCTCAATAGCGTGATCGCAGCGATTGCCCGGAAGGGGATTAAAGATTTAACGCTGGCGCCCAGTTCGCTCACCGATGTCAACGAAGCGATCATTCCGTTTATTGAACAAGGGGTGATTACCGCTATCGAGACGAGCGGGGCCCGGGGGAAACTGGGGCGGCTGTTGACAGCCGGTACGTTGAAACGGCCGGTTATGATCCGCTCGCACGGCGGGCGTGCCCGGGCGATTGAATGCGGTGACCTGCAGATTGATGTAGCCTTTATCGGTGCACCGGCCTGCGACTTGTGCGGCAATATTAACGGGATTGAGGGAAAATCGGCCTGCGGATCGATGGGCTATGCCATGGTGGATGCCGCTTACGCGGATAAAGTGGTGGCCATTACCGACCATCTGGTGCCGTATCCGCTGGTGCCCATCAGTATTCCGCAAACCCAGGTAGACTACATCGTCGAAGTGGAAGCTATCGGCAACCCCAAAGGCATTGCCTCCGGCGCATTGCGGATCAGCAAAGACCCAAGGGAATTGTTGATTGCCGAATACGCGGCCAAGGTAATTGAGTATTCCGGTTATTTTAAACAGGATTTTTCGCTGCAGCTAGGCAGTGGCGGTGCTTCCCTGGCGGCGGCAAAGTTTATCAAAGAAAAAATGATTGACCAGGGCATTACTGCAAGCTTTGGCTTGGGCGGCGTCACCGCTCCTTTTGTCGAGATGCTGGAAGAGGGCTTGCTGCAGGCCATCTATGATGTCCAGGACTTTGATATCCCGGCGCTGCAATCGTTAAAGAACAATCCGAAGCACCAGGAAATGTCGGCGTCCTTTTATGCCAATCCCCATAATGGCGGGCCGATTGTCAATCAGCTTGATGTGGTCATTCTCAGCGCGACCGAAATGGACATCGACTTTAACGTGAATGTCATCACCGATTCCAACGGCGTGATCATGGGCGCTTCCGGCGGCCATTGTGACACGGCGGCCGGTGCGGCCTTGTCCATTGTCGTGGCGCCGCTCTTGCGGGGACGGTTACCCATGATCCTGGATCGTGTCAATACCATCGTCACTCCCGGTGAGACGGTTGATGTGATCGTGACCGAGCGGGGCGTGGCCGTGAACCCATTGCGCCAGGATTTGCGGGATAATTTAAAAGAGGCTCACGTGCCTTTAGTGGAGATTCAAGACTTGCAGCGCATGGCCTATGAGTTAGCCGGACGTCCTGATCCGATTCAACTGAGTGATGAAGTTGTCGGTATTGTAGAATATCGGGATGGTACTGTGCTTGATGTGATCCGTAAACCCCAATAAATAGAGTATAATCATGGGAGTAGGAGGAAATGGAATGGTACTTACCTTAGCAAGTTTAGTGGTGCTGGCCACAATCTATCTGCTGGCTAAACGGTATGAGACAAGGATGGTGTTGTTTTGCTCGGGTGTCCTGATGTCTCTGCTGGCCGGTGATCTGCTAGGCTCTTTTAATGCTTTTTCTCATGCCATGACGGAAACCAAATTATTTGAGGCCATTATCGCGGTCATGGGCTTTGCCATGGTCATGAAAATTACCGAGTGTGACAAACATTTGATCAATTTGCTGATCAAGCCCTTGCGGAAAGCCGGCCCGCTTTTAATTCCGGCCTCGGTGCTGGTCACCTTGTTTATCAATACTTCGATTACCAGTTCGGCCGGATGTTCGGCAGCAGTCGGTCCGATTCTTATTCCCCTGATGATCGCAGCAGGCATTCATCCCGCGATTGCGGCAGCATGTATTTATGCCGGCACGTATGGGGCGATGTTTAATCCGGGATACCCGCAAGTCAACCTGATTGTCAGTGTTTCCAACTCGACTCCGGTCGCGGTTGTCGCCAATCACTTCTGGCCGCTGCTGGCTTCCGGTGTGATTGGTGCGGTAAGCTTATGGGCCATTGCCCGTTTGCGTAACGAGCATAAGGGTTATCAGCTGCCGCCTGAAATGGAAATCCATCCCGAGTCCTTTCAGGTCAATATTCTCAAAGCGCTTGTACCGCTGATTCCGATTGTAATCCTGGTGCTCGGCAGCATGAAAGTTGTCCCGGCTTTTAGCAAGCTTGCGATTTCCCATGCAATGATTATTGGGGTATTTTGTGCGTTTGCCGTGACCCGTATGAGCCCGGCAAAACTGTCCAAGGAATTTTGGCATGGTGCGGGGGATGCCTTTGGCCATGTATTTGGGATCATTATTTGTGCCCTGGTCTTTGTCGGCGGCATGAAATCGGCCGGTTTGATTCAAGCACTCATGCAGGCCATGATTGAAAATCCGGCGATTGCCAAAGTGAGCGCCACCTTCGGTCCGTTTATTCTCGGTGTTGTCAGCGGGTCAGGGGATGCGGCGGCGGTTGCCTTCAACAAAGCTGTTACCATTCATGCCAATGACTTCGGACTTTCACCGTTGGATATGGGCAGTATGGCCGCGATTGGCGGGGCCTTGGGGCGGACCATGTCTCCGGTTGCGGGTGGTTTGATTATTTGCTCGACCTTAGCCGGTGTGTCGCCGATTGAAACAGCTAAACGCAATGCTCCCGGCATGATTCTTGCTTGCATTGTCACCATGATTCTTCTGTTATATAAATAGCGGGAAGCCGATAGCCCTGCTCAGGCGGCAAAAGCGTCATACACGCAAAGCGATTGACGCCTTGCAGGCTGGCTGATATAATGTTACTGAAATGAAAAGAACGGCGATGGAGTTCGCCATAATTCCGCTTTGCGGTGATGACTCCTACCACTTGTGGTAGGAGTCTGTTTTTTTGCCTGTGCCTGTTCTTGCTGCAGCAGCAGGCATAACATGAAGCATCAGGAACTGGAGAAGCTATGAAAAGAGGGAGGATGTCTATGCCAAAGATAACAAGCAGAGCCAAGCGGCTAAGAATTTACATCGGTGAAAGTGATCAATATAAGCGTAAATCCTTATATCAGGCCATTGTGGAGAAGGCTAAGGAACTGGATATGGCCGGAGCGACCGTTTTTCGGGGGGTTATGGGCTATGGGGCGAACAGCCGGATTCATACGGCCAATATTGTGGCGTTGTCCAGCGATCTGCCCATTTTAGTTGAAATCGTGGATAGTGAAGAATATATTGCCAAAATTTTGCCGTTTCTCGATGCGGTGGTCCAGGAAGGCATGGTTACCATCGATGATATTGAAGTGATTAAATATGGCAGCAAGCCGCCGAAACGCTAATTACAGTGGCCACAGGAGGAGACGACATGGAGAAATTATTGCTGGTAGCAGTCGGTGGAGGTATCGGAGCTGTCGCACGGTATCTGGTTTCCGGCTGGGCAGCCGAGCACATTGGCTCCAACTTTCCTTACGGAACCTTGATTGTCAATGTGGTAGGCTGTTTGATCATCGGCTTGTTTATGACCTTGACCACAGAAAAATACCTGGTCAGCCCTCATTGGCGGCTGCTGGTTACGGTAGGCTTTTTAGGAGGTCTGACGACATTTTCCTCCTACAGTTATGAAACCTTCAAATTGTTGGAGGAAGCCGGCATGACAATGGCTTTTTACAACATTTTTTCCAATCTGATCATTGGCTTTTTTGCCACTTGGGTAGGCATTACCCTGGGCAGATTGATCTAACCGGAGCGCTAACTGCAGCAGGAAAAGAAGGACTAGAGGTTCTTTACGGATATGAATGGAGACGGAATCGGTTTGCAGGCAGGAATTGCTTGCAGGCCGCTTTCTTTTTTTTTCCTTTTTACGGTTCTGCCGGGGTGTCTGTGATGAAAATCACAGTCTGAAACTGAATTTTTGGGTACAATAAATGGAATAGTATGGAATGAGTGAAAATAGATGGGAGCGGTCAGCCATGAAGGTAGTCTTGGAAAATATCAGCAAAGCGTTTGGGGCTAAGCTGTTGTTTGAGCACATTAACGCCGAACTGGATACCGGCCGTTGTCTGGTGGTTACCGGAAACAACGGCAGTGGCAAATCGACGCTGCTTAAGATTGTGGCCGGATTAATGAAGCCTAGCAGCGGCAGCATCCGCTTTTATTCCGGCAATCAGGCCAACCAGCAGGTGCTGCAGGGAACGGTGGGGATGGTATCGCCGGAAATGGCGATGTATCCGGCCTTGACTGGGCTGGAGAATGTGCTGTTTTGGACCAAACTGCGCGGGTTAGCGATTACCGAGGCAAAAGCCAGTGAATTATGCTGTTATGTGGGGCTTAGCGGCAATGAGCGCTGTAGGGTAGAGCATTACTCGACCGGTATGAAGCAGCGCCTGAAGCTGGCGGTGCTGCTGGCTCTAAATCCTCCTGTCTGGCTGCTGGATGAGCCGTCCGCCAATCTTGATGAGCACGGTAAAGAACTGATCGCCAGGCTGATTGACCGGGCACTGACTGCTCAGGCTGCTGTTTTGCTGGCCACCAATGAAGCCAGGGAGGTGGGCTATGGCAGTGCCAGGATTGCGCTTTGATCAAGCTTTGCAAGCCATTTTAATCAAGGATCTTCGTTGTGAGTTTCGCAGCCGTTATGCTACGGGAACACTGGTAATGTTTGCACTTACGACCTTGGCCAGTGTCAGTATGGCGACTGCCGGAACCGGTTTAACCCCGGAATTTGCGGCCGCCTTGCTATGGGTTGTTCTGTTTTTTTGCGCGATGGCCGGCTTGGCGCGGGTGTTTGTTCAGGAGCAGGAAATCGGAACCCTGCTGGGGCTGCGCTTGTATGCCAGCGGTCAAGCCGTATTCTGTGGCAAGAGCTTGTTTAACTTGCTGCTGCTCTTAGGGCTGGCCGTCCTGGTTGTGCCGCTCTTTGTGGTGTTTTTTAATCTGGAGATTGGCAACTGGCTGCTGTTTAGCCTGACCCTTGTGCTTGGCTGCATCGGCATGGCGGTGGTCGCCACCATTATGGCGGTCATGGTTATGGCGGCTCAGAGCAAGCAGGCCATTTTTACGGTGATAACCTTTCCGATATTACTGCCGCAGTTTTTAAGCGGCGTTCAGGCTGTGTCCCAGGTGTTAGCCGGGAATGAACCGGACGGCCTGGTGTTTATGGCTGGCTATGATATTGCTGTCATTGCCGCCGGGCTGCTGCTGTTTGACTATCTTTGGAATGATTAGGAGGGCTTATGAACATTCATCAAGTCGGAAGAAGTGTGATTGTTCTTGCGGCGGGCGGGGTGATTTATGCCGTATTTACCGTTGTCCCGCCGGTTGAGGGCTTAGGAAATCTGGTGCGGATTGCCTTCTTTCATATTCCGGTAGCCTGGGTGTCGGTGCTGGCTTTTCTGGTCTCGGCTGTTGCGGCCGCCCTTTATCTCAAGACCAGGAAGATGACCTATGATGCCGTCAGTGCCTGCTCAGCCAAACTGGGACTGGGGTTTTGCCTGCTGGCAACGGTGAGCGGGGCGGTCTTTGCCAAGCTGACCTGGGGGGCCTATTGGAATTGGGACCCTCGCCAGACGACCATCTTTATCCTGCTGCTCATTTACGGGGCCTATCTGGCGCTGCGCAGTACCATTGAGGAGGAAGAAAAAAGGGCGGTCATTGCGGCTGTCTATGCGCTGCTGTCCTTTATCACCGTTCCGTTTCTGGTGTTTGTCATTCCCCGCATGTACCCGTCACTTCACCCTGAGCCGGTGCTGAATGGGGCCGGACATTTGGAGATGGAGCCGGTCATGCTGGTGGTGCTGGCAGCCGCGGTGATCGTCTGTTCATTGATTTATGGGGAGCTGCTTTCCCAGGGGATCGCAAAAGTCAATAGCCGGCAAAAGGAGTTGAAACTATGAACAGACAACGGATTGTCTGCCTGATGCTCATTCTGGCCTTTCTGGGCTACAGCTTTTGGACCTATAAAAGCTCGTTAACTCCCTATGTTACTTTCGCCCAAGCCAAAAACACTGCCGGTACCGTTCAGGTCAAGGGGGTTCTGGCTGATCAGCGGGTTGCAGAGGAAAAAGGGACACTCGGCTTTACCCTGCGGGATGAAGCCGGCGAAGTGGTGCCTGTTGTCTACAAAGGCAGCAAACCGGAGGGGTTTGAGCAGGCTACCAGTGTTGTGGCCATTGGGAAGTATCGCAGCGGGCAGTTTGTGGCTGAAAAACTGTTGGTCAAATGCCCGTCTAAATATCAAGGGAGCGTGAAGCCATGATCGGATATGTCAGTATTGTTCTAGCACTGCTTGCTTCATTGGTGTCCGCAGGCCTGTATGCCGCGTCGGCTCAGGATAAGCATGGTAAAACCGTACCTGCGGCCCGCATGCTCTATTGGCTGTCGGCCGGCCTGATTGGTCTGGCCTCCGCGTATTTACTCGTTATTTTATTGAATAATCAATTTGAATATGCTTATGTCACTGGCTATTCGGCGCGGGAACTGCCGCTCGCTTATAAGCTATCCGCCTTTTGGGCCGGTCAGGAAGGTTCCTTTCTGCTGTGGCTGGTCTTCCATGCCTTGTTTGGCCTGGCCTTGGTGAGAAAGCCTGATGTACCGGTTCGCATGCTGGCCACCTATGGATTGCTTCAGGTGGTTCTGACCGGCTTTGTGCTGGTCAAAAGCCCGTTTATGATGCTGACCCAAGTTCCGCCCGATGGTGGCGGTTTAAATCCGCTGCTGCAGGACCCCTGGATGGTTATTCATCCGCCGGTCATCTTTTTAGGCTATGCCGCGCTGGCCGTACCGTTTGCGTATGCCGTGAACGGCATGCTGACCGGTCAGCACCAGGAGTGGCTGACGGCAGCCAGACCCTGGGCACTGCTGGCTTTATCCAGCCTGGGAGCCGGTATTTTTATCGGCGGGTTCTGGGCGTATAAGGTGCTGGGCTGGGGTGGTTATTGGGCCTGGGACCCGGTGGAAAACTCATCCCTGGTACCCTGGCTGGCAACGGCAGCCCTTGTCCATATGCTGAGCCTGGCCAAAGTGCGAGCCAGTGCTACCCGTCATTCCTATCTGTTGGGACTTGGCTGCTTTATTTTAGTTCTTTATGGGACATTTCTCACGCGCAGCGGCGTATTAAGTGACTTTTCCACCCATTCGTTTGCCGATGAAGGCGTGGGCGGGCTGTTGGGCTTTATTGTCTTGCTGGCCGCTTTTGCGTCCTTTGCGCTCTATATTGTCCGTTATCATACCATTCCGGCGGGTGAACTGTACGTCAAGCTAGCCAGCCGCGAGTTTATCCTGGCACTGACGGCGCTGATTCTGGTGTTTTTAGGGACGCTGGTTTTTGCCGGCATGTCCACTCCGCTGGTCAGCAAAGCGTTTGGTGCAGCAAAAAGCCTGGATATCAGCTTTTATAACAATGCGGCCTTGCCGCTGGCCGTCGCCTTGGCAGCCGCTCTGGCGGTCGGGTCACTGCTGAAATGGGGCGGAACAGACCAGGCCGACAAGACGGTGACTTGGTGTTTGGGCTTGTTTTTGGCCGGTGGATTGGGGCTGGCTTTTTGGCTTAAATTAGCGCAGCCTTTTATCGCCGCTGCTGTGGGCTTGTCCGTTATGGCACTGGCCGGTACGGTGTACGCCGGAGTGAAACGCATCCTGTCGCCGGCGGCTGTCTGCAGTCATTTAGGCGTCCTGGTGCTCATCATCGGCATTATGGCATCCGGTGCCGGCAGCCGCTCCACCGTCGTTCAGTTCAGCCAGGGCCAGGAGCAAACGGTATTTGGCGAAAAGCTGGTCTTTACGGGGAGCGAAAGCGACCCGGCCAATCAGGCTGTGTACCGCCTCTTTAAGGCTGGCAGTCATGGGGCTACGATCGGCGCTTTGACCAAATTAAATAAGTTTGGTGAACCTGCTGCCAGAGAGCCAGGCATTTACCGCAGTTTACTGGCCGATGTGTATGTTGCGCCCACTGAGACGGAGGAAGCCCATGGAGAGGAAATTACCCTGTCCAAAGGGCAGACGCTGGCCGTCGGTGATGTAAGCATCAAGTTTGTGAAATTCACTATGCAAGGCATGGATGGGTCTGGACCGGTTCAGGTTGAGGCACTGCTGGAAGTGGCCGCGAAGGGCGAGACTCAGGAACTGCGTCCGGTCATCAGCAATCAAAATGGCCGTATTGTCGGTTCGACAGCCCAGGCCTTCAAGCGCTATGACCTTCATTTTGTCGGGATTAAACCAGGGGAGGGCAGGGTTCTCCTTGAGTTCCTCGATACGCAGGCTGACTCAGCCGTACCGCAGCTGACCGCCGAGGTCAGTCATAAACCATTGATTAATTTTGTCTGGCTCGGGTCCTGTCTGATTACCATTGGGGCAGGCTGGGCAGGCGTCAACCGGATGACCGCCGGTAACCGGTCACTAGAGAAGGGGCAAAGTTCCGTCACCGGGACTTCCTATAAAGCCCAAGGAAAATAAAAGGAGCAGGGACGGTCTTGATCGGGGGAGATGGGGGATCGTTTCGTTGCCAGCCGGTGAGAATCATGTTTTTAGTTTCGCTTCACCGGTTTTACGACCCCGCCGGGTTCTTCAGAGTAGACTGAAGCTGCACCAAGAGGGAGGGGAGAATTTGGATACTGGTCAATTCCTAAACCGCAATGCACTTAAGATTGCACTGGCCGTTTTTGTGCTTGCGGCGGCAGGAATGCTGGTGGCCGGGGCCGGCTATGCGTATGCCGACAGCCCGCAGTTTTGCGGTTCCTGTCATTCCATGGCCGAAAGCACTGCCAGTTGGCAGGCGTCAAATCATAAGCAGTTTAACTGTACAGACTGCCATCTGCCGCATCAAAATTTAGCGGTCAAATTAATCGTTAAGGCCCAGACCGGTATGCATGACACGTATCACGAAGTACTAAGGGATTATCCTGCAAACATGGTTCTATCGCCACAAGGCAAAACCATTGTCAATGACAATTGCCTGCGCTGTCATCAGTCGACTGTGGAGAACACAGCGATGGCTGCAGGCGGCGACGATTGTCTGAAATGCCATCGTGGCCTTGTGCATGGCACAAGCAAAAGCAAAGGGGGGATAAAGGTTGAGTAAAAGGCAGAAAGCTTTGATTGCCGTGCTGTCCGTCTTCCTGCTGTTCTTTGGCTTTGTGGTCACGCGCATTGGTGTTAAGCCGGTTAATACCGTAAAAGCCGCCAAAATTCCGGCAGGAGAATATGATCCTGCCGTATGGGGGCAGTACTATCCGCTGCAGTATGCCAGCTTTAAAATGATGGCTGACCAGTCGCCTTCGCCGACAGGCTACGGCGGCAGTGTCAAAGAGCAAAAATCCATCATGCAGCCCGAAATACTGACTTTGTTTAAGGGCATGCCTTTCAGCAAGGATTATAGCGAAGACCGCGGGCATCTTTATGCCCTGGAGGACTTACGCGAATCCAAACGGATTGGTCCTGCCAGCAAAGGGGCCTGCCTCACCTGCAAAACGCCTTATATTGAGCAGGCTTACAATGAAATGGGCTGGGGTTATGCCAATAAGCCCTTAAATGAGCTGATGGCCAAGGCCGAGCATCCGGTTTCCTGCGCCAACTGCCATGATCCGGAAACGATGAATCTCAGGGTCATCAATCCGGCCTTTATTGAGGCTCAGTCGCGTCGCGGCATTGATGTTACCAAAGCCACCCGCGAGGAGATGCGCAGCTATGTTTGTGCCCAGTGCCACTCCGAGTATTATTTTGAACCAGGCACAAGCAAAGTGGTGTTCCCTTGGGACAAAGGCTTGAAACCAGCCGATATGTACGCTTATTACAGTGAAATGCCAAGCGGCTTTACCCAGGATTGGCAGCATCCTGATTCCAAAGCCGCCATGCTGAAAGCCCAGCATCCGGACTATGAGCTGTTCGCAACCAGCACCCATGGCAAAGCCGGTGTTTCTTGCGCCGACTGTCATATGCCTTATGTGCGCAAAGACGGACAGAAATATAGTTCTCACTGGGTGACCAGCCCACTGAAAAACCTGGAGGCTTCCTGCTCGTCCTGCCATACCCAGGGAACCGCCTGGCTGGAAGAACGGGTGAAAACCATTCAGGATCAGACCTTCCAATTGCAGCATACAGCCGGACAGAACATCGCGAAAGCTCACCAAGCTATTCAGGCAGCAGCCGCCCAACCGGGCGCTGACCCAGCCGAACTGGCCCGGGCCCGCGAACTGGTTCGTCAATCCCAGTTCTACTGGGATCTGTTATCCGCCGAAAACAGCATGGGCTTCCATAACCCATCCCAAGCGTTAAGCACCCTGGGGCAGTCCAATGAGCTCGCCCATCAAGCCATTGAGGCAGCCAACCAGGCAGCAGGGGTTACGCGATTTTAGGTTGTGAGACAGGTAATAGGCTGAGAATACGGTACATGAGAAAAAGCTTCGCGAGTTTTCGCGAAGCTTTTTTGTATACAGCATTCTTGTCCTGCAAAAAGCCGTCCCTGTGATTATTTGTATTTTAATAAAGGAAGAAGTGAGATTATTAATTGCATGCAGCAAGCAACAAAAGACGCCTCTTTTAAATTGAATTTTGACAGGAGTTTTGCGAAGGTATGTTAAAATTAACGTTATAGAAAAGAGCCTAATCGTATCATTTGGGAGTGACTGTTGTGGACCTGTTGAAATTTCTGCCCTACACCAAGCTTACAATACGAACCACCAAAAGTCCTGAGGAAGTGGTTAATTTATTACAGGCTCATCTTAACAATAATCCAGCGTTTTTCGAGGGCTATGTAGATGATTACAAATTTGATATTCATAAAAAAATGAGCCGTTTTGAAAGAAACTCATTTGTTCCAATCATTAAGGGGAATATTGATCGTTATCCATGGGGAACAGAAATAAGGCTGACGATAAGGTTGCATCTAGCTGTCGCCATTTTTCTTTTATGGTTTTCAATAGGAACTCTATCTATTATTATAAAAAGCATTTTGAGTTTAAATTTTCTACCTTTATTGGTCTTCGGCATATTCTTATTAATGGGGCTATTATTCAGCCAAATTTATATTAGTGAGGCTGACCAGGCGATCAAAACTTTAAAAAAGCTGTTTTCTTGATGTTTTCCGGGGTAACTTCAGGTTAGCCAATTTATCGATTACTTGTTGTGAGGCGCGTTGATCGCTAGCAGGATTTTATATTAGGACAGGGAATGAAAGAACTGTATAGAGATAAGGCCGTAGAGGCTGGAAATGACGGCATCCATTTAACTACGAGGTGACTTGAGATTATCGTTTTGTGATCACAACGGGACAATGAGGAGATACTAGTAGAATGTCCAAGTTGTGCTGGATTTTTGAAAGACTGTGAGGACGAAAACATTTTTACTTACGTAATCACCCACGATTGGAGGAAGCTTTCTGGACATTAAAAACTTAGAATATTTTATCGAGGTAGCCAGGCAAAAGAGTTTCAGCAAGGCTGCCGAAGTGATTCATATTTCTCAGCCGTCCATCAGTAAGGCAATTAAGGAACTGGAGAATCAGTGGGGTGTGGTGTTATTTTACCGCAATACCAAGCACATTGAACTGACCGACTCGGGGGCCATTATTCTGGAGCAGGCGCAGCAGATTGTTTCGGCTTTTCATAACATTACCGTGCAGTTGGACGAGCTGTCCAACATGCAGACCGGGAAAATCCATATTGGGCTGCCGCCCATTACGGCGGTGACTCCCTTTGCCAAGCTATTGCGGAATTTTCGCAAGGCCTATCCGAAAATCCAGGTTCAGCTCTATGAATACGGTCCGAAGAAGATTGCAGCCGCCATTCATGACGGGCTGCTGGATATCGGGATTTTTACACCCGACGAGCATGACGAGCACTATGATCGCATCTGGTTCGAGCAGGACCCGCATCATGTGCTGATGCATCCCCGGCACAGGCTGGCTCAGGAAGCTGCCATCCGCTTTGATCAGCTCATGACTGAGGATTTCATTATCTACACCAATGAATACCGGCTGTATGACACCATCATGGCGCGCTGCCATCAGGCAGGCTTTACGCCCCGGATTGCGCTTGAAACAACCCAGCGGGATCTCATGACCCAGATGGTTGCGGCCGATTTGGGAATTGCGCTCCTGCCGCGCAAACTGTGTGACAGCCTGGATACCAAGGAATTCGTCTCCCGGCCGCTGGCTGATCCGCAGCTCTATCTGAAATTAGCCTTTGTTTGGCCCAAGGAGCGCTACTTGTCGCACGCCGTGCAGGAATTTCTGCAGTTTATTAAAAAGCACGGGCCTCATATCGAATAGCTTTGCCGGTTTTCCGGCAGAGCTTTTTTCCTGCCAGGATTGGCTGAGCGGGCTTGTAACCCGTATTCTATCTTTGCATACCCCCGATGCATAAATGGTACTTTACTAATGGAACGATAATCCGTAAAGTGAGGGGGAAGCTAAATGGGTGACACTTGTAAGGAGGAATTGTGATGTTATGGAAGCTGCTCCTGTTTGTCTTTCAAACAGGCTGTTTGTGGGTGATTTATTGGCTTGGCAATCAAATCAGTGCCTACTTTGAGCTGCCTATTCCGGGCAACGTGATGGGGATGGTGTTATTGTTCGGACTGTTATGCAGCGGGCTGGTTAAAGTCGAGCATTTTGCGGTGGCCAGCGGCTTTTTGCTCAAGCACATTTCCTTTTTCTTTATTCCGATTGCAGTCGGCTTGATGAACTGGGCTGCGTTATTTTATCAGCATAGCCTGTGGCTGACGCTGGCCATTATCGTCAGTGCCATTGCGGCCTTGTATGCTGTTGCGTTTGTTGTGGAAGCTGTGAGCAGGAGGAAGGATCAATGGAACAAATCAGCATCACAATCCTGACCATTGTGGCTACAGTCCTTGCCTATAGTCTGAGCCGGTATTTATTCCTGCGCTATCAGCATCCTTTATTTAATATGGTGCTGCTCGGCACCTTGCTGGTCATTGCGGTGCTGCTGAGTTTGCGGCTTCCCTATGAGGCTTATGCGCCGGGCAAGGAGATCATGACCTTTTTGCTGGGGCCGGCCACGGTGGCATTGGCGATTCCGTTATATAAAAACAGGGGCCTGATCAAGCAGTATGGCTTGCTCATTTGCGGCAGTGTGGCGCTGGGGTCAACGATATCCATGTTGATGGCGATGCTGTTTTGCAAGCTCGGCCGGCTTGATCCTGCCGTGATTATTTCAATCGCCCCTAAATCGGTTACAGCACCCATTGCGGTGGAAATTGCTCAAATCAGCGGAGGCGATCCGTCGCTGGCAGCCGCCTTTGTGGTGGCGACCGGAACATTTGGCTCGGCATTGGGGCCGACGCTGCTTTCCTGGGTCAGGATCAGCCATCCCAACGCCCGGGGACTGGCACTGGGAACGGTGGCGCATGCCCAGGGTGTGGCCATGGCCTTAATGGAGGGGGAAGACCGGGGGGCGATGGCCAGTTTGGCCATGGCGATTGCCGCTATTTTTACTTCGCTGGTCGCTCCTTTCCTGGTCGCTTACTTTATATAAACCGGTTATACGAAATTGTTGCCAAAAGAATGACTTTTTGCAGCAATTTCTTTTATTTACAGAGCTTGGCCTAAAGCGATAAAATAGTAGTATTAGGTGAATACTGGACAAAGTAGGGAATATGACCCAAGGAGGACCTTATGGAAAAATCAAAAGTATACTTTACGAATTTACGGGCTAGTGCCAAAATGAATTTGTTGCAGAAGCTGGAACGGCTGCTGAAAAAAGCAGGCATTGAGCAAATTGATTTTAAAGAGAAATTTGCGGCCATTAAAATTCACTTTGGCGAACCGGGCAATCTGGCTTATTTACGGCCAAACTATGCCAAGGTCGTAGCCGGTGTGGTGAAAGAATTGGGTGGCAAGGTATTCCTGACCGACTGTAACACGCTGTACGTCGGCCGGCGCAAGAATGCTCTTGAGCATATGGATGCCGCCTATGAAAATGGCTATAACCCGTTTACCACCGGCTGTCAGATCATTATCGGCGATGGGCTGAAAGGAACGGATGAAGCGTATGTTCCGGTGCCTTGCGGTGAATATGTCAAGGAGGCCAAAATCGGCCAGGCCGTGATGGATGCCGATATCATCATCAGCTTAAATCATTTTAAAGGCCATGAATTGACCGGCTTTGGCGGGGCCTTAAAAAATATCGGTATGGGCTGTGGCTCGCGGGCCGGGAAAATGGAAATGCACAGTGAGGGCAAGCCGCGCGTTCGGGTCAGCGCCTGTGTGGGCTGTGGAGCCTGTGTAAAAATCTGTGCCCATAGCGCCATTACCCTGCAGGACAAAAAAGCGCAGATTAACCATGGCCGCTGTGTGGGCTGCGGCCGCTGTATTGGGACCTGCCACTTCAATGCCATTGGGGCGGCATGGGATGAATCCAATGATGTGCTGAATAAGAAGATTGCCGAATATACCTGGGCGGTACTGCACGACAGACCGCATTTCCATATCAGTCTGGTGGTCGATGTTTCCCCAAACTGTGACTGTCACTCGGAGAATGATGTGCCGGTTATCCCGGACATCGGCATGTTTGCTTCTTTTGATCCGGTTGCGTTGGATATGGCTTGCGCCGATATGGCCAATCAAGCTCCGGTCATTGACAACAGTTATCTGGCCGAGCAGCTCAAACGGGCCAATCAAACCTGCCATGACGATCATTTCTGTGCGACCCATCCGGAAACCAACTGGATGTCTTGTGTGGAGCATGCCGAAAAAATCGGTCTTGGTACCAGAGAATACGAACTCATTGAGGTGTAACCTCAAGGGAAGCTTTGAACCCCCAACCCGCATGCGGGTTGGGGGTTCCTTTGTTCGAAAAAGCCAACCGGATGCCAGCAATCCGGTAGCCGATTAGCATGAATACCCATTGACAGAATTGTCGGAAAGTTGGATAATAAGATTACAAGCAATTTAATTTTATACAATCTAATTTGATCAAATTTAATGTCGAAGCGGCTCAGTCCCTGCCGGTCCGAGCCGCCTGCCAGGGAATTTGCAAAAAGGGGTTATTCTATGGAGCATACTATTTACTACTTTTCGGCAACCGGGAACTCGCTGCATGTGGCGCGCACCCTTGCCGGGAAGCTGGGACCGTGCCAGCTGGTTTCCTTATCCGGGTTGACAGAGCTGCCGCAGGTGACTGTGGCTGCCGATGTGGTGGGGCTGGTGTTTCCCACCCGTTATTTCGGGCTGCCGCCGCTGGTCCGGTCTTTCGTGGAACGGCTGGTACTGGAAAAGCCGGTCTATACCTTCGCTGCGGTAACCTCGGGCAGCAACCGGCATTTCAGCAGTGCCTTAGTGCAGCTGGCGGCATTATTCCAGCAAAAAGGGCAGCACCTTGATGCCGGCTTTCATGTGGATATGATATCCAGCTATTTACCCTTATCCGCCCTGCCCCCCGAGCCGAAGCTGCAGGCCAGGCTAATCCGGGCCGACCGGCAGCTGGAGCGGATCGCCGCAGCTATTCAAAAGCGTGAGCCGGTGATGGAAGCCGAACATTTCTGGCCAGTGTTTGCGGCAATCAATCATTACTGGCGCAAACAGTTATTGCCCCAATCCTACCGTAAATTTTATACCACCGGCACATGCAGTTCCTGTGGAAGCTGTGCAACGCTTTGTCCGGTCCGCAATATCCGCATGCAGCACGGTAAACCGGTGTGGCAGGAGCAGTGTCAGGAGTGCCTGGCCTGTTTACACGGCTGTCCTTCCCAGAGCATTGAGTTTGGGGCGCGCACAGCCGGTAAAAAACGCTACCGTCATCCTGCTGTTACAGCAGCCGAGCTGATGGCGGCTAAGAGCGGTGCTGCCCGTTCCAGTCAAAATACCGAGCAAAGTGAGCCGTCCTATGAATCGTGATGAAATGCTGAAATTAGATAACCAACTTTGTTTTGTTCTTTACGCCTGCTCCCGGGAGATCATCCGGCTGTACCGGCCGGTTTTAGCCGAATTGGGTATTACTTATACACAATATGTGGTGCTCATGGCGCTATGGGAGCAAGAGGCGGTCACCTTAAAAGAACTGGGCGGCCGGTTGTATCTGGATTCAGGCACGCTGACCCCGCTCTTGAAAAAGATGGAGGCGGCCGGACTCATTACCCGGATGCGCTGCCCGGAGGATGAGCGCAATATCCGGATTTTGCTCACCCTGCAGGGGAGGGACTTGAAGCATTCGGCCTATCGCATACCGGAAAAAATACTGTCTATGACTCAAATTACGCCAGAGGATGTCCGGCATTTAAAGGGGCAGCTGAACCAATTGTTACAAAAAATTGAAGTTAATTCAGAAAAATAACGAATTGTAGGAATAATACCTACAACATGTAGGGCATATTCCTACAAAATGCGGTTTACTTTTTTCCAAAGGTGAGATACAATAATTGTAAGTTCAAACTTTTTTTAATTTTAAAATTATTGTGATAAAGGGGAATGAGAAAAATGCAAACCACCCATATCGAGGCGTTAAAGAAAATTGTTGGGCAGGATAATGTGTTGACTGGCCCAGAGGACCTTTATACTTACTCCTATGATGCTACCCCTGGTCATGCTCACCTGCCGGATGTCGTTGTTATTCCAGGCAGTGCTCAAGAAATATCCGAGGTTATGAAATTAGCCAATGAGAACAAAATCCCTGTGTATACCCGTGGATCAGGGACCAACCTGAGTGCCGGTACTGTGCCGACTAAAGGCGGTATCGTCTTGTTAATGACCCGGTTTAATAAAATTGTTGAAGTGGATTTGGAAAACTTAGTGGCTGTTGTCGAGGTCGGTGTGGTGGTTGCCGAACTCAATGAGGAAGTCGGGAAGTATGGATTGATCTATCCGCCGGACCCTGGCACCGTAGCTACCGCTACCATGGGTGGCACCATCTCGGAGAATGCCGGTGGTTTGCGCGGACTGAAATATGGTGTTTCCAAGCATTATGTCATGGGCTTGGAGGTAGTATTGGCCAACGGCGATATTCTAAAAACCGGCGGCAAAAATGTAAAAGATGTTTCCGGTTATGATATGACCAAATTATTCACCGGTGCCGAAGGAACGCTTGGCGTTTTAACGCGGGCGATTGTGAAGCTGGTGCCGGCTCCTGAAGCGAAAAAGAGCATGATGGCAATCTTCAAAGACTTGGATGACGCCGGCAAAGCGGTTTCCGGGATTATTGCCGCCAAAATTATTCCGGCTACCCTTGAAATTCTGGATAATGCGACCATCCGTACAGTCGAAGATTATGCCAAGGTGGGCTTGCCTTTGGATGCCGAGGCAGTATTGCTGATTGAAGTGGATGGCATTCCCGAAGTGGTGGAAAAAGAGGCTGCCAAAGTCATGGATGTATTACAAGCCAATAATGCCGCTGACGTTCAGATTGCAAAAACCGATGCGGAACGCGACCAGCTCTGGGCTGCCCGCCGGGCTGCCTTACCGGCCTTGGCCAAACTGCGGCCGACCACTTATGTGGAAGATGCCACCGTTCCCCGCAGTAAAGTACCTGCCTTCTTAAAAGCGGTAAAAGATATAGCCGAAAGAAATAATGTAACCATTGGAACCTTTGGGCATGCCGGTGACGGCAATATGCATCCGACCATTGTTTGCGATTTGCGTGACAAAGAAGAAATGGAACGCGTCTATCAAGCGATGGATGAAATGTTTAAAGCTGCGGTTGAACTTGATGGGACCCTTAGCGGTGAACACGGTATCGGCCTAGGCAAACTGCCTTGGATGGAATTGCAGCATGGACCGCAAGGGATGAATGCGATGAAAGCCATCAAACGCGCACTTGACCCCAATCTTATTTTAAATCCAGGTAAATTAGTGGGAGAGTGTTAACAATGACAAAACAAATTACAGCGAGCGATATCAACGCTCAGGATAAAGAGTTGCTCAGTGACTTACAGGATGCGTTAGCCAACTGTATGAAATGCGGCAACTGCATGGAAGTCTGCCCGATTTATAAAGAAACAACCAAAGAATCGTCTGTGGCTCGTGGTAAATTGGCGCTCATGGAAGCGGTCTTGAACGGCAAGCTGCCGATCAGCGCGATGTTTGATACCATCATGGCCAAATGCTTAAACTGCAAATCCTGCACAGCGAAATGCCCCTGCGGTGTAAAAGCCGATGAGCTGATTCTCCGCGGACGGCAGGCGGCCGTGAAAACCCGGGGTCTGCATCCGATTAAGAAAAATGTCTTCCGGTTGCTGCGCAACCGCCAGCTCTTTGACTTTGCGCTCAAAATGGGCGGAACGTTCGGCGGCATCACTTTCAAAAAGATTCCGGGGAAAATGGCGGCGGTTGCCCGCTTCCCGATGCCCGGTATGGACCCGAAACGGGCTACTGCGCCGATTTCCGCCACACCGCTCCGGAGCCAGTATCCGGAAGTCATCAAGGTGGATAACCCGAAATATAAAGTCGGCTTCTTTACCGGCTGCACCATCAACTATATGTATACCGATGTCGGTCAATCCGTAATTAATGTCTTAACAGAAAACAATGTGGAGATTGTCATTCCGGCGACTCAGCATTGCTGCGGGACACCGGTATATGTATCGGGAGATATTGATCTGGCCAAGGAAATGGCCAAAAAGACGATTGAAACGTTTGAAAAATTTAATGTGGATTATGTGATCGGTGCCTGCGGCTCCTGTACCGAGGCGCTGAAAGAATATCCTCACTGGCTGCACGGAGACAAGGACTGGGAGGCACGGGCCGAAAAAATTGCCAAGAAGACCTATGAGATTAGTGAATTCCTGGTCGATGTCCTGGACTTCCGCAAAGATACGCTAGGACCGGTCAATGCGACCGTGACCATGCATGACCCTTGCCATATGGCTCGCGGCCTTAAGATCACCAAACAACCGCGTGCCGTACTCAAAGCGATTCCGGGGCTGAACTTTGTGGAAATGAAGCACAGTGACCGCTGCTGCGGGTCAGGCGGTTCGTTCAGCTTAGCCAACTACGATCTTTCCCGCCAGATCAATGACAAAAAAGTCGCCAATATTGCCAAAACCAAGGCCGATATTGTCGCCACCAGCTGCGGGACTTGCCGGATGCATATCCAGGATGGAATTTTGCAAAACAATATGAACCAGGATGTTGTGCATACCGTACAACTATTGGATAGAGCGTATAAGGCCGGTAAACGTAAATAACCTTTCAATGACGAATGCATAAGGCGCTAGCTTTATGCATTCGTCATTTATATGGGGACAAAAATTTTTGCAAACAGGCCTGCGTGCTTATCCGCTTTAGGTTTTTCGCCGCTTAAAGGATTTTCCCCCTGAAATGTCAAATACGGTATCAAGGAAAGACTTTCTTCAGATACATACTATCTGGGTGGGGTCGGATGGCGTGAGAAATAACTACACTGCGGCGCTGACAACAGACGCTGAGGCGTGGGTTCGGATAAAAAAGGTATTTGGGGGACATCAATTCGTGAATCCTGGAAGTGAGCAATCGGATATTAGCGCAATTGCAAACCGCAGTTCGACTGGCCGTATCAAAATGCCGAAGCGTTTCAGCAGCTTTTATAAGCAGTTATTGGCCGGCTTTTTAGAACTGTTGATCGAAAAACAATCCAATCAGCAGTACCTGGACAAGCTGGTCCGGTATTTTCAGGCGGTTACCGGAGCTGCCTGTTCCGGTATCAGTTTGATTCAAGATGAAAAATATACGCCCTGTGAAGCCTATGTCGGGTTTTCGCAAGACTGGTGGGAGTGGAAGGTACGGTCGGAAGCCGACCATTCCCAGTGCACCTGTTTTCAATTTTTAATGGATCAGAGCCGCCCTGATACTTATGTACACATGACGGATTGGGGCTCTTATTATTGGGCCGATATTCAGCAGGCCCTGCTCACAGGCCAGTCCTGCCGGGAATTCCAGGAAAGCTGCCGCGCAGCCGGACTTCGTACCGTGGTATTAATTCCGCTCTTCTATCAGTCCCAATTGCGCGGTGTATTGAAGCTGGCTGATTCCAGGAGCGGACAGCTGTCCTTGGCGCAGCTTCGCAGCTTGGAGCGGATGGCTCCTTTGCTGTCCGAATCCCTGCAAAGAATCAAACTGGAGGAAGAACTGAACCGGCTCAGTCAGCTAAAACTGGTGGGCGAAATGGCCGCAAGTGTCAGCCATGAAGTGCGTAATCCCATGACAACGGTGCGCGGCTTTTTGCAGATGCTGAGCGTTAAACGGGAAATGGCGGCTTATCGGGATTATTTTACCATTATGGTGGATGAACTGGACCGGGCGAATGCCATCATTACCGAGTACTTATCAGCCGCCAAAATTGAAAACCAGCTGGTACAAACGGAGAATCTGAATCAGATTATTGAAAAGCTGGCACCTTTACTGCAGGCCAATGCCTTGAAGGATAACATTGAATTGAAGCTGGAACTGGGCGAATGTGCCGACTTTATTCTGAATGAAAAACAAATTAAACAGCTGATTATCAATCTGGCCCGCAATGGCATTGAAGCCATGACCGAAGGGGGTACCTTAACCATCCGGACGCTGCAGCAAGGCGATAAAGTCCTGCTGTCCATTGAGGATACCGGCAAAGGCATTCCTGTCGATATTTTGGCTAAAATTGGCACCCCGTTTCTGACCACCAAATCCAATGGAACCGGTCTGGGGCTGTCGGTTTGTCACAGCATTGCAGCCAAACACCAGGCTATCCTGCAGGTGGAGTCTACCGGCCCGCAGGGAACCTGCATGACCGTCGAATTTACTTTAACCGGCCATCCGGGATAACCGGCCGGACTATCGTGGTACCAGCAATCGTTCTCCGTGAGGACGATTTTTTTATGCCGGACGAGGGTTGAAAAGTCTGCTTCAAGGGGCCGGGGGCCTGGCGGTTTGAGATGAGGAGACAAAAAGAAAGACAAGGTTTTATTGCAGCGTATGGCGGCTTATCAGGGCAAAAAACAACGAAAACCCGAACGTTTTAACCGCATTCAGAACATAATATTCGAAAAAACTGGTTGACACTGGGCCCTGGTAAATGCTATGATATTCAAGGGAAAAAAGGTTATAAGCCCCTACAAGCTCAAATATTGGCGTATTTTTTATCGCCTGTTTGAGTTATTTTTGTGACATAGGGAAAACTATACTGGTAAAACCAGCAATTTGAAGCACGTTTTGCATAAGTCGTACTATCTTCGCCAGGTGAATTTTCATCAAGGCAAGATTTAGTCTTTAATCGAATAAGGCTTAAGGCGCAAGCCTGAACACCAGCCTATTAAAAGAGGTGGAATGATTATGTCAGCAGTAGTAGTGATTGGAACCCAATGGGGAGATGAAGGAAAAGGGAAGATTGTGGATTATTTGGCCGAGAAGGCCGATGTCGTGGTTCGTTACCAAGGCGGGAACAACGCCGGTCATACCGTTATGGTAGGCGGTAATGAATTTAAGCTGCACTTATTGCCCTCCGGTATCTTGTATCAAAATAAAATGTGTGTCATTGGTAACGGGGTTGTCATTGATCCAGCCGTTCTGATTACCGAAATTGAAAATATGATTGCCAAAGGCATTGACCCTTCCGGTTTGCGGATTTCCAACCGCGCCCATGTCATCATGCCTTATCACCGTCTGCTTGACGCAGCCGAAGAGGATTATCGCGGTGATTTTAAAATCGGCACCACCAAGCGTGGAATTGGCCCTTGCTACATGGATAAAAATGCCCGTTGCGGTATCCGTATGGTGGATCTGCTGGATGAAGAAGAATTCAGCGCTAAGCTGGAACGCAACCTGGAAGCCAAAAATCATTTGCTAAAAGCGGTCTACAATGAAGAAGGCTTTGATTTTGAAACAGTGAAAGCCGAGTATTTAGGCTATGCGGAAAAGCTTCGCCCTTATGTGACCGATACGTCCGCAGTATTGCATGAGGCGATTGGCCAGGGCGAAAAAGTCCTGTTCGAAGGGGCTCAGGCGACTCAGCTTGATTTGGATCATGGAACCTATCCTTATGTAACTTCCTCGCATCCGATTGCTGGCGGTGCTTGCATTGGCGCCGGGATTGGCCCGAGTAAAATAAACAAAGTCATCGGTGTTGTAAAAGCTTATACCACCCGCGTCGGGGAAGGTCCTTTCCCAACGGAACTGTTGGATGCAACCGGTGATGAAATCCGTGAACAAGGTCATGAATATGGTACGACTACAGGCCGTCCGCGCCGCTGCGGCTGGCTGGATGCCTGCGTCGTGCGCTATGCCGGTTATGTCAGCGGCATTGATTATATGGCCATTACCCGCCTGGATATCTTAGATAAACTCAAAACACTTAAAATTTGCGTGGGCTACCAATATAAAGGCGAGCTTCTGAAAGAGTTTCCAGCCAGCTTGAAAGTTCTGGCTGAAGTGGAACCGGTTTACGAAGAGTTTGAAGGCTGGGAAACCGACATCAGTGGTGTTCGCTCCTACGACGAACTGCCGGTTAATGCGCGCCGTTATGTCGAGCGCCTCAGTGAAGTCAGCGGAATTAAGATCGGGATCGTTTCCGTGGGACCACGCCGGGATCAAACCATTATTTTGCACGAAATGTTCTAGCACTTTAAAAAATCAAAACCGTCTGTTTTCATAACAGGCGGTTTTGTGTTATACAGCAAACAAAAAGAAATACTTTGAGCAGAGGGGATCGTCATGACGGATGGGAAAAAAGCACTGCTTTACCTGGTGCTTACCGCGGTGCTTTGGAGCTTGGGTGGAGTATTGATTAAATGGATGGATTGGAATCCGATGGCGATCGCCGGTTTGCGCAGTCTTATTGCGGCCGGGATGATTGGATGGGCTTTCCGGGGTGAAAAATTGAATGTGACCAAAGTACATATGATCGGTGCTGCAGGCTATTGTGCGACGGTGTGCTTTTTCGTGATTGCAACCAAACTGACCACAGCGGCCAATGCGATTTTGCTGCAATATACGGCACCCATTTATGTGGCGTTATTAGGCAGCTGGCTGCTGGGAGAGAAGACAACCCGGCGCGATTGGCTGACCATCGGCATTGTGCTGGCTGGCATGGTCTTTTTCTTTCTGGATAAAATAGCGGGCGGAGCCCTGCTGGGCAATTTGCTGGCCGTCGCTTCGGGGGTCACCTTTTCAATTTGTATTATCAGCATGCGGATGCAAAAGAACGATTCACCGCACACGACCATCTTGCTGGGCAATCTCCTGACCTTTGTCATTAGCCTGCCTTTCCTGGGGGACATCCGGTTCACGGCCGAAAACCTGATGGGCATTATGGTATTGGGCGTGTTTCAGCTCGGGCTGGCTTATGTGCTGTATGCTTATGCCATTCGCCATGTTCCGGCGCTGCAGGCCGTTATTATTACTACGATTGAACCGATCCTAAATCCTGTTTGGGTATTCCTGCTGCTGGGCGAGCTGCCCGGTCAATTCGCCGTTATAGGCGGCTTGATTGTCGTGGCTGCCATCACAGCCCGTTATTATTTAGAATCGGCGCAGCCTGTAAAAGAGCAGGCCAGTGCCTAAGACCAAGCCCTTGCTGGGTAGTGCTCAGCAAGGGCTTTTGCTTTTGCCGGGCGGAAACCGCTTTTGGCAACCGGGATAATTTCGCCGATACCGGAATAAATATGTAGCAGGAAACAAACGGACAACAGGAACAAGGGGGGCACAGATGTGGGAACCTTTGAAGAGCAAATTCTGTTATCCCAGCAGCGTTGTCAGCAAAACGGGGTGGATGCGGTCAACGGCAACAGCCGGGATATTGTGACCGGACGGTCGCTGGCGGCGTTGCTGACAGCCAACCAGGGGTTGATTGAGGCGGCCTCCCCTTTTATGCAAAAGCTGTACGAGCTGGTGAAATCTTCCGGTTTTGTGGTGGTATTGGTCAGCCGCGACGGTTATATTGTGGAAGTGGTCGGTGACAATGACTTGCTGAGCCCGGAAATGGGCCTTCATTATGTCAAAGGAGTCCGCTGGACGGAAGAAATGGTGGGCACCACCGCGATCGGACTGGTGCTGAAAGGGTCCTGCAGCTCCATTCAAGTAGCCGGTCAGCAGCACTATTGCCGGGCTTTTCATGGGTGGTCGTGTTCGGCGGCGGCTATTCATGACGACGGCGGCCAACTGCTGGGCGTATTAAGTGTTACCGGACCCAAGAAATTCGTGAATTGTCATACACTGGGCATGGTGGTTGCGGCGGCAACGGCGGTCGAAAATATGCTCAAACACCGTCAGTCGCAAAAAGAAATAGAAAAGTCGGCCCAAATTACTTCAACCATTGTTAATGCCATCTCGGACGGCTTACTAATGCTGGACCGGTTTGGCACCGTGACCTATATCAATCCGATTGGCGCAAGAATTTTAAAAGTCAAGCCCCAGGAGGCGATCGGCAAGAATATCAGCAGGCTGGTTGATTTTAAACCGGTGGTGCTGCAGGTGCTGGAAACCGGGCAGGGTTATCAGGACCGGGAGTGTGTGATTGAAACCAGGCGCGGTACGCTGCATTTTATTAAGACCGCCATACCGCTTTATGATGAGCAGGGGCAGTTTGACGGCGTGATCGATATTTTCCGGGAGATCAAGCGTGTCCGCCAAATGGTCAACCGCATGGTGGGGGCGACCGCGAAGTTTAGCTTTGAAGACTTGATCGGCGCAAGCTCCGGTATTCAGGAAGCGGTCCGGCTGGCCAAAATTGCCGCCAACTCCCGGGCGAATGTGTTGATTCAGGGAGAGAGCGGGACCGGCAAGGAATTGATTGCTCAGGCCATTCACAATTCCAGTGCCCGGGTGGACGGACCTTTTGTAGCCATTAACTGCGGGGCACTGCCGCGTGATCTGGTGGAAAGCGAACTGTTCGGTTATGAAGAAGGGGCTTTTACCGGGGCTAAAAGCGGCGGCAGGCCCGGAAAATTTGAACTGGCGCAAGGGGGAACCTTGTTTTTGGATGAGATCGGCGAAACGCCGCTGGATATCCAGGTTAAACTGCTCAGGGTGCTGCAGGATAAGCGCTTGTCCAGGGTGGGAGGCATACGTTACCTGGATATCGATGTGCGCATTATTTGTGCGACCAATCGTGACCTGGCCTATGAAGTATCGCAGGGAAATTTCCGGCAGGACCTGTATTACCGGCTCAATGTGTTCCCGATTTTTGTTCCACCACTGCGCGAGCGCCAGGAAGACATTGTGGTTCTGGCCGAAAGTTTTTTGCTGAAAATGTGCGATCAAATGGGACTGCCGTCCAAGGCACTGGCACCGGAGTTTAAGCAGGCACTGCGTGAATATGACTGGCCGGGCAATGTGCGTGAGCTGGAGAACATCCTGGAACGGGCGGTCAATCTTTGTCAGGAGGCTCTCATCGGTGCGGAATACTTGCCAGGGATCCTGCTGGGAAGCCCAGTCCAGGACTTGCGCCGCAAAATGTCGCTCAAGGAGATTGAACTCAAGGCGATCCGGGAAACGCTGGAACAAACCAAAGGAAATATCTCCAAAGCGGCGGAGCTGTTAGGCATCGGCAGGAATACCCTCTACAGCAAACTCAAGGAACAGCCGGTTAAGTGATCGGAGAATGAACAGTGATGTTCCAAAACAGAGCAAGATCAACTGAATATTTGGTGTGCTGATAAGAGGGGAGGCAGGGCTAAAGCCAGCAATCATGAAGCTGCTAAGAAAATTCTTAGCAGCTTTTCGTATTTGGCACAGGAATTGCAATAGTTACAGGCAGAGGGTCATGAGACCGACTCAGTTTTGACAGACAGGAGGGATGATCATTGTCTTACGATACCGAGTTTTTGTTACAGCTATATCGTCAGATGGTAAAAATCCGGACTTTTGAAGAAAAGGCGCAGGAATTGTTTCTGGCCGGTGAGCTGCCTGGTTTTGTTCATCTGTATATTGGGGAGGAAGCCATTGCAGTCGGTGTTTGCGAGAATTTGCGGCAGCATGATTTTATTACCAGCACGCACCGGGGCCATGGGCATTGTATTGCCAAGGGAGCCGATATTGAGCGTATGATGGCCGAATTATACGGAAAGAGGGCCGGCTATTGCAAGGGAAAAGGCGGGTCTATGCATATTGCCGATTTCTCGATTGGCATGCTGGGGGCTAACGGCGTGGTGGGCGGCGGCTATAATCTGGCGGTCGGTGCGGCCCTGGCCTGCAAGCTGCGCAACGAGGACGGGGTAGCAGTGTGTTTTTTTGGGGACGGGGCCTCCAATCGCGGGACGTTCCATGAAGCCCTGAATATGGCGGCGGCCTGGAAGCTGCCGGTGCTGTTTGTCTGTGAAAATAATCAATATGCCTCGACTACCCCTTATCGCATGACGACAGCGGTTGAAGACATTGCTGTCCGGGCTCAGGGATACGGGATGCCGGCCCGCATTGTGGACGGCAATCAGGTCTTGGAGGTGTATGAAACGGCGCGCGAATTGATTGAAGCCATCCGGGCCGGTCAGGGGCCTGTGCTGCTGGAATGCAAGACTTACCGGGTTAAGGGGCACTATGTCGGCGATCCGGAGCTTTACCGGACCAGGCAGGAAGTGGAAATGCAGGTAGCAAACAGTGATCCGCTCAAGCATTTTTCGCAAAAAGTAATCGCTGAAAACGGGCTGACCGAAGGCCAGCTGGCGGCTGTCCGGTCCGAGGTAGGGGCCGGCTTGGAACGGGCGGTGGAAAAGGCCCGCGCTGCCGAATATCCGGGCCATACTGAACTGTTTGCCGGTCTTTATGCGGAAAGTGAGGTGCAGTAACATGCGGGAAATCAGTTTCTCCGAAGCAACCCTGGAGGCCATGAGTGAGGAAATGGAGCGGGATGAGCGTGTCTTTATCATGGGGGAAGATATTGCCCGTCAGGGCGGGATCTTCGGTCAATTCAAGGGACTGCCGCAAAAGTTTGGCGTTGAGCGGGTGCTGGATACCCCTATCTCAGAGACTGCCATTGTCGGTGCGGGGGTCGGAGCGGCTTTAGCCGGGATGCGTCCGGTGGTGGATATGCATTTTGCGGATTTTATTACGGTCGCAATGGATGAAGTGGTCAATCAAATGGCCAAGGTCTGCTACATGTTTGGCGGCCAATGCTCGCTGCCGCTGGTGCTAAGAGCCCCGGACGGCATTATCCGTTCGGCGGCGGCGCAGCACTCGCAAAGCCTGGAAGCCTGGTTTTTGCATATCCCCGGGTTAAAGGTGGTTATACCCTCCAATCCGGCGGATGCCAAAGGGTTGTTAAAGGCGGCCATCCGCAGTGAAGATCCGGTACTCTATTTTGAGCATAAAGCCCTCTTTGCCACCAAGGGTCCGGTGCCGGACGGGGATGTTCTGGTGCCGATCGGCAAAGCCCGGGTGGTCAGGGAAGGGGCCGATGTAACCCTCGTGTCTTATTCACTGATGATGAACAAGGTGCTGAAGGCGGCCGAGAAACTGGCCCAGGACGGAATTGAGGCGGAAGCGATTGACCTTAGAACGATATCCCCGCTGGATAAGGACACCATCTTTGCTTCGGTAGCGAAAACCAAACGGCTGGTCATTGTCCATGAAGCGGTTAAAACCGGCGGTGTAGGGGCCGAGATTGCCGCACTGGTGGCAGAAGAAATGCTGGATTATCTGGATGCTCCGATTATCCGCCTGGGTGCGCCTTTTGTCCCGGTGCCGTTTAGTCCGGCGTTGGAAAAACTGGTTAAGATTGAGGTGGAGGATATTGTCAAAGCCGTTCAAGGCATTTGCCAGTAAGAGAGGAGGGGGCAGCATGGCGGAAAAACGGGTGGCTATAGTCACCGGCGGGGCACAGGGCATCGGGCTGGCCATTGTGCGTCAGTTGAGCCAGGAAGGGGCTGCGGTGGTGATTGGCGATGTGCAGCAGGCCAAGGCGCAGGCGGCTGCTGATCAGGTCGCGGCTGCCGGCGGGCAGGCCATTGCGGTGGCCGTGGATGTCAGCCGTGAGCAAGACGTGGCTGCGCTGATGGAGCAAAGCCTGGCCGCGTACGGGCAGATTGATGTACTCATCAATAATGCCGGAATTGTGCAAACCGGGCCGGTGACCGCCATTACAGAGAGCGCTTGGGAAAAGGTGATGCAGATTAATGTCAAAGGAGTCTTCCTAACCTGCCGGGCCGTGCTGCCTTTGATGATGGCCCGGCGGCAGGGCTGGATACTCAATATGGCCTCGGTGGCCGGAAAGCGGGGCGGAGGCCTGCTGGGCAACTCCTGCTATGCCGCTTCCAAGGGCGCGGTGATTGCTTTTACCAAAAGTCTGGCGCGGGAAGCCGCTCCTCACGGGATTATCGTCAATGCCCTGACACCGGCTTTAACCGATACGCAGATGACGTCCGGCCTGTCTGATGAACAGCGGCAAGCCATCTTAGGGCAGATCCCGCTCAAGCGGGCGGCAAAAGCGGAGGAAGTGGCAGCGGCAGCCTGCTTTCTGGTATCCGACCAGGCGTCCTTTATCGTCGGTGAGATTATGGATGTTGATGGGGGGCTGATGATGGATTAACGCTTACAGGGAATGAGAGAACAGTCGTCATGAGAAGAAGGAGGGAAAATAATGACCAGTTCGGCTGTTAAGGGAAGCCTGAAGTACCGGAAGTATGTACATATTGTGGTGCCTTTGTTTATTGCCTCAGTCATTGCCTTTTTGGACCGGGTCAATGTCGCCTATGCCGCCCTCACCATGAATAAGGATATGGGGTTTACCGCCCAGGTCTTCGGGATGGGCGCCGGAATTTTCTTCTTAGGTTATATTCTGTTTGAAGTTCCGGGAGCCCTGATTGCCGCCAAATGGAGCCCCCGGATCTGGGTGGCCCGGATTATGATCAGCTGGGGTATTGTGTGCGGCCTCATGGCCTTCATGACCACCGAGTGGCAATTCTATCTGTACCGCTTTTTGCTGGGAGCGGCAGAAGCCAGCTTTTATCCGGTGGTGTACGCGGTCATTATGCCGCGCTGGTTTGACGCGAATGAGCGGCCGCAGGCTATCTCCATCATGCTGACTTCTTTACTGGTGGCGGCTATTATTGGGTCACCGCTGGCCGGCTGGCTGCTGGGCATGCCGATGTTTGGCCTGAAGGGCTGGCAGGTCTTATTTTTTCTTGAAGCCATTCCGGCTGTGCTGTTCGGGATTATCCTGCTGTATTGGCTGGCCGACTGGCCCAAGGATGCCAAATGGCTGACCCGGGAAGAAAAGGAACTGCTGACCCGGCAGTATGAAGAAGAGGTCGCCAAGAAAAATTCGGCCAAAAAGTATACGGTCTGGCAGGCTTTCCGGGATAAGGAAGTGCTCAAACTTTGCCTGATTTATTTTATGTGGATTACCGGCTTTTGGGGTTTTAACTTCTGGATGCCGACCGTACTTAAATCAGTATCCGGCTGGTCCAACGCCGCGATCGGCTGGGTCATTGTAATTCCGATGACGATCACCTTAATCGCTTTTATTCTGGTTGGAAATTCCTCATCCCGTACCGGTGAAAAGCGTTGGCATGTCGCCATACCAATGTTTATTGGGGCTTTCGGGATGGGCATGGGGCCGTTTGTCACCGATCCGTTCATGAGTCTGGTGCTGGTTTGCGTCAGCTGCATCGGGGTGTATGTGGGAATGGGCGTTTGGTGGAGCTATCCCACGACCTTCCTGTCCGGACCGGCCGCTGCCGGAGCCGTAGGGTTGATTAACTCGGTCGGCAATACCGGCGGCTGGGTAGGGCCCTATCTAACCGGATTTATCAAGGATTTGACCGGCTCCTTCCAATGGGCTTATGTCTATCTTGCTTTTTCACTGGCTGTTGCCGGTCTGCTGATTTTGACCCTGCGGAAGAATGTGCCGACCCATTCGGATCAATAGTCATCACCCCTGGTGGTGATCAATAGGCTGGCAGGCTCACGCAGGCACTGGATTCCTGGGTTGTAACAGTGAGACATCTTCCGCCAGTGACAAGGAGGTATGCATGTGGCGACCAATATCATCATGCCGCAACTCGGACTGACGATGACCGAGGGAACGGTTGTCAAATGGTTTAAAGCCGTGGGCGAATCAGTGGCAAAAGGCGAAGTGCTGGTAGAAATTACGACCGATAAAATCGGCGGCCAAATTGAAGCCCCCCGAGAGGGTTTGCTGCTTTCAATTGCCTGCCAGGAAGGCTGCAGCGCCCCGGTAACCAGCGTAATCGGCGTTATCGGGCAGCCGGGCGAAGCCGAACAGAGCCAGCTCCAGGTGGAACAGGCTGCTGCCGGGGCACCTGTATGCAGCCAGGGGACGGAATGCCAGCCCCTTTGTTCCGGGCCGGTTCAAAGCGGGATTAAAGCCTCTCCGGCCGCTAAAAAGCTGGCCCGGCAGCACCAGGTGGATCTGACGCTGGTTACGGCAACCGGACCGGCCGGCAGAATAGTAGAGCGGGACGTTCAGCGTTATGTAGAACATGTCCAGACCAAGCCAAAGGCCAGTCCATTGGCGGTGAAGCTGGCGGCTGAGCAAGGCATTGACCTTGCCTCCCTTCAGAAACCGGACCGGATTATGAGTGCCGATGTGCTGGCCGCGGCTCAGGCTCAGCCAAGTCCGGATGGAGTCACGCATCCGTTAAGCGGAATGCGCAAAGTCATTGCCGAACGCATGAGCCTAAGCTGGCATACCGCTCCGCATGTCACCCTGACCATGGCGGTCGATATGGCGGCAATCAACCAACTGCGTCAGCAACTGGCGCAAGCACCGGACGAGAAATACTCTTTTACCGATATCCTTGTTAAATGTACCGCGATGGCCTTAAAAGAATATCCGGTTATGACCGCTTCACTTGTCGGGAATGACATCAAAATGGCGGCAGGCGTTCATATTGGAATTGCCGTAGCCCTGGATGACGGGCTGATTGTTCCGGTCATCCGTTATGCCGACCGCCTGGGTTTTAGCGCTATTCACCGGCAAATCCGGGACTTGAGCAGCCGGGCGCGTCAGGGCGGCCTGCTGCCTGACGAAATTAGCGGCGGTGTCTTTACCATCACCAACTTAGGCATGTTTGGCGTGGATTGGTTTACTCCGGTGATTAATCCGCCGGAATCAGCGATACTGGGCATATGCAGAATCCAGGAAATGCCGGTTGCCGTGGACGGGCAAGTGCTCGTTCGGCCGATGATGAACTTATGCCTGTCATTTGACCACCGGTTGATTGACGGGGCAGTTGCTGCAAAATTCCTGGCGAGACTGAAAGCTTTGCTGGAGAATCCGTTGCTGCTGCTGAACTGAGTCCGAGCAGGGGGAGTGAATGGAATGAACAAGCGGATTGTGATTATCGGGGGTGGCCCGGGCGGTTATGTTGCCGCCATTCGGGCCGCCCAGCTGGGGGCGACGGTCAGTCTGGTTGAACAAGACAAACTGGGCGGCACTTGCCTGAATCGGGGCTGCATTCCGACCAAAGCGATGCTGCACAGTGCCGAATTGTTCCGGGCCATCCAAAAAAGTTCCGAATGGGGGATTCAGGTTGAGGGGGTTCAGCTCGACTGGCCGGCCGTCTTGCGCCACAAGCAAGGGATTGTTGGACGGCTGGTCACCGGTATCGGCGGGCTGTTAAAGGCGAATAGTATCACCACCTATCAGGGAAAAGCCCGGCTGCTGGATGCTGGCACCGTCGCTGTGCTGGCCGGCGGTCAAGAGCAGCGGCTTCAAGCGGACGGTATTGTTATCGCCGTGGGTTCAGAACCGGCCGGTCTGCCCATACCCGGTGCCGGGCTGCCGGGGGTAGTGGATAGTACACAGGCGCTGGAACTCAAACAAATTCCTAAATCGCTGCTGATCATAGGCGGCGGGGTCATCGGTTTGGAATTTGCAGCCTTATATGGGGCACTGGGCAGCACGGTGACGGTGGTTGAGCTGCAGGATCAGGTGCTGCCGGGCCTGGACCGCGAAGTAGCTGCAGTCTTGCAGCAGGAAATGGCCGGGCAGGGAGTCGCTTTTTATACCAAGACCCGGGTTCAGCGTATTGAGGTCGGCGCAGCCGGGCTGGTGGTGGAGACACAGACTGAAAGCCAGGTACGGTCTTTCGCGGCCGAAGTCGTTTTGGTCGCGGTCGGGCGCAAGCCTTCGCTGGACGGAATCGGCCTGGAAGCAGCCGGAGTGAGAACATCCCGGAACGGGATATTCACCGATGACCATTTCCAAACCAATATCCCCGGAATTTATGCCATCGGGGACTGCAATGGAAAAACCATGCTGGCTCATGCCGCCAGTGCACAAGGGGTAGCGGCCGTTGAAGCCCTGCTGGGGCATCGGACGGAGTATTGGGGCCATATTGTTCCGGCTTGCATTTATACCCAGCCTGAGCTGGCTTCGGTAGGAATGAGTGAGGAACAAGCCGCAAAGGCCGGCCTTGCCTACCAAGTCGGGCGGTTTTCCCTGGCCGGGAATGGCAAAGCCTTAATTGAGAACGGGGGTAAAGGTTTGATAAAAATCATTGTGGGCGCCCGGCATCAGGAAATTCTCGGTGTGCATCTGTTAGGACCGCGCGCGACCGATCTCATTGCCGAAGCTGCGTTGGCTATCCGCCTGGAGGCCACAGTCACCGAACTGGTGTCCACCATCCATGCCCATCCGACCGTGGGTGAAGCGGTGGCTGAGGCAGCGCTGGACGTCAATGGGCTGGCGGTCCACTGGCCGCCGCGGGCACGGTGATGCAGCCCCGCTGCCTGCTTTGGCAGGCCGGAGTGATTGATTATCCAGCCGGACTGCAGCTTCAAGCCCAGGCACACAGGCTGGTCGAACAGGGCGCCTGGGACGGGGTCCTGATTTTGCTGGAGCATCATCCGGTCATTACCATCGGCACGGGAGGGCGACCGGAGCAGCTCCTTTGCGACAGGCGTACGTTAGCCGCTGCCGGTATCGAAGTGGTTCACAGCAGCCGCGGCGGCGCGATAACCTGTCATAATCCCGGGCAGCTGGTAGGGTATCCGGTCCTGAATCTGGCACGCTGGCAAAAAGATGTGCATTGGTATGTGGAGCAATTGGAGGAACTGCTGATCCGGGTACTGCAACGGTACGGCTGCCGCGGCGGGCGTAAGGCCCGGTATACCGGGGTATGGCTGGAGGAGTGTAAGGTGGCCGCCATCGGCGTGGGGGTTCGCCGCTGGATGACCAGCCACGGCTTTGCCTTAAATGTTGAGAATGATTTGGCGTTGTTTCAGGCCATTATCCCGTGCGGCATTCAGGCATTCGGGGTGACTAGTTTAAGCCGGCAGGGATTGGCGCTGCATGCGGCTGATTTAATACCCGCTGTTGCGGAAGAATTCGGAGCGGTGTTTCAATGCCAGGTGAGCGTGGAGGAGGGCAGGAGATGAGTAGTCAGCAAGTTTTTCCTGAATGGTTAAAGGTACGCCTGCCGGGCGATGGCGGGCAGGGGCCGGTTAGTCAGGTTATCCGGCAGCATAACCTTCGTACCGTCTGCCGCAGTGCAGCCTGTCCAAACATCGGCCATTGCTACGGCAGCGGCACGGCTACCTTCTTAATCCTGGGCGGCGTATGTACGCGGGCCTGCCGGTTTTGTGCCGTGCCGGGCGGCCTGCTGGCTGCCCCCGATCCGGAGGAACCGGCGCAGCTGACGGCCGCTGCCAAGGAACTGGGGCTGCGGCATGTGGTCATTACTTCGGTAAGCCGGGACGATCTGCCGGATGGCGGGGCAGCGCATTTTGCAGCCTGTATCCGCCGGCTGCATGCTGAACTGCCGGAACTTTCGGTCGAGGTACTGGTTCCGGATTTTCAGGGCTGCCAGGCTGCCGCAGCCCAGGTGCTATACGAAAGGCCTGAGGTTTTTAACCACAATATTGAAACCGTGCCCAGGCTGTATCCTACCGTCAGGCCGGCTGCCGATTACCGGCGCTCTCTGGCGGTTTTGCGTCAGGCTGCCGGGCACGGGGGAATGATAAAAAGCGGTTTGATGGTAGGACTGGGTGAAAGTGAGGAAGAGGTCATTGCGGTGCTGCACGATTTATGGGCAGCCGGTGTCACCATGCTCACCATTGGCCAGTATTTGCGTCCATCGGCCAGCCATATGGCGGTAGCTAAGTTCGTTCATCCTGATCAATTTGCCAACTATGCGGCGCTGGCTGAGCAGATTGGTTTTACGCAGGTGGCATCCGGGCCGCTGGTACGCAGTTCTTATCAGGCCGCAGAATTTTGGACAGCCGCAAAAACGAATGCTGGGAGGTTGCAATCATGCAGCAAGGATTACTAGCTCACTTACTGGCCATTGCTCCTTTTTTTAATGAAATGGTCTTGGAGGATAGCGGGATTTGTATTACCGATCTTGAAAAAGTCCTGTATTATAAGCCGGCTTATGAACAAGATCTTCACATTCGGCCGGGGCTGCCTTTGAAGCCGGAAATGGCGGCTTATGCCGCTATCCAGGAGAATACCCGGATTATCAGGCGGATGCCGGAAACGCTGCATGGGATTCCCTTTATTGCCATTGCCAATCCGGTTCATGATGACAACCGGCGGGTTGTGGGTGCCGTGGTTGTCATTCAGTCGGCCGAATTGCAGGAGGAAATCAAACGGATATCGAATGAACTGGACAAAAGCATGGCGATAATCGCCGGGACGGTTGAGGAAGTATTTGTTCAAACTCACGAAATTGCTTTGTTAAGCCGCCTGCTGGCCGATTCCAAACCTGCTGAGGAGTAACCGGACTTATCGCGATTGTTTTTACCTTGGAAGGCGGGATGTTGTGGACGCGGCATTTCAGGCAAGTTACTTTGTTGGTGACTTGATTGCTCCACTGGGCGTTGGTTATTTGCTTAGGCGGACAGCTTTGGCCCGGAGAAATTTTGACCATATGATTGAAGGCAGTTTTGTGGTTTTATTTCCCTTACTGGCCATCTTCAGCTTCTGGGTTCTCACCGTGGATTGGAAGCTGGCCTGGCTGCCGGTGTTCGGCGTGCTACTTCATATTGTACCGGGAGTATTTTCGCTGGGGTTTAGCCGTCGTCAGTGCTTTAACCGGGCTGATTGCGGCAGCTTTATTTTAGCCGGCATGCTATCCAACCTGCTGACTTTGGGTGGAATATCGGTTTTTTTGCTTTATGGTGAACAGGGCTTTGCTTATGTTCAACTTACCGTTCTCTTTCAGAATGTGATTTTGTTCTTGTTTTGTTTTCCGTTAGCCCGCTATTATGCACTGGACAGCAGCGCCGGCACGGTTTCCTGGGCAGCTGTCCTGTTTAGCCGCAATCAGCTGACGGTAGTCGGCATGGCTGTCGGACTGCTGCTGCAATACAGCGGGCTGCCGCGGCCGGATTTTTGCCGTGATCTGGCCAATGGGCTGCTGCACCTAAGTGCCTGGATGACCTTGCTTCCGGTGGGACATTCTCTGGATTTTACTGAAATCAGGCAGCACTGGGTTGCTGCCGCTGTCATTGCTGTGATCAAGTTTGTCCTGACGCCGCTTTGCATCTACGGAGTGGCCAGTCTGGTGATTCATGATCCTTTGATGCTGCATAGCTTATTGATTTTGGCCGCAGCGCCAACCGCCATTAATGCCGTGCTGGTCGTACGGCTGCATGATCTCAATATCCATTTGGTCATGGCCGCCTTTGTCTTCACGACCACCGTTTATTTGCTGCTCGTATATCCCTGCCTCTATTGGCTGCTAAGCTAGTATGAGTGTGGTAAAATTAGGTAAATAATAAAATGCATTGACAAGCCTGGTTGAATCATCTATAATCTTATCTTGTGAGAACACGATCCACTAGCTCAGTTGGTAGAGCACCTGACTTTTAATCAGGGTGTCGATGGTTCGAGTCCATCGTGGATCACCATTTGTGGCCCGTTGGTCAAGCGGTTAAGACACCGCCCTTTCACGGCGGTATCGGGGGTTCGATTCCCCCACGGGTCACCAACATACGGGTGATTAGCTCAGCTGGGAGAGCGCCTGCCTTACAAGCAGGATGTCGGCAGTTCGATCCTGTCATCGCCCACCAAATACGGCCCGGTAGTTTAGTTGGTTAGAATGCCGCCCTGTCACGGCGGAGGTCGTGGGTTCGAGTCCCATCCGGGTCGCCATT
>CAMJML010000005.1 GCA_946407015.1 uncultured Selenomonadales bacterium | reverse complement strand
ACTAATCCTACGTATGGTGGTTTTATTTGATCTTCCTAAACCAGGGTTCACTTCACAAACGGCTAGTTCTTGTTTTTTATAACCGGCGGAAAACTCCTATCACTTTACCTAAAATAGAAATATCTTTGGTGAAAATCGGCTCCATATGGTCATTCTCCGGTTGTAAGCGAATTTGATCTTTTTCTTTAAAAAAGCGCTTCACCGTAGCTTCTTCATCATTGAGTAAAGCGACGATAATATCGCTGTTATAAGCGGTATGCTGCTCACGTACAATGACATAATCGCCATTTAAAATACCGGCGTTGATCATACTGTCCCCTTGTACTGAAAGCATGAAAATACGTTCATCACTGCCAACTAATTCTGTAGGCAAAGGATAAACTTCTTCAACATTCTCAACTGCTAGTATCGGCTGTCCAGCTGTAACGCGCCCGACCAAAGGTACAGCTGTCAATTCTTTTTGCCGCCACGGAGCTTCATCTAAAATTTCTATGGCTCTGGGTTTATCTTGATCACGACGAATAAAACCCAGTTCTTCAAGTTTTGATAAATGACTATGTACAGTTGAGCTGGAACTTAACCCAACGGCTTCTCCAATTTCCCGTACGGAGGGAGGATAACCTTTAAGCCGCAGCGTGTCTTTGATATAAGCAAGAATTTGTTTTTGTCTATTATTAAGTAATGAGTCTTTATGCACATTCTCAGCTCCTAAGCTTTATTCCCATAATTAACTATATTATACCAGGGATATGAAGTTCTTGCAAACACCCGTTCGCAGGGGTTATCTGCGGGTATAACCATAGATCAAAACATTTTGTTCAAGGCATTATTTTTAAATAAATTCCCTTGTTCAATGTATCGACGAACCATTTTTTCCGATTTATGGCGAGTTTGTTGCATAATGGTACGCTCATCCACGTCATGCTGAGCAGCACTGGTTGCAAAGCCGCGTCTTAAGCTATGCCCGGCAAAATCTTCTGCATTGAATCCAGCCATTCCGGCATACTTCTTAACAATAAGAGCCACTGATTTATCACTTAATCGCTGTTGCCGAACTTGTTTATACTTATTTAATGGCCGGAAGAGGGGGCCTTGCTTAATCAAACTGTGATTCAACCAATTTTGTACTGCGACAACCGCACAAGCTGAAGAGTTGGAATTATAAGGGATCGCCACATACTCACCTTGACCTTCTTGATCACCTTTGGATTGATGAACCAGAATAATTAAGCCATCACGGGTAAAGGTTAGATCCTCGACATCGATTTTTACTAATTCAGAACGGCGGAACGCCCCCATAAATCCGGTTAATAAAAGTGCTTTATCCCTGACCCCTGAAATATCGGAAAGATCAAAGCAGGGGACAATGGCTTGTAAATCTTCAAGCAGGAGAGGGGCTTTTCCTTTTTGGATAGTTCCTTTTTCACGCTTAATTGCATCAAGAGCATTTCGCACCAGACCGCCACGGCAAGGATTATGCTCAACATAACCGGCAGCTTTATGATTTTCAGATATTGCGCTGATTCTCCGTGAAACCGTGTTAGCCTTAGCATGGTCAGCTAAATCATTGATATAATTAACAATGGTTTCAGGCTCAGCCGGTAATGCCTGTAAGCCCAGATGTGCACACCAATCATAAAAGTCCAGCCAATCCGCTTCATAAGCCCGCAACGTATTATCCGCCTTGGACTTTTGCAGCCGTCGTTTACTTTTGGCAGAAAGCTTTTGGTTTTTCTCAATGTAATGACTTTTACGCAAAACAAATTTGTTATCACTTTCAGACAAGATAAAACACCTCAAGTCAGTAAACTCACTTCTTAATCTGTAAATAAACCGCCTTAACTTCCGATAACTATAAATTATCGGAAGTTTTAATTTAACATAAAAATCAAAGCTTATGAATTTGCTTTCTGTAATGCTTCTCGTGCCAACTTATCTGCAAGTTCATTACCTGGAACTCCTGCATGTCCAGGAACTTTATTAAACCTGACTTTATGTAAGAATTTAGCTGCATATTTAGCATAAGCACTGGTAAAAGGATTATTGGTTTTCCATCTGCCCAGAGCCCATTCTGAAATGCCTATATAATCATGATGAATAACAACACACGGAACATCTTGAGTATCGGCCCATTCCATAGCTTTTACAGCTGCAGCCAGTTCACCGGCAACATTATGAATAACTGCCGCGTCACGCTCCTCACCTAAGCCACTTTCAGTGTGGATAAGCTGATCATCATCATAAACAACAAAAGCCCAACTATATTGTTGATTGAAATAGCTACCGTCAACATAAATATCATAATGCTTTCCTATAAGACCAATAGGATCACTGTTCGTAGCCTTAACAGGATGCTTTCCGGCAGTAAATCCCGCAACATAATCTTTTGCTTCCTGTTCAGTGGCAAACCCCTTATATAAAGCCCCCGGGAAACCGATAACCTGTTTTTTGCATTCATCCCAGGATTGGTATACTCCCGGTTTTCTTCCAACTTGAACAGCATAGAACTTCTTCTTCATAGTCATAATTCTTATTCATATCCTCCTGATACCAATAACATACCAATCAATCTTTCCTATATTCGACATATGGGATTCTTATTTCCTTTAACTACAGGGTAATATCACTCTGTAGATTTAAAATTGGTATAAAAACTAGTAATTATACACAAATTAAGGACATATTAGCAACGGAGGTGATGCGATTATGAGAAATTCTAATTTGACCCAGAAAGAAAAAACCTTGTTGGAAGATGCTTTAGAAATGGAAAACCTCTGCATAACCAAATATAACGTCTATGCGGATCAATGCCAGGATTCCGATCTGAAAAATATGTTGTTCAACATCTCCAAAAATAAACGGCAACATATCAATAGAATTAAAGAACTCGTTGGCCAAGGTGCCAATAGTTTTCATTAATATCTCAAAATAATCACGTAAACCTGCTGAAGAGGTGATAAAATGAAATCAAATAACCGGTACTCACGCTATAGCCAAAATAGGCTTTCTGATCGAGACATGCTGCTGGATTTACTTGCAACGGAGAAACACATGTCCCATATGTACGATCATGGCATTATGGAATCCTCAAACACCGACGTACGCTACACATTTGAAGAACTGCAACACGATGAGCATGAAAATGCACATATTATTTTTAACGCCATGCAAGAACGCGGCTGGTATAATCCAACAACCACCAGAAGTAAATCCCCGAATTTATATGCTGGACGTTCAGGTCGCACTGTTGCTAGCAGTGATTATGCCGTTACAAGTGGAGCACAAGATTTTGGGTCCAGGCTTACCCGCAGCAGCATGAAATTCCGAAACTCTGAAAATCGCCGGGTTACCAACAATTCCTTTGTTTAATAGGTTTAAGAGCTTAATAAAATATAAAAACTTGAGACGAGTACCAATCATCTCAAGTTTTTATTTTATTATTGAGATACAAAATTTCAAAAGACAACTTCCAGTGAATCGAGCACATGATCAATCCGGTTAAATAGTGTCGCCTGTTCAGATCCCGCAAATAACAAACCCACTGCAAAATTATCTTCTGTAAGAATAAGTGAGCCACTATCACCGGGCATACTCATAGGCCCGGCTAAAATTTGATCCGCAAAGAGAGCCGAATCTCGTTTGCTAATATTAATTTTCATTGAAACATTCGTTGCAAGTATCAAGCTATGAGTTACCCCAGAGCTTCTTCCACTTTTTTTCACGGCCATACCCAATGCTGCTTCCTTGATTCCAGCTACTTTACCAATCTCCAGGATATCTGGATCTATATCTGCAGGATTAGCAGGAAGCGCTACTGCGCAATCTACTAAATTGATTTTATCGTTATTTCTAAGAACTTGTACGCGGTACTGTGGCTTAAACGTACGGATAATCTTATTAATAAGATCTTCAAATAAAAGCGCGATCCGGCATTGAGCTGAGTTTAGTTCGCGATGAACCGGAATAAACCTTTTTAAAGTGCCAATCACATGATCACTTCCATCAGGATTATCAAAGGCCCCTGGTTGCAGAATTGTATCTCCCAAACTACAACGGCCATCAGTACCATCAGTTAAATTTGCCAGAACATGATTATTGGATAAAATGAACGCTTCTTCAGAATGACGATCATACACAATGCTGCCAAAGGTTCCGGCTGACACTTTGAAATGACCTATACTTACCCCAGGCCTGGCAGGCCTAAGAACAGTTTTCCGATCAGCATGTAGGCGCATCTCACCAACTTCGATAATATCCGTTTGAACGCCGTCAATGACCGCCGGTATCATGGCATTACGACTTAGTTCGTTTTTAGGAAATTTTTTTTTAACAAAAACAAGAATGGCATCTTGTTGTGTATCTTCCCCTCTTACCCATTTATTTCCTTGCCCTAATCCGACGACATTATCAACATCGCAAAAATCATGGTAAAGCGGATGAATTTTACTTTTCATATATACCTCCAAATATCTGCATATTACAAGGCTAAGCAAATACAAGTTGGCCAAATTTCTTTTTGATCGTTCCATTCATGCTATGAACACACTCTGCAAAATGTACCTATTATTTTCCTAGTAGCTTTTTGATATCAGCCATTTTCTCTTTTGTTGCCTGCTCACCACGAGCAATTGCTACCGAAGTATTTTTAATATCCTTAAAATTAATATCAAAAATTGCTGGCCGAATAATAAGATCAGCATATTGCTCAGATTTGAGCAAGGTAACCTCCCGATTCATAATATCAATACATTGTATTAATATTTCACCAACAGAATGAATATCATGGTTGGGTTGCCCTGCATATCCTAAATCTACACCAATAATGACATCCGCTCCCATATGATGCAAAATATCGGTAGGCAAATTGTTTTTCACTGCTCCATCAACCAAGGTCATTCCACGGAATTTTTTGGGGAAGAATACACCTGGGATTGAAATACTTGCCCTGACCGCATCAGTAATTAATGCATTATGATAATATCTGGCATTTAAAATAGCCCGATTTCCAGGTAATGGGGTCGTAAAAAAAACGGTATCCGCAGAATTAATATCAACCGCCGTAATCGCCAAAGGAATGACGGTATCCCGCATAGTCCGTTCTTGCCACAAACTGCTAAGATACCGCTCAATTTTATCGCCTTTCACCAATCCGTTGGGCAAAACTGACCAAAACCGTGTCATGCCACTCAACAGCCATTTCATCCCATGCTTAAATAGCTCGGATACTGTCATTTTCAAATCAACAAGCTCCGATGTTTTAATTTTTTTTGCAATCAGCTCCATTTGAAAAGGTGTATAGCCACAAGCATATAAAGCTGCAACAATGGCACCGGCACTAGTCCCTGCAATCAAGTCAATCGGCACTCCATGAGCGATTAAACATTTCAGAACACCAATATGAGTTAAGCCACGGATGCCACCACCACTTAAGGCGATCCCAACCTTCGGTTTTTTAAATCCCCACGGCTTATCGTTTACTCGTGTCAACATATCATTATCACCCCCATCCCTCTATAATAAGGTATGTGGTGATCTTATATCGGTGTGCATCTTCTATAGTTAAAATAATGACTAACCAATAAAAAAACTGTTGAAAGTACCAAAGGTAACTTTCAACAGTTTTTAATCCTTTTGAGCTAAAATAATCATTCGCGGCGTTTCGGCACCATAAGGTCGATCATCAAAACCCCCGTAAGTTTTGCGGACTTTAAAACCGCATAGATTGAGATTGACTGTCATTTCTGCCAGTGAGTAAGCTCTTAAAGCAAATTCATACTGTTTCTTTTCGCCAGTCACTTGATTGATTAGCTGGCGCTTCATCGTGGCCATACCCTGTTGCAATTCCACTTTATAAGATAAAACATATTCCCCACTAGGATGGCGCCAGTAACGATTGAGATTATTATAGACCATCCAATCTCTATTTAGCAGATCGATAAGAAATAATCCGCCTGGTCTTAACGATTGAGCAATAAGCTCTAAAACTTTAAGATTCTCTTCATCAGTAAAATAACCATATGCTGCGAACATATTAATAACCGCATCAAATTGCTGAGTAAAATTCAGTTCACGCATATCGGCAAGTTCAAATGCGATGTGAACCTGCTCTTCTTCAGCCTTTTGCCTGGCAATATCGAGAAAAGCCTGAGTAGCATCTACCCCGAGTACCTCGTAACCCATTTTTGCTAACTCGATGGCATGACGGCCATATCCACAGTATAAATCTAAAATACTTGCCTTTAATGGTAAATTTAATACATTAGCAATAAACGTAACCTCTTGCTCAGTTCCAGCTAATGAGTAACTCTTTAAATCACCAAATAGTTCCTGCGTCATCTATTGACACCTCAATTAAATAGACATACATCTATTTTGTTTCATATGTACAGGTTGTATTCCGGGTTCGCTTTGCAAGATAAAGGGCAGCATCCGCACAATCCACAAGCTCAATATCGGATTGTGCACTATTAGGATAACCCGCAATTCCGAGACTAACCGTAATTGAACCTTTAGGCTGGTTTTGACAGTTAGGAAATTGAAAATCAGAAATCATTTTCCGTACACGTTCGGCAATTTCATAGGCTTCATTTACCGTCGTTTCTGGTAATAATACCGCAAATTCTTCACCACCATAACGAAATACATAATCGGTGTCCCGACAAATGCTCTTAATCAAAGAAGCTGCCATATAAAGCACTTTATCCCCCATAATATGACCGTTAGTATCGTTATAATGTTTAAAGAAGTCAATATCAATCATAACCATAGACAATGGCCTTTTATATCTTGCGGCCCGCTTGATTTCTTGCTGTAGAAGCGTTCGAAAATAGCGATAATTATAAAGACCGGTCATTGCATCTGTGATTGCTTGCAATTCAACATTGGCAACATGCTTTGCATGAGCAATCGTCATAGCAATTTGACTAGAAATTGATCTTAGCAAATCAAGGTCATAAGGCTGAATGACTCGTTCGCCACTTACTTCAATGTTCAATACGCCTAACACTTTATCATCAACAATTAAAGGTACCGCAACTTCTCGTGAAGAATTTACATTGGTACGAATATAGCGATCATCACCCTGAACATCATCCACATAAATAAGTTCTCTATGTAGCGCTGCATATCCAGTGATACCTTCTCCCATCGGGATACGAAAATCAACATTCGTATTGCCACGTGATGCTCTGACCTTTAGCTCATTGCTGACTTCATCCAGCAGCAAAATCGACACATCGCTATAACCGAATTCGCGTGTAATTCCATCAAGGATTTCCTCTAATACTTCTTGCTCATTCACTGTTTTTTGCACAATGGATGTAATCCGAAATAATGCGGCAATTTTTTTATGAGCTTGATCAATATCCATTAAATGAAAATCAAGACTGGACATTGAGACACACAATTCCCGATTGACGGTTTCATATTGTTCCGCCATACAGGTAAATTCTTCTTCTATCAACCGGCTCTCTGTTACGTTATGAAAAAGAATAAGCACCTGCGCTTGGGCTTCTGAAAGAGAAACATGAAAATACTCGTTAAGACCACGAACACTGACATGATCGACTTTCATGAATTCTGATTGACAGCCTGATTTCAGAACCCTCTGATAAGATGCAAAAATAGTATTGGCCGTATCTACGCCCAATACTATTTTTAATATTCTAAAGAAACTTTTACCTATTAGCGAGTTTATTTTCGGTGCAGAATGCTTGGATATATGAGCATGTGTTACAATTCCTGCTGAATCAATTGCAAAGACTGCCGAAGGAATTGTGTCAGTCATTAGATTTAACATTGACTTATGTATTAGATCAGTCACTTGAAATCAACCACCTCAAGTTGCAATGCCTTATACTATTCGCTATTTTTGGAAATAATCCTGCCAAATATTGAAATATGTCAAACATGAAGTTATTCTCAGACTGTACAGATAGCAGATTGTCCATACTCGAGAGCAATTTGGTTGACATGGATGAGTTCAGGCTTAGCATTAAACACTTTATGAATAGTCTTTAGGACCGACGTACTGCTGACAACCTTTGTCACTCCCAAAAAAGCGCCGAGGACAATCATATTAGCTACTTTGGTATTCCCCAGTTTATTAGCCATATCATTCGCTCGAATACCGATAGTGGTAATATCAGAACGAATCGAAGAGCGTTCAATAAGAGAGCTGTTTAAAATAACGATTCCGCCCGGACGAACCAACGCTTCGAATTTATCAAGCGAAGGATTGTTCATGGCAATTAGGATTTGTGGTTCGGATACAATAGGCGCACCAATAATCTTATCGGAAACAATCACAGAGCAATTAGCCGTCCCTCCCCTCATTTCAGGACCATAAGATGGAATCCATGATACGTATTTTTTATCCAGCATTCCCGCATAAGCAATGAGTTGGCCAATTAACATAATTCCCTGACCGCCAAATCCTGAAATGATAATTTCCGTAGCCATTATTTCACCTCCGTTGAATCTTTAATGATTCCCAAAGGATAGTAGGGAATCATTTCCGATTTTAGCCATTCTACAGCCTGGAGCGGTCTCATTCCCCAATTTGTTGGGCAGGTAGCCAAAACTTCGATCATTGAAAACCCTTTTCCTTGCAACTGCAGTTCAAATGCCTTACGGATACAGCGCTTAGCTTTAGTCATATGGATCGCATCATGTACCGATACGCGCGCAAGATAGATGGATCCTTCCAGTGTTGCAAGCATTTCCGACATGCGAATTGGATGGCCGCAGGCCTCTGAATTTCGTCCATATGGGCTGGTATTGGTTCTTTGTGATAACAGCGTAGTTGGTGCCATTTGTCCCCCGGTCATTCCGTAAATTGCATTATTGATAAAAATCGTCGTAAATTTCTCTGCTCTTGCTGCAGCATGAACAATCTCAGCACACCCAATTGCTGCAAGATCACCATCACCTTGATAAGTAAAAACTAATGCATCTGGATGAACTCGCTTGACACCGGTAGCGACTGCAGGTGCCCGGCCATGTGCAGCCCCGAACATATCAAAATTAAAGTAGTCATAAGCTAAGACTGAACAGCCCACAGGAGCTATCCCAATGGTATAATCTTGTACATGTAGCTCGTCAATGATTTCAGCAATGAGCCGGTGAATAATTCCATGGTAACAGCCTGGACAATAATGGGTTGGAACATCAAGCAGAGATTTGGGTCTTGTAAAAAGTTTCTCAGTCATCACCCTTTCCTCCTTCACCGGAAATAACTTGGATCATTTGTTCATAAAGCTCTTGAGTGCTTGGTATTACTCCACCCATTCGCCCATAAAAATAAACAGGCCTGGCACCGTTCACAGCTAATTTAACATCCTCAACCATTTGGCCGGCACTTAATTCCAGTGCCAAAAAGGCTTTTGTCTTCTGTGCAAGTTCACGAATGGCCCGACTTGGAAATGGCCATAAAGTAATCGGCCGCAACATGCCAATTCGCCGGCCTGCATTTCGCGCTTTTTCAATTGCCGTACGAGCAATTCGTGAGGTTATGCCATAAGCAATAATAATCAACTCAGCATCTTCCGTATGATATTCTTCATAGCGAACTTCCGATTGTTCAATGAGTTGATATTTGTGCTGTAAATGAAGATTATGCTGCTCAAGTCTATTCGGATCTAGATATAAAGAATTTATAATATTGGGCTTTCTTCTTCCTTTTAACCCGCAGGCTGCCCAAGGCTTATCTGTTACCTGTTGATTCGTTTCAGGCAAGACGGCAGGCTCCATCATTTGCCCAAGGGCACCGTCACCAAGAATCATGACAGGATTCCGATACTGATCAGCAAGATCAAAAGCCAAATAGGTATAATCTACTAATTCCTGTACGGAGTTAGGCGCCAGAACAATATTACGGTAATCTCCATGACCACCACCTTTTGTTGCCTGGAAATAGTCTGCCTGAGAAGGTTGAATACTTCCCAAGCCAGGTCCTCCCCGAACGATATTAACAATCACGCACGGCAGCTCAGCCCCGGCAATATAGGAAACTCCCTCCTGCTTGAGACTGATTCCCGGACTGGAGGAAGAGGTCATGGTTCGGGCTCCTGCTCCTGCCGCGCCATAAACCATATTAATAGCTGCAATTTCACTCTCTGCCTGCAAGAATACGCCGGCTACTTCCGGCATTCGTTTCGCCATGTACTCAGCTAACTCAGTCTGTGGTGTTATCGGATAACCAAAATAATATCTACACCCGGCTGCTATCGCTGCCTCACCAATCGCTTCATTCCCTTTCATGAGGACTTTTTCCGTCACTTTTTTTCACCCCTTATTTGTGAATTTCAATGACAACATCCGGACAGGTGCGTGCACATATTAAACAGCCAATACATCGAGTGTCATCCTTGCAGCAAGCCGGCTGATAACCTTTACTGTTAAACTGTTCTGATAAGAAGATAAGATTTCTCACACATACGCTTGTGCATAAACCACAGCCTTTACATCTTTCAGTATTAAATACAGGCTTTGGCATTCCCAACCCTCCCCCATGATCTAAGCGAACCGTATCTTATTATAATTGTATGCTTAGCAAAAGTAATTTCGCAGTTTTTTTAATAATCATACTGTATTCATCACGCCATAAAATTTAAAGACCTCTTGGGATTCTATCCAAGAGGTCTTTAAATTTGAATCTTATTTTTTAATTAATTCTACAGAATCACCTGTTTTACACATTGCAGCATTGCCCTCATCGGTATCAAGATGCATTTCAAGAGCAAAAGCTTCATTGACGCGGATTAAAACATTGTCAAATATTAATCCGCGCTCACCACCACAGCGGACTTGTACAACTTCCTTATCACTAACACCAAATTCAGCAGCATCAGCAGGAGTCATATGGATATGGCGCATAGCTACAATAGCTCCTTCATCCAAATCAACAGATCCTTTAGGTCCTACTAATTTAACGCCAGGAGAATTCTTAATATCACCTGAATCGCGCACTGGCGCTTTCAGGCCTAGTTTCATTGCATCGGAGAGAGAAACCTCTATTTGCGTATTTTTGCGCTCCGGCCCTAAAATGCGGACGCCCTTGAATGAACCTTTCTCGGTAACTACGTCAACCTGTTCATTAGAAGCAAATTGTCCTGGCTGGGAAAGATCTTTTTTTACAGTCAGTTGATATCCTTCCCCAAAAAGAATATCAAGGTGTTCACGTGTTACATGCACGTGACGAGCTGAAATACCGGCAGTAATTTTTTTTGTTGACATTAAGAACACTCCTCTAAATAAATTCGTACCCTGGTGCATTTACCGGGTAAATATTTTTACTGGCTATTCGACGATTTCAGAAAAATAGACTACTGTTACGATATCGCTCAAAGCAAGCGTTCTATCATAAATAGATTCCAAAAATTCTACAAGATCATCGATGCTAGTAATCTCTGGGTTTTCGCCTTGTAAATCTTCTTTCGTCAATTCAGAAATAGGTTTTACTAAGACTCTATCAATCATGGCTGTATAAATTTTTTTCTTCTGGGCAAATCGTTTACCAACAGTCACCCAAATAATATTGCCTTCCTGATACTTATTCCTTTTGTCGCCTCTTCTTATCGTACAAGTTTTCCGGCGATCCACCAATTGCATATGGTATTTTGATGAGTAAAAGTTTAGAGCTTGCAAATACAGCACCTCCCACAATCCTTATCCTAACCACTGCTTAATCCGCTTAACGGCCTCTTCCAACCTTTCTTCAGGTTGTACCAGCGCAAAGCGAACAAATCCTTCTCCAAACTGGCCAAATGCGACTCCCGGAATGACAGCGACTCCTGTATTTTTCAATAAATCAACTGCAAATTCGACAGAAGACTGCTGCGTAGGTACAGGCGCCCAGACATACATACTTGCCTTAGGCTTATCTACACACCATCCCATAGCATTGAGCCCATTAACAATAATATCCCGCCGGCGCTGATACTGCTTAGCCGTATCTGTGACACATTGCTGTGGTCCCGTCAGTGCGGCGATAGCCGCTCTTTGCAGAGGATTGAATATGCCATAGTCAAAATTGGATTTTAAACGCCCTAATAATTCAATCACTTTTGAATTGCCGATCACATAGCCAACACGGCATCCCGCCATATTATAAGTTTTCGAAAGCGAATTAAACTCTATAGCCACATCTTTGGCACCGGGAATGGATAAAAAACTAGCCGGCTTATAATCGTCAAAGACCAAATCACTATAGGCAAAATCATGGCAAACAGTAAAGGAATAGCGTTTCGCATATTCAACAACTTTGCGAAAAAATTCAATGGGCGCCACTGCTGCTAAAGGATTGTTAGGATAGTTCAAAATCATAATTTTAGTTTTCTTCAATATAGATTCTGGGATTGCTTCCAGGTCTGGTAAAAAGCCCTGCTCAGGTGTTAACGGCATATAGTATAAGTGAGCACCGGCCATTAAAGGACCAGCACTATAAATAGGGTAACCAGGATCAGGAATTAGTACAACATCGCCAGGGTTTACAAGACAGAGGCTAATGTGCGCCAGACCTTCCTGGGAACCAATCAATGAGTGGATTTCCCGAGTTGGGTCGAGTTCGACGCCAAATTTCTGCTCATACCAGAGAGCAACTGCATTTAAAAACTCGGTAAGACCTTTAGACAAAGTATATCCATAGCTATTTAAATCGGCAGCACCATCCATAAGTGCTTGGACAATGTGGGGTGCGGGAGCCATATCCGGACTGCCAATGCTGAGCGTAATGACATCCCTGCCACGCGCTAGTTCAGCCTTGCGCATATCGTCTACTTGAGAAAAAATAGCCGAAGTTAGCCCTTGCATTCGTAATGCCTGTTCTAGCATACCATCCCTCCTGCATTATTCCAAATATGCATGTTATTCGCGATAAGCTATCCAGTTTCCTTTATATCAGAGAATAAATTACGTAAAAAACTATGCTTTTACTAGCCGCAATGCTCGTGAAGCAACTTCTTGCTTAAGCCGCTCTTCATCAATCGTAGTAAGGCGTTTACCTTCGAGTACGATTTTTCCATCAATCAGTACTGTATCTACATCACTAGAAACAGCTGAATAGGTTAAGAGCGACAATCGGTCATGTCTAGGATACCAATGCAATCCATTCATATCAAAAATGGCAATATCCGCTTTATAGCCTTTGGCAATTTTTCCTGTAATCGCAGCCAAGCCAACAGCCTGAGCACCCATTTCGGTTGCCAAAGCAATTGCAGTCTTCGCTGGAATCGCTAATGGATCATAGGTTTTTACCTTATGCAGTAAAGCAGTAAGCCTAATTTCCTCCAGCATATCCAGATTATTATTGCTAGCAGCACCATCTGTTCCCAGCCCAACGGTTAATCCTGCCTGAAGCATTTCCGGCAGTGGAGCAATTCCACTAGCTAATTTCATATTGCTGCCTGGATTGTGAGCAACACGTACATTTTTGCTTTTCATGATCCTAATATCTTCCTCAGATAAATGAACACAGTGGGCTGCCAAAACACCGCAGTCCAATACGCCTAGCTCATTCATTAACGCGATTGGCGTTTGCCCATATTTTGCTTTACATTCCTCAACCTCACCTGCAGTCTCGGCAAGATGAATATGAATTTCTGCCCCAAGCTTTTGGGCTAATTCAACAACCTTACGTAAATATTCGGGCGGGCAGGTATAAGGAGCATGAGGTCCCAACATAACCGTAATGCGTCCGTCAGCCGAACGGTGATATTGCTGAAAAAACGCTTCACTTTCAGATAAAGCTTGCTGTGCTGTAGGCGCAACACCCGCCATTCCCCGGGACAATACTGCTCTTATTCCGGTATCCGAAACAGCTTGTGCTACTTCAGGCATAAAAAAATACATATCAGCAAAGGTAGTTGTTCCTGATTTTATCATCTCAGCAATAGCTAGTTGAGTACCCCAATACACATCTTCAGCCGTTAAATTGGCCTCTGCCGGCCAGATCTTATTCTGGAGCCAGTCCATCAGCAGCATATCATCAGCATAACTGCGAAACAGTGTCATCGCGGCGTGAGTATGAGTATTCACAAAACCAGGGACTACCAACTTGTTCGTACAATCAATAATTTTATCAGGTTGCCAATCATTTCCTATGTTACCTATTGTACTAATTTCCGTCCCTTCAATCGCAATATCGGCTTGTTTTACAACCGCATCACTTGCCAAATACTCAGCATTTTTTAATAAAATTTTTGCCATTGTCCATGCCTCCCTGACGTTTGCGATAATCTTCAAGATAAAAATCACGCATCAAATCTACATCATTACTGCTTAAGGTTTTCGCACCAGTAATTTGATTGGCATAAATAAAGATCTGGGCTGCTTTTTCTACTAATCCAGATATCGTCATTGCCTCTTCAAGATTACAGCCGCAACATACCACTCCATGGTTTGCTAATAACACAGCATTTTTGGTGCCTAAAGCTAGAACCGCATTTTGCGCAAGTTCCTTAGTTCCACTCATTGCATACTCGGCAACCTCAATACCTCCACCCACAGCTTGAACAACGTCTTCCACAATGGGCGGAATGAAATGCCTCGCGACTGCGCAGGCACTGGCAAATACACTATGTGTATGAATAACGGCACCAACATCCGGCCGGTTTCGGTAAACCTCTAAATGAACCGCCAATTCCGAGGACGGTTTCAAATGTCCGGTCATCACATTTCCGTCCAAGTCTACTATAACAATATCATCCACCGATAATGTTCGGTAATTTCTACCGGAAGGTGTAACCGCAATAAAAGAAGTATTGGGAATCCTAGCACTAAGATTCCCCCAAGTTCCGACTACAAGCCCCGTATTTAATAAATCACAGCCACAACTTATGATTTTTGATTTAATTTGAACTTCAGTATCCAACATAACACTCCCTGCCGCTATGCCTGATTCAAATATTTTTCCTGTTCAGGAGTCAGTTGATCAATAGCGATTCCCATAGCCTGTAATTTGAGTTGTGCAACCCTGCCATTCATGGCTTCTGTTACAGTGTAGACTTTTTTGTCTAACTCCTTATGATGCTCAGCTATAAAAATTGCCGATAACGCTTGCAAGGCAAATGACAAATCCATAATCTCAGTTGGATGACCATCACCTGCCGCCAAATTGACCAAACGGCCTTCTGCTAATAGATAAATTTTTCTGTCATCATCCAAAACAAATTCTTCAATGTTTTTCCGAGCGCTTCTTCTTGTTTTCGCTAAATTCGCAAGATCCTGCTTATTAATTTCAACATCAAAATGGCCTGCATTAGCTAAGATTGCACCATTTTTCATTTGTTTGATATGCTCGCCTCGGATGACGTCTTTGCAGCCGGTTAAGGTCACAAAAATCTCTCCATGTAAAGCGGCTTCCTCCATAGGCATAACCCTAAATCCATCAAAAACAGCCTCGATCGCTTTAATTGGGTCAACTTCCGTAACAATAACATTCGCACCCAATCCTTTAGCCCGCATGGCAACCCCTTTACCGCACCATCCATAACCGGCAATCACCACAGTTTTACCGGTAACAGTCAGATTGGTTGTACGCATAATTCCATCCCAAGTCGATTGACCAGTTCCATAACGATTATCAAATAAATATTTACAATAAGCGTCATTGACTGCAATCATAGGGAATTTAAGTCTTCCCTCAGCTTCTAATGCCCGCAGGCGAATAACACCAGTGGTAGTTTCTTCCGAGCCCCCGATAATATTAGCAGCTAATTCACTGCGCTCACCATGCAGTAAGGAAACGAGATCACCGCCATCATCAATAATAATATCCGGTTTTGAATCTAAAGCCTTATGAAGAAATTGATCATATTCCTCACTAGTACAATTGTACCATGCATAAACGCCCACTCCTTGATCAACAAGGGCAGCCGCAACGTCATCTTGAGTGGAAAGCGGATTGCTGCCAGTCACGACCACATTTGCCCCAGCATTTTTCAGCACAATTCCGAGGTATGCCGTTTTCGCTTCAAGATGCATGGTGATGACAATGTTTTTACCTGCCAATGGTTTATTGGCAGCGACTTCACGGTTAAGTGTATTTAAGACAGGCATAAATTCTTTAACCCAATTTATTTTTTCATGACCCTGCGGAGCAAAAGAAATGTCCCTAATCATTGAATTCATCATGACTCACCCTTTACTTTTTGTTGTAATCTGCGCACTGACTCGGTATACGGAGCTCTGATTGCACCATACTCTGTAATAATTGCTGAAACGAATTCGTTTGGCGTAACATCAAAAGCCGGATTATACACGTCAACACCAGTTGGCGCAATCTGTACACCGGCAATACTTGTTATCTCAGACGAATTGCGCTCCTCAATAGGAATATCCTGGCCGGTTTGCATATTAAAATCGAAAGTTGAGACAGGTGCCGCAACATAAAATGGAATACCATGTTCCTTGGCTAATACGGCAACACTGTAGGTTCCTATTTTATTAGCAACATCTCCATTTAACGTAATGCGATCAGCACCAACGATTACTGCTTGAACTTTTTTATTTTTCATGACCCAGCCAGCCATACTGTCTGTGATCAAAGTAACCGGTATTTTCTCCTGCATCAGTTCCCAAGCCGTTAAACGCGCACCTTGAAGTAACGGTCTGGTTTCGTCAGCAAAAACCCGGGTGATCTTCCCGTCAGACCAAGCTTGCCGGATAACGCCTAAGGCAGTGCCAAAGCCCACTGTTGCCAGTGCCCCTGCATTGCAATGAGTAAGTACCGCTGACGGCTCAGTAAATAACTCAGCCCCATAGGCAGAAATTCGACTATTGACTGTCTTATCTTCATTGGCAATACTCAAGGCCTCTTGTTCGAGAGCGTCAAGCAAGCCTTGAATATCATTTTTTTCAACAAACCGGCTGGAGACTGAAAGCATTCTGTCTAAAGCCCAAAATAAATTGACTGCAGTAGGCCTGGTCTGGCGGAGTTCCTCGGCAATATTTCGAAATTTATCCCAAAAATCATGGTCCATAGCAATTTGGCGAGCTCCTAAAACCAAAGCAAAAGCGGCAGCAGCACCAATTGCCGGTGCTCCTCTCACTTCCAGCCGTTTGATTGCATCCGCAACGATTTTATAATCTTGGCATTGTATATATTCAACTTGGCAGGGTAACTTGGTTTGGTTCAGAAGTTTAAAGCAAGTATCTTCCCACGACATAGAGTGCATTCCATACACCTCACCTTTACAGTTTAAATCCGCCATATTCAGCAAGTGCTTTTGAGCAACTGCATGTTGCCGACCCAACTTCAATAAGTTCAATCGACTTCATGATTAATTTTTTAATATTGTCCCCATTTGCAGCCATTGTCTCAAGCACTTCTCCATGTGTCAAAGGCTGTGGTGATATACCTGCTGCATAATTTGTTACCATGGATACAGTTGAGTAGCACATCTCAGCTTCCCGGGCTAATACGGCTTCAGGTACATTCGTCATTCCTACTAAATCACCGCCAAATTGGGCAAACATGTTAATTTCGGCCGGTGTCTCAAATCGTGGCCCTTCTGTACAAACGTATACACCTTTCGTATGTATAGGAATAGTTAATGCCTTGGCTGCAGTATGAACAGTTTCACGGAGTTTTTCACAATACGGTTTAGTCAGATCAACGTGAACTACCCCCCGTTCCCCACCTTCATAAAAGGTACTGGCTCTCCCTTTAGTAAAATCAAGAAATTGATCGACAAGCACAAAATGACCTGGTTTCATCTCAATATTTAATGAGCCGACTGCTGTTGTTGCAATAATATTTTCAACACCCAGCTTCTTCATTGCCCAGATATTGGCACGATAATTAATTAGATGTGGCGGTATTGAGTGCTTATTACCATGCCGCGGAAGAAAGGCAACTTCTTTTCCCGCATACTCCCCTACATTATACTGAACAGAACCATATGGTGTACTAATTTCTTCACTGCGCACGTTTAATAAAATATTAGGATCATAAACACCTGTTCCGCCAATTATTGCAATCTTAATCATTTTATCACCCTTATATTCAAAATACCTTCATAGAAATGCCGATTTTATTATACTACAGATTCTTCCTTTAAAAAACAACTAATGCCTTCTCAATTCAAACTGCTCCCGCAAAGTCCCACCTCACGCCTTCTGTTATAGGACTATTTTATCCGTTATAAAAACTATCATAATAAAAAAAGAGAAGCTTTTTGAAATAAAAGCCTCTCTTATAAATTAACCCCAACAATTCCCCCGAGTGCACCAGCAGCTAACCCTGCAATAAATTTATTAGCAAGTACCAGCCATGAAATCGACTCATTGGCTAATTCCATGCCTATCCCCACAGAAAACAATACATAGATACAGCCAACGGCCATGCCAATAATAAGTGCTCTTGACTCGACTCTCTTAGTTGCAAAAGCACTGCCGATAAAAATACTCCCCATTGTTACAGCGACAATGACATATTGCAGATAGTTTTCTAAAAGAGTACTTTCCGAAGATAAAGTGAGAAAAGATAAAAAAACAATGCTTATGATAGACACGACGAAACTCGCCAGCAATCCCTGAAAAATTGGTATAACTACGCCCGATACCTTTTTGGGTTGAGCACTATAGCCTCGGCGCCCGGTAACTTTGGCCACATAAATTCCCTCCTCGGACTTTTACTGAAAATTTATGCAAAAAATCACCAAATATACCCAAAAACTAATTTTTTTTAAATTAAATAGATCGATGACTCTTATAATCCGATCTTATCTATATTCCATTCATTCAGACTTTTCATCAGTCCATAATTCGTAAGATCAAAATGAATCGGTGTAATGGATATTTTATTGCGTTTTACAGCAACTATATCCGTATCGGGATCATTGTCATTATCAACCAATTCCCCACCCATCCAATAATAAAGTCTCCCCCGTGGATCCTGTCTACGCTCAAATGTATTGGCATACTGACGTACACCTAGTTTGGTTATCGCAATTCCGGCAATTTGCTCTGCCGCTATGGCCGGAACATTCACATTAAGCAGTGTTCCTGGCGGTAGTTTTTTATGTTCCAGCATTTTCACCAATTCGGCTGTATAATTGGCAGCCGGGGAAAAATCTGCGTCTTGCCAGGTGTCTAAGGATACAGCAATCGAGGTAATTCCAAACAGCGAACCCTCAATCGCAGCACTAACAGTTCCGGAATATAACACATCTGTACCAAGATTTGAGCCCAAATTAATACCAGATACAACAATATCGGGCTTATCTGTCATTAAGGCTTCAATTGCAATCTTAACACAGTCTGTAGGCGTCCCACCGACCCGCCAAGCACAAATTGGCGGCTTTTCAATACAGTATTGATCCACCCGAATTGGATGATGTACGGTAATTGCCTGACTAGTTGCACTGCGTTCAGTATCTGGAGCTACAACAATTACCTCTGCAATTTGACTTAATGCTTGCCATAAAGCTTGAATTCCTGGTGCACCTATTCCATCATCGTTTGTCAGCAATATGCGCAAAATCATCCCTCCATAGTTTATAATTGACCAAGAAACTTATGCGTTTGTGGAATTACTCTTACATGGTTCAATTGACGCAGTGCCCGGCTTTGAAGTTCAATCATTTTTTCAGGCAATATAGCCTTACAATGATTGATTGGCGTCACAGGTTGCAATATCAATGGAACTTCTGAGTTCACATCGGCAATCAGTTGGATGGCTTGATCAAAATGTTTACTATCGATATCTTCATCGATAACCAATTTAACAAAGACCTCTTTCTGAATTGCTATTTCTAAAAACCGTTGATGCTCATCCCACAGTTGTCGTCCGGTTATAGCAGGAAGCTTGATATCCATACTAATAATATCAATATGATCAATCACTTTCTGTAATTCATCCGGCAAGCTTCCATTTGTCTCCAAATATAGTTTCCCGGTTATTTTCTCAGCCATCTGTTTTAACGCATCAGCCTGACAAAGAGGTTCGCCACCGGTAATGCTGACCGAATGATGCGGGGCATCTAGCAAGGCATTAATCATACAAGCTAAATCACTAACCTTAACCGGATTATCCCAGATAGCAAAATCACGCATTCCAGCCATTCGTTCAATACGACAAGTTTTGCTAAGCGCCCTAGACATGGGGGTATCGCAATAGTCACACTGTAAATTACAGCCTGCAAAGCGAACAAAAACCTGTCTGCACCCTACGTATTCACCCTCTCCTTGAATGGAAGAAAAAACCTCGATTAAATGAATATGATCGTCCATTAGATGTCCTCACTATAAGTTACAGCCGACTTTGGCGATTCCCACACCTTCACGGCCCGGATAAAAATTTCTCCTTGAAATGCTGGCTTTAGTTTCAATTCAGAGAAAATATAGCGTGCTATATTTTCTGCTGTTGGATTTTGTGTGCAAAAAGGTTCCAATTCATTCAGATAAATATGATCCAATCTTCCAATTACTTGATTCACTTCATTTTTCAGCTCACGAAAGTCAATCAGCATGCCTAATTCATTGAGACGCTTTCCAGCCACTGTGACTTCAACGCTCCAATTATGGCCATGCAGCCGGTTACATTTACCCGGATAATCAACAATACGATGCGCCGCCTCAAAATCCACAATTACTGTTATCTCATACATATTCAAATCACCTCATTGGTATGTTCTCAGCAGTTCGATTCAGCAGGCATCTCGATTAATACAGCTTAGTACTAATCATAGTATGTGCTTTAAAGTGTAAAAAAAGATGAGTATATTACTCACCTTAAAATACTAAATGAACTTGCATGAAAATTTATTTGATCGCTTGTTTACTTAAAAAACTTTCTTTAGGAAAATCACCCGACTGATTGATGAGGATTTCCTGATAACTTATACTGCGCGTATGTTGCGTATGGCTCCACTCACGCTCGTTACGATGAATAAAGCCTAAAAAGGTTATGGGAATCCAGCTATATACAAACAATGGGTAAAAAATCAAGTACGCCCATGATCGCCAGTTTGCACGGATCAAGACTAAAACAATAACCGGTAGTACATATTGCCCGATAGCGATAATGGTCCATACCTCGACTGGTAATACTTTATAAAATATATTGGTATAAAAAGGGACCAAATGATACAGATAGCTAGCTAATACAAATGTTGTTGAAAGTATCAAAAAGTGTGGTTGCAATAAATGCAGAACTCCATCTAGAATTCTAATATCGCGCTGCTTAATACCTTCGTAAATCATACGGGGAATATAGCGCGCAGCAATGTCAAAGTGGCCTTGTGCCCAGCGTTTGCGTTGATTCCATGATTGTATGAAAGTCAGCGGCTTTTCATCATAGACAATAGCATCATGGGCCCATGTTGTTCTAATTCCCCTTAAGAGAACTTTCATGGTAAATTCCATATCTTCAGTGAGACAAGTAGCACCCCATCCAAATTTTTCAAGAATATCAGTGGATATACACATGCCTGTACCACCAAGCACACTGGATAAACCGATGTTTGATTTTGCCAAATGCCAGATATGGTTTGTTACCCAGAAGGAAATCGAAAAAGTACCCGCAATCCAGGTATCATGTGGATTTTTGGCATCTAAATAGCCTTGGATTACTTTCTCACCTTTGCATAAGCTGCTATTCATTTCTAATAAGAAATTAGGATGTACCAAATTGTCAGCATCAAAAATAATAACTGCATCATATTTTCTCTTTAATTGAAAGAGCTTCGCAAACATCCACTCCATCGCATAACCTTTGCCACGCTTTTCCAAGTTAAACCGTTCAAAAACGGTGGCACCGGCATTCCTGGCAACTTGAGCAGTACGATCTTTACAGTTGTCGGCGATAACAAATATATCATACATTTCACGAGGATACTTTAATACCTGTAAATTTTCAACCAATTGTCCAATAACTTGCTCTTCATTATGAGCAGCTACGATCACTGCAAAATTATGCTTTGGCGTAAGGATCTTCGTTTCTTTTCTACGCCAGATTCCGAAAAAAGCAATGATGAAATAATACAATGTAAAAAAAATGATAATGAGTTGCATCGGAATCATTATGTAGTCAAAAACATAGTTCATGGATTTTGCTCCTTTAAAATCCTGTTTCGGTACCCACAACCCAAACAAGAACTGTTCTGATTTAGAATCACAAAATGAACGGTCATAACACACGCTATGTTCCAGTTATTATACTATTAGTATGGGCAAACATTAGAGTATATTCGCAGTAATTTTCTCATCACCTTCTTTCAAACCGCAGATTTTGAATCAAACAACCCAAATACGGTATTTAATATACCAAATATTGCATAGGTAAAGAAAGGTGCAAACAATATAGCATCATGGCGGCTAATTAAAATATAACAACCAATTGCTAGGGCAATCAACCCCGGTACAATTCGAATTTTTTCCCCTTTACCCTTAAAATCAGGATACTTGACCGTACTAACCATTAAATAAGCAAATACTAAAACCATAGCTGGGAAAATCCAGCCACCAGGTTTAATTCCAAGCATAATAAAAGTTGCCACTGCACATCCTGCTGCAGGAATTGGCAAGCCCATAAAATATCCTTTTACAACACCGGTATTGACATTGAATCTAGCTAAGCGCAGGGCTCCACAAGTTGCAAAAGCAGCTGCAATAAGATATCCAAATTGTTCAAAATCTTTCAGTAAAAAAGAATATGCTAAAATAGCAGGAGCCACACCGAATGATACTAAGTCACACAGCGAATCAAGTTCTTTGCCAAACTCACTGCTAACTTTAAAATATCTAGCAGCTCTTCCATCCATTCCATCCGCAACCATCGCACAAACAATCAGTAAGGCAGCATTATAAAACTCACCATTGAACGTACTAATGATTGAAAACATACCTAAAACAAGATTTAGGGCTGTTAATAAATTTGGAATAAAACTTCTCACTTATTTAACCTCCCTATAATTGTCTCGCCACCTTTAACGCGATCACCCTTTTTCACGAGTACTTCAACATTCTGGGGCATAATGACTTCTGTACAAGAACCAAACTTTATAAGACCGTAACGATCCCCCTGCTTCAAGATACTTCCTAGTGTTACCCATGATACAATACGCCGGGCAATAAGACCGGCAATTTGTGTCACAATAATGCGCATATTGTCGTTTTCAATACCAATCGAATGACGCTCATTCTCACAACCAACCGACTCTTTGTAGGCCGGCTTAAAGCGGCCGCAAGTATACTGCTGAAATTTTATCTCGCCAGCAATTGGACTGCGATTCACATGAACATCAAATACTGATAAAAAAATGGTCACTTTATTACAAGGCTCATTAACAAATTCATCCTCATCAACTTCTGTGACTCCCATTACACGGCCGTCGGCCGGGGATAGAACCAGCACATCATCATACGGAATTGAACGATTGGGATTACGAAAAAAGAAGCTTACAAAAAGCATCAGAACACCCGGAATTATACTCCAGTACGGGTGAACGGCTAAACCGACTACTATGGTTATAACAGCTAGTAAAGCAATATAGATGTATCCTTCTTTGACTATAGGCGTTTTAACCATTTATCCACCTCCTCTGAGCACAATTAACTTGTTATACAACCAGTCTAGGTTTTAATTGAAAAGCATCAGCCAATGCAATTTTTTTCCCAAATCATTATAATACAGCTAGTTTACTTTGTCTAATGTTTTTTAGGCAGAAGTACTTTTAAAACAAAGCGCGGTAAAGCAAGCATGCGCACAGCACGCTGTGGTTGCGACAAGAGGCGATACAGCCATTCTAAATTAGCACGCTGCATCCACAGCGGTGCCCGAATCGTTACGCCTGCCATAACATCAAAAGTTCCCCCCACCCCGATAGACACCGGTATATTCAAGTGGTGTAAGTTTTGATTTAACCATTTTTCCTGCTTTGGAACCCCTAATGCGACTAATAGGATATCCGGTTTACATAATTTTATCTGGTTGATTATTTCAGGTTCATCTTCAGGGGTAAAAAAGCCATCTCGCACCCCAACGATGCATACTCCCTGATATTGTTGTTCAGCCCATTGTTTTGCTTTTTCAGCCACACCTGGTGCACCGCCAAAAAAATAAATCCGATATCCTTTTTGTGCTGATTTTCTTAGTAGCTCCTGGACTAAATCATAGCCTGCGACCCGTTCAGGAATCGAATGCCCTTTATAGCGGGCAGCCCACACCACTCCAGCTCCATCCGGTATCACAAGATCTGCTTTATTGAGAATACTAGCCAGTTCAGTGTCCGTTTGAGCCATCATAACCATTTCAGCATTCGCCGTTGCAATAAAACGGGACTTTTGTTCTATGATGAAATTTTCTACAATTAATACCGCTTCATTCATAGTTACAGGATCAATCTTTACGTTTAATACAGGTATTCTTGTTTCCGCCACTATTTGTTGCTCCCTTATTTTAACATCCAAATTATAACAATATGATACGATAACATTGTATCATATTCTTAAAAACTGGGCAATCGCGGTAAGTTCAGCTTCCACCGTGGGCGTTCCTGCCGCTTCTCAGGTTGCTGATTGGGAGCAGATTGATCCATCTGTAAATTTGGTCTTAGCCTGTTATCCGTCACAGTGGGTTCTGTGCCGCGTACAAATGCACTGTATTCTGTTTCTGGGCAGCCTGGTCCGGCGATCTTTCCTGAATCAGTACAGATCGGTATTCCGGTTATCACATTCGGTGGAACAAAAAAAGTCTGAACCGGACTATCTGCAAGCACGCTAAACATCATTTTTCCCCAGAATCCAGCAACCTGACTGCCTGAAATTCCTACCGGAGTTCGATCATCATTGCCGACATAAATACCGGCTACCAGCTCAGGCGTGTAGCCAACAAACCAGGCTGTCTCATAGTTGTCTGTTGTACCGGTTTTTCCAGCTGCAGGACGGCCAAGATTTGCAGCAGTACCGGTGCCCGATTCAAGAACTCCCATCATCATATCTGTCATAATATAAGCAATTTCGGGACGCAAAACCGATTGCTGCTTAATCTGAACCTCTTCTAGTACTTGATTATTTTCATCAAGTACTTTGATAATTCCAACAGGCTTAGATAGTACGCCATAATTGGCAAAAGCTGTATAGGCCGTTGTTAATTCTAATAAGCTAACCCCCTGGGTAAGGCCCCCAAGCGCTGCAGCCAGGTTATCATCTTGAGGAGTCAATGTACTGATTCCCATGGTCTGAGTTAAACTAAGCACATCTGACATATCAACTTGTTGAGCAAGCTTGACCGAAGCAGTATTCACAGACCATCGCAAAGCCTTTTTCATCGTGATGGGGCCACGATACTTATTGTCATAATTCTGTGGCGCATATCCGCCTATATTGATAGGCTCGTCAACAATGATTGCATTAGAAGCAAGCCCCTTATTCAATGCAGTTGCATACACAAAAGGTTTAAAAGCCGATCCCGGCTGGCGGATATCAGCGGTTACCCTGTTCACTTGGCTTTCCTGATAATTTCGCCCTCCGACCATGGCTCTGATATAACCGTTGTGTACATCCAGGACAAGGACGGCTCCCTGGTATTCACCTAAAGCGGCTTCAGCCGCTTGCTGCATCTTGCTATCCATAGTTGTATAGACTTTTAAGCCACCTTTATATACACGGTTAGCGCCATATCGTCCGACTAACTCATTGGCAATATAATCAATAAAATAAGATGCCTGCACGACCCTTTTCTTCTTACCAGCTAAAACGATAGGTTCTGCTTGAGCTGCTTCTGACTCACTCTGTGTAATATAGCCCACCTTCACCATCCCAGCAAGCACTACGCTTCTTCGATCAAGCGCAGCTTTCATGTCGGCATAGGGAGAATAAAGGTTAGGTCCGCGCGCCAAACCGGCAATCATAGCGCTTTGAGCAAGGGTAAGTTCACTGGCATGTTTTCCAAAGTAAACTTGCGCCGCAGCTTCAACACCGTAAGCCCCCTCACCAAAATAGACTTGATTCAAATAAGCCTGCATAATCTCTTGTTTAGAAAATTTACGTTCAATAATAATGGCCAGAATGGCTTCTTTTATTTTTCGGATAAGGGTTTGTTCCTGAGTAAGAAACATTTCTCTTGCAAGCTGTTGCGTAACTGTACTCCCCCCCTCCGCGATACCGCCAGAACGGAGATTAACCCATACCGCCCGGAGAATACCGATGGGATCAATACCAAAATGACTATAAAAGCGAGTATCCTCATTGGCAACAATGGCCTGAGGGATATAGGGAGACATGCTATTTATGGATATCACGATTCGATTTTGCTCAAACAACTTAGAAATCAATTGTCCGTTCATATCAAAAACTTGGGTTGCCGACACTAATTGCAGGCTATCCAAATTATTCGTCTGAGGTAAACCTAAAAAAGCATAACCAGTATTCGCAACAGAGGTTAAAATTAAAACAATAACAACCATCTTGATGAGACTATTTCGCATTTTATTCCACACTCCTCTGCTAATAGTATTCCAAAGCTTGACATACTTTACGCGCAGGAAACCGAACTTATAACACCGAATATATACCGTAATCAATAGACCTTTTTACAACAGGAGTTCATATGGCCAAAAATAACTTTATGTTAAAGCTAATTTGTGGATCCGCAGCCTTTATTGTGTTGCTTTTTGCAGTATCTCCTGTAGTCAGCATACCGTCCTATATCTCGTATGCATCAACAAATCTTCCCGCTGAAATTAACAGTACTGTCAATAGCCAGCAGCTTGAGTCGGAATATACACTCCTTGAAGATGTGCCACAGCCACTTCTGCTAACAAACAAGCCTGTCTATGATAAGTATACTCTACAGGAACGTAAAAATCTCAATCTTCCATTGGGCTTGCCTGATTTCACTTATTACTATGGAGAAAAAACCGTGTATCTCACCTTTGATGACGGTCCAGACCCTGAAAACACGCCTGCTATTTTGAAGATTCTGAAAGACAATAACATTAAGGCAACCTTTTTTGTTGTCGGTACTCAAGTAGAAAAAACTCCACACCTCATAAAACTTATATTCGATGAAGGGCATGCGATTGGAAATCATACTTATAATCATATTTATCGTGATTTATATAAATCTCCTTCCAGTTATATGAGCCAACTTGCCCAAACTGATGAAAAAATCAAAAACATTATTGGTGTTCGCCCCAGGATTTCTCGTGCCCCTGGTGGCTCATCCGGCAGTTTTACAAAAGCATATTGGGACGGTTTGAAATATAACGGCTATATAGAAGTAGGCTGGAACATCAGTTCTGGTGATGCCTCCTCAGCAAAAGCTCCGCAAATTGTTCAAAATATTTCTCGACAACTGGAGAATAAATTTCTTTGGAGTCATGCCATTGTTCTTATGCATGACGGCCGTGGGCACAATGAAACAGTCACAGCTTTACCCGCAATTATCAAACTCTTTAAAGATCATAATTTTGAATTTCGTGTTATAAATTTAGAAACACCGCCAGCCTGGTAACCAGTGGCGGTGTTATCTATTAAAACTTATAAACTGTAATTAGGTGACTCTTTTGTAATACTAATATCATGTGGATGGCTTTCCTTCAACCCAGCACTGGTAATTCTAATAAAACGGGTATTACTGATCAATTCGTCAATATTACGCACACCACAGTATCCCATGCCAGCCCTTAAACCGCCAACAAGCTGAAACACTGTATCCGCTAAGGAGCCTTTATAAGGAACACGGCCTTCAATTCCCTCCGGAACAAGCTTGTCCATATTCTCCTGGAAGTAACGGTCTTTGCTTCCTTCTGCCATAGCACCGAGCGATCCCATGCCACGATAAACTTTATAACTACGACCTTGATAAATGATTGTTTCTCCAGGGCTTTCCTCTGTTCCTGCAAATAGATTACCGATCATAACGATATTAGCTCCGGCAGCAATGGCTTTAGCTACATCACCAGAATATTTGATACCGCCATCGGCAATAATAGGGACCTGATATTTTCTTCCAACAGCTGCACAATCATAGACTGCCGTAATTTGAGGGACACCAATACCGGCGATAACCCTGGTCGTGCATATTGATCCAGGTCCAATCCCGACTTTCACTGCATCTACGCCAGCTTCAATAAGATCTTCCGTTGCTTCTGCCGTAGCCACATTACCGGCAATTAAATCTACATCAGGATATTTGGCTTTAATATATCGGATAGCTTCTAAAACACCACGTGAATGTCCATGAGCAGTATCGACAACAATAATATCAACTTTAGCTGCAACAATAGCATCAACCCGATCGACCATATCGGCACCTACGCCAACTGCAGCTGCAACCAATAAGCGCCCCTTTGAATCTTTCGCCGAATTCGGATACTTCAGAGCTTTTTCAATATCCTTAATGGTGATAAGTCCTTTAAGATGGCCTTTTTCGTCCACTAAAGGCAGCTTTTCAATACGATGCTTGCGCAAAAGTTCTTTTGCATCTTCTAAAGAAGTCCCTACTGGTGCAGTAATTAAATGCTCTCGGGTCATACAGTCAGAAATTTTACGTGATAAATCAGTTTCAAATCTTAAATCACGATTTGTAATGATGCCAACTAACTTATGATTATCCGTTACCGGAACACCTGAAATATGATATTTTTCCATAAGATCATGAGCATCTTGCAAATTATTAGTGGGTGACAAATAAATAGGATCTACAATAATACCATGTTCCGATCTTTTAACTTTATCAATTTCATTTGCTTGACGTTCAATTGACATATTCTTATGTATAACACCAAGCCCGCCTTCTCTAGCCATCGCAATGGCCATTCTGGCTTCTGTAACCGTATCCATACCAGAACTGATAATCGGGATGTTCAGCTTAATATTTTTGGTTAATTGGCTGCTTACCTCAACTTCTCTCGGCAGAACTTCTGACTTGGCAGGCACCAGCAATACATCATCAAAAGTCAAGCCTTCTTTTACAAACTTGGATTCAAACATTCAACTTGCCCCTTTCGCTAAGAGTAGAAACAGATATTTCAAATATAATACCACATATAAACAAGCCTAATCTAGCATTTTTATAATTTTTTCATAAGAAAAGTATATCGTTGCTAAAAAACATCCAGATATGCTTATTATTTCCCCACACTGAATTATTATTGATTGGTTTCAAAAATAAGCGAAAAAGCTCAGGTATACCTGAGCTTTTTCGCTGTATCCTTTTGTTCATGTCAACTCTCAAATGCATTTTCACTTCAATACAGTGACTTTAACATTTTGCATACCAAAATCATAGGCTTCGGCAACACTCGCCATAGCAATATCAATACGATTTCCTTTAATAGCTCCACCGGTATCTTCAGCTACTGCTTCAACACCGTGTCCATCAGGAAATTCAATATAAACGCGTGAACCTAATGGAATAACTTTCGGATCTACCGCAATAATACCAGGACGTACTTGTGTGCCCATATGCGTGAGATTTCCCCACTTTCCATTATCATGAGGTCCTGGTGCATAAGCAGTAGCCACAATATTCAAAGCTGAATTGCTGGTTGGCTCTGCAGCCATTGCCGCATTCCCGAACACTAAAATTTGTAATGCCATCGCTATGCTAAAAACCAAAAGCATTTTTTTCATCATCAACACATCCTTTCTTTACGCCTACGAAGTTAGCTGACGGGTTAGGGACAAAGGATAATCCCCATTACAAAAGTAATTTCACCCCAGATGATGGTTCCTCCGCTTTCAACGAAATTCGGCGTGCTATATATGATAAAGGAAAGTGACTGGTTATACAAATCTCCTTAAAACGCACAATTAACAATAATCATTATTTATGTTAACTTACCTTTGTTTAGCTACTCTATTCGCAGGAATACTGAACGAATAACAATAAAAATTAAGAGCAACCCACCTCGATGTAACGACATGGATTGCTCTTGGTCTCTTCCTTAGATATCAGCGCGGAGTTTGCCACCTTGCCCTAAATGTTCTTTGGTCATTTCACGAATAATGATAGTTACTGCGCTAGCCGGACAATTAGCCGATTCAGAAATCGCTTCTGTTACCTTTTTTACTAATTCTCTGCGCTGCTCAACAGTACGGCCTTCAAGCATATCAATTTGAACTATTGGCATTTAGTATCCCTCCTTATTTACAAGGACACTTCTACCTGCAGCTAAAGATTTCCTGCGTTTTAAATAACAGATTTTTCAAAAGGCTGAGATTATTTTATGCATGATTACACTCTGATGTCCCTTATTGGTTGTAATTGCTAAAAAATCGTTTCCTCTTAGTATTGAAGTTTTTATTTGAAATATATTCTGGTTAGTAACACATCTAAAATGACTTTCATAACCTATAGTAGATATCCACATTCTTACTTAGCGTTAAGGGAGGTTAATTATGTTATGAGTAATACACCATTACCTCATTTGTGTAACAGGGAGTTTGTTTGTGAAATTGAAACTTTAAGAGAACGCAACGTGCTTCTGCTTTTAGTCGACGGAACCGCTATCTTCGGCCGCATTGGTCGCATCTGTGACTGTGTTATCAGCATCGTTCCACCAATCGGCATAACTGGTTTGAACTTAGTACAACTCCTTCCTCCAAATACAAGTTTAGGTACCACGCTTTTTGTAAGTCAAATCCTTGTTGATCTTTGTGATGTTGCCCATGTTGTTGAAGGTCCATTCCTGACATCCCCACTAACTCCAGTTGTCGCTGCAACAGCAGATTCCAGTGCAGCACAATCTACCGCACGTACGACTAGCGCCCCCGTGACCATTCGTCCACAGCGCGAACTGCTCGACGAACTTTGCGACCTTGATGGGCAAAATTTGGGGATTACAACCTTAGGCGGCTGGACAATTCTCGGGGTCTTAGGAGAAGTCGATGATTGTGTATCCTTAATCAGTTCGGCAACAACAGCATTCCCGCCACTCTTTGTTATTGGAGCAGTGACCATTCTTGGTCCGGCATTCCCAGCAGGTATCATCGTGCTATTCGGAACATTTAGAGTATGGAGCAACCTTAAAGCTTTAACACAGGTGCTCTTACCATAATTAAAATAAAGAAAGGCTGCTGAATAAACAGCAGCCTTTCTTTATTTTGTAAATGATTCAATCCGTTTCTACTTCTCTGCGTGATCGTTTATACCACCAAAGCCCCACATAGACAACAACAACTAAAACAATCACTCCTGCAAGCCGCAACATATTTTCACCAGCAAATGCCAGGTCATGCCCCAATAAAACCTTAATGACCACAGGAGGAAGTTTGCCAATCACGGTGGCTAATAAAAAGTCCCGAAAACTGATTTTACTGATAGCGGCAACCGCGGTAATGATCCCGGACGGGGCCAGCGGTAACAGCCGTGCCAGCAATAAGGCTTTAAATCCATTAGATTGACTGTATTCATCTACTTGTTTCAGATATTTGCTATTTTCAATCCAGCATTCAAACAGACTGCGAAAAAAATAACGGGCAAATACGAACATAACAATGGCACCGATGACTTCACCGGACCAGGATATGATTGTTCCCCAAAATAAGCCATAAACAATCCCGGCCGCTCCCGACAAAATCATAAAAGGAAAGACTATTGTAAAGGTCATAATAACAAATAAAACAAGTGTTATGACAATTCCCCAGGCTCCAAAAGAGCGCAAGTATTCAGCCAACGCAGCAATATCACCATGACGGATAATAGAGTATGAATGCTGAAAAAACTCTGGACTAGACAAATAAAACAAGCCGGAAACTAATAATATAATTCCCCAGCCCCAAACCTTGTTCATTCTATATGCTCCTTGAAAATTAGTCTATAGTATCGTAATAATCATACTAAATAATCACCCGTAAAACAAGTTAGGAGCATGCATTTATGCAGCTCCCCAACTTAACTTATTACCATTGCCTTATTTCATTTTGAAAGATTTCACAATTTCCATCAAGCCATTGTACACAGTCACTGCATCTACGCACAAATTCCGACGGAGCAACATTGAGCAAGGAATAACCGTACCCCATTGCTGCAATAATATGTTCAAACTCTTGACATTCGCCAGCAATACTACGTAATTGTCTATCACAATAATTCTTTTTCATAAGATTACCCCCGACACTAATTATTGATTATAGTGTGTGCGGAATAGTATAAAAATAGTGATAAAAAATTTAATCAATTCACGTATAATAAACCTTCGAAATGTACAAAATAGCAGTGTAAATTTTCTCCTCTCCCATAATTGGCGGCGTAAGCCGCCCTCTTTTTTTAGCTATTTAACATTTCCATAAAATTTTCACGGAAATGCCCCTTCAATAACTTAAGCAGCAACCCGCTCATTTCCGGTCTGCTTATTGTATCTAAGGCAGCTTGCCTAGCCTCAAGCAATATATCAATATCATGAATAATGTCAGCGATTTTTAAATCAGGCAGTCCATGTTGGCGTGTACCGAAAAATTGCCCCGGCCCCCTTAGTTTAAGATCTTCCTCGGCAAGCCTGAATCCGTCAGTAGTCTTCTCCATGATTTCAAGACGCTCTAACGTGTCTTGATTTTTATTTTCTGATATCAATATACAATAAGATTGATACTCCCCTCGGCCAATTCGCCCTCGCAGTTGGTGTAATTGAGCTAAACCAAAGCGGTCTGCCCCTTCAATGACGATAATAGTGGCATTCGGAACATTAACGCCAACTTCGATCACCGTTGTTGCTACCAAAATCTGAATATGTCCGCTATAAAAGGCAGCCATAACTTCATCTTTTTCTTGTGGCCTGAGCTTCCCATGAATAAGCCCGCAGCGAATATTAGCAAATACACTGACCGATAATTGCTCATAAAGTTCTACGGCCGATTTTGACTCAATTGTCTCGGAATCTTCAATTAGCGGACAAACAATATAAGCTTGTCGTCCTTTTTTTACCTCATTGACAACAAACTCGTATATTTTCTGCCGCTTATCTGAACCGCGTAAAAATGTCTTGATTGGCTTGCGTCCTGGAGGCAATTGACGAATTGTCGATACATCAAGATCACCATATATGGTTAAAGCCATCGTCCGTGGGATTGGAGTAGCCGTCATCACCAAAATATCAGGCCTTACTCCTTTATCCTGTAATTTTGCTCTTTGTTTGACTCCAAAACGGTGCTGTTCGTCGGTAATCACCAATCCAAGATTCTGAAATTGGACATCTTCTTGAATCAATGCATGTGTTCCAATAATAATATCCACTTGGGTTGTCCGAATCTGATCGAGCAGCTTATCTCTTGCCGACCGATTTAAGCTTCCGGTTAACACGGCAATCTTTACTCCTTGCGCGTCCAAGAGCATCTTAATGGTCTGATAGTGCTGTTCCGCTAATATCTCCGTTGGAGCCATCATAGCACACTGATAACCATTTTCTACGGTTTTAGCCATAGCAATGGCTGCAATAACAGTCTTGCCTGAGCCTACATCCCCCTGTAACAAACGCTGCATGGGTGTCAAATCTTCCATATCGGCTTTGATTTCTTTTAATACTTGCGCTTGATCAGCCGTCAACTTAAAGGGAAGAGCTGCTTGAACAGCCTTAACCAGCTTCCCATCAGGTGCGTGCTTTATTCCTGAGCCTATTTTCTTGTTATGCTTTTTCAAAAAACCCAGACCGCATTGTATAATATATAGCTCCTCAAATACCAAGCGCTTCCGTGCCTTTTGTAAGCTTTCAAAACTCTCAGGAAAATGGATATTGATTAAAGCATCATTGCGAGACATTAACTCATATTTCACCACAATATCCGAAGGTAGATTTTCTGCTGCTGAAACCTCATTCCTGACGGCGATTTGCTGGAGCAGGTTGCGTAAAAATTTTTGGGTGATCACTTCATTCACCGAATAAATCGGGACAATTCGCCCGGTATTGATTACCTCTGACCGGTCAGCAGTTTCAAATTCCGGATTGGCTATCTCAATTTGTCCAAATTTGCGTTTGATTTTCCCCGTAACAATCAGTTTCGAGGAAAGCACTAATTTCTTTTTTATAAACGGCTGATTAAACCATACTATATTGGCAACCCCAGAAGCATCTTTCAGTACGGCTTTCGTAATGGTCAATCCACGTCGCGGTTTTATATCCTCAACAGCAAGAATACTGCCCTGTACAGTATCAACAGCTCCATCCGTAACCTGATTAATCAATTTAATTTGGCTTCTATCTTCATAACGACGAGGATAGTACTCCAATAAATCCCCAACAGTAAATATTCCCAGTTTAGCCAACTGAACCGCTTTCGCCGCACCAACACCTTTTAGATACTGGATGCTTCTACTACTCATTTGTAACAACAATCTCACTCCAAAAAAAGATCTGATACCTTGTCAGTTCTAAAACAGCAGATAATCACGAGGATATTTTTGCAACACGAGGCGACGGAAAGCAGCATGCCAAAGGGATGCTGCTGACGACACCCGAAAGACTGTGAAAAATAAACTGTCAGGATTCACTGGATTAGTCCTGATGAGGTGCTAAGTTATGTCATTATCCGCTCGACAGCTGATTCAATTCCCGTAATAATCCTTCAATATTGATCCCATGCAGTTTCGCTCCGTTTTCTACGGTTTCCGTTGCTAACCCCATACAGTTAACGCATCCCATACCATGTCGGATAAAGATATCACGGGACTGCGGCCATAAACGTAATATGTCGATAATCGGAGTACTCTTTGTAATCATTATCCCGACCTCCTCTGATTTTGGAAGTTAAGATTATTTTCAATATTGCATCAATAAATTCCTGCAAAAATTATTCTAATTTGCTGTGAAGCCGCGATAAAGACATTGCAACAATAAGTATATTATGCTAAAATAGATACGTTATGTATAAGGATGTCTTGTCCTTCGTTAAAGGAGGTGGAATAGATGGCAAATATTTGTGAAATCTGCGCTAAAGGCGAAGCTAGCGGCTTCAATGTCAGCCACTCCAATCTTAAAACTAAGCGCACTTGGAAACCAAATATACAACGTGTTCGAGCACTCGTAAACGGAGAAGTTCAAAGAGTAAATGTTTGTACCCGTTGCCTGCGTTCCGGTAAAGTTCAACGCGCAATTTAAGTAGACAACATGAATATAACAAAATAACAAAAATAAAAGGAGCGGTATAACCGCATCCTTTATTTTTTTATTTTCAAGAAGAAAAGTAGCCATTGGGCTACTTTTCTTCTTGGATCTTTTGTAGAATAACATTCAATTGTTCGCGAGTAAAATGATATTTTTCACTGCAAAAATGACAAACGACTTCCGCTTGTCCCTCATCAATCATTTCAGTCAGTTCCTGCTCTCCTAAACTAATCAATACTTTTGTAATCCGGTCAGTTGAGCATTGACACTGAAAGGCAACAGGCTGTTGATCAAAAAAATTAATCGGCATTCCTGTAAAGATTCGTTGAATAATTCCTTTCGCATCCAGTCCCTCAGCAACCAGTTGTGAAACAGGTGGTAATTGCGCCAAGTTTTGTTCCAGCAGGGAAATATCTTCCTCGTTTGCATCAGGTAAAGCCTGAATTAAAAAACCGCCTGCGGCTAATACATTCAATTCTGGCCCAACTAAGACACCGAGTCCAACACTGGACGGCGTTTGCTCGGAAACAAGTAAGTACTGGGTAATGTCTTCGGCAATTTCGCCACTCACTAAGGGAGCACTGCCCGTAAAAGGATGTTTTAGCCCGGTAAAACGAGTAACATAAATAAAGCCGTTCCCTACGGCCCCCCCAACATCAAGCTTGCCTGATTTTAACGGTAAATCTATTTTCGGATTACGGACATAGCCTCTAACCTGGCCATAAGCATTGGCATCCGCAACAATTTCACCGATAATACCGTCACCGGCAATTCTGATGGTGATGCTTTCTTCAGTTTTTAAATTTGCCGCCAATAATAAGGCTGCAGTCATAGTTCGGCCTAAAGCCGCAGTAGCAATTGGAAAGCAATCATGCCTTGCACGGGCTTCTTCAGTCAAATCGGTCGTAACCGCTGCAAAGGCTCTAATCCCCGGCACTGTTGCTTTTATGATATGATCCGGCATATACCCTCCATTAGTTAATAGCTTGTGCCATTAGCACTTCGCCGCTGTCGATATCAAATAATTCTACATAATCCTGACCGATGATTGCAATCGTTCCACGTCCATCTTGACGTTTAGACATTCCGGGTGATCCAGGATTCAAAAAAACAATGCCGTTGTTTTTTTCAAGCTCGGCAACATGGGTATGCCCGGTTATCATGATCATAGCTTTATAACGCTTAGCCATTTCCATTTGCTCAGCTTTCGTCAGCCTATGACCATGGTTCACTAGAATTTTAATCTGATTCAGCATGATATGACAGTATGGCGACTGAATGGGAATATCCAGCACCATACCATCAACTTCAGCATCACAATTGCCACATGCAGCAATAATCGGGATTGGGCTATTGTTTATCAACTCGGCTAACAGCTTAGGATTATATTCGGCAGGAATATTATTGCGTGGACCGTGATAAAGTACATCACCGGCGTGAATAATGAAATCAACGTCATTAAAAAACCGCTTGCATACCTTCAGCCATGTCTCTGCGCAACCATGAGTATCACTAATAACACCAATTTTCATGATATCGCCTCATATTTTTATTGGGAATACTTTTTACAACCCTTTGATCAAATTAGCCATTTCAATTGCAGATACAGCCGCATCAAAACCTTTATTGCCGGCTTTAGTACCAGAGCGTTCGATAGCCTGCTCAATTGTCTCTGTTGTCAAAACGCCAAAAATAGTAGGAATCCCTGACGCCATCCCAACCTGAGCGACTCCTTTTGTTACTTCGGCGCATACATAATCAAAATGAGGTGTGCTGCCCCGGATAACAGTCCCTAAGCAAATAACAGCTTGGTATTTCTTACTTGCCGCCATTTTTTGAGCAATGAGCGGAATTTCAAAAGCGCCAGGTACCCATGCAATCTCAATATCATCCTCATTGGCACCATGTCGTTTTAACGCATCAATTGCACCACCAAGTAATTTATTGGTAATAAACTCATTAAATCTTGCAACAACAATCCCGAATTTTAATCCCTCTGCAACTAATTGTCCTTCAAATACTTTTGCCATGACCAGTTATGCCTCCTCATATTGTTTGAGCATATGCCCTAATTTGACTTTTTTTGCCGATAAATATTTTTTATTGAAGCGATTTGCTTTTATCTCTAAAGGTACCCGCTCAGAAATTGTTAATCCATACCCTTCCAAGCCGGCTCTCTTTTTAGGATTATTGGTTAAAAGTTTGATACTGCTAAGTCCCAAATCAGCTAAAATTTGGGCACCAATCCCATAATCACGCATATCTGGAGCAAAACCAAGAATTTCATTGGCTTCAACAGTATCCTTTCCTTTATCCTGTAAAGCATACGCACGGATCTTATTAGCAAGGCCAATACCACGACCTTCTTGGCGCATATAGAGCAGAACGCCTTGCCCCTCTTCTTCAATTTTCTTAAGTGCAGCAGACAACTGGTCACCACAATCACAACGCAATGATCCCAATACATCGCCGGTTAAGCATTCAGAATGAACCCGGACTAAGACATTTTGCTTACCGCAAACATCACCTTTCACTAATGCCACATGGCATTGTTTGTCCAATTCGCTCTCATAGGCAATGAGCTTAAATTCGCCATATTTAGTAGGAAGTTTAGTTTCTGCCGCTCTTACTATGAAATTCTCATGAAATTTTCTGTATTTAATTAAATCTGCTATTGTGACAATCTTGAGACCATGCTTGGCAACAAAATCCATCAATTGTGGAACTCTGGCCATGGTTCCATCTTCATTCATAATCTCACAAATAACACCTGCAGGATACAATCCAGCTAATTGAGCAAAATCTACAGCAGCTTCGGTATGTCCGGCACGACGCAGAACTCCTCCTTCACAATATCTTAACGGGAATATATGACCTGGACGCCGCAAACTTTCAGCTGTAGAAGCCGGATCTAAGATGGTTTTAACAGTTGCCGCTCTCTCATGAGCTGAAATTCCGGTTGTGACATCATGAGCATCAACCGATACGGTAAATGCTGTAGACTGGGTATCTGTATTTTTCGTTACCATAGCACCAATTCCCAGTTCATCTAACCTTGACCCAATAACCGGCATGCAAATGAGTCCCCGGCCATAAGTTGCCATAAAATTAATAGCCTCAGGCGTTACCTGATCAGCAGCCATTAATAAATCGCCTTCATTTTCTCGATCTTCATCATCAATTACAACAATCATCTTACCATTACGAATATCTTCAATCGCTTCTTCAATTGTATTAAATTTCATAATTGACACCTCCATAAATAACTAGCTGCTAATTTTATATAGAAAACCCATGTTTATTTAAAAACTCTAAGGTTAAACCAGATTTTTGTGTTTCAGAATGGGTTGAATGATAGCCAAGAAGCTTTTCAACATACTTTCCAATAATATCAGTTTCCAAATTAACGGAATCCCCGGCCGTTTTAACTCCTAAAGTAGTCATCGCAGCTGTATGAGGAATCAGCGATACGGTGAACCAATCATTTCCGCAATCAACAACAGTCAAACTAATTCCGTCGATCGCAACGGAACCTTTGACAATCATATATTTCATAACCTCCGCAGGCGCCTCGATCTTAATGATAACAGCGTTATCATCTTTTTTCAGTGTTCGAATAATTCCTACACCATCAATATGACCACTGACGATATGGCCGCCAAAGCGATCACCAAGCTGTAAAGTACGTTCTAGATTCACAACAGAACCCGCTTTCAGTTTAGCTAAAACGGTTCGATCCACTGTTTCGGGCATAACATCTGCCGTAAACCAGGTATCACTATAATCAACAACTGTTAAGCAAGTTCCATTTACAGCAATACTGTCACCTAGCTTCACATCTGTCAATACTTTTTTAGCACTTACGGTCAACCGGACAGACTTAGCGCCGCGAACGATTGACTTAACTTTCCCTAATTCTTCCACAAGTCCGGTAAACATCTCGTCCCTCCCTGTCACGCAAGTTTCCGGTTAATAACATATCATCATCTAATAGCTCGTACGATAAATCTTCGAGCAAGGCGGCATCCTGCAACAAACTCACACCTTGACCGCCGATCGGCCCTAACGCTTGAGTACCTCCGATGATTTTAGGTGCAATAAACCAGTAAACTTTATCAATCAATTTATTGGCGATCATGGATGCATTCAAACACGCCCCACCCTCGAGCAGGATACTGGTTATATCCTTTGTCGCAAGTGCTTTTAACAGTTCACGCAAGTTCACTTTTCCTTGATCTTCAGAAACAACTAGAACCTCAGCACCTGCTTTTTGCAACATGCCTATTTTATCCTCAGAAGCTTGGCCCGTAACCGCGACAATAGTCGGCGCCGCTTTGTCAGTAATGACTTTCGCTGTTAATGGAATTCGGCCATGGCTATCAACGATGATTCGAATCGGGTTTTTACCCCCTTCAGCCAATCGTGTTGTTAACTGGGGATCATCTGCCAATACGGTTCCAATCCCGACCATAATGGCATCATAGCTGTCACGGTATTCATGAACCCGCCGGCGTGCAGCCGGACCGGTAATCCATTGTGAATTTCCACTATATGTAGCAATCTTGCCATCCAGTGACATTGCTGTTTTTAAAGCTACAAACGGCAGCTTGCACGAAATCCATTTGATGAACGCCTCATTAAGCTTTGCTGCTTCCGCAGCTAACATTCCTTCAACAACTTCAATACCTGCCGCTCGCAATTTACTTAATCCCTGCCCTGCCACAAGCGGATTAGGATCAGTCATGGCAACCGCGACTTTTTTTACGCCAGCCTTGATCAGCGCCTCTGTACAAGGTCCTGTTCTGCCAAAATGGGAACAAGGCTCTAACGTTACATATACGGTAGCACCTTCAGCCAGAGTTCCGGCTTGATGAAGTGCATGAATTTCCGCATGAGGAGTACCGGCTTTTTTATGCCAGCCCTCACCAACTACCCTCCCCTGATTTACAATGACCGCTCCCACTAAAGGATTAGGACTGGTACGGCCAGCTGCATATTGAGCAATCCGCAAGGCTTGTCTCATATACTGTTCGTCCATACGAAACCTCCGAAAATATAATGGCTGTTAAAAAGCAAAAACTTTTTAACAGCCATTCGAGTACTAAAATAGACAACACAAAGAATTATTAAGCAAATCAATTGCCTAATAAAGTGCCTTTTTCCATCCAGACTTTACTGTCGACTCCGGAATCACGCCGGATCTGCCAAACGGCTCGCGGGTTATACCGCCGGTCAGGAATTAAAAGAAATCCTTCTTTTTCACCTTGCCCCAAAGGCTGCTTACTATTCAATTCTAACAAAATTAATATTACCACTGAAACTTATAATAATCAAGTCTTGATCGAAAAGCCATCCAGCCTTGCTGGTTAATTGGATGTACCTTTTAATCTCTTGATCGTATGTTCCATATTAGATGAACCATAAACAGCCGAACCTGCAACTAAAATATTAGCGCCAGCAGCAATAACCTGAGTAGCCGTTTCTTCATTGATTCCGCCATCTACCTGAATATCAACAGTCAAGTGACGCTGTTGGATCATATTTTTTAGTCTTGCTATTTTATGAAGAGAAGACGGAATGAATTTTTGTCCTCCAAAACCCGGATTTACGCTCATAATCAAGACCATATCTAGATCCTCTAATACTTCTTCGACCAGGTTTAACGGTGTTGACGGATTCAAAGCTACAGCCGCCTTGATACCTAACTCTTTAACATTTTGAACCAACCGGTTTAAATGCGGTGATGTCTCGGCATGAAAAGTAATAATATCTGCACCGGCCTTGACAAAAGGTGAAATTAAATCCTGGGGATTCTTCACCATAAGATGAACATCAAATGGCAAGGACGTAACTTTACGTAAGGCCGCAACTACTGGAGGACCAAATGTCAGGTTAGGAACGAAATGTCCATCCATGACATCAATATGAATCATATCAGCACCTGCAGCCTCAACTTTTCTAACTTCCTCTCCTAATTGAGAAAAGTCGGCTGAAAGTATTGATGGTGCTATTTTTATCATATTAAAACCCTTTCTTTGCTTCTTTGATTTCTGTTAATACTTCAAGATAGGAATCGTAACGTTGCTGAGCAATCTCCCCGTTGAGCACGGCTTGTTTGACAGCACATTGCGGTTCTTTAAAATGCAAACAAGTATTAAATTTACAATAATGAGCAAGCTTAGCCATTTCAGGAAAGCAATACATTAATTCAGTTTCCGGAACATCATTAAATTCTGTAAAACTAAATCCGGGCGTATCAACTACAAAACCTCCTCCGGCTAATGGTAATAATTCTGCAAAACGAGTTGTATGTTTGCCACGTCCGATTTTTTCACTGACCGCACCCGTTGTTAACTGCAAACCAGGCTCAATCGCATTCAATATGGTTGATTTTCCGGCACCCGAAGGCCCTGCAAATACAGTGATTTTCTCAAATAACTGCTCTTTAAGCAAAGAAATTCCCATATTACTTTTGGCTGAAACCATGTACACAGGATATCCAATTTGTTGATAGAGTTCAACTAAATCGGATATCTCCTTGGTATTGGCCAAGTCGACTTTATTGATGCAAATAATAATCTCTAAGTCTGCAAGCTCGGCTAAAATGAGGAATCGATCAACGAGAACTGAATTAATATCAGGATTGACGGCAGCAAAAGTTAAAATAACCTGATTCACATTAGCCACCATAGGTCTTCTCAACATACTGCGACGAGGCAATATACTTTCTATGACGCCCTTGTCTCCCCCGGTTGCAATGTATTCAACCTCATCACCAACCAGCAGTGAAAATCTTTCTTTTTTAAAGCGCCCGCGTAAAGTACACATAGTTACTCTGTCTGCTGATTGAACAAAGTAGTAACCATTAAAGGCCTTTACCACAATTCCAGATAGCATAGAATGCCCCCTGCTATATCGTTTGCTCTTGCAACAATATCCCATTAATATAAACCTGTACCCGAACCTGACCTACACCTTCAATGGTTTTTTCTACTTTATCTCCTGGTTTATGAACGTTTTCATAAACCACGCGACGTCCGTTTGAGTCGGTAACAACAATTTGAACAGCCTGCTTACTGCTTCCTTCTGGGACAGCAATTTGAACAACTGCGCGTTTCGCTGCTCCTGAACTTCCTTTGGCAACTGTTAAATCGACGGTCGTACCCTCGGTCGTCTCAGTTGCCGGCGCCGGATTCTGGCCGGTTATCGTGCCTGGCGGATATTTGTCGCTAGCAAGTTCAGTCACTGTACCCAGCTTTAATTTCAAACTGTCTAATTGTGTATTCACTGTACTTAGCGGACTCCCACGAAAATCAGGCATAACCAATTTACGCGGACCATTGCCTTTACTAATGACTAGATCAATCGTGGTATTTTTGTTAACCTGCGCAGGAGGCCGCGGATTTTGACTGACCACTGTATCAATAGGAATATCGGCATATTGTTCTTCAACATGACCAAGCTGCAAGCCGGCATTTTTAATCTGAAGTTCTGCATCACGGCGGTTTAGACCACGAAGATCCGGAACTACCGTAACTTCTCCCCCTTTGCTCACAAAGAGCGTAATCGTCCGTTGCTCTTTAACGGTGGAACCAGCCTCAGGGTATTGTGATACCACTTGGCCTGCAGGCACTTTGTCATTAAAGGTTTCAGAAATACTTACTCTTAGATTCTGCCCTGCCAAAATATTCTTCGCAACCTCGACTTGTTTACCGACAACATTGGGAACATTAATCTCACTCGAACTCCAAAATTTGCCATAAGCTAAAAAAGCCCCAAGCGCAAATCCCAATAACAATAAAGCCAGTAAGCCCCATAGCCATTTACGGGATTTGCCCCGTTCCGGATTTTTTTGTTCTTCCGGCAATTGTTCTTGATTACCACTGTCTTTGTCGCTCACAGTAACCCTAGGTAAAACTTGTGTAGGAAAATCCTCTCTAGACAGACGTCTGGTCTGATCATCTCGCAAATAATTTTGGGCTAATTTTAAATCGGCAATCATTTCAGTAATATTGTCAAAACGCGCTTCGGGTTCTTTGGCCATAGCTTTAAGCACAACAGCTTCAACGATTGGGGGAATAGCAGGATTAACATCTCTTAACGGCTTAGGATCCTCCTGTAAATGTTTTAAAGCAATACTGACAGGATTTTCTCCGGTAAAAGGAACCGATCCGGTGAGCATTTCATATAGAACGACTCCCAACGAATAAATATCTGATTTTGCCCCAATTGCACTGCCTTTAGCCTGCTCCGGCGAAAAGTAGTGCACTGAACCGATAATCGTTCCGGTATGGGTCATTGTGGCTGATGTTACGGCTCTTGCAATGCCAAAGTCAGTCACCTTAATCCGACCGGACCGGGTAACGAGAATATTGTGGGGTTTAATATCACAATGAATCAGATTATTTTGATGGGCATGCTCAAGCGCTTCGGCTATTTCAAGTGCTATCCGAATAGCTAGTTCAACCGTTAATGAACCATCTGTCTGAATTTTTTCTTTCAAGGTTTCCCCAGAGATATATTCCATAACAATATAATCAGTTTCCTCATCACGGCCAACATCATACATGTTTACAATGTTAGGATGCGAAAGTCTGGCAGCTGCTTGAGCTTCACGCCGAAAACGCGTCACAAATTCTTCATCATTCGTAAATTGCGGGCGCAAAACTTTTACAGCAACGGAACGATCAAGCAGCTTGTCATGCGCACGAAAAACATCTGCCATTCCACCGCCGCCGATATGTTCCAAAATTGTGTAGCGATTATCTAATGTGCGATTTATCATTCAGTCACCTCCTCAACGTAATGCCTGCTCAAAAATTCGACGGGCAATCGGTGCGGCAACCTGTCCGCCCGCCCCACCGTTTTCAACGATCACAGCAACAGCAACCCGGGGATTATCGGCAGGAGCAAAACCAATGAACCACGCGTGTGATTTGCCATGCGGATTCTCCGCAGTTCCTGTTTTTCCGGCCACTTTAGCGCCGGTTATGTAGGCTGCTGTCCCGGTTCCTTGTTCAACTACGCTAACCATCATCTTCGAAATCAAAGTGGCTGTTTGTGCATCAGTAACTTTAAGCCACTCTACTGGCACATAGTTTTTGACAACATTGCCATTTTCATTTGTAATTCGGCTAACAATAAACGGTTGCATCAATATTCCTTTATTGGCCAGAGTACTGGCAAGCATAGCCATCCTAAGCGGAGTAACTAATAAACTACCTTGTCCAATTCCCAATTGAGCTAAGTCACCGTCCCCAAGTCGGCTAAACTCAGGTAGACGACTTGAGGTTTCTTGCAACTCCTCACCAGTTTTTTTGTTAAACCCATAACGGCCAAAAGTTTTTTCGACCCGATTTCGGCCTAATTCTAAGGCCAAACTACCAAATGTTGTATTGCAAGAAACAATCAGCGCCTGCTCAAGATTCACTTCACCATGTACCTGATGGTTGCTTTCTGTCAACGTATAGTCGGGTCCAATTTTCAGTACACCTGTGCAATTAAAGATTCTTTTTGTATTTGCAATATTTTCCGTTAATGCAGCTTCTGCAAACATGGGTTTGATAATTGATCCCGGCGGGTAGAGACCATTGGTAGCCCGGTTTAATAATGGACTTTCCTCAGATCTTGAAAGTTCTTCCCAAATACTTTCAATTTGATTTGGATCAAAACTGGGCTTGCTAACCATTGCTAATATTTCTCCAGTGCGCGGATCAAGAGCTACAACAGCACCACGATTGTTCCCTAATGCTCTATAACCAACTTCTTGTAATTGACTATCAATTGTAAGCACTAGGTCATAGGCATGGGTGCTCACAAAAAGCCGGCTAACTGCGCCTAGCCCTCGTTCCGGGGTATTAATGCCTGCTAGATAGCCATTAAACGTATTTTCAACTCCGGCTTTTCCTAGCTTTTCATTATCATAACCCACAATATGCGCTAATTTAGCCCCATACGGGTAAACACGCTGATAGCCATTTGATGTTTTTTCACTATTAGCAACTACTTTGGCATTTCTGTCATAGATGGTACCACGTTGGATACTTTTTGCATATTCGGTGCTGCGCCGGTTAAGTGGGTGAGCCGCATAAGACCCGCTCTCAATAATTTGAATATAAGATATGTGAACAAGCAGCACAACTAGTAACAACACCAGAAAGTACGCAACTTGGCGAATATGCTGTATGATATCATTGCCTTTCATCATACGGCCTCTTTTCTGATATAGCAAACAGTATTCCTAGCACAATAAAATTTGCTACCATTGAACTTCCGCCATAACTAATAAAAGGTAAGGTAATCCCCGTTAAAGGCAGAAATTTTGTTACTCCACCTATGATAATAAAAATTTGTAAGGCTGTAGCAGCAGCTAAGCCGGCAGCCACTAGTGATGTGAAATTGCGTTCCGCGAGCAATGCAGCTCGGAACGCACGATAAATCATTAAAATATACAAAATGAGTACAGCGGCAGCTCCTGCTAACCCTAATTCTTCAGCAATGGCTGAGAATATAAAGTCAGTATGAACTTCAGGAATCAAATTTGGAAAACCATAGGTTAATCCTGAGCCGAGGATGCCACCTGATCCCAATGCAAACAACGACTGCACAATCTGGTAGGCTTTACCGTTAGGATCTGACCATGGATTCAGCCAAATATCAACTCGAACTTGGACATGAGAATACAAACTGTAGCAGATCAATGCTCCTAATAGAAACAGACAAGCGCCCATCACAACATAATGAAGTTTGCCACTTGCCATATAGGTCATTAACAAGGCAATTCCAAAGAATAATAGTGCTGATCCTAGATCACGCTGCAAAATAAACATCATCATGGTCAATCCCCACACGACTAGTAACGGCGCAATAAAGCGAATAGGCGGTAAGGCCAGCGGACCAAACTTACGATTGACTAAAGTCAAAAGCCGAGAGCGCTCATTGAGATAAGCAGCCAAAAAAACAACAATAAAGAGCTTGGCAAACTCTGATGGCTGAAATCGTACCGGACCAATAATCACCCAATTTTTGTTCCCGCCAATATCGACCCCAAATAAGATGGCCGATAAAAGCAGCAGAACGCCGCATATCCCGCAGAGATACTTATATTCAGCCAATTCGTCAATATTTCGGAAAAAAAAGGCCGAAACCGAAAATGCACAGATACCGACAAAAACCCATAAAGCCTGATATAACAGGAGGGTCGGTTTTAAACGAAACAGCATCACCAGGCCGATACTCACCAGCATGATGGCAATCGGCAGCAAAAGAGGATCTCCTAAATGCCCCTTTCTTCTTATGATGGCCTGAGCTACAAACCAACTGAAAATCAACCCGCTAACGGCTATAATCACAGGATAATTGATTGTAGCAGCTGTCATATTAACAGCGATAATACCGGCTAAAGCCACTAGACTTCCTAAGAGAAGAATGAGTCTTTCATCAAACCAGGCAGCATTCATGCTATATCCCCTCATTTTGTAGTAATATAGCGGTTATATTATCATGGCCACCTGCTTGATTCGCTGCGGTAATGAGTGTAGTAACGGCTTTCTCACCGTCATATCTATCTTCCGATATAATTCTCTCTATTTTGCCTTCATCAAGCATGTTTGTAAGTCCATCCGTACATAACAGAATGAAATCGCCCTGTCTCCAAACCGTTGAGCCAGTATCAACTTTTATCTGTGAACTTGTTCCCACAGCCCTTGTCAACATATTCCTTTGTGGATGAGAATGGGCTTCCTCTTTTGTAATATTACCGCTTTGAACTAATTCCCAGACTAAGGAATGATCACTCGTCACCTGCTGCAGCCCATCCGTACTAAGAATATAGATCCGGCTATCCCCAACATGCCCCCAGTAGACGGTATCTCCATCCAGGAGCACACTGCTGATGGTAGTCCCCATACCCGCACAATCATCTCGCGATTTGGACATCTGGAATATTAGCTCATTGGCTTCAAGAATCGCTTGTTCCAATAACGCTTCCCGATTGCACCCATCGGTAAAATGGTTCTGGATATAATCACTGACAGCTTTTACCGCCAAGCTGCTGGCAACTTCCCCGGCAACATGCCCGCCCATGCCATCGGCAACTAAAAAAAGCCCTGGCAGAATACAAGCATAACTATCCTCGTTGGTTTGCCGGATTAGACCAATGTCTGACTTTGCAAATACCAGCAATACCTGTCACCTCTCAAATTTAAAAGTCACCGCACCAATTTTTATCAGATCACCTTCATGTAACGAAACCTCGTCGGTAACGAGTTTTTCGTTTAGATAGGTCTTATTGGTACTTTGCAAATCCGTTAACCAATAATCATGCTTATACTTTGTAATACAGGCATGATCATGTGATACAAAAGCATCATCCATCACAATATCATTTGATTTTCCCCGACCGATCGTTAATGATTCATGAATAGAAAAACTTGCACTCTGTAATGCTATATTTCCCGGATCAATGACAATAAGCCGGGCAGTTTCTGACGGCTGCCTCTCCCAGCCAGCAACTGCCTGAACACTTGCCGGGCTGCGGACCTGCTTAAGATCGGAGTGAATCATTTTAATGACTCGAAATAAAAAATAGTATATCAGTACTACCATGCTGTATTGCAAAATAATACTGATCAGTGTGGGAAGCAATATTTTTATCGGCACTTAAGTCACCTCATATAGCATGATGGTGTTTCCGACTTTGATCTTGTCACCGGATGAAAGTGACTTACGAGTAATGCGATGGCCATTGACATAAGTTCCATTTAAGCTTTTCGCATCATGTAAAATATGAGTACCATCTTCATAAATAATATAGGCATGCAAGCGGGAAGTATTCATATCGGTGAGCGGCAATTCATTGCTTTCCCGTCTTCCAATGTTCACTCGTTTACAGGATACTTCGATCTTCATGCCCTTATCCAGTCCGTCAATAATAGACAGAGCAGCGACCGGATGAGGCGTTAGGATATGCTGTGGTTCAAAAGATATCTTTTCAAAAACACGTGTATCAGAGGATTGAGACTGCTCAGAATGATTGTCATCACAGGGCAATGGCTCTGTAAAAGAACTGCTAATACGGAAAATCTCTCGATCTAATGCTTCATCCATAAATAAATCGACGATAGGTTCCCCTACAATTTTATAATTTTTCCGTTCAGCCTCTTCAATTAAATATTGTGATAGCTCATCCCGGATAGCACTTCCATAAGGAGCAATCCTGTTGTAATCCTCTTTTTTCAAGTAAACGGAATAGGCATTAGGAACATAAATCTGCGAAATACCGACTGAACGCTGACTATTCATTTCTTTAACTAACTGTTTGGCTATCTCAAGCGGTTGCAAGCCACTAGAAAATTTTTTATTAAAAAACCCTTCAATATATCTTTCAAATAAATTTTCCAAATTCCGCACAAACGTCATGGCTGCACACCTCACTGGAATCATATAGAATATTATACGCCATGTTACCATTATAGTCAAAAATCGCCATTTGGCCTACCCCCATTATTGCCACCTGATAAAAAAACCATACATTAATCGGCTAACGATTAATGTATGGTTTTTTTAATGATTCATTTCTTAGCTGCCCACAGGCTGCTTGAATATCTGAGCCCATTTCTTTGCGAACCGTCACATTAATTTTATTATGAAGTAAGGTTTGTTCAAATTGAGCAACTGTTGACAACGGCGGCCGGTGTAATCCTCGTTCCGGAACATTATTTACAGGAATCAAGTTGACGTTACATAGATGTCCGCGTAATAAATCGGCTAGTTGTTTTGCGTGTACAGGACCGTCATTGATGCCGGCAATTAACGTGTACTCATAAGTAACACGTCTACCGGTAGTTTTGCTATAACGGTCTCCTGCAGCAATGACTTCTGAAACGGAATATTGCCGATTAACCGGCATGAGTTTTGTTCTTGTACTGTCATCCGTTGCATGTAAAGAAATGGATAGTGTAATCGGCAATCCCTCAGCAGCAAGACGGTCAATTGCCGGAACAATTCCGCAAGTCGATAAAGTAATGCTTCGATAGCTCAGATTCAAGCAGTATTCCTGATGACATAAGCGAATAAATTTTACAACATGATCATAATTGTTTAAGGGTTCACCTGATCCCATAATCACGATATTATTCACTGTCATATCATCAGGCTTCAGCATTTGGTTGATATATAAAACCTGTGCTAGTATTTCACCTGCACTAAGATTGCGGGCGGCACCATGCAAAGTTGATGCACAAAATATGCAGCCCATATTGCACCCCACCTGGCTGGATACACAGACACTATTGCCATACGGCTGCCTCATCAGAACTGTTTCAATAGCTGCCCCATCATCAAAAGCAAGTAGAAGTTTACTGGTTTTTTTATCTGAAGAATGTTGCTCCAACTTCAGATGAGCAGTATCAATCGTAAAATTTTGGGCCAAGAGCATTCGTTTAGGCAGCGGTAAATTTGTCATATCCTGAAAGCAATAAACGCCCCGCTGATACATCCACTCTGAAATCTGAGCAGCACGATATCTCTCTAAGCCGATCGGTGTAATAATAGCTTCAATTTCTTCGCGATATAAACCAAATATATTTTTTTTCATGTTTTCCACCTAGTTAGTCCGTCTTAGACGAGCAATAAAAAAACCATCTACCTCATCTATATGCGGCCAGAATTGAACCATTTTATCTTTCGTTTTTACAGGTAAAAACTCGCCGGTAGTTTCTAGCTGAAAATCCTCTCTCTCGGCAAGAAACTGCTCAATGATATTTTGGTTTTCCTCAGGCTCAGTGGTACAAGTACTATAGACTAAAATTCCACCAGGCTTAACACAACAGGCTGCACTTTGTAAAATTGCCATTTGCAAAGCAGGCAGGTCCTTCAAAATTTCAGCACTTTTCCGCCAGCGCGAATCAGGTTTACGCCGTAGAACTCCTAGCCCGGAGCAAGGCGCATCGACCAATACCCTGTCAGCTTTCAAGGGATATAATGTTCCTAGCTGAACGGCATCTAATGCCTGTGTTTCAATAATACCGATTCCCAGACGCTGAGCATTTTCACGTGTTAAAGCCAGTTTATGCTCATGAATATCGGTTGATAGCACTTTGCCTTGATTTTGCATCAGTGCTGCAATGTGCGTTGATTTGCCGCCAGGAGCACCACAGGCATCAATAACAAATTCTCCTGGTTTGGGACCAAGAACATGCGCAACCATCATAGAACTCTCATCCTGAACCTGAAAAAGCCCGTTTTTTAATGATTCCAAGCTGCCGAGGGCCGGATACTCCGTGCATATAATCCCTTCCGGCACTTGGGATGATAGTTCAAAGACAACACCTTCTGCTGCTAAATTCGCAGCTAGTTCGGTCCGGTTATTTTTGATTGTATTGGCTCTGATGGATAGTGGGGGTGTGGTATTATTTGCCGCACACAGGGCCTCGGTCGCTTCGACTCCCAATCTGGCAACCCACCGTTTTACCAGCCATTCGGGATGACAATATTTTAAAGCTAAGTATAGAATCGGATCTTTTTTCGGGTCAGGATATACCGCTTTTTCAGGACTACGGGCAGCATTTCTTAAAACCGCATTAACAAATTTAGCGGTCCCTGCATGTCCGTATTTTTTAGCTAACTCTACAGCCTGATTGCAAGCAGCTGAGTGTGGAATTTTGGATAGAAAAAAAATTTGATACACACCCAGACGCAAAATATCACGAATAATAGGTGGCATTTTATGGAGAGGACGATTGCTATAATGAGTAATAATCCAATCCAGGGTAGCACCTGACTTAATGGTCCCATAAACCAGTTCAGTTACAAAACGCCGGTCTTGGTCCGATAAATTATGTCGATTTATTTCTTTGGCCAAGGCAATATTCGAATATGCACCGCCAACATGAACACTATTGACTACTTTTAATGCTATTTGTCTAGCATCCATTCATTCTCACCTACTTTTTCTCAGACAAAAACTCTCTTATTGCACGCTCAACAGCCTGCATATCAACCCTGGTATTACAACAAGGACCATACGGTCTTTCATTCAATACACCAATCACCGGTAACGGATATACATCCTGAATACCACTTGTTAAATCTCGTTCACATGCAATAGCCAAAACCGCATGGGGACGTAAAGTTTTGATCACCTTGCGGGCCAAAGTACCGCCCGTCACAACCGCAAAGTGAAATCCCAGGCGTCTCGAGAGCAGTAAAATTTCACCAACTTGACAATTACCACATACCTTACAATTATCCACATTTCTAGTAATCTTATAAGGGCAAGTTTCCCGTTGAATACAATGTGGAGTAAGAATCAATAACTTTTCAGGGCTGACTTTTACGCTTTTTCGTCTGATCAAATGATTGCTGACCTCAATAAAAGAACGTTCAATTCTTTCCTGATCCAAATCACATAACTTACCAATTCGAATGGCTAGAGGAAACAAAAGATTAATTGCCGACCAGGCAGGACCTTGGAAAAAACCGAGTGTTGGAAATCCCAGTATGGCAAATATAATTCCAACAATCCCGCTGGCAATGGCAATAATGCTAAATAGCAAAATAGTGCCAATGACCAACGGCAAGTATTGACTGATATTGGCCAAACCAGGGAAACTTACCATCCAAATACCATAGGTCGAAATACAAGTAACCAGCAAGCTAACGAGGATCAGCGCAAGAAACAATCGTTTTTTGGGTCGAGAGACCACTTCAATCATTTTTTCCACCTGCTTACCCAAAGATTTCCCCCGTGCTGATACAATAGCCACACGCACAATCCCTGGCCATCATACGCCTTTTACTTTCCGGCTGAACCTCGAGTAGTTCAACAACGCCGCATCCGGTTTCAACGAGCAAGCCTTCAGTCGTCACCCTTACAACCCGTCCCGGTCTTGTGGTTACTACATCAGCATCATGGATACGAGCTTTCCAAATCTTCAGAACTCGATTCTGATAATGACAATAGGCACCTGGCCAGGGATTAAGGCCACGCACCAAATTATGGATTTCGAGCGCAGAGCGATCCCAGTCAATCTTTTCGACCTTTTTCGTTAAAAGTGGAGCATAAGTGGCTGCCTGATGATCTTGTGGTATGCGGGGTGCTTTATTCTGCTGAAGTAAAATTAACGTTTCCTTTAGAACATTGGCCCCAGTTTCCTTTAAGTGGTCATGAATTTCGCCTGTTATGGCATTATCACTAATCGGTATTTCCGATTTTAGAATCATATCACCGGTATCCAACCCAACATCCATAAACATAGTTGTTACACCCGTGGTTTTTTCACCATTGATCACAGCCCAATGAATTGGGGCAGCACCACGATATTGAGGCAGCAGAGATGCATGGACATTAATACAGCCAAGCGGTGGAATGTCCAAAATCGTTTTCGATAGGATTTGTCCAAATGCAACGACAATAATGACATCTGGCTTTAAACCGATCAGGATTTTCTCAAACTCTGCCGTTTTAATCTTCTCTGGCTGCAATACCATTAAATCATTCTTGATTGCATATTCTTTGACCGGTGATGCAGTCATTTTTTGACCTCGGCCTTTAGGTCGGTCCGGCTGCGTTACAACCGCAGCAACATGATATTGTTCCTGAATGAGCATGTCCAAGCATGGCACAGCAAAATCAGGTGTTCCCATGAAAACTACCCTTAATTTTGACATATCACATTACCTCTTACATAAAGTTTGAGCCTTGTCGATAAACAAAACTCCCTCTAAATGATCCATTTCATGTTGTAATGCCCTGGCCAACAGGCCGGTACCTACAATCCGTTCCTTTTTGCCATTTCGGTTTATCCCCTCAACGACAACCTTGCTGAATCGTTCAACTTCGCCATAAATGCCCGGAATACTCAAGCAGCCTTCTGTATCTTTTTCTTCGCCCTCAGCCTCAATTAAGACCGGATTAATGAGCTCTAGCAATCCATTGCCTGCATCAATCACAATAATTCTCAAAGATACCCCCACCTGTGGTGCTGCTAAACCTACTCCATCGGCATGATACATCGTCTGAGCCATATCATCAAGCAGCTGCCTAATTTTTCGATCAATTTTGCTAACAGCTGCACATGGTTCCTTTAATACTTTGTCACCAGCTTTTCTTATTTCTAAGATTGCCATTTAAAAGCCTCCTATACACCCAATCTAACAATCCTGCACAAATTCTATCATATTACCATTGAAAAATCTACGAGCCCGATTGTATATCCTCATTGTTACATTACATTTAACGGGTCAATATCGACAATAACATCGGGCCGAATATGCAAATTTTGCCGGATAATCTCTTGGTTTACCTCATCATGATCCGTTGATTTAATTAAAATATTCATTCTAAAACAATTATTGACTTTTGCAATGAGGGCAAGAAAAGGCCCTTGAACAGCGATTCGATTATTATTTCTCCACGCGGCCTTTAAATCAGCTGCAATGAGTTCAGCCTTGCGACGGACTTCACTTTCATCAAATGCGTTCACCGTCAATTTGGTCATTTTGCTGAAGGGTGGATAATGTAACGATTTGCGGAAAGCAATTTCCTTTTCATAGAACGCACCATAGTCATGCTTTGAACCATCAATGATCGCATAATGTTCCGGATTATAGGTTTGAATAATGACATTTCCGCTTAAATTACCACGCCCGGCCCGTCCGGCAGCTTGTGTCATTAGAGCAAATGTCCGCTCCGCACTTCTAAAGTCGGGTAGGTTTAACGTACTGTCGGCGGTAATAATTCCCACAGCCGTAACATTTTTAATATCATGGCCTTTCGCAACCATTTGGGTTCCTAGTAGGATATCATATTCTCCTTTCGAGAATGCCTGCAGAATACGGTCATGAGCCATTTTACCGCCAGTAGTATCCTGATCCATCCGGACAATCCTGGCATCTGGAAACAATTTAACTAATTCATCCTCTAAACGTTGTGTACCTGTTCCAAAATAGCGAATATAGCGGCTGCCGCATGCCGGACAAACATCCGGAGGACTTACCCATGACTGACAGTAATGGCATTTGAGTTGACCTGATTTATGATAAACCAACGATACCGCACACTGTTTGCATCGAATCACATACCCGCATTCACGACACAATACAAATGTAGAAAACCCTCTCCGGTTCAGTAAGATAATGACTTGTTCACCCTGCTCAATCGTATTGCGAATTAGGTTTTGTAAGGCAGAGGAAATAACTCCTTTTCTGCCAGTCTTTAACTCACTACGCATATCCACGAGTTCAATGTCCGGTAACCGGGCCCCATCAGCACGGGACGGCAGTCTAAGCAAGGTATGTTTATTGTGGGTAGCGTCATAATACGTTTCAATAGAAGGTGTTGCGCTACCAAAAACGACTATGGCTGAAGCAAGCTGCGCCCTTTTTAATGCAACCTCACGCGTATGATACCGTGGAGCTTCTTCCTGCTTGTAGGTAAATTCATGCTCTTCATCCACGATAATAATACCCAATTCATCTAAAGGGGCAAAAACTGCTGAGCGCGCCCCGATAACAATCCCGGCTTGTCCAATCCGCAAGCGCTGTATGGCATCATTCCGTTCATTCACCGACAGTTTACTATGCATAACAACAACATCATCCTGGAATCTTGCCCGGAACCGTGCAACAATTTGGCTGGTTAAGGCTATTTCAGGAACTAATACAATCGCTTGGCGATTATGCCTTCTCACTTGAGCTACTGCTTCAATATAGACCTGTGTTTTTCCACTACCGGTGATACCATGCAGCAAAAATGATTGATGATGCTTTCTCTGTATGCCAGAAAGCAACGCTTCCAGTACAGCTTTCTGATCGAAATTCAAGTTGATGTTTTCGCAACCTGACACCATATTAGAATAGCTGTTGCGCATCATTCTTTCTTTTTTTGCCGTTATAATACCGCCTGCCGTTAACCGGTTAATCGTATCCGCGCTGATTTTAAGGCCTTTTAATTCATCCTGAGTAAGACATCCCTTTTCAAGTAAAGCATTTAATAATCGTTGTTGCGCAGGTTTGCGGGGGTCGCAGGCATGCACTGCTTGCTCTTTGTCAATCGCTAATTGTAGGATTGTCGTATATTTCGGCTTTAATTGTTTATCCAACTTATAGTGTTTAGAAACTAGCTTTTGGGAAATGAGATAGGTTAGTATCTTTATCCCATGCTCCGGATATTTCTTTTGCAATTGCTGTAAGCTGGTTAATCCGTTGATTGCTACATCCTGATATAGCAATAAGTATTCGTCAGGCTTTGACGCCAGCATCCTCATTGCCATTTCATAAGGTATCGTCTCAGAGCACTGATAACTCAATTGCGCTTTTATTCCAGATTTCCCAGGAATAAATAAGCGCATGGCCTCGGCTAGACTGCACAAATAATAATGGCTCATCCATTGCGATGTTATGAGCATGTTTTCGTCAAACCAAGGCTGTTCATCCAAAGGTTCAATGATTGATTTCAGATCATCTACAGGGCCGGAATTAACCTGAACGACAAAGCCTTCAACCTTACGGTTGCCAAAAGGCACAAGCACCCGCCACCCCACATCTACATAATTCAGGTCAGGTGGTATGACATAAGAAAAAGCCTTATTTAACGTTTTTGTTGGAATATTGACGTAGACCTGAGCAATTTTTTGCATCGAATCACCATTCATAATATAAATTTTAATGCATCAGCACATCTTCTTCATGAATAAGAAGAAAGGGACTCAATTGAGACCCTTTCTAGTTTGGATATACCTATATTCGTGATGATGTGCTTTCGCACCTGCCTACAGTCTTTACAGAATGGTCTAACCTAAAAATTTTCCCAATCGAAACCAGTATCCATGGGCATTCGCTTGAAAAAATGTTTAAACCGGCATTTCGCAAAAGGTGAAAAATGCAGTTTCATAATAACACCTAACCCTGAATGGAATATCCCAAAGTCTGTAGTGTTTCTTCAATATAACCACTGGCAATTACCTCTGGGTTATAGGCAACATTCACTTGCTTGCTGTCAATGTTGACATCGACACGATCAACTCCGGGTAGATGTGAGAGCGTATGTTCAATCCGGTCACGACAATGCTCACCTTTTAAGCCGCCAACTTTATATACTGTATTTTTTGTAGCCATTTGTAATACTAACCTCCTAAGCAAAAATTAATCCAGCAAAGTTAGTATTACCAATTCCATTAAATATTTGCTTCCCGGCGTAAAATTTCAGCCTTATCTGTACGCTCCCATGGAAGGTCAAGATCGGTACGGCCAAAATGTCCATAAGCCGCAGTTTGACGATAGATAGGTCTGCGCAAATCCAATGTTTTAATGATACCGGCGGGACGCAGATCAAAATGCTTTTCAATCAGTTTAACAATAGTTTTCTCATCCACTTTGGCGGATCCAAAAGTTTCCACCATAATGGATACAGGCCGTGCCACACCGATAGCATAGGCAAGCTGGATTTCGCACTTATCAGCCAAACCTGCCGCTACGACATTTTTAGCAACATAACGGGCTGCATATGCCGCCGAACGGTCAACTTTTGTAGGATCTTTGCCGGAAAAGGCACCGCCGCCATGACGAGCCATACCGCCATAAGTATCAACAATGATTTTGCGTCCTGTCAGTCCGGCATCACCTTGTGGACCACCTACAACAAAGCGGCCTGTCGGATTAATAAAATATTTTGTATCGGCATCCAGCAGTTCAGCTGGTACAATTGGTTTGATAACCTGTTCGATCAAATCTTTTTTAATAGTAGCTAAATCTACTTCCGGGCTATGTTGAGTAGAAATAACAATCGTATCAACACGGACAGGTTTTCCATCTTCATATTCAACAGTGACTTGGGTTTTACCATCAGGACGTAAGTAGTTCAATTTCCCATTTTTACGGACTTCTGATAAACGGCGCGCCAACTTATGAGCAAGCGAAATGGTAAGAGGCATATATTCTGCAGTTTCATTCGTTGCATAACCAAACATCATGCCCTGGTCACCGGCACCAATGGCTTCAATTTCATCCATTTGGCCTTCTTTCGCTTCTAAGGCTTTATCTACCCCCATTGCAATATCAGCCGATTGCTCGCCTATTGAAGTCATGACACCACAAGTATCGGAATCAAACCCAAATTTTGCACGGGTATAGCCAATTTCGCGAATGGTCTCTCTAACAATTTTCGGAATATCTACATAACAATTTGTAGTAATTTCACCGACAACATGCACTAACCCTGTTGTAACAAGAGTCTCGCAGGCTACACGTCCCATAGGATCTTTTGCCATTATTGCATCAAGAACACTGTCAGAAATCTGGTCAGCAATTTTATCTGGATGACCTTCGGTTACAGATTCTGAGGTAAACAAAACACGTTTCTTTTCCATAACTAAACTACTACCTCCTAATATGCTTATTACAAGAAAAAAACTCCCTATCGGGAGAGTTAATCGTCCTCCCATCTTGCAGATATCTCTGCAGGAATTGGCACCGTTTTGACACTGTCAATGGTTGCCGCGGTTTCATTGGGCCATTCCCTCCACCAACTCTCGATGAGTACAATATGTAATTTTTCACAATAGCCATTGTAATTTATCAGAGTAAAAAAATCAATATAAATTTAACAGAATTCCCGGATTTTATCTAAAATATTTTTTGAAATTTCCTCTTTCGACATTTTCGGTAAGTCTTCAATTCTGCCGTCTTTATAAAGGATTTTTACAATATTGGTGTCCGTGTTAAAACCAGCTCCCGGTAAAGTTACATTGTTGGCAACAATCATATCCAGGTTTTTCTTTTTCATTTTTTCTTGAGCATTATTCACTAGATCCTGAGTTTCAGCAGCAAAACCAATGAGGATTTGATTCTGTTTCTTAATTTGCCCAAGTTCCAATAAGATATCAGGATTCTTTTCTAGCGTAATCGTCAATGTTTCGCCAGCTTTTTTTATTTTATGCACCGCAACGTCCTGTGGCCGATAGTCGGCAACTGCTGCCGCTTTAATGATAATATCGGCATCACCGGACTCGGAAATAACAGCCTGACGCATTTCAGCGGCTGTTTCTATTTTAATCAATTCAACATTTCCAGGACACGGCAAACTCGTCGGCCCGGAGATTAAAACAACATTGGCTCCTCGCCTAGCCGCATTTTTTGCTAATGCATATCCCATCTTGCCGCTGGATCGATTACCAATATATCGGACCGGATCAAGCGGCTCAATTGTTCCACCAGCTGTTATAACAATCTTCCTGCCAACATAATCCTGATCTGGACTCAACCTTGCAACTACTCTTTCTACAATCGCAGCCGGTTCAGGCAAACGCCCCGGACCTTCCACACCACAAGCCAGCATTCCGTGTTCGGGCGGAATAAACTCATAGCCATAAGTAGATAACTCATGAATATTTTTTTGAACGATTGGATTTAAAAACATATTGCTATTCATCGCCGGAGCAAATAAAACTGGCGCTTTGGTTGCCATAATCGTAGTGGATAGCATGTCATCAGCAATACCGTTTGCAATCTTACCAATCATGTTTGCTGTGGCGGGCGCGACTAAAAAAAGATCAGCCTTTGTTGCTAGTGCGATGTGTTCAACATTCCACTTCTTCGGTTCGTCCCACATATCCGTGACTACAGGATTGCCACTGATTTCACGGAAAGTAAGTGGTGTAACAAAATTCGTTGCTGCTGCAGTCATAATAACATGGATCGAGGCACCAAGTTTTTTAAGTCGGCTTACTATTTCTACTGCCTTATAGGCTGCTATTCCACCAGCTACGCCCATGACAATATTTTTATTATTTAACATAAGGCCCCCTATTTGATGCCGGTCTTTGTTCTTTCATATGCAATTTTTCCCTTGGCGACCTCTTCAAGTGCAATCGTAACCTGCTTATTTGATTTACTGTCAACGGTTGAAGGCTCACCATTCATTAACTCACGGGCACGCTTAGCCGCTAGGACAACCAATGTATATTTACTGTCAACTTTGTCTACAAGAACGTCTAATGATGGATGAATCATAGGGTCCTCCTCATTCTTTTGGATTAATTTTGCAAATTTGTTGTATAAGATGGCCATTACGCAATACATTACACTTTTCTGCCGTAATAATCGCTTCAATCTTATGCACCGCGTTGCTTACTTCGTCATTAACAACAACATAATTATAGCTGTAAACCTGATTCATTTCTAATGTAGCACAGCTCAAGCGTCTCTTAATGCTCTCCTCAGTATCTGTGCCTCGCTTATGTATTCTCTTGGCTAATTCCTCTAGTGATGGCGGAACTATATAAACAAATACTCCCTGCGGGAATTTCCCTCTAACCTGCATAGCTCCCTGCGTATCAATCTCCAAAACAACATCTCTTCCGCTATCTAATAGTTCCTTCACATAACGACATGGTGTTCCATAATAGTTTCCGTAAACTTCAGCCCATTCCAATAAGTCGTCATCATGAATCATACGTTGAAATTCGTCTTTAGAGGTAAACCAATAGTTAACACCATTAATCTCACCAGCACGTGGTGGCCGGGTGGTTGCTGATATGGAATAATGTAAGTTGGGATAGCTACGCAGCAACTCTTGACATATTGTGCCTTTACCAGTACCTGACGGGCCGGAAAGAACAATAAGAATTCCCTGCTGCGTCATCATTTTTCTCCTTTCATTATCAACAAATCATTTTATTCTGCCGCATCATCATTATTCTCTTTGCTTGCCAGACGATGAGCCACAGTCTCAGGCTGTACAGCGGACAATATCACATGATCGCTGTCGGCAATAATGACAGCTCTAGTCCGCCGACCATAAGTAGCATCAATCAGCATTCCACGATCACGTGCCTCTTGAATAATTCGTTTAATCGGGGCAGACTCAGGACTTACAATCGAAATAATACGGTTAGCAGAAACAATATTGCCAAAACCAATATTTATAAGCTTAATATCCATATAAAATCACTCCTATTTTTTTGTGTAGCCGATCAATCTAAATTGAATCTCTATATTACTCTATGTTTTGGATTTGCTCTCTGACCTTCTCTATTTCACTTTTAATTTCTACAACAATATTGGCTACGGTAAAGTCATTTGCTTTTGAGGCAATCGTATTGGTTTCTCGGTTAATCTCCTGAACAATAAAATCTAATTTGCGGCCAACTGCATCGCCGGAATCCAGCGTTGCCCGGAATTGTGCCAGGTGGCTTTGTAAACGAACAATTTCCTCCGTAAAATTACTCCGGTCGGCAAATAAGGCGGTCTCTTGCAATAGCCTAGTTTCATCTGGTTCAACATTGACCGCAGCCAGGAGTTCACGCATTCTTCCGATCAGTTTCTCCCGGTACTCGGCCAATATCTTTGGCGCACGTTCGTCAATTTCATTGATATAACCCGTAAGCCGATCAATTCGTTCCGACAAATCATTGAATATATTGCTTCCTTCTGCCATACGCATACGAATAAGATTATCAATGGCAATATCGATTGCACAGGAAAGCTTTGGCCATAATTCGCTAACGTCTTCAAATTCTTCTTCAACTTTTATGACATCAGGATATTTGGCAATTTGATGAATATTGTCATTCAATGGAGTAGCCAGTATTTGAGCCAATTCTCTCAAAGCACCATGGTAAGCGATTGCTAATTCTTTGTCAACCCTTACATTGCGCTTATTTTGGCTATATTCATCTAATGTAACGAAAACATCAATACGTCCACGTAATAATGTATTCGCTATACGTCGTCTCATTTTGTCTTCCAATGAGCCTAAATTCTTCGGCATCCGAATGACAATATCATTGTACCGGTGATTTACTGCTTTTATTTCCACGATAATTCGATGGCCGCTATCTAAAAACTCGCCACGACCAAAGCCAGTCATGCTTTTAAGCACTAGGATAAGCCCCTTCCTTTGCGTATGTTATTATTCACTGTTCAAATTATAATTAATCATATTTTTTAATACTTCTCTCTTTATTAATAAATTCCTTTTGTACAATTGGAAAGACTTAGCGATCCAGCCAGTGTTTCCAGACTAAATAACTGAACGAACATGAGTAACGTCGTCCATACTTGATGGAAATACTCAGAAATACTTTGATTGTATGGAGCATTTCAATTTACGCTTAGCTTATTTTATTTTAGCTAAATCAAAATAAAACTTTCGTTCTTGTTTATTTGCGGTAGATATAATTAACATCACTGGCTTGGCAGCATCAATTTCGTGGTCGGAAAAATAGAAATAGCATTGGGCTGTATATAAAGTTTCAGACAGCCATGTACATTTTTCAGCCTCCGGAGGAGTAATGCTTTGATAAGCTTTTATTGTTTTTGATCCTTGTTTCAGCACGGCAACCGCATTATGAATAAAAGCAGCATCCTTATCAAATAAAGTCACACTAAAATTCAACATTCCACTATAATCTGTAATAATTCTTTCACTATCAGACGGTACAATTAATTTACCACTAGCTTTCTTTTCTCGAGCATCATTAGCTAATAACAGATAGGTTGTATACAAGTAGGCTCGATCAGTCGTTTCATTGAGCTTGCTTGCTTTTTCTTCATAAGCTAGCCAAGGTTTCAAAAAATCACTAAACGAGTCGTTAACGTGCTTCTCACCATAATCATAAGCTTGTTTAATAATTTCACTGTTGATAGGGGCTATCGCATACGCAGAGGTTTGCAGCCAAAAAATAATGCCAAACAGCCAGCAGACAATTTTCATCAAAGCACCTCCTAAAATTTCCTGACTAAGATACATATTATACAAAAATTTCAAAAATTCCTTTAATAATAAAAATTGGCCCAAAACTGAGCCAATTTTTCATCACCCCGAAAGTCGTCAATCAATTTGCAATATATTCCCCACGAAAAACTTCTGTAGCCGGTCCTGACATATAAACATGATTATTTTCAATATCCCAATGAACAACCAATTCGCCGCCATCCAGTTCTACAGTTGCCATCCTCTTGGTTTTATCATTCAGAACCGAGGCCACTAGTGAAGCGCAGGCTCCAGTTCCACAAGCCATTGTTATGCCGGCACCACGCTCCCATACACGCATACGGATTCTCTGGTCATCAATAATTTCGACAAATTCAACATTCGTCTTTTTAGGAAAATTACTGTGAGTTTCAATTTGTGGACCAATACCGGCTAAGTCAATTGCACTTACATTATCCGTGAAAATAACACAATGGGGATTTCCCATTGATACACAAGTGATATTAAACAACCGACCGGAAACATTCAAAGGACAATGAACAATCTTTTCCTCAGTAAACCCAGTGACTGGTATAGCTTGACTATAAAGTCTGGGTTCACCCATATCCACTCGAATTGTTTTGATTTCTCCATTTTCAAGAATTAGTTCCGGTATAATAATGCCAGCCTTGGTTTCAAGGGTAATTTTTGTATGCGCAGATAAACCGCATTCATACACATATTGAGCTACACAGCGGGTAACATTGCCGCACATTTCGGCTTCACTGCCATCTGAATTAAAAATTCGCATTTGAAAATCTGCATTTTCCGATGGCAATACGAGGACCAATCCATCCGCACCAACTCCCGTATGACGGTCACAAACTTTGATCGCTGTGGCACTATAATCTTCAATATTCTCAGTAAATCCATTCACTATAACAAAGTCATTCCCCAGCCCATGCCATTTAGTAAATTTAAACCGCATATAAAAATCCTCCATAGAATTTCTTGTATATTATTTTACCTGTTATATACGGCACGTGCAACTTGCCGGCGCCGGAAAAATAGATATTTTAGCCCATTCAATATAAAGGTCCAGCCGGCGATCCCCAGCACAAGCAACCAATCATGAAATCCCATGGGCACAGTTGCAAAAATGCCGCTCAATACTGGATTATAAATAACCATGAGGTGCATGCAAATTGAACAGCTTGCTGCTAATAAAAGATATTTGTTTTTAAAGAACCCAGCCTCAAAAACACTATAAATTTCCGAGCGGCAATCAAATACGTGAAACATCTGTGAGAAAACTAATGTTGTAAACGCCATTGTTCTAGCCAGGGCTAAATCATTTTTAAGATAATAAACCAGAGAAAATACTAACAATGTACTAAAGCCAATTTGAATACCTCGGCCAATGATCTTTGTGCTTAGACCTCGTGAAAACACACTTTCATTAGGGTGGCGGGGAGGACGACTCATAATATTCGGATCGTTGCTATCCACTCCCAATGCCATAGCAGGTAAGCCGTCTGTAACCAAATTAACCCAAAGAATCTGGACTGGCAATAAAGGCATCGGCAATCCGGCTAGTGCAGCAACAAACATGGTTAATACTTCACCTGTATTGCAAGCGAGTAAGTAGCGGATGAACTTTCGTATATTATCATAGATGCCTCGCCCTTCTTCTACTGCAGCAACAATTGTTGCAAAATTATCATCCGCTAGAATCATGCTAGATGCCTCTTTGGTAACATCAGTTCCCGTACAGCCCATAGCAATACCGATATCCGCTTCTTTAACCGCCGGAGCGTCATTAACCCCATCGCCTGTCATTGCAACAATATGGCCTTGCTTTTTGAGCGCTTTGACAATTCTGAGCTTATGAGCAGGAGAAACCCGCGCATAAACGGTAATGCGATTTGCAATTTTTGCCAATTCAGAATCACTCAGCTGATCCAATTCTTGTCCTGTAAGAGCCTGATTTTTAGTTGCATCAAACATCTTGAGCTCACTCGCGATAGCTGTAGCCGTATTAGGATGATCCCCGGTAATCATGACCGTTTTAATACCAGCGTGTTTGCAAATATCAATAGCTTTTTTTACCTCATCACGAGGTGGATCGATCATGCCGATAAGCCCGACAAATACAAGATTATTTTCACTCGTTTCCCCTGGGTATTCTGCTTCAGCCTTGGGAATTTTCCGATAGGCAATAGCCAATACCCGTAAAGCTTGTGACGTCATTTCGTGATTAGCGGCCAAAATTTTAGCCACTACTTCTGGGGTCAATTTGCTTTCTATTCTTCCATTGTGGTATGAAGCACATAATTCTAGAATAGTGTCCGGAGCTCCTTTGGTGTATAAATAGTACTCCCCATTTTGGCTATATACAACCGACATCCTGCGCCGATCTGATTCAAAGGGTATTTCTGCCACGCGGGATTGGGTTTTTTCTAAGTTTTCCCTCCAAACTCCGGCTTTGGCAGCCGCAACGATCAGGGCTCCCTCTGTCGGATCTCCCTCGATACTCCAGGCACTATCCTGGCTACGCCGCCACATGCCTGATATCGCAACCTCATTACGTTTTAAGACACTATTATTGCATAGTGTTGCAATCTCCAAACAATTCATCAAGACTTTATCCGTTAATGGTTGAATGAGCCGCTGATTGGTGAGAAACTCTCCCTTGATATCATAGCCGCTTCCTGTTAATTCATAATTATTCAGCCCTGTATAGATCTTTCGTACTGTCATGGCGTTTTGAGTGAGCGTTCCAGTTTTATCTGAACAGATAACCGTAGTGCAGCCCAGTGTTTCCACTGCCGGCAGTTTACGGATAATAGCATTGCGTTTAATCATACGCTGTACACCTAACGCCAAAGATACTGTAACGATGGCCGGTAGGCCTTCCGGAATGGCGGCTACAGCAAGACTAATTCCCGCCATACACATGAGGAAAAGGGGTTCACCCCTAGCTACACCAGTCGCTACTACCATAACGCAAATTGCCAAACAGCCCCATACCAACCAACGCCCTAAATGTTCCAGCCTCTTTTCCAACGGTGTCGCTTCATTAGAAGACTCCTGGATCATTCCTGCTATGCATCCAACTTCTGTTCCCATGCCGGTTGCACAAACAACAGCGCTTCCTCGTCCACGTGTCACTACAGTGCCGGCATAAACCATATTTCTCCTATCTCCAAGCGGGCTATTTTCATTATAAAGCCGCTCTGTACTCTTTCTTACTGGCAGTGATTCTCCTGTCAATGCCGCCTCATCAATTTCAATTCCCCGTGCGGCAACTAACCGGCCGTCGGCTGAGATTTTATCCCCGGCTTCTAATAAGATGATATCTCCTGGTACCAGCTCTTTAGCAGGAATTTGCTGCGGAATACCATTTCTAAGAACATGAGCCGTTGGCGCTGCTAGTTTCTTTAGAGCCTCCATGGATTTTTCAGCACGAAATTCTTGAATAAAGCCAAGAATAGCATTAATAATCACAATAGCCAGAATGGTAATCGCATCCACATATTCGCCTAAAAATGCCGATATCAGTGTAGCTCCCAGTAGGACTAATACCATAAAATCTTGAAATTGCGCGATAAACTGTTTCCACCACGGCGTCTTAGCTTTTTCCACCATTTGGTTATAACCAAATTTATTTAATCTTTTCTTAGCTTCAGTTGTTGATAATCCCTCATTCTGGTCTGTATCCCAAAACATTAATGTTTCCTCAGATGTACGAATATACCATTTATTACTGTCCAACTATGCCACCTCGCTCATCAGCTTCTTCTTTATCCACTTTATTCCGAAAAAACCATAATTAGACCTCGTTTGACCGTTTATAGGCATAATGGTATACTGATGAAAACTAGTACACTGGAGGATAATATGAGCCTCGATGGTTTTTCTTTAGCACCATTGGTAAAAGAATTAGATCAGTCACTCGCGGGTGGACGAATTGATAAAATCTTTCAGCCAAATAAAAATATCGTGATGATTTGGATCAGACAGCCTGGCACAACCTATCGCCTTCATATCGACGTAAATGGCGAACATCCTCATATCAAGCTAAGCCGTCAGGCCTTGGAAAATCCCGATGTACCGCCTGTCTTTTGTATGGTATTACGCAAACATTTAGAAGATGGACGTATTTCAAGCATTGTTCAGCATAATCTGGATCGGATTCTGGTATTAACGATTGACATCCGGGGCCAGGGTGGCATCATTGTCAGCAAACAGCTTATGATTGAAATTATGGGTAAGCATAGCAATATCATCTTAACAGAGGACAATCAAGTCATCGACGCTATTCATCGAATTGGCTCCGATATCAGCCGCATACGACATATTTTTCCCGGTAAGCCTTATCTGCTACCGCCCGGCCAGGATAAGCTCAATATTCTCAATACCTCAATTGCTGATTTTGTCACTTATCTGAAGAATACTCAGTCCGGAGCGCTAGCAAAAGCACTTATTGCTGCCGGACAGGGCTTAGGTCCTGTAACGGCCAAAGAAATCCTATGGCGGGCCGGCCTTCCGCAAGACATTGGTGTTGCTGCTCTAGACAATGCCGATTTGGAATCCCTGGCCTCCGCCATTCAAAGCCTTATTGCTCCTTTGCGCACCAATCAAATTGCGCCTACTGTTATTACGGACTCTCATCAACGCCTGCTCGGAATGGCTGCTTTTTCTATTGAATACCTCGAACATCTTGAAAACAATCAAATTCATCGCTTTACAACAATGAGCGATGCCGTTGACTTTGCCAGCAAGCTTTCAATTAAATACACACCACCTGCTAAAGATATTCTTAAGAAATTAGTCATTCACGAACTGAATAAGCTGGAAAAAAAGCTTCTGATACTTACCACTGAGTTAGAACAAGCGAATCAAGCCGAAGAATGCCGAAAATTTGCCGATATCCTGATGACGAATCTATCCATCTCATTCCCGGGTACTGACAAGATTACTTTGCCAGATATCTATAGCGATGATCCGTCGCAAAACCAAATTTCTATTGCGGTTGATCCTGAACTATCCTTACTGGACAACGCCAAGTATTATTACGCGCGATATAATAAATTGAAACGGGCACAAAGTTCATTAACCCATCAAGTCAAGCAAACACAAGGAGAGATTCAGTATCTTTTCAGTATTGAGATTGGACTTGATACAGCAGATAATTCCAGTGATATTCTCGATATTCGCGGCGAGTTAATTGCTAGCGGTTATATTAAGCAGTCAAAAAAGCAACGTCCGCCAACCAGACAATCTCGCCCCTTGAAAATCTCAACTTCCGACGGGCTGGAAATCCTAATAGGAAAAAACAATGTTCAAAATGACGAGATTACATTTAAAACAGCCCAACTTAATGATATTTGGCTGCATGTCAAAGATTTTCCTGGATCGCATGTCGTTATTCGCAATAGTAAGCAGTCACTTTCTGATGATGTATTGTATTTAGCCGCTCAATTTGCAGCATTCTTTAGTAAAGCGAAAATGTCCGCCAAGGTTCCTGTGGATTATACCAAGCGCCGCAACGTTAAAAAGCCCAGTGGATCAAAACCGGGATTTGTTACATATTCCGCACAAAAAACGCTCTATATAACACCCGATCATCAGCTTATTGAACAAATTCTCAAAGAACAGGAAAAAGGTTGAGCCTATGCATAGGCTCAACCTTTTTCCTGTTCTTTGAATTCTTTAATAACAACTTTTTCAATTTTATCGATCGCCATTAATTGAACACTCACTACTTCCCGACTAGAAGTCGGTACATTCTTTCCAACATAGTCTGCCCGAATCGGCAGTTCACGATGCCCCCTGTCAACCAGAACGGCCAGTTGTATAGATGTTGGCCGGCCAATATCCATCAGTGCATCCAGCGCGGCTCGCACTGTGCGTCCGGTATAAAGAACATCATCGACCAACACGACTTTTTTGCCATTCACATCGGTTGGTATCTCTGTCTGATGCACAATCGGTTGGTAACTTAAAGTAGAAAGATCATCACGATATAACGTAATATCAAGAATTCCAACCGGTAATCGAATACCCTCAATTTTTTCAATTTCCAAAGCAAGCTGTTCAGCCAGGGGTACTCCTCTTGTCCTAATTCCAACTAAGATAATATCAGATATCCCTTTATTCTTCTCGATAATCTCATGCGCAATCCGGGTTAATGCTCTTTTGATAGCCTGATTATCCATAATGACTGTTTTCTCAACCAGTGTGTTCATTAATATTCACCTCTATTTATTTATCCGCCTAAGCTGGACTAAAATTTTTTGCATATCATCAGGCAACGGGGCAGAAAACTTCATCTCTTGATTCGTGACCGGATGCACAAATTGTAATTGAGCCGAATGCAACGCTTGCCCCTTAATCGAAAAAGGTTGTTTTGAAATGCCATACTTTGGATCACCTACAACAGGATGACCAATATAACTCATATGAACCCGAATCTGATGGGTACGCCCGGTCAGCAGCTTGCAGGCTACCAATGTGTACTGTCCAAATCTCTCAATAACTTCAAAATTGGTTATTGCATCTTTACTATTAGAAAATACCACAGCCATTTTTTTTCTATCGCTGGGATGGCGACCAATTGGGGCATGAATTACGCCCTGCTCTTCTTTAACATTTCCGTGCACAATCGCCAAATACTTTCTACTGGCAGTTCTTTCTTTAATTTGATGGGCTAATTTAATATGCGCCTCATCGCTTTTAGCTGCTACCATAACTCCAGATGTGTCCTTGTCTAAACGATGTACGATACCCGGACGTACTTCGCCATTAATTCCAGACAAATCGCCACAGTGATTCAATAGAGCATTGACAAGAGTTCCCTGGCTATTCCCCGCCGCTGGGTGTACCACCATGCCACGGGGTTTATTAATCACAATAACATCAGTATCTTCAAATAAGATATCTAACGGGATATCTTCAGCAGCAATATCAACCGTTTTAGCATCCGGAATGACCATTTCTATTCGATCAGTTGCCTGCAACTTATAGTTGGCTTTTACATGCCGCTCAGATACTTTTACATGCCCTTCTGTAATCAGTTTCTGGATATGCGAGCGGGACAATTCAGGCACTTGCCGGGCAAGGAAAACGTCAATCCGCTCCCCGCTGCACTCTTCTCCGTGAAAGATATAATTTTTGCTTGTATTCATATTCATCCTCTGTATCCGCTATATTAGCAAACTAGCTAGATTCCTTTTGTACACAACTTAATGCTCTGATGACAATAATAAAGAATAGATGATGAGTGCCACACCACACACGATAGCAATATCTGCAACATTAAAAACAGGCCAAATGCGGAAATCAAAAAAATCAATGACATATCCTGTTTTAATACGGTCAATGACATTCCCAATAGCTCCGCCTACCATTAAGCCGCTCCCGATCCGCAACGGATAATGACTTTGCGGAATTCTGGGATAAAGATATACCGCAGCAGCAATAATTCCAAGGGCTATGATAATGAAGACAATGGTTTGGTGTTCTAATATGCCAAAAGCAGCTCCTGGATTGAGTATGTAGGTTATATGAAAGATATTAGGAATAACCGGCAGTGACATTCCTAATGTCATATGAGACTGTATATAATATTTAGAAAACTGATCGATCATCACTACAGCAAAAATTAATAATAATATCGGCAATATCACTCGCTCCTATCCAATTTCATAACTCAACGGTTAGAATAATTACTATATATCATACCTAAATTTAAACAAAACGTAAATAAGCAGTAAGAAATTCACTGCAAAACCATCGTTAAAATAATAACAGCCCGAAAACTCGGGCTGTTATTATTCATTCACCTGAGCTAATTGCTCCTACCGGACAAACGGCAGCACAGGAGCCGCAATCAATACATTGCTCATCAATAATGTATTGTTGATCGCCCTCCGAAATTGCGCCAACCGGGCATACAGCTGCACATGCTCCGCATTTAATGCAATCACTGTTTATGACGTACATATCAATCACCTCCTCATCTAATCTCATCATAACAGCTTTTTCAAAAAAATAGTGTGAGTTTCATCACCAAATGAATTATTTATTATTTCCGTAAAAATATCTTTCGATATCCATTCGATAATAATAAACCAGCATTGCTGCGACAATTAACAAGGCTGTCACGATTAGTGTTGCCTGTAAGCTGTGCAATAAATTCTGCCCTAAAATGGAATAAAGGATAATCCCTGGGGTCTGCCCAATACCGGTAGCAATAATAAATTGGCGAATCGGAATAATCGTTAAACCCGCACCATAGCTGATTACTTTAAAGGGCAGCACCGGTATGATGCGCGTGATGAGCACTGCCAAAATACCATGTTGATGCAAATGTTCATCCATAGCTTGAAGATATCTATGGTTTACTATCTTTTCAACTAAAGGACGGCCATACCATCTCGCCACGCCAAAATCCAGAACAGCCCCGATAAGTGCACCAAGCCATGAATAGATTGCCCCATATTGCCAACCAAAAATCCAGGCATTGGTGACTGTAATGAGTAAGCCAGGTACAAAAGGCACTAGTGATTGAGTCGCCATCAATGCGATGCTTGTTACAGGTGCCCATACACCATAAGACAATACAAATTCTTTTAATTCATGAAATTGGCGATTTTTTAAAGAACCCGTCCCGGTAAGAATAAATTCCTTGATGCCCGGTATAAAAAAGTAGGCAGCTATAATTAAAATCAATACCCCTATTTTTAGCAGAAAACTACTCCTTGCTGGGATTGATAGCACTAAGCCACCTCCTTTTTGTGAATTTCTTCGATTCTTCTCCATGCACATAAAGCTAGCCTTTTATTTAAAACAACAAAGACCGAGCCGTTTAACGCTCGGCCTTTTTATGATTTTTTTTCCGTGAGCTTGCCTCATCCGGTATAGCATCCGCCCGGTCAACAATCCCTTGTTGCTCATGGCTATTAGGAAATAGATGATCATAATCATTCGCTCCCGGAATATCCTGAGGTGAATCTGAACTTCCATAGCGTAAAACGGCTTGGAGGGAGTCTTCTCCATCAAAGCCAACAAAATTCTCATCGTCTTGGTCCAGAAAATTGCGTTTAAAAGGAGGTGTTAGCAATTCTTCCTCAATAGGACGGTCTACATGATCCTCCGACTGTTCTGTAGCTTGTTGACATTTCAAACATTGGTCAGCCCATGGTATAGCCTCTAATCTTTCCAGATTAATCAGTTTTCCGCATTTTTCACAATAACCATAAGTGTGCTGATTAATCTTGTCCAAAGCCTTTTTTACATTAGCAAGCAGGATGTTTTCGTTGTCACGCAGCGCAACATCTTTACTACGCTCAAATAATTCATCCCCAATATCCGCCGGATGGTTATCATAGAGGGACAATTCCCCCAGTGAATTCCGCATCTCATTGCCAAGTCCGGATACTTCAAGTTTTAATACTTGCTGTTGCAAGCGTTCTTGTTCTTGCTCAAGCCTATGCTTAAACTTCGATAGAGTTTCTGAATTCACTGAGCAACCTCCTAATGAATAATCTTTGTCACTTCAGCCACTCTGTATCGTTCTTTAGGCTTTACCGTTTGTTCATTACTATATCCTAAGCAAATAATTGCTACAGCACGCAATCTGGGCGGAGCTTCTACCGCTTGTTGAACCTTGCGCTCATCAAATGCACCAACCCAGCAACTGCTGATTCCCAGGGCATCTGCCGCTAAAATGATATTCTCAGCAGCAGCTGCAGTATCCTGTAAACAATACAATTGTGCTCCCCGTTCACCATATTGCTCATTGGAACGGGATGGATCAGCCATGATAACAAGACAAACAGGTGCTTCTTGAATCTGCTTTTGATCATAACATACATCAGCAATTTTATCTTTAACTTGCTGGTTCTTAACAACATAAAAATACCATGGCTGCAAATTACCAGCACTAGGCGCCCAGCAACCTGCCTCTAAAATTCGTGTTAACGTCGCATCCGGAATTTCTTCTTGCTTAAAAATACGAACAGAATGGCTCTCTCGCATACAATCAAAAATATCCTTCGTCATTCTTTCATCTCCTTTTTCCGTCGCTTTGCAAAATTTAAAACTTTCCATTCTTTAATTCCACGATTTGGACAATTTCAGCGATAAAGCTGCCAATACCCGGAATATTCAACATGATAAGCCTTCGCAGAAATTCGACCATCAGAGCAAATATTAGAGTAGCTCCAATCGCAATCCCTAACCCTCGTGCCAATCCGGCAACGAAATTCATAAAAATCAACCTTGCTGGTCGCTGCAACAATTCAACATATTCAGCAATTCGCATTGATTCAAGATGGTGGACTAGGCGTTGAACCTGCTTTCCCATAAACTCTTCTTTTGATGAGCGTTCCATAACCATTCCTCCATTCGCTATTATTACCATAATAATAAAAAAAAACCGGGGTGTTTAACCCCGGTTAGTAAATCTTATAATTTTTTTACAACACTGGCACAACGCTCACATAACTGCTCATGCTCACTAACAGTGCCCACTGTATCGCAGTAAATCCAGCAACGTTCACATTTCTCACCGGTTGCTGGAGCAACAGCTACCGCTAAATCCAGCTCTGGAGACCGATAGGCATCAACTGGAGCATTTTGAGTCTTTTCATGAATGCTCGCCTTTGAAACAATCAAGATAGTCGCTAAATCTTGCTGAATCGAATCTAGTAAGGCAAACTCTGAAGGGCCTGCATAAACTTGAACCGTAGCATCCAAAGAATGTCCGATGACCTTATTACGTCTTGCGGTTTCCAATGCCTTGGTAATTTCACCACGCAGAGTCAGAATTTGTTCCCATTTAGCTTCGAGCGCAGCATCAAGATATTCAGGATGAGCAGCCGGCCATTGGGCCAATTGCACACTTTCGGCCATATCTGAGTCTTTCGGCATGTACTGCCATACTTCCTCGGCGGAAAAGGTCAGTACCGGTGCTACCAAAGTAACCAACGTCGTCAGGATTTCATACATGACAGTCTGAGCCGCACGGCGTTCGACAGAATTCGGCAAAGAAGTATACAGTCTGTCTTTTAAAATATCCAGATAGATGGCACTGAGATCGACTGCACAGAAATTATGGATGGTATGGTAAAGCAAATGGAACTCATAGCTTTCATAGGCTTTGGTCACGCGTTCGCGAACCTGTTCCAATCGCAAAAGTGCCCATTGGTCAATTTCCAGCAATTGCGAATACGCTACTTTATCTTTGGCAGGGTTAAAATCATGGATATTTCCTAGAATATAGCGGAAAGTGTTACGAATTTTACGATATACTTCAGACATTTGCTTTAAGATATCATTAGAAATTCGGATATCAGCTTGATAATCCGCCGAGGCAACCCAAAGCCTTAAAATATCTGCGCCATATTTTTTGATAACATCTTGTGGATAAATAGTGTTACCAATGGATTTTGACATTTTGCGTCCTTCGCCATCCACGACAAAGCCATGGGTCAAGACTGTTTTATAAGGAGCCGTCCCAGTCGTTGCTACTGACGTAAGCAGTGAGGACTGAAACCAGCCCCGGTGCTGGTCACTTCCTTCGAGATAAAGATCAGCCGGCCATTGCAGTTCCTGGCGTTGTTTAAGTACTGCAGCATGGCTTGAACCACTATCAAACCAAACATCCATAATGTCGCTTTCCTTGCGGAACTCTTGATGCCCGCAATGAGGACAACTAAAGTCAGTTGGTAAAATTTCTTTGGCACTTTTCGCCCACCAAGCATCTGAGCCCTGTTGGCAAAACAAGTCTTTAACTGCACCAATCGTCGTGTCATTGATAATATGTCCGTTACAACTTGTGCAATAGAAAATCGGAATGGGGACCCCCCACACTCTCTGTCGGGAGATGCACCAATCATGGCGGTCAGCCACCATATTATGAATACGGTCCTCGCCCCAGGTAGGTACCCATTTCGACTGAGCGATTGCCGCCAAAGCCTGCTCTCTAAATCCGTCGATTGAGGCAAACCATTGCTCTGTAGCCCGATAAATGATTGGGCTCTTGCAGCGCCAGCAATGGGCATATTGGTGTTTGATGGAGCCTTTACCTAACAACATGGTCCGTTCAGCCAATTCTTTAATAATCGGAACATTAGCATCGTGAACAGCTAAGCCCTGGAACTTACCTGCCTCTTTTGTAAAGCGGCCAGCAGCATCGACAGGGTTAATAATCGGTAATTTATAGCGAATTCCTGTTTCAAAGTCCTCTTGACCATGCCCGGGCGCTGTATGTACACAGCCTGTACCTTGTTCTAATGTGACATAGTCCGCTAAGACAATCGTGGATTCCCTGTCCATAAATGGATGAGCAAAAACCATGCCTTCAAGGTCTGCCCCTTTGACGGTGGCAAGAATAGCAAAGCTTTCTATCCCCGTCTCTTTTGCAACAGTGGCAAGTAAGCCTTCGGCCATAAGATAGACTTCACCATTGGCTTCGACCCAGGCGTATTCAAGCTCCGGATGGACTGCTATAGCGACATTGGCCGGCAGAGTCCAAGGTGTAGTCGTCCAGATCACTGCAAAAACCTGTTCTGGACTAATCCCTACCGGAAGATTACCTTTATCATCAACTAAAGGAAACTTAACAAAAATAGCATGTGATTTTTTCTCGGCATATTCAATTTCAGCTTCGGCCAGTGCAGTCTCGCAAGATGTGCACCAGTAAACAGTTTTTAGTCCTTTATAAATATAGCCTTTTTTGGCCATTTCGCCAAAAACTTCGATTTGCTTGGCTTCATATTCAGGACGCAGGGTAATATAAGGATTATCCCAATCTCCGTTTACTCCCAAACGTTTAAAATCTTCGCGCTGCATATCCAGGCACTTCAATGCATATTCTTTACATTCCCGTCGTAAATCCAATGGATTGAGTTCGTGGCGGTTAAGCCCCAAAATTTTGATTGCCGCATGCTCAATCGGCAGTCCATGAGTATCCCAGCCAGGTACATAAGGCGCATCATAGCCACATAAAGACTTATATTTTACAATAATATCCTTTAGTATTTTATTTAACGCCGTTCCAATATGAATATTTCCATTCGCATAAGGCGGTCCATCATGTAAAATGAATTTTTCTTTGCCCTGAGCCTGTTGCAGGCGTTTTTCATAAATCTTATGATTTTGCCAATATTCCAGTGTTTGCGGTTCGCGCTCCGGTAAATTGCCGCGCATCGGAAAATCGGTATTGGGTAAATTTAATGTCTTGCTATAATCCAAAATAACACCTCCAAAAATAAAAAACCTCTCATCCCAAAGGGACGAGAAGTTATTCCCGTGGTACCACCCTAATGACCCAATAGGTCACTTTGTAACGATTAACGCTCGTCAAACGACATCATCTACTTGTTTCGATTTTGCAGTTCCGGAGTGATATTCGTCAGAGCTATTCTACCAGGCTTTCACCGTTCCCTGGCTCGCTTTTGAAATCACGTTGACTACTGTCTCCATCATTACTTGCTGGCACTTTGCAATTGCTAAAAGTATTATACAAAATTAGCAATACTTAGTCAAACGATTCAAAGGCCATAAACAAAATTTTTAAGATATTTCCTTGCATCATCACATTTCTTAGCTGAATAGAGAATCACAATCTGGCTTCACCCAAAAGCTTTAGCTTGGATAGCACGAACGCCTTGCCAACAGCAAAAACTTTAACTACTTTTTTGCGATTTTTATGTCCCGAAATAATTTGCACCGACTTTTTAGCTACACCAAAAAAATCGGCTAAAAAAGCAACACACGCTTGATTAGCTTCGCCGTCAACGGGTGGAGATGTCAAAAACAGCTTAAGGCTGCCGTCATGAATTCCCGCAATCGTATTGCGGCTTGCCCTGGGCTGAATTCTAACTTTTATAGTTGTACCATCACTTACTTCTGCAAGCTGTAAATCATTCAAATTAATGCTCATCATCTTCTTCTGATGATTTTAGCATTTCGAGCTGTGCCTGAACCAATGTACGCATCCGTGTCCGGTAAACTTGTGCCTGTTTTTGAAGTTCTTCATACTCAGCAGTCATTTTCCGTACTTTAGCCATCGCTTCATCAATTAATCGCTGAGCACGAACCTCACCTTCTTTAATCATGAGCTCAGTTTCTTTTTTAGCGTTTAATTTTACCTCTTCAGCCGTTTCCTGTGCAATAACCAGTGTATTATGCAAAGTATTTTCCATATGTTGAAAATGTTCCAACTTACTGTTGAGCCGGTCAATGGTTTCTTTTAAATCTAGATTTTCCCGGTATAATTGCTCATAATCCTTGACTACCCGGTCTAAAAACTCATCAACCTCGTCTTCATTGTAGCCACGAAAACCTCGTTTAAACTCTTTATTATGAATATCTAACGGCGTAAGCATCAATGCACCTCCATCTTCTTAAATAAATCGCTTGAGAAATATACTAGTTCGGCCTTTTTTGGTCTGTCCAACAACTTCATACACTTCAACCCGCCCTCGTCCGCGCATGGAAATAACATCTCCTTGCTTAAGGGTTTGAGAGCTGCTCTTAACCTGTTGCCAGTTTACTTTTATTTTATCGGCCGCAATTTCATCTGCCATCTTACTGCGTGAAACCCCAAATCCGGCAGCGGCAATTACATCCAGCCTTAAGGAAGCAACAGTAGTTTTGATTTCTTTCACCTTTTCTTCACGTGGTGCAATCTCTGACAACTCTATGAACTCTGCCGTTATGGCTGCTGCCCCGATCTGTGTAATATTAGCTTGTACATACTGCGCAATGGACGTATCAACAACCATTTGAGCCCTATCGCCCAGCATCATGATATCACCGATCAGCTCGCGTTTAATACCTAAACCAAGCACTGCGCCTAAAACATCCCGATGGCCCAAGTGATAATACCTCGCGTCCCAGGAAAATTGAAGCGCAGCCAGCATGAAATCAGCTTGCCCTCTAAATTCTGGATGAATAAAAGCCACCCGCTGACGCTCAGCACCTGAATATCCACCACTTGACAATATCTCAATTTGTCCAAAATGAGCAGCAACAGTCTCTGCAATAGAATATCCATAGGGATCATAAAAATCCAGAACTTTATATTTGCGGCTACGGAGTACCCACTCGGCGGCATCCAGTAATTTTGCGGCAGTCTGATCTTCTCCACTGGCACGATAATAGCGTAATATTTTTTCCCGGTCACTCATTTTATTTTTTCCCCATCTCCTGTGACCGTTTTGTAGCCGCAGCAACAGCATCAATCAACGCGGCGCGCACTCCGTTCTGCTCTAAAACATGAATACCCGTGATGGCCGTACCGCCCGGAGAGGTAACCATATCCCGCAATTTCGCAGGATGTTCTCCAGTTTCTAAGACCATTTTGGCAGCACCAAGAAGTGTCTGAGCAGCTAACACCAAGGAAGTTTGACGTGATAAACCAACTTTCACGCCTGCATCGGTCAAAGCATCAATCATAACAAAACCATAACCCGGTCCGCTCCCCGATAGGCCGGTCACAGCATCCATTAATTCTTCACCTACATTTACAACCGTACCTGCGGATGAAAAAATTTGCGAAACAAGTTCGCTGTCTTGCTGAGTTGCAAGCTTCCCTAATGCTAACGCCGACATTCCGGCCCCAACTGCAATCGGAGTATTGGGCATAACACGGATAATCGGACAGCCAGGAAATTTCGCTTGCATTGTAGCCAGCGTTAAGCCTGCAACAATGGACACAACAATCGTTTTTGTTGATACCAAACCGCTAATTTGTTCCATGACAGCTTTAACAACCTGCGGTTTAACGGCAAGAAAAAGAATATCTGAGTTTTTCGCCACACTATCCGTATCGGCTACTGTTGAAATTGTATAGGTTTGCGCTAAATAGTCGCGTCGTTCACGAACAATATCGCTCACAACGATTTGCTGATGATGAATGAGTCCTGTATTAATAATCCCGCGAATTAAGGCTTCAGCCATGGCACCGCCGCCAATAAAGCCTATTTTTTTATCTTGTAACATGCTTCCTCCTGCTTACTTTTGTGTCCAAGGCATAAACGCTTTGTCCATACCGTCTTCCTGAGAACTATAAGAAATATCAACATTATTCGGCGCACACAAAAAGATATGATTGCCAACCTTTTGTATGGATCCTCCTAATGCATAAGTTGTACCACTAATAAAATCAATCATTCGTTTTGCTACATCTTTATCCGTATTTTCAAAGTTCACAACCACTGGTTTTCGGTTTTTCAGATGATCGGCCACATGCTGGGCATCATCAAAGGTAAATGGTTCAACAACCATAACCTTAATTTGCTTTTGGGCAGCCGCAGTTGGCAGATTAACCAAATTACTCGATTTTCGGTTCTTTGCTTCAGGGACTTCTTCCGGCTTAGTTTGTGCTTGTGGCTCTAATTCAGTCTCAACTTGTTCAAACAGCCCTAAGCTACCCCATACTTTTTCCAACAATTTCATCGATGCGTCCTCCCTATTCATATTGACGTGCACCAAATATCCCTGTACCAACCCGTACCAAATTGGCGCCTTCTTCAATTGCAATCATATAATCATTCGTCATCCCCATGGATAACCATTGTATATCGGTATGTTCAAGCTGCATGGCTTGAAGCTCCATGAATAGCTGATATAATTTCTTAAAAATTGGCCTAACCATCTCAGGATTTTCAACATGTGGTGCTATCGTCATAAGTCCACACAAGCGAACCTGTTTAAGCTCATTCAAAGCCTTCGCCAAGTCTATCGTCTGCTCTGGTAAAACCCCAAATTTTGTCACTTCACCCGCAACATTGACTTGAATAAGAACATCCTGTCTTTTCCCCAGCTTAGCGGCAACCCTGTTAATTTCCGCAGCTAATCGATAGCTGTCCACAGAATGAATTAAATCTACGGTCGGCAAGATCTGGCGGACCTTATTGCTTTGAAGATGTCCAATCAAGTGACATTCTACAGCACGCGCCAAAACAGGCAATTTCTGTAAAACCTCTTGAACCCGGTTTTCACCTATCGCTGTTATCCCGTTATCGATAGCCTCACGCATAGCTTCAACATCTTGATTTTTTGTTACAGCTATCAACTTCACCTGATCACCAGGGCGTACCACCATCGATCGCTTAACGGCTAAATCAATATTAGCCATGATTTGATTCAGATTTTGTTTGATAGACATATGAACCCTCCATTAATATGGATAGTATTCGCGAATAAACATAATTTTCCTCTAATAGCTTATCCTCAACATAAAAAAATATTGATCCAATCTGATCTCCTGTTAAAAACAAAGTAAATTTATAAAACCTCCCTTGCTTCTCAAAAATCAAAACCTTTTAAAATGTTAACTAGAAACCGAGGTTATCCCTAAGCGGTCATGCAATAACGAGTTAGTTTGTTAACGACTCATTAATGGAAAAAAGCCGCCACAAGGACGGCTTTTATGAGAGCTATTAAAAGCTATTTCTCCGACATATAAGGATAATTCAAAACAGTACGGGGAAGCAACGTTTCTTTGATGGAGCGCTGGCTCATCCAGCGATATAGGTTAATAGCACTTCCGGCTTTATCATTTGTTCCCGATGCACGGCTTCCACCAAATGGCTGCTGACCAACAACCGCACCGGTAGGTTTATCGTTGATATAAAAATTACCGGCCGCATGATCTAATGCCTTGGCTATTTTTATCACCGCAGCACGATCCTGAGCAAATACCGAACCTGTTAACCCATAGATGGTTGCAGTATCACATAGTTTTAGTGTTTCATCCAACTGGTCATTTGGATAAACATAGATCGTGATAACCGGACCAAAGATTTCTTCTACCATCGTTTTAAACGTCGGTGATTTTGCCAGAATCACGGTAGGCTCTACGAAATAACCAATACGATCATCGCAGCCACCGCCGATAATAATTTCAGCCTCTTTCGATTCCCGGGCATATTCAAGATAGCTTTTAATATTATTAAACGAATTTTGATCAATTACGGCATTCATAAGATTTGTAAAATCACAAACATTGCCCATTTTTATCTTGCTAATCTCTGCTTCCAGTCGAACTTTTAATTCACCCCATAAGCTCTCTGGAATATAAGCACGGGATGCTGCCGAGCATTTTTGTCCTTGATACTCGAAAGCCCCGAGCACAATTGCGCAAGCAAGCGCTTCAACATCCGCCGATTCATGGGCAAAAATAAAGTCTTTACCGCCGGTTTCGCCTACCAGGCGAGGATAAGTAATATATTGATCAATATTTTGCCCCACTTGACGCCAAATTTCATTAAATACTGCAGTTGAGCCGGTAAAATGGAATCCAGCCATTTTAGGATGATTGATTACATGTTTGCCAAAATCCACACCGCGGCAAGGGACGAAGTTAATAACACCAGCCGGCAATCCTGCCTCTACAAGAATTTGCATCACATAATAATTGGATAGAATGGCTGTTGAAGACGGCTTCCACAAGACCGTATTACCTGCCATGGCTGGGGACGTTGCCAAATTGCCGCCAATTGCCGTAAAGTTAAATGGCGTGATCGCCGCCACAAAACCGTCAAGAGCACGGTATTCAACGCGATTCCACACCCCATCCGAGTTATTCGGCTGTTGTTTATAGATCTCCTGCACATAGTACGTATTGAAACGCAGGAAATCGGCCAGCTCGCAGATAACATCAATTTCTGCTTGATAGACATTTTTACTTTGCCCAAGCATGCAGGAAGCTAGTAATTTGGCACGATATTTTTTGGTTAATAAATCGGCTGCTTTTAAGAATATGGTTGCTCTATGTTCCCAGGGCATGCTTTCCCACTCAGCTTTAGCCGCTTCCGACGCTTCAATGGCCATAAGAAGCTCTTTTTCGCCGGCAATATAGTATTCACCGAGTACCTTTTGATGATCATGGGGACAAACAATTTTTGCTTTCTTCTCTGTCTTAAACTCTTTTCCGCCAATAATAATCGGTACTTCAACCGGAGTAGCCAATTGGCGTTCAAGTTCGGCTTTCAATGCAGCTTTTTCAGGTGATCCTGGAAGGTACTCCTTAACAGGCTCATTAACCGGGGATTTAATTTGGAAGTATCCATTACTCATTCAAATTCCTCCTTATATTGTAGACAATCAGATCATTCATCCGAAGAGAGATTGGGCGTATGCACGCTTATACGACGGATGGTTCCACAAACAATTCGCCGCGCTCAAATCTTCCGGCATCAAACATTTGAATTGGGAATGTTGTTGGTTTACCTAAAATCATCTCAGCCATCAACTGACCTGTAATGGGCGAAATCATAAATCCATGTCCGCTAAACCCAGCAGCGGTGAAAAAACGCTCTAATTGCGGGCTGTTACCCAATATAGGTGTACGGTCCGGACACATATCATATAACCCAGCCCATTGTCTGATGACATTCAAGCCGGCTAATGGCGGCAAAATGCTAACTAACCGGTTGGCCATATCCTGCAGGAACTGCCAGGTTGAACGAATATCAAAGCCTTCAGGCTCATCAGGATGGCCAATCCCCATGATAAAGCTGCCATGCGGACTTTGCTGACAATATAAATTATGATAAAAGCTCATCACCATAGGTCCCATGGTCGGTTCAACCGGTTCTGTAACAAGGATTTCATGGCGTTCAGGAAAAATAGGCAACTCAATTCCTGCCATCCGGCCAACTGTTTTTGCATATCCGCCCGCCGCATTCACTATCGTATCTGTTTGAATATCTCCCCGGTTTGTTCGTACCGCAGAGATTTGTCCATTTTTTGCAACAATGCCTTGAACTTCCGTATCGGTATAGACCTCGACTTGCAGGTTCTTTGCAGCCTGAGCATAAGCCTCAGTAACCTTGAATGGATTGCAATGACCGTCTTCTGCACAATAAGTGGCTCCACGCATATCCTGCGTATTTAAGAAAGGAACAATATCCCTCGCTTCTTCAGGCGATACCCAGCGTGACGGAATCCCTAAAGAATGTTGCAAAACAAGGTTTTTTTTGAATTGAGATTCCATCTTATCTCCATACGCCAATAACAAATAACCATTTTGGGTAAATTCAATGTCCACATCAACATCCAGACGTTCTGCCAGATTGGACAGCATTTTTACACTTTCCCGGGCTAATAAGCAGTTGGTTTCAGTCCCCCACTGCATTCTCATTCCAGCGCCGCAGCGGCCGGTAGCCCCACTTGCCAGATAGCTTTTTTCCAACACAACAACCTTGCCAGCTCCCAGCTTGGCTAAATTGTATGCTGTCGAGCAGCCGATAACTCCACCGCCGATAACAACGACATCTGCTGACTTAATCATGTTTTTTCCCTCCCAGCAAAGACGCCATTTTGATTGGCGCAGTTGGTGGACGAACCTGCGAAAGCGGAATATCGGCAACATTCTTACCCGTTGCTTTCGCAATTTCGTTGGCAATTAAGAGCGAGCAGGTGCGGCCTTGACAAGGACCCATACCAGCACGGCAAGCCCGTTTAATTTCTTCTAAAGTATGTTTGCCTTGAGCGATTTGCGCACGGATTTCTCCTAAGGTAATATCTTCACAACGACAGATAATGGTATCATTAGTCATGGAACGGCTCCTTTCTCAGGCGAAGATTACGGACTTCCATCGCCAACTCTTTCGGTACTGCCAGCCAAATAATATGCGTTTTATTCGACGATTTTTGCACCCTGATGACTCGAGCATCGCCAACATAATCTCCCTGGCGGTTCAGTGCATCAACTTGCTCATCTTGTACCGGTAGTGGAGAAAATTCATAAGGAATTTTTACTAACGCTGCCTCTGGACTATATTGAAGATCCACAACAAAAATGGATAATCCCGGGCAATGTGTCATGCAGATTCCACAGCCATTACATCGATCAACATCTAGTGTTGGACAGTCATTGATTTCTTTCACAGTAATGGCTCCGCGCGGACAGGCATCGGCGCAGGGATTGCAGGGGATACGCTGCAAACATTCAAATACGGCTGTTGGTCCTGCTCCTAATTTTGCATGGGCTTGATGTTCCATTACCCAACCTCCCTACAAAGCACTTTGCTTAAACCATTGCGAATCTTTTCACCGGCAGGGCCTGATCGCAGAGCCGCTAATTGTTCTCTCGCCAATTGCAATTCAGGTTCGTAATTTGCAGTTTGATAACCAAGCAACGCTGCAATATACATTCCGGCTAATTTGCCTTCAACCATGGCTGCCGATGCTTCTTCAACTCCGGAAACATCACCTGCAACAAAGATGTGCTCTTCTGTTGTTTGCAGGTTGCCGTTGCGCACGGGTACATAGCCCCCCAACTCAGCAACATATTTCATATCACAGCCCGCTTGCCACAGCAGTTCGGTCAGCGGACTCAATCCTACAGCCAAACACAATCCATCTACTTCAATATATTGATCGCTGCCAGCAATTGGCTGCCAGTCTTTGTCCAATTTGCATATAGTTACCCCTTCAAGAAATGGATCGCCATGTGCAGCTTTTACCGAGTGAGAAGTATAAATGGGCACACCATGCCGCTGCAGCTTTGCCGCATGAACATGATAGCCTCCAACCTGCGGACTTGCCTCCACCACACCGGCGACTTCCACTCCGGCTTGCAGCAATTGATAGGCAACAATGACTCCGATATTCCCCGCCCCCACCATTAAGATCCGTTTTGCGGGCAATACACCGTGGACATTCATTAGGGTTTGAACTGCACCAGCCCCATAAATTCCCGGCAAATCATTATTCGGAAACGCCATGGTTTTTTCAGCGGCTCCGGTTGCCACAATCACTTTGGCTGGCTTGATCGTGCAAAATTTTTCTTGATGTAAAGCGGTCACAACCCCGTCCGGATAAATCCCCAAAACGGGAGTATTTTTCCAAATGGTAATGGTTTTTGTTTTTTCACAAGCATCAATTAATTTTGCTGCAATATCGATTCCCCGTTCTCCGGCGTATTCCGCTTTTGAACCGAAGAATTTATGTGTTTGCTTAATCAGTTGTCCGCCCAACCGATCGGAGCGCTCAATCAGCAGCACTCCTGCTCCGGCCTCAGCCGCATGCAAAGCTGCCATTAACCCGGCCGGCCCCGCTCCAATCACTAAAAGTTCTATCTCCATCATATGATCTTCCCCTTTCCTGCCTGCGTTTCTACCGACATACCGGCACGAAGCGGCTCTACGCAAACCCGGACATTAGGAATACCATCAACAATCATCAGACAGGATGAACAGTTGCCAATTGCACAAAACAGACCACGTGGGCGATGATGAGCATGACTGTGACGCAATACTTTTACACCGGCTGCATGCAAAGCCGCGGCAATCGGCTCTCCGGCCACACCTTCTATTGGCTGGCCATTAAAAACAAACAATACCTTCGTTTTGTTTGTAAATTCTAATATAGGATGATCAGTAATTCGCATCGTAAGCACCTCCTGCATAGTACTTATGCAAAAATCATGCCAACATTGGTTTTTATGAAATTCCTTGATCAATTAAACAGTTGACTCTTCTATACTATGGTTAATTCGAATCATTTTAAGCCTATCTTGAGAATCAGAACATACAATGTTCTTCATTCGCTCTCTTTACTATCTACTATAAGCTAATCAACATGTCAACTTTCTGACGTCATGCGTCTAATTCCTGACACACAATGCCTAGTTTACGCATTTTGTAGTATAGTGTACTTCGAGGAATTCCTAACTTTTTAGCAGCAATCGCTTTATTAGATTGAGCCTCCGCTAAAGCAACCAAAATCATTTCCTTCTCGACATGGCTTGTTGTTTTCATCAGGTTGATCTCTTCCTCGTGATGTGAAAAGGATTGTCCCATCAGTGCGGAGCGTCTAAATGTATTCGGTAAATTATCCATTGTTAAAAGACTGTTGTCAGCCAAGATTACTAAGCGTTCTAGCACATTAAACAATTCGCGAATATTGCCCGGCCATGAGTATTGAAGTAATGCGGCCATCAATTCGGGATCAACTTTCGTAATTTTTTTGTTGTGGCTATGCGCAAAATAGTTAATTCCGCGATGCACAAGTTCCGGAATATCATCCATCCTGTCTCGTAATGACGGTAATGAGATGGATACAACATTAAGCCGATAATACAAATCTTCGCGGAATTCTCCTTTTGCAATCATGTCTTCTAAATTACGATGAGTAGCTGCAATAAAACGCACATCAATAGCAACCGGTTTATTGCCTCCCACCCGATAAATACTTTTTTCTTGCAAGGTCCTGAGTAATTTGACCTGCATTTCTTTGGGCATATCACCTAATTCATCCAATAGCACAGTTCCACCATGGGCCTGTTCCAATAGGCCCACCTTACCATTACGATCCGCTCCGGTAAAGGCACCTGGTTGGTAACCAAATAACTCACTTTCAAATAGACTGGCCGATATGGCACCACAATTAATGGCAACAAATGGCCCTGCAACACCACTTGCTTGATGAATGGCTTTCGCAAATAACTCCTTACCTGTGCCACTTTCCCCTCGCAGTAACACAGGCACATTGGTAGACGCCACTCTCCTGGCAACACTGACCGCGTCACAAATCGAGGCACTATGTCCATAAATTGTAGAAAAACTATCAGACTGTATGTTGATTTTACCGAGCTCCTGCTTTAATGATTCGACTTCTTCATGAGTTTGGGACAACTTTTCGTGCAATCTTACCACTTCGGTAATATCTTTTTCAGCGCAGACTCCCCCAATCACTTGGCCGGCTAATTTAACAGGCCTGGCATTGATTAGGACATGTTTATCCGGACAGGGTGTATGATGTTGCTCATGTACTGTTTTCCATTCTTTCATGACTTTGGTTAACAATAAATTTGAAAAGAATTGCTCTATCGGCTTATTGATGATCTCCTGGGCTGTAATGCCATATAAATGTTCAGCCAAGTTATTCCATACTACAACTCGGTCAGAATCATCAATGATACAGATAGCTTCGTCAATCGTATTCAACAGTGCATCAAACCGTGCTTGTAAAATCTGATGATTGAGCAGTAGCTGTCCAAACAGTTCAACGACCTTTTCTGGTTGCTGACTTTCGAGAAAGTGCTGAACAGGAGAAGTGTCGATATTCAAGCCAGTCATAGCTGTCCCTCCTAATAAATATAAATAAAAAAAGATGCTCCATCACAGAAAAACCCCTTCTGTAATAAGCATCTTTGCTTTATGTCAGTTTATTGACACTTTTATTATAGAGGAAGAAAGGTTGATTTGACAATAGTAATAATCTGGCATGAATAAAAAAATTGGGTAGAGAAGTTCTCTACCCAATTTTCCATATACATGAACTTATGGTTTTACAGTTTCTTTATAAACTTGTTTTCCGCCTTTGAACTCAATGATTACAGCACTTTTAACCGCATCATGCTTATCATTAAGCGTTAAAGAACCGGTTACAGCTTGGAAGTCTTTCGTAACAGCCAGTGCTTCGCGAATCTTGGCTGGCTCAGTGCTGTTTGCACGTTTGATGGCATCTACTAAAACATAAGCGGCATCATAACCCAATACAGCCATTGCATCAGGTGCTTGACCATATTCTTTCGTATACGCATCTACAAAAGCTTTTGAAGCTGGGCTTTGATCTTCAACAGAGTAGTGATTTGTAAAGAAAGTATTATTCAGCGCTTCGGCACCAGCGATTTCTACTAATTTAGGTGAATCCCAACCGTCGCCACCTACGATAGGTACTGTAATCCCCAACTCACGGGCTTGTTTTGCAATTTTACCAACTTCTTCATAATAGCCAGGTACATAAATCATTTCAGGATTCAGAGCTTTGATCTTTGTCAACAACGTTTTAAAGTCTTGATCTTTTTGCAAATAAGCTTCTTCCGCTACGATAGTACCGCCGCCTTTAGCGAAGGCTTCTTTAAAGAACTGAGAAAGACCTTTGCTATAGTCACTGGAGTTATCAATCATAATTGCAGCATTTTTAGCTTTTAAGCTGTTTAGTGCGAAATTAGCACCTACAGTACCTTGGAATGGATCAATAAAGCATACCCGGAAGACATTATCTTTAGCTTTTCCGGTTTTTTCATCAATGGTAACTTTAGGATTGGTTGTAGCAGCAGCTACAAATGGAATTTTATTGGCTTCAGCAACAGTAGATGCAGCAATCCCGTTAGAGCTGGTAGTAAAACCAGTTACTGCTACAACTTTATCTTGCGTAATGACCTTTGTCATAGCATTGGAAGATTCAGAAGGTTCACCTTTATTATCGGCAACAACAGTTTGAATTTGTTTACCTAACACGCCGCCTTTAGCGTTAATTTCTTTAAATGCTAATTTAGCGCCATTTGCAGCAGATGTACCGAAACTTGCCGTATTACCAGTCAGTTCATAAACGACCCCAATTTTCACTTCATTGGAACTTGAGCCGCCACCGCCGCATCCTGCTACTAGAGTGGCGATCATGCTAAAAACAACCAATAAGCTAAATAATTTGATTCGATTTTGTCTCAACTTTTTCTCCCCCTCGATATACTTTGTAAATGGCTTTCGCTAACGACTTACTATATAACTCCCGTGTGCCCTCTCACCTCCTAAAGGAAATTAGCAAAAAAGCTCTAATTTGCAAAAAAAGCTTTTGAAAGAGCGTAAAAGTTACACTCTCTCAAAAGCTTCATCGCATTTACTTTATGAACTTATATCCACATTATAATTTGTATTTCTCAAAAACACAAGTGTTTTTAAAGAGTATTTTTCTTTATCTAGTACACAAATGATTTTTTCTACCAAGTTTGCGGCTTTGCTGTCTATAGACAGTTAAGCTGCATGACTGCTCCAATTCTTCCGGTAGTACCGGCTTCAGCACGGTATGAAAAAAACAACGCTTGATTACAAGATGTACAAACATGGCTAATTTGTATATTTTCGCACCGTACACCGATCTCTTCAAGCTGAACCTGATTGGCCAACCATAAATCAAGCCGCCATTTTTCAGCATGCGGTATTACAATCCCTGAATGATTCGAAAACTGTTCTTTAAACCGCTGAGCCACTGGCTCGTTAACCTCATAACAGCATGGGCCAATCGATGGCGCTATACCGACTATACAATCTTTGGGATCGGTTCCATATTCTGATTGCATAGCTAAAACAGCTTTTTGCGCGATTTTTGCCACGGTTCCTTTCCAGCCCGCATGGACAACTCCAATCACCTTCATTTTAGGGTCAAATAACAAGATTGGTACACAATCTGCGAAAAACAGCATAAGTGGCAGATTGGGCGAGTTAGTAATGAGTGCGTCCGTAGCTTTAACCGAAGTCGAAAAATCCATCGCTCCCTTACCAGCCGCTTGATCTATAACAGCCACAACTCTTTCGCCATGGGTTTGTTCGGCTGTTACAATACGCTCATGATTGATCCCAACAGCCTGGCAAAACAGTCCTCTATTTTCCCTCACTGCAGCTAGTTCATCACCGGTATGCAAACCAAGGTTTAATGAAGAATACGGATTTTGACTTTTTCCGCCTAATCTTGTTGAAATTCCATGTGTTATGATTGGATGATTTAAATGGCCAAATACTCCAAACCAAATCCCATTTGACGCATATTTTAAGGAAAAACTCATGATGATCCTCCTTTATTCATGGCGACAAATTCCACAGCGTGTACAATCGGCAAAACAGGGAATCGTATATTGCTCAGCCTGTGCTTTTTCCAGTTCCCGATACAAATACTCAATATCAAAACCAATATTGATGTTTTGCCATGGGAATTTTTCAGTACGCGACCGATTTCGGTATAGATAAAATTCTTCCTGCAACTCATGTAACTTAAGAGCTTTCTTGAATTGTTTGCTCCCCCCCATTTCGCAAGCTGTTTTTAAAACCGCCCCCAGCCTGCGGTCGCCTCGAGCTAAGACACCTTGAATATAAGCTTCGCGTGGCGATTCTATCAGTACTTCAATTCCTTTATAATTGCGTAAAGAGGTTTGAATAAACTTTAACTTAGCCTCTACTTTAGACATTTCTTCCATCGGCAGCCACTGAAAAGGGGTAAACGGCTTGGGAATAAAAGGATTAATACTTAGTGTTAACATCCCTTTGCTGCCTTGAGTCTCCATATAGCGTTTAATGTCTTTCGCCATGGTAACAATGGCCTCAACATCGCTGTCATCTTCATAAGGAAGACCAATCATGATATAAAGCCTGACATTAGGTATGCCTGCCCGACTGGCTAATGCAATGGAGTGAAACAAATGCTCATCATGAATTCCTTTATTAATGATATTTCTCATACGAGAACTGGCTGCCTCCGGTGCCAAAGTGATCGTACGCTGTCCACTGGACGCCAATGCATCCACCAAGGATTGGCTTAGGGAGTCGGCTCGCAGGGAAGCCACCGACAACCCCAGTCCAAGTTCAAGGATACTGCTACAAAGTTGATCAATTTGAGGGTAATCAGAAATTGCAGCTCCCATTAAGCCGACCTTTTTATTTAGCTTTTTAGCTTCTTGGACTGCAGCCATAATTTTTGCCAAGTTTCTGACCCTTGGCCTGCGAAAGCAATATCCAGCCATGCAGAAACGGCAATGCCGGCCGCATCCACGAGCAACTTCAACTAGATACATTCCTTGGAATTCAGTTTTTTCCGTTATAACAACCGTTTGAGCAGCATGGTCGTCAAGTACCTCTATCCAACGCCGGTTGATCTTTTGTGGAACTTCGTTTGGATGAACAAACTCTTTAATGATGCCATCCTCGTGATAAACCGGTTGATAGAATCTAGGAACATAGATGCCTTCGATTTCCATTAAACTAAGCAACAACTTTTCCCTGGATAAGTTTTTCTCCCGCCCCCAATAATATTGATCTAGCAGTTCATTGATGATTTCTTCACCTTCACCGATGATAAAGACATCAACAAAATCGGCTAGCGGTTCAGGATTAAAAGTTGCACAGGGTCCACCCGCAATAATAATAGGATCATGCTCAGCTCGTTCGTTGGCCAACAGCGGAACCTTCCCCAGCGAAAGCATTTTTAATAAATTAAAATAATCCATCTCAAATGTAATCGCAAATCCGATAAGCGGAAACTCATATAGGGAGCGTTGCGTTTCCAAGGTCATCAGTGGCGTATTGGTTCGAATGTATTCTTGTTCATTCTTTTTCTCGGGCATAAACACGCGTTCACAAGCCGTATCATGACGATCATTTATCTTCTGATAAATGATATGAAATCCCAGATTAGACATTCCAACGTGATAAGTGTTCGGGTAAACCAGGGCAAAGCCGGTACGAGAACCCGGTGCAAAAATCCTCGCTCCTTGTTCCTGAGCCAGTGTGCTTTGCAACTGCTCCTTTAAATGCCAAGACAATTCAAATCACTCCAGTTATATAATCAGACTGCATTTCGTTTTAAAATAATAAAAACAGCTCACTAGTGTGAGCTTAAGCAAGAAAATGCCTTCATTCCTCCTATTTTTTGCAATACCTTTCGGTATATGCATAAGGGCTAAAATTCACTAAGCATTGCTGCAAAAAGAGGTTATCTCATCCCAAAGAACAATATGCCCGCACTTTAAGGAATCAGGAACATAAATTAATCTTTGATTGGTAGATCCCCTAAAGGCTAATCGCAAATCCCGCTTTTCAAGTTGAAAAGGACCATCAACAAGAATGTCAGTTTTATGAAGCAGTTCTTTAACTGCCGGGCGCCCAACTGCCATTGTCAATAATTGTTCGAACACATAGCCGCTATAAGTTACAATATTTAACCCTTTAGCTTTAATTTTGTCAGCAAGATAGGCTAAAGCTTCCGCTTGCAAAAATGGTTCTCCTCCTGAAAAAGTAACCCCACGGATTAACTTTGCCGAATTGACCATCGCCATAATTTCGTCTGTATGTATAACTCTTCCGCCTGCCGGATCGTGGGTATCAACATTATGACACCCACGGCAGTGATGATAACATCCTTGAGTAAAAATGACGAACCGCAATCCCGGCCCATCCACTACACTTTCTTTTACGATCCCAGCAATTCTCAACTCCATACTTTCCCACCTAATATTAAGAATGCGAAACACGCTCTTTCAATTCGGTACATTTTGCATCGTTAAAACGGTCTAACGTGCTTAAGTATCCGGTAATACGGCGAACTCGCCTAATCGTTGCCGTATTGCACACCGGGCAGTTGTCTGTATCAATCACACCCAGGTATCCGCAGCTCTCACAAAAGTCAACCGGAAAATTTACTCCTGCATAGCCAATATCACATTGTTTCATATAACGCAGCATATCTTCGACCGCAGTCAAATTGTTAACCGGCGGCGCATCGAACTCCACATAACTGATATGCCCGGCATTGGTATATTTATGATAAACACCTTCTATGCGTATTTTGTCATAAGCGCCAATTGGATAATTTACAGGAATGTGAAAAGAATTCGTATAGTATTCTTTATCCGTTACCCCTGGAATCAAACCATATTCACGGCGGTCCATTTTTACAAAACGGCCGGAAAGCCCTTCTGCCGGAGTAGCCAAGAGAGTAAAGTTCAGTGTATATTTTTCAGCAGCTTTATCTAGTTTATTGCGCATAAAAGCAACAATTTCCTCACCTAAAGCCTGCGATTCTTCATTTTCGCCATGATGGTAGCCAGTCAACGCCAATAGCGTTTCTGCTAAACCAATAAAACCTACTGATAAAGAGCCATGTTTAATAACATCTTCGATAGTGTCATTAAATGATAGCTTATCTGAATCTAAATAAAGACCTTGTCCCATTAAGAACGGCATATCGCGAACCTTAAGTGCAGCTTGAACTTGATAACGATGTAGAAGCTGCTCGCAAGTTAGGTCTATGAGATCAGATAAACTTTGATAAAATTTCATAAGATTTCTTTCCGCTTTGATGGCTAAACGGGGCAGATTAATCGTAGTAAAGCTTAAATTACCCCGGCCATCTGTTACTTCAGGACCACATACATTTGCCATAACGCGTGTACGGCAGCCCATATAACCAACCTGATCGCCATAAGGCTTATTAAAAGAAGAATCCATAAAGCTAAATGTCGGATTTAGCCGTTGTGAAGCAACGCGAATTGCAAGTTTAAATAAATCATAGTTTGGATCGCCTGGGTTTAAGTTAACCCCTTCTTGAACTCTAAAGATGATATTGGGGAAAATTGGATTTTCTCCACGACCTAGTCCTTTTTCATATGCCAGCAAAACATTTTTAATCACCATTCGCCCGGCTGGTGATGTTTCTGTACCAATATTAAGGCTTGAAAACGGAACTTGTGCTCCAGCACGACTATGCATGCTATTCAGATTGTAAATTAAGGCCTCCATAGCCTGATATACTTCTTCGTCGTTCGACTTAGCCATAAAAGCAGCCATATCACGATCAAAAAACGCAAAGGATTGCCCACCATGCATATCGTTCTGAGAGCTTTGTAAAATGATAGCCGCTAAAGCCGTTGCGGAAGCCGGACGCTTCGGCGGACGAATATAGCCATGACCATTATTAAAGCCGGATTTTAACAGTTTTCCAAGTGGAATTTGAACACAGGTAAGTGTTTTACCATAAAAATCAAGATCATGGATGTGAATATCTCCTCGAATATGGGCCAATGACATAGTTTCCGGAATCAATCGATTAAGATAGTAAGCTTTACTGGCTGCACTCGCAATCTGAAGCATTTTTGCCGACGGGGAATTAGATACATTCGCGTTTTCACGATTGGTTTCAACTAAAATATCCGCAACAGCATCCATAAGATCAGACTTGGCATCCCGAATTCTCGTTCGTTTATCACGATATAAAATGTAAGCTTTGGCTGTTTTTGCATGTCCCTTTTCGATAAGAATCTTTTCTACGGTATCTTGTACATCTTCAACACTAAAAATTTTGCCATTATGTTTTTGTTTGAGAAACTTTAGAACATCCAAAGTTAACTCGATCGCTAATTGTTTATCCGCACCGCCAACAGCCTTCGCCGCTTTAAAAATAGCCTCAGTAATATTTCCTTCATCGAATTCAACTTCGCGTCCATCACGTTTCCTAATTTTAGTAAACATTACGATTCCTCACTTTTTATCATGATCGCCTTCAGATTTTTGCAAATTCATCAAATGTTCTAATTCTCGCATAAAATTATGGATGTCTGCAAATTGACGGTAAACCGAAGCAAAACGAACGTATGCAACCTGATCAAAGTCACGTAAGTTTTTCATAACCAGCTCACCAATCATTTGCGTGGGAATTTCCCGTTCCATAGAGTTGCGGATCTCTTTTTCAATCTTATCCGTTATCATTTCAATTGTATCAATCGATATCGGCCTTTTTTCACATGCTTTGATTAGACCGTTTAATAATTTATTTCTCTCAAAAATTACCCGTCGACCATCTTTTTTTATGACCATAAGAGGGATTTGTTCAATGACTTCATAAGTTGTAAATCGCCTTCCACAGCTTAAACACTCCCGACGACGCCGTATTGAGCTCCCTTCTTCTGCCGCACGTGAATCAATAACCTTACTCTCAACACAGCCACAAAATGGACAACGCATTGTCTCACCCCTCACTTTGTACGTTGACAAATACTAAATAGCCAACCTTAGCACTCTATATATTGTATTTACCTACTATCATTACGCCATATCTTGTAGAAATTCCTGCCATCATACAGCCTAAATAATAAAAATCTCTAGCTCAGTGAAGCTAGAGATTTTTATTATTTTTCTATGGATTTTGTATCAATAAGAAAGGAGGATTCAACCAATATCACGTCAGAACCAATCTTATTTATTTTTTCCCAAGGAATTACGACATCCTCGTTACGTCCAAACAAACCTAAGAATTTTCCTGCTCCCGGAACCACAATTGCGGTAAGTCTACCAGTATCAATATCAATCTCAATATCTGTGATCGTTCCTAATCTTTTTCCATCAATAACATTAATAACTTCTTTCATTTTGAGATCCGATGTATAACTTGTAGCTCCATCAAATTGACTATTACCCCTAAATTTCACTTCAAACACCTCCACTATAACATATGACAAGCTGGGAGGTTATAGCACGCAAAATATTCTTTTAAGGTCATTGAATTTGTATATTCTTCCATACTTGAATATCCGGACTAGCACCTTAACTGAAATCACCGAATATACTATATTAGTTAACATATTGTATTTACGGAGGTGATTAGCGTGTCAGATAAGCCTTATTTCAGGTATTATGACTTGCCTGAATATACTGATTGGGATGAAGAGATTCGCGATTTAGAATATGATGATCGAATCGTTGTCAGCTCTAGCTGCTATCCGTACCAATGCAATCCTCGAAGTAACTGTTTTCCAAAGCAGAATTGTTATCCGCGTATGAATTGCTTTCCGCGGCAAAACTGCTTTCCGAGAAAGAATTGTTTTCCTTATAAAAATTGTTTTCCAAGAAATTGTTACCCACAACAAAATTGCTATCCTAAGCAAAACTGCTATCCCCGCATAAATTGTAATCCCAAAGGCTGTTATCCTCGTAAATAATAAATGCACTTCGAAAAGATGAATGCTTTGCCTAGTGAACTCCTTGTATCATTTCGAACTACGCAGGAGTATCACTAGTTTTTTGATGACCTACACAAATGGTTGTCTGCATACCAAAAATGATCAACCACAAGAATCAGAGTCCACCAGGAGGACAGGGAAATGCACGATCTTATCTTATGGATACTTCTGGTTGCCGCGACCATAGTCGGCATCCCCCTTTCATTTATTTTTTTCTTTTTTCTATGTATATAAGAAATGAGAAATAAACACTACTTATCCTGTACTTCATCATTTATATTCATTTAATCCTTGGCATTTAAGGTTGTCTATATTAGCCAGAATATTAGAGATTTAAACCACCCATAGAAAACTGTTCCTCAAACTTGTTCGGGCTAATCCCAAATACATTTTTGAAACTCTTATCGGCATGATGAGTTACGCCGATCGTTGAAAAATAGTGTATGATTGCTTCCATTCCATAGTTTCGTTTCAATGATAATGTAGCTAAATCGGCTATCCGATAAACAAGTTGCATGTTGTATTTTTCTACTTCAGCCTGAAACCCCTTTGGAGTATGTAAACTTTTAAGCCATATTTTATTTAGATACTCTTTGGCAATGTCAAGCCAAATCGCCTGATATGCAAGCTCTTGCTCTAATACATTTGCAGCAAAAACGTCGGCCATGCCTTCAGCTAACCACTTAATTTCGTAAAAATTATATTGTTGTGCGAGTTCAGCTTGCCAGACATGCGCAAGCTCATGAGCAATAATAAAAACTTTATCTAGCCCGGCATGAGCTTTATTGATATTTCTTAATATAATGGCTTCTGGCCTATTATTACTATCTCTAGCACTTATTGTCAATGCAGGATATTTCGATAATTCCGCAATTTGCTTGTGAGTCAATCCGTCTATTTTATTAATTTGCAAATATTCTTCCATCGCTTTCTCACTGCTAAAAAGTACGACCTGAATATGAGTTCTGATCTGATCATGATATTCGTTTTGCAAAAATAATTTTGTTCTTTCAATGGCCATGATGATTTCATTTACCATATTCTTTTCAACACCATGATCCCAACTGTATTCTACATTGTTTTTTACCAGCAAGCGCTTCGCTGTCCGCATAACCTTACTCTGATTGGCCTTTGTGGTTAAAGGAATGATCATCTAGTCCCCTCCCATCATTTAAGCAAAATAGTCTGCCCATCAAGTTTCTAAACCAATTAAAGCTCCAATCTTTGAAAGATTAGAGCTTTAATTAGTTTTAATTTGAACTATTTCGCAATGGTTCTTGTATCAGTAAAAAAGGAGGATTCTATCAATATTACATCCGAGCCAATTTTATTTATTTTTTCCCAAGGAATCACAACATCCTCATTACGCCCAAACAGGCCTAAAAACTTACCCGTTCCCGGAACCACAATAGCGGTCAGCCTACCCGTGTCAGTATCAATTTCAATATCGGTAATTGTTCCTAATCTTTTTCCGTCAAGAACATTGATGACTTCTTTCATTTTAAGGTCAGAGTTGCAATCGGTAATATCATTTGTAATTTATTTCCTGGAAATATTTTACATCGTATTGTAATTGCTCCTAAACTGATCTAGCTTCTGTCCGACAGCAGCATGCCACCAACGCCAACGTTGTCGTGATCGACTTCTCTGATCAATACTATAATTGCCTCTTCGGGCAGATTGATAATACTGCTTGCCGTTTCTGTAAGCTTCTCGACTAATTCTTGTTTTTGAGCTTTGTTAAGATAAGGACCATCAATTGTAATTACCGGCATGTGAACACGCTCCCTTATTTTTGGTTGTTACTTGCAGCCGACTGAAATATTTTCTCCAACTTAATATGTTTAAACGTTACTTCTATGATTTGCTTAATGATCGAATAAGAAACACTGATACTATAAAAAAAGAAGAAAAAAACAGGAATAATGGCTCCTTTACCAATGGTGTCTCCTGGATTTGACCAGAAAAGCGTTATGAGTAAGAAAGCTGTAACTGCCACGGCAATGCAGAGCACAATTGCGTAAAATGCGCCTAATGTTCTTGTTGGCTCTATCTCCTTGAGAATATCCATATAAACAGTATTGGACGTAACCATTATCGCAAGTGCAGCGAAATAAAGGGCGCTATAAGTTGCAAAAACAGTGGCAATCATGGGAGCAATGAACCCCAGGATTTCTTTAAATAAGTTCGTTTGAATATCACTTGGAGCAAAAAAACATAGCAATAAGCTTGCAAACAACGACCAAAAAGCCTGTATTCTAAAGATATATTGCACATTAAAACCTGGAAATCCTTTTGATTTTTTATATATCCAATTAACTGATTTATTCGCTTGCAGATCCATATCGGCTTCTCCCAATAAGCATTTTAACTAGTATTCCACCTGGAGCTGCCGATTAAACTGTAGCAAACAATGAATATTATTCTGTCAAAACAGAGAGCCGCCCGGATAAATAACCGAGCGGCTCTCTTACTTTTTTAGATGAGTTTAACTAATTATTGGCCGATCCAATAGCAATACCAATCAACAAAGCAGCAATCTCACGTAAAGTCTGGTCGTGACGCTCTTTCTCACGTTCCTGTCTTTCACGCCATTCCCTTTCACTTTCATGTGGCTTCCGCCTCATTTCTTTCTCATGACGTTCGTTTTCTTCACGGACTCTTCTGTCATGCTCCTGTCTTCGATCATCGTCCCTATGGCTATCGCGACGATCATCCAATTGGATTGGCCTTTGTGAGTGATTATAAAAAGGGGATGCTTCAGCTGCGGTTGCCGTTGCAAAAATTCCAATTTGCATCAAACCCAACAGTGAATATGTAACTACTTTTTTAGTAATCTTTTTCATGCCAACACTTCCTCTTTGGTTTATTGAAGCTACACTTTAATCATAATCTCCATTTATTTGAAGTTCTTTTGAAATCATTAGTTTAATTGTAAAAATCTGTTCAGCAGTCGTTTATCTTCTATGATGTTCAAACTCATAACGGATTCGTTCCATTTCATGTTTATGGCGCTCAATTTCTTTTTTCTGCCTTTCATGCCAATGTTTCCTGGATTCTCCCGGCCGCCTTTTCATTTCGCGTTCATGACGTTCGTTTTCGGCCCTCTCACGATCACGCCTTTCTTGCTCTATGCGATGACGTTCACGCTCCGAATCGTGCCGATCATACCCTTGACGCGGTGGTTGATCATGATGAAATGGCGACGCAGCTACGATCGATGCACCGAATCCTAATTGCAACATTCCTACCATTGAGTATATGGCTATCTTTTTAACTATGCTATTCATGGAATAACCCCCTTTATTTGTAAGTATATATACCATTTTTTTGAATCCTTTTAGAATGAGGAAAAGTCATCCATGATAAAATAGTCTGTAATTCTCCTAGGCTTTTTCCGTGAACACAAAGTAATTAAATAAAAGCCACCCCTTAGGTCGGTTTCTTACAACTATTCGCATGTCAAATATTACATCGGCATCTCAAAAAATACTCAAAAAATTTATCTATATATTAAAAAAGTACAAGAAATCACAACAGGTCTTGTGATAGTTAAAAATAATGAGGAGGCGACTCAATTGAAAAAATTGCACCGCAATATGGTTCTAGGAATGCTGGGTACCACTTTCGGCTTATATATGATGGCAGCGCCTGTGTCAGTCTATGCCAAATCACAAGAAACAGCCTATAACGCAGGAAAACCATCGCATGTAGCTACTCAGAAAATCCAGAATCACGAAGTAAACAAAACAGCTCAGGATCCTGTGGGAGTTGTTAAGGCTTCAGCCGGCAAGCTTGGCTTCAATGCTAAAACCGATTCTTTTTCTTTAGTTAGCAAATCAGGCAACCAAGCGGTTGTATCGGTCCGCCATGGGAATGCAATTTACAACGTTAATCTCAAACTCAATAAAGATGGCTCTCAATGGACCGTCGTATCTGTTAAGAAAGTGAAAGATGTAAAACAGACTTCCCAAAACAACAACAATCATAGCACTACAACCAATAACAGCAGTTCTTCGGGAACTACCTCCAGCGGTACGACAACTACCACTACAAGTTCTGCCGGTATAACAGCTGCTGAACAAAAAGCCATTGAGCTGTTGAACTCCGATCGCCAGGCAAATGGTTTATCCGATTTGCAAGTGAGCACTGCATTAAGTACAGTAGCAAGAAACCATGCAAAAGACATGGTAGCCCGTAACTTTTTCTCCCATACTAATCCAGATGGCGCAACTCTCACCGACCGCTTGAAATCAGCTGGAATTTCTTACAGCGCTGCAGGTGAAAACATTGCTGAAAACCAAAGTGTTGAAGCGGCTGAGACTGCGCTTATGAACAGCTCCGGCCACCGTGCCAATATCTTAAATTCCACTTATACCACTGTCGGCATTGGTATTGCAACGGATAGCCAAGGCAACCTATTTATAGTACAAGATTTCGTCAAGTAAATTAAGCACCAAACCTATGACGTTTCTAGCTTAATTCGTACAACAATTAAGAGGGACAAAACTGACCGAGTCAGTTTTGTCCCTCTTTTTGTTGCAAATAAGAGCCGTCTGTTTAAAAACAGACGGCCATAGTTAAAATTGATCGGTATGAGTTATCCAGTATAAACAAAAAGCGACCACCACAATGACTATACTTGCAATTTCCAGTACGTCTGGACTGTCAAAAAACACATTGCTGCACCTCCCTATGTCCTTTATATATAATATTAAGAAATGTTCGCGAATTGTTCTGCTATTTCTGCAAGCTAAGTGCTTATGAAATCACGGTTCTCCTTCCTCGCTGAGCTGCAGCCGACCAAAGTAATATTTACTTACACCATAGAAATAAAAAAGAGCCTCATTGGCTCTGAAGTTGTTCCGGTGCATCATTATTTCGTTTTTGCTGAAGCTGCATATATAAATGAACCATGGCCAGCTCTTGTATGGGCGTTAATAAATAGGCTAGATGAATCCCATTTAGATAATGATCCAGCAAAAGTAATGGAGCGCTAAGGACAGTTATCCAAATGAGTGCCAGGAAAATACTAAAACAAACCTTATAGGTGTTATCTTCCCATGATACCTTTAGACATTGCCATACACCCAGCTTTTTGTCCAATAGATAATATGAAGAAAAATACAGTTTCATAAAAACATAAATCATTATAGCCATTGTAATAGCAGCCGAACCACTTACTAAAATTCCACCTGTAATATTTTTTGCTCCTAAGTAAATCAGAATAAGTGACACTGGCAACGATGCAAGTGTACTCAAGATCACCATTAAAATAAGAATCAGGACACATCGCCATAGGATCGAAGGACTAATGAATATATCCCTGATTGTGTATTCTTTGTTAGTAACTACTTTGACTGCAATATTGGCAATGCCAATATAAAAAATAAATTCAGCAATAGAAAGGGCCGCCTTAATGATAGCCATATCATCACTTAATGCTTGACCTATGCTTCCTGATATAATAAATCCGATGATAATGGAAAACCAAAGTTTGGGCTTTTCTTTAACTTCACGAAATGCAAACAAATAGGCTTCAATAGTTTTAAGCATATTGCCTCCTTTTTAAATTTTTGATGATGTTAGCTACAAACTTCATTTTCGTTCCAACGATAACTTTCGTTCAAAAGGAAATCAATTCCTGCCTTACCGTTTCCTATACGATCACTGCGACATAAGCAGCTATCTAGTAAAACTATTAATATTAGCCAATAATATGCCGATATACTTATATGACAACACGCTTGGAGGAAACGATATGCAATCAAGTCTTAAAATCGAAAAAGAATGTCCGCAATGTCAGGGATGCGGAAAAATAGATCACAAACCTTGTTCTGCCTGCAATGGTAAAGGGAATGTCCTAACTGAAGAGGGTCAAAGTATCCTGAATTATTTGAGAAACAGCATACGGCTTTCAGAGCATTAACAGGATTGCCGCCCATTCAGGCGGCATTTGCTTTTTACGCTACTCTTTTATTTAAACGCATTAGGCCTGCTATAATATAGCGGCTTCTTTCCGTTTTTATAAGTATCATACAGTTGATGGTATTTTCTAAATTGATTTTTATAGTTATCGTCATGATGTCCTCTCCCGGTTTTTAGATGGGTTAATTCATCAATGATAACATTGATCGTAAATTCCTCTCCAATCATTATTGTTCTGTCCGACACCCAGATTCTTTTCTCATTTATGTTGCAGCAACCAAACATGTTTATCGGCAATTGATTGAAAAAGTTAAATTTCTGATAATCACAATACTTGTAAAGGATCCACTCTGTTACCGGGATATCGTCTTGTATAATTGAATAAGTTTTGTCGATATACCGGTTTAATAAACGGCTATATTCAAGTGCTGAACAATCAGGCTTGATTTGATTACGCATGCTATAACCTCGCTCATAAACGGTTTAATGACCAGTCTATAATTAAGTTATGCGCAGCAATTCTATATGTTCCACTTTCATAGAGAAACCGAAGAGGCCACTGACTTGCAGCCTCTCATTGTACTTCATACTATCATATTCCACCGGTAAAAAGGACAATAAAGGCCTGTGTTACTTGTTAGAATCTTGTTATATGATCATTTTAAAAGCTCTTGGAAGGATAAGTTCATCAATCCCCAAAGATTCTGCTAGGACAATCTATGCCGTCTTTATAAGTTAATAATTTATATCTTGTCAATCAGTAACCGTTTTATATAGCTGCACATAATATGTTATATAAATTCTCATTCTTCTCACATATTGATTGCCTCCTCTTTTATAAGCTGATCTTCATCGATCAGCTATTTTATTTTTTATGTTATAAGTTCCACCTTGCAACAAATTAACATAATATAAACTAGGTAGGATGAAGGTATCCTTTAAATGGTAGAAACCTTTGGTGGATATCTACTGACACCTCCCCTGCAACACCTCCAACGCTAACACACTGGGCTGAAGGATAATTCTTAAGCCCGCACCTTTCTCTCTGAGCTGATTATTTCTGATAATAAGTCAGCTCCTTTTTTTATTTTCAATACATGAATTGCGATAAATAACGATTATCCATGATTAATGCATAATTGCTATAAACCAAGAAAGACTTATATTTAGGTACTGAATTTATTGGAGCTGATGCAATGAGTAATCAAACCTTAATATGGGCTAGTTTTATCGTTTCCTGGCTTTCCTTGCTTTTCATGAAAAATGAGGATGTCCGGCGCTTTATGCCGGTAGGTTTAGTTTCAGCGATCCTAACAACCATCGTTATGGAGATTGGTATTGTTTCAAATTGGTGGCTACCAAAAGAACTTAGTTTTCCGTTTGCAAATATGTCAATCTTTAGTTACGGTGCATATCTAGTAGGTACGATCTGGATTTTTAAATATACCTATGAACGCTTTTTACTATACATCACAGCCAATGCAGCAATGGACTTGATTTTATCGTTTCTCCTGGTACCCTGGTTCGTACAATTAGGCTTATTTGAGGTTTATGTCCCAAGCTTGATGCTATTTTCTATAGCGACATTAATGGCTGTGATCATCTACGGATATCACATGTGGCAGACCGGTGATATTAAATTGGAATTGGTACCAAACGTTAAACCTGCTGCTGTCAAGCCGCTCATCAAGGATCCTTCCGAAGATCCAGATGAAGAATAAGCATGCTTTATATCTACATACGCACATTATTAATAGTAGGATACATAATATGGTGTAGGTAGCTATAAGGAGGTACAGCTTAATATGCGTTGTCCAAACTGCGGCAGACAGATCATTATAGGTGGCGGTTTCCCTATCTGGGGATGGGGTGGCTGGGGCCACGGTTGGGGTAAATACGGCTGGGGCTGGGGACCCGGATGGGGTTGGAGTCATCCTGGTTGGGGCCACTGGCGTAGATAACTCATTCACTTTGAAATTTACCGCTCATACGGGCGGTATTTTTTTATCATTTACAGCCTGCTATTGTTTAAAACTTTTGAAGTGCGGTTATACTGATAATGCATAATCTTTTCCACTCTTCCCTACTTAACTTGCCCCGCCTGGTGCGGGGCTTTCCTTTTTTTGCTTAGCATGTACATATAAATTAGACCGGAGTTCTTAAACTTAAATAAGATTTCCATATGACATCGCAGTATGAGGCGATATACAACTGTTAAAATTGGGATATTTTTATATTAATTGTAAATTATGGGAGGTTTTATCGGATTAACGTCGTATATGTCTTATTGCAGGAGGTGGGAAAGCGTTGCTTAAGGAAATTATGATATCAATTCCTAACACAGATAGAGACATTCAAGATAAAGTATCTAAATTTATGTTTTATGGATGGAATCTTCTTAGTGTTGAAGCTACAGGAATGAGTATCAAATACACTCTTGGATGGTCGCTATTAAAGGGTGAGCCAATTTATCCCCTACAGATAGACTAATATCCGTTAAACATCAGCCACCTGAATTGCTTGGAACAATCATGGTGGTATTTTACTTTTAGCAAACCGTTCTAAGAAATCAAACCTGTTCTTGAACTAACCCGGTTATAAGTAACCTTCATGCTCCGCTTCCCAAGATTGTCCAAATTTTATTCAGCCGGAATTATCCGGCGGATATTTTCTTGCGACGTTCTATTTCCGCTTGGATAAAGAGATTTTCTACGGCATCTTTGACATACTCAGGCAGTTGATCCGGAGAATACAGCTTGCCATTCTTATCAATAAAACCCTTGAATATGCCTTTGCATTTCTTAGCCATGCTCACCCCTCCCTGATAAATGTATATGTTGCAATGGATTGTCTTAATTAATTCAGTAAGATTCTTATATTACGCATACAAATAAAGTAATATAAGACAGGGAATTACTTCCTTTTCGTCGAAGTGTTTAGAATAACTTGGCGAATAAAAGACGGATTTATTTATTGCTGCTTAAACCGATTAATGGCATTGGGCCATCCTAAGGAGGTTATCATGCTGGGTAAGAAATTAATTTTGCTTCCTTTCCTAATCGTTTTTATAACTACTGCCATCACCTATGCGGCTGTCCCTGTACGAATTGTGCTCCTCCCACCCATTCACCGCCAAAACTATAATGAACCTGAGTTAAATCATTTTGCCTTTTATAAGCTTAAAGAAAATTTACTAAAAAACAATTACGATCTTGCCCTTGATATTCAAGTGCAAAATGCCGTCAATAAATTTACTCATGGTCATCCACTTGAGGCGCTTCCCGAAAAAAAGATATTGCGGGGACTATCTAAGGAACTTTCCTCCGATCTTGTATTCGCTCTGGAATTTACTGAATTGAATTCCATGATTATATCCAGCCTCCGCAATGAAGAAATAGAGTATAAAAATGTGGCACTGACATTGGCTATCTATAATGCACAAGACGATTCCTATGTGATTTATAAAGTACACAAAGACGAATATTCGGAATTTGAAGGGGTAAACGGAATCAGACGGTTAGTTGAAAACTGTCTGGACCACATTAACAAGAAAGTATCTGTTTATCTGAAATCTATAATAGCAAAGTAGGATCTTTTAAGGAGACTAAATATGACAACAAAAATGGAACTAAACAAACTAATCGAACAATTATCGGATAGCCAAATGGATCGAGCAAGAGAAGCCCTAACTCAAATTTTAGAAAGTAAACCTAATGTACCAGTATGTGATTTGGGTACTCCCGAAGATATAGCGACCTTATTTAACACGGTTGTATATAAGGATAAAGAAAAAAACTAGACCCTATTTCTTCATCCAAGAAACGCCCAGCTTCCTTATTCTTATAGCACTTTTAGAGAAGGTGTAAAAATAACGATTCTCTTTCGCATAAGCAAATATATTCTTCTTCTCCTTACTTTCTGTTGTTTGTTTAAGCGTGCTAACATATAAATTAGACGGGAGATTTGATTTTTACTTTTAATCGATACAACCTACGAGTAAATTCAAGAATAATATGAATAAATTTACGAGAGCTAAAGAGCTCAAACGAAAGGAGAATGAAATGGCACGAATTAAAATGGTAGAAATTATTGATGATCTAAGTGTTGAAACAACCAAATCGTTATCTGCTGCAGTCAAAGAGGTCTTACCAAACTCTGAATTTGATGAACAAATATTATTCAGGTCTTTCCGAAAAGCATTAAATCAAAAATGCTACCGCTGGTCAAAAGTCCGCGATTCATGCATTGATTTAGACTGAACCTAACCCGTGCCCCTTCCCGGGGCATCTTTTTTAGTCGAGCAGGTAACACCGCTTAGAGGTTTTGGTCAAACTACCAAATTGTATTTACTTTATATCTTTTCTCAACTTTCTAAATTAACTTTATTTAAAGATCAAATATTTTGATAGGAAACTCCTGTATGCATACAGGAGTTTTTATATTTGATTTCATGTATTCATGAAAGAATGTGTTATTTATTTTTGACAATATTCACGCCATTCGTTACAAGGCGTCATTAGATATAGTTTATCAATATTATTAATATAAATTAGGAAACACGCATTGCAATAAAACCTGCAATGAAAAAACAATAGTTATTTATATTAAAAACCTAGATAGCAGCTTTACGTCACATACTGGGAGGTCATTATGCATGCCATATATGTACGGGTATCCACTGAAGAACAGGCGCTAAGCGGCTATTCGCTTGACGATCAACTCTCGGCCTGCCGTAACCGGCTTTTTGCCATGGGGTTACACGATATTCAAGCGTATATCGATGATGGCTATAGCGGTGAGTTTATTGAACGCCCTGCTCTCGATCGCTTACGTTCGGACTTGTCAGCCGGATTAATCCACTCCATTACCTTCTATGACCCGGATCGGATGAGCCGAAATTTAACCGTTCAGCTAGTACTGGCTGATGAGTTTGAAAAGGCTGGTGCAAATCTCTATTTTGTAACCGGGGACTATGACGCGAGTCCGGAAGGACGCCTCTTTTTCTCGATGAAAGGCGCAGTCAGCGCCTACGAGAAGGCAAAAGTACGGGAACGGACTTCCCGCGGCCGTCGGGCTAAAGCCAAAATGGGAAAAATCGTTCTGAATGCTCATCCATTCGGATATAACTGGAACGCTGAAAATAGTATGTATATGATCAATGAACGGGAAGCAGCAATCATTCGCCGGATTTATGATATGTATTTAAATCATGGTATGGGTGCCAGGACAATCGCGATTGAGCTGGCTGGTCTGGGAGTTACTGGCCGCAATAACCGCCCCCTCTCCCTGTCTACGGTATCTCGTGTACTATCAAAAGAGATGTATTGCGGCCAGCATTATCTGTATAAACAGCGGGTAAAAAAAGTTAGTCAAACCAAACGGGAAATCGTTCATAACCCGCCCGAGCTTTGGATCCCCATCCAAATTCCCGCCATTGTATCCCGTGAAACCTGGTTAGCTGCCCAGGATCAATTACAGAAAAACAAGAAGTTTGCCAAGCGTAATTCTAAGCGGGAATACCTGCTGCGCGGCCTGCTGCACTGCTCTTTATGCGGGCGCTCCATGACGGCTTACGGTCGCCCTTCAATGCGCAAAAACAGTCCGGATAAGATATACCATTATTACTCCTGCATTACGAAAGAATCAGGATCCTACGCTATTTCCGGCGAACGTTGCAACTGCCGCAGGATCCCGGTTGATGAATTAGACGAAGCCGTTTGGCAATGCCTGCTGGATATTGCCAGTGGCCGGAGATCACTGGATGAATATTTGATAAAGAATATTACACCGGACTATTCGGCAGAAATTGAGGTGCTGAATAAAAAACAAACCGTATTACGGCAGAAACGTGCGGATATTACCCGCTGGTACCGCGACAATCTCATTGACGCTGAAACCGCCGAAAAAGAGCTTCAGACCGTTCAAAAAGAGCTGGCTGCAGTGATCTCTTCTCTAGCCGGTTTTCAAAGTTCTCAGGAGAAAATTAAAAAGCCGGCGATATCGCCGGCTGAAGTACTGAACGCTAAATCCTTTGAGGAAAAGCGTAATTTGCTGCTTAAGTTTCCTTACCAGATTCATACCGTCCGTTTAGCAGAGGATTTTGAATTCTGCTTTAAGGATTAAACTTTTACTCTATATTACCGACTGCGACTCTGACTTGTTAAGGTCAGACGTCTTAATCATAACATTATCCTCCTACGCTTGTTTCCTACATCATATGAAGCCATTCGTTAAGTGTGACTGCCTATCGGAGGTTTAGCGGTGATTAATTAATTCCCAAACCTCGGCAACCTTCCACTTGATTTCGACTTTCTGAGATTCATCAGCTTCATTCGTTGGTGGTAAATCGGCAGTTGGTACAGCTGTTGCATGGGTGACATCAATAAAACATAATGGCGGAAACAAAACACACCACCAGTTCTTCCCCTCGGCATTCCCTATTAAAATCCGCACAGCTTCATATTTGCCAGCCGGAAGTACAAAATTACCATAGGACTTAACAGGAAAGTCGAATACCCCAAATTGAATACTAACCGGGTAATCGGCACCATTTTCACTAATCACATGTTGGGCAATATCGATAAGCTTACTTTCATTGGCAACGACAACCTGACGGGCATCTGCCGGATCTGTCAGATGCTCTAATTGCGGTGCTAAAAAGGCAATTACAGCATCACGGACTTTAAGTTTTAGTTGCTGATCTTCTGGCTTATCACTGTTTGCCAACACATGAAATCGTATCAGACCCTCATTGCCAATAGCAACCGATGCGTTTTGTTTAGTTTGTTCGAATAGAAACGACCAGCCTAACACCACAAATATTCCAATCAATGCAATAGTGGTATATAGTAAACTTCTCCTCAATGGAAGCTCCCCCTGTTTCAAATATGTTTTCGCATATGGCTAAGTGCCGCCTTTTCTAATCTGGATACCTGTGCTTGAGATATACCGATTTCTTCGGCTACTTCCATCTGTGTTTTACCCTCGAAAAATCTTAAGGTCAAAATATGTTTTTCTCGATCGCTTAATCGCCGTAGTGCTTCCTTAATTGCAACACCTTCTAGCCAATTCATATCTAGATTCTTATCATCACTAATTTGATCCATTACGAATATTGGATCACCGCCATCATGATAAATCGGTTCAAATAATGATATTGGTTCTTGAATTGCATCCAGTGCAAAAACAATTTCTTCACGCTGTATTTTAAGCTCATCGGCGATCTCGTTAATTGAAGGTTCACGAGAAAATTTGCTTACTAACGAATCTCGTACTTGTAATGCTTTATAAGCAATATCCCGCATTGATCGGCTGACTCTAATAGGATTATTATCACGCAAATAGCGTCTAATTTCCCCGATAATCATTGGAACGGCATAAGTTGAAAACTTTACATTTTGCGAAAGATCAAAGTTATCAATCGCTTTCATGAGACCAATACAGCCAACTTGGAATAGATCATCCACATACTCACCGCGATTATTGAATCGTTGGATAACACTGAGTACCAGTCGCAAATTACCATAAATCAACTGCTCACGCGCAGATATCTCGCCGCCCTGTAAAACTTCAAATAACTCACGCATTTTGCTAGCGGAAAGCACCGGGAGTTTTGCCGTGTTAACACCACATATCTCGACTTTGTTGACAATCATTACTTTATTACCTCCCATAAGTTTCCATGATTTTATGGCCACAAGAGAATTATTGCCATGCCTGTTAAGTTTTATTCACCGGTAATTTATTTAAAGTTTTCTAAAACATGAATAAAAAAAGTCACCTATCAGGTGACTTTTTCCTTTATATTAAAAAACCATCTTTTACTCTTCTCTTTTCGCAGTAGAATCCTATCAATAGGACATCACGCGCAGTTTTCCCCTCCTATTTCGCACCTTACGCATTTATTCCATTCTCGATATCTCCTTGCGCAGCCTTTTTATAATTCTCTTTTCAAGCCTTGATATGTAGGACTGCGATATTCCTAGCATATCGGCGACTTCCTTTTGCGTTCGCTCAACACCCTCTTCATTCAAACCGAAACGCAATTCCATAATACGTCGTTCACGGCCTGATAATTTATTCATAGCCGTATAGAGAAGCGATTTGTCAACTTCTTCTTCAACAGATTTATAGATAATATCATTTTCTGTCCCGAGTACGTCTGATAATAAAAGTTCATTACCATCCCAGTCAATATTTAACGGCTCATCAAACGAAACCTCAGCACGTGTTTTACTATTTCTGCGTAAATACATGAGAATCTCATTCTCAATACATCGTGAAGCATACGTTGCAAGCTTTATTCTTTTTACCGGATCAAAAGTATTCACTGCTTTAATCAGGCCAATTGTACCGATACTGACAAGATCTTCGATTCCTACGCCGGTGTTTTCAAATTTGCGCGCAATATACACGACCAGTCTTAGATTGCGTTCAATAAAGACACTCTTTACAGCTTTATCACCTTTTTGCAAGCGGTTTAACAGAAAAACTTCTTCATCACTACTGAGTGGAGGAGGCAATATTTCCGTACTGCCTACATAAAAGACTTCATCAGGCTTTAGTAATTTTAAAAGCTGTAGTACTGTAATGATTTTTATCTTAAAAAATAATTTTACGATTGGCCAGTTTATGCGCATACACCAACCTCCTCATTACGGATAGCATTGTTGATAATTAAAGGATTTAACAATGCTGTGTAGGCTCCGTCGCTCGACAAATGACCATTATAGATCGCTACCACAACCTCTGTCGTTGTGATCTCGCCGCTTTTAGTTATAACAGTTAATTTGTCAGGCCGGAAGCCAATCAGCATATTAGTACTTCCAATTGCTTGATATGGAATGACCTGTATTCTACTAAGCCAATCATGATCCAGACATTGATCTAAATGAGTTAACCACAACTCTGCTTCATTTTCTTTTAGAAAACTCACCGTTAAATCGCTTAAAATTGTCTCAATCTTTGATCGTTCAACAACAATTACCGGCTTGCGTCCCATCACCGTATACAAAGAATTTCCAGTATCCAATATTGAAACTAACTCAACCTGCCGGTCTGCATAATCAATTTTTATAGGGTAGAAGTTGTTAGCTCTTAACATCCGGCTTATAATCCTCCGCATAACAATTAAGATCAATACGATACCGACTAAAGAACCTGCTGCTAAACTTCCAAGACTTATCATATTCATTCTTAGCTCACTCATTTGTATGTAACTGCTATTTTGCCAAAAATATAGCCAACCAACAATAGCTCCGCCTAATATGAATGATATGATATAAAAAATTCCGACTAACAGTAAATGGGTACGTATCGATTTAAAACCAAAAGCAGTAAAAACAATCAGGCATGACACCAACAATTTAACAGGTGCATAATGAACTACAACGAATTCTGGCCAAATGCCACTTACAACATAAACACCTCCTAATATTGCAGCAAGTAAAATGCGCCAACTCTTATAAGAAACTCCAGCCCCCCAGGCAGTAAGCCAAAGAATAATACTATTCATAACAATATTAACCATAAAAAGTATGTCGATGTACATATAAAACCTACCTGTCGTAACATGCTATTCATAACAATATATGGATAAGTTAGTGAATTAATTCCAATTATAACAAAGAGGATTTTCAAAGTTTGTAATTTTATGGGAATTTATTTTAATTATTTTGCCATAAAAAAACTGTTTGGGTTTATACCCAAACAGTTTTACTTACTTCAATATATAATTAACGACGCATCCAAGTTGGAATATCCAGGTCACGCATTTTAAATGGCTCAATTGTCACGGCTTCTGTTTTACCTTGTAAAATTTTTGCCGGCTTCGGATCAAAGCCTGTTGCAATGACTGTCACTCGCACTTCATCTTGGAATCGTTCATCAATTACTGCACCAAAAATAATATTTGCTTCCGGATCAGCAGCATTAGCAATAATCTCAGCCGCTTCATTCACTTCAAACAATCCTAGACTACTGCCACCCGTGATATTGAGCAGAACTCCTCTTGCCCCTTCAATGGAGGTTTCTAACAGAGGACTTTTAATTGCAGCTTCAGCCGCTGCCACAGCACGATTATCACCTGTCCCGATACCAATCCCCATTAATGCCGATCCCGTCTCAGTCATAATAGTTTTAACATCCGCAAAATCCAAATTAATCAGCCCTGGTACAGCAATTAAATCTGATATCCCTTGAACACCTTGACGTAAGACGTCATCGGCAATTCGGAAAGCGTCCATAATGGAGGTACGCTTATCAACGACTTGCATCAATCGATCATTGGGAATAGTAATTAATGTATCCACTTTTTCTTTTAATTTTGCAGTACCGCGCTCAGCCTGACTTTGACGGCGGCGACCTTCAAATGAAAAGGGTTTTGTTACAACACCAACCGTTAAGGCTCCGACTTCTTTTGCACATTCAGCCACAACAGGTGCTGCTCCTGTTCCTGTTCCCCCGCCCATTCCGGCCGTAACAAAAACCATATCGGCACCTTTTAATGCCTTTATGATTTCTTCCTTGCTTTCTTGAGCAGCTTTCTCACCGACTTCAGGATTGGCACCTGCCCCAAGTCCCTTGGTTAGCTTCTCCCCAATCTGGATACGGTGAGGTGCTAAAGCATGAATGAGGGCCTGAGCATCTGTGTTTACTGAAACAAATTCAACGCCTTGTAGGCCTGCTGTAATCATTCTGTTGACGGCGTTATTTCCACCGCCTCCTACTCCAATAACTTTAATATTCGCAAATTGATTAAAATCCATATCAAATTCGAGCATGATAAAATCCTCCTTGTAAACTAAAAACTTAATTCAATAACTTTACTCATCTCCAATAAAATTAAAAACGGATTCAGAACAACCACTTTGTTATTACTTGTCGGGAATCAAAGAGGCCTTATTCATCCAGATAAATGACTAAACTGTGCTTGGTTTAAAAATTCTTTTTACCTTCGTAAGAAAAGACTCCCACGTACTAGTACCACTATCCACTAATGGAATATGTTTTGGGGCAGCGTAACGCATAACTCCGTAACAGGCTGTATTCATCGGGTTGGAGTATTCTGACGGCAATTGATCTGAAGTTTTAGCTACCTGTAAACCACTTATCTTTTCAAAATAATCGCTAAAACTATTCAGTAATGAACAGCCGCCGGTAATATAGATTTTTTCAACATTACGTTCAGATAAGGTTGTTGTTAAAGATTCATAAATAAGAGTAACGATCTCTTCAACTCTACTTTCAATAATCTGATACAGAAAATCATAAGGAATATTTTTATCTGTTGTTCCATCATCATTGCAATCTAAAACAACTTCCTGTCCATATAAACGCTTATCTAATTTAGCGAAATAACGTTTAACAGCTTCAGCATGTTGATAGTCAATACCGACACCTTGCATGATATCTGATGTGATATAATCTCCACCAAAAGGCAAAGAATCAATTTGTACGATTCTCCCACCATCATCATACACAGCAATATCTGTATTACCTGCACCAATGTCAAGAATCACACAAGACGATGCTACTAAGTCCGGCTTAAAACTATGTCCAACCGCAACAGCATTTGCCACAACGCCAGTAATCCTAAAACCCGCAGCTTCTACGCTGCCTATAAATTCATGAATTACCTTTTTGGGTAATGTAACAATCAGAACATCAGCCTCTATCTGCTTACCACTTTGACCAAACGGCGGTGTATTAAATACTTGTCCATCAACACGAAAACATTTTGGTAATACATGTAGGATTTCCATTTCTTCAGGAACTGTTGTAAGTACAGCGGCTCGGTAAACTCGATCTAAGTCACTCTGAGTGATACCATCTAAGGATTTCAGAGGTATATGCCCAACAGCATGGTGAGCATTAAGCCCCATTCCGCTAATTCCAAGATAGATCGGGCTAGTCTTTAGATCATGATTGCTAGCTACACAATCGACTGCAAGACTGAAAGCTTTTGTCAGTAAATCCTGATTGACGATTGTACCCTTAGAGAATCCGTCAGTTGGCACTATACCATTTCCTGTAACTGACAAAATGCCATGCTGATCAATAAAACCTGATAAGACCTTTATGACATTCGTTCCTACATCAATTGCTAATAGATCTTGCTTTGCCATAACCTGACCTCACAAATATTATGTTTCTTTCCATATGTTTCAACAGAATTAGCCTTTTCCCTTTTTTTGTTACGAAGAAATTCAGAATGATTTATTAAATTGTACTTAAGTCCTATAAAATGACAAGTTCTCACAAAAAAATTACAACAATAAAAAACAATCGCCAAATGGCGATTGTTTTTTATTGTTGTATTATTTTTTTAAAAAATAACGACGTATAATAGCTAGGTTTTGAAATATTCGTAAGCCAAATGCTAAGAGGGCAACATAATATAAGTCAATTCCCAGTCTCTCACCCATATAAACTAGCCCTGCGGCTAATAATGCATTTGTAAAAAAGCCTGTGATAAATACCGTATTGTCAAATCGTTCTTCTGCACCCGCTCTTAACCCGCCGAATACTGAATCAAGGGATGCCAGTAATGCTACTGACATGAATTTTGCGTATTCCAAAGGAATACTAATCGGGAATAAAATACCAATAAGCAGGCCAACGAAAAGTCCTAGGATAGGTAAAGCCACTACTTAGCACCTTCTTTCACTGGCTTAGCATATTCAAAGCGGAAAGTTCCTTTATAAGCCGGCACTTGCACGTCTTCTAAGCTTTTAATATTGACTTGAATCCCCCAAAATTGCAATGTCTCAATAACGCCCCCACGCATTTTTAATGCATTTTCCAGGGTTTGAGGATCACCAATGGCTCTTATATCATAAGGAGGTGAATAGCGGGTATTATTTACCGATAAAGTCGGTCCGGCACACCGAATCTCAGAACTGGCAATGAGCCTTTGGTCGTTAATGGAAATAGCCTCAGCACCAGCTGCCCATAATTCATTAATGACTTTTAAAATATCATCATCGTGAATTAAATACAGATTTGGATTCTCACCAGGCTTTGATGGCCTTTTGCTATCATCAATCGTAACAATAACACCTGGTCCCTGCAAAGCCACCACACCGGCACCAATTTTTATTAACTCCGACTCCTTGGAGCCGCCAGTCACACTGGACGCTTGGCGCAGTGTATGCACTTCATTTAATAAGGCATCCCGCTCTTTCTCAGTCTGATTTAAACGCTGAGATAGATCTTCAATTCTTTGAAAAGGAATCGTCGAACGAATGTCTTGAGTCGTCCGAAATTGAACAGCAAGCATAATTCCTAGGACTACGCAGACCAAAGCAATTGCAGCTTGTCCCTGCCTAACAGCTAACATTTTCACCATGTCCTTTCCCTGATTATTGCTTAAATTTTATAATAGGTGAAGAATAATTCAAATCAACATAGTCGACAGCTAAATTATGTTCTTTTATTTCTTTTAGCATATCTTGAGTTAATTTCGCTTTTTCCATTAATTTATCCACTGCACCAATGCGAATTTGAATGGAATTATTGGTATAGGCATTCAGCTTTCCATCAGCAACGTTAATTTCAGACAACTGATCTAACGTTTCCTCATCTAAATTGGCCAAATAACTTAATACATAAAGAACGGCCTGGTTGTTAATTTGGTCAGAAACGTAGGCTGCATCCAATCTAACACCCGTAATCATTGGAACTCGAATTTTTTTTATATTTTTGTAAGCCGCTAACACAACCCCTTGTTTGTCCAATTCCACAAAACCATAACTGCTGGCTATATAGGCCAATGGCTTACGTTCCGTAATATTGATCACGATGGTATTGGGAAATTGTCGAGAAACGCTTACTTGCGCCACTCTGAGATCCCGCGAGAGACGTTCTTTAACATCCCCCACGTTTAGGCGAAAGATATTACTATGCTGTGGTAGACTGGCTACTGCATAAATTTCGTCACTTGACATATATTTGTTGCCTTGTGCCACAATGGATGTAACTGTAAAAAATGAAGAATTAAGAAACAAAAAACCTGCTATCAATAGGACCAGTAACATAAGCACACCTGAAAACATTCGCTTTGGAACTGGTTGTCGTTCGTGCGGCCTATATTCTAATCCTTCCGGATCTCGCATCAAATCCCTCCATCAGCTCTCATGTCCCAACAGTAATTATACACCAGCTTTAGTCATAAGATAAACTAAAAAAAAAAAGACAGCATATCCATTTGCTGCCGTTAAAAATTAAATTGTTACCTTAGAAGGTGACATAAGCCGCAAAGTAACTTGATCAACTGATATTGCCATCAGCATTGTATTTAATCGCTAATACAAATGGATATATTTTGCTTTCGTGCCGTACTAACCAAGAATCCTCTAAAGATGATGGTGAAAACATAGTAGCAGCTCGCTCAATAGAACGAGCTGCCCTTCCAAAAACTATCCATTAGACCGGATAATACGAGCTCCTAAACTTTGCAATTTTAGCTCTAACTGCTCATATCCTCGGTCAATGTGATAGACTTGCTCAATTTCCGATATACCTTGTGCTGCAAGGGCCGCCAACACTAAAGCTCCGCCAGCCCTAAGATCAGGGGCAGCCACTATGGCACCCGTCATTTTTGAAATACCACGGATGATCGCTGTACGTCCTTCAACTTTAATTTTTGCCCCCATACGAGTCAGTTCATCTACATGCTTAAATCTATTTTCAAAAATTGTTTCTGTAATAATACTGGTTCCTTTGGCTACAGTGAGTAACGATAGCATTGGAGCCTGCAAATCCGTAGGAAATCCTGGAAAAGGCAAAGTCTTAATATCAACGCCTCTTAATTCGCCTGCCTTAATTCGAATGCTATTGTTAGAAACGGTTATATCTGCCCCAATTTCTTCAAGCTTATCAGTAACGGAAAATAAATATTCTGATGAGATATTTTCGACCGTTACATCGCCTTGAGTGATGGCTCCTGCAATCAGAAAAGTCCCTGCTTGTATTCGGTCTGGCATAATCGTATGCTCGGCAGGAAAAAGTTTCGTAACCCCATCAATCCGAATCGTATCGGAACCTGCCCCTATAACCCTAGCACCCATTTTATTCAAGAAGGTCTGCAAATCAACGATTTCCGGTTCCCTTGCGGCATTCCGAATCACAGTTGTTCCTTTTGCTAATACTGCGGCCATCATGGCGTTTTCCGTAGCTCCAACACTCGGAAAATCAAAATGGATTTCCGCACCTGTCAAAACGGATGCTTCAGCATCGATATACCCATAGCTTTCCTTAACTTTCGCACCAAGCTTTTCAAGCGCTTTAATATGTAAATCAATCGGTCTTGGCCCTATGGCGCATCCACCCGGATAGGATACCCTTACCTTACGGAATTTTCCTAATAGTGGTCCCATGAGAAATACGGATGCTCGCATTTCTCGCATAAGATGTTCAGGTATTTCCTGCTTGCTAATACCCGTTGTATCAATAAGCAGTGAACTACCCTCCCGGACAATTTTTGCCCCTAATACTGCCAAAATCTCCTGCATCGCTTTAATATCACTTAGTTCTGGAACATCATGAAGGATATTAACACCGGAACAAAGTAGTGTTGCGGCCATAACTGGCAATGTAGCATTTTTAGCTCCGCCAACCCGAATATTACCAGTAAGTTGTACTTCTCCCATGACGATAAATTTTTCCATCGTCTTCCCCCCTAAGAAAAGCACAATCACCCCAAATATAAAATAGATCTTGTATTATACTTAATCAATCTATCTAGTTATTTAACTAGAACTTCTACTAATTCTTCACCAACAAGGTAAACATTACCGGCACCCATTGTCATCACTAAATCGCCTGCTTCAACAATCTCACTCAGGTAACGGGCAATTTTATTTTTGTCCGGAATATAGACTGCTTTTTGCCCTGTTTGCAGCTCAACCTCCTCTTTAATGGTCTCTCCGCTTATACCTGGTATTGGTTCTTCGCCAGCTGAATAAACATCGGTTAAAACCAACAAATCAGCTGAAGTAAACGCCTCACCAAATTCTTTTCTCAAAAACTTGGTTCGTGAATAACGATGAGGCTGAAATACGCAAATAAGACGCTTAGGCTGAGTTTGGCGTGCCGCCTGCAAAGTCGTTGCAATTTCAGTTGGATGATGCGCATAATCGTCAACAATCCAAACTCCATTTACGCGCGCCTTAGTCTGAAACCGCCGTTTTGCCCCATTAAATAAAGCCAATCCTTCCGCAATCTGCTCGAAGGTTAAGCCAAGGTTTTCTCCGACGACGATAGCAGCAAGTGCATTTGCAACATTGTGCTTGCCTGGAACATTTAGCCGTATTGTTCCACTCAACTCTCCTGCGCGATAAACATCGAATATAGTTAGCGCACCTTGCGTACGGATATTTTTAGCCATATATTCGGCAGGATGGTCAATACCATAGGAAATATAAGGCCGTTCCAGCCTGATAGCTATTTTTTGCACAAATGGATTATCGAAACACAATACGGCTAATCCGTCAGTTGCAGGAATTTTTTGCAGAAACTGATCAAACGTATGAAGGATGTTTTCCATAGATCCATAAAAATCCATATGATCATTTTCAATGTTTGTGACAACAGCTATTTTAGGTGTCAATTTAAGGAAGGAACCATCACTTTCATCCGCTTCAGCAACTAAGAATTTACTATGTCCTAATTTTGCATTGCCACCAAGATAATCTAAATCTCCGCCAATGATGATTGTAGGATCAACACCTGCTTTTTCCAGCATTATGGCAATCATTGATGTTGTCGTTGTTTTGCCATGAGCGCCAGCGACAGCAATACCACTAGCCGCATTCATTAGTTCAGCTACGATGTCGGACCGGTGAAAAACAGTAATTCCTTGTGTCTTTGCCTCAATAACTTCAGGATTAGTTGCCGGTATTGCGGTTGAGACAACAATGGCGTCACACGCTTTCACATTTTTGCTGTCATGACCAATAAAAATTTTCGCACCCATTTTTTCTAATCGATCAGTCGTTACTGTTTTACTAAGGTCAGAACCAGACACACAATAGCCTTGTTCTAACAAGATTTTTGCAATTGCGCTCATGCCGGCACCGCCAATGCCTACAAAGTGAATATGTTTTAAATGATGAAGCAAAAAAATTTCTCCCCTTTCTTGCGCGCTGCAGTGTCTTGCTTAATGTGTATGATATTGTATGCATATCAAACTTTGAGTGTTACAACGTAAAATCATTATGCGCGCTCTGCTAAATGAATTGCCATACGAGCTATTGTTTCCGCTGCTTGAGGACGACCGAGCTTTCTGCTTGCCTGAGCCATCAGCGCAAGCTTCTCGGGATCATATATCAATTTGGATATTTGTTCAGTTAACTTAGTACCGTCTAACTCAGAATCTTTAATGACTAAGGCTGCTCCTTGACGCTCAATAACCCTGGCATTAAACTCTTGGTGATTCTCTGCTGCATATGGATATGGAATTAATATGGCCGGAATTCCCAATGCAGTGATTTCCGCTAACCCGATAGCTCCCGCTCTAAAAATAGCTAAATCTGCAACTGCTAAAGCTTTAGGCATATCATATAAGTATGGTTTAATGCTAATATTACCAACGTTACCAACATCTATACCCATTTGCATTAAATTTCCAACTATGCCATTATACTCATTTTTCCCGGTAACATGCAATAGTTGGATATCTTTATTTCCTGCAAAGTATTTATGAACATGTAACATGGCCTGGTTGATACTTCTGGCTCCACGGCTACCTCCGGAAATCAAAATGGTTCTTTTATTTGCATCCAAACCAAGCGCTGCCAGCCCAGCCTCCCTTGTGGCAGTCATGACTTCAGGCCGGATTGGATTACCCGTAAAGACAACTTTCTCATTATGACTAAAATATTTACCTGCATCAGCGTACCCAACAGCAATCTTATCAACAAATCTGGCTAAAATTCTATTCGTAATACCAGGAATCACGTTTTGTTCTTGAATCATGGTTGGAATCCCCATGAGACTGGCAGTTAATAAGACAGGACCACATACATAGCCGCCTGTCCCAATAACAAGGTCTGGTTTAAAGGACTGAAGTATTTTTCGCGATTGCCACAAACTTCCGCAAGTTTTCAGGAGTGTCACAATATTTTCAACAGATAATTTTCGGGCAAACCCACGAACGTCAATTGTTGCAAATGGCAACCCTTCTTTAGGTACGAGATCAGCTTCCAACCCGGCTTGCGTACCAATATAGAAAATTTCACATGATTCGACAAATTGCTTTATAGTCTTAATCAAAGTAATAGCGGGGTAGATGTGGCCACCTGTTCCCCCGCCAGAAACAACTATTCGCATCGCTAAGACGCCTCCTAATGGCTTAATCGAATTCAATGATTTTACTTTAAACTGACATAGCGTGAAATATTAAGTAATATCCCAACGCCAGCTAAAGTAAAAATCAGAGCCGAACCACCAAAACTAAGAAATGGTAATGGTATTCCTGTTACCGGCATAGAAGCCGTAACGACCGCAATATTCATGAGTGCTTGAACCATGATCATTGTTGTTAAACCAGTAGCCAAAATGCTTCCATAAATATCCGGTGCGGAAATGGCTACTTTTAAACCACGCCAAGCAAATAAGAAGAAGAGGACAATAACCGTGAGAGTACCAATCAATCCTAGTTCTTCACCTAAAATAGCAAAGATAAAATCGGTGTGAGGTTCCGGTAGATATAAGAACTTTTCACGGCTTCTTCCCAAGCCAACTCCAAATAAACCACCCGATCCGATTGCATATAGTGATTGGATGATATGATATCCGGTATCAAGCGGGTCGGCCCATGGATCACTAAAGGCCAGCAAACGCTTCATCCGATAGGGTTCAAATAAAACCGCAGCAATAATTCCAATAACCCCAACCGCGCCTAATGATCCCAGATGCTTTATTTTAGCTCCCGAAGCAAACAATAATACAAACACGGTCCCCGCAATAGACAATGCCGTACCTAGATCTGGCTCTTTTAATATTAGGCCAAACACAACCAGCAACATCAACAATTGGGGTACAATGCCTTTGACAAAGCTGGTGATCCTTTCTTGGTGCTTAGCCAAGCTGCTTGCAGTAAATAACACCATGCTAAGCTTTGCAATTTCTGAAGGCTGCAGATAAAGTGATCCAAAACCCAACCACCGCCTTGCACCATTAACAACTTTGCCTAATCCAGGAACTAAGACTAGAACAAGGAGTATTAATGTAATAATCATAACCGGTTTTGCCATCTTTCTCCACACATGATAATCCACATTCATCGTAAGGATCATGGCTAAAAATCCTAATGAGGCCCAAATGATCTGACGTTTCAAAAAATAATAGCTATCATCAAAATTTACATAGGCCGAAACAGCACTTGAACTGTAAACCATCACTACGCCTATTCCCAATAAAGCAATTACCGCAAAAAAGATAATAAAGTCAGGCGATTTAGGTTTAATGGCCAAAATTTTCCCTCCTAACCTAACTGGCGAACTAAATTCTTAAACGTCTTTCCCCGTTCCTCATAATTAGCAAACATATCATAACTTGAGCATGCTGGTGACAATAAAACCACCTGCTGAGGTTTAGCCAGCCTACTGGCCAAACTTACAGCATCCTGAACGGATTTGACAATATGAATATGGGTTATACCTGCATTCCTGGCTGCTTCATGAAATCGATCTTTTGCTTCCCCCAGTAAAATAAGATGGTCAACTTTTTCACGAATTAATTGAACAAATTCCGTCAAGTCCGTCATTTTGTCACGTCCGCCTGCAATCAATAGAACATGCCCTGGAAAAGCCTCAAGCGCTTTAACAGAAGATTCTGGATTAGTCGCCTTGGAGTCATTATAATATTCAACATCCTTGATTTTAGCAACGAACTCAATCCGATGTTCAACACCTTCAAAACGCTGAATCACTTTCGCCAGCTCAGTAATTTCAGCCCCGGCTAAAAAGGCAATGCCACACGCTGCCAAGGTATTTTCCACATTATGACCGCCCTTGATATGAAGATCTTGAACAGGACAGATTTCATAAGTTCTCCCTTCCCAAGAAAGAGTAAAATTCTCATCTTTTATGAAGATTCCTTCACTTAATTCTACCTGCCGGCTAAAGAACATTACCTTTGCCAAGGTTCTCTCTGACATATCACGCACTTGTGGATCATCATAATTTAATACTAAATAATCCTCCGGCTTCTGATTTTTAAAAATCAGTTCCTTCGTGCTTTTATAAAGCTCCATGGTCAGATGCCGGTCCAGATGGTCCGGCGTCAAATTTAAAACAGCTGCAATTTTGGGGCTAAAATCAATGATCGCTTCTAATTGAAAACTGGATATTTCGGCAACAACAAAGCCGCTAGAAGAAATATGCTGTACTTCCTTAGTAAGTGCACTGCCGATATTACCACCGACAACAATCTCTTTTCCAGTAGTTCGCAGCATTTCGCCAACAAGCGTTGTTGTGGTTGTTTTCCCATTCGTACCTGTAATCGCAACAATAGGAGCATGACACAACTGATAGGCCACTTCAATCTCACTCATAACAAGAATATCTAGTGCTTTGGCCTTTTGGACGAGCGGGACATTAATCGAAATTCCAGGTGAGAGAATCAGATAGTCAAGATGCTCTAGCAAGCTTTCGCCCTGATTTCCCAAGCTTAAGGTAACCCCACTCTTTTCTATGGCAGTTAAGTCGTAATGAATTTTGTCTCTTGTCTTGGTATCGCTTAAAATCACTTTTGCGCCGCGATTTTGTAAAATACAGGCTACAGAAATCCCACTAATTCCTGCACCAAGTACCAAGATATTTTTGTTGCTAAAGTCCATGGTTATATGCCTCCTGATTGGCTCACAGCCAATATCACTAATGCCACTGCACTAAAAACTGCTCCTGCCAGCCAGAAAACTGTAACCACTTTATTTTCTGACCAGCCAGCCAATTCAAAATGATGGTGAATCGGACTCATCAAAAACACACGCTTGCCCGTTGATTTAAAAGAAATAACCTGAATAATAACAGATAATGCTTCGATTACGAACACACCACCAACGATGACGAGCAATAATTCAGTCTTGGTCATAACGGAGACTGCGGCAAGAGCTCCACCTAAAGCTAATGATCCAGTATCGCCCATAAAAACCTTAGCCGGATGTGCATTATAGCGTAAAAATCCCAAAGTGGCCCCTGCAAGCGAAACACAAAATATGGCCAGTTCAGGCTTGTTGAAATTCACACAGATCACAGCATATGCAAGTGCAGCAACCGTAGTCGTACCTGCTGCTAATCCATCCAATCCGTCTGTTAGATTGACAGCATTGGTCGTTCCGACAAGAACTAGAAAAATTAAAATATAATAAAGTGGACCAAAGTCAATATTTACACCTAATAAGGGAATCCATAAATCTGTTCCTCGTCCCATATAAGTAATGGCAATAAAACATAAAGCCAGCGCCATCAGAATTTGCCCCAGCAGCTTTTGACGCGCTTTAAGCCCCAATGATCGTTTCAGTACGACTTTAATAAAGTCATCAATAAATCCCAGCACGCCATGCCCCAAAGTTACAAACAGGGCCAGCCAAACTTCCAGACTGTTCCCTGCAAAATAAATTGCAGGAATGATCAGTGCTGTTAAAATAATAATTCCCCCCATTGTCGGGGTCCCGGCTTTGGCATAATGCCGTTCCGGTCCTTCTTCTCGAATACTTTGGCCGAACTTCAATCGCCGTAGTAAAGGAATTACCAATGGGCCAACAACTAACGCAACGATAAAAGCCACTACTGCAGCATATAATATTTCATGCATGATAAGCCTCCCCAGACCTTACATCAGCTCATTCAATATCGTTTCCATCTTCATGCCGCGTGAACCTTTAACCAGTAAGGTATCGCCCGGCTTTAATATTTGTTTTAGATTTTCTTTAGCATGATCATGACTATCGCAGGCAATCACTTTCTCTACGCCGCCTTGCTTTGCAGCCTCAGCAATATATTGAGCCAGTTTCCCGACGGTAATGACAATCTCAATGCCGCTCTGAGCCAGCTTTCTTCCCACCTGCTGATGAGCAACTACAGCAACATCTCCCAGTTCCAGCATATCCCCTAAAATGGCAATTCTGCGTCCCTGTGTAAATTCACTGAGCGTATCGATTGCCGCAGCCATTGACATGGGACTGGCATTATACGCATCATTAATAATATTGTAATCATTCATTCTAGTGACCGATAGGCGCATCGCGCTAGGAGAAAACATTCTAAGACCTGTATTAATCTCTTCAGGCTGTAAACCTAATTCTAAAGCCACCGCAATTGCCGCCAGGGCATTATAGACATTATGTTTGCCAATAGCCGGAATGACCGCCGTAAACTGACCTTGTAAATATTCACAATCAAAGCTGGTTTCGGTTTGATGTAGCTGGATATTCTTAGCCCTAATTTGACATTGTTCATGTTCGATGCCAAAAAGAACAACTTTCCCCAAGCTTTTCTGAGCCATATTTCTAACATAATCATTGTCTGCATTGAGTACGATGATGCCATCACGGGGAACGGCTTCTACAAGTTCGGATTTAGCAACCGCGATATTTTCAATGGATCCTAGCAATTCCATATGGGTTTCGCCGACATTTGTGACAATCGCAATGTTTGGCTTGGCGATTTCGGCTAGTTCACGAATTTCGCCTAACCCCCGCATTCCCATCTCAACCACAGCTGCATCATGACTGGCATTTAAATGTAACAAGGTTAATGGTAAGCCAATTTCATTATTGAAATTTCCTTGAGTTTTTAAGATACTAAAACGACTGCTCAATACAGCAGCTGTAAAGTCCTTGGTCGTAGTTTTGCCATTGGAGCCAGTAATGGCAATCACTGGAATATTAAATTTACTGCGATGATAGGCTGCAATATGTTGATAAGCCTGCAAGGTATTTTCAACCCGAACTACCGTGATAGTTTCGTCCAAGTTCACTGCCTGCGGACCAACCACGATCCCAGCAGCACCTTGCTGCAACGCTTGGTCAATAAAATCATGACCGTCAAAATGCTCACCTGTTATTGCGACAAATAAATTACCTGCATGGATCGTTCGTGTATCAGTTGAAACACCGGTAAACTGAATAGCTCCTTTTTTTAGCAGGGCCCCCCCTGTAGCCATACAAATTTCATCTAGAGAAAACGCTGCCATTACTTCATCTCCTCGAGAATTTCAATGGCTATTTGCTTATCATCAAACGAAATCGTCCTATCCTTTAAAATCTGATAGGTTTCATGACCTTTCCCTGCTATGATAACAACATCTTCGGCTTGCGCTATCGACAATGCTCTACCGATAGCCTGACGCCTATCGACAATCTTTTCGTATTGTTTATTAGGAGTAAGCCCCTCTTTAATCCCGGCTTCGATCTCTGTCAAGATAACGTCCGGATCTTCACTACGAGGATTATCAGAAGTTGCAATGACAACATCCGCCATTTCAGCGGCAATTTTTCCCATGATTGGCCTTTTGGTACGATCGCGGTCACCACCACAACCAAACACCGCAATAATCCGCTGTTTTGCAAACTGTTTCGCTGTTTTTAAGATATTCTCCAGTCCATCTGGTGTATGTGCATAATCGACGATTACAGTAAATGATTGACCTGCATCCACCAATTCAAATCTTCCTGGCACACTTTCAAATTGTTCTAAGGCTTTTTGAATGACGGTTGACTCGATCCCCTCTGCCAAAGCGACCCCAACAGCGGCCATAACATTATACACATTAAAAACACCCGTTATTTTTAGTTTTAGCGGAATTTCCCCCTGCCAGTAAGTCACACGAAAACTTGATCCTGTAGCAAAAACTTCAATGTCTTTGGCCATAATGTCAGCACTTGTATGAATACTGTAGGTGATGGCCCGGCAGCTTGTATTTTCCAGCATAACCTTTCCGGCTCCATCATCAAGATTGATTACGGCCGCTTTACCTTGTTTGATATTTCCTTCCTGTCCAAGCAGGCGGAAAAGTTTGGCTTTAGCATCTGTGTAACGATCAAAGGTACCATGAAAATCAAGATGATCTTGCGTAATATTTGTAAATGCACCAATATCAAATTCACAGCCGGCAACGCGGTCCAGAGCCAACGCATGAGAGGAAACTTCCATAATTACATAGTCTATGTCGGCATCAACCATTTCTGCTAAAGTTCTTTGCAGTTCTACAACATCTGGTGTTGTATTTTTTACAGGCAATACACGATCCTCAATCAGGGTCTGGATAGTCCCGATAACTCCCGTTTTAAAGCCAGCTGCTTTTAAAATGCTCCTTACTAAATAAGTTGTGGTTGTTTTTCCGTTAGTGCCGGTTACGCCGATCATCCGCAACTCGCGTGCAGGATAGTCAAAAAACGCCGGAACGATCAATTGCATGGCCGTTCTTGTGTTTTCAACCTGAATTACAGTGATACCGGCCGGCACTGCTATCTGTTTTTCCACTAAAACGGCAACTGCTCCTAATTCAACAGCCTGCTGGATATATTCATGGCCATCAACTTTGTTTCCTGTTAAACAGATAAAGAGGGTTCCTGGTACAACATTACGGGAATCGTGAGTAACTGCTTTTATTATTTTATTTCTCTCACCCGTGATGCTTGCATCCGGAATTAATAAGAGAAGTTGCTCTAAATTTTTCTTCACTTTTAAGCCTCCTACAAATCTATCACTATTATTACCAATATTACCAATTTTATCTTAGTCATTCAAAAAAGTCCAATTCAAACTAGTTATTCAAAGAAAATTGTAATAGTCGTTCCCGGAAGAACTTTACTGCCCGGTAAAGGATCTTGTTTAATTGCGTTCGTGCCTTCTCCGATTGGCTTTATGGTCAAACCAACTTCTGCTAAAACCTCCGAAGCTTCTCGTAATGAGCTACCGCGGCAATCGGGAACAGTAATTTCACCTGCTAAATAACGCGGCGTTAGTGTATATAGTAACACATTAGACCCCTGTGGTACACGACTTCCAGGCTTCGGTATCTGGTCGGCAATCCGCTCGCCAGTCTCCTCTATTCGTGCATTCAAATTCACCTTTTGGAGTTCTTTAATAGCATCCGGAACCAGCATATTGATGATATTGGGAACCAAAGCATGTTCAACAGGAGCGCTTTCCTTAGTATTATTTGTGCCATTAGGCGCCACTTTTAGATATTGCAAGATATCCTTCATAACAGCTCCGAAAACCGGAGCGGCAATTTGACCACCATAATATAAGCCCACTGGTTCGTCGATAACCACTAGCATAGCTACCTGAGGATTATCAGCAGGAGCAAAACCGGAAAAAGAAGCAACGTATTTTCCCGGTACATAGCCACCTGCTCCAACTTTTTGAGCAGTACCGGTCTTTCCAGCAATTCGATATCCATCGATATAGGCATTGCGACCAGTACCATTAGCAACGACACTTTCTAAGACTCCTTTTACTTGCTGCGCGATAGCTGGGTCAACAACCTGATTTTGGACGTCAGGCTGGAACCCACGAATGACCTCATCATTCTTATTGCGAACTTCTTTAACAATCTGCGGCCTAGTTCTCAAACCATCGTTGGCAACTGCCGATACGGCACTAACCAGCTGAATTGGCGTTACCGCGATACTTTGCCCCATAGACATCGTCGCAATATTAATTGGTGTTGCTTTGTTCTGATCAATCATAATACCTTTTGCTTCACCAGGTAAGTCGATCCCAGTCAGCTTGCCAAGTCCGAAATTATCCAGATACTTATAAAAGGGATCTTTTCCCAATCGCAAACCAACCGTAACAAAACCCGTATTGCATGAATTCTCTACAACCTCCCGAAAACTTTGGCTTCCATGGCCGCCATGTTTCCAGCAGTGAATCGTTCTCCCTTGTACTTCAATTCCACCGGGGTCAAAAAAACGTTCATCCAATTTTACAACTTGATCACCAAGAACCGCGGTAGTTGTTAAGATCTTAAAAGTAGAACCTGGCTCGTAGGCATTAGAAACAGCAACATTACGCCATAACTTGGATGGATACTCGGAAAACTTATTAGGGTTATAGTCCGGCCTATTCGCTAATGCCAATATTTCCCCTGTTTGCGGCTGCATCACAATAATCGTCGCTGCTTTTGCCTGAGTTTCCTGCATCACTTTATCGAGTTCCCTTTCAACAATCTGTTGAATAACCAGATCAATTGTTAAATAGACATTATTTCCATCGGTTGGTGGAGAGTATTTATGGCTGGCATAAGGGATCTCCCGGCCTCTAGCATCATATTCAACCACAATGCTGCCAGGACGGCCGCGCAGATAATTGTCAAATGTCATTTCAACCCCATCTAATCCCTGACTATCAATTCCAGTGAAACCCAATACATGGGACGCCAGATTATCATGAGGATAATATCTTCTTCCTTCCTGGGTTAAACCAATTCCTGGTAAATTGAGTTTCTTGATTTCGCGAGCGGCGTCATCATCAATCTTTCGTTTTATCCAAGTAAAGGCTTGTCGTTTTTTTAGTTTTGTCGCAAGTTTATCAGCATCTAACGATAAAATAGCAGCCACTTTGGCTGCTGTTTCGTCGGCGTTGCGTATTTCTGCAGGAATTGCATAAACAGATTCGGTACTCATGCTAACGGCCATTTCCCGGCCATTTCGGTCATAGATAATACCCCGTTTAGCTTCTACTGGGATGTCACGAATTCGCTGATCAATTGCATTCTCAGCTAACCAGCCACTGCGATAAAATTGGAGATACATAAGTCGACAACCTAACCCGATCATTATTACCGAAACAAAAAGAAAAAATATAGTGACTCTTTTTCTTATGGTAACATGCGTTGCTGACGCCAATAGCATCTCCCCCACACTTTGATATTTTACTGTCCTTTACTGGCTTCCGCCTTTCCGGGATGTAGCACATTGCTTAAAGTTCCCCATACAGTCTGTTCTTTAGCAGACACGAAATTGCTATCGCCGCTAGTCTTAACATCGTTTGCCGCATAATAAACATTAGCAGGTACAACCATGCCCAATTCTGTTGTTGCAATTGCTTGGATTCGTTGAGGAGATTTTAATTTCGCTATATCTAAACGTAAAAGTTCGTTTTCTTTTTCAGCTTTGATCAATTGTGCTTTAGTTTGAACAAGATCATAGCCAGCTCTTATAATGACTTCGCTTCTGATTGTAATAAACATAGCAGTAATAGCTAGCAGTAAAACTACAGTCAAACATTTAACCCGTAGAGCAGTGTTTACGGTTGATTTCTGCACCAATACAACCGGGGTCACTTCTTCTTGATAAAGTTCCCAGTCTTGCTTTTTACTTACTAACATGTGTATTTCCCCCTCAAAGAAATTAGAACAGCTACTATGGATTACAACTTCTCAGCAACTCTTAACTTCGCACTGCGAGCTCTTGGATTTTCATCGACCTCATAACTTGAGGGTGCAATAGCTTTACTCACCACTCGCATTTTAGGTTTATTTTGACAAACACAAATCGGCAACTGCGGTGGACAAATACAACCTTTTGTCAATGCTTGTATAGTTTGTTTGGCAATCCGATCTTCAAGTGAGTGAAATGTAATAATACACAGGCGCCCGCCTGACTTCAATTTGTCACAAGCGCTGATAAAAACATCACGCAATATATTCAGCTCATTGTTGACTTCAATACGGATAGCTTGAAAAGTTCTTTTAGCCGGATGAGGACCTTCCCGCCTTACAGCAGCAGGTATGGCTCTTTTTATAATATCAACCAATTGACCGGTGGTCATAATCGGCTCACCCTGTCTGGCTTCAACAATCCGTTTGGCTATCCGCTTCGCCCACCGCTCCTCACCATATTCAAAGATAACCGAAGACAACGCTTCTTCACTATATGAGTTAACAACCTCGAATGCCGAAAATTTATTTTCCGGATTCATTCTCATATCCAAAGGTGCATCCTGCATGTAAGAGAAACCTCTTTCGGCTACATCTAATTGGTGAGATGAAACCCCTAAATCAAATAATATTCCGTCAACAGCATCAATTTGAAGTTCCTCAATAATCTGAGCAAGATTGCTAAAATTGTTATTTATAATATCCACTTGACAAGCCGCATCGGCTAAACGTTCACGGCCGGTTCTAATTGCTGCCGGGTCTTGATCAATTCCGATGAACCTTCCTTTAGGAGTCAAAATATCAACAATCCGTTTAGCATGGCCACTTCCCCCAAGTGTACAATCAATATAAGTTCCGTCAGGATTAGTAACCAAAGCGGCTATCGTCTCTTCCATAAGTACACTGACATGATGAAAATCCACAAAATTCACCTCAGAATCTTTCACTCACTATATACCCAAATCAGCTAATTCTTCTGCTATTTGAGTTACTGCAGGGCTAACTTCTTCATTATATTTATCCCAGGCATCCTTGCTCCAAATTTCGACCCGGTTCGACACCCCTATAACTACCGCATCTTTATCCAATTTCGCATATTCCCGAAGATTGACCGGTAATAAGACCCTGCCTTGTTTATCACATTCAGCTTCAGCTGCACCGGCAAAAAAGAATCTTACAAAAGCTCTGGCCTCCGGCTTAGCTAAAGGTAACTGCTTTAGCTTATTTTCTAGAATAGCCCATTCTTCTTTGCCATATACAAACAAACAATTATCCAAGCCTTTCGTGAGAATAAAGCTTTCTCCAAGCTCATCCCGCAGTTTAGCCGGCAGTATGATGCGGCCTTTATTATCGACAGTATGTAAATACTCCCCCATCAACACGGCCATCACACCACCAAGCTTAATTTCTAACCACAATACACCACAATCCACCACTTTTTATACTACATTCTGGAAAAAACATAAAAATCCTTCATAAAAATATGAAGGATTTAAAATTCTGAAATATTGAGATTTCTATCCCATATAAAATAGGGTTTTGGTCCTATACTTCGTCAAAACACTGCAAATTTCTCGCTTCAACAGACTTCTACGACTGTTCCTCCGGTAATTTCTAATAGTCGCTGAGGCGAAATTGGCAGTGAAGAATTTGCACTTCCAGCAGCAGTATAGACCGTTTGATAAGAAAAAAGACTATGATCTAGATAAACAGGAAGATCATGAAGTAATCCAATAGGCGATACTCCGCCCGGTTCAAAACCGGTTAGTGTTTGAACAATCTCAGCACTGGCAAATTTCACTTTTTTTGCGCCGATCTGTTGTGCTAATTTTTTAGTATTGACCCTTCGATCTCCACATGCTACAAGAATCAAGGGATGAGTATCAGCAATAAAAACCAATGACTTGGCAATCTGCCCAACCGCCACACCAAGGACGTCAGCCGCCATTTCCGAAGTGTGAGTTGAACTATCAAATAAGATAATTTTTAAGTCAGGACATTGGGCTAAAAAAGCCTGTACACGTTTTTGGGGCATTTATTTTTCCTCCCTGTTACCACAATAATAAATAATTGCAAACCAATACTATAATGAATTTTACTTTTAAAACACAAAAAATACTAGTACAAAATTGTATAACACTTACTAAAGGTAAGATAATAAACTTAAGCTTGACTTTCGGTGAGATCATGTAATTCAATGACAAAACTGCCACCTTATGCTATAATGATGCCAAGCTCAAGCTATTTATTATACAGGAGGGTCTATCATGAATATAACTAAAGATATGAGCATTATCGAAATCGTACAGAAATACCCACAAACAGTTGAAGTCTTCCGTAAATACGGTATGGGTTGTTTAGGATGTTCTGCCGCACGCTTTGAAAATGTTGAGCAAGGAGCATCCGCTCATGGTATCGATATTGAAGCTCTTATCGTCGATCTGAATAAAGTTGTATCAGGTGAAAGCGGCTGCGATTGCGGTTGCGGCTGCAAATAAAAAAACAGGGTAACCCCTGTTTTTTTTATTTAAACTTAGTGACTTGATAATCGCCTCATACCTCCTCATCAAGAAGCTTTCGAACATAAATATTTTTAGCTAAATCGCGGTCAATAGCCAATTGTGTATGATCGATTTCCAAAACATAGGCCGGCCTAATTTGTAAAATAGTCAATTCACCACCAGGAAAAATACCAAATACCGCTAATTTATGTAAAATTTTATCATCCGTGGTCTTGATGGTTATTATCCTGACTTTCTCACCAGCCTTACACTTTATAATAGATAATCCGGCAGTCATAAGCCACCTCCTAAGACCTTATAAAACTATTCCGTAGCTTGTTAAGACAGATTGAACAAACCATCCTGATGCAAATGCTAGGAAAGCAATGATGACTACCATAAATAATGATAATACAAAGCCCCTTTCTTTAATCATAACAGCTAGTTGCGCAACACAAGGAACAAATAACGTCAAAGTGATTGCAGCCACTAACAGTTGATTATCTGATAAAAGGCCTTGGTTACTTAGATCATATAATCCCGCGGCTCCGTAGTCCCGCCGGAAAAAGCCAAACAAGAATGCTGGTGTGATTTCCTGGGGTAACCCCAGAGTAAGCATTAAGGGATTTAATGCTTTAATGAGAGTGCTTAGTACACCGAAACGATCAAGTAACCACATGATAAAACTTGTAAAGAGAAAAATCGGTAATATCTCAACAAAATAACTAACCATTCGAACCCAAGCTTTCTTGAGTATATTTTGTACTAAAGGCAGCCGCAGCGGTGGAATCTCAATATAAAAACTGCTCTTTTCACCTGGATAGAGTTTCGCACTGATCCAGCCAACCATAATAAACATCATCGTAATATAACAAGCCCATATTCCCAATGCAATGTTATTATGGGATAAGAGTGATAAGATAACGCCAAGTTGAGCAGAACACGGGATTGTTAAAGCTAATAGAAAAGTTGCCAAAATCCTTTCACGTCTTGTTTCAAGGGTTCTAGTAACCATAACTGCCATTGTTCCGCAGCCCGTTCCCAGTGTGATGGGAATAATAGCCCGGCCATTCAACCCAAAGTGCTTAAACAGGCTATCGACCAGCATAGCTAACCGTGGTAGGTAACCGGTATCTTCTAAAAAGGCGAACACTAAAAAAAAGGTACCAACAATTGGCAGAATAATGACCATTGCATAACGAATCCCAAGTGTGAAGACTCCGTATTCACCTACAATCAATGTCTGTAACCACTCCCAGGGAATACCTGCCCTTACATAGAATTCCACCCACGGGGTAACCAACTGCGAAAATATACTGCGATCCATATAATCTACTAAAAAACCTGCACCGAATTTCCCTACGATAAGATACAATCCAAAGTATAACACGAAACATAAGATTGGAATTCCCGTTAACGGCTCTCGCGAATAACGGCCAAGGGTTGCAAGCAGATTGTTATGATGTCTCGCAGCGTATATCACTACCGATTTTAAAATATAATCAATAAATTCTTGTCGTTGTTGTGAGATTATATAACTTAAATTGCATGGATAATGCTCTTGAAGAGAGGTAATCTCGTTGACTATTGATTCATAAGTTTGTTCGTTTTTTATAAGGCCGTGACTACATTCATCACCACTAATCAGCATGATAGCCAGCATTCGCTTCGTAAATCCGTAATCTTGTGATAGGTTTTGACTAATAGCGTTAATTACGCTTTCTATATCCGCTGAATAGTGAAATGAAATTGGGTCTCTATAAGTATATGTTCCGATCTCCTTTTTGAGAGTATCGAGTCCTAATTTGCGAACGGCTGAGGTTTCAACTACAGGTATATTTAACAAACTTGACAGACGATTAGCATAAAGCGTCATCCCAGTTTTTTTTGCCTCATCAACCATATTGACATCAAGAATTACTGGAAGGCCGGCCTCTATCAATTGTAAGGATATTGACAGCATTCTTCTAATATTTTTTGCATCAATAACATGAACCACTACTTTTGCTTTTATTTGAGTCAACAAGTTTCTGGTGACACGTTCTTCTTCTGTAATCGGAATAAGGGAATAAATCCCTGGAGTATCAATGATCTCATAAGAATCCCCTTTAATCTTTGCCTTTCCCCGCAAAATATCAACCGTGGTACCTGGATAGTTAGATACTGTTGCATAGGTTCCTGTTAGATGATTGAAAATGACACTTTTGCCAACATTCGGGGTACCAATAAGTACCACTATAGACATAACCGCAACACCCCCACAACCATTCCTACTTACTTTTGTATTCGTAAGTACAGTCAAATATGTAAGCAAAAAAAATGCGTATCGGATAACCGATACGCATTTTCTGCTTTAAATGTGAGGCTTGATTTTGCTTATAATGGCTGCCTTTGGTAAAAAGCCCACTATTTTTTCTACTTGCTCACCATCAATATACAATAAGACAGTGGGTAGGCTCATAACTCCCTGCTTTTCAGTGAGTTTACGATTTTCATCAACATTCACTTTAACAAAGTTTACTTTATCCCCTAGTTCTACCGACAACTCATCAAAAACAGGTGCTAATTTTGTACAATAGCCACACCAAGGAGCCCAGAAATCTACTAATACCGGTTTTTTCGCTTCGATTACCTCTTCATGAAAATTATCTTCACGAATATTCATTACATCTGCCATCTCATACTCCCCCTTATTTATTAAGTTCGACCATAATACAGGCATGATGAACTACATTAAGTTCCAGTTGCTGAGCAATGTGAACGATCTCATCAGAATGTGCCCCGGGCTGTAGCCAAATGTTCTTAATTCCAACTTCAGCACACTCGCGAATGACTTGTTCCCCAATCCGCGGAGGTACTACAAAATCGGCAGCTTCAGGCTTTATTGGTAAATCTTTTATGCTCGCATAACACCTTCGCCCCAATAATTCGGAAATTCCTGGATTTACAGCATAAACATCTATACCTCTATCGAGTAAACACTTGTAAATCTTGTAACCGTATTTCTGTTTGTCATTACTAGCCCCAATAATAGCCCAACTTTTTGCTTGCAGCATTCGATCGATCAAATTCACAAGTCTTCCCCCTGATTCCATTATATTGTCATATATTTCCACAGTCAAGAATATTCCTGCACGTAAGACCTTCAACACTATAGCATATTATTCTAAGCAAGTTTAATGACTGACAAACTTTTCAATCAAGGATAACACAATCTCGATCGCAATTAAAATAATAACAGCCCATTCCAGCTTATTCCCACGTTTTGCATGCGCTAATCCGGAGAAGACCTCAGTGATATCCATCAGCGTAGCGGTCTTATCCAAGATGGTTTTGTAACGATCATCCAATTCAAATAAATTACTAAGATCATTAAACAGGTTGCTGGCAGCTTCGTTCTCCCAAGTAATATCAGGTTTATCTAATAACATAATGTAAGAGATGGTATTAAGCTTAAATCCGAGAATATTACCTGAAAACCTGGCAAGTTTTTTATCTGAAAAGGCCAACTCACCTTGCTGAAGTTTATTCACAATATATTCAATCTCATCAAGCAAATACCCTATCTCAATTTCAATTTTTTCTAACGCAACTGATTTGGCAAGGATGGTTGCAATAATTTCCATTTGATATTTTTCAGCTTGACTCGTAGTCATTAAATCATTATTAATTGTTTGGCTTTCACCTTGCTTAATTTCTAACTTGTAATCATCAGTGTGTTTAAATTTATCGGTAACATTCAATTCTGGCTGAATTTTTTTAATATAATTGAGAAAATCCATGATTTCATGATATTGAAAGTTAATAAAAACGATACTGCCAAAATGAAATATATAAATACTTTTATTGACAATGTCTTGAACAATTCCTTGCAATAGCTGCTCACTTAATGTTAATGATTCTTCCCATTTAAAACTACGGTTGATACCAAAATGCTTTGCGATTTTATTCAAATTTAATTCATTATTGATAACCAGTGCTTTAAAATCAGCATATAGCAAAAACATTCACCCCGAAATTAAGTTGCACTAACTAGAATGACCATGATTGGAGAAAATTATGACAAAGACGATGCAAATCGATTTATCCGGTAAATACTGGAAAGAGCGCAATGGCACAAATGTCCATTCCGCTCTTCTCTCAAAGGGTTTTTAAAAGTTCTTTCACAGCTTGTAAATACTCTTCAATGGTATAATGAATAACCTGACCATTTCGTCTCACTTTCACTTCTACTAAATTCTCATTAATGGCTTTTGGTCCAACAGTAATTCTTAAAGGATAGCCAATGAGATCGGCATCTTTGAATTTAACTCCCGGACGTTCATTGCGATCATCTAAAACAGTTTCAATACCATTCTTATTAAGCTCTTCATAAATTTTTACCGCAGCTTCCATTTGAGCTGCATCTTTATGACTGATTGGAATAACAGCAATCGTATAAGGAGCAATGGCTGCTGGCCAAATAATTCCATTCTCATCATAATTTTGCTCGATAGCAGCAGCCATAGTTCGACTTACACCCACTCCATAACAACCCATTACCATCGGTTTTTCCTTACCGTTGTCATCCAAATAAGTGGCTTTTAAAGCTGTACTGTATTTGGTAAATAATTTAAAGACTTGTCCCACTTCGATCCCACGAGCAGTCAATAAGGAAGCACCACAGCGCGGGCAGGGATCCGATTCCTGAATAAGCCGTATATCGGCAACAATGGCGGCTTTAAAATCACGATTAGGATTAACATTAAGCCAATGTTTATCCAACTGATTGGCACCACAAACAGCATTAAATAAATTCATGACTGTAGTATCGGCTACAATCATGACATCTTTGTTGATTCCAATTGGCCCAAGAAAGCCAGCAATGCTATCAAACTCTGCACCAACCGCTTTTTCATCAGCCAGCTCTAAAGTCAGGCACCCTAATTGATTTTGCAGTTTAATATCATTAAGTTCATGATCTCCTCGCACCAAAGCTAAAACTGGGCCTTTATCCGTTTTATAGGCTAATGCCTTAATTGTCTTTTCACGACTAATTTGCAAAAAAGCAGTTATTTCGTGGATTGTTTTTGCTCCTGGAGTATCTTTAAGCTCCAATGGCAGCAATGTTTCTTCAGGAGACTCAATTGGCTTTAATTCAGCCTTCTCAACATTAGCTGCAAAATCACATTGCTCACAATATACGATCGCAGCTTCTCCTGAATCCGCAATAACCATAAATTCATGTGTTCCACTACCGCCAATTGCCCCGGCATCTGCTTCTACGGCTCGGAACTTCAATCCACAACGGGAAAAAATCCGTGTGTACGCATCATACATTTTATTATAGCTTTCTTCTAATCCTGCTTCGTCACGATCAAATGAGTAAAGATCTTTCATAATAAATTCACGGCCACGCATTAAGCCAAAGCGAGGTCTAATTTCATCCCGATATTTATTTTGAATCTGATAGAGCATGAGTGGCAGTTGGCGATAGGATCGCACATCGGCTCTTACCAGAGTGGTAATCATTTCTTCATGGGTTGGCCCTAAACAAAAATCGCGCTGATGCCTATCTTTCAGACGGAACATTTCATCTCCGTATACATGCCACCGGCCCGTCTCCAGCCATAATTCGGCAGGTTGCATAATGGGCATTAGCAGCTCTTGTCCACCTTTATTATCCATCTCCTCGCGTACGATAGTTTCAATTTTACGCAAAGTCCGCCATGCTAACGGTAAGTAGGAATATACTCCACCAGCAGCTTTTCTAATCATACCAGCTCTTAGCATAAGCTGATGGCTAATGACTTCTGCATCTGCAGGAGTTTCTCTTAAAGTAGGCGCGTACAATTGTGTCAATCGCATGGAACTTCCTCCTCAATAACCTTGTCAATTTCTGAAAATAAAGCTTGGACTAACTGATCCTCGGGTACTTTCTTAATGATTTGACCACGGCGGAAGACTAATCCCTCACCTTTTCCACCTGCAATACCGATATCAGCCTCGCGCGCTTCACCTGGTCCATTCACGACACAGCCCATAACGGCGACTTTAATCGGTTTTTTTATGCTTGCCAATCGCGCTTCAACTTGTTGAGCAATATCAGCAAGCTCAATGCTGCATCTACCGCAAGTCGGGCAAGAAACCAGTGTCGGGCCATATTGGCGCAAACCTAACGATTTCAGAATTTGGTTTGCAACATGAACCTCCTCAACAGGGTCACCTGTCAAAGAAACTCTAAGCGTATCACCAATACCCTGTGCTAAAAGCGCACCGATTCCTACTGCTGACCGGATGACACCTGATTTGATCGTACCAGCTTCAGTAATACCTAAATGCAATGGATAGTCAATTGCCTCAGACATAAGCTGATAGGCTTTCAGTGTCAGTGGAACATCATGGGCTTTTAATGATACTTTAATATCATAAAAGCCCAACTTTTCTAAAATAGCAATATGGTTCAAAGCGCTTTGTACCATGGCCTCCGCTGTTGGATGGCCATATTTCGCCAATAATGTTTTATCCAACGATCCAGCATTGACACCAATACGAATGGGAATACGGCGTCTTTTTGCTTCACGAACAACGGCCACGACATGATCGGAATCAGGAATATTTCCCGGATTAAGCCGCAGAGCATCGGCTCCCCTTTCCATTGCCGCAATCGCCAGCCGATAATCAAAATGGATATCGGCAATCAGCGGAAGCGCAACCTGTTCTTTAATTTTTTCAAAAGCATATGCTGCAGCCATATCAGGAACAGCTAATCGAACTAGATCGCACCCAGCATTTTCCAATCGCTTAATTTGGGCAACTGTAGGATTAATTTGATCTGTTTTGGTATTAGTCATCGATTGAACGGAAATAGGCGCATTTCCCCCAATACAAACGTTACCGATGTAAATTGGACAAGTTTTTTTTCGCTTCATCATTATTCCCCGCATTCACTTCCGCTTACCATCCTATAAGCCAACTCATCTTCTATCTAAATGAAACTAATCCCATATCAGAAAAACTTCAAACGAGCTATATCTTTAAAAGTTGTAATAATCAATAAAATCATTAGCAGAGCAAACCCAACCAGCTGAATAAATTGCATCTTATTCCGGCTTAAAGATTTTCCGCGAATCCCCTCAATAGCTAAAGTAACCAAATGCCCCCCGTCCAAAACCGGCACCGGCAGCAAATTAATCAGCCCCAGATTAATGCTTAAAAATGCGGCAAATTGAAGCAATGGGACAATCCCTAATTGAGCTACCTCACCAGCCATTTGTGCTACTCCGATAGGGCCTGCTAATTCGGCAGCCGCTTTGCCTGTCACCATTTGCGCAATACCATTAATCATGCTCCCCATAACAGTATAAGTTTGTTTTAAAGCAAGACCGATGCTTTCACCAATCCCGGGCTGGTAGTTTTCGATTTTCGGCATAACTCCAATAATCCCGCGGTCCGCTTTGCTGTCATATTCGGGGGTAACAACACATTCTTTTATTGTCCCATTTGTCTCATACCGAATAATTAGCTGTTTTCCGGCATTCGTTTGGATAACATTGACAAAGTCACGCCAAGTCTCAATATTGGTAGCATTAACAGAAATAATTCGGTCACCTGGATTCAAACCAGCTTGAACGGCTGGCTTATCGGGAAATACACTCCCTATAACCGGAGCATTAGACGGTGTATCAATTCCCGCACCAACAAAAACAAAGAAAAACAGAATGATTGGTAACACAAAATTCATCGCTGAGCCAGCAACAATTACCAGCATCCTCGCCCAAATTGGTTTTGCATTAAATGAACGTTCGTCCTGTTCCTCATCCGGGTCCATACCGGCAATTTTATTAAATCCACCTAGAGGAATAATTCTTAAAGAATATACCGTTTCCCCATATTTACGGCTAAAGACCTTAGGCCCAAACCCTATTGCAAATTCATCAACCCGCATTCCTACAGACTTTGCCGTAAGAAAATGCCCAAGCTCATGGAAAAATATCAATAGCCCAAAAACAAAAATTGTCGCAATTAACGTAGACAATAACATTCCTCCTACCTATACAAATATTTTTTCACTTTTTAAGACTTCCCGGATATAGTTTCTTGCCCAGTCATCGGCATCATTCAGGTCTGTTAAGGTTGGATGTAAAATGACCTCATGGTGATACACTGCTTCAGAAATCAATTCACTAATGGCTAGATAACCAATCTTTCCTTGCAAAAAAGCATCGACTGCCACTTCATTGGCTGCATTGAACACACAGGGCAAGGTTCCTCCGACTCGACCGGCATGATAAGCATACTTAAGAGCAGGAAAGGCCACTAAGTCAGGCGCTTCAAATGTAAGTGCCGATATTTTATTAAAATCAAGTGTTGAAAACTGTGCATCAATGCGTTCCGGATAAGTAAGAGCATATTGAATCGGCAACCGCATATCCGGCATGCCCATCTGAGCCATAATGGCACCGTCAATAAATTCTACCATAGAATGAATAATACTTTGCGGATGAACAACTACATCGATTTGCGAGTAGTCCATTCCGTATAACCACTTCGCCTCAATCACTTCAAGCCCTTTATTGGCCAATGTAGCGGAATCAACGGTTATCTTCTTTCCCATTGACCAATTTGGATGTCGCAAGCAATCCTCAATGGTAACATTTTTTAATTGATCAACCGTCCTACCACGAAACGGGCCACCCGATGCTGTTAAAATTAGCCGCTTAACACTTTGAATTTTTTCGCCTTGCAAACACTGCAAAAGAGCACTATGTTCACTGTCAATCGGTAAAATTCGGACTGATTTTTTTCTTGCCGCTTCTGTAACCAATTCCCCTGCTGCAACTAAAGTTTCTTTATTGGCTAAAGCTATATTCTTTCCAGCATCTACGGCGGCTAAAGTAGGAGCAACACCGGCAAAACCCACCAAAGCGGTAACAATAGTTTGAGCCTGCTCATAAGTGGCAGCTTCTAGAAGTCCTTCTTCCCCTGACAAAATTCTAGTTGATCCACGATAACGGCGAGCAAGACGATCGGCAGCATTCTTATCCATTAAAACAGCTATAGCTGGACTAAAAACTTTGATCTGTTCTTCTAATAACTGATCGTTACGGTAGGCCGCTAAAGCACAAACTTTAAATTTGTCTCGATTGGCCGCAACAACATCCAAAGTTTGGGTTCCAATTGAGCCGGTACTTCCTAAAACAGCTAGACTCTGCATAATATATAAGCTCCTAAATATGTAATGTTAAGGAATATTTTTCTTTATCGTTTATCTCTTAAAGTTCTAAAGCTTAACGAATGCATTATAAAATAAATGCATGTAGATAGTAATACACCGTTGGAACAGCGAACATAATGCTATCGAATCGATCCAATACGCCGCCATGACCTGGTAATAGGTTTCCAGAATCTTTTACACCTGTAAATCGTTTAATGGCCGACTCTGTTAAATCTCCCAAAGGTCCTACAATACCAATGAATAAACCAACTATAAGACTATGTAGAAATGACAAATTGAAAAAACTTCCTGCTATGCAAACGATAAGGGTACTCCCAATCACTCCGCCTATTGCTCCTTCAATGGTTTTACCAGGACTAACTTGAGGACATAATTTATGTCTACCAAAATGCGAGCCTACAAAGAAAGCAAACGTATCATTAGCCCAAGTACCTAAAAAAGTAACCCATAAAAAGGCTGTACCAATCGTTAAGTTACCAAAAATAGAGCTAATTACATTAGAGGCATCAGTGAATCGCAGTAACAACAGATATGAAAACGATAAGCCTATATATAATATGCCCAATAAGGTAACTGAAGCATTGACAATATTAAAAGAGTTAGGAAAAACTACTGTTCGCACTAGAATGAAAAGAGTCATGGCGAAAACCAGCATGATAATTTCCTGCGAGTTCCCAAACCAAGCACATCCCAGCAAAATCAGAATTCCGAGTGATCCGATCCCGTTCCACAATATAATTTTTTTCTTGGAAAACATTTGACAAAATTCGCGCCATGCAAGTAAGGCCAAGATCGCTACCGTACTAGCATAGACCCATTGTCCATAATTTATAATATAACCGGCTGCTAAAGCACCTACTAACGCTGTCACTACTCTTTTCATCAACATTTATAACACCCACTTAGTAAAATCAGCCTCATGAACGCTTTATCCCACCAAAACGTCGTTCGCGTCCTTGGTAATCACGAATTGCCTGAATTAGATGTTTTGGTTTAAAATCTGGCCAGTTTATATCAGTAAACCAGAATTCTGAATAAGCCAATTGCCATAACAAGAAATTACTAATACGCAAATCACCACTAGGTCTTATCAACAAATCAGGATCAGGTAGATCCTGCGTATACAAAGAACTTTGAATTGTATAATCAGAGATATCCTGACTATTTAATTCACCACTTTGAACTTTTTCTGCAATTATTTGAACAGCCCGCGTAATTTCAGCCCGACCTCCATAATTAACAGCCAGATTTAATATCAAGCCACTATTTCGATTCGTACGCGTCTGAGCATTTTCAATTTTATGCTGTAAACTTGCTGCTAATTCATCAATCTTACCAATAAAACGTATTTTTACTTGATTTTGGTCAAGTTCATCAATTTCGTTATCTAAATACTCGGAAAACAAACTCATGAGAAAACTAACTTCTTCATCAGGTCTTTTCCAGTTCTCCGTAGAAAATGCGTAAGCAGTAAGCACCTTTACACCAATTTCTGAAGCAACTTTAACAACTTCACGCAAGCTTTCAACACCGGCACGATGCCCAAAACTGCGGAGTAGTCCCCGGCGTTGGGCCCACCGGCCATTCCCATCCATAATGATAGCAACGTGTTGGGGGATTTTTAACGGATCTAACGAGTTTAGTTCAGATTCATTAGAAGATTTGCTATTTCTACTAAACCACTTTTTCCACATAATGACCTCCAGCATATACCTTAAGAAACTAAACCCCCTCTTGCGAGGGGGTTCCAATCATGGAGCCAAAATAGCACCAACAGGGCAAACCGCCGCACAGGCACCGCATTCCACACATTCTTCAGAAATCACATATTTGGAATCTCCTTCAGAAATAGCACCTACTGGGCAAGTACCGGCACAAGAGCCGCAAGAAATACATTCATCATTAATTGTATAAGCCATGACCTAAAACACCTCCTTTCCCATTTTAGCAGCAGCTACCAAATGGTATGTGCCATCGGTATCCACCTGCTGCCGGATAACATAAAGAGAATCGCCTTCCAGCTCAAAAAAATCGCGGGTAGGTCGAGTTATCTTAACCGTATATGGACAATTAAGTGCATTCATCTGTTGGATAACCGTAGCTAACGACAGACCCACTGTTTCCACGTTCTACACTTCCATAATTTCTTTTTCTTTAGCAGCCATGGCTAAGTCAACTTCTTTAATATATTTATCAGTTAACTTTTGCATATCGTCCTGTGCTTTTTTGGTTTCATCTTCTGAGATAGCTTTATCTTTTTCAAGTTTTTTTATTGAATCATTCGCATCTCGCCGGATATTGCGAATGGCAACACGAGCATCTTCAGCTTTTTTATGGATAACCTTAACAAGTTCTGTACGCCGTTGCTGAGTCAGTTGCGGGATACTCAAACGAATAATAACACCATCACTATTCGGTGTCAATCCAAGATCCGATTTCAATATAGCTTTCTCAATTGGACCAATCATATTTTTTTCCCATGGCTGAATCGTAATCATTCGTGGCTCCGGTACTGAAACATTGGCAACCTGATTAACAGGTGTTGGTGATCCATAATAATCAACTGTAATTTTGTCAAGTAAAGCCGGCGTAGCTCTACCGGCTCTGAGCGACGCTAAATCACGTCGTAAAACCTCAATAGCTTTCTTCATTTTGTCTTCATGATTTATGAAGGTGTCTTTGGTCGTCACTATTTATCTCCCCCCAACAAGTGTACCAATATCCTGTCCGAGTGCAGCTTTTAAAATGTTTCCTGGTTCGTCAATACTAAAGACGATAATGGGTATTTTATTGTCCATACACAAACTGGTTGCCGTAGAGTCCATAACTCCAAGCCCCCGCTGTAGTACTTCAATATATTCAAGTTCTTTGAATTTCTTCGCATCCGGATTATAACGAGGGTCAGCATCGTATACGCCATCAGTATTCTTTTTAGCCATAAGAATGACATCAGCTTCAATTTCAGCAGCTCGAAGTGCGGCTGTGGTATCTGTCGAAAAATATGGATTTCCCGTACCTGCGGCAAAAATAACAACTCGCCCTTTTTCCAGGTGGCGAATCGCTTTCCTGCGGATATACGGCTCAGCCATTTGCCGCATCTCAATTGCCGTTTGAACCCGGGTGTCTACATCGCAGTTTTCTAGCGCATCTTGTAAGGCTAAAGAATTCATCACGGTAGCTAACATTCCCATATAATCAGCCGTTGCGCGATCCATTCCCTTAGCACTACCTGCTAGACCACGCCAGATATTGCCGCCGCCAACAACGATAGCAACATCTAAGTTTGTTGCCCGAACTTCCTTAATTTCGCGAGCAATAGCATCAACAACGATCGGGTCAATTCCATAACCTTTCCCTCCAGCCAATGCTTCGCCACTTAGTTTTAAAATTATGCGTTTATATTTTCCGGCTGCCAAAAAATAAAACCCCCATCCTTAGTAAATTTCTACATATCTAGCATTTTTCCTCTTTTTCGTATAGCTTTTAAAAATAAGAGAACACGTGAGTGTTCTCTTAGCTTTTAACAGCAGCCATTACTTCAGCAGCAAAATCATTCGATTTTTTCTCGATACCTTCACCAAGCTGATATCTGGTGAATCTTCTAATGCTAATATTCTCACCAATTTTGGCTATTGTTTCATTAATAAGCTGAGTAATCGTTTTTTCTGGGTCTTTAATGAAGTTTTGTTCCATTAGACAAACTTCTTTGTAGTATTTCTCGATGCGGCCAACGATCATTTTCTCGACAATATTAGCCGGTTTACCCTCATTCAAAGCTTGCGCTCTTAAGACTTCACGTTCATGTTCAATAACGTCTGCAGATACTTCTTCACGACGAACGAAACCAGGATTAGCCGCTGCAATTTGCATAGCAATATCACGAGCTAAGGCTTTAAAATCATCTGTTTTAGCCACGAAGTCGGTTTCACAGTTAATTTCAACCAAAACACCAATTCTTCCGCCACCATGTATGTAAGCTTCGACAACACCTTCTGCCGCAACACGTCCAGCTTTCTTAGCAGCTGCCGCAAGGCCTTTTTCCCGTAAAAAATCAACCGCTTTGTCTAAGTCGCCATTTGTTTCAGTTAACGCTTTTTTACAATCCATCATTCCAGCGCCAGTACGTTCACGCAATTCTTTAACCATTTGAGATGTTACCATTTGAATCCTCCTGTCTATTATTAAAGGTAAGGGGGTAGTAAACACTATTCCCTTACCTTTATTTATAAAAATTACTCAGCTACAGCGAGTTGCTCTCCCTGACGGCCTTCCATAACGGCATCAGCCATTTTAGCTGTAAGAAGTTTTACAGCCCGAATTGCATCGTCGTTACCAGGAATAACATAATCAACTTCGTCAGGATCACAATTAGTATCCACAATTGCCACAATAGGAATACCAAGTTTCCGAGCTTCAGCAACTGCGATGCGTTCTTTACGAGGGTCAATAATAAATAATGCACCTGGAAGTTTGTTCATATTTTTAATTCCGCCAAGAAACTTTTGCAATCTGTCCATTTCATGACGTAAAGCAATAACTTCCTTTTTAGGAAGAACATCAAAAACGCCATTTTCTTCCATAGCTTCTAATTCGCGCAAACGGTTAATACGCTTTTGAATGGTTTGGAAGTTGGTTAACATGCCGCCAAGCCATCTTTCATTAACAAAATACATATCAGATCGAATCGCTTCTTCTTTAACTGCATCTTGTGCCTGCTTTTTTGTACCTACAAACAGAATTGTTTGGCCTTGAGCAGCAACTTCGCGAATGAAGTTATACGCATCCTCAACCTTCTTAACTGTTTTTTGCAGGTCAATAATGTAAATACCGTTCCGCTCCGTAAAAATATAAGGAGCCATTTTAGGATTCCATCTTCTGGTTTGATGACCGAAATGGACACCAGCTTCTAAAAGCTGTTTCATTGAAATAACTGACATCGTGCACCTCCTGTTAATTTACCGCCGCATTCCGCACTTTTTGTTTTCACTGGATTCCAGCACAGTACAAAATTGGAATGCGTGTGTTTTTTTACACCAGAAGTTAGTATAACATAACTTTATTTAGATAACAAGCTTCTTGAAACGAATTCAATGGTAGTATTTATATTTTTTTACTTTTTATACAATTGGAGCATCAGCATAATCGCTCCTTTACCAATTCCTGTCGCTTTGGCAATTTCCGTAACATTATATCCTTGTTCAGCCATCGCCGAAATGAGTCTTTTTTTATCATCACTAATCACTTCTTTGATCACTGTCTTTTGAGTTTCACTTTTCTCTACAGGTGTTTCAGGTCTGGAAATATCTTCTTTAAGTAAAAAATCATCAAACTGCTTATTTTGATGATTAGTAAGAACATGTTCTGATCCAGTATTTGCCCCATTATCCAAAGAACACAAGTCATGAATAATCTGGTTAGCATGAGCAAGTTTGTTATCTAATTCCGAAATTTTCTCATCAGCCTCACTGATTAAATACTCAAGTTGCTGAATATGGCCTTCCATCTGCTTGATCACATGATCTGCCGTACTCTCAAGTTCATGCTGCAATTCTTGAGTAGAATGAGAAAGATTACTGGAAAACAGTCGATTTAATGTTTCTCTTTTGCTTATAAGTGCAACTATTATAAAAACAAGAATAATGGCTATGCTTAAACCCGTAATCATGAAACACCTCTCTATATTCTGCAAACTCAGGTCTTAATATCAATCACTTGACCTCGCAGACCGTCTTTATCAACGATTTTACTTTGTTCTAAATGATCCGGCTCAGGAGGTTTGTGCTTTTGTTCATAGGCGTCTTGTTGATGTCCACCCTGTTTATCCCGGAAGTTTTCGTCGCGTTGAATTTTACCACCTTCACCACCAAATGTCTTTTGTACCTGATGCAAGCGCTGATCAGCCAGCTTTTGATTCTTCTCTGCAGAATATTGTTGTTGTAATAATGATTGTTGATTCATAGCCGCTTGAGTTTTTCCAACCTCAGTAGATTTTGGAATAAGAATTTGCAAGTCAACCGGGCGAATATTCATAAATAGCCACCCCCCTATAAGCTTATCGGTTTCTTATAGATGTACTAATTAAAGGCTCCAATCTTAATGTCTCCATCTTCAGAAAAGAACGATGAATAGCTGAGTTGTTCCCGAATAGGTTTTATCAATGTGCCGACCACAATTTTCACACCAGGAAAAATAATATCGGAAACTCTAATCCGGCCATATTTCATTTCCTCGAAAGCCAACTCAATTTCCGCCATGCGATTTCTCATATTTTCAATTTGACCAACCAAATGAAATTGCGCCTTTGTCAGTTTTAATAGCATCTCGCGCTTATCGGCCGGCATTGAACTTTGGTCCATAGCCTTTAAAATATGGATAGCTTTTTGAGCCTGATCCAAATTGATTTCAAGTTTTTTAATATCTTTGCGTAATTGTTGGAATTCTTCCCTCATAACCGGATTAACCCCAACTTCCAGATCGGTGCAAGTTGCCATTTGTGTACCAGCCGTTTTGGCAACAATCTCTTCTCCTGCAATAACTTTTCCGCCAGCAATAAGACCTCTTTTTCCCTGCACAATAACTTTTTTAGCTGCTCTGATTTGTGAGTGAAAAACAACTTCACTCACAATGACATCATTGCCCGCATAAACGGTAGCATTCTCAATAAATTTTGTTACAACATTTCCGGCAGCTTTTACATAACCGCGTCCCATCCCTTGAATACCCATTTTAATAATAATATCCTTACCTTCAATGGTCCCACCGCTTACCGTTCCATAGACTTCCACATTACCCTCAGCTTTTATAGTAAACCCTGCCTGAACAGATCCTCTGACGATAACATTACCAACAAATTCAATATTTCCGGTTGATAAATCTACATCGCCTTTTATTTCAATCACCGGTATAACATGAATTTTATTATTAGCAATAAGTAATTGGCCTGCAATTGCTGCAACAATCTTATTATCCACTACTTTTACATTTTTCCCAACAGGGAACATCATATCCTTACCTGGCTTAGGAGATACGGTATTTCCCAGGATATCCATACCGGCTATTCCTTGTGTTGCCGGTATTTTTTCTGCTAATAGTTCGCCCTCCTGAACAGTCGTAAACATATTTAAGTTTCTAAAATCAACTTTGCCATTTTCAAGCTCTACAGGCTTACCCTTTGCCTCCTGATCGATATGATGCTTAATATAGGCATTTTGTCCATCAGTCGGATTTTGCCCACGGGCAGCAATAACTTGTATCCCCGGACGTTCGAAAGCTTGTTTGATTGCGGTGTGATCAATACCATATACTATGCCGCTATTTTGAATTTTCGCTAAAATCAAATCATAGTTTAGTGGCTTGCTGTTCTTTGGCTTAATAATCTGCAAGGTTGCCTCCATACGATCCCGGCTCACTAGCACTTGAATATCAGGTTCAACCTCCGGCAACGGCAATTCACCAATTTTCATTTTTGACCCACTGGCTTCTTTTGTGGTTTTAACCAACAAAGCATATTTAAAATCGGTAATACTTTGACTTTTCAGTTCTTCAATAATCTTAGCTTCATCAACAGCTTTTCCATTGCCTTGGGGAGGATATACAGCAAGATAAACTCCATCATCATTTAGATCTATAGAATAATATCCGTCAACATCAACATTATCTTTCATTTTATCTGCAATTTGATCTTGCATGATATTCCCTCCCTATTTAAACTATATCAGACTTGATTTAATCCGCGATAAAGATCCGCGTAATCTGAATACAGCTTTTGTATGCAACTGAGAAATTCTTGCTTCTGATAGTTTCAAAATTAAACTAATTTCCTTTAATGTTAATCCCTCATAGTAATAAAGCGTTATGACCAGCTTTTCTTTTTCCGGCAACTTATCAATTGATTTCATTAAAGTTAGCTTAATCTCTTCTGTTTCAACGTTATGTGAGGGGTTTAACTGCTGATGCGCAGCCGGTTCGGATTTGACGTATTCCTCAAGCGGAATAATCGTGGCTGCATTTAACTGATGCAATAAATGATTCAGTTCGTCAATCGTTATATTAAGCGCAGCAGCTACTTCGCTATCCTGAGCTGATCGCCCCAGTTTATGTTCAAGTTGTGCTAAGGCTTGTTCGTACTGTTTCGCCTTTTGCCGTAGCGAAACGGGCAGCCAGTCCTGTGCTCTAATCGCATCTAGAATAGCACCTCTAATTCTGGCTACAGCGTATGTTTCAAACTTAATGCCACGGTTAGGATCAAATCGTTCAACAGCATCAAGCAAGCCAAAAAAACCGTTACTAATTAGGTCATCTTTATCAACATGCTGTGGCAAACCAATAGCTAATCGGCCAGCTACCAATCTGACCAAGCCCAAATAGTTATGTATAAGTCTCTCGCGTATTTCTATGCTTTTGTTCTGCTGGTAAGCAATCCATAAGTGATGAATATCCAATGTTTGATGATTACTTTTTTCACTCATCTTTTATACCCCCAACTAAACTAGCAACAATCAATCTTTGGTTGAAATATGTTCGAAATTATCAGGGGTAAAAGGATCAAATACATGATCATTCGGTACTGCATTTTCCTGCTCACTAATAATATCGACTTTTTGTTCTGAAGACTTAATATCCTTAGCTTTCATTGTCAGAAAGTTTTCAACAACGGCCCCTAATAAATAGCCAAGCGCACCAAAAACACTCAATGATATGATACTACGATAAAGTATCGTAGCCGGTCTAACATCATTGGCAACACTAATAAAAAAAGTAATAATACCAACAAATAACGCAAGGCCTACGGCAAATCGTAATTTTAGCACGTGCGCCCTCCTAAAGTTCTTTCTCGCCTTTATCAATCGTTTTGACGCGATAAATGCCGTTTTCAAGCTTTAATTCAACAGTACGTCCATAGTTGCCACCTGTATCGTCGGCAATAATCCTAATATCAATCTTTTTTAACATGGAACGAACAGCCTCAGTATTGCGCTCGCCAACCCGCATAATATCGGTAGCATTGGCAAATGTAAACATTTGGGCTCCACCGGCAATCTTTGCTGTAATGCGAATTTTTGCCGCACCTAATTTAATCATTTCATTTAACATTAAGGGAAGTGCAGTATCTGCAAATTTGGCCGGGTTTTCTGAAGATCGAGCCTGTGTGCTATCCGGCAGCATAATATGGGCAAGTCCGCCAACCTTTGTAACAGAATCATACAAAGCAATTCCCACACAAGATCCCAATCCATAACTAATTAGGCTGGCAGGATTACGGCCAACTTTAAAGTCTGCCATTCCAACTTTTATCAAATCCGACATTATTCCTTCACCCCTATTGCGGTTAGAATCGTATTTAAAGAGCCGGGGTCAGGAATAAGGAAAAAGTGACCTTTAACACCATCAGCTTCGGTGGTAAATTCAGTCTCGATAACTAACGCATGGTCACCCATTTGACCTAATTGGATGAGTACGACACTAAGAATAGCTCCCGCCATATCCATTGCCAAAGCTGGAATCGAGGGCAATAAAGTTAAATTAGTGAAGTGAGACAAAGCATTCAGATATGCACCTGCTAAAATATTGCCGATTTCCATCAAGGCAGATTCATCCATCGAACTTAACGTAGTGGTATAACCTTGGCTACGTCCCATGAGCATATCAACCAAATAGAAGGCACTATCACGGGGTAATAAAAACAAAATACTACCAGGAGCAAGTCCATAAACTCTTAAAAATACCCCTACAACCATAGCATCGGGTCCACCTACTACATCCGGAACATCACCAAGTGGCATAATAGCCACTTGAGGAACAGTCATGTCGATCTTACGATCAATAATTTGAGATAATGCGGTCGCAGAATTTCCTGCCCCCACATTACCGATCTCTCTTAATGCGTCTAACTGTAATGTTGATAATTTTAATATGTCTTCGGACAAATCATCCACCTCATCTACAGCATTCTTTCCAGGTTAGCTTGCTTTTGTATCTTGACTAATACCGATAATCATCTCTAAGTTCAATAAAATTAACAAGCGATTATCCAGTTTGCCTACTCCACTAATAAAATTAGCTGCTACCCCACCGACAACTGCATCCGGAGATTCAATATGATCTTGATCGATAGCTAAGACTTCGGAAACAGCATCAACAACCATTCCTACAATCACTTCATCGATTTTGACAATAATAATCCTTGTATGATCGGTACTTTCCTGTGCAGGCAAATTCAACCTCTTTTTTAAATCAACTACAGGTAACACACTACCGCGAAGATTAATAACCCCCGTAATATAATCCGGTGTATGTGGGACTCTAGTGATATCTGTCATCCGTTTTATTTCTTGAACTTGAAGAATACTAACACCATATTCTTCACGGCCAAGTTTAAAAACAACTAACTGAACCTCATTGCTAGAATATGTTTTCTCTGCCATGCTCATCCACTCCTAATTATATTGCATTAAAGCTCCAACATCTAAAATCAGTGCAACTTGTCCATTTCCTAAAATCGTTGCACCTGCAATAACTTTAATACCAGCAAGTAACTTACCTAATGACTTAATAACAATCTCTTGCTGTCCAATTAGATTATCAACAATAATACCAGCTCGATGCTCTCCCATATGGACAATAACAACAAACAATTCATCCTGTAAAGTTTCAGCGGTTTGAGGAACTCCAAGGACTTTGGCAAGCCTGATGATTGGAATAATTTGTCCCCGTAATAGAATCACTTCTTGATTTTGAATTGTTTTTATATCTTCAGGAGTAACATTTATTGTACTATCGATCGATCCAAGCGGAATTGCATAAATCTCTTCACAAATCTTAACCAGCAAGGCCTGAATGATCGCAAGAGTGAGCGGTAAGCGAATTTTAAATTTGCTGCCCTCATTCAATTTAGTTTCAACATCAACCATTCCACCAAGTGATTCAATCTTATTTTTAACAGCATCCATACCGACTCCGCGCCCTGAAACATCCGTAACCACATCGGCTGTAGAAAAGCCTGGTAGGAAGACCAGTCGAACAGCATCATTCGAGTCCATCTTATCCGCTTCGGTCTGAGAAATTAGTCCTTTATCAACGGCTTTTTGTTTAATGACATCTGGGTTAATGCCTTTACCATCATCTTCGACAATAATAATGACGTTGTTGCCTTCATGTCTGGCAATTAGGCGAATTTCTCCTATCGGATTTTTTCCGTGAGCTTGACGTTCATGAGGTTTCTCAATACCATGATCGATGGCATTACGCAAAAGGTGAACAAGCGGATCACCAATTTCATCAATTACTGTTCGATCTAATTCTGTTTCTTCGCCCTGAATAATAAGATTGACCTCTTTGTTTAAATCGCGTGACAAATCACGGACCATACGCGGGAAACGGTTAAATACCTGTCCTACAGGCACCATTCTTACTTTCATCACAACAGCTTGTAGATCTGTTGTAACACGGTCCATTTGTTCGATCGTTTCAACAAGATCAGCAAGACGGTGCGTTATCCCAATTTGTTCTAAACGAGTTTTGTTAATAACCAATTCCCCAACAAGATTAAGCAAAGAATCTAATTTATCAATATCAACTCGAACAGATTGACCGCCCTTCATTTTCTTTTCCACAGTATTGGCTTGATTAGCTTGAGACGGTTTCTCAAGTTTTGTAGACTGTATATCCGTTATTACGGTTTCTGGGATAACTGCCGGCGAAGAAACTTCTGCAACATTCGAATTTTGAATATGCTCACATAACAATACTTCTACTTTCTCAACTTCAGATATGGATAAGACCGTTTGTTGTATCTTATCGAGGTCCGCTCCTGTCAATAAAAGCACGTTAAAACTATGATCAAACTTCTCTTTTTCCAAATCCTCTGTGGACGGAATTGCTTTAATAATTTCGCCCAGTTCTTCAAGGGCGCTAATCACCATATAGGCTCTAGCTGACTTAAGAAGGCACCCTTCCCGTAAACTTACCACAATGTCAAAAGCCTGCATACCAGTACCTTTTGCAGTTTTAATAATTAAAGCTTCTGTTTCATTTAATAATAGTTTTGAGCGTTCGCCCGACTTTATTTCCTCTGTACTTACTACTGGTTCCCCTTTAGCCAGTTTGGTCAATTTATCAATTAAACTTTTTATATCTATCGCTGCATTATTACCACTTGCTACGTTTTCTACTAATTGTTCCAACGTATCGACGCATTTAAAAACAGTGTCAACAATCTCATGAGTAGCTTTTAGTTGGTTTTTCCGTAACAGATCGAGAACATTTTCCATCTCATGAGTTAATTCAGCTATCGTAGTAAAGCCCATAGTAGCCGACATACCTTTGATAGTATGAGCACTCCGGAAAATTTCATCTAATACCGATAAATTTTCTGGGTCATTTTCCAACTCAAGCAGACAACTGTTCAGTGTTTGTAAATGTTCACGCGATTCTTCTAAAAACATCCCCATATACTGGTTAGTGTCCATTTTAATTCCCCCATATTATTTGGTAACAGATTTTATGATTTCAGCTGCTATTGCATGAATAGGGCTAACTTTATCAATTACTCCCATTTCAATCGCAGACTTAGGCATACCAAAAACGACTGCTGTAGACTGATCTTCCGCGATATTATAGCCATTCTGTTGCTTAATTAGTTGCATTCCTTTCGCACCGTCATGCCCCATACCCGTAAGGATTACACCCACTACTTTATCACCATAAATCTTTGCCACCGATTCAAACATCGGGTCTACGGCTGGACGATGGCCCGCTAATGGCGGACTCTGATTTAGTTTAATAATCTTGTTATTTCCATTGTGCTCTACCGTCATATGATAATCGCCTGGTGCAATAAAAACCATACCTGGCTGAATAATATCATTGTTTCCAGCCTCTTTTACCGTTAAAGAAGAAATTGAGTTGAGGCGGTCGGCTAATGATTTAGTAAATCCGGGTGGCATATGTTGTACGATTAATACACCACAGGGTAAATTGCCTGGTAATTTGGTGATCACTTCCTGTAAAGCACGCGGCCCCCCAGTGGAAGTCCCAATAGCTACAATTCTATCACCTTGCACAACTGCCGGCTTCATAGTAGTATTGGGTATTGACGGCTTATGAAGAGGTATGGCCAATCTAGCAACATTGGCGCGAACTGCAGAACGGCATTTTGCAATTAGTTCTGCACTAATTCCTGAAATATTTGATATGGGACCTGAAACTTTTGCTACAAAATCAACTGCTCCCAAAGCTAATGCACGGATAGTAGCTTCCGCGCCAGCTTGAGTTAAACTGCTAACCATCACAACAGGTGTTGGCGATTCCCTCATGATGACTTCTAGAGATTGAATACCATCCATAACAGGCATCTCTACATCCATTGTAACTAGGTCCGGCTTAAGCCGTTTCACCTTGTCAATCGCATCCTTGCCGTTGCGCGCAGTATCCAATACAATAAAATCATTTTCTCCTGCAAATAAGTCCGAAAGCATCTTGCGCATAAATGCCGAATCATCTACTATCAGTATTCGTATCATATCGCCACCTCATTTTTCCACTATAACCCCTTCTGACGTTCTTCTAGCTGCTTCCTAAAAATAAACTTAATAATTTTATTGCGAGTATTTTCAGCCAAATCCAAAAATTTCGTACCAATCCAAAATATTGGTACATCTGATTTGGGCTGTTCTACTCGCACAACCTCACAAATTAGTTCTAGTGGTCCAATATCCGCAAGCTGGATGCTTATGTTTAATTTTTCCCCTAACGGAATAGGCTTTTTACTGACTAGACGAACACCACCACCACTAATATCTTTCGTAATGGAACGGATAATTGGCGCTTCCTCAGACGATAAACTCTGCCAGTGAACAGGTAAAGCCGTATCAATTCTGACAAAAGCCCGCTGTTGAATCCTCTTAATATTACGAGGAAGTGATGCAATCCAGACCGGAATCGGTTGAATGCGTTTATCCAGAAAAATGCAGGAAAACTGATAGGCTGCACTATGAACGACGAGACGGACAAAAAACTCACTCCCATTATGGAGTAAAATCGGATGGCCTTTAGCCATTGGCATAGCAATAATGAGATTGTCAGGATTAATTTCTTCAATACGGCTAGTAAATTTTTCCCCAGGAGCAGAGGTTAACATAATTTCTAATCGTTGATTAACTTTTAAGATGTGATCAAGATTGCTTTCTTCAGGCTTTTTCACCGTGTACCTCCTGAAACAAAATGCTACTGCTTCCAAAATTCCAAAACCTTTGTAAAAAAACCTTTAATTCCCCGCGAATAAGTCGGGTTCTTCCCATACAATAAACGCTGTGCAATATATTCAATACATCGAGATGACACGGATTCCGGATAAGATAATAGAACAGGTTCTTGTTTTTTTACGGCTTTAATAAGATTACGATCCTCATAAATAACACCTATCCCGCTAATCGATAAATCCAAAAACCGCATAGCCGCGTTGACTAATTTCTCAGTTACCAGATAGCCTTCGTTCTCCTCGAAAACACGATTTACAACTAATTTTACTGACGCTGTTCCCTGATAACTTGTATAAGCTTTCATCATAGCATAGGCATCGGTAATAGCAGTTGGTTCAGGAGTTGTAATAATAATCACTTCGTCAGCAGCAACCACAAAATTAAGTACATTGCGACTCAAGCCTGCACCAGTATCAATTAAAATGATGTCAGCCCAGGCATCAAATAAAGATATTTGGCTAATAATTGTATGTAATTGATAGTTAGTCAAATCGGCCAAATGATGGATCCCAGACCCGCCTGATAAATACTTGATTCCACATGGCCCCTCAGCAACAATCTCAGTCAGAGAAAGACCCTCTTCAACTATATTCATCAAATTATACCCGGCATTACGACCAAGAACAACGTCAACGTTAGCAGTGCCTAGGTCAGCATCAATAATCAACACTTTTTGTCCGTAACTGGCCAGGGCAATAGCCAGATTAACTGTGAAGTTCGTCTTTCCGACACCGCCTTTACCACTTGTTATCGCGATAACTTTTGCTTTTGCCGAATGATCACTCGCAGTTGATTTTGCATTTTGTACCATTTGTCTTAATTTTTCAGCTTGATCGTACATACCTAATCCCTCAAAATTAGATTGGCTAGTTTTTGAGGATCTGCAAGCTCAATATCGTCCGGTACATTCTGGCCATTTGTGATATATGAAAGTGTTGTCGGGAATTGACAAACCAAGTTAATTATTGTACCTACGTTACTGGCTTCATCAACTTTAGTAAATAAAAACTTTTGCGGAGAGCATACAGAAAATTTTCTGACAATATCCAGTGCATCCTTGTATTTCGTTGTTGTACTTAAAACAAGGTGGGTTTCAATCTGAGAATCAATTTCTAAAAATGCCTGCAGTTCAGCCAATTGATACTGGTTATGAGGACTTCTACCAGCCGTATCAATTAAAATCAGCTGCTTATCCTGATGATTTTGCAATGCACTTTTCAATTCATCCGGACTATACACAATTTCAATAGGTACACCAATGATATCTGCATATGTTTTTAATTGCTCCACTGCTGAAATACGATAGGTATCGGCAGTTACCATAGCCACCTTATAGCCTTTGTTGATTGAGAAATGCGCAGCAAGCTTTGCTATCGTTGTTGTTTTTCCCACTCCGGTGGGACCAATAAAAGCAACTATTTTACTGCCATTTGCAGGAATGTGAATTCCTTCTACCCGCTGCAGGCAATCAACAATTCGGTCATATAAAATTTCACGAATCACTTCCGGCTGCTGCAAGGAGGAAAATCCTGCGGAATCTTTCAGCAAGTCTTCTGCTATTTTTCGCTCAACATCATTTTTCGTCAATAACTCGACAAGCAAATTATTTTTTTCTGTCTTAGGAACTTTATGTAAAACCTGCTCCAGCATCTTCCTCATACTGGCTAATTCTATATGTAAGTCGTTCTTTCTACTGTACTCAGTCTGATATCTTTGTTCTTCAGGATAGGCAAATGGAAGGTTTTTCCTTTCAGTTGTAGCAGCCACAGGCGTTGATTCCACAGCAGCCATTACTTCAATCATTTCCTTTCCCCCAAAGCCCAATATGCCACCTTTTTTTAAGCGTCGTGTATGCAGAATGACGGCATCTCTACCAAGGTCGTTTTTCACTTGGCTCATCGCCTCTTGCATGCTCTGAGCAGTAAATACTTTTACTTTCATTACGCTTTCACCATTCCTAACGCCTGAACTTCAATCGTGGATTCCAGCTCAGCATAAGATAAGACAATTAAACCTGGTGCAACTCTCTCCGTCAGCTTGCGGAAATATAATCGTACAGCCGGACTAGTTAATACAATCGGCTGATAGCCAACATTCGTTAATTTAGGCAATTCGGCATTTAAACTATTAATCATATTTTGCATGACATTGGGTTCAAGAGCTACATATGAACCATGCTCGGTACGTTGGACAGAGGAAGAGATTGTGTTTTCCAAGTGAGGATCAACAGTAATGCAGGTTAAGATATTATTTTGTACATACTGACGTGATATTTGGCGTGCTAAAGCATGTCGAACATACTCGGTCAGTATTTCTGTATCCTTTGTTAAACTTGCAAAGTCGGCCAGAGTTTCAAAAATTGTTACCATGTCTCTGATTGAAATACGTTCACGCAAAAGTCCCGCAAGTACTTTCTGAATATCTCCAACAGACATTAAATTTGGTGTTAGTTCTTCAACAACTGCCGGATTATTTTGCTTAACGCTCTCAATAAGATTTTGAGTCTCTTGCCGTCCTAGAATTTCGTCCGCATGAGCTTTTATAACTTCTGTCAAATGCGTTGCCAAAACCGAAACCGGATCAACAACAGTATAGCCGGCTAACTCCGCTTGCTCACGGGCTGCATCTTGCACCCAAAGGGCAGGTAGCCCGAATGCAGGTTCCACCGTTTCAATACCCGTAATTTCATCCACAATAGTTCCAGAATTCATTGCTAAATAATGATCAAGTAATAATTCGCCCTTCGCTATTTCGATTCCTTTTAGTTTTATCATATATGAATTAGGTTTCAACTGAATATTATCCCGAATGCGAATGGTTGGAACGATAAGTCCCATTTCTAAGGCGCACTGTCGTCGAATCATAACGATGCGATCCAGCAAATCCCCACCTTGACCAGCATCTACCAGAGGAATAAGGCTATACCCAATCTCTAATTCCATTGGATCAACTTGTAACAACGCCACAATGTTTTCAGGCTTCCGAACCTCTTCTTTTTCCTGTTCCTCCATTTGCGACATTTCAGATTGAACAGCATCCTGATCCGACTTAAATAAGTGATAACCAATCCCGCCGGCAATAATGCTCAAGGTAAAAAACGGGATCCCAGGTAAACCAGGGACTAAACCAAGTAACGCCAGTACCCCCGATGCGATAAAAAATACTCTTGGATTCGTAAATATCTGATTGGTAATATCCTGACCCAAGTTCGAGTCTGAGGCTGCCCTTGTTACAACAATACCAGTTGCCGTCGAGATTAATAAAGCCGGAATCTGATTTACCAGGCCTTCACCTACAGTCAATAACGTGTAACTCTGTAACGCATGCATAACGTCTAAATTCCGCTGCACCATCCCAATAAAGAAACCGCCTACAATATTAATGATAATAATAATAATAGCAGCAATCGCATCACCTTTAACAAATTTACTGGCACCATCCATAGCACCATAGAAATCAGCTTCGCGCTGGATATTTTTCCGCCGTTGCCTAGCCTCATTATCTGTAATAGCGCCGGAATTCAGGTCAGCATCAATACTCATTTGTTTCCCTGGCATTGCATCCAATGTAAATCGAGCCGCCACTTCGGCTACACGCTCAGCACCTTTAGTAATAACAATAAATTGAATAATAATTAAAATTACAAAAACAATAAAACCGACTACCGCATTACCACCTACTACGAAATTACCAAAAGCCATAATGACTTCTCCCGCATAGCCATCTAGCAAAATCAATCTGGTAGAAGAAACATTCAGGGCCAAACGAAAAAGGGTGGTAATTAGCAGCAAGGAAGGAAATATAGAAAACTGTAAGGGTTCTACATTATAAATGGCAACCATCACAATAATTAACGCAAAAGTAATATTCAGCGATAAAAGTAAATCCAGTAAAAATGCTGGAAGCGGAATAATCATCATAACAACGATTGTAATGATTGCCAAAGCTACAAGAATATCACTATATTTTTTTAATGCCCCAAATGATGTTGTTGGTGTAGCCAAATTATTCGCTCCTCATCAAATTAACAATTTAAATTTTAGTTAAGAAAGTCGCTTCTTCAATCTATAAACATAAGCAAGCACTTCCGCGACTGATTTATATAACTCCGGAGGTACAATATCACCAACCTCCGTGCTTCCATATAAAGCCCTGGCTAGCGGTTTGTTCTCCACAATAGCAATCCGATGCTCCTTCGCTAAATCTTTAATCCTCATTGCCACAACATCTTGACCTTTGGCAATGACCATCGGAGCAGCCATTGTATTGTCATATTTCAAAGCCACAGCAAAGTGAGTAGGATTTGTTACAACAACGTCTGCTTTAGGCACTTCCTGCATCATCCGCCGCATTGCCATAGCCCGCTGACGCTCTTTAATCTTACCCTTAATTTGAGGGTTACCTTCTGTCTGTTTATATTCTTCTTTAATTTCTTGCTTACTCATTTTCAAACTTTGATTATGCTCCCAGTGTTGATAAAAAAAGTCCAGTGCCGCTAAGACCAGCATCACGCCACTAATCTGAAAAACTAAATCCAAAATCAGCATAGCCGTCATTCTTAACGAGTCAGACAGTTCAGCTCCAATTAATTTAGGAAGCTGCTCAGTTTCATGTCCAATAAAATTATAAATAAAATATCCAATGATCATAATTTTGAATATTGCCTTCAGGCATTCTACTAATGACCGTTTAGAAAATATCCTTTTAAATCCACTTAGCGGATTCAACCGATCCAATTGAGGAAGGAGTGGCTCGGTTGAAAAATTAAAACCCACTTGAAAGAAATTAATTAACAATGATGTAATTAAAATTGCAAACATAATTGGCAATGCTGTTTTTAAAAAAATAATAGCAAAATTAAAAAACAACATCTTCACAGATTGAATAGTAAAGTCTTGGATCGGAAAACTAGTATAAATAAAGCGCATATAACCGGCAAGTTCATCATAAATAAATACGCCGATGACCTTAAGTGCAAGAAACGCAGCCAAAATCACAAACGCAGAGTTAATTTCTACACTTTTTGCAACCTGTCCCTTTTTACGAGCTTCTTCTTTGCGTTTGGGTGTCGCCTCTTCTGTTTTTTCCCCATTAAAAAGCTGCAAGTCAAATGTATTCAGACTACACTGCCTTACTTGCACAAACTCATCTGAGGACCGATAAAATTCGGTAAATGTCATTGTACATACCATTAAAAGCCACTTCCAAAAAAAGAATGTAAAACGGTAATGCTAGTGATAGAACAAAAATGCCGACAATAATTTTGCCCGGCACACCCACTACAAAAATATTCATTTGTGGCATAGTTCGCGCAAGAATTCCGAGTGCTACATCAGTAAGGATAATGGCAACTAAAACCGGCAAACTAATCTTTATGGCAATGGTGAAAATTCCCCATACCATATTGATAATAAGTTCAGTGATTGCTTTATTAAAAACAACACCCGAAATAGGAATGATTTTAAAGCTATTAAATAGCGCTGTAAGTAATAAATGATGACTATTGGTTATTAAAAATACCAATAGTGCGAGAATATATTTAAAATTTCCGATTAGCGGCACTTGTTGTCCCGATTGAGGATCCAGAATGTTGACAATCCCAAATCCGACTTGGGTATCCAACAATTGTCCAGCCATCTGGACACCAGAAAACACTAAAGAACTTACAAATCCGATTATCCAGCCAACAATTAATTCACTAGTCAGCATGATGGCATACAAAATGACGTGCTCAGGCACAGTAATATTGGATTGAAAGAACATTGGAAAAAGAATTAAAGAAATAATCAATGATAATCCTGCTTTGATCATAACAGGAATATTCCGGCTGCCAAAAACAGGAGCCATAATAAAGATGCCACTAATGCGAACAAAAATTAATAAAAAAAAACCGAGTGATGTCTGTATTGCAGTAAATAAATCCAAAGTGCACCACCTAGCTATCTAACCATTTGAGGCAAACTTAGAAAAATATTACGTGTATAGTCGACTACAAGACTAAGCATCCATGGACCAAAAATTAAGATTGCAACAAAGACTGCTATTATTTTCGGAATAAAAGCAAGGGTTTGTTCCTGGATTTGAGTGGTTGCTTGAAAAATACTTACTAAGAGGCCAACGATAAGACCCAGCCCTAACATAGGTGCTGCCACAAGCATAACCATAGTCAAAGCTTCTCTTCCCATTTGGACTGCATAATCGCCTGACAAGGTCATCCTCCTCTAATGAAAGCTATCAATCAATGATTTAATAATTAGGTGCCAACCATCGACAAGAATAAAGAGTAAAATCTTAAACGGTAATGAAATCATCACTGGAGGCACCATCATCATTCCCATCGACATTAGCGTACTTGCAACAACCATATCAATAACAATGAACGGTATATAAATCATAAAGCCAATTTGAAAAGCTGTTTTCAGCTCACTAATCACAAATGCAGGAATTAAAGTCGTTGTAGCAACATCATCCGGTGAATTGGGGCGAGGTGCTTCTGATAAATTAACAAATAAAGCCAAGTCGTTTTCACGGGTTTGTTTAAACATAAATTCTCTCATTGGTTTTAAACTTTCAGTGATTGCAGCCTCTTGGGTAATCGCGCCATTAAGATATGGTTGAAGACCATTTTGATTTGCCTGATCTAAGTACGGTGACATTGTAAAGAAAGTTAAAAACAAAGCTAGTCCTATAAGCACCTGATTCGGCGGCATTTGCTGCGTCGCCAAAGCACTGCGCAAAAAAGATAAAACAACAATAATCCTGATGAATGATGTCATCATAATTAAAATAGAAGGCGCAAGGGATAAAATAGTTAACGTCAAAAGGATCTGCAAACTTAAAGCAACGTCCTTGGGATTATTGGCAGCTTCAACGCCAACATTAACACTCGGGATAGGAACTAAAGGTGCCGCAATTGTTGTTGAAACACCAAATATTAGCAATAATGCTGTGAGGATCACAACAGCATATTGTTGTTTATGCACTGTCTTACCTCTTCTCATGACCATTATCCTGCTTACGACTCTCAAAATTCAGTGGCGTTTTCTGCGAGATTTGTTGCAAAGATGCAAGATGTCTTTGAAATACATTTTGAAATTGGTCCTGCTCAGAATTAGGCTGACCCAACAAATACATCTTTTCGATTTCCGCTTTATCCGTTATTTCTTGAAGCAACGTGATACTCTGATCAGTAACACCAAGCACTAAAAATTTTCCAGCAACTTCTACAACATAGATGGCGCGGTTATTGCCAAGCGGCAACGTAGCAATAACCTTATTGCCATGATGGGAAGAGAAACCTCCTAGTTTTTTCCCTAGAAACCGAGAAGTAAAAAATGCAAGACAGATAACCGCAGCAAAAGTTACTAATAATGATATTATATAGGTTATCGTAGATAACCAGGATGATGTTGCTGAAACCTGGGACTGTGGTTCTTGATATTTTAAATACTCTGTTGAGTTTTCTTGTGCAGCCCCATATAATGGCAAGCTAAAAATGTAAAGAAATAATAAGAGACCTGTTAAGACATATTTGCTACGCATAAACCAGCTTAGCCAACTGCTTTTCTAACAGCCTCTAACACACGATCAGGCTGAAAAGGTTTAACAATAAAATCACGCGCTCCAGACTGAATAGCCTCAATAACCATAGCTTGCTGTCCCATGGCACTGCACATAATAATCTTTGCTCCTGGATCAGCCTTTTTTATTTCCTTTACAGCAGCAATCCCATCCATTTCAGGCATGGTAATGTCCATAGTAGTTAAGTCCGGCTTCAATTCATGATACTTCTCTATCGCTTTTAGTCCGTTCTCAGCCTCACCAACTACTTCATAACCATTTTTTGTTAAAATATCTTTTATCATCATTCTCATAAAAGCAGCATCATCAACAACCATTACCTTAATACCCATTCATTCTCTCTCCTTATCTCTTCTACCTAAGTATCTTGAGTTTATATAAGCTATTGTAAACTAGTCGCACGCTCTAAAGGACTAACGATATCCGTTATCCTAACACCAAAGTTTTCATCAATCACAACGACTTCACCTTTGGCAATCAGTTTTCCATTAACCAAGATATCGACAGCCTCACCTGCAAGTTTGTCTAGTTCGACAACTGATCCTGGTGCAAGCTCTAATATTTCGCGAATTAATTTTTTGGTTCTCCCGAGTTCAACCGTAACCTGCAGGGGTACATCTAAGATCAAATTAATGTTCGTATCGGCAACCGGTATGGTTGTGGGCGACAAAGGAGCAAACTGAACTGGCTGAACCGCTACATTTTGTACAGGTTTCTTCATTGGAGTGACTGTTGCCGATTGCTGTGCATAAGCCGTACTAGGCTGTTCTTTTGGTGGCAGCGGAGCGCTAGCTTTAGGAGCGGCAGGAGTCACCGATGCTTGCACTGCTGTCATCAAATTCTCAACCATATCTTTAGAGATGTTTATCGGTAGAATTTGCATAATCTCACTATCAATTAAATCTTCGACTTCCATGCGAAATGCGACTTTAACGAGCGGTTCATCTGGCGAAACAGCATTCGTAATAGAGCTATCGGTAGCAAAGTCAACAAGATTTACATTGGGTGGAGAAATATCAATTTTTTTCTTAAACACCGTTGACATTGAAGTGGCAACAGATCCCATCATCTGATTCATGGCCTCGCCAACAGCACTCATATACAATTCATTAAGTTGCGTAGGCGGATTGGTACCATCGCCACCCATCATAAGATCTGCTATAATTAGAGCGTCCTGCTCACGCATAGCTAATAAATTAGTACCTATAATTCCTTGGGTATAGCCTACCTCAATAACCAAATAAGGAAGCGGGTATTTATTTTGTATTTCTTTCAATGTTGCAACAGCGACACGTGGCGTAGTAATAGAGACTCTCCGTCCTAGTAAAACCGATAAGGTTGTTGCCGCACTCCCCATTGATATATTTCCGATTTCGCCAAGAGCATCCTTTTCCATATCGGAAATGTTCGGAGCAGAAGGAGTAGTTGTGGCAGGTTCTCCACGCAATAATGCATCTATTTCTTCTTGAGATAGAAAGCCATCACTCATCATTGTCATCTCCTTCCGTAATTATTTGTGATATTTGTACCGCAACCTTTTTGCCGGAAACACCTGGTTTACAACGAAATTTTTCCTTATGTCCGACAATAATACTCAAATCATTGTCAACTCTGGTCTCAAGCTGCAAAACATCCCCCACAGCTAGTTCCAGTAACTCTTGTACCTTAACAGTAATTTGACCAAGCTCAACAACCATAGGAATTAATGTCTTTTCTAACTTTTTCTGTAGCGCAAGAATATGTTCGGGATTGTCTTGCTTGGATATTGAGGATGCAACCCAAAAAGTCGTTGTCAATTTAGACATGATAGGTTCAAGAACGAGATAGGGTATACAAATATTGATTAAACCTTCTACTTGACCAATTTTTGTTTGCAAAGTAATAATAACAACCATGTCATTGGGAGGTACTATTTGCGTAAACTGCGGATTGGTCTCAATTGCATCCAAACGCGGCTCTATGACAACAACCTGTTTCCAGGCTTCCTGAAAAGCTTCCAAGGCTTTATTGATCACTCTGCGCACAATTGCTTCTTCGATATCAGTCAGCGCGCGCGGCTTAGCAGGAGGCAATCCGGGTCCACCAAATAATCGATCAATAATTGAGAACACAATATTGGGATTTAGCTCTAGGATTACATTCCCTTTTAAGGGACGCATATTGAAAATCCCAATTACACTTGGATTCGGCAAAGAGCGAATAAATTCCTCATAAGTTAACTGATCAACAGATGCAACATTAATATGTACAAGCGCTCTTAGATGTGCTGAAAGGTAAGTATTTAAAAGACGGGCAAAATTCTCATGCAGCATGTACAACGTGCGAATTTGGTCTTTCGAAAACTTATCAGGGCGTTTAAAGTCATATACTTTTATTTTGCGCTGCTTTTGTTCGACTTTCATTTCTTCTGCTGATACAACACCGGTAGATAATGCTGATAACAAATCATCAATTTCAGATTGCGACATCACATCGGACCCTGACAAACTTCTCCCTCCTTCCACACCATTCATTATACTTCTTTTAAAATAGCTAATCTACATGTTTACTGCAGTACAAAGTTGGTAATGTATACCTCATAAACACGTTCTTCCCCTAGGGATTTATTAACCTCATGCTTAATGACTTCTTTTAATTGTTCCTGCTTGGCAGGATCAAAATCCTCAACTTTTTGCGAGCGCAGCAACTGCACAACTGTATCTAAGACCTTGATTTCGGTCGGTGACGGCATTTTCCCTGTCGCAGCTACTTCCTTTTTATCAGGCTTCAGCTCAATGATAATACCTATTTTAAGAAAACGTCCACTATTGACTCCGCCGATATTTAGGATGAGCCCATCTTTGGCATCGCCTAACTTAATAAAAATACCAGGTTCATGGGCACCTTTATTATCCACCGATGCTTTATCAGCTACAATTTTAGTAGCAATGAAATAAGAGACCCCCCCTGCCAACAAAAGACCAAAAACGATCATTCCCACAATGAGCGTGAGCGGGAATTTTTTTTCGCCGTCAGCCAACTACCAACACCTCCACATTATAAGCGTCCTGCTATACTGGTTATTATTTTTTTCATATTACTTTGATAGAAACTATAGCTGGATCATCATTATCTTAAGATGAATCTATATAAGAAGAAATTAATTATAGTTATGCTCAACCATTGACAAACATGTCGGATCAAATCTATAACAGCAAATGTCGATTTGCGAATTGACTTACCTGAAATTACGAAAAATAGCCCTTCTGTACTCCATCACTCTACGCACAATTTCATCCATGGTTTCCTCAACAATTAGCTTTTTCCCTGATGTAAGGGTAATCACGGTATCTGGTGTTTCCTCTATTGTTTCGATGAGCTCAGCGTTAAGAATGAAGTCATCATTACATTTCAGTCTTGTAACCCTTATCATAGCTTTCCTCCAATTAATTCTATTAATGGGGGGAGGGAACTCCCCCCATTAATATTAACGTTTAAGATTAGTTAGATCTTGCAGCATTTCATCGGTGGCAGTGATAATCTTAGAATTCGCCTGGAAACCACGTTGGGTAATAATCATATTACTAAATTCTTGCGCTAAATCAACATTTGACATTTCCAGTGACCCTGGAATAAATCCACCTCGTCCACCAGAACCGGAAATACCGATTTGTTCCTCACCAGAGTTGTTGGATTTTATATACATATTGTCTCCAACCTTGGTTAAGCCTGCCGGGTTATTAAAGATAGCAAGGCATACCTGCGCTAAACTCTGGGTTTGACCATTGCTAAATTTCCCAATGATCGTGCCAGTACCATCAATAGTCGTTTGTTCTAAAGTACCTGAAGGATAGCCGTCACGATCAACTGCTTGAACAGTCGACTCGCCAGCAAATTGGGTTAAATTATCAAAGTTGGGGGTAATAGTTACATTGGCTGCGCCGGCTGCTGTTCCAGCGGGAGTAAAAGTAAAGCCAGTTGCCGGATTAACACTGCTGAATTTGCCTTCATTATCAAAAGTAAGTGTATAAACTGCGGGAGACGGGGTGACCGCCTCAGTTGTATTATCAGGTGCAGTCACACCTGTTACGGTAAATGTCCAGGTATTATCAGGTGTTGCCTGTTTTACAAAAGAGCCTGAGACTTTATGAGCAGCGCCTTTACTATCATACACCGTAATAGAGGCTGGAACCGTAGTGCCATTTGCAGCATCACCGGATAGATTATTAGCATAAACAATCTTTGTAGACGGTTTAGCAGCCATTGACGACCCTACTGGAATTGTTATGGGCTGAGCTTCTTGCTTGGGATCGATAACTCCGTTGGCATCAGCCATATACCCCATTACTTTATAGCCTGTACCAGGCACTAAATAGTTGCCTTGATTGTCAAAATCAAAGTTTCCTGCTCTTGTATACACCTTATTCAGTCCGTCAAATAAAACAAAGAAACCAGCTCCGGATATTGCTAAGTCTGTCTGTTTTCCTGTAGGCTGTGTACTACCATCGGTAAATAAGGTGTCAATACTGGCTAAACCCATTCCAAGCCCGACTTGTATAGGGTTTGTACCGCCAAGATTGCCTTGTCCGCTTGAAGCGCCTTGAATCGTTTGATTGAGCATGTCCTGAAAATTAACACGGCTTGCTTTAAATCCAACAGTATTGACATTCGCAATATTATTGCCGATTACATCCATACGGGTTTGGTGATTACGCAAACCGGAAATACCGGAAAATAATGAACGCATCATAATAAATTGCCCCCTTAATGATATTCAAAATGTAAACTGCATCATTCACTCAGCAGTTTGGGCTTCCTAAAGAGGTCCAGCCCTAAACAATGACCGCACTATCAATATTCGTAAATACATTATCCTTCATACTGGTACCGTCCATAGCGGTAATAACTGTTTTGTTCTTTACACTTACTACCAGCGCTAGATCATTCATCAAAATTAACGATTCTCTTGCCCCTTTTTGAGCTGCTTTTTCAACAGCAGTATTGAGTTTAGTTATTTCGGCAGGTCCCATTTTAATATCCCGGCTCTGCAAGCGTTGTAAAGCGTGCTGGGAAAATTTCACCCCTAACTCTTGCTGTAAAACATTCTGGAAAGTTTCTGATGATTTAGTTCCCGCAGCCGGTAGTCCAGATTTTATGTTTGCCTGACTCTTGCCAGGCTGGATATTAAATGGTTGTTGTAAATAGATACGATTATCACTCATACTAAATCCATCCTTACTAGGTTGTTAGGTATGCAACCCGATATCAGTAACCTTAGCAAGATCCAATCTGCTCTCTACAGCCAAATTTTTCGTCTTACTCAATTCAACTGTAACGTTAACCGTTTTTGACTGATTCTTAATTTCTTCATCAATAATAAGATTGTGTTTTCCATCGACCGTCTTAATATCTCTAACTACACCCGTATGCTCAACATCTTGATCATCCAGCCATTTAACGGTTTTGCCTATCAGATTATCATCAGATTGCAGTTTTCCATCTGCGATGGCCACATCTGAATAGATAACCAATTTAGGTTGGCCGGATACCATATTCACGCCGACAACAATCCCTGTCTTTTCGGCATTCGTCACATCATCATTCCATGTAACCCGATTGCCAATTAAGGAACTCGCCTGTGCAGTGAGAAGTGCCGAATTCATGTTCTGCATTTGTTCAAGGCTGGAAAACTGAGCCATTTGAGCAATAAATTCTTTATCCTCCATAGGCTTCATTGGATCTTGATATCGAAGCTGCGTAACAAGAAGTTTTAGAAAATCATTTTTTCCCAACTCATCATTTGCCTGCCGGGTAGAAGTTCCAGAGGTATTGCTGGTGTTGTAAACATTATTCACCGTTGCCATATTCTCACATCCTTAAATCCGATAATCAACCCCAGTGTCACTAGTCGTTTGGGACTGGATAATTACCTGTTCTGATTCATCAAAAGCCTCTTCCCCTGCGCGTTTATTTTTAAACTTCACGATTGGCTGCTGAGGTGCTTCACGTTGTCCGTTTGATAAAAACTGGCCAAGACCTGCATAGACTCCCACATTATCAACTTTCAAACCTTGATTGGACATTTCTTGCTTTAATTGTGTCAAAGAGGCTTCGATAACATTGCGTACTTCTACATTATCGGAGTGAAAACTCGCATTGACTACACCAGCGTTAACACTTACTTTTAAGGTTAACTCGCCTAAATGTTCAGGCTTTAGTTTAATGATCATTTGAGTTTCCTGACTATCCTTGACCAAGTGTGCTTGCTCAACAATTTGTGCCGTAATATTATGTGTGTCTTGGACAAATTGGGAAGTTGCCGGGCGATTGTGTACTACTTCTGTTTTATGGCCACTTATCGCTGTACGCTGCTGTAAGATGTCGGCAAATACATTTTCTGGCTGTTTAGAAGCACTATCCTTCACCGTCATATGAGGCTCATTGTTTGCTGTGTTGTCTTCCATTACGAAGCCGGCTTCAGGACTATCCTTTTTTTCCATCTTGAATTTACTTTCCATCAAAATGGTACTATCAGCTAAGTTTCTCTCCGCCACCTTCTCAGTTTTTTCGGAATCAGCAACTAGATTCATAGAATTTGCTGAATTGAACTTACGTTGCTTAGTCGATGGCACATCACTTTCAAGCATCATGTTTGTGGGATCATCTGAAAAAGACAAAGGGTCAGTTTTTGATAGTACAGTATTTTTCTGTTCCATGGAATCTGGTGTGTTCTGCGATGTTTTTCCATTGTTACTTTTCAAATGATTGGGTATTGCCCCTTCTTCACCAGCTAACACGCTAAGCATAGGTCCATCATTAGAAGCAGTGCTTTCTGCTGATTTACTGGCAGCATTCGTTCGATTAGACCTGGAATCAATCATAAAATTATTGGGTTGACTAGCGATTGATAGATTATCAATCGGAGCAGGACTAAGCATTTCAGAAAGCTCACCGTCTTGACTTTCAGCCCCTCCCAGCTTATCCACAGTCCAATTTGCTTTTTTAAGGCTAAATGGCTGCACTTGGATACCGGTATTGTCAGATTTCATTGCCGTATCAGAAAATACTGTCTGGTTAGAATTTCGTACCATTTGCGTAACTTGAGGCACCACAGAAAGAAACGGTGTAAATGGCATGACCAATGGCAACGCTAAATGATTGTTAACTTGCTCTTTGTCTTCCAGTACGTCCTGATCAAAACTGGTTGAGTCCTTTTTCCTAAAGCCCTGACTTTTTTCATCTGGTTTTTTCGCCATAGCTGCGTCCATCGTCTTACTAAAACTCTGTCCTTGCTCGCTTCCACTCATATTTGCAAATTCGTTGCTACGAGCCGCATCAGCAGTGCTTTTTGCAGGATTGGCTATAGGTATCGCTGTATTCATATCATCACCTCCTTTCAATAAATTTGCTTCAATTTGTAATGATTTGCCCTCTGAGAATGAGTTCAGTAAGCCTGGCTGCCCGATTTGCATCCATACGGGATAAAATTTTTGAAACCTGTTCTTCCTCCATTTTATTGAGTATAGCGATAACATCATTGTCATTTAGTTGATTTAGGACAGCTACAGCCTCTTCAGGTTTCATCGATCCGTATAAACGGGCTAATCTAGCAATCCGTTTATTGTCTTCTTGCCGTTTAGCTTTATCAAGCTTTTCTTTCTCTGGATCAATTACTGTAGGCATAGGATTAACGGTCTGTGCATTTGCTGCGAGGGGAGCTTGTCCTGAATTCTGAATTACGGGCGGTGTGATTTGAGTAGAAGTCTGATCATCAATAGGCACCGGTTCAAAATTCATTTGTGGTTTTGAAAAGTATTGTCCCACAACCGGGACATCATAGAGTTTCCATCTTTCGGCTATACCCTGCAGATCAATGAACTTCAAATAAACGCCAACAGCAAACCCCGTTGCACACAGCATGAGTAATACCAATACAATCATAACAATCTTAAGAATGTTACGAGAAGGTTTTTTCGTACTAGCACTAAGCGCATTAACTTCTTTAGAATTAACTTCCTTCTTTTTATTATCTTGAGCCATAAAACCTACCTACCTTCTAGCATACTATTGATTTTGGCGATATTGTTGCAAGACTTTTCCAACATATGCTTGGGTTTCTTTGTAAGGTGGTATGCCATTATGGTTCATTACCGCTTGCGGTCCAGCATTATACGCAGCTACAGCTTTAGTAACATCACCATGAAAGGTAGTCAAAAGTTCTTTGAGATATTTTGCTCCACCGTCAACATTTTCCTGAGGATCATACAAATTATGTACACCTAAAGCTTTAGCTGTTTCGGGCATTAGCTGCATAATTCCAACTGCCCCGGCAGATGACACTGCATTAGGATCAAAATTGGATTCATTTTTAGCAACAGCGGCAATAAGCTTGGGATCTAATCCATATTTCCGTGCTGAACTATTAATAATGTTCGTAACTTCAGCCGGAGTTGCCGTTTTTGATGATATTGAGGTCGTTAAAGAGTTATTAATAGCGTCATTGAATATCTGGTTAAATTCATTGTTTTTTGCGATTTGACTTTTACCAAATCGTTGCTCAATACTATTAATCCGTTGTAATACTCTATCTATCCCACTCATATGCTCACCTCACCCGTCGCGTATATACTTGAATCCCCAAGTCATCAAGGTACTGCTGCTCTGCCTGCAATATTTCCGACTTATACTGTGTCAACCGTTTTATTTTTAACTTTTCAATAATATTCAAGTTTTTCATTGCATTTTCCAATGCCTGCAAGGCTTTTTTTTGTTCCATCTCGGCTTGTAATAAGATTTCTTTTTGCTGAACAAGTTCATTCTTTAGCTTAAAAAGATAATTATGATGGCTCTTAATCTTTTCGATATTCAAACACTGCTTTTGGAACTGACTGAACGTTTCGATATTAGACGTTAATTGTTCTTCCAAACGACTCATTTTACCTTTTTCAGAAAGATATTTGGCAGTAGCTGTGGCAAAATTAATCTCAGCTTGCTCTTTTTGCATTTGACGAACTTTTAATAAAGCTTCGAGGCGAAATTTAAACTTTTTCATGAATTACCTCAACTCCGCCATTTATATTCATTCATGAAACCAAGCCAATCAGTTCTTCTACGGTATTGTCCAACGAATTTCTTTCGTATACTTCTTGCCTTAGAAATTTCTTTATTGAGTCAATCACCGCAATCGCTCGATCGATCTCGGGATTACTTCCACTTACATAAGCTCCGATATTAATTAAATCTTCCGCCTCACGGTAAGTGGCCATAGCAGATCGCAACTTTTGCGCAGCTTGGTAGTGACGCGTTTCCGCAATTTCAAGCATTACCCTGCTAACACTGTTAAGAATATCGATAGCCGGATAATGATTTTGTGCCGCAATTTGACGCGATAACACTACGTGCCCATCAAGAATACTGCGAACAGCATCAGCAATCGGTTCATTCATGTCATCACCGTCAACCAGTACCGTGTAAATACCGGTTATAGAGCCTTGTTCTCCTGTACCGGCTCGTTCCAACAGCTTAGGCAACATTGCAAATACAGAAGGAGTGTAACCTCTGGTTGCCGGCGGTTCCCCGATAGTAAGTCCAACCTCACGCTGCGCCATTGCAAAACGCGTAACTGAATCCATCATTAAAATGACATCCAAGCCTTGATCGCGAAAGTATTCTGCAATGGCAGTCGCAGTCATTGCTCCCTTTATGCGTACCAATGCTGGCTGATCCGATGTTGCAACAACCACAACAGAGCGTTTTAACCCTTCTTCTCCTAAGTCTCTCTCAATAAACTCTCTTACTTCACGTCCTCTTTCACCAACCAGCGCGATTACACTAATATCAGCATTAGTATTGCGTGCAATCATACCTAATAAGGTACTCTTGCCAACACCGCTACCGGCCATTATTCCTATCCGCTGTCCTTTTCCCATTGTCAACAGCCCATCAATGGCTCTGACACCAACAGAAAGCTTTTCGGAAATCCGTCGCCGCGATAAAGGATTTGGAGGAATCGAGGTAAGAGGGTACTGCAAATTTGATATCAGCGGACCTTTTCCATCAATAGGGTTCCCTACCCCATCCAATATTCGACCGAGTAGCTGCCGGCCAACAGTAACTTTCAAGAGCCGCTGAGCAGCAATCACTTCACAGCCTGGGCCGATTCCTTGCATTTCACCGATAGGCATTAGTAGCACTCGATTTTGCCTAAAGCCAACAACTTCTGCCGGTATCATTTCCCCCTGGGAGCTGCGCGGACATACATAGCATAATTCACCGAGATTGACATTAGGGCCTTGTGATTCAATAACCAATCCGATAATTTGCGTAATTTTACCATTCATTTTTATAGACTCAGTTTGCTGAACTACAGACAAATACTTGCTCATATCAAAATTAATCATGGCATAATTTCCCGCAGGACTTTTTCTAGTTCGGAAAATTGTGTACTAACTCTTGCATCAACAGTGCCATTAGAGCTTTCCACCATACAGCTTCCCGCGTCAATCGTATGATCATGGGATACTACTAATGATTGTTCTTGTCCCAAGATCATCTGCAAATCTCTTTTTGCCTGCAATACAAGCTCATAATCAGACGGATTGACTCTGATAACAATTTGTTCCTGATCTCTTACTTTTTCTAACGCTTTTTTTACTATAGGCAATACAACCATAGGATTCTCTTCAAGTTCACGAGCTAAAATCTTACGGGCTATCGAAAGTGAAAGCTCAATAATCTGCCTCTCAGCCGCCAAGACGCTGGCTTGGGCTTCTCGTTCAGCCATCGCAATGATTTGCTCACTTTTCCCCACAGCTTCAGCGATCATACCTTTCATTTCTTCCAAAGCAGATTGCTGGCCCTTTTCAAAGCCCTCATCATAGCCTTGCTGAAATCCATTTTCACGAGCTTGCTGCTTAAGCAACTCGCTTTCGGTTTCCGCTGCTGCTAATTTTTCTTTAACTTCAGCCTCAGCATCAGCTATTAACTTAGCAGCTTGTCCACGAGCTTCATCAAGCAATTCCTGAGCTTGCAGAAGCAGTGCTGTATTATCTGCTTTTACTTCCACAATGGGTGGTGGCGCCGGAACGCTGTTAATCACCCTTGGTGCATCGCGCATCGCAACGCTCTTTAAAATTCTAGACAATAATCTCGTCCCCTTTACCACGTGAAACTACGATTTCACCTGACTCTTCGAGGCGTCTAATCACATTTACAATTTTTTGTTGTGCTTCTTCAACATCACGAATTCTTACTGGACCCATATATTCAATTTCTTCACGCAGCATTTCCGAAGCACGTTTTGACATGTTTTTGTAAACTTTTCCAGCAACTTCTCCAGATGCCGCTTTAAGCGCAAGTGCCAAATCCTTAGACTCAATCTCACGTAAAACAAGCTGCAACGAGCGGTCATCCAACATAACAATATCTTCAAAGACAAACATTCTGCGTTTAATTTCTTCCGCTAATTCCGGATTTTGAACTTCCAGATTTTCTATAATTGTCCGTTCTGTAGTACGGTCAACGCGATTTAACACTTCTACGATGGATTCCACACCACCAGCGGCAGTAAAGTCTTGAGTAACCAGAGAAGAAAGCTTTCGTTCAAGTATTCTTTCTACATCTTTAAGAACATCGGGTGAAGTACGATCCATAGTCGCTATCCGTTTTGCAACTTCAACCTGCCTGTCGGGCGACAAAGCAGAAATAATCGCCGCTGACTGATCTGGATGTAAGTAGGCCATAATCAATGCAATAGTCTGAGGATGTTCATTTTGAATAAAATTTAATAATTGCGAAGGATCGGTCTTTCGCGCAAAATCAAATGGCCGAATTTGCAAACTAGATGTCAAGCGATTAATAATCGAAACCGCTTTTTCTGATCCTAATGCCTTTTCAAGCACCTCACGAGCATAATCTAATCCGCCAGAGGACAAATATTCTTTAGCCATTGCCATTTGATGAAATTCTTCAATCACTTTTTCACGTTGTTCCTGGGACACTTTTCTCTGATTAGCAATTTCCAACGTAAGTTTTTCGATTTCATCTTCACGCAAATGTTTAAAAATTTGTGCAGAAATTTCCGGCCCTAAAGCAATCAACAATATCGCGGCCTTCTGCTTATTTGTTAATTCATTGGAATGATACATTACGCCACCTACAAATTTTTATTCTTCAGCCAGCCAGACTTTTATCAACTGCGCGACATCTTCAGGTTTGGATTTCGCCATTTTTTCAATGGCTTCTCGTTCACTCGCACGCTCTTTTTCTTCTTGAGACAGAGGAACCGTTTTAGGGTCCATCACTTCAGGCTGATCAACTGGAATCTCAGCAAGCATAGCAGCCTCACGTTCTGCCTCTTTACGTTTCATATACATGCGGACTGCATACATCACTAAAACTAATACAACGACTGCCAAAGCGACTTTTAACCAAAAGGCTTGACTTTGCTGTCTGGCAAATTCTTGTTCTTCACGCAACTGTTTATTTGCAAGTTCAGTACTAAATGGAATACTCTCAATTGAAACAACATCACCACGAGCGGTATTAAGTCCAATGGCCGAAGAAACAGTTTTCGCAATACTGTCTTGCTGAGCTTTATTGATATTTTCATCCACTAAAACCGCTACCGTTAGCCTCCTAATAGCCCCTGGAGATGAAATGATTTTTTCTTTAGTTTCATTAATTTCAAAGTTCCTAGTAACTTCTTTTTTCTCATAGTTAGATTGGTTATTATTACCAGCTACATAACCAGGAATGTTAGAAGCTGTGCCAGCAGGACCGCCTGGATTCATGGAGTTGCCACTATAACTTTCATTTGATTCCTGCGAGCTTCGAATAATTCCCTTATCATCCACAACGGGTTCAAACACTTGACGATCTACGGTTCGCTGGTCAAAATTCAATTCAACACTCACACGGGCTGCTGCTTTACCCGATCCAAGAACTTGATCCAATAATGATTGGACATTTTTCTGCAAATCTTCTTGGACTTTTTTCGTCATCTCTAATTGCGTCAGGGTAACAGCACCGGACATTTCGTTTTCCGGCAATTCATTAAGTATTCGTCCAAGGTTATCAATAATCGTAACATTTTCAGGTTTCAGTCCCTGAATGCTATGCGCAACCAAATTAACAATCCCCTTGATCTGCTGTTTATTCAACTGCGCAGATGGACGTAACTTAAGCATAATCGAAGCCGTTGCCGGTTTTTCATTCTTTTTGTATAAACTATCTTCCGGTAAAACGATATGCACCCTAGCCTTTTCCACTTCAGCCATTTGTTCTATTGTCCTAGTCAACTCACCTTGCAAAGCTTGTAAAAAATATACTTTGTTTTGAAATTCAGTAACCCCAAACTTATTTTGATCAAAAATTTCGAACCCTTTATAACCGCGTGGCAAACCCTGACTCGCAAGTTCTAGGCGAACTCGATGCACGTCTTTTGCCTGTACTAAAATAGCCGTACCATTCGCAGTTTCTTGAGGTTCATATGTAATTTTCAATTCCTTAAGTTTTGCTGCTACTTCACCTGCGTCTCTAGCTTCCATCCCGGTAAATAAAGGAACAAGATCCGGTTTTCCTCCCCACCAGTAACTCCATGCCATAATGGCAATAAAGAGCAACACCGAAGATCCAATAATCAAATACCGTTCCTTCACACCCAACTTTTGCCAAAAGCGCAGAGACTGCTCTTTCCAGTCGGCCATCGTCTCCACCCTTTCACTTGATCACAAAGTATTACCTTACACTTGCATACGCATAATTTCCTGATACGCCTCAACAACTTTATTACGCACCTGCATCGTTAGCTGTAAAGCAACACTAGCTTTTTCGGTGGCGACCATAACCTGTGAAACATCTTCGACTTTTCCTGCAGCCAAATCTATAGAAGCTTTTTCAGCTTGAAGCTGCAAACTATTAACACTTCCCAAAGCATCACGCAAAAACTGAGAAAAATCAACACTATCAGCATTGACAGGTTTGTTAACCTCAAGATTCTTCACTGCATTCGTTGCATTCACCGGAAATAATTTTAGAGGTTCTATCTGCATCTAACTACTCCTCACTATTTTCCTATTTCCAAAGCTTTTAAAGCCATACTCTTCGCCGCGTTAACAGTGGTAACATTTGCTTCATAAGCACGGGTGGCCGTAATCATGTCAACCATCTCAGAAACGATATTAATATTAGGCATTTCTACATATCCTTCTTGGTCCGCATCAGGATGATTTGGGTCATAGTTCTTACGCATCGGCGAGTTGTCTGTCGTAATCCCAACAACCTTAACACCTTGCCCATTATCCATTTGTTGTGCAAGAACCTGTGCAAACGATGTTTGTCCGGAGCGAGGCTCAAATACAACGATTTTTCGACGATAAGCTCCGCCTTCTGCTGTACGCGTAGTATTTACATTAGCAATATTGTTTGAAATAACATCCATCCGCAAACGTTCCGCGGATAGTCCCGATGCAGCTGCATTAATCGCATCAAACATCCCCATTGTTAACTTCTCCCTCCATTAATAACGGTTTTCAGCCCAGAAAAATGCTGCCCAAGTTGTTGTGCTACTGCATTATAATAGATATTGTTTTTTGCCAACTCTGCCATTTCAATATCAATATCCACATTATTGCCATCTGTACGCATCGTAGTAGTATCGACCGAATGTACCGTAGGTGCAAGCTGCAGCAATGGTTTAACGGTTGAAATGTGTTTATCATTCGTTATAGTCAACTTCACCTTCGACTCACTTAGCGCGTTTTGCAGCATACTCTCAAAAGCAACTTCGCTTTTCTTAAATCCAGGTGTATTGACATTCGCAATATTGTTACTGATCACTTTATGACGAAGTGAAGCTGCAGCAAGCGACTGTTCCAAAACGGCTACTTTAGGGGAAGATAATAAAGCTTGAAGCACTGTAACCCCTCCAGAAAAATTATATGTAAAGCTAAAATTATATATGGTGACTTCATTCAACATAGTTCTACATAATGCATAAAAATCCTTTTAAATTTGGCGATTTAACAAATATATAACACGAATAGTGACCGTCCTACTAAGAATGCGGGACAAAAGTACTAGTGTCCCCGGAATAGATAAAACAACTGTTGCACGAGACAACTGCGCGCACAGCAAACAAGAAAACAAAAACCTCCTATAGCACATATACTTCCTGCCATAGGAGGTCTACTTATTTTTTATTTTTAAATACTATTGCTATTATTTCTTTAGCCTTTTTAATTCATCCAATAATCGTTCGTTTAGGACCTTAATGTACGTGCCTTTCATACCTAATGATTTAGATTCTATAACGCCTGCACTTTCAAACTTTCTAAGTGCATTTACAATCACAGATCTGGTAATGCCAACACGGTCTGCTATTTTACTAGCAACCAGCAAACCTTCATTACCTTCAAGCTCACTTAGAATGTGCATAACCGCTTCTAATTCAGAATAAGAAAGTGTCCCTAAAGCTACTTGCACAGTAGCTTTCTTACGAGCCTCTTCCTCAATTTTCTCACTACGGTCACGTAAAATCTCCATGCCGACAACAGTTGCACCATATTCAGCAAGAATCAAATCATCATCAGTAAATTCGGCATGGAATTTAGCAACAATTAACGTACCAATACGTTCTCCAACACCATGGATCGGAACAATTGTAGTAAATTTATCATTAAATAGACAGTCAACACCTTGGCTAAATGTGCACAAGCCACTTTCAAGTCGAAGATTCGGAGAAGTATCGCTAATTTTTAATAGCCACTCTACATAACGTTCCGGAAAGTGACCTTGCGTTAACACACGATCCCGCATTAAATCACATTCGAAGTCATCCAGCAATGCATAACCCAGTACAATTCCCTCTTTACTAACGATGTATACATTTGCACTAATAACACTGCTAAGCACACGGGAAATCTCATCGTATTCAACATTTTCCGATTTTTGCAGCAGTTTATTTATTTTACGAGTACGTTCTAACATTGATAACACAATATCCTACCTACCTTTCATCAACTAGTTACTATAAATATGCTAGTAAACAACAACACATAGTGCTCTAACTTCACTAACCGATCGCTACGGATGTATTTACTAAAAATCCTTATTTCAAAGAATGAAGTGGCTTAAATCCTGATTAACGACAATATGACTCAGTTTCTCCGCGACATAAGCGCGATCAATTACAATATGTTTTTCGCTTATATCAGGAGCTTCAAAAGCTAAATCCTCCAGAAGCTTTTCCAAAATTGTATGTAGCCTTCTTGCCCCAATATTTTCTGTTTGATTATTAACTTGACATGCAATTTCTGCTAATTCATCAATAGCATCTTCTGAGAATTCAATTTTTATACCCTCAGTCTCTAGAAGGCAGATGTATTGCATAATTAAAGCATTTGCCGGCTCCGTCAGAATTTGCCTGAAATCTTCTTTCGAGAGGTTCGTTAACTCAACTCTTATCGGAAACCTGCCCTGTAGTTCCGGAATTAAATCGGACGGTTTAGAGATATGGAAGGCACCGGCAGCAATAAACAAGATATGATCGGTTTTAATCGATCCATGTTTCGTAACAACGGTAGACCCTTCCACAATCGGCAAAATATCGCGCTGCACACCTTCACGAGAAACATCAGGTCCCGAAGACCCTCCCCGGCCCGCTATTTTATCGATTTCATCCAAAAATATAATCCCATAGTTTTCAGCAAGACTAATAGCACTTGCTACAACCTCATCCATATCGATGAGCTTTTGCGCTTCTTCTTGAATAAAAATCTTACGGGCATTAGCCACTGTGACTTTACGCTTCTTTTGCTTCTTTGGCAAAAAACTTCCCAGCATATCTTGAATATTCATACCCATTTCTTCTATGCCTGCACCAGCAAACATTCCAAGCATGGGATTAGAGTTGTCTTCAACAGTTATTTCGATTAATTCTTCCTCTAATTCTCCATTTTCGAGACGTTTTTTCCACCATTCTCGTCCCGCAGCAAATTCGGGCTCTTGTTTTTCAACAGGTGGTTCGCCGGCAGAACCTCCTGGATTACTGCCTGAAAACAACATTTCGAAAGGATTTCGAGGTGATTCGCGCTTGGAGGTGGGAATGAAATGTTCAATGATACGTTCATTCGCCAGCTTTCTTGCCTTATCGTTCACAATTAATATTTTTTCCTGCTTTACCATCCGGATGGCCGTTTCAACAAGATCTCTCACCATCGACTCAACATCACGGCCGACATAACCAACCTCAGTAAATTTAGTTGCTTCAACCTTTACAAAAGGAGCATTCACCAGCTTTGCCAGCCTTCGAGCGATTTCAGTCTTTCCGACCCCCGTTGGACCAATCATCAGAATATTTTTAGGAATAATTTCTTCTTTCAGTTCGGATGAAAGTTGTTTACTTCGCCAGCGATTTCTTAGCGCTACGGCTACCGATTTCTTGGCTTGCCCTTGCCCAACAATATATTTATCCAATTCACTTACAATCTGTTTGGGCGTAAGTTCATTCAACGTCATCCCCCCTATTCAAAGTACTTCTACCGTAATATGGTGATTTGTATAAACACAAATATCTGCGGCTATCTCTAATGATTCGCGGACAATTTCGGCTGCTGATAATGTGGAATGCTTAATCAACCCCCGAGCTGCAGCAAGCGCATAAGATCCACCTGAACCAATTGCTGTAACCCCATCATCAGGTTCAATAACCTCACCATTACCAGAAATAATCAACATTTTTTCGTTATCTGTCACGATGAGTAGAGCCTCAAGACGCCGGAGCACTCTATCCATACGCCACTCTTTTGCAAGTTCAACAGCAGCTCGCATTAAATTGCCATTAAACTCCTCAAGCTTCGATTCAAATTTGCTAAATAGCGTAAAGGCATCAGCAACCGATCCAGCAAAACCGGCTAATACTTTACCATGGTATAACCGTCTGACTTTTTTCGCATTCTGCTTCATCACTGTGTTACCGCCAAAAGTAACCTGTCCGTCACCGGCAATAGCAGTTTGGCCATTATGTTTTACTGCTACAATTGTGGTAGCATGAAACATTAAACCGCCTCCTCTGAATGTAAAGCTATAGCCTCCACTACCATAATGTAAATTTTTCTTCAACCCAAAGGCCATTTACTCAATTATACAATGAAATATTTGCTAATTTTCAAAATTATTTCTAAAATTTGTTCAATTTCAGAAATGCAAAAAAAGACTTCACTCACACTATGTTCATAAACAAAGTTAAAACGCGCGCAATATCTGCCCGATAATGCACAACAGTGTGCGGTGAAGCATTCTTTTACTGAATTAAGAAAATTATCAATTATTTATTTATATTACCACAGCACTACGATTTATGCAATATTTTGTCGAAGTCACATTTGAAATTTTCTAAACTTTCTAATGCACGCTCAGCAATCATTTTATTTTTTAATTTTTTATCTTTCACCTTTTTACCTAAAGGTGGTAATAAACCAAAATTAATGTTCATGGGTTGAAAATGCTTGGCTTCTGCATTCGTAATATACTGACAGAGCGCTCCATGAGCGGTATCAGCAGGAAAATGCAGCGGTTTTTTCCCCATAATCGTCAATGCAGCATTCATTCCGGCAACTAATCCACTAGACGCCGACTCTACATATCCTTCTACGCCTGTAATCTGCCCCGCAAAAAACAGGCGCGGATTTGCCTTCAGTTGCATGGTTGGCAATAAAATCTGGGGAGAGTTAATAAACGTATTACGATGCATTACACCATATCGAACAAACTCTGCGTCTTCTAATCCCGGAATGAGTTGAAAGACTCTTTTTTGTTCAGGCCACTTTAGATGGGTCTGAAAACCAACTACATTATAAAGAGTTGCTGCGAAATTATCTTGACGCAGTTGAACAACGGCATAGGGAAGTTCACCTGTAATCGGATGTTCAAGCCCAACTGGCTTAAGCGGCCCAAAACGCAATGTTTCAATTCCGCGAGAAGCCATTTCTTCTATAGGCATACAACCCTCAAAGAAGATAGCTTTCTCGAAATTTTTTATGGCTGTTTTCTCTGAATGAATAAGTTCATTCCAAAACACTTCATACTCTTCTTTATTCATCGGGCAATTCAGATAATCATCCTCACCCTTGCCATATCGCGACGCTTTATAGATTTTATTCATATTCAACGATTCACGAGAAATCAATGGAGCGGCGGCATCATAAAAATAAAGATATTCATGCCCTGTTAATTTAGCTATAGCTTCAGATAAATTCGGCGAAGTTAGCGGACCGCTTGCAATAACAACAACGCTTCCATCCGGTACCTCTACAACCTCTTCATTGATAACTTTTATCTTAGCGTTCTGTTTTAAGCGATTGGTAATATATTCACTAAATGCTTGCCGATCTACAGCCAGAGCGCCTCCTGCTGGAACTTTATTAGCATCTGCCGCTTGCATAATCAGGGAGTTCATCTGTCGCATTTCTTCTTTTAGCAAGCCTACAGCGTTTTCCAATGCAGCTCCTCGTAAGGAATTACTACAAACCAACTCAGCAAAATTGCCTGTATGATGGGCTGGTGTCATCACATGAGGCCTCATTTCATACAAGACCACTTCAATTCCGGCCTGGCTAATTTGCCACGCCGCCTCGCTCCCCGCTAATCCAGCTCCAATTACAATAACTTTGGACACTTTTTTTCCTCCGATTTTATAACAGCATCAATCTATGATTGTTTTTTATTGCGTTTCTTTTTTTTAGCAGCATCTTCTTTAGTCGTTTCTTTTTTATCCTTTTTCTTTAATTCTTTATTAATAGGACTATTTTCTCGTGTAGGACAAAGCACGTTTTCACAATAAATGATAGAACTGCCATTTTTGTAAGGATGACGTAATTGTAAGGAACCACAAGTCTGGCATTTATCCTGAATCGGTGTGTCCCAGGTAACAAAATCACAAGTTGGATAGTTCTGGCAGCCATAAAAAGCTTTTCCTCGTTTAGTACGACGCTCCACGATGTTGCCGGTACATTTCGGGCATCCTATTCCAGTATCCTTTAAAATTGGTTTTGTGTTACGGCATTCCGGAAACCCTGGGCATGCTAAAAATTTACCATATCGCCCCTGCTTTACAACCATATACCGTCCACAATTTTCACATTGAACATCCGATACTTCAACTGGAATTTCTACATGGCCAATTTGTTCATCAGCATAAGCTAGCGTTGTAGCAAAAGGATCATAAAAGCCTTTAAGCAATTCGACTTTTGATGCTTTACCATCCGCGATCTCATCAAGTTGATCTTCCATAGCCGCCGTAAACTCAACATCTACGATTGTTTTAAAATATTCCTTCAATAAGTCGACAACTAGAATTCCTAATTCTGTTGGCTGAAATTTTTTTTCAACACGAACAACATATCCACGGTCAATAATCGTTTCTACAATTGGTGCGTACGTACTCGGTCTCCCGATCCCCTTCTCCTCAAGAGTTTTTACCAGGGAAGCTTCGGTGTAGCGAGGCGGCGGCTCAGTAAAGTGTTGTGCTGGTTGTATTTTATGTAACTTCAAAGATTGTCCTGCTGTTAACTCAGGCAAACTAATATCTTTATCGTTCTCTTCCTCATCTTTACCTTCTATATATACTGCCATAAATCCAGCAAACTTGAGCTGGGAACCAGTCGCTCTCAGACCATACCGACCGGTTGTAATTTCAGCTGTTCTGGTATCATAGATGGCCGGCGACATCTGACTGGCAATAAAACGCTCCCAAATCAAGGTGTATAATTTTAGTTGTTCCCGCGATAGATGATTGGCAAGACTTGCGGGAGTAAACTCTATACTAGTAGGCCTTATAGCTTCATGGGCATCCTGTGATTTTTTTGATGAATATACGGGCGGTTTTTCCGGCATATATTCAGTGCCAAACTTACCTACAATATACTCACGTGCATCCTGCTGAGCAGATTCAGCAACTCGAGTTGAATCTGTCCTCATATAAGTAATCAAACCTACTGGTCCTGTTTTCCCAATTTCGAGCCCTTCGTAGAGCTGCTGAGCTACCATCATGGTTTTGCGCGAAGTAAAACCTAATTTTCTGGAAGCGTCTTGCTGTAAACTGCTTGTAATAAAAGGAGGTGCCGGATTGCGCCGTCGCTCCCTTCTCTTGACGTCTGCAACGATAAAATCTGATCTTTCCAATTCACCTTTGACAATATCAGTCTGCTGCTCATTTGACAGAGTAATTTTTTTGCCATCCACGCTGATTAATTGAGCATCAAATAGTACAGCTTTAGGTTTTTCGCGTAGTTTTGCAGTAATTGTCCAATATTCTTCGGGCGTAAACGCTTGGATTTCTTTTTCACGGTCACAAATCATTTTAACAGCAACAGATTGCACTCTGCCAGCACTTAGGCCTTTGCGAACTTTACGCCATAGCAAAGGACTTAATTGATAACCAACAATACGATCTAGCAGTCTTCTGGCTTGTTGTGCATCAACTCGATCAAGATTAATTGGCCGTGGATTTTTAACAGCATTTTGTATGGCAGGTTTAGTAATTTCATTAAATACAATCCTGCAAGATTGGTCTGTATCTATATTTAAAATATGGGCCAAATGCCAAGCGATTGCTTCGCCTTCACGATCAGGGTCAGATGCAAGATAGACTTTATCGGCTGCCTTCGCTGCATCTTTCAAGCTTTTAATCAGCTCACCCTTCCCTCTAATATTGATATATTTCGGCGTAAAATCATTATCAATATCGATTCCGAATTGGCTTTTCGGTAAATCCCGCAAATGCCCCATGGAAGCTTTGACCGTATAGTTTTTTCCTAGGAATTTTTCAATTGTTTTTGCTTTTGCCGGCGATTCAACTACAACTAAGGTTTTACCCACTAAATCCCCCCCTTAACACGAACGTAGCAATGAGTGCAATGTTCCATTACTAACCCGCTTAACTCTAATTGTAATAATGCGTAGGATATCACAGAACTAGAAAAATTGGTTTTTATCATAATTTCTTCGATTGTTAATGGAATTTCATAGTCTAATGTATTCAGAATAATGATTTCATCAGCGCTTAACTGAGAAATTGAAGCAATCGGCCTCGAATTGACCCAGCCATATTCTTCAAAAACATCTCCCGCTCCATCAATCAATTTTGCTCCTTGTTTTATCAATTGATGAACGCCTTTGCTGGACTGAGAAAATATACTGCCAGGCACAGCAAAAACATCCCGCCCTTCCTCAAGCGCATACTCAACTGTAATTAACGCACCACTCTTTTCAGCAGCTTCAACAACAACAACACCTCTGGATAAGCCATTTATAATTCGGTTGCGTACGGGAAAAAAAGCAGCATGAGGAGATGTGCCTGGCGGATATTCCGATATAACGGCTCCCTGTTCAGCAATCTGCCTTAACAAACTACGGTTTTCAGGTGGATAAGTAATATCAATGCCGCACCCAAGTACGGCAATTGTACTACCTTCCATTAAAGCTCCTTGATGAGCAGCACTATCAATTCCACGGGCCGCACCACTGACAACAGTTACGCCCCCAAGGGCCAATTCACGCCCCAGCATATGAGCAACATTCTTTCCATAAGCAGAAGCGCGCCTTGATCCAACAACGGCAATTAATTTATCGGTACGAGGAAGTGTTCCCCGGTAGTACAACAATACAGGAGAATTAAAGATAGGCCGGAGCAAAGCAGGATAATCTGAATCGGTAGCCTGGCATAAGCGGATCCCCTGTTTGTGCCATTTCTCTGCTAAAGATAATATATCTATCTTTTCCCTATTATGAAGCAATTTATTACAAGTTGCTTCATCTAAACACCGAGATAATACAATCTCTTGCTGACTTGCACGCCAGACTTGCTGAGCACTGCCAAAAAAATCAAGTAATTTTCTTAAGCGTGCATTTCCAATTCCAGAGATCATTTGCAATGCTGCAAGATAAAATCGCTCCATGCCTTCACCGCCGTCAATTTAAATCAAACGTTAAATTTTGACATGAAATTTAATGGTAATTATAGCACATCAGCATAATTGCAACAAATAAAAAACTCACTTATGATAAATATTTAACAAAAATTTCAGTTGAAATTTTCTTTGCAGCATCAGGATGACCCAATTGCCTGGAGTACATCCGCATCCCGCCGAGAATATCACTCTTTGTCAACAGTTCGTTAACTATACCGATTAACTCACTAACTGAATCAGCACGCCGAGCTGCTCTTCGCGATAATAAATATTTCGTATTTCCTTCTTCCTGACCAGGGATGGGCCGATAAATAATTAAGGGCACCCCAACACTCAATGCTTCTGCCGAGGTCATTCCCCCTGGCTTCGTAATGAGAATATCAGCAACCGCCATTAATTCATGAATATTACTAACAAACGGCAAGATTCTTATTTTATATGTTAAAATTTGTTTTAAATTTTGCAATTCTTCATAAAGTTTCACATTATTTCCAGTTACTGCAATAATTTGCAATGGAAGTTTCAGTTCATTAAAAGACAGTACAATCTCACGCATAGGCAATATCCCAGCGCCTCCACCCATGATTAATACTGTTCTAATAGATGAATCCAGTGTTAATGCCGCAATCGTTTCCTGTTTATTAACGGTTTGAGCAAACGACGCATGCACAGGAATCCCCGACACACTGCTACAAGAACGCATAATCTGATGGTCTGATAAAAACGTTTGCATTTCATCACTAGCAACGAAATAATAATCAATCTCATTATAAATCCATAAACGATGCACTACAAAATCGGTGACTACAGCGACTGCAGGAATATGAATGCTGCCTTGCTTTTTAAGTTGTGCAACCAAGCCGGCCGGAGTGGCATGAGTACAAACAATGAGCGTAGGAGAATAATCTTGAATATAACGCAACATTCGTCTGGCCAAAAACCGGCTAATGCATTCTCTTCCTAACAGAGCTAACTTACTATTGTTACCCCAACCATACAGCTTTCCGTATAAACATGGAAATACGTCTAAAATCTTCAAATAAATTTTCAGCAGAGACTGCCCTAAAAACCGACTGAAAAAGTCGAAAACATTGGCTATTGTTGTTGTAATATCAGGATCTAAACTTTTTAATGCTTCACTAACAGCCTCAGCAGCACGGATATGACCTGAACCGATTGGTGCGGTAATGAACAAAACTTTAGCCGGCTTATTCATCTTTTTATGCCTCCAATTTATAAGACCAGCTTTTTGTAAAACTTAACAGCGCAGCTGTCCTGTACCTTGGCCAACAGTTGCTTAACAGTCTTTTCCGGATAAACAATATAATCACCGGCAATCTCCGCAAATGGAATCAGAACAAAATTGCGTTCTGATAATAGCGGGTGTGGTATGGTAAGTTGCTCTGACTGTAGTGAAATCTGATCATACACGAGTAAATCAATGTCAATAATCCTCGGCTCCCAACGTTTTTGGCGCACCCGCCCCAAAGCAGCTTCAATTCGCAGACATTCGGCAAGAAGTTCCTGCGGTGACAAAGTTGTGGTTATTCCAATAATAGCATTCAAAAAGTCTGGCTGTTCTTTAACACCATAGGGCTCAGTCTCATATAACGAGGATATTCTTTCAACCTTAATCGCACAATGCTTTTGCAAATGCTTTATTGCCAATTGAATATTCTGTTCCCGATCACCAATATTTGATCCTAAACTCAGAAAAACCATCATTTACTCCGTGTGATTTCCACTTGTATAAAATCAAGTTGACCAGGAATTGGGACCGCAGGTTTTCTAATTTTAACTGTTACGGCATGTACCAGGGTATTGCTATCAAGAATACAATCTGCGATATAGCCTCCTAATGCTTCTAATAATTGAAATCGCCGATTTTCGACTATATCTTTAACCCGACTATAGACTGCCGTATAATCAATCGTATCTTGTAAGTTATCTGTTTTGCCAGCTTGGCTAAAGTCCGCCAGCAGCTCAATGTCTAGATAGAATCGCTGCCCTTGCTCACGTTCATATTCATAAACCCCATGAAATCCATAAAACATCATATTTTGAAGTAAAATTTTATCTGTCATTATCTCCACTCCTTAGCATTGCATCTGTCATTTTTGCAATTCGCGCAATAGATTTTACATCATGCACTCTTACAATATTGACTCCTTTTGTTATCCCTAATGCTACCGTAGCACCGGTTCCTTCCATTCTGTCATCCACGGCTAAATTTAAAACTTCGCCAATAAATCTTTTTCTGGAAGTTCCAAGCAATATTGGACAGCCTAACGATTTTAATTGTTCCAATTTTGACATAACATACAAATTTTGACTTGGGGTTTTTCCAAACCCAATTCCAGGATCTATAATAATATTATTCGCTTCTATTCCGGCATTAAGACCTAGATCAATACTATGCTGTAGATATTCGCAAATATGTGACAAGATATCTCTTTTATAATAAGTATTGACTTGATTATGCATAATAATCACAGGCACATTAAACTTTGCAACTACAGTCGCCATTTCAGGGTCTTTTTGCAATCCCCAAACATCATTGATCATATGTGCACCGATTTTTAACGCCTCATGTGCCACACTTGCCTTGTAAGTATCCACTGAAACCGGCACCTTACAGGAAGTAACAAGTTTCTCAAGCACAGGTAACAAGCGCTCCATTTCTTGCTCAGCCGTGATCGCCTCTGCTCCGGCATACGGCCTTGTTGACTCTGCTCCAATATCAATAATATCAGCACCATTTGCAACCATCTCTTCAGCATGCTGCAAAGCTAAATCCAAATTGCTGAATTTTCCACCATCAGAAAATGAGTCAGGAGTTACATTAAGAATTCCCATAATCAAGGTTTTTCCATTGGAAATGGAAAGTTCATGATTTGTCCACGAATAATGCCTCTCCTGAAAAACTTCACATGAATTTATTAATTTTTCAATAGAATATGCCAGTTGCGGCAACCCCCAAGGCTGAATCTTCAACTGGCTAATTGCAATTCTATATTGTTTTAATGTTGCGCAAATCAATACATCCGTATAATCTATGCTCAAATTGGCTGTTCCACGAGCAACAGCTACTTCGCCGCCTTTTGCCAAAAAGGTCTGTTTTAAAAGGTTAGCTTCTTTTGCCGGTACTTGTTCCAACTTAATTGTCCTAAATATCGCCTTTGGTGACATAATCGCTACACCTGTAGGATCGCAATCTATTTTTTGCAGTTCCTCATAAGCCTGCTTACTGGTAGTAAATTCTACAATTCGGGGATTATAATTCATTTAATGCCTCCCTATTGCGACTCAATATGTTTTTATTGTATCATAAATAATATGCATAATGGAAATTTATATGCAAAATTTCAGGAAATTTACGGAATATTAGGAGGACTCTATATGAAGGCTCGGTTATCTCCGGACACCTTTCGTATCCCGGTAGAAGAAATTAAAAGTGGATTTTATAGTGATAGCTATTTTCTGCGAACTCAGGAAATATTAAATAAAGATCATCACCATCCTCGTGTTCTAATGCAGATTTTCCAGCGGGAACATGCCATTCTTTGTGGCATTGATGAAGCCATCGCAATCATAAAAAAGTGTGCGCACAACCCGGATGATTTAGTAATAAAAGCACTTCACGATGGCGACGAAATTGCACCATGGGAAACAGTATTAAGCATTGAAGGCGATCTCGCAAGTTACACCCATCTTGAAACAGTATATTTGGGAGTTCTTGCCCGGCAAACAAAAATTGCTACCAACGTGCGAAGAACAGTAACCGAAGCAAAAGGCAAGCCTGTGCTGTTTTTTCCTTCCCGCTTTGATCATTACAGCGTTCAATTATCAGACGGTTACGCGGCTCATATTGGCGGAATATTTGGTGTTTCTACACCGGCTAATGCGGCCTATTGGAATGGAACATCATCAGGAACCATTCCTCACGCACTTATCGCTACTTATCTAGGTGACACCATAAAAGCAACACAAGCTTTTGATAAGCACATTGATCCTAGTGTAAACCGAGTGGCTCTTGTTGATTTTAACAACGATTGTGTTGGTACCAGCCTTGCTGTTGCCAGAGCTTTAGGCAGCAAGTTATCCGCAGTCAGATTAGATACCTCCGATACCGTTGTCGATGTCTCAATTTTACCTTATATGGGTAACTTTAAGCCTACCGGGGTAAATCCTCAGTTGGTTAGAAATGTCCGTCAAGCTTTAAATGCCGAAGGATTTACCCATGTAAAAATCATGGTTTCAGGTGGTTTTACACCAGAACGTATTAAAGAGTTTGAATCCTTGAACGTTCCCGTCGATGTCTATGCTGTAGGCAGCAGCATATTCAACAATAACATCAACTTCACCGCAGATGTTGTCATGGTTGATGAAAAACCCTGCGCCAAAATCGGGCGTAATTATCGACCAAATCCTCGCCTTGAACTTGTATAGTAAACTAACTTTTATAATGCTCAAGAAAACCTCCTAATGTGAAATTTTACTGGAGGTTTTTTGCTTTAAAAGATTATCAGAAAAGAGCTTATGCTAAATTAAATGTCTGATCGTGGCATTGCATTAGGTATATAAATAATTGACGAAATTTTATTATGTCACCAATGCAATCACTACCTCATACTATGTAATATAGACATTATAAAAGCCACTCCCGTTATATAACCTCCCTATCAACTGGCCATCTTTTTGGCCAGTTTTATTATGTATACTGGAAACTAGAATTAAAAGAGGATATATATAGATTGAGCAAGTTACTTCCATTTGGTCAGAAAAAAACATTATTCTTCTTGATAAAGTAGGAAATTCCATTACAATAGTCGAAATTACATTTATCTATCTCGCCAAAAGCTATTTCACTTTATCACATCAGGTTCTATTTTTAATTAAGTATAAAGGAGACTTTGCTCATGATGAATCAGAAAAAAGTTTGTAAGTTATTTTTTCTAACAACTGCCTTGTTACTTCTTTTTTCAATTGTTGCTTATGCAGCTTATCCTATCCGAATTGCGATAATCCCTCCAGTTGACCGCGCAAAGTATGGAGAACCAGAACTAAATCAACTGGTTTTAACCCAATTGAAAGATAATTTTACAAATTCAAAGTATGATCTTGCTTTAGATTCGCAAATAGATAGTGCTTTGAATGATATCACTCAAGGGCAAAAGTTGACCACACTGCCTGAAAAACAAATGCTAAAAAGAATGTCGGATGCGCTTTCGGCCGATATTGTAATCGCTGTTGAATTTACACGCTTAAGCTCAGTAATTCTGCCAAGTTTATATAGCAGCAACGAAATGCGGAACATATCAATTACATCAGCTGTTTATGTTGCCAAAAATGATTCATATAAAACCTTTAACTCTCGTCGTAACGAAACTTCTGAAAGTGATGGGTTTAGAGGTATCAGAAGATTAACAAAAGAATGCGTGGATGAATTTACCAGAAACCTTAATAAATATTTAAATAATAGCAATATCTTGTAATTACTCTATTGTTGTTAGAGTCTAGTTATTCAGTAAAAATACCCGTCCATATGGACGGGTATTTTAGATTTAAAGCTCACTATACCGAGTAATTTAAATGATTACACCGCTCGCAACTCAAAAATCGATTATTTTTCAGGCAAAGCAAAGAAAGTCCTATTACAATATTTTCTTTAATAAAAAGCATAAAAATGCAATTGTAAATAAAGTTACTATGAATGACTGTTTGTTTCTTCTAGACTCAAATCGGATTTGCTGTCTAGCTAATTCGCGAGAAAACGACATTGTGTATCCTCCTCCAGACATTCAACTCTTATAAAAACTATCGAAATAATTTTATTCCAACATAATAAGACGAATGTCCTAGAGGTCTTGTACCCCCATCTCAACTAGTTTACTAATGAAGTTGCTCCAAAATATCATTTCTTCCCAGATCTTGCAAATGAGCTTTAACTGCTTTAAGCTCATTTCCGAGTAAAATAGGTTGAGCTGCGCCTAATTTAAACAAATGGTATTCATCTTGTGCAAATGAAATTTTCTCTGTCATATCATTACTCATCCAAATAGTCATTGACATATACTCAAATGATTCTCCCTCTTTGAGATATTATTATTTGCCCTTATTATTCCTCAATCAGAAAATAATATAATCCATAAAACCATAGAGTTTGTATTATTCTTTAATTTTTATTTTAAAAAAATTTTCATATTGCACTAGAATCTTATCTAGTTCTTGACTAACTTTTACCACTTCCGGATCCGCTAAAGATTTTTCCTTTGCGATTTCATGTAATTGTGCTCTTAATTCCTGAATCTTAACTTCAATTTGTCTGATATCGTACATAAAGTATCTATCCTTTTTTCCTAAGAATAATAATAGCTTTAACTAAATCAATGTTTATCTATACATCTTTATTTAGGGATAAAAACTAAGTTCTGGAAACAATTCAGGGAACGAAGATTCGACAACCAACTCCGGAAAAAAAACAAAATGAATCCTTGACGGATGATAGCGGAAATTTGGGCTTAAAACACAATTAAATTGGTATTTGCAATTCTTGCATTTTTGGTGAGTATGGAAGTAGGTATTTTTCATTCTTCAGCCTCCTGTTTATAACTTATTATAGAATATGTAATAAACAGTAAATATGTTATGTTTTCTATTCAAATAGTCCAGAATAAATAAAATAGTTCATGTTATCTTATAAAAATTTAAAACAAATGGACTAAGCTCCGTAAGTTCACGCGCCATAAAAAAGCCCAACGAAGCTGCAAATCAATACATTCACTATTATCACTTGAACGGTTAACTTAAAATACAGACTGACATCGTACGAGGGACGATATCAGTCTGCATAATGTTGAGCAATCCTCTAATCGAGGTGCTTTTTATCTTTTCTGAGCCCTAGGTCACTCCACTTCAAATTAACAGGTCATTTTATATTAAGAAACCTTTAAAATCAACTATCTTCGGCCGAAAGATTTCTACCCAACTTAACAATTGCCCTTTTTTCTATTCTAGACACATACGAGCGAGAAATACCTAGCATCTTGGCAATATCGCGCTGTGTTTTCCGACTCCCATCTGGCATACCAAATCTCATTTCCAATACCCATTTTTCACGACTACTTAGCCGACCAATTTGCTTATTTAATCGCTCATGCTCACATTGATTTTCAACGGCTTCGGCAACAACATCCGGCGCTGTCCCCAAAACATCAATCAAAGTTATCTCATTAACACAAACTAGTTATCTGTATTTTTATAAGCTTAATCATAAAAAACTCTCATTCGTTTTAGAGATTAAGAATCTTCCTTCATTATATATATGTGTTTCATACTCCTCAAAAATAGAGTCATCGAAGTAGCGTACCTTAATTTTTGAATTTATCATAAATCCACCAAATTGTATAGCCGGCACCTATTATGTAAGCGATCGTTTTTTTATAGAAAGTAAGTTTATAACGCTTAGTATATTGACCTCGATAAACTAAAGCTAACTGGATTAACCACCCTATAAATAATATCATAACCAGCATAGTCACACCAAAACAAGCCCCTCCAGGAGCTAATTGTAACAAGGCTAACTTTATAAATTCCATAAAAATCACCTCCTATTAAAAGATATTATAGAACTCAATAAAATAAGCCTAGAACACTTGTGTTGTTCTAGGCTTATCAATTTTAATTTAACATTAGTTTTTATGACCTTTAAAAACTAATGTAGGCACAATCTATTCCTTTTTTTCGATTACAGCTTCTAAAGCACTTTTCGGAAATAATAGCAGGACTTTCAGCTGCGTAACAGTTGAACACTCGCGTATCTCCCACCTCAAAGCAGAGGTGGTCCTTATGTCCACACTCCATTATTTAGAAATTATTCTCAGGTATATTATAGTACTAGCAGGAATATAACAGTAATTTATGGTAATTTATACATAAATTACTTAAAAGGAGAAAAATGTACTAATGCGAAAAATAGTAGGTCTTGTTATGTTGATTATGTTTGTTCTTCCTACTTTAGTGACAGCCGAAAGTGCTAAGCCTAATATCGCAATAATATACTACGATAATCTAAATTCGCACAAATCAATACGCAGTGAATCAGAAAACTTTTACATCACTAAATTGACCGATAGGTTTTCGCCTAATTATACAATTTTTTATGATGAGCAGAATAAATTAAAACTCGAAAACGCTGGCATCAATGATCCAGCAACGGCTGAACGTGGAGACATTATTTCTGTATTTAGAAATGATAATTTAAGCTATATAATACTAATCGATATGCTGCCCAAAGTTGTATTTAACGGGAAAACAACCTCTAGCCAATATCTAAAAGTTATTGATGTTAATGACAATAAAACTCTATACAATGGTAAATTCCAATATCAGTCACGCTATGCATCTTCTATGGGACATACAGGCGAGTTATTTAAACAGACTGAGGAAGTATTAATAAGACTTTTATTACCAGCAGTTAAAGATATAAGCCGCAGCTTTTAAGCTGCGGCTTTTCTTACGTCCATCTATTATCTAAATTTCTTACATACAGGATATTTTACATTCACCACCTCATGCACTTTCTTTTTTGAATACATAAAGTGAGTAAGGATTATAGACGTTAGTAAATAGAGTAATCTACTAAAAATTCTTGGCATAAATCATCTTCCTCTCAAATAACTAAATACACTTCTACGAATATTCCTATATCTATAAAACTTAAAGCTGCTCAATGTTGACCCTAAGCGGCTTTCAATCTATAAACCACTTTCCTTCCTCATCAAATAAATAGACCTGTTTTCCCATAATTCGTACAGTATAGCGCATACCTAAGCCGCCAGCTTTTAAAGCAGCGGCTTTTCTTACGTCTAAAATCCGATCGATACTGAACACCCGGCCATTAACCCACTTAATGCTTAGCGGCTTTGTACTTCCATCCGGGTTATGCTGGGCCAGTACTTCAATAAATTGTTTTGCCATGAATATACACCTACGATTATTTAAAATAAGAAACTGGATGAATCGTGTGATCTTCTTTAGGATTGAATCCAATGAGTTGGTATCTAAAAACATTCAACTGAAGCGTAAAAAGCATTTGAGATCTACATGTAAAATTGGTTCGATTAGGCATGATACACCAACTTGATTATCCTCCCTCTTGAAGCTTCCCAGGTAACAAAACCTTTTTCTTTAAGCTTTTCCAATGCTTTATGTGTGGTCGACGCACTACGTCCAACAGCAGAAGATATCTCACGTACTGTTGGTGACGCACCCTTATGATTGGCGAGATACTGGTAAATCTGAAACTGGACTACACTAGCCATTCTTACCACCTCATCCGAACATATGTTTTGTATTTGTATTTTAGAACACTTGTTCGCATTTGTAAAGCGGTAAAAAATAGAAAAACCGCCCGCCAAAAGGCAGACGGGATACAAATATTACATTTTCTTCTTGGCTCTTCTAATTCCATATTTGAATTACTTTGTCAATTATCCCTAACTGGTTTCCTCATTTTTATATTCTAAAATATCTCCAGGCTGACATTCTAAATTTTTACAAATCGCCTCTAAAGTTGATAATCGAATTGCTTTTGCCTTTCCATTTTTCAATATAGAAAGGTTAGCTATTGTTATTCCGACTTTCTCTGAAAGTTCCGTTACGCTCATTTTCCGCTTAGCCAACATCACATCAATATTAATTATAATTGCCACGTTAATCACCTCAGACCGTTAAATCATTTTCTGATTTTATATCTATGGCATTTTTTAATAACTTTTGAAGAACAGCAGCAAAGACTGCAATTACCATTGAAGCAAAAACCATAACCATTCCGATTAGTATGATACCCGGGGCATCATCTACTTCCGCCATGAGGTAAAATAGAGGCATACCTAACACATACAGACTACTGACTATAATTGCACAGTTTTTTATATTTTTCAACGCGGTTACAGATAATTCTGAGAACGCCTGGTTTTTGTCAATATAGCCTAAAAGTTTAAAAGCTTGATACAAAGCAAAGTAAAAAGGAATCGCCGTTGCATACAAATCTATTAAAACAAGATATTTGATATAAACCCACTCTGGAAGTAACCCTGCCGCATGATTCGCTATCTTAGGCACCAAAAATATGCACAAAACAAGAACTGGGAATCCGATTAGAATAACAACTATCTTCAAAAAGAGTGTTTCTCGATTCATAAAGCACCTCGCTTATTTATTGTCAGCTTATTATAGTCCATCATTTATCGTTTTACAATAAATAATTATTGATTATTATTATATTATTATTGTTAATTTCAGTAAATCGTTTTTGCATTTCAGCTTTAGAGGCTACATAAAAGCCTTTGGATTTTTCTACTTTTCATAAAAGAACAAATGTTCTATAATAATAAAAGAGCAACACACGTTCTTACAAGGAGAGAATATCCGATGATTGACATAGAGAGTTGGGCAACTCTGCCGCCGTTAGAGCGGGATTTAATTATAGAAAAGGAAATTATGGGCTATCCAGGAGCCTATACAACTGATTTAAATGCTGCTTATTTAGTCGTAGATGAAATGATCAGGTTAGGGTGTTTTGTTTCCATATTTCAAGGGCCGTCAACAGAGAAAACCTGTTCGATTTGGGATGCAGATAAACCCGCTCACCTATCGAAGCAAGTTGGTAAAACGGTACCCGAAGCGATATGTTTAGCTGCCATTCAATTTTTCAGAAAGCATAAATAATAATTTAGATAAAATAAAAACTCTGCAACAATCCATTCCGGACAGTTACAGAGTTTTTTATCTGTAAATCAAACCTATTAGCTATGTGCTTTTTGTCCTTGGATTTTATTCCATAGCTCACCATCGGTAGCAATGATATCTTTTAGATCAGAGTATGGAATTCTGTACCCACCGATTGCTCCTGTTTGAAAACCAGGAATGGAGTAAACTATTAACGAATCACCTAACAAAATAAACGAACCCGTTTCCTTAGTCCATGAATGAGCGAAGTCCTCATATTTCCAATCATCTCTCCTATTCCCATTGCTATATCTATATTGACTATCATTGCTTAAGCAAAATTCTTTAATTTTCTTGTCAAAATCAGCACCTGGCTTAAAAAGATCTTCTAATTTATATATTTTTCCAGTTGCTAAATCAATATGTATCCCTTTATCAATTTTATTGGGATGAGCCTCTTTTTGTGCAGAGTCACTTCCCCAAAAGTGAATGCCTAGCAAGTTATCTCCATAAAAGGAGACTTCACAGTTACCTTGTAATGAACGTTCCGACCGCACGATAGCTTCTTTTAAGTTATTATTAATCGTTGTCTGAATATCTACATTGTTCATTCCCTCTATTTGAGGAATCAATGCCCGACTATTATTTTCTAAGTATTGCACTTTAAGAAGCCTGGGTCCTTCCGAAGGGTTTTCTGTTGCGCCTTGCGTCATAGGCATAGTTTGTGCAACTGATGCCTTTGTCGCAGGTGCTGCATTAGTTGCATTAGCGTTCACCACACTAAAACTTGCTGCAATAAGTCCAACCCAAAACAACTTTTTCAGTCTTACCATAAAACATACCTCCATATTCTAATGATAAGCTTACTATCCCATTTTATACCATATATGTGATGAAAATGTGACAAGCTAATTAATTGAAAAGCCCTGCAGCCATCTATTTGGACAGCTGCAGGGTTTTCTTAAACTTATGAAGAAGTGGTATTATAAGATATTGATTGCAAATTATTCTTTTGGTGATATAGGTAAAAGTAAGTTAATCATTTCAACAAAGTTACTATCTATAGCATATTGAAGAGCAGTCTTATTATTTCGATAGTTTCTAGCAGTCGGATCGGCACCAGATTTTAGTAGTAATTTAGCTGTTAGCAGCTTATTCTGCTTATAAGTAATTCCTCCCCATCCGTATGAATAATTAGCTGCTGCCATCAAAGGTGTATATCCATCTTTCTCTATGTTTACATTTGCATTTTTAGATATCAAGAAGTTAACAATTTGGAAATTACATCGATTATTAATGGCTTGTATGAGGGGAGGATAATCCTGTTCAGTAGTAGTGTTAACATCTGCCCCAGCATTTACTAGTTGATTTACTATTTTAAAATTTTCTGTTATGACTGCTATATTAAGTGGTGTTTGCACGTAATTTCCAGACAGTGATGCTAAGTTCGGATCTGCCCCATTATTCAATAGAAATTGAACCAATTCCGTATTGTTAACTTGAAAAAATCCTGGCAGTATTATTGAAAATCTGACAATAATCTTTGATAATTAAATTTAGCTTCCTCAGTCAATTTATTTAACTCATGCTTATGCGTTTCTAATTTTTTATCAAATTGACTCCCAACAATTTTCTTGGCAAACTTGGGAAGCGAATATTTGGCAATAAAATATCTGGCAACAAAAACAACTATTAATAAGACATCCATAAACCAGTCCAATCTTATCCTCTCCTCTTCGGCTAGTGCTGAGGTTCTTTCTAAGACTATTTATACATCAATAATGTGAAGGCACTCTAAAACGGAATGGCTTCCTCGCGAATTTCTTTCTTAAGCCCGGTCAGCAAATGAACGCTAACCGGGCTTCGAGTTTTAGACGCTAGTAAGAAGCTACTTTGTCTTTTTTACTTGCTTATAGTCATATACCCCTAAATAGTCTTTTAATGACGATTGGAGAATTTGCGAATAGTTTACCTTTTGATGATCAGCCAAATCAAGCAGCCACTTTGGAAGAGTAACCATTTTATTCATTGATTTTGTTGCCATTTTGTCACGTAGTGGAATCATCCAAGCTTCAACCAATACCGCGACCTGATTTGATTCTGTTTTTAGCTCTGATACTTTTGATGGTTCTGGAATGTCTTCGTTATCCTCTTCCATTCCGTACAGGTGTAGTTCAAGCGCTTCTTTAGCATTTTTAAATGCTTCTTCTTCTGTTTTCGCGCATGGTAGGCATCCTGGTAAGTCTGGAAATTCTATAGATATTCCGTCCGGTTCGAAAGTTAATACCGCAGGAAATATATATCGATCTTTCATTATTTAAATCCCTCCCCGCTATTATAGCGTTTTTATCTTTAGGGCATCACCTACCTTATGTTTAATTATAACATATGTAATTACCAATGCGAAGGTGTTTTATATATGTTTTTACCAATGTCAAGGCTATTTTTCAGGCAAAATAAACCCGGCAGCCGTAGCCACCGGGTTTATTTTAGTTATTACATGTACTTTGTGTAAAATCATCTGGTAAAAAATCATTTAAAATGTTTTTGTCGTTTTTTTGTTGAGATTCTTCTTGCGGCATTGGTTTTTTATGCTGATGCTTTGTCTTGCATTCAAAAGTTACACCTTTAGCGCACTCCTGCAAACAGGCAGGATCACCACAACATTCTTCTACCTTTGGCGGCTCTTCGACTCTGGGAGCTGCAGACGCAGTTGCAAATAATCCAACCTGCATCAGCCCTAATATAGAATACACAACAAGTTTTTTCAACGTTCCTTTCATCTGGAAACCTCCTTTAAATATGTATATTCGAACCACAATTTACATAATACAGAGATTTCTTTTGACTTTTATTTGAATCTTACTGGAAATTTCCAGTAATCATAAAAAAGCCCTGCAGCCAACCGTTAGGATAGCCGCGGGGCTTCGCATTAAAATCTACTCCGCTACTGGAATTACTTCAAAGCTAATGATCTTATCAAAAGCCAGATATTCTTTGCTGTTACGTAAGCCAACATTTTTATTAAGCATATAGCTTGCACTATCACCACTCATGTGATTATTAAACCAGCTAATAAAACTATCAATTTCAGTAATAGTAAGTTGGTATTCGCGTTCACTTGAATCAATCATAGTCACTTTGAGAAACGCTTGTACGTTTGTACCTGAATTGTCTACCGGAGTTGCTGCTACTTCATTAGAATTGTCACTTTCAACTCCCCCCACCACGGCAGTTACTACGTAGTAGTAGGTAACACTATTTTCAACATTAGCATCAACATAGCTGTTTAGCGTAATATTACTTGCAATTGTCGTATATGGGCCGTCAGAATTAGCCGCTCTTTTTACATTATAAGAGGCAGCCCCTGCAACTTCACCCCATAATAAATTAACGCTATGATCTCCTAAGGTCGCCGTGAGATTTTGAGGAGGATCAACTGGTCCTATCAATGTTGCATTGTCATCAACGTCAAAAGCATAAAATGCAAGATAATTACCTGTATTATTCAATAATTCAATTGTATGAATACTATCTGACAAACCAGTTAATTCATACAAAAATATATAAGATGCATTTGCACCATATGTTGACAAACTAGTTTGCAATACCCCATCTACAATAACAGATATGTTATTAGAGCAAGTCGACCAAGTTGAGCCAATAAAACGGACTTTAGTTCCCCTAAATTTTAAAACAAGGCTTTCGCCAACTGCTGTACCAAACTTCCCCGATGTCTTATGATAACTTACAGATGTACCATCATACATCCAAGCTACGTTAGGTGAGTACATTATATATTCGTTATTATAAAGCACTCTTTTCCAACCAGTTTCAGGTACCTTTAATTGTTGTCCTATTGTTGACACTTTCCATTCCCCCAATTAATTTATTTGAACCAATATAAATAAAATTTCCTGTATATCGGTTTCACTAGAATACATTCCACCGACTCTAAATTTTAAATGGCGACACATTTTTATATTATGTTAAGTTTTATATAGTGGTTACAACGTAATTGTAATGATTTAATAAACAAATAGTTCAACACAAGCGTACAACACTCCAGAAAATTGCCTGGCTTTTATTAAAGCAAAAGAAAAAGCCGCTCGAGAATATTCCCCGAGCGGCTTTGATCCACTTAAAAAGCCCGATAGCAAAAGCCACTAGGCAACAATTATACTACGAAATACCATCATTAATTTGACCTTGAATTGCTTGAGCTTTTTTATAATCACGAATAAAAGTATATATTTTATAAGGTAGCACAAATTCTCCAATGAGCATGGCAATACCTAATTTAAAAATGAAGTAAACTAGCCAACCGAAAATAGGCAAGAATAAAAAAACGTTAGGTGTTATTCTGTTTAAAACGCTCCACCCCCAAGGTAAGCCAACAAATTAACCATACATTAATTTAACCGATAATGGAATTTCTACTGGGAAAAAGTTATAGCCCAAGATAAAGAGAGGTATCATTAGTATGATGTTTTTTATTACTGCTTTTTTGTCATTACTAGCTCGACTTAAATTGCATGAATCACATATTGGTATAGTCCACTTACTAGTACAATCTGGGCAAAGCCCCCGCCCACAATCAACGCACTGAGATACCGCATCATTGTCATAATGTTGATGACATTTCATATAAGTCCCCCATTCAAAATATTTACAAAAATATTAAGATAATTACATAATCTCATTTTATATGCAATTCATCGAAAAACAATGTCTAAATATGCCAATGAACAGGAGTACAAATAGGTTATTTTGTCAACAAATACACCCCACTAACAGTGCCAACAATCCAAATAAGTCGTTCCTTATTCCGGAACGGCTTGTTGTTTCATATACGTTCGAAAATATAAAGCGATAATAAATAGAAAAACCGCCCTAACCCGGAGGACAGAGCGGCAACACTAAAATGATTATTTTAAAATATAACATTGTATTCCCTCGTATACATAACCATCTCTACCTCTTCCAAGCTCACGAAAATCGGTAGTATAGAAATGGTCTCCTTTTGAACTATTCCAGTATCTATGTAAGGGAACGGTTCCATGACGTTGCTGGCTGTACACGTAGCATTCAATTCCCTCGTATACGTAACCATCCCTACCCCTTCCAAGCTCACGAAAATCGGTAGTATAGAAATGGTCTCCTTTTGAATTATTCCAGTATCTATGTAAGGGAACGGTTCCAGGGCTACGTTGGGTGAATACACGTCCCTCAATACCCTCACGCCTATAGCCATTCTTACCCTTTCCGAGTTCACGTAAATCTGTCGTATAGAAGTGATCACCTGTTGTCGGATTATAATACCTATACATAGGTGAAATATCTGAAGCATGTGCAGCGGAGACATTAAGTCCTGGAATTAAAAACATTACTAAAGCTAAGACAACAAAGAATTTTTTCATGGTTATGTACTCCCTCCTTTAAAATTCACAATATGGTAATTCACAAATTTAGTATATTATACATTTTTTTGAAATTCTTTAGAAATATCTAACAAACAAAAAGAAGAATTCACTATTCTGGAAAACAAAAAAAGCCCATCCTCTCAGCTGTACTGAACCAGGAAAAACGGACATTGCAAAGAAGCCCCCAATTGGAGGGTGTATAATAAACTGGACAGAAAGATAAGGTCGAAAGGAAGTCCAGTTTATGAAAAGAGCAGTGTATGATAAGCAGTTCAAAATGGCAGCGGTAAAATTAGCAGGGACATCTGCGTCCTCGGTGAACGAAGTGGCCAATGAGTTGGGAATCAGCCATAGCAACTTGCGTCGCTGGATCAATGAATACGACGAATATGGGGAAAGCGCGTTTCCAGGCCACGGAAACGCGCTTTTTAACAGCACTTACGAAATTAAGAAACTGCAAAAAGAAAATGATGAGTTACGAATGGAGAATGCGTTGCTAAAAAAACTCCAGGCCTTCTTGAAGCAAAACAATGCGTGAGATATCAGTTTTTAAAGAAGCATCAGAAGGAATACAACATTCAAAAGGCCTGCAAAATTCTTAGAATCTCACGCTCTGGTTACTATGCTTATCTACATCGGCGGAAAAGCAAGCGTATTATTGAGAACGAAGCTTTGACTGAGATTATTAAAGATATTTTTCATGAACATCAAGGCCGATATGGAGCACGCCGGATACGGCAGGTGTTATTACAAAAAAATATCCATGTGAATCAGAAACGTGTATCCCGGCTTATGAGCGAACGAGGCATAATTCCCAAGGGGGCTAAAAAGAAATACCGCTACTATCCCAACAAGACACAATATGAAGAGCGGGAAAACATATTGGGACAAATTTTTTCTGCGAAACAAAAGAATCAAATCTGGGTCGGAGACATTACATATATCCCTACGAAACATGGTTTTCTGTATCTGGCCGTATTCATCGACATCTTCTCAGAAAAGTTACCGGTTGGGCAATGGATACTCGGATTAAGGACATCCTGGTTATGCCGGCGTTCAATCAGGCAATTGGCAGAGAGCGTCCGGCAAAGGGCTTAATTGTCCACACGGATCGAGGCTCTCAGTATACTACCCAGCGTTTTGGTGCCCTACTGCTCAGATATGGCTGTCGTCAAAGTATGAGCAGAAAGGGCAACCCCTACGACAACGCAATTATGGAATAAAGCGAGAGCTTGTTCAAGGTGCCAATTACGACACCCCCGAACAAGCTCAGATGGATATTTTTAAATATATTGAGACTTACTACAACACAAAGCGTATCCATTCCTCTTTAGGGTATCTCACCCCATGTCAATTCGAAAACTCTCAAAATTCTTAACTTTGTGTCCACTTTTTCTTGACCTTTCCAGAGCGCTCCTTTATTTTTTCTTCCCACTTGTCTTCGGTTTTCCACTTTCGCAGCCTAGAATCGGGTACCCCCATTTGCTTTGCGATGTCTTTTAGCTTGGCGCTGCCACCGCTATCGCGCCATATTTCAAATGCTTTATCCCTTTCCGGGTTGCGCGGTCTAGCCATATTACATATCACCCACCTCCACAAGGCATGACTTACTGGTAGTATTTACATGGTAGTATTTACATGGTTCTATTTAAAAGGTTTCTATTCTATGCTCTCGAAATCTCATAATGCAATCTTATTTTTTGTAATTAGGAGGTAACCATTATTAAAAGTAAGTTTCACATTACTACTATCATGCTTATTATTTGTTTTCTACTTGCTCCAATCACAGCTATAGCTTCTAATGAATCAACCTCAGCCATTTTCAAGCCAAATGATTCAGAAATTCAAAAATTAACCGAGGAAATTGCCACCACCCCAGACAATGCCGTCCTTTACTATACCCGAGGTATAACCTATTTGAAATCTCGTGGATCTGTCGAATTCTTTAAAAACAAATATGATGTATTAGCAACTGAGGATTTTACTAAAGCAATTGAGTTAAATCCCAACTACGCTGCTACCTACATATTTAGGGGGCTTTCAATCACAAGTGAAAGTGAACACTATAAAGGTAAATATACGAAAGAAAATAAGCAAGCAATCGAAGACTATAATGCAGCAATCAAAATTGATCCCGACTTTGCATTAGCATATAGATTACGAGCTGTTAGCTATACCCGTCTTGAAAACTATGATCTAGCATTGTCTGATGCAAATAGGGCAATAGAGCTTGATCCTAAGACAGCACGATCATACTTTATTAAAGCCAATGCACTTAATAAAAAACACAAGACTCAAGAGGCGATTGAGACTTTACGTCAGATTAAAACTATAATCCCTCCTAACACTCTCAGCCCTGAATGGACTCTTGCTAGGCAATGTATACGTGAGCTAGGTGGAACACCATAAAGTAGACCCCCAATAATTAGCCCACTGCCTATTATCTAAGTAAAACACAAAAGCCGCCTCACTGGCGGCCTTTCCTTATCTTGCTATATTTTGATAGTCCTATATTATCACATAAATCCATGCTTAAAATCGCCTACTTTAAGTTTGTTAGCGCAAAAATAATCGTACTATAATATAAACTTATTCCACAAACAGGAAATTATTGGTTTTTGTCGAATCGTCACCTCAAAGGAAGGTGATTGTGGTGAATCTTACATTGTTAAAAGAATTAGAGGATGTAAAGAAGAAACAGGATGTTTTGACTTCCCGCCTTGCAAAAAAAATTGAAGCCAAAGTTGAAAGGTCCATTATCGAAGCTTTTCATGATTTTGAAAGATTTTTCAAGGATAATGGTTTTGAGGTTCAAGCTGATGAACGTATTATCACTGCTTCTTACGGAAACTTAAAAGCCATACTCAAGTATGATGTTCCGGCCACTCCTCATGTGGGTTCTTACTTTGTATTTGACTTGATTTTTGAAATGCAGGAAACCACTGAATATCAACTACTTCTTATATCAAAAGACAAGAATACTGATTCATCATGCAATACCGCGAAAGACTCAGACCAACCGTTACGACAACATATTGAGAAAGTTAAAGAGAATATAGGAAGTACTGAGGATCGAATCAAAAATTTCACTAAAGAGATTTGGGCATTTGAATTGCGCTCCAAAAAGCAAAAGAAAAAAGATGACCGGATAATCCACGACTCCGTATATGAACTCTTGACTGCACTGACTACAGAAGACGAATAGCTTATTTATAATGAAAAACCGCTCTTGCCAAGCGGTCTTTCTTATTTCAAGATATTGAATCTCAGTTACTCAATCATCTTCCACTAAAGGGTTTTACGATAAAAAAAAGAAATAGTTATTGAAACAATCGATAAGAGGTGATTTAAATGAAAGACTTAATTATTAAGGAAATTCAAGCATTCGTTAATACTTCACCCCTTAATTACAGCTTAGACAAACGATATAAATATTTCTACGAACCACAAGTTGGCTTCGCCAGTATCAATGATCCCCTATTTCTACAGTACAAAGAAAAAATCGGTGAGTTCTACCTGTTACCAACCGATTGGCTTGATTCAGAATTTGGACCAAACACCTCTCGTAAAGGCACAGTAATTAGCTGGGTATTGCCCATTAATGAGGCAGTTATAGCAACAAATCGTGCTGAAACACTATTGCCTTCAAGTGAATGGTCCCATGTCAGATTCTATGGTGAGCAATTTAACAGAGCTCTAGAAGAGCATATATCTAAATTTCTAAGTAAATCCGGATTTCAAAGCATAGCACCTTCAATCAGCAGCAGATGGCAGCGCGTATATTCTGATAATGTTGGTCATGCATCAAACTGGTCTGAAAGACATGCTGCCTATGCTGCCGGTTTAGGAACTTTCAGCCTCAATGACGCCCTCATCACAGAACGAGGTATTGCTCATCGATGTGGTAGTGTGATAACTGAATTGGTAATTGAACCAACTATAAGACAGTATCAAGGCATATATGATTATTGCTTACACTATAATTCTCAAAAATGTGGTGCCTGTATCAATCGCTGTCCTGTTGACGCAATAACAAAAGATGGTCATAATAAAGATCTGTGTTTTAGTTACTCTCGTACTCAAATCAAGCCTGCTGTAAATGAAATCTATGGTGTTACCACTCCTGGATGTGGTCTCTGTCAAACTAGAGTACCTTGTGAACGACATATTCCAGGCAAGTAATTCACATATGTTATTGACTTATCTCAACCTATAATCAAATCAATATGGAGGTAAATAAAATGAACTGTTCTACCGATACTACAGTGGTTGGTTGCCAGCTCTTACGTGATGTTTCTGCGCGCTGTCAACTCTATGTTAATGATCCACTCAATAATCCTCACGGGTTAAGTAACGAGGAAAGAAGTAAGCTTGAAATTATACACAGAACGCTGACCCAGGCATTAATGAACCTCAAGAATGGTGAAATTGACGAAAATTTACTCAGGAATGTAATTAATGAAACTGAACATAAGCAGCTAAAATCAGCAATTACAGATCCTTATACCTGTATATAGCCACCATAATGGTGGCTATATTTTCTTTATAAAAGCCGCCCTCGCCAGGCGGCCTATTTCTCTCTACCTATTTTTCTACTACAAAACCATAAACCAATGCTAAAATCGTCTACTTTTTAAAATTAATGGTGTGACATTGCTAATTCTTTACGATTTACTGCTTGTGGAGGTTCCTCAAACCATCCTTTATCGATCATTATATTTGCACCATCTTTTGCAAAAACACCAATTTCCGTCATCAATCTAGCATAATCTATAGCTAAATCGTATCGCTGAATTGTTGATATAGATAGTCCATAATTACCTATACCCGCTTGAACTAATGCAGTCGTATGAAACATCATCAGTTTATCGGAAAAAGGAGCTTGAGTTGAGCTAGTAATTAGTGGCTCTATAGGAAGACAACCATTCAAATCATCTTGTGACAACTTTTCGCTAAAAATATCAATATGCTTTCTAGCAATCTCCTTACCTCGTAAAAAATAGTCTCGAAATTCAGGGGAAGTAGCGACTTGACTAAAGGCTGTCATCATAGCTTTTCCCATAATATTTGTTTGTATATTGTTAAATAGATTCATTATTTCTACAGAAGTTAATGGACGCATTTCGGTAAGCAGACTACCTAAAAATCCTTGCTTTTTGGCAAATTGAACTGTTTTACTGGGAGGAATTGAGGGAGGTCTGTTGTATATTCCTTTTTCCAGCATCAATTGAACAGCTTTTTCATTGATCTTCATAGCATCTATTACTGCCTGTTTATAAAAATCTCTTATATCACTCCGAGTTGCATTACATAGAGCCAATCCATAGGCTGCTACTGCTAAGCGTGACATATTATCGAGGTAATGCAAAGCAAAGCAGTCCCCAAACAAATTTTCTGCATTGATATTAACATCTGAATCTGTAAATCCAATAGGTATTGCAAAATCTTCTCTTGGGAAAATATCTCGTACGAATCTAAGATGCTCTTGTGATAATGTGATAGCAAATTTTAATATCTCTCTAATCGAATTATCACCGTTATTAGAAATTAAATATTTAAAAACGCAACTTACCAAAGTATTATTCTGGTATTGCACCCATAATGCTGCAATTTCTGAAGCAGTTAATCGAATGTTCGTTTTATTCGTCATTATAAATAATCCCTTTCTTTCAAACTGGCTCCTAGTAGTATCGGTCAAGTTTTAGTGATTTATTTATAACTTATAGAAATTACACACTGCCTTACCTAATGGCTTGCATATATAACTGATATGATACGATGTTACAAACATCCCCTCTTCAAAGCCACCCTAGCCATAACGTCGACCATCTCACGCCACCACTCTTTTAGAGTAGTCTCATTCACCCAAAACTTATCCGGTGTCGTATTATACCGAGCAGACATCCGATCAGCATAATGACGCTGTACATAGATCACCCAGGCTGGCCGGCCGCGCACAGTCTTGACCATATAGGCCGCTTCACGCCGAGCTTGCAAAAACACGCGCTTCTTCTCGCTAAATATGCTTTCAACATCCTCCACAGACTGCAACCATAGCTCTGTATGCGATAACTCAACCATTTTGATTGCCTTCTGCATGGTCTGATTCCCTGGGGACCGGTTTTAATACTTACTTCAGCTGACACTGGCGTTGAATTTTCTACGTCTAGTAAGTCTTCGTAATACTGCCGCTTTCTAAACGGGTAATACAACAGCCAATCAGATGCAATTTCATTATCTCGTTTTATCTCTGCCAGTGCGTTCATTCGGTACCCTCCCCAAATTCTACTAGGGCGGTCATAGCCGCCCCATTTCTCTACTTCAATATGTTGTTCTCAGCAATCTTGGCAAGCCTTAATATATCTAGCCGAGCCTTGCTTGTTAAATCCTTCCGGGCATTGGCCTTGTCCATCTGAAATGGTCCATTCATCAGGACAACACCGCCCTTGCTGGTAACATATGGTGATAACGGAGGGCATTCCTGTGCCCTCTGTTTTATTTCCTGAAGTTCTTGTAAAGTTATTGAATTGTTCATTTTACTCCCCTTTCTTGCGTGATCGATTCAAATGAGACTATTTATTCCAACCATATTCCAAAATAAATGTCGTATTATGTCTAACAAAAGAACATTTTACAACGAAGTACTGGTATAATAGACAGTAATATGAGATATAGGAGAACAACAGATGAATGATATACGACTAGACCATCAAACACACGATGAATTAATTAGTGAAGTCAAAGACTTTATTTTAAAAGAGACGAACGTGGAAATAAGTGAAGTCAAAGCATCTCGTCTCCTTGATACAATATTGAATAATGTTAAAGACACTATGTACGATCAAGCATTATTTCAAACACGCTCCGAAGTTATGCAGCAAATGGCAAATATACTTGGTATTGATAAAGGGCCCGCTCATTAACTGTTTTCTTTTCCTCGCTAAAAAAAGCGAGGATTTTTTTATTTAACACCTTATGTGATCCCTTCCTAGAATTATCATTTTTACCTAGTAATTCAGACATACTAATACTGGAGGTGATTCAAGGTGTTTTGGACAGCTGGCTTTATTTTTGCTTGGTTATTTTGGATCGCATTCGCTAATAAAAATCGCTGGAAAGAAATATTTCCCGTCAGTGTTTTTGCATCCTGGCTGTCTTTCATTGCTGAGGCTTGGATGCATTACGTTTATGAGCTATGGTCATACTCTGGCACTTTTGATATACTTCCGTTATTTGCAAACGCTTTCGGAATCTATATTGTCGTACCTTATTTTTTTATTCAGTGGTTACCTGCAGAGAAAACACTCGCAACCATATTTAAATACATCTTTTCCTGGACGGCTTTCGCAATAACTTTCGAATATATTCACTGGATATTTCTTCAAATTGAATATCATCTTTGGTGGAATATTGGGTGTTCATATATTGCAGACTGGATTCTGTTTTGTATGTTCTACGGATACTATAACGTAACTGGGCTAAAGAAGCTCCAAAGCAGCTGATTGTTCTGTTCATCACCGCAAGCGCCTCTAAATGTATTATTATCTTAGTAGTGCGTAACCTAAATTTAATGAATTACGTTAGGAGTGGTTTCCGTGAGTAATAGCTTCATTATGTGGTCATTAGCTTTATTACCTTGGCTGACACTGTTTTTCATGAAGAAAGAAGATATTAAACACTGGATGCCGGTTGCTTTGTTTGCTGTCGTATTAGCTACTATAATTGGTGACGTAGGAATTGGCCTAGGTGTCTGGGCTACTCGCGAATCAATATATCCTTTTAGTGAGATGTTACCGTACTTTTATGGGACAATGCCTATATTAACAATGTGGGTCTTCCAACTCACCTATAAACGATTCTGGCTTTATATGCTTACCAATACAGGACTCGATATCGTTTTTAATTTTTTCATCCTAGGTTACTTTTTACCGCTTAGAGGTATGATTGACTTTAACATATCCCCATTTTTATCACTCCCCATTACATTGCTACATGCAGCAGTGATTTACGGTTATCAAATGTGGCAAGATGGCGTATTGATCAGTACCCGGAGTCTTGCTAGATACAGCATCTATCCTGCAGCAGCAAAGCCTCTTGCACATCTAGCAAAGGATGATGAGAAGGATTAATCTTGTCTTTCCTCACGAGCGCTGTCCCACTCCCAAAGGCCTAGCTTCCCTTTTGCGGCCATAAAAGTATTCTACATCTACAACCTCGGGAACATGTCTGACTACTTCCGGAGGATATACTTGAAGTTGCTTTAACCCGGCATGAATGGCGATCGGACCACGATACGCGGTTCCCCATGGCCGGGTTTCAATATGCTTTTTTCGATCTGCGATAAGACTGGCCCAAGGTTCTATTATGGTTATTGCATTCATGGCTTGCCTCCATATGTATAATTACCATCAATACTGGAACACTGATACCAAAATGATGTTTTTGGAGTGATTGTTTTGAGCAACCAAACGTTATTATGGGCTAGTGTGGTATTGGCCTGGGCATCAACCTTCTTTCTAACAAGGGAGGAGATGAGACGATACATGCCCGTAGCTTTATTTTGTTCGCTTGCTTTTGCCTTTATTTTTGAGGCCGGCATTTCCTTTCAATGGTGGGTAGTAACAGAGCCGTCATATCCTCTTATAAACATACCAATATTTATTTACGGTCCCTATCTTGTCGCTACTATCTGGATATTCAAATATACCTATGGCCGCTTTTGGCTATATCTTGTTACGAATATAGTCTTGGATTATATCCTAATCTTTTTTTTGATAGATTGGTTCATCCAACGCGGGGTATGGGATGCCTATATCTCTTATTTCCAAGCCTTGCTGGTTACAACATTTCTCGCTGTCCTTTTGTACGGCTACCATATGTGGCAGATGGGTGAAGTTGCAATAGAGATGGTACCTAAAGTAAAACCAGCCGCCGTCAAGCCACTTGCTAAAGATCCAAATGATGAAGCAGATGATGATAGGAGTTAATTAGGCACTCTTTCGCTAGGCAACACGTCTTGGCATCAAGCCTTTTATGGAGGAACGATTCATGTATAATGACAAACCACTGATGGCTGCTATAATTGGCTCACTATCGACTATATCAGCTGAGATTGTTTCTCGTATTATGCTGTATTTTGGCATTGGGCAATACAGCATTTATTTATTAGATAGCCTAGTATTAACTTTGAATAGGCCTAATTTTCTGCTTGGCCTTTATATTAACTTTTCGATTGGTGGACTCGTCGGAATCATGTTTTACTATGCGCTTAAAACTATTGGCCAAACAAATCTACTTATAAAAAGTACGTTTGTAGGTCTAGTCTCTTCAGCATTCGCTGAAATCCTGCTTTCAGCAATTGTCGAAGGTAAATACATCCCGGATAGACCGATAGGCGATTATTATCTCCATATCGTAGGAGCGACACTATTTGGTCTCACGATGGGCATTGCTTTTAAATATTGCATATTCAAGAATACTGCCAACTAAATGGTTCTTTGAATGACAAAAATTAAATAGCTTGCATTAAACTATGTTCACCAGCTAAACTAGGTATGAAAGGAGGTTTGTATTATGCTAACCTTCCGTATCATCATAAATGGTGAACCCACTGAAACGACGGTAACAGGCTCTTCTTACATGGAAGCATACTTTCAAGCTGTACAAACTGTGCCTCAAGCTTACAAAAACGATTTTAAGCTTGAAAAGGAAAGAACAGAATAAATACCACTGCCAGAACAGTGCTAACCGCGCTGTTCTTTGTTTAAGGCTCGTTCTTCACAAACTACGCACCAGCTTTCTAAAATATAGCGCCATCATCGATCACTTCGGTTTTCTTTAAGAAATCCTCCATGAGTTCTCGTATTGTCTGCAGCCCACCATAACGCCGAGTAAAGCCTTATTAACTAGTTTTATAGCTTGTACACTCATGCAGCAGCACGCTCCTTTTTCTTATCTCGTTCATCTTCAGCACAGTAACCGCAAATGTTCTCCTGCCGTTCCAGACTGTATTCAAACAGGTCTTTATCTTCTAAGTCACCACAGCAGGTGCAACGTTTTAGACTGGCCATGACCTCACCTCTTCACCTTGGGCTTAATGCTTATCCGTCTATGTCCGCAGGTGCAGCTAAATTCAATAATCAAACCGTAATCCTTCACTTGCTTTCCGATCTTGCCGCACTCATCACATTTGATTTTCAGCTCAATGGGTCTCATACGCTCACACTCCCCTTCGAAGTAACAAATCCCACCCGCCCTGGGCGATGCCAGCATAAAACTCATTGCGATATTTGATGGCCATAGTCTTGTAGGCATCTATCCGTTTAATAGCTTCCTGAAGTGGAATCACGGACCAATCATATTCGGCCGCACTATTATAGCCGGCAGCATATCTTGTTTGTTTGTCGGGACCACTGCAATCACGATCCGGACAACAATCTACTAAATTGCACTCCATGCAGCACTCTGGCCTGTCATTCAGGCAAGTACCCTGCATGCACGCCCCAATACGATAATTACTGCAATTAATCATCCTTAAAGCCCTCCAATTGACTTCCAGTTCTCAAATTGATATACTGAAAGTAAGCTGATTTATGTTTTATTTTTAAAAGCTGTCTGCTCCACCAAGCAGGCGGCTTTTTCCTTTGCTATGTACTCATGAGGTTTAAGTCATACTTGGCATCAATCTCAGCGAGTAAATTAAAGTCACTGTTAATGCGGTCGCTGATCTCCTTGCCCGCTACCAGAAGCACGCGCCGGTCATCGTCAGTTAGATCGCTCGGGTTGTTCTTGTTGATAAGGATCTGAGGTAATGCCTTGATCGCTTCATCAGCCTCCCGCCCTTCTTTGAGAACTAACTGCAGGATGTTTTGAATATGCCTGTCCACTTTTAGATAACCAAACAGCTTTATAATCCCTGTGGCTTCTGCAGCTACAGCCATGCATCCCAAGAGGTTTAGCTTTGCAAGTTTAGATCGGGCTTGCCGCGGTATCGGTCTTGCATCATTCATGGCTGCATATAATGCATCATCAGAGTAATTCCAATCTCTTGCAACCTCTTTGGTTGGTTTGCCACTGCTTGCAATCGCTAATCGAATCATTTCTCCTACCATCGTTTCACCTCGTTTCTATCGGAATCAACCACTTTAAACCGACATCACCTCCCTATAAACTAAAATCAACGAGGTTCGGTACCTCTCTCCCCATTTCAGCCTGTCCGCAAGGATGGGCTTTTCTTTTAGATAACATTCACAATCACCAGGACGATGATCATTAGAATGTAAATCCACTTGTCAGAATCTACATGCTCAAGCGGTTCTTTCTTTGGCAGCAATCTTATTACAGAATTCCGCTTAACCTGCATAACTGGCACCTCCCTATTTTGATTGACTCGCATCTTCACACCTCGCATTGATTTTGAGTTTTTGTTCGGTCGACAGAGACTTCCAAGCCGCCCAGAAAGCCTTATCATATTCACGTAAGACATTGTTGACCTCTTCCTCTGTCATCGGCGGTGGAGCAACCACGTGAACCACACCTTTACTACCGGGAAATCGGTATGTTGCATCATATTTACGCTCCATACAATCACCTCGGCTATTTATATGCGAGTGATTCATGTGGACGGCCCTAGAATTTTGCAAGTGTGGTCACCTCCTCAGCCATTTGGCCTTATTTTTACAATCTATTTCCTGGAAATAATTTCCACGTGAAACATTTTTGCTTTAAAGCCTCAATTAGAGCTGCTAATTGGCCATTAATGCGCCCCTTATGCTGTGTCGGTTGGATTTTATCGTGCCTCGGATTTTGTCTAATTTTTTTGGACTTTTTATGAAAAAAAATATCCGGTGTTCCATCATATGCTTTTGCAAGTACTACTGAATCCTCATAACTTAAAGCTATGTTTCCTCGTTCAACCTCAGATAACCACTGCTTTGATTTACCAAGAAAGCCAGCTGCTTTCTCCAAGGTTAACCCCTTTTCTAAACGTACCTCCCGATATCTTACATTCATTTAATCACCACCTTTGTCTAATTTTATCGGACTTCACGCTTTTATTTTAGTCCAATATTTTTATACTGCCAATACTTTTTGTCAAAATATTTTGGACTTGATTGCGTCCAGTATTTTTGGACTTATAATAAATATAAGGGAGTTGATAAGTGTGGAATTTAAAGATAGATTACGCGAGCTACGTTTAAGCAAAAAATTATCTCAAACAGAGTTTGGCAATAGATTTAATGTTATAAAGCAAACTGTTTCCAGTTGGGAAACTGGTAATAGCCGCCCAGATATTATTTTAGCTTCTGAAATGGCCGATTTCTTCGAAGTAACCACCGATTATCTTCTAGGAAGAACCGATGATCCTAAAGGCCATAAAGCTACCACCGTTGCCGCTCACCGCATAGACGATCCCACTAGCCAACTTCCCGAAGAAGCTCGAAAATCAATCGAGGACTTCAAAAAATTCATATTCGAAAAACATGGCATTAAATACGACTGACCGGAGGATTCTTTTGTCATGGAGGACATGCTTACATTAGCAGCACAAGAAGGAATTATTGTTGAATATTATCCATTTCAAAAACCTTTACTGGGGATCTATATGCAACTAGACGGTACCTCTCCTATCATCGGCCTGAGCACTCATTTAAAAACACTCGCAGAGAAGCGCTGCGTTATGGCCGAGGAATTGGGCCACCATTTTACAAGCGTCGGGAATTGCATTCCGGACCGGGAGTTCTATCACTACTCAGCCCGAGTGGTGATTTCTAAGGTTGAGTATAAAGCGATTAGATGGGCAGCTAACTATTTGATCCCGGAAGACGGACTTACTTGATGTTATAAAAAGCGACCTATATGAACCTGGGAGATTGCTGAGCATTTTAATGTAATCGATGAATTCGCAGTATTTAGAATGAGATTATTCGGAGCACGGAATATGGCTTATACGTAGAAAAAGACGCAGCACTTGAGTAGCTGTGTCTTTATTTATAGTTTTTTCAAATGTAGACGCAAAATAGTATGGTAAACACATTTAAAGGAGCAACAATGAAAAATAAAATTCTTATCTTACTTTTGCTTATGCTCTGTATTGGAATTATGGATATTTCAAAAACATATGCAGCTGGCCAATTAGTATTGATAGCGACAACTAGTCAATCCAATTGCTATCTAGATACTTCATCCATAACTGTTACAAAAGACGAAGACAATCGCGTTTATTATGATACCTGGCTTATATTTGAGAACAAACAAGCTATTCAAGAATTGAAATTCTCAACAAATCAATATGAGCCTGCAAACGAAAAATAAACCATATAGTTTTCATTATAGCTCCGGATAAGAAAATAGCCGAAACTTGGAGCATTGCTTCGTATACCAATAGTGGCAATGTAATTAATTCATATACTCCTTTGGAACCTAAAATAAGTAATATTGAGGATAAGACACTAGGTGACACAGTAATAAAATATATATCAAACATGCATATTGATCCTATTGCTATTAAGAATGAAAAATACCTACCTATTAACAAAAAGGATTTTTTCGATTTATTTGAAGCTAGAGGATATAGATTTAACCAGATAAACGAAGGCCAAAAATATAATCCATTCCATGGTACTAACTATACTGCTTTTTCAACTCCATATAGCTTTTATGACAAAGTAATTGAAAAAGAAGTTCATCTTAGTGTAGCTGGAGAAGATAATCAATGTTTAAACAGAGCCCATATCCAATTTGCTCTCGAAGGACCAAACTATGAGCAATCAGATAAAAGCCTTAATTTACCTTCTGAAGAAAAGTTGAACCTATTATATATGATGCTGGAAGTTCTATTTCCAGACTGGCCAAAAGAAGAATCAAAAAAATGGATAGATGATTCAATCGCAACAATGAACGAGAAAAATTCATTAATGTTTATCTACCTGCATAAGGACAGGGAATATATTATGATATCTCGTCAGCCGGTCCAAAAGGATGAAGTAGTACAGTATGTACTTAGCGTTTCACAGCAAAAGCCACCTGGTTTTGTAAATCCTTATTATCCTTATTATGAAGACGAAAGATCTCATGTGTTTCATGTTTATCAAGAATGGAAATCACTGCAGAATAGTCCGAAATAATTCCACAACTTCAGGCAAACTGAATACGATTATTCGAGAGCACAGAATTTAGCTTAAACATAGCAAAAGACACAGCACTAGATTAGCTGTGTCTTATTTATAAGGAGGATTATTATGATAAAAAGACGTGAGTACAAAGTTATTGAAAAAAAGATGAAAAGCACTTTCGGACTTAGTAGGCTTGACGCAGATGGATTAGAGGACATCCTAAATGAGTATGGCAAGGAAGGATGGATATTTGACAAGCATATCTCCGGTGAGACCCTATTTGCAGATAAGGACATCATTATGCTAATTTTTTATCGAGAAAACTAGAAAACCAAAGCTGCCATTTGCCACACGTCTCTGCGATTCATACTAGAGTTTTATTTATAGTTTTAGTGAATTTATGTTTCAAAGATGCTATATAGATATATAAACTCACTCATAGGGAGGCTATCATGTGAAAGTATCCAAATTAATCTTTTCCTTCCTCCTATTATTCATTATAACAACCACTACATGCTTCGCAGACAAATCCAAAAAAGATGCAGACTGGCAATATGTCATTAGTAGAAATGAAATCTCCTATAGTGTAGATATGAACAGTATCAAGTTCTTTAACAAATACATGGCGTTTTGGATGGTAACTGATGATAAATCAACTAATCGCACAGGAATGTTTTATGTAGTTGTAAACTCATCTGACCGCACATTCCGCTTTGAAGAAGCTTATGTTTATGACACAACTACTAGAGAACAGATTGGATATGTTAATGAACCAACACAATGGGGAAAAATAGAAAAAGGGTCCGTAATCTATAGTATTGTTACTTATATATTTCAGCATCATCCAGCTACGAAAGATTCTATGGCTAAAGGATGATACAAAGTATAACACATGGCGACATTCTTATATATATGCTTACTTCACAGAAACAGCCCCAATTATACCTTAGGAGGTAAATCGAATGAATTCGAAAAGAGTTTTGTATCTAGCTTTATTTACTCTTGGCGTTATTTCATTTTTATCACAGCCAACGGTACATGCTGCTAATTATTCCAATTATAATCACAACTTCAAATTAGTTCTCCCTGATAACTGGGTATTTAAACAAGTAGACGATCAGCAGCTCGTATTAATTGGAGCACGTGAGAATAATCCAAATAACGGTACCTTGGCTTTGCAGATTAGCGAGACACTGGGAAATGTAGCTTTAAACCTAAATGACGCACCGCAAGACGTTCTTGAAAACTTCCATAAAACAGCCGTCAAAAGAGTTAAAGAAAATAAAGATAAATATGAATTTCTTTCTTCTAAAATTACTACTTTAGGTGACAACAAAGTAATTTTAGTTACCTATCGTGAAAAGCAAGCCAAAGTAGACTGTGTCACTGCAACTTATTTAATCAATAGTAAACTGTATCTCTTTTACTGTGAGGCCCCAGTAGATAAGTCAGCTAAAGCATTTCCAGAGTTCTTTATGATACTCGAGTCTTTCAAACAGTTGTATTAGATTTTTAAAATCACGGAGTGATAAGCCATGATCAACCTCAAAAAAGTCTTATCTAACACTCCTACCTACTAGCATTCGCAGTTTTATTCAGCTTTGCATGTACTAGCTTCCACACCAACGGTAACCGCTTCCCCTATTGCAATCCGGACGATTACGCCGGAGATCAATTAGTTCAGGCAACCCCTCACTCATTTAGTAACACGTACATAGGCAAAAGCTAACTCAGGAATCTTCCACTATTCTAACTGTAATTATGTTTATCGAATGGCCGATCGGAACAAAGTCTATTTTGACAGTCGAAGCGAAGCTGTGGAAAGTGGTTATAGGCCATCTAAAGTATGTAGGCCATGAATAACCCCCTACCGCTACATCGTTCGTTTTGGCAAAATCACCATACTGCTCTCTTACGTCCTCTTCATCATTCTTATAATAAGGCCGCTGTATGAATGACCGGTAGTATTGATTTTTCGATACTAACCAAATGCGGCTCTCGTATCTTTAGCGTGCTTGATCTGCATTTATTTATACGAATGGTTTTGTTGAGGATCGACGAGCGTTATAAGCAAACCCCAATAAAGATATAATAATCTTTTATATTGCCCTCCTAAAACAGTATGTCGTTGTAGAAGCTGAAAGGAACGACACCAGCAACTTACATAAATTAATTAAGTACTTAGAGTCAATTTTATACAAGACGACTCCTTATTCTTCTGCTAATCTAAGTTTAGTAAAAAGATAAGGAGTTTTTATATGAACAAAATTAAATTAGTGCTTGTCATGATTATCTGGGGGAGCTTAGGTGTATTTACAAGATCTATCCCCTTGTCCGCTTTAAACTTAGCTTTTCTTCGCGCATTAATTGCGCTACCGGTTCTTTTCACTGTATTGAAAATAAAAAAGCGCGATTCAAAAAAAATAAACTTAGTACTTTTAAAACCGTATCTGATCTCAGGTGTGCTGCTGGGATTTGGCTGGTTAACTTTGTTCTATGGGTTTAAACACACTAGTATTTCGTCTGCCGTAATCATCTATAACATGTGTCCTGTCTATGTAATGATAGCTGCCCCCTTGATATTAAAGGAGAGTATTTCAAAGATTCAGATCACTGTAATTGCCACTTCATTTCTGGGCCTCTCTTTGATTGTCAGCAACAACTTGTTAGAAGGATACGGATACATGGGGATGGCGCTTAGCGCTATCTCAGGGATGCTTTATGCAGCTATTGTTCTGATCAACCGAGGCATTAAAACCAGAGTAGATAATCAAACAGCTACGTTTGCACAAATATTTACTGCAATGATCGTTTTACTGCCGTTTGTATTGGCTGAGGGTAATATTTTAACGGTTGTAACCTTAGATATTAGAGCGATTATTTATACGCTTCTGTTGGGTGTACTACATACTGGCTTAGCCTATACCTTATTCTTCTCCCTCTCTACGCAAATGCAATCAGTAGAATTGGTAGCCTACAGCTACCTGGAGCCTCTGTTCGGTATTTTATTTAGTGTGCTTGTTATTGGAGAACAGTTGACAATGCTTCAAATTGTTGGGGGGATTCTTATATTGGGCTCAACCTATATTGGAGAGATACTTAAGAGTAAGAAGATGTCTGCCTGTGAAAAGAGCAGTTGATTATTTTGAGAATGCATGTGATATGCTTAACATAATTAAAATTTGATCTAGAATATCGAATGGCCAACCATGAATAATCTCTAATTTAGAGCTTCGTAACAAAACACACTAACTAATTCTTACTTATAACTCGTTCTCCCATCGTCATCAAAAGAAACCCGCAAAAAGCAGCATTATCAATTTGCAACGAAACATCAACTGCCTGTTTCATCTGCCTGATTTGCTCGCGAAACGTCTGATAAAACTCAAAGTTTGGCTTGGAGCTATATTTAAGCCCCGTCAATTCAAAATACTCTATGATGCCTTTCACTGTAGTCGGTTTAACGAAAACTTCCACTTCAGGTCGGTAATATATCGGGTAGACTGTTAATAGCGGCCATTTTGCCAGCTTGTACTCTTGAAGCAGTTCTGTCATCACCCTAAAGCCAAAGGCCTGATTTCCATGCAAGTATTCTTTAAGACCACGAGTTAAGTGGTCTTTTTCTCCGTCACTCAATACTTTCAGCCAATCTCTAAACTTTGGCTTTTCAAAAATTGAAACCAAAGAAGATTGGCTGACGATTTTCCCCATGGAGATTATAATGTCGCTAGATTTTTCAAACTTCTCGATTGCAAAGCATGTCTGTGCCAACTGCTTCATTTTTTCAACCTTATGCTTTTTCGCTAATTCAATCATCTGAGGATGTGAAAAACCACCGGGAAATCGCATGAGAAATTTTTCTTCGGCTTCTTTAAGCTTAGCCGTATTCATAATGCCACTCCTTATTAATGGTTAATGAATTATTTATCAGGATACAACACTGAGTTTTTATGTAACGAATCACACCAAATTTCTTTTTCACTAAGGCTGGTTTCAATAAGCTCCACTGGTGCTCCTTCCACTTCAATCATCGCTACACGATAACCATCAAATGGGCAGTACGGCTCCATAAGAATAGTCTGTCCTGCAATTATCTGGTCGAGATTATCTACTTTAAATGCAACATGTGGTACCGACTGAATAAGGGGATGCAAAGGACAGCCTTCTTCGAATCGATGCCACTGAATGCGAAATGGATTATGGCCGGCCGTTGTGTACATTTTGACTGTAGGGCTATATCGCTCCCCTTCTTTGGGCTCAGTCGTAGGAATGCCTGTATGATGATAGGTAAAAATGCTCATTTTTGCACGCTCCCTCATTTATTTAGTATTTATTTGTTATTACAATTGACCACAATAATTCTATCCATATATTTCTACACTTAGTCCCTAACTCCTTGGAAGCAAAGGACCTCAAGTCCTGATTATCCATGGAATTGATGCCTTTATTCGCTATTACAATGCAATGATTATTGGCATCAGATAGTTCAGTTCTAGGGATACTAAATCCAGGCTTATATTAGAAAATCCTATCTAAACAATGGAGGAAACTATGAATCCTGTATTACAAAATATCTTGACTATAAGAAGTGTACGGGCATTTAAAAAAGAGCAAATTCCCAAAGAAGACTTAGACACCATCCTACTAGCAGGAAGTTATGCACCAAACGGCATGGGGCTGCAAAACTGGAAGTTTACAGCAATTCAAAATCCAGCCATTATGGAGAAAGTCAACGAAACACTTCGCCAGACGCTCCTCTCCATTCCAATCGTTGCAGAAACGCATCCCTATATAGTAAGTCTAATTGAAAAGGCTAACGATAAAAATGCCAATTTCCTTTATTACGCTCCGACTTATATCATCGTCTCCAATTTAAAAGATAACGGGAATTCTATGCCAGATTGCGCTCTAGCCATTGGCAATATGATGCTGGCAGCACATTCACTTGGCATTGGCTCGTGTTGGCTAAATCAGCTTCCCGGGCTTACACATTTGCCTCAAGTAAGGGAACTGCTGAACGAATTGGATATCCCGCAGGATCATATTATATATGGTTCAGTGGTTATGGGTTATAGCTTAAATCCACCTAATCCTGCTGCCCCGCGCAAAGATGTAATTCGTGTCTTTTAATCTGCATGAAAGGTAAGTATTAAAAATAGTAAAATGAAGACTTGTTGCAAGAAAAATGGCCTTAATCCTTATTTCAAACTAGGATTGAGGCCATTTTGAATGCCATCAATATAATACGGTTTTTCTGTATTTGTTAACTATCAAATGAACAATTCCAATTCTACTTAAAACTTCAATTTTTGCCAAAATAAACAAAGATTGGATTTAAAACCGCAGGAAATCACCTTATTTTAATTGAAAGTAATAAACATATAGTAGATGTATTAATTATAAATGAGGAGTTGTTTTCATGGAGACAAATTCTGTAAGCAATGCAACACTATTTAAAAATAAAAAGAGCCTATTATTTATCGGTCTTATCGTTCTTGTTGTAATCGGGTCTATTGGCTATTGGTATTGGATTCATTCTCCGCAATATTCATTAAAAATCATCCAAGAATCTATCGCCAAACATGATTTACAAACATTTGAGAAACACGTTGATATAGAAAGCGTTACTTCTCGTGCCATTGATCAGCTTATCGATTCAAAAATAAACAATAAAAATGAAGTCAAGGATGAGTCTATAAGTAATTTTGCAAAAGGATTTATCCAAATGTTAAAGCCACAATTGGTTGCGATGGCTAAAGATCAAATTCGTTCGTATGTAGAAAAGGGAACGGTTGAAACTACCCCTAAGGATAATGCCAATGCTCCAGACTTTTCAATAAATAACATTTATAAAACTAGTAGTGGTTCTCCGGAATTCAAAGGCGTTGAATATGTTAATAAAGACGGTAAAATTGCAATCGTTGGTATTAAATTTTTCTACTCTAAACTAAATTTAGATGCTATTTTAGAATTAAAAATGAGAGATTTGGATGGCTATTGGCAAGTAGCAGAATTCAATAACTTAAACGACTTTATAAGCAAAATTGATGAAGCAGAAAAAGCAAAGCTGGCAGAACTCAATAAACCTATAATTAATGAAATTAATAGCGCTATCAAAGTCGAAGGTATTAGTACATCGAAAACCAACCTATCTGCTTATTCCCAAGCAATAAACTACTACATCAAATTAAACTTCCTTGCACAGAAAGATGTTCAGGAAATAAGAGGATTATTAACTGTAAAATCAAAAGACGGGAAAACGCTTTTGAGTCAGCCTTCTCAGGCTACTGGCCCAATTAAATCTGGTCAAATTATCACTGTAGAATGGCAAAAAAGGATTAATCCATTTATTCCATCTGATAAACAACTTTTTGCAATTACTGAAGATCAAGCTATTACTGAGCTTAGCTTAAATTATATTAAATTTGCTGATGGATCCGAGTTGAAATTGGCTGATAAACTACCATAACACCTCGTCCCTGTTCTAAATGAATAAGGCAATCATCGGGGATAATTTGGGTGACAAAATGATACTTGCAACAATATACAAAGTTAATTTTTTTGAATTAATCTAACCGATCCGAAAGCGGGTATATCAATAATGGCTGCTAACGAAACAGTCCTAATCTTGCTTTGCTCAAGGATTAGCTGTAAATTAGCAGCCTATGTTATGGCTAAGCCAAGTGTATTTAAGCCAATTGAGCGATGAATTGTGTGGCCAAAATGAGATATTCGCATTAAGGAGTTATAAACACACAGCTTTTCACATTTCCTTTTGGCATTTTATAATTGTGAATTTCAGCGGAGGCTTATTTTTCATGTTCTTATGCGCTTCATCAAATTCCAAGAAATCCACTAATCCATATTCCCCAAATTCTCGTTCTATTGATTCAGCGTCATAGAAGAACATTCTTACTCCCTCCATAATCTCGAATTGATCTTTGCCTAACTGTTGGCCTTGACCAAACATAGGAGCCTTCTTTGAAACTGCTACAAAAACCATATATCCGTTTGGTTTTAATTGATTGTAGCAATCTTCAATGAACTTTTTTCTCTCGGAACTATCCAATAAGTGAATCAAAGCATAACAAAATATACCGTCATAAAGTTTGTTATCAAAAGGCATATCTGTAACTGATCCATGGTGGATACAACTATCAAGCCCATTTTGTCTTGCTAAACTAATCGCCGTTTTTGAAATTTCAATCCCCGTTACATGAATCCCATGATCAATAAATACCTTTGCATTTCTACCATATCCAATACCCGGTATCAGTATATCCGCCACTTTCTTTTCTAAGAAAAAATCCTTTGTTAAAATTGCAGAGTCAGCAGGCTCAAATCCCCACATTGCCTCTTTTTCTATAAAACTCGCTTCCCAGAATTCCGTCATAGTTGTATCTCCCTTTTAACGCTTTGTAGGTTTACTATAATTAAAATTCCCTATTAAACATTTTCGATCCGCCAACAAGGTTCCTTCCACCTAACATTAAAATTACTTAGAAATTTATCAAAGATAGGAGAAAATGACAATGCTATTCCGCCAAGCCGCTAAAGAAGAAATACCTTGTCTTTTTCAGGAAGGATATAAAGAATGGAGTAAAAATAGAACATTCGAGCAATATTGCATTGATAACAGTAAAGATGATGAGATAGGTACAAGATATGTAATCGAGGAAGACGGCCAAGTTGTCAGTTCGACAGTTTTATTGCGATTAAAAAGCATTAATGAACATAACGTCTACGGCCTAGGGTCCATACTGACTTCTAAAGATCATAGGGGTAAAGGATACGGCATTGAGCTTATAAAAAAATGCATAGATCTAGTATCTAATGATAATTCGATTATTTTTCTATTCTCCGATATAAATCCATCATATTATGAGAAATTCGGGTTTCGAATACTGCCTAAGTATCTGCAAAAATGCGAGAAAAGTATTTGTATGGCGTATTGCAATGATTCGGTATGGAACGAGCTGATAAAGGTTGATGTAGATAGATTGCCAGACTATTTTTGAAATCCTTTAAAATGAAGCAAGGCATATAAATGAGCAAAGCCCCACTCGGGGCTTTTTTACTTTGTGCTGTATGTGTTTTCAGTAAACTAAATTTTTGTATACTCACTCCGTTACTGTTTTGAGAGCATCTACTAAGAACATTTCACTTCCGGCGTTTTATTTTATCCATAAGGATACCAAGCCGTACCTGTTTGTCGTTAAGCTGTTTACGCAAAGTCTTCTTTTGGTCTTCGCTCAAGCAGACATTAAGAAGACTTTCTATTGATGCAATTTCCCGCTTTAACTCCATCTCAGCCGGAAGCACGCCATTATTTTTCAATATTTTATATGAAGCACGAAGTTCTGGCGGTATATGAGAATCATTAAAGATTAGTGGTTTTCCTTTTCCGGACAAATTATCAAGTTCACCTTGTTCAATAGCTTCTTGTATTTTCTGCTCCGCAATCCTAAAAAAGAGTGAATCATCCATAATTGATTACCTCAATTTGCAGTTCTATTATGCCGACATCATGCTTCAGACATGATTATATGATAACCATGACGCAAATGCTCCGGCCATCCTATATGATAATATGGCGTCATGCTTTTACTCGGATAATTGCCATCTAACACTGCCGTTTTTGTCAATATAACCAAAGCCGATACCCTGATACTTATCTTCGCCAAAGCCTGGGCTCTGATTATAAATTCTCGCAAGACCATTTTTAAAATCATCAACATACTTAAATTCTGGAGAAATAACCATTTTTCCTGACTTGTCAATAAAGCCATATTTGCCCCCATCAATCACTTTGAAAGGATTGACTTGAATTTTTTCTCCAACTTTTACCCGGGCAAGGCCATCTGAAAAACTATATGTCCAGCTGTATTGGGGAGGAATGACAAAGTTACCCTCATGATTAATAAAGCCGCTTTTCCCGAAAGTCACAGTAACCGGTGCAAGCCCTTCGGAAAACTCCCGGGCAGTAAAATATTTTGGTTCAATCACATATTGGCCAGTCTTATCAATGTATCCCCATTTTAAATCCATTGTCGCTACGGGAGCTACTCCCTCCTTGAAATTCCCGGCTGATTTGAATTGACAATCAATAACTACCTCTCCAGACTTATCGATATAGCCATATTTGATATTATGTAGTTTTTCCATGATTGTATTACCTTCACGTATTGCAACAACCGCCAACCCTTCAGAAAAATCATTGGCATCGTCAAACTTAAGCGGAGTTACTAGTTGATTTTTACCAATATAGCCATATTTTGCGCCTTTCCTCACTACAGCTAGCCCCTCTGAAAAAGCATTAATTTCATCAACATTTTTCCATGCACCAACTATTTTCCCTTTTGTATCAATGATCGCCCAAACGCCCTCTTGAAGTTTGACAGGAGCCACCCCTTCAGCAAACTCCTTTGCTTGCAGAAAAGCTGGTTTTATAACAAGATTACTGTTCTCATCAATATATCCGTATTTACCATCCTTTTTGATAACGTACAGCTTATCGGAATCATCTGTATTTGCCGAGACACTACCGACATTAACACACACAGTAAGTACAAATGCCAAAAATAACAAAAATAAAATGTTAGAGCTTTTCTTTTTTTCTTTACAGTACGAGCTCAAAGTTGTCGACAAGTTACACTCCTCCATTTTCGTACTTATATAGATTTAAAATAATCCAAGCCTTTCAACCTTGCAAACTCTAGTTGCAAAACTCTTGTACCACATTTCCTGCCCTAATCTCTGTGCCTCAAGATGCCGAGGGTGATTCTTCCAGTTTTCGATAGCTGCTAATGAATCCCAATAAGAAACAGTGATACCTACACCCTTCTCATCTCTAACACTTTCGGCTCCCAAAAAGCCTGGTTGATTAAAACCTATCTTCACCATTTCATCGGACATCTTTTCATAGCCATTGCCATCTTCAGTTCTCACCGAAGTAAAGATTACCGCATAATAAGGTGGCTCTGGTGTTTTAGCTATTGCAGTTATGGTATTCACCCCCTCGGCAATACTCCTTTTTGCTATAATGTACCATTTATTTCCGATTTGCGTCAATTACTCTCTGAGTATAAGAAAAAATCGCCCCATAAGGACGATCTTCTTTTAATATTGACTCTACTTTGGAGTGTTGGTTATTGACTGTCTTGCCAACTAGTTACCCGGTCATTCTCTAAGTAGATATAAGTACGCCCATATACCCACTGCTCATGAACTAGGTTTTTAGTAACAGTGCGATTTATTGTATCTGGATTTCCAAATACTTTTAAAACCTTCTCTCTATTATCTCCAATATAAATGCTATTTTCACGCTCTTGCTGAAGCTTTTTTGCGGCTTCTGCTTCTTGCTTCATCCATTGGCGATGTTCCTCCGCAGCCTTTTGAGCTTTTGCGTCCCTCTCTGGCTTTTCTAGCTCGTCTTTCTTAATAAGTTCATCTAAATTATTAAACATACTATTTGCCTTTTTTACAAGATCGCTATTTGGATATTTGCTATTCATTTCTTGTAACACTTTCTTGGCTTCGCTATAATTCTGATTTCTATATAAAGAATCGAGCCTATCAAACATTATTTTCTCAGGTGATGTATCAATTTTGACATTATTTTGATTTAAAAATATGGCTGTGAAAACACCCGTAAATACTGCAAATATTAAAATAATAGACGAGATTATAATAATCTTTTTCTTAGTTAATTGCACCTGAGAAATCATTTAAACACCCTCCTAATATCTATTGTTTTTCAAAAGCAAGTACTTCTTTCCATTCAGCCAGGATATTGTCGGGTAGAATTACCACCGGTGAATAATCATCAACTCGTTGGAATCTTAATGTTACTTTCTTGGCAGCTTTTAATTCATTGATGATTTCTTGCGGTACTGGTGCCTCAACTGAAAACCAAAATAAAACTGAAGATATAGTGGACGTTGTTGTAACCTCCCCAACCTCAAGCATATGTACAGGATTTTCATCGATCTGTAATTCAATAAAGGTTTTTGTAAATGCAAAATCTTTTATTGTCCGTTTCTCAGCCACAATTTTATATTGAGCAGAATTAGATGTTACGGTTTTAAATAGAGATATGAAATCCACAGATTCTGATACATAATTATCGCTACGTATGGTTGTCTTATTTGCAGCTGTATCTTCTTCGTGCCGAATTTCCGCACTAGCCACACCCATTGTTAGCAACATCATGAAAAATAAAATGAGTGCGATTTTTTTCAAACTCATCACTCCTTTTGCCTTTAAATTACCATCTGGTGCTTGATTAATTCTTAATACTCGTTAGAAATTGGAAGTCCATGTTGTTTTAAAAACGATAACTTATCCCAGTAACCTCTTTGGTAGATGATTTTTCCATCGATTATGTGAAAGAAGCCGCATCCCCTTAGTCCGAGAGGATCTTTCCATTCTAAAATTGCCCATTCTCCATCTTCAAAAATGTTTTCAACTATGCAAACCATCTTAGCCTGAGCAAACTCTTTTCTGAACATATCTGCTATTGCTTGTCTACCTTCAATCGGTTTATTCGGCACTTGATAATTAGTTGCCGAATCGCTATAGTAGTTAATTAATTCATCAACATCTGCATTATTAAAAGTTTCGACCCATTTTTCAACCACCTTACGTGGCCTCATAAAAACCCCCTCCGCTTCACATCACCTAAAACCATTTTACCCAAAGTTTCTATACTTTGTATAATATTCCTTCTGCTTTTTCCTAAAACGTCCTTTGTATGGAAAATGAAATAAGCCCCTAACGGGGCTTATTGGGTTATTCTATCTGAACTTTTGTTTAGACTTAACTAAGTTTCTTGCCTGTTTCTTACCGCCAACCTCCTTGAACATTCTGTTGATTTTTTCCTGTTCAAGCTGGCGAGAGTTCAAACCCTCATACGACATTTCGTTCTGTAGTTTTATATAGCTTTGAAGTCGTTCGGCTGAAAGCTTTCCACTATTAATTGCTTCGGTAACTGCACATCCTGGCTCACTTGTATGCGCACAATCACTAAAACGGCAGCGTTTCGCCAATTCTTCAATGTCTGAAAATGACCTGGAAAGATCGGCATTTTCAAGCTGCAATTCTCGCATCCCAGGGGTATCAATAACGACTCCACCGCTAGAAACTAACAGTAATTGACGATGAGTTGTTGTATGCCTTCCTTTGTCGTCCGCTCTAATTTCTCTGGTGACAAGTGATTCCTTTCCAACAAGTCGATTGATCAGTGTAGATTTCCCGACCCCAGATGAACCTATAAACGCTACGGTGGTACCATCTGAAAGGTATTTGCTGATCTCGGCATAGCTGTCTGCATGCATTGAAGTCACTAATACGTCAACTCCGATAGCTACAGAATAAACCTCAGCTAGTTTCACTGATAGATCATCACAAAGATCCGATTTCGTTAGAACAACGACAGGGCAAGCCCCACTATCCCATACAATTAACAAGTATCTTTCAAGTCGTCGCAAATTAAAATCGTTATTTAGCGACATGCATATGAAAACGATATCAATGTTAGCAGCTATAATTTGGCTGTCCCGGGACTTACCTGCACTTTTACGCAGCAACGTGCTTTTACGTTTTAGGCGATGATGAATGATAGCATTACCACTCGTGTTATCGGTACGATCTACCATTACCCAATCTCCTACGGTAGGATAATCTTGATTGTCTTTACCGTAAAATTGTAGTTTACCAGCTGCTTCTGCACGAATCTCACCATTTGCAGTGATAACCATAAAAAAATCTTTATGTTGGACCGACACTCTGGCGAGGTGTAACTCTTTATATAGTTTAGCTTCTTGTTCAAAGAAGGAATTCAAGCCTAATTTATACATATGGGGTACCTCCCTTAATTTCTATTGCTGAAATAATGGGAGGGCTACAATTTACAGTGTAGGCACCTCCCGGTGCAATACAGACTGCTCGTTATATATATTAAACATAAAATACAACTCCTTTCTTACTTCGTATTATACCATAACTTTATCATTCATTATTTAGGATAAATATAGTAAAATCCTTATATATTAGTGTGACAGGAGTCTTACCCTCCAGTTCATAATAAGTATATTTATTGAAGGCATACGAGTGAACAAATTTCACTCAGCATTAAATCGCAGGAAAATCCTTATTATTTATTGAAAATAAATTAAGTCATTACAATATCTTATTGATAAACTTCAATCATACATAGAAGTAGGTGATCCCATGCGACAAAGACATACTCCTGAGAGCTTGGAGCCTTGCGCTCTTTACCTGCGTAAATCGCGTGAGGATCGTGAAGCAGAAGCACGCGGTGAAGGCGAGACACTCGCCAAACATAGAAAAGAATTATATAAGCTTGCGAAAGAGTTGAACGTAAATATCACCAAAGTGTTTCCGGAACTCGAGTCTGGGGAAAGCATTATTCATCGTCCGGAAATGATGCAGCTCCTTAAAGAGGTCGGCGATGGGAAATGGCGTTCCGTCTTTTGCATGGAGATTGACCGGCTTGGTCGTGGTGATATGGAGGATCAAGGCCTTATCTTAAAGACCTTCAAAAACTCGAATACACTTATTGTCACTCCGCGTAAAGTCTACGACCTTAATGACGAATTCGACGAGGAATATACCGAATTTGAGGCCTTTATGGCTCGTAAAGAGCTCAAGATCATCACCCGCCGGCTGCAAGGCGGCAGAGTGCGTTCTGTTGAAGATGGCAATTACATCGGCACCAGACCTCCTTATGGCTATCTCATCGAACGTAAGAACCGCCAGGAGCGCACCCTGATCCCCCATCCGGATCAAGCACCGGTGGTCCAGCTTATCTTTGAACTTTATACTCATGATGATAATGGCGTAAAGATGGGCTCCAGCAAGATTGCTGCTGAGCTCAACCGTCTTGGTAAAGCGACCTATACCGGCAAACCTTGGGAAGCCTCCTCTGTTCTTAATATCATTAAAAATGAAATCTACGCTGGCCTTGTAAGATGGAAGAAAAAAGAGATCAAAAAGTCCATCACTCCTGGCAAGAAAAAAGATACGAAAACCAGGCCACGTGACAAATGGATTGTTGCTGAAGGAAAACACGTCCCATTGATCACAATGGAGACATACAATAAAGCTCAGACTATTTTGAAGGGTAAATATCATGTACCCTATCAATTGGCTAATGGTATTACGAATCCCCTAGCCGGCTTGATTAAATGCGAGCTATGTGGCAATTCCATGATTTACAGGCCTTATGCCCACCAGCAGTACCCTCATATCATTTGCCACAATAGCCAGTGCCCCAATAAAAGCAGCCGCTTTGAGTATGTTGAGAAGAAAGTCCTTGAAGGACTAGCATCTTGGTTGGCTCAATACATACACCAATATAGCAAATGCCCACCCGAAGAACAGGATACTAACGTAATTGATTTTAAAACGAAGATCCTGCAAAATCTTACGAAAGAGTATAAAGAGCTTGGCCAGCAAAAAGAACGACTCCATGAACTGCTGGAAAGACGGATCTACGATGAAGCCACCTATCTCGATCGCTCGCAAAAACTCTCTGAGCGGATTGCTTCAGTCCAAATTGCAATCGCCGAGACTGAAGCCGCAATTAAAGCTGAGGAAAAGCGGGAGCAAGCACGGAAAGATGTAATTCCTAACGTTAAAAGAATCTTGGAAATCTATCACGATACCGCCGATCCGGCCATCAAGAATAAAATGCTTAAATCAGTCCTGGAGTATGCTACTTATAAAAAAGAAAAGCACCAACGTGATGATGATTTCACGCTAGTGCTCTATCCAAGGCTCCCTAAGGAATGAGATAGCACAGATAAACAGTTAGTGTTATCTCATTTCCTTCTTTATCAACACCGATGGGATCATATAGACTCACTTCTGATCGGATTCTTCGTGTGCTCCGCAGGTGCATTAAGATTTCATTTGCTATTCTCACATAACGGCTCAGCAGTATACCCCTCATTTTCAGTAAGTCCACCGCCGCTTTCCGAAAGGAATTCATCCTGCGGCAATTCAATACCGCCGCTATCATCAGAGCCAAATAGATACACATGAACATTATCGCCGTCCCAAACCACCTTTTTCACAAAGGTGCGTAGGGCGGCGCGTTTTTGATCAACACTCATATCGTCTATCGTATCCTTAAAGGTTGTTAGCATCTGACGGATAATATCACACTCAATATTAGAAAGGGCATGACTGGCTGTAAGGCTTTCCATTTTAGCAATACGGCTTCTCATTATTTCACCCTTGCCATGTAGCTCGTCAATTTCTTTAATGATATAACCCTCAGTTGATGTACCTGCCGCTTTGGAGAGTGACGATACCAGCCCGGCAATCTCTTTTTCATTCTCCGCGAGTACACCACGCAGGCGCTCTAAATTATCGTCATATTCTTCACGATTGCCTTCCAGTTGTTTTTTACCAAGCTCAAGCTGACGAATAAATTCTGAACTGTCTGCGCCAAGTCGTTTTATTTCTTCACATACAACTCGATCAAGCATATTTCCGTTGGCGTTCTTCATCTTGCAAACATGAGAACGGCTTTTTTCTTTCATGGCACAAAGATAAGAATAAATAAACTCTCCTTGTGCATCCTTCCGTTGACTTAGTTTAGGACGCATATAGTCACCGCAGGTACAAAACAAAAGACCGGAAAGCAGCGCGACGTTGCTTCTAGGTTTACGGAAGGACTTGGACCGATTCTGTTCTAAGCATTCCTGAACCTGAATCCATTCCGTGCCTTTGATCAGACCTATGTGCTTCCCTACAGCTACAATCCATTCGTTCATTGGGCGTATTTGGTTAGCCTTCCCGGATTTTTGAATGGTACGGTTATATGCCATAACGCCATGCTCACCGTCAAAATCCTCTTTTTCGGCAAACAAATCTACTTCGTTTTCGATTAAGTAACGATAAGCATCTTCATCAGCAATCATATATACAGGATTGGTAAGGATATTACGGAGAGCAAAGCGGGTAAACAATTTCTTGTTTTTCGTTCTATAACCGTTTTGAATAAAGTAAGTTTCCGTTTTCGTCAATGAATTTGTTTCCAAGAACACCTTGTAAATCTGTTTAACGAGTTCTGCTTCTTCGGGAATGAGTTTTAACTTACAGGCTTTCTTGGTTTTCCCATCTACCGTTACCTTCTCCACTTGCTCTGAAACATAACCTGTGGGTGATGTACCGCCAAGCCAACGCCCAGTTTTAGATAACTCATGCATATTATCGCGTATACGCTCGGCAATCGTTTCACGTTCCAGTTGGGAAAATACAGAGGAAATATACATCATAGCTCTACCCATAGGAGAGGAAGTATCAAATTGTTCCTTAATAGAAATAAAGGAAACTTTCAAGCCGTCTAATTCCTCTATCAACTTAGCAAAGTCACCTATGTTACGGCTTATGCGGTCAAGGCGATAGCAGACAATCGCTGAAAACTTCTTTGCCCGTGCCTCAGCCATCATCCTCTTAAATTCAGGACGTTCTGTATTGCCTCCCGAAAACCCTTCATCTTCATATATTAAGATACCATCGTCTTTACAATTGGGGTAATGGGCACGGATATACTGTTTGCAAAGCTCGATTTGATTTTCTATGCTTTCGCCTTTTCCTGTGTATTTAGATTTACGGGAATAGATCGCAATCTGTTCCCCTACATTTTCTTTCGTTTGCTTCACACTATCGCACCAGCCCTTTATGTTCTATATTGTTATTTATTATAACACAATGTCTACAATATAAACAGAACGAAAGAGCCCGTCTCGAAAGTCAAAGAAACCAAAAACAGCCAAACCTCCTTGAACCTCAAGGGGTTTTGGCCGTTCTGTAACGTCAATGCAATGCCACCTGAAAATAAAAATCACCAGATGTATGCAAAAGTAAAATCATGAATCATAGATAAAACTCAACCTGATCGATTGATGGGTCAGGAATTTCAACATTTCATTTTCTTCTTACAAGAATACGCACGTTTAGCAGTCCTTTCCAGCTTAGGCGCAGATGGCTCGGTAGTTCCACAAGAAGCTAAAAACAAACAAAACCTTCTTAGATGAGATAAGTAACTATTAACAAGTGAGTTAACATTGCCAGTCGAATTCTTTGCCTCATTCTCAAAATCAGTAGAGGCTACCGCATTTCAGAACAGGTCTTTACTTCCTTTCCTCCAAAGGTAGAAGGTATCCACAAAAGTAGTATTGGCTGTTGCTGTTGAAATGCTCTGGTTATATAGGAAGCTCCTGTATAATGCACGCAACTCATCATACGATAGATCCTTAACTTTATTTATCTCCAAATCGATCCCTTACTCAATACTGTTTAATCTTTCAAGCCACTTCAATATGTAGCCACTTTTGAAGAAATCTAGTAATGCACCATCCTCTAACGTCGCCCATAATAAGCACAAGCACACACTGTGTATTTAAATTGAAACGGCAAGCAGTTTCATGTGAGCATCAATCGGTTCTAATAAACACAAGGGGATAGGTGATCTGTTTTTAGTCTTACATGGCTTTTCTATCTGTAAAACAAAATCCCTGTTCCCCGTTTATTTTCACTGATAAAGTACGCTATATATATTTATTGGTGGATAAACCTCTCCATTGTATCAAATATATACAGCTATAATTCTCTATACAATTGTATCCTTTTTACCAATTATGTTTCATCTCGTTTTATCTGATAAAACGTTAGAACTTCCCGGATTTCCACGTCATCGATATTAATATCGTTATCGGCGAATTTGTTTTCTGCAATAATCTGCTCAATCTTATCTCGCTGCCTATCGTCAAGTGCATTGAACTTTGCCCACCAAGTGGAAGTTATATTTCCAGTTTCCGTATCCACCTTGTCATAAGGACTTGGTTGATCCCCATAATGTTCAATACGTTTTTCTTGGTCATATTTATATCGCTGGATAATCAACGCTTCAGGCATCCACAGAATTTTATGAAACTCTTCTACGTCTTTACCAAAAGCTGCTTCAAAGAAAGTCTTACCCCTACCTATTTTTCCGTGCGTAGAGTTCAGTACTGCTTGTATGGCTCTAATAAATTTTCTGTTCCAATGTGGTTGTCCAATAAAATCTCTATTTCGAAAATAATCAGGGTCATCAATCGGATGATATTTCATCGGAAACGAATAAATTGCAATGCCAAGTTCCTCACACAAATTGATATTCAAGCGCATGCGCTCGTAAAGCTCATCGGGGTGGTCGCAAAAATTATACAAAAGATAGTTCGACAAATCACGAATACCATGCTTTGCCGCTGTTCTAACAGCCTTTTCGTAAGTGTCTTTCATTTTCCAATGATCAAAAGCAATGCGAAGTGGGCGAATGGCGATTTTAGAGATTTTTTGCATCTTTTCATCGCTTGCAAGTCGACCATCTAATCCTTGGTTAAAGTCAATAAAACGCATCCGCTCATTTTTTTTGAATAATTTATCATACAATGCTTTTGCTGTTTCATTAAAAGCAATAATGTTCTCTTTTGAAGCCGTCTCGGGATAAAGCAATCCCATCTTTTCACGCTCGCTATAAAATGTTCCTTTTTCCTCACCCTCAAGTCGCTCGGTTATCTCATCATATATTTTTACGAGCTTCCTAAAATAAGCCCTGTCGTTGTAGACTTTCTGCCCATCTTCTTCGCCAAGATTAAAACCTTCGCATAAATTGCGGTAAGCTATATCATATTCGTTTGCAGGTATGTAGGTTGCTCCTTTTGCAAAACCACATTCTTTGATTTCATTCATTATTCTGTCGAAGCATTCAGATGCAAAAACATTATTATCCATCAATAATAGGTCTTTTTTTGCTCCAAAACACTCTTCAACTTTTTGAATTTTCGATTTGATCCCTATATAATTACAGTAATCCGGTTCTAATTTGGGAACAGCGCAAAACGCACAGCGGTTAACACAACCACGAGTCATATAACCGAAATATGCGTTTTCTGTCGGAAAGCGATAATCAATTTCTTCAAGAATTGAATAATCTAAGGGCAATTCATCGATTATGATATTACCCTTTTCATCTTTGTCGTAAGTGTATGGTTCATTCAATAAGCCTACGTGAGGGTATATACCTGTCTCGTTTTGAATGTAATCAGGCACAAGGCTCGAAGCTATACCACCAACATGAACTGCTCCATTCTCTTTACAGAGTTTTTTTGCGAATAAAATAGTATCTATGGTTTCCTTCCAATAGAAAGTAAACAGTGTTGTTACTCCAACCCTATCAAACTTCGGATAATCTCCCCTTTTATAACGATTGCGATAACTATTCATAACAGCAAGTAAATCCTTAATGGAACACTCTGCAGTTTCGCTTGATGAACGCGAAAACTCCGCTATCATCTCAAGCGGAGCGTGCTTGCCTGTCTTGATATATTCTATAATCTTTGAGGCCCCTCGCTTGACAATGAAGTTATACACTGCATTGTCAACAACAGAGTTCTCTTTGTCAATATTCTCCCAATATTCTTCAAACAAAAGCCGGACGGCCAAAGTCTTCAGATCGCCTTTATAAAATCGAACATCGTCGCCTCGGCAACGATAGTAAGTTGCCAGTTTCATTAATCCCATAGGTGGATATTTGTTCTTATAGTTAGGCTCTAAGAGCAGGATTTTCAGTTGGCTCATTTAAGTTCATCCTTAATTCTATTAATAAGATTTTCAGAAGTCTTTTTGTCCATTGACTTCTGAATAATGGCGAAAATCTTTTCCAGAGTCTCCGATAAAAGCTTCCGTTCATTTCTGCTGGCACAGGGGAACATTGTGTCTATAAGAAATTTTTTCTTGGGTTTATATGGTGCAACATCAGCTTCATCTTCAGAATTCTCGTACGTTTCTTGCAAAGATTCTTGTGTTTTCTTATCTGAAGTTTTATATATACCGAGTGCGCCAATTTCTTTTGTTCGCCGTTCAATAATTTGAGAAGTTAATATTGAGCGCCCGCCCTCACGTTTTTTCTCAAGATTATTCTTTGCCTTTTCCGCCTCTTGTTCTTTTACTTTCAACTCGTGCATTTCACGCTCTTGTTCCTCGGTAGTCAAAAAGATGCCTTGCGCCTTTTTCTTTTCGAATTCTGAGGCTTTATCGTGATACGAATTTATCTTCTTAATGCTGCTGTTGATATCCGAACCTTCATAATATATGTAATATAGCGTATTATTAAAGTAATCTTTGAGTTTGTGTTCAAACTCAATTCTGGTAGGATTTTCATTAAAATAAGAGCGTTGAGAGTTCGGTATTAATTCTCGCGAAACAGCAAAAATTTCTCCAATAAAATAATTGTTGCCACGTTTGCTCGCTTCGCGGGTAAACATATCTCGTAAAGTATCGTCTTCGCCAATTTGAATGTTTTCTTTACGCAACCGCAATCCACGGCTGATTTCCTCTTCTTTTATTGCAGCTTTGAAGGACGTCTTGCCGAACCACATCCATCCAATAAGGGAATTATCATTAGTGTAGAAATCATAAAATTCTACGCCAAAAACATCATCTCTCCCATTACCCGTCTTTAGATGGGTTTTATATTTCTTTAAAATCTGCTCACCATTAATCCTGATGTTATACTCATCAATTCTGGTATTTATTTCTTTTGCATGGGTATATATCTCTGAACGATAAATGAAATTAGCTTGGTACGGTACGGGTGCAACGAATGAAAGATAATCTGTTAGCTGCTCAAGATTATCTTCATCTTTACCACCAAAAAGTTCCTCGTTTTCATCGTTTATATCAATTAACTCGACTCGAAAAAAGTGTTCTACATCTTTTTTATTGGCAGGGCGAGTGCTGAACTCAATCATTGCGTTGAGGACATCGCTTGCTGAGTGTTTCTGCACTTTGGTGTTAGCTTCATTTATCATCTTGCGCATCTTGAGTGCGTCGCACGACATGATGGAAACTATATCTTCACCAGCCCAACGTGAAGTGAATACAAGACGTTTACAATAAGCCAGTCCACATAGCCTTCCAATTCCTCGAAATCCCTTGTCCTGCCCCATGATCTTATCTGAATCGGCAATATTGCCAAGTATCCTTTGGAATTCCCCAGCCTTAATCCCCGTAGCATTATCTTCTATCACTATGTACCGTTCTTCTGGTTTTAGCCAAATATCAACAACACCCTGACCTAAATCGGGGTATTTGCTGTAGAGATTTCGAGGCTTTAAAATCCCAAGTTTTTCAGCTTTATCAATTTGGTCGCAAGCATTTTGAATATACTCGCGGTAGATCACCTTAGAATCTTGGTACATCCCCGTTGTTAGATTTTCTATAATGTTTGCACCGAAAGTATATTCCGCCATAGCTCATACTCCTACTTGAATTGTTTATATATTGGTTTCGGGAATCTAATTTTTAATAATGAACGAAATACAGGATTTTGAATCAAGTATTCGCCCTGCGACAGTCTCGTCAACATATTTCGATATGTATCAGGAAGGCTTTTGTAATCCCCTGTAGAAGTTTCGATTGAGTTTGTCCTTCCATATGCGTGAGTTGCACAATTTCCCGTCACACGCTTGTGGATAGCTGATCTAAACTGCTCTGCACCAAATAAGACTACACCTAAAGAACGTCCGCGCTCTGTCACATCTAAAATCTGACGAAGTATAGGCGAACTCTTTGGCACATCACTTGAAGCATATTTATTAAGCTCATCAATGAAAATGACGATGCGAGAAGGGGGGGAAACGCCTTCGTTATCATATTCTCCTAGCTTCAAATTGTATATGGTCTTCACAGCATCACCGAAAACAAATGCTTGTTTATCCTCGGGAAGCTTGGCGATATCAATGACATGAACTTCGTTTTTCTTAATTTGCTTTAATTCATCAGCAAGGCGGCATTCGCTTTGCTCTGGCACTACCCGGTTAGCAAACATATCATCATTTTTGATAGCCTTATTGACGATGCGTTTAAATTTCCGCCAGCTTAACACGGAAATTTCGCCCTTTGATCCATTCGAGCCTTTTTGCGAATTTTCGCTGACAGTTTCTATGAATTCGCTCCATGTCTTAAGATTGCCGAAATCGGGATCTCTTTCGTCAATAATCTTACTTACGATTGCCTCCATAGTTTGGTTGGGGTCTTCTACATTGGCAAACATCATTTCGATGCTTTCCTTGTCATCCTCATAAACATATTTGAACTTCTTTAGTTTTCTGCTTCCAATGTAGCTAGTGACATCATCGCGCAGAAGATAGGTGCTTTGTTTTGCAGACTTATTGTCATAATATGGAATATAATACTTTACCTGCTTGAAAGGTTTGTGGGATAACTTGAGCTTTTTATATTCTTCAAGAGTTTTATCATCTAACTCAGCATTTTCACAATCGATAGCCATCAAGTCGCGACCTTTTACATTGAAAAGAACAAATGCGACACTGTCATCTTCGTCTGGCTTATTTGCGTATGTATCTTGAATCGACTTCATAAGAAACATAGCATAAGAGGTCTTTGCGGCAAGTCCTGAGATACCTGAAATGTTGAGGTGCGCGCCTTCTGAGCCAAGTAAAAACTTTGCATTCAGTTTTACTGGTAGAGTAACCTCGTCTTCAGTACCCTCGTACATCTTCAAAGAACCGCATACAAGCGGATTGTCGACTTTATCTAAGCCAAGTGCAAAAGTTATCTCTTCTTGGCTTGCAAGAAACACCTTTGAATTATTATGTACAGGAGTATAATCTCCCCTCGTATTGTAGGAGACCTTAGCACGGGCATAGTTCATCCCAACGCGAAAAGTCGGTTCGGAAATATTAACATCGCCGAAATCGCTTGAGATAAAATTTGTAAGAAAGCTCGTTGCATCCGTGATATGGGAGATGCTCTCAATAACCCCGAAAGTATCAGTGTCATCTTTACGCTCTACTTTGACAATATCAAAAGCATTAAGTTTGGTATCTGAATTTGTCCAGAAGCAAAATTCATCAATAGTAGTCGGACTTTTTTCAGTTGCAAGAACTCTGCCAATAAGTTTATTTTTAGCCATTGCGACTCCTCCTTAAAACAGATGCAAAAAACTTTCTGCGCTGAGATATTGTGATTTTACAAAGCTCTCCGTCAGGTAAATTGGGTAAATATGGTTCGCCCAACGGGTGTCAGTCCCATAACAGGTGGGATTTCGTTCATTTATTATTAGTGCGCTAAGTCTATCAACTGTTTCTGTTTCCATTCCATTTTTGATTTCATCTTCGCGAACTAGGATTTTCTCCACCTTAAGAATACCGTCAAATGGTGTCCTTGTTTTGCTTTTATCTCTCAACCGTACATACCACACAGCAAATGCTAGCGGTTCTTTTTCACTACCAAAATAAGCGACAGGTGTGCGGTGGTACAGAGGTAGGTCAGCAATAAAGCCCGGATTGGCTTTTCCTTTATCGAAGCAAGCTTCTGGATTAAATGACTTAGACAGTCCGATAACCCAGTTATAATTCTGTTTAAATGTCTGGAAGCTCTTGTCATCGTCTTTATCGATTTTGGATAAGCGATACTCCAAAGATCCGTCCTTTACCAAATAGTTATCTTGATTTAGTTTTCCTTCCCGTACAAGTTTCTTGACCATTTCCTTTTCGCGCTCAATCATTGCATCTTGAATACGAGCTGTTCCACGATCTTCAAACTTGCGCTCATCTTGCTTTATTTCATATGGAATAGGTGTAGCAAATTTCCACCCACATTGCTTTATTCGGGCTAATTCGTTACTTTCGTTGAGCTTAACAGATAGGGCTTCAAAGAAGCCGCCTTTGCCGCTTGGGTCTGCAATGCTGGGGATGGAGAGAACTATCTCTCGCGTCAACGCTTCTGGAATCATCATCTTATTCTCGCGCTTGCAAATACCCACACCAACTTGCCCTGCGATTGTTGGGTAAATAACGCTCCTATTGCCGGACTGAGTATAAGCCATGTCGTCTACTTTATAAACATGACGCGAGCCATCAAGAAAATATGTCAATACCTGCTCGTCACGCTCAGCTAAAAATCGTGCCAGTGTATCAAGTGATTTATAGGTTGTCGGAGGTTCAGTCTCACCATGTTTTTTCCAAGAAAAAGTACGGTCTTCACTCTCACTATATTCTAAAGAGGAACGCTCTGAATCAAGGCTGTATTTATGTGCTTTATAACTTTTGCCGCCAGTTTCTTCAGCAAGAATCTGCGTTATCTTTTTTCTTTTGCTAATACTTCCCGCAGCAGTCATCCCAAATGCCTCCTCTTACCAATAGATAGTTAATCGCACTTCGGTGCATTTATGGTTTTTATTCTGCGATTGTTTTCTCTTTTTCTGGATACGGGTCTTTCGGCGCCATCTGGAATAATCCAGATCCGACTGAGCATGATGGCGCCCGGAATCTTCCCCGATTTACACCATAGTTGAACCTGCCGGTCAGTAACGCTCCATTTTACAGCTGCATCTTGAACTGTTACATATCCGTTCATTTCATAGCCTCCAACTAACACAGTTTAACAGTATAATTATGTTTCGTCTAAACGAAGTTGTCAATAAGTTCTGAGAAATGTGACGTTCCTTCCATATCTTTTTCTTTCATACTTCATACTTATTTACCATAAAAATACAAAATCCTGCAAACTTATATAACTTCGCAGGATTATTACCCATCATTCCACATTCTACTTTTAGAGGTGAATTCATGAATTACATATGCAGAGCAATGTAGGATACATCTCTTCGTCTTAGCAAAGAATTCCATTGCTGACGCTGCCGGGATTGACTAGATTACCGCCAAAACTGGCTGGGGATTGTGTTTTATCTTCACCCTTATTCTAACAATATGTTCAAACGCATGGTAACCAAGCCAAAGCTCTATTTCTATGAGTGCGGATTGGTGGCCCTGGCCAAATGGAACAACAGTAATACCCCGATGAACAGTGCCATGAGCGGTGCGATTCTGGAAAATTCCGTGGTATCTGAGATTGTTAGGAGCTATCAGAATTACGGCTGGGAAGCCTATATTTATTACTATCGGGATAAGGATATGAAAAGATTGACATTCTACTAGAGGACAGAGGCAAGCTATACCCCATGGAAATCAAGAAAAAGTCACACCTCAAAAACAGCTCACGCGTGTGTTTGGCGTGATTGACAAGGCTACCTTGGAGCGCAGAATAGGCGCTGTGCTTTGTACGACTGATCGGTTGTCGGCTTTGACAACCAAAAATTTGATTGTGCCTATTTGGGGGATATAAGTATAAATGCCTTTGTCCGTTACTTTTGTAATGGCTAAAGGCATTTTATTTTGTTCTGATAATTGGGATATCTCGTATTCAATTTTACAAAAAGCCTTGAGCCTTATATTCCAAGCCTTTCTTTCTCAATCAACGCCAGCACTCCACGTGTGTTTTGATAGATAGACGATACAGATTGGCGTATTTAGAGTTTTACGGAAAGGTTTGTCCCATAAATGCAAAGAGGTCATTGAATAACAATAGATACAATCAATATTTTGAATGAAACTTAATTTCCGGGCAGTACTTTCTAACGAACTCCTCCGTTATCACTTCCACCGGTCTATCCGGTGTACTAATGGGTAAAGGATAAAGCAAATATGGATCAATAGGCATTTCTACAAAGACGTTTCGCGAAAAAGGAAGCAGAAAGGGATTAGGCATTTGCGGAAATGCATTTTCAAAGTAAGGAACACCTGTAAGAATTCCAGGCAATGGAACGTCAGTAGTCGCCATGTGAACCCCATGGTTGTAATATACGTCACTAATGAAAATAGCATCTATGTTTTCAAAAGTAATAACCTTACCATTCTGATCTCTAAACCAACTTTTCTCAGTAAGTAATCCATGATAATGAGACTTTAGGGCAGTAGCTGGTTGATCTGTTTCATCACTCCAACAAATAAAAAGTACATTTACATAATCACCAGCGTTTGATTTGGCAAACTTCTTGTTTGCGTCTACCAAAAAATCCTTAACTTTAACGTCTGTTGAGGTTATACTCTCTCTTTTTTCTTCTTCCGTTAAGGGTAAAATCCTCGCGTCGTATTGTCTAACAACCTTTCGCTCCTCGAACTGCCGCTCAAGTTTTTCTCTTTGAATAGGATAATTCATTGATTTAACTTCGACGAAATAGGTAATTCCCTCCACTTTAGTAGAAAATTCTGGATTTTTATTACTTCCCTTTACAGGTTTAGGTTCATATATAAAAGCTTCGGGATCACCACTCTGCACTATAAACGAGTTAAGTACTGATAACTCGCATAGTGCAGCAAATAGAGCATGCTGGTCATAGTGATCCCCATGTCGTGCAGCCAACTTGTGAATAAGGAAATCTTCAGCTGCTTTAGGACTTGCGGCCTCCACAGTCTTTATTGCCGTATCAAGAAAAACAAAATAGGCCTCTGTAAATTTATGTTTTTTACTAAGTAGTAGCAACTCGTGGAAAGGGTGATCGCTGGGATAGTCTTCTACTACCCGAAATAAACTATCAGATATCATCGAAACCACCACCTATATAAGTCGTCCAATTTAGTCAACCCAGCCATCCACTACGTTTTCTGACTGCCATTAGCTGAACGCACTAGTCCATATCAGCATAGCCACAATTACTGAAGACATTATCCCACTTGTCAGTTCCCAAAGTGTACTGCATCGGTCAAATACCCGGTAACATTGGTTTATTTTTTCCTAATTTGTAATGTAATTTCCCTAAAAACATCTTTAGTATTCGTTACAAAGAATGCTACTTTATCTAAACTACCAATATTAGCAAAATAATTATTTTCAGTCCGATGCCCAAGTGCAACTATCCGGAATTCTCTTTGATATTCATAATATTTATCTTTTGTAAACATCGGTAATAGAAAATGATTTCTGTAATTCATTATTCTTTCTTCATCGTTGGTTTTTAAATTTTTGTAATTAACTCGCCTCGCCACATACTCTGTTTTATCATTTCTGAAAAAATCATCAACCTTATCTAAGAAAAGCTTAGGATTAATTAGAATTGCCTTTTCCCCAAAGTTGGCAAGCATTCTATTTCTCTCTGATTCCTCAACATCAAAGGCAACTTCATAATAATCCCCCGTTTCTCGGATTATTTTAAAATCATTAGCACTAAAAGCAGTAATACAAAAAATGGGAAGATCATCAAAAAAGTTGCTTCTATCAATTATCTCTTCGGCATATCCCTCGGCAATTAATTGATCTGTACCTGCTTTGTAAAACTTTATTTCAACATCAGATATTACGTTGCCTGCCTCATATTTATCTCCCTGTCCTTTTATCCCTGTTCTGTTTTCCAGATCTACAAAATATTTTATATTATTCATATATAGATTCCCATTAACAATACTATTTACATAATCCTCTTTTGTAAATTTAATCATTAGTAAAATTTCTTCTTTAAATCCAACTTCATTCAACTTAACCATTTTATACTCCCCTCATTTATGGCGTGAAGTCATTTTAACCATTCGCATTAAAAACGAAGTGGGCATTCCGACCTATCTACCTTTCTCTCTCTTAAACCTTTTGAATCCAAATACATATTTATTCCTAAGACTGCTTTGTCAAGTTTATTTATTGGACCTACTCTGACACCCACAAGTGATCTTATGTCAAAACCAACTTTAATAAAAGGATAAATAATGTTATTCCGGGCTCGAAATTGTTTAATAAGGGTTTCATCTTCATTTGATGCGCGAAAGAGATTAGCTACTTTATTTCGAATCTCGTCAATCTCATGTTCTGGATACATCGAGTGGTAAATGACAATTAATTTTTCAATATTCTGCTCATAATTGGCTCTAAAAAACGCTACACGTACTTCTTGCTCCTCTTTAAAAAGACTATTTTTAAAGAACATGGTCCAGATTTTTATTCTGTATAAAAGCGCATCAACAACTAGATAATCCCATTTTTTACCTAGATTCTCTATGTTGTTCCATATTAAAAATGATCTATTTATTTCCTCTGTTAGAATTTCTTGTTGCTTTTCTTTGTTATAAATTACTGCTCCATATCGAAAGTGAATACCAGCTAACTTCTTCCACTCTTCTATATTAGTTCTTAAGTCTATTGCAATATTATAGCCATCGCTTCCAGCATAATGAGACCACATTGCCAATGAATCTCCATTCTTTGTAAACGAAAGAACAAATATTTCTTCCTGCTCATTAACTTCTACGCGATAGCGCTTAGCTTCTTGTTTAACTTTTTCATAAAACTCTAGTTTATCGTTGAAAGTGCACTCTTTTATCAATGACTCTATTACATGGAGTAGCAAATCCCAACAATATTGCATTTCAGTATAATCATTGAGAAAATCGCTTCTTGATACAAAGAAAGAACCACTATCGATGATACCCTTTAAACCTTCCGCTGTAGTATAATGAAATACTGTTTTAATATTACGCTCAAGTACCTTTTCTTCAAAAGGTTCTGAAAGAAATCGCTCAACTGACAATTGCACATCTTCCAAAGTTGCGTCCATAAGAATCCATCCCCCTAAACCATTGAATTAATAACTACTTATTCCTCCTTCAACGATTTTTCTTTTAGCCAGAGTCCCATGCTAGCGATTACGAAAATATCCGCAACAGTTTACATCCATACGAACACCTTGTTTTTTATCCTTAGAATGTATGATGTTTTCTTTCTTGATTACCCGAGATCAGTAATTGCTCAGCAAGCTTTATTTGAACATCTGTTAGCTTTGTAAACATAGCTTTGTCTCCCATCACAAACGCCAAATTTCTTTTAGTTCCTTCTCACTAGAATTTTTTTCGTGTTCGCGTTCACCAAATAGTTCGTCATCTCTAGCCACCGTTGGATCGAACCAGTCTGCTTTTTTCATCGCCCAATCAACCCATGCGGCCGTTTCCTCATCCAAACCATCGTGCTCACAGGAAGCCGTGACAGCCTTGACGTAAGCGCGGATTCTACACGCAGTTTCAAAATCGAGTGCGGCATTTTCCAATGCTATTGTCAGCTCAACTTCCTTATTATATCTTTTTCGTCGTTCTTCCTTCCGGCGTTCAGCTTCTGCCTTTTTACGAGCTTCCTCTTCTCTTGCTTCTCGGTCCAGACGAATCACTTCAGACTCCTCATAAAGCTCCATTAACATTTCGCCAAGCCGGGATTCAATATTAATTTTATCCGTGTCTCTGAAATATCGGCCTTGCCGAATGCTTATTCTAAGCCTTCCGTTGAACACATAGTCATACTTGCGAATCTGAGGCTCTGATGCCCAGGAGCTACGACGTTTCTCGTCTCTATACTTAATGAGGGCTTGCGCCTCCTGTTTTGTGATCACGTGATCGACCTTATCCTGTCCCTCAGCTATTTCAATACTTACATGTTCATTCCTAACACAAAGCGAAAGTTCATCATTGACCGAACCACCCAGCCTTTCAACCTGGCGAAATAAAGCGTCAAGTATTCGGTACACGCGTGGAAGCGACTCATTGGAAATCACTCCGGCCAAAAAAGGCGGTTTGTAATAATAATCTTTTTTCCTTTGTGCTCCTTCTTCTTTTCTGTCCTTTTGATTCCAATTTTTAACGACACTTCTGTAGGC
>CAMJML010000004.1 GCA_946407015.1 uncultured Selenomonadales bacterium | reverse complement strand
TTGCCGGATTTGCATCAGCGTTTTTTTCTGGATTCCAGATTTCTGCCCGGCCTTTGCCCTCTGGGATAATAGGAATAGCCCGGATATTCCACAACAGGCCATTTATTTTTTCTCAATGCCCCCATCACTTCCGGGCCGACACACAACGTTTCCGCAATCAGTCCTGGGGGTGTGAGGGCCAGCCATTGGTTTAAAGAAATATCGACAAAGCGGTCGCTTTTAAAAACTTCCAGAAACCATACCGATTCAGTCCCGGTATTTTGGATATAGTGTCCATAGGCAAATGGCACATAACCAACATCTCCGGCACGGTAATCAAAAGTGCGGGCGGTGCCGTTGGGTGCAAAAACCGTCATCCGCGCCTGACCGGTTAGGTAATATTGCCATTCGTCATTATTGGGATGCCAATGGAGTTCCCTTAACCCGCCAGGATAAACTTCCACTAAAGCAGCGGCAATGGTTTGCGAAACAGGGAAATTGCTAGAATCAACAATACGAACCGTTCCGCCTGGAAGCTCAATCGGTTTTTGCGCCATAAGCCGGTGTTTCAGATTAAGAGGAACTTCGCCATACGGAGAGTGGACTTTTTGACTGTCCATCGGAGGTGGAATTTCTCCCTGATACATATAAACTTGCCCGGAAGGAATATTGCCAAAAGCCCACTCCGGAACGCCAAAGTTAGCGGACAGCACTTCGGTCGGCGTATGGGCAAACCAATCGGTAAGCGATAACGTACTCAGATCAGAGAAGTTCCCGTCATCAAAGACCAGCAGAAACTCGCAGCCGCCCTCCAGCCCCTGAAGGGTATGCGGAATCCCTGGCGGAAAATACCAAAGATCACCGGGACCAATATCGGCAATAAAGTTTCTGCCAAGCTGGTCAACAGCCGTAACCCGTGCCCAGCCAAGAATCATATAGGCCCATTCTGACTGCTGATGCCAGTGAGCTTCACGTACACCACCACCGGTCAGACGCATATTCACGCCCGCAATCGTAGTTGAAACAGGCAGTTCTCTGGCAGTAATCTCCCTGGACCAGCCACCAGGCTTTAAAATCATATGCGTATCGGAAAAAGAAAATTTTAGATTTGGGAGCAGTCCGGCATCGGTTGCCGGAGGAACTAATAAATCCGGATTTTCCATATCCCGCATGATATCACGAGGTCCGGGATCGGTCGCACCGGCTCCATCCTCCCGAATGGGTTGTGGCACCTTGGGAAATCTGCCTGGGTTCATTCGCACTCCTCCACCTTCTTGATATCCTATCGATATATATTATGTAAAGTGATAAAAGCAGGTGCTGCCCACTAAAAAAACCATCAGCAAATGGCTGATGGTTTTCCCGCGCTACAATACCGTTCCAAGCCGTTACCCGGCAAAATACAGCAGTCAGCAAACTCGCAAGAGAGCCGCTGACTGCTGTAGAACTGGAAATAACTCCTATGAATGCACTTCTCATTCAACCGTTGACAAGACTACCTCCTGCGGCCAAATCTAGTTTGGATAGGCCGGAGAGCCCTCGGGGGCTGAATAACTTCAGCAAAAATGATGCCATTCAATACGAGTGAAGGCTCAAGTTTGTTATCCCAGCCTGCCGGCTTCGTTTCCGCAGGTCTCTGAGTATCAATGTTAATTGGTGCGTACTCCGGCACATTGACCGAATCGGCTGGTTTTGCCTGATTAAAAACAGGTGCCGGCTTTTGTTTAGGCAAATCCGGTTGTTCCGGAACAGGCAGTGGCTGCTCCGGCTGTGGGGGCAATTTACTTTTTGCTTTTGTCCATAAGTCGGCCAGAAAAAGCACGAGCGTAATCAGTACAAAAATAAATTTAAATTCCATCTTGCAATCACCACCTTACGGATGAGATTATTTTGTTTCTCCCGCTGGTGAAGCCGGCCCTACCTTGGCAATGGTTTCACGCATTTGCGTATCTGCAAGCACATTATTCATATTATAGTAATCCATCACTCCCATATTGCCATCGCGGAGCGCTTGAGCAAGTGCCTTGGGAACTTCAGCCTGGGATTCCACCACTTTGGCTTGCATTTCCTGCGTAAAAGCCTTCATCTCCTGTTCCTGGGCAACCGCCATAGCCCGGCGCTCCTCAGCCCGTGCCTGAGCAATCCGCTTATCCGCTTCAGCCTGATCGGTCATCAACTGGGCACCAATATTGCGGCCCACGTCGATATCGGCGATATCAATGGATAAGATTTCGAAGGCCGTGCCGCCATCCAGCCCTTTCGCCAAAACGGTTTTGGAAATATGATCCGGATTTTCCAATACATCTTTATGATCTTCCGATGAACCTACTGTCGTGACAATCCCCTCACCAACACGCGCAATAATCGTCGCTTCACCGGCACCGCCTACCAGCCGGTCAATATTGGCGCGGACAGTCACACGTGCTTTGACTTTCAGTTCAATACCGTTTTTTGCCACAGCCGAAACAACGGGTGTTTCAATGACTTTTGGGTTAACGCTCATTTGAACGGCTTCCAGCACATTACGGCCAGCCAGATCGATGGCCGCCGAACGCTCAAAGGAAAGCGGAATGGCAGCCCTGTGCGCTGCAATCAAGGCATCAATAACCCGGTCCACGTCACCACCGGCTAAGTAATGGGCCTCAAGCTGATTCACATTGACCGCAAGTCCGGCTTTATTGGCTTTAATCAGCGGCAATACAATCTTAACCGGTGGCACCCGGCGCAGCCGCATGCCAACCAAGGTAAAGATGCCAACATTGACACCGGCCGCAATGGCTGAAATCCATAAGCCAAGCGGAACAAAATGCAAAAACAGCGCTACGGCACCTACAACAATGACCAGAAAAAATACAGGGAAAAGCAATTCAAACATAATCTTACCTCCTTATTTTTATTCGAGAGGACGGACGACAATTCGGCTGCCCTGGACAGCAACAACCATGACCTGCGTCCCTGGCTTGATATACAGACCTTCTGAAACCACGTCAAGCCGCATGCCGTCAATCATAACGGTCCCTGCCGGCCTGAGAGAGGTTTCGGTAATTCCGGTTTTATGAAGATAGGCCTGATAATCATTGCCACTGACATAGCCGGCCTGGGTCGTTTCAGCATCTTTCAACACCAAATGTGCCCACAGCTTACTGGTTGGCAGCCGCCTGGCAATCAATAAAAACAGCCCAATGGCGACCGCCAGGCTTATTGTCATCATGGTAAAGGCCTGGGTATTCCCGCCTAAAACCAGGAAGATGCTGGCCAAAATGGCAATCAGGCCGGATATCCCGAATAACCCCGTCCCCGGTACAAACAATTCCACAATAATCAGAACGATACCACCCAAAAATAATAGGATCTCCACCAGACCGGCCAAACCGGTCAGCCATTGGCTGCCAAAAAACAAGGCGGCAGCACCGATAGCCACCAGTCCGGCGATTCCAAGACCGGCAGTTTTAATCTCCGTGATAATGGCCAGAAAAATCAGGGAAACCAGCATGGATTGCACGGTGGGATTTGAAAGCCAGCCAGCCAGTTTTTCGGGCCACTCCGGCATGTACTCAATCAGCGGGGCATCCTGCAGTCCATAATGCTGCAACAGGTTATCCCGGCTATCGGCAATCACGTCCGCATAGCCAACCTGAACAGCCTGATAATCGGTCAAAGCCAGGATTTGTCCGGGTTCAGCATATCCAGGAAACCCTAAAGACTTATCCACCATGGCTTCAGCTACCCGGGGATTGCGCCCGGTCCGGTTGGCGGTGGCGGCAAATTCAGCTTTGAGAGCAGCGACGGTTTTTTCGGTCGTGGGAATAGGCTCGGCCGCACCAATACTGCCCCCCGGTGCAATCGCCAAGTGTTTATGGGAAAGAGCAATTAAAGCTCCGGCTGACCATGCCCGGTTGCGAATATAGCAAATGGTTTGTATGGGGGAATCAATCATTAAATCCCGAATCCGGACAGCCGAATCGACAAGACCGCCGAACGTATCAATCTCGACAATGACGGCCCTGGCATCCAAACGTTTTGCTTCAACCATAGCGCGATGTAAAAGCGCAGCCTGCCCGCCGTCGATTTCCCCCTTAATATGAACCAGTAACACCGGGGCAGCTTCTGCATAGCCTATCGCAGGGAGGAACACAGCCAAAGCACAAATGAACACAGCGATTTGGCGTAACATACGCTTGAGAACCACACGATCACCTCGCATTTCCTATTGAAGATAACTATTCTCGCTAAGAGCGCTCTATTCCTGTACAGGAAAAAGCTTTTATTCAGAACCTCCCCGGATAAGAAATTACTGGTAGCATTCCCGTCTTGCCTGGTGATTATTGAACAATCCTGCAATCCGCAGCTTATTAGCAAATCAACGGATATTTTGTCAGTTAACAGTAGGCATTTTGGAATATTTATCGTAAAATGGAAGTAACACCCATAAAGGAGGTCTCCCGGTGATCCCCATTCGCGACAGTATAAAATCCTCCCGCTTTCCCATCATGAGCCTACTCATCATAGCAGTCAATGCGCTGGTGTTTATGTTAGAGTTGGAGCTGTCGCCCAAGGCGACCTTTGACTTACTGCAGCGTTTCGGCCTCATCCCGGCTAAACTGACCGAGGCGATCTTTAACACGCCCGGAGAACTTAGTGCGTATTGGCCGCTCATCACGAATCTTTTTCTGCATGGGGGCTGGATGCATATCATCGGGAACATGTGGTATATTCACATTTTTGGCGATAACATCGAAGACCGCCTGGGAAAACTCCGCTTTTTCTTCTTTTACTTGATCTGCGGTATTATTGCTAACCTTACCCATGTCTTGATTGATCCGGCTTCGTCAGTACCCACTATTGGAGCCAGCGGGGCTGTTTCCGGTATCTTAGGAGCCTATCTGGTCACTTACCCCAGAGCGAAAGTTCTTACTTTTATTCCGATTTTCTTTTTTCAGCTTTTTGAAATCCCTGCCCTGCTCTTTTTAGGCTTTTGGTTCATTATGCAGTTACAGTATGGAACACTGTCCCTGTTCTCAACTGGTGCCAATATCGCCTGGTGGGCCCACATTGGCGGTTTCATCGCCGGCATGGTGCTCATCAAGTGGTTTACTCCCGAACGCCGTTATCGCAGAATTTTTTATTCTCCTTCTTAAACCATTGACTTGAAAAAACAGAAGCCGTAATCAAGTGGGCTCTCCCCTTGATTGCGGCTTCTTGCTTAAGCTTTCGCCATGTTGGTTTTAGCCCACACGGCAAATGCCGTCATGAAATTCTGCAAAAATTCACGCGTACGCTCATTATTAAGAACCCCATTATCATCAAACAGGGTAGCTGCATTGCCAATATAGGCCTCCGGCTGCTGCATGGTGGGCACATTTAAAAATACCAGCGCTTGCCGTAAATGATGATTAGCACCAAAAGCACTTAACCCGCCTGGCGAAACACTGACAACCGCTCCCGGTTTGCCATCCCAGACACTTTGACCATAAGGCCGCGAACCTACATCAAGCGCATTTTTAATCACGGCAGGAACAGACCGGTTGTATTCAGGGGTTACAAACAGGACGCCGTCAAAGGCTTTTAACTGCTCCCGGAAAGCTGTCCAGGCAGCCGGCGGGCGGCCTTCATCATCCAGATCCTGATTATAGATAGCCAGTTCACCCAGTGCAACTTCTTCTAACTTCAGTGATTCCGGTGCCAGTTCCTGCAGCGCACCGGCAACCTTTCTACTGAAGGATTCCTTTCGCAGACTTCCTACCAATACTGCAATTTTCATCAAGCCGTCCTCCTATCGCATCTTATTATGAAAATACCTTATTTTATTTCAGGTTAACCGTTTTGGAGGTTCCTTTGGTGTCACGAAAAGTAGCGACAGCGTTTTCAATATAAAACAGCTCAAAGATGTCATCGTCCACACTGTACATTTTGCTGAGAGTGGGCATCACCTCAAGAGCAGCCTGCTTGGTTTGCCTGGTCGTATGAAATACGGCAGTACCGCTTAACCGCAGCCATTCACCGTCTTTAGAAGTGGTACTGATTTCAAAATGGGGGTTGGCCTTGAGTTGTTTGTACACGTCTTTCCGGTTACTGGTCCCGAAATACAACTTGCCTTCATACTCCATTGCAAAACCAAAAGGGCGCACTTTCGGCACATTTCCCTCAACGGTGGCAAAGTAAAACGTCGGATTGTCTTTCAGAAATTGAAGAACTTCATGCATCACACAAAACTCCCTTCATTTTGTCTTGTCCTAATCCAATTATACGGCTAAAATTCGCGGAAATCCTGCCTTTTACGAAAATTACAAACTTTTTTAATCAAATAGTGGTCAAAGGAATGCCGCATGCGGCACTCTCTTTTACTTTCTATAGATTGCTGCAACCATCAACGAAAAACCGAGGCCGGTGAGCCGGCCCCGGTTGGAAATAATCCCTTGTTTAGAAACCAGAAGCTGCCGTCTCTTAAGGGCATTGCCATCAGCCCGCCTGCTCCACCATATCCTCAGGTTCCTGAACCAATAAGGTCAGCACAAAGCCGATGACCGGCAAAATGGCCAGCAGGCTGAATACCCATGCCAGGCCAACTAAATCGGCAATTCGTCCCAGGCCCAAAACTCCCATGGCTCCTAAACCGATACTGAAGCCCAAAGTAAGCCCTGAAGCCATCCCAATATTGCCTGGCATCATTTTTTGAGCCATCACCAGGCTGCTGGTAAAAGTGGCGGACAGCAGCATGCTGATGAGCGCCAGCAGCAAAAACGACCAAACGCCGCTGGCCAGGGTAAAGCAATAGACAAGCACCGACACCGGCAAAACAGAATATAACATGACCGTCCGGCTGCCATAATAGTCGCTCAAAGGTCCCCCCAATAAAGTACCAATCGCGCCAGCGGCTAAATAGACGGTTAATAAAGACGCCGCTTGCGCAGCATTCCCCGCTAAAACCGATGTGTAATATAAAGGCACAAAAGTGCTAAGGCCGGAACTGACCGTCGCCCGCATCAGCACCATCCCCAGCAAAGCCGCCAACGGCAGACTGAAACGAACGCTTGCGGCAATTTTGCCGGCTTTGTGCCCGCCCTGCTGCGGCAAGCGGGAGAATTGTTGCCTATTAAAAAATAACAGCATACTGATCATGATATTAGGTAGCGCAAATAAATAAAGAATGTCGGAATCGGCCACCAGTAACATCCCTAAAAACATCGAGCCAAGAGCAAATCCCGCATTGCCGCCAACCGAAAATAGGCTGGCCCCCTTCCCCTTGCTGTTGCCGCTAAGCCAATTAATCATTTTGGCGCCTTCGGGATGAAAAACAGCACTGCCGAAACCACTCACCGCTACACAGAATAAAACCCAGGCATAGGTCGGAGCCAGTAATGCAGCAGCCAGCATGACCCCGGCAATCAGACACCCCAAGGGAATCCACCAGGGTCTTGATTTTTGATCGCTCAGATAGCCAAAAACCGGTTGACTTACAGATGAGGTTAGATTTTGCAAAAGAACAATGGCGGTTAATTCCGCATAACTCAAGCCAAATTTCAGCTTAAAAAAAGGCAAAGCCACAAATAATGCGCCTGACGATAAATCGGCGGCAACATGGGCACCTGTAATCAGCCAAATGGAATAGGGAACATTTTTAAATGATTGAAACACCCAACTCACTCCCGAACTTAGTTTGACAAGTAGTCTGGACTAGGATAATATTGATTGCATTCTGCATTGCTTTATACCTATTATAGCGCCTCCAACCTATTAACGCATGAATGATATTGCTTGATTCTAGCATGATATTGATATTTAGAGAGGATAGATGACCATGATAATTACCAGCAACGGTCAAATGATCAACCAGGGTATCAGCCGTGAGTTTCCGGTTAAAATAAGCCGGGTTGAATATTATGAGCCGGGCCCGGTCCGTAAAAGCCACTGGCATGAAGAATTCATGATCTTCTATATCGAAAAAGGCGCTGCGGTTATTCACTGTAATTCTCAGCCCATCCCGGTTTCCGCCGGTGATGTAGTGGTCATCAATAGCAACGATATCCATTATGTAGAAAATAAATGCAGCCATCTTATCGAACATTATGTGCTGGTAGACTTAGCCTTTCTGCTCAGCAGCCAGGCTGACCTATGCCAAACCCAATACATCGCTCCCTTGCAGCAGCAGCAAATCCGTTTCCGGAATCAAATTCCCCATGATCCTGAAGTGCTGCAGCAGCTGTTCACCCTGTTGGAAGAATACAGGCGGCAGGATTACGGCTACGAACTTATGATTAAATCCCGGCTGTACCATTTGCTCGTCTTGCTGTTAAGACGTTATACCGTAACCCCTGCCGACGATGCCGCGTATAAGTGGCAGCATCAACTGCGTCCGGTATTGCAGTACGTGGATGAGCATTATGAACAAAAGCTGACTCTGGAAACGCTGGCTGCTATGGCACATATGAGCCGGCATCATTTCTGCCGTCTGTTTAAAAGCATTACCGGCATGCCGCCCATCGAATATGTAAACCGTCTGCGCATCCAAGCCGCCAGTAAACTGCTCCAGCAAAAGCAATTGCCTGTTCACGAAATTGCCCAGGCTGTTGGCATACCGGACAGCAATTATTTCAGCCGCCTCTTTAAAAAATATCAGCAGGTTTCTCCTTCCAGCCTGCAGTCCAGAGACTGATTCGACCGCGTCACGACACTTAAGTACGATCGATTCAGGCACAATAAACCCAGCCTGGACATAAAACAACCGGCCTCTAGAAAGGCCGGTTGTTTTATCGTTTTGATAAGCCTACCACAATGCCCGGGCCGCCGCATTAGCGAGTTCAGCCAGTGGTTCAGGATAAATCCCGATAAAGAGCGTGGCCAGCAGGCTGACCATCGCCACCAGCTTGAGCGGGCCGTTTACAGTAAGCACACGGTCATCCTGCACTGGATGGGTATACATAGCCTTGACCACTAAAATGTAATAATATACCGAAATCATCGACATGACGAAGCCGATCACCACTAGCCATAAATAGCCCTGGGCCGCAATCGCGATAAACAGATACAGCTTTCCGGCAAAACCGGCCAATGGCGGAATACCGGCCATAGAGATGAGTGAAATGGTCATCACCAGGGCCAAGAGCGGCGACTTTTGTGCCAAACCGCTAAAGGCCGCAATAGCATCCGAACCACTGTGCTCCTCGACGGCAACCACAACCGCAAAGGCCCCGACTGTCGCAACCATATACAAGACAATATAAAACAGCATGCCCTTCACCCCGGCAGCATTGGCGGCCAGCAGGCCGGACAGGATATAGCCGGCTTGCGCCACCGAGGAATAAGCCAGCATGCGTTTGATCCCCGACTGCCAGATGGCGACCACAATGCCAACAATCATGCTTAAAGCGGCCAGTACGCTCAAAACCGGTGCCCAGTATAGCTTGAGACCGGCGAACGCCACCAGGAATACCCGCAGCAGCACGGCAAAAGCCGCCGCCTTGGAACCCATAGCCAGCAAAGCGGTAATCGGCGTTGGTGCCCCTTCATAAACATCAGGCGCCCACATATGAAAGGGTACGATGGATAATTTAAAGCAAAAACCGGCAACGATAAGCCCCAGCCCCATTAAGATAGCCGGCGTGGCAGCCATATTGGCGGCAACTTCCTTAAACAGCAGGCTGCCGGTAAATCCATAAATCCAGCTAATGCCATAGAGCAATACAGCACTGGAAGCGGAACCTAAAATCAGGTATTTAATTCCGGCTTCGCTGGACTTGATGTTTTCCAGATCAAAGCCCACCAATACATAGAAGACTACCGCCATAATTTCCAGGCCAATGAATACAGTCAATAAATCATGGGCCGAAGCCATAATCATCATGCCCAGCAGGGCAAATAACAGCAAGGCGTAGAATTCCCCTTTGTTTTGGGTGAATTTCTCCACATACCCAAAGGAAAACAGAATGGTTAATAAGGTCGCAGTAAGAAAAACCTGCTTAAAAAACAAGGCTAAATGATCGACCACAAAATAATCCCCGTACACCGTACCGACCGTACCGTATTGCGTAAAGGAATGCACCAGCACAGCCAGCACGCCGCAGGCGGCCACAATTCCCAGACTGCGGCGCGTCTCCCGGTGCGGCATAAATAAGTCGAAGCAAATGAGCAGCACAGCCAGAACGACAATGGCAATCTCACTGCTAAGCAGCGCTAAATTCATTGAAATACACCTCCCAGCAAGGCGGATGCAGCCGGTAAATGCTGCATAAGCTGCGCCCAGGCCGGCTCCATACCGCTATTGACCATGCCCATCAGCCATTGCGGGAATACGCCAAACAAGACTAACACCGAGCCTAATACGACGAGCGGCACCATTTCAACCCCGGAGGCATCACGGCACTGGTCAAATTCTGCTTTGCGCGGGCCAAACAAGACATTGGCCAGCAGGCGCAAAATATACAGCGCAGTAAAGACAATGCCGCTGATCGCCAGCAGCGTATAAACCGGATAGGTCCGGAAAGCCCCTAAAAAGATGGTGAATTCGGGAACAAAGCCAATCAAGCCAGGTAAGCCCAGCGAACTCATGCCTGCCAGCATCAGGCCGGCCGCAATGCGCGGCAGCTGGTGGGCTAGCCCGCCTAGATCGGGAATATGGCGGGTTTTCGTCTTAACTTCTACCAGCCCGATCATCGCAAAAAACAAGGCGCTCATGAGACCATGGGCGACCATATTGGCTATGGCCCCGTCCAAGCTGATCAGATTAAGGGCGGCAACGCCCAGCAGAATATAGCCAATATGGGAAATAGACGAATAAGCCACCACGTATTTTAAGTCCTGCTGCGCAATGGCCACAAAAGCCGCGTACACAATATTAGCCACTGCAAACAGCGCAATAAACGGCGCCCAAAAGGCTACCCCAGCCGGCAATACCAACAGTCCCAGACGGATAAGTCCGTACGCGCCGACCTTTTTGAGCACCCCGGCATGAATCATGGACACTCCTGTCGGCGCAGCCGCATAGCCGTCCGGTGCCCAACTGTAAAATGGCCACATTGACAAGGTCGAGCCAAACCCCAGCAGCAAGAAGAAAAAGGCTATAATCTGTACCGGTTCGGTCACATTGCCGGCAGCCTGAGCCAGAGCGGCCATATTAAAGCTACGCAGCCCCTCCGGCAGGGCGTAAAGATAGAGCAGCACCACACCAGCCAGCATAAAGGCTGATCCCAGCAGCAGATAAATGGTTAATTTCATGCCGGCATATTCTTTGGACACCCGTTTTTCCGAGCCCCACCCCAGCACCAGCAGATAACTCGGTACAATACCCAGTTCATAAAACAGCAAAAAGATAAACAGATCTTGGCTAATAAAGGTCCCCACAGCCCCCACAATGAGCAGCAGCAGATGGATAAAAAATTCTTTAGGCCGTTCATGTACATCCCAGGAGGCAAAAATGCTTGCATAGCCCACCAGCATTGTAAGCAGCAGCAGCGGCAAAGAAATGCCATCCACGCCTAACGAGTAACTCACGCCAAGTTCTTTAATCCAGGGGACTTGTTCGACAAATTGCAGGCCGCCCACTCCGGCATCATAGGCTTTATACACATACAGGGTCAAGCCCAGCGCAATACTCATGACAGCAGCCGTCATGAGCTTAACGGCCTGATTGGCACTGCGCGGCAGCAAGGCCAGCAATACAATGCCGGCAACCAGTGTTAGTAAAATTGCAGTTAAAATTGGAAATCCAGCCATTTCAGTACCCTCCTCCGGCCAGCAAACCTTTGAGCAGCGGATCAAACAGCAGCCAGAGCAGCATCAGCATGGCAGCTCCGAACATGACCAGGCCGTATACACGCAAATTGCCACTTTGCGCCTTGCGCAAGCCATTCCCCAATTGGCCCACTAAACCGGCCAATCCTTTGAGGATCCCTTCGACCACATGAAGTTCCAGCCAGCTCAGCAGTTTCCCGAAGCCGTCGACCAAAGTATGGTTAAGCCACAAATAAGCCTCATCCAGGTAATACTTATGATAGCTAAGCTGATAAGCTAACCCGCTGCGGCGCGCCAGCACGGCTGCCGTATTGCAGCCTGAACCGTAAATCAGCCAGGCCAGCCCGATAGCCGCCAAAGCCAATAAGGTCGAACTTCCGGCAATTTTCCAGTCAAAAGCAAGATGAGCAGCAGGGCCGAAACGGACCCAGTCACCAAACCCCGCCGTATAGGGGATATAACCGCCGACAATGGCCAGCAGTCCCAGGATGGCCATGGGAATTTTCATCGAAAGGGGAGCTTCATGTGCCTGCTGACCGGATTTTTCCGGTCCGCAAAAGACGACAAATAAGAGCCGGGCCATATAAAAAGTGGTCATAAAGGCGGTCACCATGGCAACCGCATACAGTGGTTTGCTGACGGCAAACACGGCCAGCAGAATTTCATCTTTGGAGAAAAATCCGGCAAACGGCGGAATACCGGAAATCGCGAGTACCCCGATGACCATAGCCGCAAAAGTCGCCGGCATCTTACGGCGCAGGCCGCCCATCTCAAAAATGTCATTTTTACCAGGCAATCCGTGCAGTACCGCCCCGGCCGCCAAAAACAACAGGGCTTTAAAGAAAGCATGGGTCAACAGGTGGAACATGGAAGCCGTCAGGCTGCCAACCCCCAGCGCCAGCATCATATACCCCAGCTGGCTGATGGTCGAATAAGCCAAAATCCGTTTGATATCACGCTGCGTCAGCGCAATGCTGGCAGCAAAACAAGCAGTAAAAGCGCCCACCCAGGCAATCACGGCCATGGCCTCAGGCAACGCACTGAATAAGAAAAAGGCTCTGGCCACCAGGTAGACTCCGGCCACCACCATGGTAGCGGCATGAATCAAGGCCGATACCGGTGTAGGGCCTTCCATGGCATCAGGCAGCCAAACGTGCAGAGGAAACTGCCCCGACTTGCCAATCGGCCCCACAAAGAGCAGCAAAGCAACCACGGTCAGCAATCCACTGCCATGCTGCACCAGATAAGCCGGAATCTGAACAGGCAAGGCTTGAAAATCCAAGGTCCCAAACAGAAATTGCAGCAGCAGGATGCCGATCAAGAGCCCGAAATCGCCCACCCGCGTAGTCATGAAGGCTTTCTTGGCCGCTTCACGAGCCGAAATCTTATGAAAATAGTAGCCAATCAGCAAATATGAACACAAGCCGACCAGTTCCCAGAAAACAAATAACTGAAGAAAGTTTACGGCAATGACCAGTCCCAGCATGGCAGCGGCAAACAAGGAGATATAGGAAAAAAACCGGCCAAAGCCCTCATCCCCGTGCATGTAGCCGACCGAATAGAGCTGGACGACCAAGGCGACCAGCGTGACCACGACCAGCATCATGACCGATAATGGATCAAGATACACACCCATATCGACTGCCAAGCCCGGCAACGTAAGCCAAGGTATCTTATAAACAAGAGGCTGTTCGATGGTAATGCCCTGCGCGAACATACCGGCAGCAACCCCGGCGGCCAAAATAAAACTGAGCAGGCTCATCCCGATCGCTGCCGTGGCAGCCAGAACAGGAAGACGCCGCAGAAAAACTCCGATGATCATACAAGCCGCTGCCGGCAGCAGCGGAATAAGCCAGGCATGATCCAATGCATATTGGCTAAACAAAGCCGCTTCACCTACTTTCTGATTCTCGCTTCTACCAGCGCATGGTATTCAGCCTAGCCACATGGACGGTATTCCGGTCCCGGTATACCCGGAAAAATAAAGCCAGCCCGACAGCCACTTCAGCAGCAGCTACCGTAATCGTAAAGATGGCAAAAACCTGACCGGTCAGTATTTCCGGGGTAATAAACCGGGAAAAAGCCACCAAATTTAAATTCACAGCATTCAGCATAAGCTCAATGCCCATCAACATTCCGACAATAGTCCGCTTGGTCAGCACCCCATACAGCCCGAGGGCAAACACGATCGCTGCAACGGCTAAAAAATGCGCCAATCCGATCATTCGGCATTCACTCCTTTTGCCAGCACAATAGCGCCGATCATGGCCGCCAGCAGCAACACAGCCGCCGCTTCCATCATCAGCATATAATCGGTCAGAATCAGCTGGGCCAGCACATCCGGCGTATCCTGAACCGGCCCGGCCGCCGAGTAGCGCCAGGGCGTATGCATGATCACGCCCAGCGTAACGGCTACAAACAGGCCGCTTAACGCCGCAATCCAGGCTGACGGGCTATTCTCGTCCGTTTCATTGGTGCCATGGCGCGTACTCCGGCGGGTCAGCATGGTTCCAAGCACAAAAACAATCGCAATAGCCCCGTTATAGACCAAAATCTGCACAGCAGCCAGAAAATCGGCCTGTAAGAGGACATACAAGCCGCCCAGACCGATAAAACATAACGCCATCAGCAGGGCACTATGCACCAGATTGTTCTTAGTCACAACCCCAAAGGCCGCCCCCACCGTGATAGCGGCAAAAATGACAAAGGCAACAGTATACGCCAAATCATTCATCCTGCCGACCTCCTTGGAAGTGTGGCAGCCTCCTCGGTTTCAACTGCCGGTTCAGCCTCTTTCTGCAATGAAAGCTCCAGACAGTCAACGTCCAGTTCCTCCCGGAAATAGCGGGCATTTTCATAATTTTTGTCCCAGCGAATCGCTTGGGTCGGGCAGGCTTCCACACAATAATTGCAGTACAGACACAGCCCCGACTGATAGACATAGGACGTCAAATACCGCTTCTTTTGCTCATTGGTGCCGGTGGTCAGGCGGATGACATGATTGGGACAGGCCATCGCACATAAACCACAGGCAATGCATTTGTGATGATCCAATTCCAGTTCACCGCCCCGGAAACGCGGCGGCATGGTTAATTTCACTTCAGGATATTGCAAGGTTACTTTCTTACGAAAAAAAGACTTGAGCGTAATGCCCATTCCTTCCAGCAGTCCTTTACCCAGCATGACGGGCACCTCCTAGAGATAAAACTTGTAGACATAGATCCCAATCCCGGTCAGCACAACATTGGCCAAAGCCAGTGGCAGTAAGACTTTCCAGCCAAAGGCCATCAGCTGATCAATCCGCAGCCGGGGGAAAGTCCAGCGAAACCACATAAATAAGAAGATCATCGCTCCCACTTTCAGGATAAACCAAACCCAGCCTGGCAGCCACGGCCCGCTCCAGCCGCCTAAAAACAGGGTGGCGGCAATGACCGAGGCCGCCAGCAGATTGGCATATTCGGCCAGGAAGAACAACGCCCAGCGCATGCCGGTATATTCGGTGAACGGTCCGGCAACCAGCTCAGACTCGCCTTCCACCAGATCAAATGGGGCCCGGTTGATCTCAGCGGTCGCCGTAATCATATAGACCACAAAAGCAATTGGCTGAATGACAATAAACCACAGTTGCTGTTGGGCAGCCACAATATGGCTCATGCGCAGCGATCCGGTCAGCATGACAATGCCTAAAATGGAAAGAACCATCGGCACTTCATAACTGAGCATCTGCGCCACTGTCCGCATCCCGCCTACCAGGGAATATTTGCTGTTGGAAGCCCAGCCGGCCATCAAAAAAGGCAATACCGACTGAGAAGATACCGCAATAAAATAAAAGATACCAATATTCAAATCAACAAAAATAGCCTGATGATCAAAGGGAAACACGGCAAATACGGCTGCTGCCGGAATAAACAGCAGCATGGGTGCCAAAATCCACATCCATTTGTCGGCGCCGGCCGGCATAATATCTTCCTTGGTCATCAGCTTAATCATATCGGCAATAGTCTGCATGCTCCCGCCCGGGCCTACCCGGTTAGGGCCGGACCTCAGCTGCATATAGGCGCTGATTTTACGCTCGGTATAGACCAGCACCACAGCCGACAGCGAAATAATGGTAAAAATAGCTCCAATATTGAACAGGTTCATGCCCCAATCCACCCAGCGCGGTTCAGGCAGATGAATGGACAAAAACGTTTTGACCATTTCGGCAATGGAATAAAGCCCTGTCATCTCTTGCATCGCAAATCCTCCCTTCTCAAGTCTAGCAATCTACTTCTCCCATGAGCGAATCCAGCGTAGCCAAAACAGCGACCACGTCGGCCAGCAGCAACCCCTGACAAGTTTCGCTTAGAGCCTGTAGATTAATAAACGAAGGTCGGCGCACATGCAGACGATACGGCTTGGTTGAGCCATCACTGACAATATAATAACCTAGCTCGCCGCGTGGATTTTCGATGGAATGGTAAATCTCGCCTACCGGCGGCTTCAGCACTTTAGGCAGTTTGGCCAGAACAGGCCCTTCCGGCATTTGTTCCAGTGCCTGCCCAATCATATTGGCACTTTGCTGCATTTCTTCCATCCGGACCAGGTAGCGGTCCCAGCTGTCCCCGGTTTTTCCAAGCGGCACGGCAAAATCCAGCCGGTCATAAAACCCGTAAGGCTGGGCTTTGCGTAAATCATAATCAATACCGGACGCCCTGAGGGCCGGACCGGTCAATCCGATCGCCAGCGCCTGTTCCCCCGTGATGATCGCGTTATTTTTTAAACGATGATATAAAATTTCATTCCCGGTCAGCAGACCGTGTTTTTCGGCCAGCAAGTCCGGAAATTCCGCTAGCAATTGCTTCAATGCGGGAATAAATTCCGGCGGAATATCTTCAGAAACACCGCCAAAACGAATGTAGCTGTAAGTCTGCCTGGCTCCGCAGGCCATATCGAATAAATCGAGAATGCGCTCCCGGTCACGAAACCCGAACATCATTCCGGTGGACGCCCCAAGGTCAATCGCCAGCGATCCCATGCAGATCAAATGACTGGCAATCCGGTTCAGCTCGGTCATGATGATGCGCAGATACTCAGCCCGTTCCGGAACAGCAATCCCCATAAGCTTTTCCACCGTTTGGCAGTAGCCCAGGTTATTGCCCATCGAGGACACATAATCCAGCCGGTCGGTATAAGGAATAAACTGGGCATAGGTCCGGCTTTCAGCCAGTTTCTCGATACCGCGGTGCAAATAGCCCATGCGTGGCGTGGCTTGCACCACCCGCTCGCCATCCAGCTCGAGTACCACCTGCAGCACGCCATGGGTGCTGGGATGCTGCGGCCCCATATTCAGTGTATAAGTCTCTGTTTTAAGCATGCATTAATTCCCTCTTCCTCCGGTAGGATACGATTTGCGCAAAGGATGCCCGGAAAATTCATCGGGCAGCAAAATCCGGCGTAAATCCGGATGGCCGGTAAATACAACTCCCAGCAAATCATACACTTCCCGTTCCTGAAAATTAGCCGAAGGCCAGATTTGCGTTACGGAAGGCACTTCAGCATTTCCGTCCTCGCAGCGGGTTTTTAAGATGACGGCATGGCCGAGCGGCAGTGAATAAAGGTGATACACAATTTCCAGATAATCGGTATAATCCACGGCCGTCAAATTCCGCAGCATATTCAACTGAAAACCGTCCATGCTTTTAAGCGCTTGCATGACATCAAGCAGCCGTTCCCGCTCTACCAGCAAAAACTGCTGGCTGTCCTCGCCAACAAGCGTGATTTCATTCGGGTACAGGGCCTGAATACGTTCGGCTAACGGCTTATCGGTAAGCTGATCCATCATGTTCTTTTCCTCGCAACCTCAGGATGATTAATTTTGCGTTTCAATTCCAGCATGCCGTGGATAAGGGCCTCCGGCCGCGGCGGGCAGCCCGGAATATAAACATCCACCGGCAGGATTTGATCCACACCGGGAACAACGGAATAGGAATCGGCAAAAGGACCGCCGGAATTGGCGCAACTGCCCATCGCAATCACATATTTCGGCTCAGGCATTTGTTCATACAGGCGTTTGAGCGGCCCTGCCATCGCCCAGGTCAGCGTTCCGGCCACAATCAGCAAGTCAGCCTGCCGGGGTGATGCCCGGAACACCTCATAACCAAAACGGGATAAATCAAAGCGGGCGGCGGCAGCCGACATCATTTCGATGGCACAGCAGGCTAGTCCGGAAGACAACGGCCACAGCGAATTGCTGCGGGCCCATTTCAATACCGAGTCAAAGCTGGCCAAAATGATGTTTTTTTGCAGCAAATCATTGTCTTGCTCCGCTTGGGTGCGTACATTTGTTACTTCCATTCCAAGGCTCCTTTCTTCCAGGCATATCCCAGCCCGACCAGCAGAATGCTCAAAAAGATAAACATTTCAACAAACGCGAAGGTCCCTAACTGCTGAAACTTGATAGCCCACAAATATAAAAATACTGTCTCAATATCAAAGGCCACAAACACCAGCGCATACAAAAAATAGCTGGCCCGGAATTGAATCCAGGTTTCCCCGACCGTATCCACGCCGCACTCATAAGGCAGGCACTTCTCGGCACTTGGCTTGCGCGGCCGCAGCAAATACGCGGTTGCCAACGCGATAACCGGAAACACAACGGCAACGGCCAGCAATAGTCCAATACTGCCAAAATCCTGTAACATGAACTTCCTCCTCTCAACCTCACTACCCAGCTTCGTATAGGAAATAGACAGTCCTATGACAGGCCGCAGCCTGTCATCAATTTGTATTTTGTATTCATAAAATTCAAATAATAAAGGCCCTGAATCGACTGTCTAAATCGTTACAGCATGCCAAAATATCAAAAATTTTTGCGCTATCCTAGTAAAATCTTATCAGATAATACGGAATCTGAAGCCCTTTGCAAAGTTAAAAAAGCAGTGGGCTTAGTTTTTTTACCAACTAAGCCCACTGCTAACTTTTTTTAGTTTAAAAAGTAGTTTCCATGAGGGACATTTAACCCCGTTATTCAGAACCAGTCTCTCGTGACTGGACAAGACCTGGTTAACCGGCCTTTCCGGACTACTGCAGGACCAGAGTAGCGTCCGCCAGGATCGCCGCCTTGATTTGCTTCTTTTTATCCAAATGCTGCCCACTGGAAATATCCAGAGAAGTACTGCCATTCACCCGGAAATGAAAGTCTACAAAAAATTGCGCTCCGTCGGCTTCAATTTCAATACGATGGCGGTGGCCCCCTTTGTGAATCAGTTCAGAAACCGTATACGTCTGATAGTGTTCACTGCAGATTCTTTGAACGGCAGCGACCAGCATTTCCCTGTTTAACCTCTTTTCGCGACTCATTGCGTATCATTCCACCTCAATTGCATCATAATAACGTAATACCAGTTTGGCTGCAGCTAAAGCCTGCTACCAAACCATTGCTGCAGCATACAGCCGTAAATCCCTTCTTATTGATTTGACCTTTAACAGCGAAACCCTGCTTGCTCACCAAACTGGTGCTTTCTGGATTTACCCTGCAGACCTTGACGGATGAGGAGCACTTTAGTAGAATAGCCCTATCTGAGAATAGTATTTAAACTGTGCAAATGAACACAGATCATCTATAGTCTGCATTGTATCAGCCTTGACTAGTCCTGTTTAAAGGTGGGTGTCCATGATGCTGAAAAATTGGAAGCCGTATCTCATCGGAGCCGCTGTGATGTTTATCCTGCTGGCCGGATTGTACGGTGTCGCCATTGTACCGAAAGAAACTGCCATACGGCCGGGTGCCGTACAACCAGCCATCCCGCCTGATGCTATCACTATTACTCCCCTGCCGACCTTAAGAATTATCCGGGGTAATGACGTTGCTTTTGAAGGGCAGACAGAATTAAAGCAAACCATTGCCGGCCTGTTTGCCCAGGATGTGACGGTGGTAAGCTTTCAGGCTACCGGAGAAAACGCCGAGAAGTCTTATATCAAGATTGTATGGGAAAATGGTGAAATTGAAAAGCTGCCTCCCGGAACGGTCAATAAAAAATTCTTGTCAGACCGTCGGGCTGCCGAAATTACCGTTGTCGGCTACAGTGTTCATGAAAGACGGCTTTTCAAGAGTTCTAACCGTCCCGGGACATTGAACTGGGAAATCCGCTACGAACCTGTTGAAAAATAAACATAAAGAAAATCCTAGGCTGACCATAGGCCTAGGATTTTCTTTTGCCATCAAAGCCGTTCAAGTTTCAGCGCTACTTATATTCCTTAGCCGGTTCCTCTCCCCTGAGAACCCGCAAAGCTCCTTCGGCTAAAGCTTTCATTTCGTGCTCTCCCGGAACAACTTTGACAGCCGCAATAAAGTTTACTCGCTCGGTAATCAGGCTGACCAGCAGCGAATCATAAGCCAATCCGCCCGTCAGCACGATGGCGTCGACCTGGCCGGATAATACGGCAGCGTTTGCCGCAATCTCCTTGGCGATCTGATAAGCCATCGCTTCATAAACCAGTTTAGCCTTGCTATCACCCGCTTCAATCCTTTTGACTACTTCACGGCCATCATTGGTACCCAGATAGGCCACTAACCCGCCTTGGCCGGCAATCTTTTTCTTAATCTCGCTCAGGCTGTATTTCCCGGAAAAGCATAAGTCAAGCATATGGCCGGTGCTCAGTGTTCCGGTGCGTTCCGGGGAAAAGGGACCTTCTCCATACAGACCATCGTTGACGTCAATCACTTTCCCGCCCTGATGCGCCCCCACCGTCACACCGCCGCCCATATGGGCAAGGATCAAGTTGGCCTGCTCATAGGATTTCCCTAATTCTTTCGCGATGCGTCTGGCCACAGCTTTCTGGTTCAAGGCGTGGAAAATACTGACCCTGTCATACCCGGGCAAACCGGATAACCGCGCAATATCGGCAAGCTCATCCACAACAACAGGATCGACAATATATGCCGGAATATTGAGCAGATCCGCGATTTCTTTGGCAATAATCCCTCCGAGATTGGACGCATGTTCCCCCCGGCTGGCCAAGCGCAAATCGGCAGTCATAGCATGATTGACCAGATAGGTCCCGCCTTCAATAGGCCTGAGCAGCCCGCCCCGGCCAACGACAGCAGCAAGGCTGTCCCCGGCAATGCCTTGATCGGCCAATGCCTGGAGAATCCGATCTTTGCGAAATTGATACTGGGCAATGACGGTTTCAAAAGGAGATAGATCCTCGTGAGAATAACGTTCGACCTGTTCAAAGACCAACTGCTCATTGTCATAAACGGCAATCTTTGTGGATGTTGATCCGGGATTAATGGCCAGTACTCTTACCTGTTCTTTCATGTTTTTCCTCCTCTCACCGGCTCGCCAACAGCACTCCCAGGGCAATCGAATTTAGTTTAGCGATTTCCGAATCAGCACGCGACGTCAGGATAACCGGAATTTTGGCCCCAACAACAATTCCGGCCATGTTGCCCCTGGCGAAAAATACAATGGACTTATAGAGGATATTGCCTGCTTCAATATCCGGCATGAGCAGGATATCAGCTTGACCGGCCACCGGCCCGTCAATGCCTTTATGCCGGGCAGCTTCGACAGAAATGGCATTATCCAGTGCCAGCGGACCGTCTACGGTACAGCCGCTTAATTCACCACTGGCATTCATTTGGGCTAAGGCCGCCGCTTCTATGGTGGCCTGCATCCTGGCGTTTGTTTTTTCAATGGCGCAAATGCAGGCCACTTTGGGCTGCTCATGGCCTAAAGCCCGGGCAACCTGCACCGCATTTTCAATCATCTGTTTTTTGGTTTGAAGATCCGGTGCAATATTCATGGCAGCATCGGTAATGTAAAACAGGCGGTCAAAACCGTCAATACCGGCCACAGCCACATGGGATAGGACCTTTTCGGTCTTAAGGCCGCTTTCTTTAGCCAGTACGGCCTGCAAAAAAACCGCGGTATCCACCAGCCCTTTCATCACCAGTTGAGCAGTCCCGCTGGCAACAAGTTCAACGGCTTTTTGACAGGCGGCACGATGATCCGGCTGGTCAATCACCGTAAAATGCCGGAGGCTCAACTGATTCGCCGCCGCAATTTTCCGGATTTGGTCCTCGTGCCCGATAAGGATGGCCTCGGCCAGCCCCAGCTCATGGGCTTTGTGGACAGCAAGCAGCACCTCCTCATCCTGCGCGGCCGCTACGGCAATGGTTTTCGGCCCTTTCAACCGGGCTGCCTGAAGAATATTCTCAAATCTGTTTATCATCATCGCTCATTCACCCTGTAAATTATATGAGGATGGAGAAGGTCTCCATCCTCATTTTTGCACAAATTTTTAGTGTTTTTTTGCCTAAATTATCCGTATACTAAGTTCCATGAACGATTGCCCAAATAGGATTGGGTCTAACAGCATAAAAGAATGCATCCCAGCAAATTGCTTGCTGGGATGCATTCTTTTATTTCAATATTTCCTATGTCATAGAATGAACGTGAGTACTAAAAATAGTCAATTCCCCACAACACCTCGGTCTGACCCAATAAATCCTTCAATACGTCAAGCAAATCTTCTACAACACTCAGCTGGTCCTGGCGCTCAAAAAAAGCCAGCATAAATTCATTAACCCCGGCCCACCCCAAAGTGGCCACATGCAGTTGCCCGGGAACCCAGATTTCATCGACATCATCATAAGCAATCCCAATGGTGATATCCGCATTCGTCCGGTCCAGCAAATCCTTTTCCTGATATTCGCCAAAAGCATCTTCTTCATAAGTCGGAGTTGATTTTAAAAATATTTGAATGACAGCCTCGTCTAAGCCACTCTGCCAAACCTTAAATGCCCCGCTTTTTCCAACAAAGGCTTTTTCTCCAGTATATTTCACGGTTCTTCACTCCTTGATCACCATCTTTTTTTAGCTTGTACATAGAAGAATTGTTTCACTCCACTCCTGCCAAAAAACCGGTTTTGTGCAAATCGCCAATGATTGAAACATTTCTCACAACGATAGAAAAGTCCTGCCAAAACCGCCATCTTCCAGTAAACAAATAAAAAACAGACAGCCTTTCCACTGTCTGTATCAGACTAACCGTCTGAGCTCATAAGGTTAAAATAATAATCCCTGCTGTTCAATTTGTGCCCCGGGAGCAACCACTCGAACATAGGTAAAGATATCTGTTAAATGGGCTGTCACGAAGTCCCCGGCAATTCCCCGGGGAGCATAGACAATAAAAAGAACCTTGCGGGTTGTGGGAACAATGCGCGTTCTCCAATCAGGACCGGCTAAGATACTGGATATAATCCCCTCGGCATCAGCCATCATCATATCACCCGCTTTCGTGATTTTTGCTTTGCCGTTCATCAACACATATTGCTCCTTCCCGGTTGCATAATCCAGGCTTAAAGGCCAGGCCAGAGCCTCATAATCATGCCCGGCGGTTAAGAGTCCATTTTTCAATTCCGCCATAAACATGGCTTCAACCAGTCCCGCAACGCGCGGGATACTTTTCCCTTTTAGACTGACCGACTCTAATTGCTGAAGAACATGATAATTTTGTTTATGGCTTTTATAATATTCATTGTAAGCCGGAATCGGAAAGTGTTCGATTAGCGCCCGCCTGTCGGTAAATTTTGCCCGCAATTCGTTTTCCAGCTTTCTTTTCATTGGCTCCAAAGCATCACATTGACCGGGGCTTTGCACATGATTCACAATCATATAGCCGACCTTGGCACCAGCGTGATATTTTTGCCAGGCTTCGGTAACAATAAACATCCGCAACCACTCCTTAACTGAAATACTGGTCCTCTATGTTATTGTACTTCTTTCAGGAGAAAGGTCTTGTATGATATTGCTGTATTGATGGGGAGTGATCCCGGTCATTTGCTTAAATTGACGGGAGAAGTGACTTTGGTCGGTAAACCCTATTTCATGGGCGATCGCGGCTATAGACAGCCTTTTCGCTAACAATACCTTCGCCTTTTTCATTCGGACTTGCTTGAGATACAGATAAGGCGGAATCCCGGTATGGGCTTTAAAAACACGGATAAAATGAAATGGACTCAAATGGCAGCGCCTTGCCAAATCCTTCACGGAAACATTCTCCGTATAGTTTTCCTCAAGAAATTCCCGGGCCAGTTTAACGGCCTGAGGTTCTTTTCCCACCCGCTTGCAGGTAAACCCGTGATCGGCATGGCGCGAAATAAATAAAGTCAATAGCATAAACAGCCGCTCCTCCTGTTCAAGCAGAGGAAGTCCCCCCACTTCCAATAGCCGGTGCACATCCCGAACTTGCTCGGCTAAGAAAGCATCCTGGATGATACCGGCCGTAAAGGAAGGGCTTTGCTTTCTGATTCCCGACAATTCATGAACAGCCTGCGCCAATAGCAACGGATCGAGATAGAACATGCGGTAGGTCCACCCCTCTTTTGACCCGGCTGAGCCGTCGTGGGCTTCTCCCGGAATGGCCAGATTGACCGAACCGGCAGGAGCCATCCAATTCTCGCCGCGATAGTGAAATTTCAAAACACCCCGCTCGATAACCCCGATCGCAAAACATTCATGCATGTGTTTGGCAAAATGCTGCTGAACATAGGTAGCCTGCAGCAATTCCAGATTATTTAAATGCGGCAACCGCCGAAAATTCACTTTATCCTGCTGAATAGCCAATCCCACTCACCTCTCATCCGGTTGATTCAATCGTTCATAATAAAATAAAAAAACTCCTGCCCAAGGTGAACTGAACCGAGCAGGAGTTTTTTATTGTTGCTGCCTAGAAAATTCGTCTCCAAAGCGTTGCGAACACGGAATCTAGAGCTTTATCCCGTCATTCCGCCCTTTCCGCAGCTGTTTTGGCGTAATACTCAATAATTTCCCGGCGGCGGATAATCCCGATAAAAATGCCGCTGTCGTCCAATACCGGCACAAAGTTTTGTACCACCGCTAAGGAAATCAGGTCTTCCATCTCAGCATCAATCCGCACCGGGGTATTGATCATGCGTCGGGGTATGTCGGACAGCGTGATCTTTTCAGCACCGGAAAACGTTAATCCCGGTGTATTTTTCATTTTCCACAATAGATCGCCTTCGGTAATCGTTCCGGCATAACGGCCTTTATCATCAATCAATGGTATCGCAGTATAACGATGATATTCCATTTTTTCCAGGGCCTGGCGCATGGTACTATGCAGAGGCAAATAAATGACTTCACTTTTCGGAATCAGGAAAAAAGTAATTTTCATAACGTTCCTCCAGGTTAGTGCTCAAGGTCAATCGTCCTTTTGTTGAACAACGTGAGCCGACGGCTGGTGATTGGATCAAAACAACCAGGCCGCCAATCACCACAGAGTGCCAACATACTATATTATTCAACATTTTCAATAAGTTTCCTTTAGCAAACCTGTTTTTTGGAACAACAATCCCCCTCCGGCAGCTCACTCCTCGATAGCCAGATAACTGCCGGTGTTTTCCCGCAGCAAGGGAGTCAGCATGCCCTGAAACATAATATGAAGCCCATGCATAGCCCGGGAAAGAGCGACATACAACAACCGGGTATTGAGAGAGTCTGAGGTGTATTCCGAAGCATTCCAGATAATCACACTGTCAAACTCCAGCCCTTTGGCCAGCGAAACGGGAAGTACGGAAATCCCTCCCTGATAACGGGTGGCTTGGCCACAGACAAGATGCAGCGGTTGGTCAAAGCCATTTTCCTGAGCTGCCGGCAAGAGCAGTGCATGCAAATTAACCGCCTCTTCCTCCCGTTTGGTAATAATTCCAACCGAGCGAGCCCCCTGTTTAAGAAACCCCCGGATTTTGCGGATCATCCCATCTAGCCCTGCTTGCCTGGAAATCACTTTTTCCAAGGTCGGCTTACGGCCAATTTCGTAGACAGGAATGGCTTTGGTACTTCCCGGCGGCATGACACAATTAAAAACCTCGATAATTTCTTTTGCCGAACGGTAACTATGAAGAATCTCACGGTATACCGTCCGGGAATCAGCAAATACCTCTTTTAACAAGACATTCCAGTTGGTAATGCTTCGGTAGGAATGAATACCCTGGGATAAGTCCCCCATGATCGTAAACGAACCATTGGCGGACAATTGCTTGAGTACGGCAAATTCCAACGCATTCAGATCTTGTGCTTCATCGACCACAATATGATCATACCGGGGCCTATGCGCCCAGCCATCCAGCAGTAAGGACAGATAAGCCAGCGGCGCCAGATCTTCCCGCTCAACCTTCTGAACATCCAAAACAGCCAACGTATGGGTACGAATCGCATCCAGATCATAACGTTTTGCGCGGACACTTTTAAAAACGGCCTTGCTGGCAAACAGCTCACGATAAGCCTCCAGCACCCCGACCGCTTCCCAGTGTTTAAAGTATCTGCCAAGAAAAGCATCCGCTTCCTTGCGGCAGCGCTTAACCGTTTCATCGGACGCCTTACCCTTGGCTTGCCGCGCCTCGACAATATCGACAAAATTGGTTACCCGGAACGTGATATAGCGGCTCAGGGTACGCAGGCGTTCATTGTAGGGCATTTTGATATCTTCCATAAATTTATCCAGCTGTTCCTGGGCTGTAATCACAATTTGTCCTTCAAACAACTGGATATCGGTCAATTTCAAGCAGAACTTTTGTACTTTTTGTTCCAGATAAGCCTGAAGTACCTGCCGAAAATCCAGCGAGCCTTTGAGCTGCGCCGTATCTTCCAATAAACGGATAGCCGCCTTGTCCTTGCCTGACAAAATTTGTTCCAGCTTCCGTCCTTCAAAAATAGTCAGTTTCTGCCCGGTGATTTCCTGGGCCAGATCATCCCAGACCACTTGCCGGATATCAGCCGCATCAATCTCAGGCAGCAGTTCGGAAATATAGTCAAGAAAAATCCGGTTAGGAGCAATGACAATCAATTTATGACGGTTCAATTTCTCATTATACAAAAGATACGATAAGCGGTGTAAGCCGATGGTGCTCTTTCCTGAACCGGCCACGCCTTGAATCACCGTTACCTGATTCAGCGGTTCACGAATGATACGATTCTGTTCGGCTTGAATGGAGGTCACAATATCACGAAGCTTCGCGGTGGCTCCCTGCTGCAGCCGATCGAGCAGCAAAGGATCACCCAGTAAGGCTTCTTGCTGACGCGCCAGAATCTGATCCATTACATAATTATCGACCATATTTTTTAACAGGCTGTCTTCGATTTTATATTGGCGTTTGATCCGGACATCGCCGCTGTAATGATAGCGGCCCATCACTTCATAGCTGGCCCTGCCGCCATAACACTCATAAAAAATAGTCGCAACAGGATCGCGCCAGTCAAAAATTAAAATATCGCTGTCACTGCGGATATCTAAGCGGGCTACTTTACAGCGGCCAATATAAAAACACTGAAACGCCTCGGTACCGTCTTCCCGGAAATCAACCCGTCCGAAATAAGGGCTTGGAATGGCCTGCTCAATATCGTGAATTTTATAGGAATGATCACTGCGCATCATGGTATGGACATAGGCACTCACCTCATCTTTTAGCAGCAGGGATTTTTGTGCCCGCTGCTGCCTGACATCCATATCCGAATGGAGCGCCTGGATAATCTCCTTCATTTCGCTGATGGTATCGGCTAGATGCCGTTCCTCTGCGGCAAAATCCTGGTGCTGTCCGTTCATAAATCCTCCTGCATCGCTGCGGCAACTTCTCTAACCTTTATTGTATACCATTATTTATGATCATTTCCTTCCGGCTCCATACAAGAAGAAGCAAAGAAAGGCCCCCGTTTAACGTTGCTCTGTTAAACGAAGGCCTGTTCGGTTCGCTTTGTACTGAAAAAATGGCTGCTTTCACAAAATGCTTAGCAGGAATAGCAGACAGCTGCAACGTGTTCGATAACGGCTGCTATATCGTTAGCCACTTTTACATGCACCGGATCAATCAGATAAGCTTCTAAATCCTCCATGGAGGCGAATTGCGCAATCAAGGCCAGATCATAGGAGGACGAGGTGCTGCGAATGTTCATTTCCACCTGCAGACTGCGCAAGGGTTGGATTTTGCCTCGCATACTGAGCAGGATGTCCCGTGTTTTACTTACATTTTCCCGGCTGTTATCTTTCAGTTTAATTAGTAAATGATTGGTAATCATCACAGTCTCCTTATTGAGCGGTTGATCAGCCGCTTATTTGGATTTCAACACTCGGTCGGTACGATCTTTAACTGAGCAATCTTGCCTGACTGAAGGATAAAGCAAAAATCCAGCGATACCGGACTCCCGGGGAAATTCCCGGAAACTTGCGCAGTCAGGATGGTTTCGGACTCACTTTCGGCTAGCCTGACAGGAGTCACGGTGTCCTGATATTTCTTGTTGCTGGCTTCAATCCATTTTTGAATGGCTTCAGGTCCGATAATCTGCTGCCCTTCGTCATGAACAATGGCCTGTTCTGTAAAGCAGGCGGCCAAAGCTGCACTGTCATAGCCGTTCTTCGCCTGAATGAATTCCGTAATAACTCCCGGTAAATCAATTTTCATGCTGTTTCCCCCTTGTGACGTTTCATATATGGGTGAAAGATTTACTGCCTACCCGTCATTAGATCGTCCGCAGCGTGCCGCCGTCAATTACATGCTCGCAGCCGGTGATATACCGGGCGCGGTCGGATACCAGGAAAGCCACTAATTCAGCGACTTCTTCCGGTTTTCCCGGCCGGCCCAGCGGAATCCCCCCAAGGGACTCCATCATGGCAAGCCGGGCGCTGTCATAGTCCGTACCCGACTGCTCAGCCAGCCGGCTAATGAGCCGCACTGCGGCTTGAGTCTCAATAAAGCCCGGAGCGACGGTATTGACCCGTATCCCATACGGAGCAGCTTGATTCGCCAATTCTTTGCTATAGTTGGTCAGAGCTGCCTTGGCGGCTGAATAAGCCATCGTTTCAGTTGCCGGGAAACGCCGCCGAATGGAAGTAATATGAATAATCACTCCAGATTGTTGTTCGATCATAGCCGGGAGTAAAGCCCGGTCCAGCCGGACAGCCGAAAACAAGTTGGCGTTAAACACCTGCTGCCAGTCTTCATCCTGCATCGCCAGAGCGCCGCCGACCGGCGCAGGGGAACCGCCAACATTATTGACCAGGATATCAATTCCGCCCAGTTGCTCCGCTACGGCTTGGATCACACGTTCCACTCCAGTTTTTGTACTCACGTCGCCCTGAACAAACAGCTCAGGGCTGGCTTCCGGTACAGAACGGGCCGTTGTCATTACCGTTGCCCCGGCAGCCGTAAGACGCTGTACAATCGCTGCCCCCATTCCTTTCGTCCCGCCCGTAACCAGAGCCCGCTTGCCCTTGAACTCATCCGGACCAAAGCCCCTTATAGTTGTTTGACTCATGATCGTCCCCCTACTTTTTTAGAACTCTTCACAACCCCATGCTGATCTGAAAGCGCTGTTGCTTTATCCTATTTTTCTAAGTTACCCAAATTTTATGCTGCTTAACTTCTGCTTTCCAGAACAAGCACAATGGCCGTCCTTGATTCATTGTACAAAACCTAATATGACAACAGTGTGTCATATTAGGTTTTGTACAGAAACTTTTCTTCAAAATACATTCTCGTGCTGTCTTGCTATACGCAGATTCAATGCTTAAACGGGATTCCCCCCCCCTCAATACAAAATAGTAAAACCCGCTACTTGTTGTTTCAAACAAATAGCGGGTTTATATATTCAAATGAGCAGGCTAGCTTTGAGCCGAAACTTGCCTGCGCGGGTCCATATAATGATCATAGTCTGTTTCCGTGACATAACCGGTTGCCAAAGCTGCCTCCTTGAGCGAAAGGCCTTCTTTAGCAGCTTTTTTTGCAATTTCGGCCGCCCGGTCATAACCAATCAGCGGCACCAGTCCGGTAATGAGGATCAAGGATTGGCTGAGATGATGGGCAATCCTTGCCCGATTAGGCTCAATCCCCACCACGCATTTGTCATGGAACGAGTTCATTCCGTCACTTAATAGCCGGACTGTCTGAATAAAATTATAGGCAATCACCGGCATAAAGACATTCAGTTGGAAATTTCCCTGACTGGCGGCAAAGGCAATCGTGGTATCGTTGCCAAAAACCTGGGTAACAATCATGGTTAGCGCTTCCGACTGTGTTGGATTGACTTTTGCCGGCATAATCGAACTGCCCGGCTCATTGGCCGGAATGGTCAGTTCACCAATTCCGCAGCGCGGCCCGCTGGCCAGCCAGCGAACATCATTGGCAATTTTCATCAAGTCGGCGGCCAGAGCCTTCAGTACCCCATGCACAGCCGCCAGCTCATCTTTGCTGGTCAGGGCATGAAACTTGTTCGATGAGGTAACAAAAGGCACGCCAGTCAACCGGCTGATCTCTGCCGCGACTTTTACCCCAAATTCAGGATGGGAATTAATCCCCGTCCCAACGGCAGTACCGCCCATGGCCAGCGGATACAAAAAAGTCATCGCCGTCTTAATCATCTCTTTGCTGCGTGTGAGCATTCCGACCCAGCCGCTGATTTCCTGTCCCAGCGTCAGCGGGGTTGCATCCATTAAATGAGTCCGGCCAATTTTAATCACATCGGCAAACTCAGCCGACTTGGCTGCCAGGGACTTTTCCAACTGCTCCAGTGCGGGCAGAAGCCAGCGTTGGATGAGCGTCACCCCGGCCACATGCAATGAGGTAGGGAAAATATCATTGGAACTCTGAGAGCGGTTAACATGATCATTGGGATGAATCTTCAGGGAATGACCGCGTTCGGCAGCCAGCTGCTCCGCCCGGTGGGCTAAAACTTCATTGACATTCATGTTAAATTGCGTGCCACTGCCGGTCTGCCATACCGATAAAGGAAAATTGCCATCCAGCTTTCCTGCCAGCAATTCATCGCAGGCAGCGATGATGACGTCAGCGCGCTCTGCATCCAGCGTTCCCAGGTCCTTATTCACAACGGCTGCCGCCCGTTTAAGCAGTCCGAACACTTCCACCATCTCGAGCGGGATTCGCTCAGTTCCAATACGGAAGTTTTCATAACTTCTCTGTGTCTGAGCCCCCCATAATTTGTCGGCCGGAACTTTGACCTCACCTAGCGAGTCTTTCTCTAACCGGTACTCCATCTTCCATCCTCCCTTTCTGCTTTTTGCTGATAGCCTAATCCTTTAGTTACAAAATCTCCCAGTTATCATCCAATACTCATTAATTATGGACAGACCCATAAAACTCCTCCCTGATGGTCAACGCTACTTTTCTGAACCAAACCAGCAATTCCTGCCCTGGCAATCTGCCTCACATAGAAATAGACTTTACCCGTAGTATAACGGGTAAAGTCTATTTCTATTAAATCCTATGGCTGTTTAGGAACACCGGTTTTAGCGGCTTCTTCTTCCGCATAGAAGTCGGCAAAATTCTTTTGTGCTGGAATATCGAAATAAGCCTCCAGCATCTTCCGGGCAATAGGAACAGCCGAATCAGATCCGAAGCCCCCTTGTTCAATCAGTACCGCCACAACAATTTGCGGATCATTAAATGGGGCATAAGCAACAAACCAGCCATGATCGTCCCCGTGTGGATTTTCAGCCGTACCGGTTTTACCGGCAATGGGAATGGGAAATCCCTCAAAGGTCGCCGCCGCAGTTCCTCCAGGCAAGGCCACATCCCGCAAGGAATTCCTGATCAACGTTAACGTCTTATCGGAAATGGTCACAGTTCCCATTTCCTCAGGCTTAAATTCTTTGACCAGCTGACCGTTTGGATTCACAATTTTACTGACCAGATAAGGACGGTAACGATGACCGCCATTGGCCACCTGAGCCATGACATCGGCGACCTGCAACGGCGTCGCCAATTGGAAGCCCTGGCCGATCGCCGCATCAAAAGTCTCGGATAAATACCATTCTTCTTCATAAACCTTCATTTTGTACTTCCGGTTAGCCACCAGCCCTTCGGCTTCACCCGGCAGATTGATGCCGGTTACCGTACCAAGACCGAACATTCTGGCATAGGTCTCCAGATTATCAATCCCTAACCGATTTCCCATTTCATAGAAATACACATTATCGGATTTGGACAGCGCTTCCTGGAAATTAATCCAGCCCAAGGCCTCATTCATAGCATTGCCTTTAGGAATAATCCAGTGTTTCCCGGTATCCAGGATTTTCTCCTCCGGTGTCACCTTGCCCAATTCCAAAGCTGCTGTGCCGGTAATAATCTTAAACGTCGATCCCGGCGGATATTCACCATTAATCACTCTGTTTTGCATGGGGTTAAAGGGATTATCATTGATTGCTTTCCAGTTCTTTTCCGAAATACCGCCATTGAACAGATTCGGATTAAACGCCGGCCGGCTGACCATAGCCAGGATTTCGCCCGTTTTGGGATTGATGGCAACCGCCGCGCCGGCTTTCGCATTGACATTCCCTAATTTATTCTGTAAGTACTTCAGCTGTCTGTCCATGGATTCTTCGGTGGCTTTCTGAACCCTGGCATCAATGGTCAGCATTAAATCATTGCCCGGGATAGGCTCTTTACGGCCTAACCGCTGAATCGGGCGCCCGGTAACATCCACTTCAACTTGCTCGCCGCCATCCACCCCGCGCAGCTCCTTGTCATAGACTCGTTCAAGTCCGGACTTGCCCACAATATCACCGGTTTTATAGCCTTTATCTTTGCCTTTATTTAATTCATCGTCATTAATTTCGCCCACATAGCCAAACATATGCGCCCCCAGATCATTGTAAATATAACTGCGGACGGCTTGAATGGCTAACACAACACTGGGCAGATCACTTTTTCGTTCTTCAATCTTCGCTACAACCTCAGGCCCCACATCACTTTTCACAATGATGGGCGTTAAAGGATTCTCTTCTTTGGCTACCTTTTTATTGATTTCGTCTGGCTGAATCCCCAGGATATTCGATAATTTAATAATAACATCCTGGGAAACCGGCTGATCGATCGGCATCAGCGATACCGAAAAGCCGGGCCGGTTATTCACCAATTGAACACCATTCCGGTCATAAAAGGTGCCGCGGGGAGCGGTAATCTTGATTAAGCGAATGCGGTTTTGGTCAGCCAGCGTATGATATTCTTCACCTTTGATAATTTGAAGGTAAGCTAACCTGCTGATCAATACGGAAATGACTAAAAATACAATAACACCCAATCCACCAACCCGTTTGCCGGCCTTGCTTACCATGTAATTGCCTCACTTTTCTTCCTTAGCGTATGATTTGGGATTTTTGTCTTCAGTCTATCAAATTAACCCCATGAGTTCAATACATAACTTTTGACAATAACCCCAGCACCAAGCAATCAGAGCAATAAAAAAGATGCCCGCAGGCATCTTGGTCCATCAGATTTTTTTATAACTGCCTCTCAGCCCCACCAGTTAACATTCATCAAGCAACTCGATATAGCCTTTGGTGCCATTGACCCGGATCCGCTGTCCATCCCGGATTCGCTTGGTTGCTTCCTGAACCCCGACCACAGCCGGAATTCCATATTCTCTGGCAATGACCGCCCCATGCGTCATAAGACCGCCCACTTCGGTAACCAGTGCGCTGGCCGATACGAAAAAGGGAGTCCATCCCGGATCGGTAAAAGGAGCAATCAGGATATCCCCTTTTTCCAGATTGGCTTGCTCTGGCCGCAGAATGACCCGGGCACGTCCTTCCGTAAGGCCTGCCGATACCGGCAGACCAACCAAGGCACCGAAAGGAACATCCTGCTGCCCATAACTGCCAAAGATAATTTCCCCTTCACTGGTCATGACCCGGGGAGGCGTTAGCTTCTCATACTCCTTATATTGTTCCCGCCGTTCAGCAATGAGCTGCGCATCACAAGAACCGGTTCGAATCACTTCCTTAAGTTCATCAATAGCTAAATAATAGACATCCTCTACTTGCGTGATAATATTTTTCTCCAGCAGTTTTGCGGCTTCTTCCAAAATAGCCTGCTTATAAATTCCAAATAGCGAAATCAGGAAGTATTTCGGATATTCCCGGAACCCAATCAGGCCCCGGTAAATTTTGATTAAATGTCTCATAATGTTGACCTTAACCACACCACCGGTTGTTTGTTCCAATTCGACTAACAGAGTAACAGCCGCTTGCTCGGCTGCCGCCTTACCCTCACTAAACTTCCGGCGATGCTCTCCTGGCTCCAGGTTTTGAATATGCGTGAGAATGGCCGCAATCAACTGGGCAGGCCGTTCCCGCCATCTGGGCCTGGTGATGTCAATTTCCCCCGGACAGCGCATCCCGTATCGTGTTAAGAAAGCTTCAAAGACTTCCCGAACGGTTTGACCACCGCTAAATTGCCCCAATCCACTCAGCAGTGTACTGTCCTGTGCCTCAGGCAGATACGCCACAATATCGGGATATTGGCGGATGCAATCGGCCAAATCGCCCAATTCCAGCCCCATTTCCGTCGTAATATTACCTGGCGGGGATTTGCTAAGCTCATGAACAAGCTCAGAATCACCCAGCCAGCGTTTACTTAAGCGGTTGATCAGATCAAAGGCCAGCAAAGCTGCTGTAATGGGACCAATCATTTCCTCATCCAGTACCCAGTTCATAATTTCGCTGGCATTAGTGGAAATATATTCGATCCGTTCCACTCCGGAACATTCCTGCAGGCGGTTTTCTACTTGTTTGGCCTTAACCTGAGCCGATAGGCAGAGATTGTCGATTTGCTTGTCATCGGTGCCGATCATGTTTTCCAGTGTTCCCAGGATTAGTGGCAAAGCCAGTTTCTTTACTTGGCCATAATAGGAGTTTTTCTTCTCTCCGGGCTGAATCATCCTGATAAACTCACGCCGGTTGGCAATTTCAAGAATGGCGTTGCTCATCAACAAATCGGTTTTGGCAAAAGATGGCGCCACCTTTCGTCCCATCCTGGAAGCCAAGGCATTGGAAATATCGGAAAACAAACGTCCTCCAGCCTCATAGATGTCGGCAGACACATAGCCGATTTTTCTAAAGAGCGATATTCCCAGCGGTTTAATCGGATCGGTCATCATTTGCTGATGCCCGATGGATACAAAAACCCGGGGGTTATCCTCAGCAATCACCGGCAGTGGATATAAGGTCGTAATAGGACGGCTTTGCACGACATAAATGACTCCTGCGTCTAGACACCATTCAATATCCTGGGGACACCCGAAATGACTTTCAATGATTTTGCCGATATGAGCTAACTCCAGGATCTGCTCATCAGGAAGGGCTGGCATTGTTCTTAGCTCTACCGGTACTTCCCGCTCAACCGTCCCGCCTTCCGCGACAGAATAGACGGCCAGTTTCTTTACGGCAATCTGCTTTTTAATTATGCGATTATCTCTAACTTTATACAAATCAGCACTCACTTTGCCGGAGACCAGGGCTTCACCGAGGCCAAAACTGGCGTCAATGGAAACCACCTTACGATTCCCGTTGACAGGGTCAGCCGTAAATAGAATACCTGCCGCCTCAGGAAATACCATCTGCTGCACGACAACCGCCAAGGCGACTTTGTTATGTTCAAAACCGTTTTGATCCCGGTAAACAATGGCCCGGTCAGTAAACAGCGAAGCCCAGCATTTGCGGATATGCTTCTCGATATTGGCTATCCCCTGGATATTCAGATAGGTATCCTGCTGCCCCGCAAACGAGGCATAGGGAAGATCTTCGGCTGTTGCACTGGACCGGATGGCATACGCATAATCCTGTCCGGTCATTTGCCAGGCCTGCTCAAGCTCTTGTTGCAAAAGCCCGGGAAAAGGGAAGTCCTCGAACTGCTGCCGGATCTGCCCGGCTAACCGCTGGGTTGCCTGCAGCCCTTTTACCGCAACACGGTCAAGCTCATTCAATAACACTTTGAGCTCTGAGCTTGACGCCACAACCTCGTGATAGGCCTGAGTCGAAATACAAAAGCCTGCAGGCACATGGATCCCGGCAATTTGGGCTATTTCCCCTAAATTAGCCCCCTTTCCACCAACAAAAGACAGGCTGTGCCGATTAATTTTAGAAAATGGCAGAATATATTGGAACATAATGACCTCCCGGTTGATCAGATGCAAGATCAATAAAACAGCTAATTTATCTATGTACGAAAATACCGGCAATTATGCGCAGGATTTACATCGACCCGCATTCCCTTTTTCGGCTTGCCTCTTTTTACCAAAAAAAACACCTCTTATGCCGCATCGTTACCTAGGCATAAGAGGTATTTTGCTATTGTACGGATGAATCTTGCCGGATAAACACTACGATATCGCCATCGGCCTGAAGGCGTTTGGCTTGTACAGCCAAATCGGTAAAAGCGGCTACATATACCGGCGTCAAGACCAGCATCTTCAGGGCTGGTGCAAGGGCCTGTACCTTTCCAGCAGCCCCCAGCCGGAAGCGGCTATGAAAATCGCCTTGATAATGAATAACCTTTCCGCCAGGATTGTGGTCATGATACCGGACAATGCTTTCAGCCATGGCATCGTCTTTCAGGCACTGTGCCTGGTAAAAGGCTTCCAGTTTCTCCGGTGCCACCTTCATCCCGCTGTTGCCTGTACTCAGCTCCTGCATATGAGTAAAAAACCGGCGCTTGTATTCACCGTCGGGAATACGGTGAACCACAGGCAAATAGGGCTGCATGGCCATGTCAATCCCATCCAGTGTTCCCTGCCGCGCATAATGGGAAGCTACGGACCTGGGAATATTGGCCGCTAAAACCGGTAATTTATGGACTCTGGCAAACTCGACCAGCGGCCGGTAAGACTGTTGATAGTTGTTCCAGGGCCGGGCCTGCTCTAAAAAGGCTGATTCGCTGATTTCGCCGGCCAGATAAGCATCTAAAGGCTGTTGAACATCGCGCTCAAACATTTCCAAGGATATCGCCAGTTTGGAGTGTCGGGCAAAGGCTTGTTTCAACAGTTCGGCTTCCAAACCATGGAGAACGGAATTGTCATGGTACTCGCCGAATATCAGCACATCATAATCCCAGTTTTGCAGTTCAGCAACAGAAACCGCCTTGCCGGATGCCGTTGCATACAACCGGAAGTTCTCCTTACTGCCGGCTTGTACGGCAGGAGACAGCAGCAGGACACCTAAGACCACCGTAATGAAAAATATTGTGTATCTTGTGTTCATCTTACAGTTTCATGTTCATGCCGACACGAACCAATGATCCCCACATATTGATGTCATAGTCTTTCTTGTTGAAGATATTATCCACGCGGATATAACTGTCAAAACGGTCATTCCATTTCTTATTTACCGAGAGATTCCAGGTATTATAATTCTTGGTCACTGTTGTTGAATACTTATAATCCTGTACCCAGGTGTGCCATAAAACCGCACTAATACCATTTTCCTGAACATTGTCGTAATGAAGCTGGAGGCTGCCCTGGTTTTGCGCTCTTCCTGTCAGCCTCTCATGAGTATTGCCATCGGTAGCATCCAAATAAGTATGACTGAACTTAATCATAAATTTATTGTTCAGATGTTGCCCGACTTCAAATTCAAGTCCGTTAATATCGGCTTCGTTGACATTGACATACGTATAATCGCTGGTACTCCCCTCGATCAACTCTGCCTTAATTAAGTTTGTCACATCATTGACAAAGTAACTCACTTTCCCAAAAGTTTTTCCCTTTTCGCCTTCCAGACCTACTTCATAGTTCGTAGATTTTTCCGGCTTCAGATTGGGGTTGCCGTAAATATACCCGGCTAGAGGCGCTCCCATTTCCTGCATGGACATTTTAATATACAGATCATCCAGTGACGGCGCTCTAAAGCCCTTCCCGACATTGGCTTTCAGGCGATAGTGGTCATCCATATTGTAAGTCATTCCCAGTTTGGGACTAATATTATTGCCGAATTTACTATTGTGGTCATAACGGAACGAAGGAACCAGCAACAGGCGATCATCCAGCCGGTATTCATCCTGGACATACAGGGCGGCGGAATCCACACTGGCTTTGCCGGTATTAACACGTGTACCCTCATAAGTTTCGGTACGGAACTCACCACCTGTTGTCAATAAATGATTGTCGTCAAGATGATTTGAAGACCAGCCTTCCAGTGTCCAGGTTGTACGGTCATTGTCATGAAGCTTCGGAGTATACACCCCGGTTGTATAATTGATATTATCCTGGACTTTTTTCTGTTTGCCATAATACGTGCGCAGGCCATAATCGCCGTTCTGATGTTTTCCTTTTAAGCCGATGCTGTAAGACTGTCTTTCATTCTCATAATAATTGCGGCCATTCTCATAGACAACCTTCGGCGGCGGCGGAAACATCACCAGCCTTGAAATTTGAGATAATTGCTCCATATCTTCTTTTAAAAAGCCTGCTTTAAAATCCAGTTGCCGATCATGTTGTAAATCCCACTTGGCCGCGATGTCCAAATACCTTCGTGTTCCATAATAATTGCTGGTATTGGGCTCATCCGGACGCTGCAGCATATCGCTCCGGGACTGCCCCGCCGTGATTGACCAGGCACCTGCAGGAGTTTTCCCAGTATCATAACGGACCGAAAAATGATCATAGCCAATCCCAAAATCATCGCTGTAACGGCCAGGGCTATACGCCAGCGATAACTCCGGCTTTCCAGGCGTTTTGGTAATGACATTCACGATACCTCCTAAAGCATCCGACCCGTATAAGGAGCTGGCAATCCCCCGGACAATTTCAATCCGTTCCACATTATCCAGATTAATCCGGTCCCATTCGTAGTTATTCATGGTCGAGTAAGATCCCTCTGAAGTCAAACGCTCCCCATCCACCAACAATAGTACGTACCGCCCTTCCATCCCCCGGATGGAAACCGAACTGCCTACCATGGCCGGTGAAATCTGAATACTGGTACTTAAATGCAGGGCCTCCTGCAAAGTCCTTGCTCCCAGTTTGTCGATATCGTTTCTGGTGATGACCTCTACCGCCGTCGGCGTTTCTTTAACCTTGTTCTCGGTACGGGTGGCGGTAACCACGACCTCATTGAACTGATAAGGTTCTTCCTCAGCAGCATAAACCGGCAGGCTTAATGCGGTCAGAATGCTGAGGCTTAGCAAAGCAACCCTGCTTTTCTTTGGGTGAAATCCCCTTTTCACATGACAACTTCCTTTCGTTAATCTATTTTATTTCGTTAGCCGGATACAGCAGACCGGTCAGCACTTCCACAGCTTCGCCGACCCGTGTACCAGGATTAACCGCAAACAGGTGATACGGCAGTTTAAACACCCGGTTTTGCTGGACGGCTTTCATATCCCGCCATATCGGATGATTTTTCAAATTGTTGCGGAATTTCGCTTCGGCATTTTCATCCGAACTATAGGTGATAAACAAAATGATCTCAGGATTGGCTTTGGCCACAAACTCCAGGCTAAGGGGGACATAGCCTGACTGGGGATCGGCATTTTCCGCCTGATCGGAAATATTGGCGCCACCCAAACGGTTTACCAGGTCGCCGACAAAGCTGCCGGACAAGGCCATACTAAAACTTTCCGCCGTCCCTGAAAGTATCAGAACCCGGGGTGCTGTTTTTCCTTTGACACCGGCTACCACCGCTTGGTATTGATTTTCGATCCGGGAAATTTCACCCGCTGCCTTATCCGGGTGGCCGGTCAGTTCTCCATAAAATTGCAAGGTATCCAAAACCTGCTGAACGTTATCAAGATTTTGCAGCAAAATGGGGATGCCCGCTTTTTCCAAAACAGGCACCAGGGCATGATGGAAGGGAATGTTGACTCCCAGCACCAGATCGGGCTGCAGGGCCACAATTTGTTCCAGGCTGGGATTAGGCGGCAAGCCAACCTCAGGCACCCCCTGGACGGCTGCCCGGACAGAAGCGGGCAGGGCTTCCGTCTTTGCGCGGCCAACCAAATTGCCCCCGGAGTTGATATACAAATCGATACTGGAGGCATTTAAGGCCACCACCCGTTGGGGCCGAACCGGAATAGAAACCTGACGGCCGGCACTGTCGGTCACTAGCCGGAAATCACTCTTTTTTGCCTGCTTGTCCTGCCCCAATAGCCAAAAGCTGCCAACAAGCAAAAACAAGACAATCACACCACTGGTTATTTTATTGATCACATGCACCACATCCTTAGCTGATCTGACTGGCGTAAACGGCGATTACCGCAAATAAAAAACCCCGTGCCTGATCTTACTGGCCACGGAGCTCTGGGCTCTCTATCTGTTTTATGCGGTTGTTATCCATTCATCTGTCCACTTCAGTATATATGAGAATGATAATCATTGTCAATATTTAAATGGCAAATTCTTTTCTAGGCTTGCATGGCCATTCCCTGCATGGCCATTCCTTGCATCGCTTTCGGCTTTTCCCATACACCCATTCCATGCAGCAGGGCATTGGTACATTCCAGCACCGACTGCGTGATGTTCACATACCAAAATTGTCCGGCAACGGTCAGGCGGGCCATACCAGATCCCCGGGTGACCAACCCCTGTTTTTCCCATAGCGCCAACAACACGTCCAGTTCACGGACACGGGGGCCAAAACTGGCCGCAAGCTGATCAAGGTCCAAATAACCAAGTTTAAGCTGATTTTTCAACGCATCATGTAAACGGGCGGATTCATGCAGGGTCATCATCATCATGACCGGTTTCTCGCCATCATCAATTTTTTGCATATACCGTTTGATATCCCGCTCCTGAAATAGTGAAAAGCCGTCCGCCCTGCCGCCTGCGCCTGCACCAAAAGGCAGCATGGTATTTCCTTGCTGAGCCATGTTGTTATACATATTGCGCTCCCGGTTGGTTTTAGCCCAATGGCAAACGCTAATTTGCGCGACAGCCCATTCAGACAATATGCGGTGAGCCATAGCAAAGAGCTCCGCTTGTTCTTCAATAGCCGCCACTTCCGGCAACCGCCCGGCAGCAATTTCCTTTTTTAAAGCACTATTCTCGTAAACATTCAGTTGGTACAAGTCCCAGCCATCCACTGCAGCCGTTTTTAAGGCCGCAATATCCTCAAGCCAAATTTCAGGGCTTTGGTACGGCAGTCCGTAAATCAAATCAATAATGATGGCAGCCTGATTATAACCGGCTAAAGCTTCCAGCCGTTTGAGTATGGTTTCCCGGTCATCCAGACGTCCCACCGCTTGCCGTACTTTTGTTTGAAAGGACTGCACACCAATCGATATGCGGTTGACGCCGCCCGCAAACCAGCTTTCCATTTTTTCCGGAATCAGATCATGGACCCGGCCTTCCAGAGTCAGTTCATAATCATTGGACAAAGGCAAATATTGACGGATGGCAGCCAGCAGCCGGCTAATATTGGCCGGAGAGAGCGCGCTTGGTGTTCCGCCGCCAATAAAGACCGCATTGACCGGATTAGTCAGATAAGGACTGCCGGCATGCATCTTCAGTTCGGTGACCAAACGTTCAATATAGGCGTTTTCCAACTCCTCCTGGCAAAAATTTTGAAAGAAGCCGCAATAGAGACACTTGTGACGGCAAAAGGGAATATGGATATAAGCCGACCGTTTTTCACCCGGTGCCGGCCGCTGCAGAGCCGTCTGCCAAAGCCCGGCCCATTGCCCCCGTTCAAGCGTTCCGCCCCGGATATCACTGTGCAGGACACGTTTGCCTTGGAAGACCTCCAGCGGGTTATCGGTCTGGCGTCCGACCACCATGGCGTACAGCTCCGGATTCATAGCATCCAGGACGGCTTGCAATCCTGAGTCGTTCCGTGCCCCGCCGACGGCCGTTCTCATACGGCACCTGCCGTTAATTTTTGGCGGACTTCAGTAAAAACGGCCTTAGCATTGATTAGATCGGCTTCATCCGGATGTTTGGCTGCTTCACGATGACGGGCAGCACGTTCCGGAGTGACACCATGAGGATGATCGGGGGGCAATTTTTCAAATTGTTCCAGCAATTTCGGATCAATTTTCCCCTGACAAATAAAGCTGCCCACCAGACGGTTACTGTCATCCAGTAAAGCGGCTGCCTTCGCCATGCTGTCTCTGGCATGGTCCGAATCAGGATAAGCCCCCAGCGTCGCAAACAAGGCCACCGTTTTATCGCGCAGGCCGGTTAGATAGCTTTGCGCTTTTTTATCCGCCGTTCCCCGGTCCACCCAGAACCCTACAGCAACCAAATCATAACCATCGGCTGCCGGATTTTCTTCTACCGGAACAAGGTCGGCTCCCCGGTCAAAAACGGTTTGAATGGCTTCCGCCACTTTTTTGGTATTTCCAGTCAAACTGGAATAAACAATCAATGCTTTCATTAAAATCGCTCCTTTTCCAATGTTTTCAATGATATTTCTTATTCGCTGTATAGTGCCAATTTCCTTGCCCCCAGCCAAAGCATCAGGCAGCTGAAAACCAGCAAGCCAGCGGCTTTCAACAGGGCCGCTTCTTCCCATACCGGCAGCCGCAGCAAACTATTAACCAGGCTGAGCGGTAAAATCGCAATAAGTTCCCGCACAAAGACCGGGAAATGCTGTTCTGGAAAAAAAGAGCCGCCGAAAAAAATCATGGGAGTGATTAAAAAATTATTGACCAGTGAAAGATCATCCGGCTCGGCCACCCATAATCCAACAACCAAACCCAATGCGGCAAAGAAGAAGGCCGCTAAGATCACTCCGCAAAGAGCGGCCCCATTCAGACCTGGAACTGCAAAGATCAGCCAGGCAATCCCATAAACCACCCCGCCCAGTAACAGGCCCCGGGTCGCACCGGCCAGGACAAGCCCCCCCGCTACCTGAATCAAGGGAATCGGACTCAAAATCAGGGTTTGCAAGGTTTTGAAATACATACGGCCGACACTCACCGAAAGGGAGGTTTGCTGAAAAGCATTCAGCATGACGGTGATACCGAGAATCCCTTTGGCCAAATAAGGAATATAGCCGCCGCTGATTTCCAGGCGAGATCCCAGTCCCCAGCTAAAGGCAAATAAATAAATGACCGGAAACATGACCGAAGAAAATACATACCCTAATTTCCCCATCTTCTTTTTCATTAAAATCAGTTCCCGGTAATAAACCACAAACCAGCCCATCATTCCGCCCCCCGCCGGATTAAACGCAAGAAAGCTGCTTCCAAGGTCACCGCGGAGTGGGGTTTCCCTTCTGCCATGCTCTTCATAGCAGCCGGCGTTCCGGTCATTAACAGGCTGCCTGCTTTGAGCAAAGCCAGCCGGTCACAAAGCTGTTCGGCTTCATCCATATAATGAGTTGTCATAAAAATTGTTTTCCCTTGGGCGGCTAAAGAACGGATCAGTTGCCAGATATCCTGGCGAACATCCGGATCAAGTCCCACCGTCGGTTCATCTAACAGCAACAGTTTAGGTTCAGGCAGTATTGCCCGGGCAATCAAGACTCTTCTGGCCATTCCGCCCGAAAGCAATTCAATCCGACGCTCGCCGATACTTTCTAAATTGAATTCGGTCATAATCTGCTGCACTCTTGGTTGGAAAGGCCTGGCAGCAAACAGCCTGGCATATAACGCCAGCGCTTCCCTGACCGTCAATTCCCGCTCGAGATTGTTGTCCTGCGGCACCCAGCCAATCAACGGTTTAAGTTGCGCCCGCTCGGCAAGTCCGTCCCGGTTAAAAATAGTCAGCCGTCCGCTGCAAGGCTGGCTTAAACCGGCAATTATTTTCATCAGCGTCGTTTTGCCGGCTCCATTGGGGCCTACCAATCCAAAAACTTCACCTGCGCCAATCTGTAAAGACAAATTGTCTACAACGGTCCTTCCCTGGTATATTTTAGAAATATTTTTCAATTCGAGAACAGGATTAGGGACTAAATCCATTGCAAGTGTCGTGTGGGAAACAGACAAGCTGCTCACTTCCTCCCTGCTCAATGGTCATCACGGCAGCTTCTACCCCGTATAACGCCCGGAGGTTTGCTGCCGTCAGGACTTCCTCCGCCTTCCCATCGGCAAAGATGGCCCCTTTTTGCATCGCAATGATGCGATGGCTGAAGCGGGCAGCATGATTCAAATCATGCAATACCATGATCACTGTAAGCCGCAATTCCTGATGCAGCCTTTTGACCAATTTCATAATTTCCAGTTGGTGATGAATATCCAGATAAGTGGTCGGCTCATCCAGCAGCAGGATTTTAGGCCGCTGGGCCAACGCCATGGCCAGCCAGGCCCGCTGCCTTTCACCGCCCGACAGTGTGTCCAGCCGGCGAAAAAGCAGAGCGCTCATGCCGGTGGCTTCAACGGCCGATAAAACCGCTGTCTCATCATCGGCCGCCGGTTGACCGAACAGCCCGATATAAGGAGCGCGCCCGCTTCGCACAAGATCGTGCACCGTCATATCTCCCGGTGCCTGGGCAGACTGCGGCAGAATAGCCAGCAGCCTCGCCACCTCACCGGGACGCAGTTGCTGAACATCCTTTCCATTCAGCAGGACCGTTCCTCTTTCCGGGGGCAGCAAACGGCCCAGCGCCTTTAAAAAAGTGGATTTCCCGGAACCGTTGGGTCCGATAATCGCCACAATTTCCGGTTCGCAAATCGCTACATCCAGGCAGGTGGAAATAATTTTCCCGCTATACCCTAATGTAAGCTGCCTGGCTTCAAGGGTGCAGTTCATCCTCTCATCCCCTTCCGCAGCAAATAGATAAAGAAAGGCGCTCCCAAAAAAGCCATAAAAATACCAACCGGAATTTCCACCGGACTAAAAACGGTACGTGCTGCCAAATCAGCCGCCACGACCGTTACCGCTCCCAATAAGGCGGAACAGGGCATCAGATACTCAAAATCAGAACCAATCAGCATCCGGGTGATATGAGGGACAATCAGCCCGACAAAGCCCAGCAACCCGGCTACACTCACTGCCGAGGCCGCCAACAGCGCGGCCAGGACAATCAGGCCAAAGCGCAGGGCGTGGACCCTTACACCTAAACTTTTGGCCACCTCATCACCAAGCTGCAGCCAATTTAAATAACGGGCTGACAGGATAACGCCCAATACACCGATCAGGCTATAGGGCAGGATCATCCGGATATGGTCCCAGCTTCTGCCCTGCAGACTTCCGGCCATCCAATTCACCGTCCCCTGAATGCGGTCCGGATACAAAACCATCAGAATACTGATACCACCGCCCAGCAATGCAGCTACAGCCACGCCTGCCAACACCATGGGTAAAGGCTGAACCCCTTTATTCCAGGCCAAGGCCAGCACCATGACCAAAGCCATCAGCGCACCCAAAAAAGCGGCTAGCGGTACAAACGCCGTCAGTTCGGGCCAGAGGATCATAACCAGCATAGCGGCAAGCCCCGCACCGGCTGATACGCCAATAATTCCGGGATCAGCCAGCGGATTGCGCAGCACCCCCTGCAGAACGCAGCCCGCCAAAGCCAGGTTCATCCCGACCATAGCACCGATAAAGACACGCGGCAGCCGGATATTGTAAATAATTTGATAAGTTTCACCGGTCATATCGCCCATTAAGGCTTGCCAGATTTCCCGCAAGCCAACCGGTACGGCACCGACCATAATGCCGACCAGCAAGACCAGGGCCAGAACAATCAGAGCGGTTAGACTGACTCCATTACGCCAGGCCATCCGTGGATCCTGTTGTAAACTTTTGACTGCGTTCATGAAGCACAACCTTTATAAAGAAAATCTGCCATCACATTCAACGCCTCACCGAGCTGAGGTCCGGGATTTACTGCAAACAAATGATACGGCAGTTGGTAGACATGGTTCTGCTGGACGGCTTTAAGACGCTGCCATGCCGGCTGTTCAGACAATTGTTGATAAAACCGGCTTTGCATCCCCGGTTCAAAACTATGACTGACCATTAAAATAACATCAGGCTGAAAAGGCGCGACTGTTTCCAGGCGAAAGGGGGCATAGCTCAGGCTTTCATCAATCGCCGCAGCCATATCAGCGACATTGACTCCTCCCAGGCGTTTGGCCAGATCTCCGACAAAGCTATTGGAAAGAGCGCTAAACAGGCCATTGGCAATGCCCCATAAAATCAACACTTTCGGCGACGGCTTCCCGCAATGCTGCCGTATCAGTTCCTGACGGCTGCTTTCAATCGCGTCAATTTTCCGGGCCGCTTGTTCGGGATTACCGCTTAACTCCCCGTACAAACGCAACGTTTTGATCACATCGCTATAGTGTTCCAGTGCTTGCAGCAAAACCGGAATACCGCTTTGCTCCAGAACAGCCGCGAGCGAATGATGCATGGGAGAGTGCATGCCCAGCACCAGATCCGGTTTCATCTCGATAATTCTGGCCACATCCGGGCACGGAGGAACCCCTACTGTCGGAATACTTCTCACCTTTTCTGCAATATCAGGGGCCAGCATATTGGTAGAAGCCCGTCCAATGACTTTTCCGCCGGTAGCATAGTAAAGACCCAGATTGGATGCATTCAGGGCAATAACCCGCTGCGGTCGTCCCGGTATCGCCACCATCCGCCCGGCACTGTCTGTCACCACCCGGGAAGCGGTTGACTGCGCCGGTTTGGGATGCAGTCCCATGGTCTTTGAATTCATGTACTGCACCACGCCGCACTTTGGGCATTTGATCTCAATCGCCTGAGCAACTCCCCGGTAAAGCAGCCTGTTGCAGCAGCTGCAACGAATTGACGGCAAAGTTCCCCTCAGTTCCCTTACGATTTCGCAACCAGCCATCATGTCTGAATCACTCCTTTGTTTCCATTCGATTAAGCCCTTTAACCAACATAGCCCCCGGAAGTAAAAAAAGCTCCGTGCGTCTATATTTCGCAACGGAGCTCTCGGCTCTCTTAGGTAGTTACAAACTAGTATGAAGGACAACAAGTTTCTTTGACACCAGTATAATGATAATAATTATCATTGTCAATATTTTTTTCATTAAATTATCACTAAAATTTACCTGATATCTTTATTAGGAATGATAGGAATCCCGGTATGAACCTTACCGGCGTCCCTTTAATTTGACCTGATGAAGGATATCCCCGTCAATGCCATGGGCGCTTTCCATCACCGTCTCGGACAGCGTAGGATGAGGATGAATGGTGTGGGCAATCGCCTGCGCCGTCAGGCCATTCCGGATGGCCAGCGCCCCTTCCATAATCAGATCGCTGGCATGAGGCCCGAGAATATGCATGCCCAGCATGTTACCAGTGGCCGCACAGGCAATGACCTTCACCAGCCCGTCCGCTTCGCCCATGGTAACAGCTTTTCCGTTGGCGGCGAAGTTGAACTTGCTCACTTTGATGGCCAACTGCTGAGCGCATGCCTCTTGCTCGGTCAGCCCCACTGTGGCGATTTCCGGTTTGGTAAAAATACAACTGGGAACAGCGCGGTAATCCATGACGGCCTGCTGCCCCATGGCGTTTTCGGCGGCTACCAGGCCGGCGGCTGAAGCCACATGAGCCAGCATGCTCCGTCCGGTTACATCGCCGACGGCATAAATGCCGGCTGCGCTGGTGGCCATCCGCTCATCCACCTTGATTCCCTGCTGATCATATTCCACCCCGGCCGTCTCCAGCCCCAGCCCGGCTACGGCCGGACGCCGGCCTGCCGCGACCAGCACCTTCTCCACCAGCAGCTGCTGGCTGCATTTTCCGTTATCCACCGTCACGGCTACCGCATCTTCGGTTTGCTCGATCACCGTAACTCTGACGCCGGTCACCAGCTTAATGCCTTGTTTGCGTAAGCTGAGGCCCAGCCGTTTGACGATATCACTGTCTACGGCCGGCAAAATCTGCGGCAGCAGTTCGACAACCGTCACGTCACAGCCAAAAGCACTCAGCAGGGTTGCAAATTCCATGCCCACAACCCCGGCACCCAACACCAGCATACTCTTGGGCACGGCCGGCAATTCCAGCGCCTCATCGCTGGTCAATACAACCGCCAGCTCCCGTCCGGGAATGGGCGGCATACCGGGCACCGACCCGGTAGCAATGATGATGTTGCGGGCACTGAAGCTCTGCCGCTCCGTACCGCCGGCAACCTCCAGCCTGTTGGGGCCGGCTAGCGTAGCCGTCCCCTTCACCACCGTGATGTCGTTGCTCTTAATCAACTGCTCAATGCCGCCTCGTAATCTAGCAATAATTTCTTGTTTGCGGGCCATGATGGCCACAAAATCAAAGCCGATATCGCCGGCCTTGAGGCCAAACTCCGCACACTGCTGCAATTCCTGCCACTTTTCAGCGCTCTTGAGCAGCGCTTTGGTTGGGATGCAGCCCCGGTTCAGGCAAACTCCGCCCAACTTTTCTTTTTCAACCAGCAGGACTTTTCCTCCCAATTGGGCCGCGCGGATGGCCGCCACATAGCCACCGGGACCGCCGCCAATGACCGCCACATCGTATGTCATCATAACCCCTCCTGTTCGTACCGGTTAGCGCCGAAAATTCCAGTGTTCTTGACTGTATTTGTTCCGGGCCAGCTCAGCGGCCGTCTCCTCTTCCTGCTGGCTGAGCACCCCAGGTTCCAGTTCGATTCCCAGTGCCGGGCCGAACCCTGTCAGCATGGACTGACAGGCCTGCTGCCAGCTGATTTCCCGGCCGGCCGCGTCCGCAAGGGCAATCGCCCGTTGGGCCAGCATTTCCGCCACTCTGCCGCGGGCTTCCGGTGATGGCAGATTCAGTAAGGAGGCCACCAGCGCCGGATCAAAGGTCAGTAAAATCGAGCCATGCTGTAAAATCACCCCGTCTTTGCGCACCTGGGCGCTGCCCACCAATTTCTTGCCCTGAACGGTAATCTCATAGTGGGAAGGAGCATCAAAACAGGCCGACGACGTATGCGTCCGTTTGGTCTGACCGTACGCCGCCCGGGGAACGCTCATCGCAGCTTCGATGCCCAGGTTTCTCAGTCCAGCCAGAATTCCTTCACTAAAATAACGGTATGAGGCCGTAATGGTGGCCGGAATGAGCGGCTGATCGGCCCGCACCACCACACTGTAAGTCAATTCGTGCTGGTGCAAGACGGCCCGTCCGCCGGTCAGCCGCCGCACCACGTCAATGCCCTGACTGCGGCACCGTTCCAGATTGACTTCGGCTGCAGCCTGCTGAAAATAGCCCAGACTGACCGCCGCAGGCTCCCAGCCGTAAAACCGGAGGGTAGGCGGCACGTCACCCTGGGCATGGGCGGTCAATATGGCTTCATCCACCGCCATATTGACCGCTGCACTATTGATGCCGCTGTTGATGACCCGCCACTTCATAAGCAGCCCTCCAGGACTTTTACGGCTGTCGCTGCTAAAAGCCCGCTTTCGGCAATGGCCTGCCGGGTTTCGGCCGGGGTAAGCGGCCGGGGATAGTTATAGAGGCTCCCGCCTGGGCGTTCATTATAATAAGGGCGGTTGCAATCAGGGCAGCCGCTGGTTTCAAACGCTTTGCCGTCCGCCAGCAGGCTGAGCAACTCTTTAACCGGCAAGGCAATGGCCGCCAGCTGGCCGTCGCAGAATTGCAACAGCACCGGGCTATAGCCTTGCCTGAGCAGGTAATGGCCAATCTGCACCCGCCGGTAGCGGCCGATGTCCGGTGGCCGGCGGTCGGCCCAGGCTGTCCCCGGTACCGGTGTAAACGCAAACAGCCCCACCGTAATGCCTTGCTCCAGGCACTCCTGGATGGTCTTAAGCATGGCTTCCTCGCTTTCACCCAAACCCACAATCAGATGGGTGCTAGCCCGGCCCGGCAGTTGACTGGCACAACGCTGCAGCAATTCGTGCCGCCGGGTCCATTGCCCGTCTTTCACCTGCCGGTCAATGTCCGGAGTGGCCGCATCAAGGGCAATGCAAATCCGGTCGGCTCCCCGCGCCACCAATTCCCCGGCTTGCTCCACCGTCTCGATGGCACTGGCAATACAAACCGGAATGGCGCTTTCCCTGGTCAAAGACTCCAGCGCGGCGACACCGGCTTGCCAGCTTTGCCCGGTACGCACCACCTGCAGGCAAACCCGCTTGAGGCGTCCCGCCTCAAAGGCGGCGGCAATCGCTGCGGCCGCCTCCTGTGCCGGGATATCCGGCCAGGTGATTCTGGCCAGCCGGTCGGCCCGGGCAGTACTGCTGTGCGACTGGGCACAAAACCGGCAATTGTTCAGGCACTTTTCTCCCAGCATAACATAGGCGGTTGTTGGAAGCACATCGGTTTTCAGTTGTTTTTTGCCAACCACACAAGCGGTTCCGGCCGACAGTTTCCAAACACTCACAGTACACAGCACTCCTCTTTGCGCGTAATAGTCATTCCCAGCCGTTCGGCCAGGGCCACAGCGGCTGGGGCCGGATTGACAATGGAATTAACGCCAATCCGCACCGCCCATTGATCCAGCTCTTCCCGATAACGACCACCGGGACGCATGCAGCCCAAATGGACGGGGATATCGGGAAACATAAGCCGGGCCTGGGTCAATACCTGAGCCGTCTCACTGAGACCAGGCGGCTTGCGGTCGGCAAACCGGCTGCCCCGGGTGGGCATGAAAACAATCAGCGTAATGGCCTCTGCCCCCAGTTGCTGCAATAGTTCCAAAGCCCGGGTTTCACCACAAAGCCGGCCGCCGTTCAGTCCGATACAAAGATGCGGCATGACCTGCACCCGGCTCCTTAGTGCCTGGTAACAGCGAATATAATCCCCGACGGTTCGGTCACTGCCAAAGACTTCCCGGATGGTGGCTTGATCGGCTACAAAGTCAAAGGACACGCAGTCGGCCACTCCCGCCAGCCTTTCAATTTCAGCTTCACCGACCAGGCCCACATGCATATTGTACCGCCGCCCCTGCTTGAGCTCGGCCAGCCGGTCCAGGTGTTCCGCAATCGGAACGGCACCGTCGGCCTGGCAGCCGCCGCTGACCAGCCAGCTCGGGCTGGGATCAGCAGCGGTCATGCTTTCAATGGGCCGCATATGTTTTAAATAATGGCCGCCGCAATGGGCGCAATTCAGTTCGCAGGCGGCACCGGTCACCGAAACCGGCCTGGTGTTGCGCGGGTAAGCAAAGCGGATGGCTTGGCTGGCCGGCAGCTTCTCTATTCTTTCCATCGCACCACCGGCTTGCGGGCTGCCAGCGCTTCATCCAGCCGTCCCACCACCGTGGTCTGCGGCGCAGCCGTAATCAGGGCAGCATCCGTTTTGGCTTCCTCGGCGATGGAACGCATGGCCGCAATAAAAGCATCCAGCGTTTCCTTGCTCTCAGTCTCGGTCGGTTCAATCATCATCGCCTCTTCCACAATGAGCGGAAAATAGATGGTCGGCGGATGATAGCCATAGTCCAGCAGCCGTTTGGCAATATCCAGCGTCCGCACGCCATATTGTTTTTGCTGTTTGGAGGTTACGATGCACTCATGCATGCAAAAGCGGTTAAAGGGGGCATAAAAATCGTCTTTCAACTGACTGAGGCAATAATTGGCGTTTAAGACAGCATCTTCGCTAGCTTGCTTTAAGCCGTCCGGCCCCATGGCCCGGATGTAGGCATAGGCCCGGACAATGACGCCGAAATTGCCGTAAAAGGCATGGACCTTGCCAATGGACAGCGGCCGGTCCTGTTCCAGATGATAGGCACCGCCGTCTTTGACAATAACCGGAACAGGCAGAAAAGGCACCAGCTCCTGTTTGACCCCGATTGGTCCGGACCCCGGCCCGCCGCCGCCATGAGGCGTGCTGAAGGTTTTATGCAGATTGAAGTGGACCACATCAAAGCCCATATCACCGGGGCGGGTAATGCCCATAATGGCGTTGGCATTGGCACCGTCATAGTACAGCAGCCCCCCGGCTTCATGGACAATCCGGGCAATTTCCCGGATATTGCTTTCAAACAACCCCAGCGTGCTGGGGTTGGTCAGCATCAGCGCAGCCGTGTCCGGCCCAACGGCAGCCTGGAGCGCCTCCAGGTTGATAGAGCCGTCAGGATGGGATTTAATCTCGACCGTTTCCAGTCCGCATACCGTAGCGGTAGCCGGATTGGTACCATGGGCCGAGTCGGGAACAATGACTTTGGTCCGTTGCTCACCCCGCTGCCGGTGATAGGCACGGATGAGCTTAAGACCGGTCAACTCTCCGTGGGCACCGGCAACCGGCTGCATGGTCACGGCATCCATCCCGGAAATTTCGGCGAGATACTGCTCCATATTGTAAAGCAGTTCCAGCGCTCCCTGGACCGTTGCTTCAGGCTGCAGCGGATGGATGAGTGAAAAACCGGGATACCGGCCGGCATCCTCATTCACCTTCGGATTATACTTCATGGTACAAGAGCCCAGCGGGTAAAATCCTGAGTCCACGCCAAAATTCCGCTGCGATAAGGCGGTATAATGCCGCATCAGGTCAGGTTGGCTGACCTCGGGCAGCGAAGGTGGCTTTTTCCGGAGAAAGCGGGCTGGAATCAGGGATTCCAAGGTTGCTTCCGGTACATCACAGGCAGGCAGATCGACAGCGCGGCGCCCAGCTTGCGACAGTTCAAAAATCAGTTCTTTGCTCTTTTTTATGCTCATCCTATCGCCCCCAATCGTTCAATCAAAAGATCGATGTCCTGCCGTGACCGGTTTTCGGTCACACAAAGAAGCATGCACTGCTTCAGTTCGGGGTAATAGGTTTCTAAATCCAGGCCGCCAATGATATGGTCGGCCAGTAGTTTCTCATTGACTGCAGCCACCGGCTGGTTAAGCCGTACCACAAACTCCTTAAAGAACGGTGCGCTGAACACCTCTTTGCAGTTCGGCAGGCGGTTCAATTGCTGATAAGCGTAATGGGCCTTGTGCAAAGATTGCGCTGCCACCTGCTGAAACCCGGTTTTACCGACCGTGCTCAAATACACGGCAGCCGCCAAAGCGCACAGTGCTTCATTGGAGCAAATATTGGAATTGGCCTTTTCCCGCCGGATATGCTGCTCGCGGGCCTGCAGGGTCAGCACAAAGCTCCTTTTACCGTCGGTATCGACGGTCTGCCCGACAATCCGGCCCGGCATTTTCCGCATCAGCTTTTCGGTGGTGGCAAAAAAGCCCAGATACGGGCCGCCAAAGGACAGGGGAATGCCCAGGCTCTGCCCTTCGCCCACTACAATATCGGCTCCCAAGTTCCCCGGTGCTTCCAGGAGCCCTAATGAGACCGGGTCCACGGCGGTAATGAGCAGGGCTCCCTGGGCGTGAGCCAAATCGGCAGCAGCCTGAATATCTTCAATACAACCAAAGAAGTTCGGAGTCTGCACCAGTATGGCTGCAATATTTTTGTTCAACTTGGCCTGCAGTGCTTCCAGATCCAGCAAACCGTCCTGATAACCGATTTTGGTGAGCCCATAACCCCGGTCTTTGGCATAAGTGCTCAGTACGGCGCGGTAATGGGGATGCAGGGTTTGCGTTACCAGAAATTCCTTGCGTCCGGTGGCGGAGGCTGCCATCATGGCCGCTTCTGCCAAACCGGTGCCGCCGTCATATAGGGAGGCATTGGCGACTTCCATGCCGGTCAATTGACAAATCATGCTCTGGTATTCCCACAGCGCCTGCAAATAGCCCTGGGAAATCTCGGGCTGATACTGCGTATAGGCGGTATAAAACTCGGAGCGGCGCAGCACATGGTCCACCACGCTGGGAATATAGTGATCATAGGCCCCGGCGCCAAGAAAGCAGGCATAGTCCTGAGTATGAGCATTGGCTTTAGCCAGTGCTGTCAGATGTTTGACCAGTTCGGGTTCGGCCAGGGCGACCGGCAGCTGCAGCGGACGGTTCAGACGTAAATCAGGAGCAATATCGGTGAAAAGGTCTTCGGCTTTTTCCACACCAATAGCCGCCAGCATGGCTTTGCGGTCCTGCTCGGTGTGGGGCAGATAGCTCCACGGCATGCTATTGGCCTCCCTCTGCCAGTAATTCTTCATAGGCCTCACTGTCCAGCAGTTCATCCAGTTCGGCTTCATCGGCAAGCTCAATCACCACAATCCAGCCATCCTCGTAAGGGGATTGATTGACGATTTCCGGAGCGTCGGCTAGGGCTTCGTTCACTTCCAGCACAGTGCCGGAAACCGGTGCATAGATGTCGGAGACCGCTTTAACCGATTCGACAACGGAAAAACCGGCACCGGTCGAAACTTCTGTGCCTGGTTCAGGCAGTTCGACAAAAACGACATCACCCAACTGGGCCTGGGCATAATCGGTAATCCCGACCGTCACCCGGTTGCCGTCAATGCGGACCCACTCATGATCTTTGGAATACTTCAGTTCTTGCGGAATATTCATCGCTTATTTCCCCTTTCGATGGTAAAATGGTTTTTTTATCACTTCCGCGGGGATGTGTTTCCCGCGGATTTCCACAGCAAAAGTCTGGCCAACACCGGCATATTCGGCCTCGACCAGTGCCAGCCCGATATTTTGTTCCAAGGTAGGCGCATAAGATCCGGTCGTTACCGTCCCAATCTGACGGCCTTCATAAATAACCGGATAACCGGCGCGGGCAATCCCCCGGCCTGTCAGCACAAAGCCGGCAATTTTACGGCGGGGCCCGTTTTGTTTTTGTTCGGCCAATACCGCCCGGCCGTTGAAATCCTCTTTATCCAGAGCAACAAACTTACCAATTCCCGCTTCAATGGGCGTAATGGTCGCCGATAATTCATGACCGTAGAGAGGCAGAGCCGCTTCAAACCGCAGCGTATCCCGGCAGCCCAGCCCGGCAGGCATCAAACCATAGGGTTTGCCGGCTTCCATGATGGCTTCCCACAAAAAGGCCGCTTCATCCGGACGGCAGTAGAATTCAAAGCCGTCTTCACCGGTATAGCCGGTTCGGGATAACATAACCTTTTTACCTGCTACCAGCAATTCCGGGATAAACCAGTAATATCCCAGCTGCTCGACCGGCACCTCAGTGAGCGTACGCAAAATGGTCTCAGCCAATGGCCCCTGCAAGGCCAGCTCGGCCGTTTCGGCCGATAAATTGGTTAACTCTACAGCAAAACCGGCGCTGTTTTCCTGCAGCCATTGCCAGTCTTTTTCAATATTGGCTGCATTGATGACCAGAAAATATTCATTCATGCTTCGCCTGTAGATCAGCAAATCATCAACCGTACCGCCATCCGGATAACACATGGGCGTATACTGGGCTTTATGATCGGTCATGGCAGCCACATCATTGGTGACGACTTTCTGCAAAAAAGCTAATGCATCCAGGCCCTTAACCAAAACCTCACCCATGTGGGAAACATCAAATAAGCCGGCCTTTTCCCGGACCGCTTTGTGCTCCTCCAGAATGCCGGCATACTGAACAGGCAGCAGCCAGCCACCGAATTCGACTATCTTGCCGCCATATTTGAGGTGGGTCTCATACAGAGGTGTCTTCATTGCCGTCAAACCACTCATCCTCTCTCTTTTCATTATTAAGACTATATGCATAGAACCCCCGGCTTTACCCCAGTTCCCTGCAAAACAAGCTGGTTGGGGACAGAACTTTATACTTCCCTGCAGAAAAGCATAAAAAAACAGAGGCAAGGAGGGTTCATCCTCTTTGCCTCTGTCCATTTACCTGAGAGATTCGCCGTTCGGCTTCCCCGTCGGTGACACCTTCATCACTTGAAAGTGTTCTCTCCAGAGTATAGTCCGGTTACAGTCCTTTTGCCTGAGAGTTTAAACAAAGAGCTTTCTCCTTCGGCGCCGCCTGAGCAGTCTCTCCCGTAACCATCATCCTATTTTATTGAATTCAAGTTAATTTTAGCAAAATATTCGAAAAAGTGTCAATAGTAGAATTTTTTAACAGCTCATTTCAGATTTCTCATCTATCGTAAAAAATTCGTCACCTTACCCATCCGGCCGTGGCTAACGCCTGCAGGTTTGTCTCAACAGGATGGATTCGTCGGCCTAAGGGGCCTAACAATCTGTGTTCATTTAAAGGAATCAGCCAATTGCTTCACCGAAACTTGATAGAGTTTCCTTGGGCGCCCTTTGCCGCCACCTTCCTCACCCACAAGCTCAGCAAAGCCATGGTCGACCAAAGTACCGAGTAAGCGTCGCGCACTGCGGGTCGTGATATTTAAATACAAAGCAAATTCATCCGCATTGGCCGCTTTACCGTCTAGCTTGGTAAATACGGCGATCAACTTATTCATTGTCGCCAAACTGATATTGAGCTGCTCAGCAACTTTACGTACATCCTTATTTTCACATCTCAGATCATACTTGAGATGAACCGCTGAACTCAACGGACCTAGTGCCGTCTTATCATCCAGCACCACCATCCATTTTCCCTGCCCGGCCTGGCGGGCTAACCCCAGCGCCACATACGCATTTTTGTCAGCCCCATGGGCAGTTTGACCGAAACCAATCCCGCCGCTGACATGAATCGCAAGTCTTTGGATGATCTCCTCGTAAACCGGAATAATGGTGAAGGATTGGGTAACTTCCTCCACACTGCCTCTGGTCGAATAGATGGTATACCGCCCGTTGTCATGCATAAAAATAGACCCTTTAACCGCTTCCGTGTAATGAATCAGAATATCATACAACTGCAATTCGATTCTTTTCACATCGTATCCGGATGCAACTTCCCTGACAAAATGATCATAATCGTCGATGGCGATGTGATGAATGGCAATTTGGCCCCCTTTATACCGGGCCGCCTCCACCTTATTGATGGCAGTTGCCAGTATCGACCGAATATTATGCCGTGTCGGCCAAATACGAAAAACCGGTACCCCAAGCTTCTTAAGCTCCAGATAACTGGGATAAAAACAAGTAACGGCAATATCCGTTTTGCCGCTTTTCCATAATTCATAGTGATAATTCGTCAGTTCTTCCTTGGTAATCACACCACTGTAATCATGCACATAATACTCAGGCAGCTCCAAGGATATATCTGCAAAAGTTTCTTCAATTTCTTTCGCACTCAACGTATCAAAACTGATTTTATCGATTTTGAGCTTCTCCATAGAATTCATTTGAATCAGGGCCCGGTACAAACTGGATCCGGTATGAGGAATATAAAACAAAGGTTTTAATATATTATGGGAATTGATTGCATACCGGTGCGGAACCTTACCTGAAAACAGCCATACATCGATTTTGTCATCATGTTGAGCAATAATATCAGGGACCTCGGGTGCATCTTGATAAATAAAAGGGAAAATATCCAGCACCTCGGCTTTTTCTCTGGCCACCTCACAAATGAGTGCAACAGAATCAGACGGACCGACTACGGCAATATTGATTTTCTTCATAATGAACCACCATGTCCTTCACCATTCTCAGCCAAATTATAACACGTCAGGCCACCTGTAAGCATTATTTGTGATAAATAGCGTTCTAAATTCCAACTGCATGATCCACATTCCACTTAGCTGCAAAGGAAAGCAGCCAGCAGCAAAGTTGCCGTATGCAATGCAGATAAACTCACAGCCATCTGTTGCTTATCTTTTTCTCGGTACATCTTGATTACCTCATAAAAAAGCTTGTATAAATACTTTCTACACAAGAACACAAATACCATGTTTATATTTTGAACTTTATCAACAACCTGACCACATGCATCGCATGTGGTCTTCGCTTACGCAACCAAGCACAGACCAACCGCTCCGGCAGTTGGTCTGTGTCCCCGACGGGAGGCCAGAGCAAAAGTCAGTACATTGCAGCTCGTACTGACTTCAGGATAACCGCTATGTTCTATGCGACTACAGCGAGGGGATGTCCTATAACACAGTAATAACTTCCATTGTTCGTCCCGATAATGATGCATGCAGCAAATGCATCATTATCGGGATCGATCTGGTTTTGCACCCGCAATGTTATGGGAGTTTCCTTGGCATCCTGCTTTACGGCCGGCGGCACACCAGGTGTCTTGAGAAACTGCTTAACTTTTCACACGTCTCCTCAAGTTCTCTGGAAGGTGCGGACATCGCAACGATACCGGCGCCGGCACGGAGCCACGCGCTTTTATCTTTCTGAAAAACAGTCCGCAAAACGAGGGCGGCGTCCATTGTACCGTCACTGTCAAAGGTCATGATGCAGCCGCTGTAGAGATTTCTGGGGTGGGACTCAAATCTGCCGATGGCTTCAATAGCCTCTTTTTTAGGAATGCCGGAAGCTGTTACCGCAGGAAAAAGGGCGTTGAAGGCATGCCATGAATTGTAGCCGGATTTAAGTTTCCCTTTCAACCGGGAAGCAATATGCTGGACAGTCCCTCTATTTGCAACTGACATAAAATCACTCACAGCAATGGTCTCAGTGTCACAAATACTTCTCAGCTCTTCAAAAGCCAGTTTTACGGAAACCGCATGCTCGGCAATCTCTTTCGGATCATGCAGCAGTTCTTCTCTGAGCCTTTTTTCCTCTTCCTCACTGCAGCCCTTTGCGCGTGTTCCCGCAAGCGGCTGGGTGCTTACCCAGCCTCGGCCGTCCACTTCGACAACCGTTTCCGGGCTGAACCCCGCTACAGCCAAACCATCGATATTTAGCAGAAATGATCTTGCGGGCGAGTTCACTTTTCTGCCTGCGATATAACTGGCAACCAAATCCAGTTCCCGGTCAAGCGGGATTTTTCTGGACAAAATCACTTTTTGATACTTGTCCTCCTCAATTTCTTGCACGGCATCCGCTACAATAGACAGATACTTCTCAGAATTAATGGTATTGATTCCCGGTATTTCCAGTTTGCTCCCGTCTGCTCTTTTTGCCAGACTGCCATTTTCTGTTCCCGCTAGCGATCTCACCAGTCTGCTAAGCTCTGCCAGCTTATCCTCTTTTAAGGCTCTTAGCTGGATTGACCCTTTCGTAAAGCGCAATTCGACTTCAGGAATAAATAATTGCAAAAGGCATTGATCTTCAGCGAGAAGCGGCATTTTGTGATTGTAACGGGCCAATCCAAAATTGGCTATTCCATAAGCACGCCATTTTTTTAGCCTAACGGACAGAAGGGCCCTGTCAATAGTTTCACTTAGTATGCCATTTGCGAATTGCAGTGTTTTATTTTCGGTTTTTAATGTTGTATATTCAGGATCAACGGATAGAACGGCATGAATTCCCATCCCTAAAGACAACTCTTCCTTGTTTTCATACAGGAGATAGTTTACAAACAGACCGGACTCCACAATTTGGCTTGCTGCCAAATGAGCATCTCCCGTAAACTCGATTGTTTTTTCTATATAGGCAGTCGGATTGTCGGGTTGTCCATATTGTATTTCAGCTTGAGCAACCCATTCTTTATTTGCTTTCATTGTTATCTTCCTCTCCAAATAAGCCTGTTTTTTTAATACTCTTGGCTTACATGCTCACAGGTATAATAAATTGATGAGCTGACAAGATATGGCCTTGACCAAAAAACTAATAATAATGAAATACTTTTTTCAGTCTTTCTACTTCACACATTAGATCTTTAAACTGTTCAAAGTTGATCGATTGTTCTCCGTCAGATAAAGCTTCGCTTGGGTTTGGGTGTACTTCTATCATAATGCCATCGGCACCTATCGCCATCGCAGCCTTTGCCATTGGCAAAATCATTTCATTTCGGCCGGTGCCATGGCTAGGATCCACAATAACAGGAAGATGGCTGATCTGTTTTACAGCTAATACGGCACTTAAATCCAATGTATTTCTGGTATACCTTTCGAATGTTCTGATTCCCCGCTCGCATAGTATTACATTTTTATTGCCTTCACACATAATGTATTCGGCGGCCGCTAACCATTCTTGGATCGTTGCTGAAAGTCCTCGCTTTAAAATAACCGGTGTGTTTATTTTCCCTACTTTTTTTAGCAAATCAAAATTTTGCATATTTCTTGAGCCAATTTGTAAAATATCTACATATTGCGATACAACATCGACCATTTCGGTACTCATCACTTCGGTACTCACAATAAGATTGTATTTCTGTTTTGCCTTTTCTAAAATATGAAGCCCGCTAACACCTAATCCCTGAAAAGAATACGGTATAGTTCTCGGTTTAAATACTCCGCCCCGCATAAATATTGTTCCTGTACTCTGAAGCATTTGTGCCGTCATAAAAATTTGTTCTTCACTTTCTACGGCGCATGGACCGGCGATAATGATAAAGTTACCGCTGCCTATGCTTGTATGATTAAATTCAATAATTGTTTTATGATTATTTTGCTGCTTTTTTATTTTTAGCAACGCCTCCATGTTTTCCCCTTCCCTTTGCGCATGATAATTGCTGCCGGCAATTTCTATAAGCATTTGGTCGCCAATCCTGGGCATATTGACCATGCCGCGCCTTACTCGCTGCGGAATCAAGCTTTACGTCAATCAGCGTGATTCCCATCAGCGTCAAAGCCGCTTGGCAAGCCTATTTAAATTTAAATCGATATCGATACTCATTCTCAATATAATGATGTCTGTTTGCCGGTTTTGCTTATGTCAAAACGGATACTTTTTTATGCTTAAAAGTATTTTCGGCACTGGAAATCCTTGCTTGCCTGTGCCGAAAATGAATCAATTCAATCATAACCAAGTCCTCGTCATAGAAAATTCAACAATTTGTCGATCAAACTGATACAAAAAAGCTGTAAATAAGATAAAAAGAACAGCAAACAATATGTCTGGAAATGAAATATATACTTTTCTCAAAGAAGTTCGCTTATTTTCTCCATCAATTCCTCTAGTCAGGGCTGCTGCTGCCAATTCATCAGATATCTTGACACTCCTGAGAAGGAGTGGGATCAGCATGTATTCTGTTGTCTTAATAGGATGCAGGATAGCCCTGTTAAAAGACAAATCAATGTTGCGCATTTTCATCGTATCCCGGATATAACCTAACTCTTCTGTTACAGTAGGTAAAAATCTAAATAAGACAGCCAATGATAAAATAATTGACTTAGGAATTTTCATTTGCTCCAAAGCGACTATTAACTCATTAACTTTTACTGTAGAAAAAAGCCAATAACTAAGCATAACCATTGGAATAAACTTTAACATCGTGTAAGTAATAGCACTTAACAAAACTGTTAGAGCTTCTATACTCATTAAATGAATCACATAATTAAATACTACAATAATCATATAAGCCAAAATAAATTTAATACTTTTTTTAGCCATGCCGGAAAATAAAAATATAACAAAAACCATTAGCAAAGAAATTAAAATAGTTAACTCCTTGGCTGTACAAAAAAGCATTGTGCTAAAAGCCAATGTAATAAACATTTTCACTCTAGGATCTATATCTCTAAGACCATTTTTTTTATCGATCCCAAGCAATTGATTTATATTCGTTTGCCTGGCTAAACTAACAGAACTTGCTTTTGATGACATTTCTACCTGCACCTTTTTCACCTCATCCGTTCTTGCTCCTCTATAAGTAGAGGCTTAATTCAGACAGAATTCTAGTCACCGGAAATAACACCAGCTTTCACAAAATGTTTTTTTAACATTTTTTTACCCAAAACAGCTCCCAGCAATGCTCCCAGCGCTGATACAGCCAATACTCCCAACAGGATTGGGCCATTTAATATTTCTGTAAAGGCATTCACATAGCTGGCATTATAACCATTAGCGACAGAGGCAGTGCGCCAGGATTCTGTAAAAAAAACAATGGGAGCAAAAGATCCAAGCGCATAACCGCAGATTAACACAACATAGCTTATGGTAATTCTGTGTAAATCTTTATAGGCTCCCCAAACAAGTAATTCTCCCAAAAGTGTTGCGGAAATAATAGCAACAACAAATGTCCAGGAACCGCTTAAAAGAAATAATATCACGGCCTGTAAAACACCACTGACAAGAAGTGTCCCTTTTTTAGCAACCTTGATCATTAAAAGTATAAAAATAACCCCTAAGGGTATTGCTGCTATTGCCGGAGCAAAAATACCAGTTACAGGAAATATGCCGACGACTACGGTAAGTAATATAAAAAGCACCGTAAACACTGCATTAAGAACCCCTAAAGTAATAAAATCTTTTACCTGCATCTTACTGCTTGATTGTATATTCATTTTTAAATCCTTTCCCTAAATAATAAAATTAAAAAATTGTCTATAGAATTTAGATATGAGATGAAAACTATTCTATTCTCTATTCTATGAATTCAAATTAAATGATATTGGTATTGCAGTGTAACATTCACGAAAATTTCTATTTATGCTAAATGATCGCAAACAACGGCAACGGCATAATTCGGAGTGCACCGATAAGGAATAACATACCAATCATCATTCTTTATATTTTTGCCGCTTACAGCAAAACATTCATCTTTTAACTTAGTTATATAAAAAGAATCAAAAGAACGATGACACCCCTCTCCTGTTGCTTTCACAAAAGCTTCTTTGCATGTCCAAAAGTCGAAAAACAGTTGCTGTTTTTGCCAATAAGAGAGCAATTGCAGTTGCTTTTTCTCCTCTGGATGAAAAAAGTGATCCACTATTTCAGAAAAATCAGGTATATCTCTCACATATTCAACATCAACACCAATATTAGAATAATTACCAAAAGCAAGAACTACCATATCCTGAGAATGTGAAATATTAAAAGAAAATTTTTCTTCAGTAACACCCTTACATAGTTCAGGTTTATGATAACAGCCCTTGGTAAAACAAATTTTTTGAGGCATAATATTTAAATATCTACTAAGCAAAACCCGCAAAATCCCATGAGCTGCTACATATCGAAAGTGATCTTTAACAAACAGAAATCTTTCAGCCTGAGCAAGCTCATCTTCAGCCAGCATGGTCAATAATAGTTGTTCCAGTGATTGAAAAGGTTCAATAAAAACTTGCCAAAGATGAACCTCTCCTTTTTTTAAAAAAATGGGCATAGTTAAATCTAATTCCGCCTCATTAAAATTTTTAATTATTAAATTAAAAATTATCACCCCTATGACTGAAAAAATTTTCGGCCGCATCCTGTTATAAAGTAGACTTAGCCGCTCGCCTGTGCCCCGTAGGGGTATAACTCCCACTTGTAGAAGCTGGGAGTCTTAGAGCAGGTTAGTCATCGGATAAAATCATTTAAACCTAAAGGCTTAGGATTTTGTCCGGTAATATTTTGGGCAGGTCCTAAAAGTTTCGCGATATCCTGCCAAACCTGACAGGCGGTTAATTGATACTGAGCGTAAGCCTGATCTTTTTTCTTAGCCAGAATTTTATCTCTAAACCTGCACAGTAAATTGCCGACACCCTCTGTCCAAACTTCTGAAAAAATCTGCTGATAAGTTGCATGTTTATCTGGTGAAACCAACTCGCTGACTTTCAAATTAAAAAAAGACTCAGAGCCGCTTAGCGCCATAATACCATCAGCAGTACGCTCAACATGCATCTTGGGGTTCCATAAAACCAGTCCGTGGGTATCTGTCAACTGTAAATTACCACTATTGGTACCGATAGTAATTCTATGCATGACATGCATATGATTATCTGGATCCTTGGGATTAATCTGATTTTGAACTCTTAAGAAAAGGGGAATCCCTCTGATTTGTCCGCCAAAATTACAAAACTGCCCTTCCTGTGGAGGGCTTAATAATTGAAATGACCATGGTCTAAAACTGCCCAGAGCTTTACCTAAGATATCGATCATTGGATAAAGCATCTGCAAACTGCAAGCCGCATCAATATAGATTGGTTCACTTTTAGCCAGTATCCGATTAGCAGCCTTAATAAAATTACGCGGCGACTCCACATCAGCATAAAAGCCATCGACTTCATAATAACAATTTGAATGACGGGCAGTGCGCAGACACTCACCTAATTCACTTTGATGAACAGGAAATTCTTGAATAACATGGATGCCTTTAGCCAACAGTTTATTGGCTATATCAGTTCCTGCACCGCCTGCAATTGCTGATCTAATAATGACACAAGCTATATCTGCTTTATCTTTGTCTACATCATCAATATTATGAATTAACGGAACATCATACTCTGCTGCGCATTTTGCCGCTTGAGCACTGCCTCTGGCTACAATACCAACTAATTGAAATTTATCCGGCATAGCCTTAATCCCTTGCATAAAAACCCTGCCAAAAGTAGTTCCGCAAACAACGACCTTTAACACTTCTCCCATTGATATGTTTACCTTTCTCTTAGAAATTTTAAAATTAACCAGACCTATTTCGCAAAGCAGGCTGCAGATAATCAACCAAAATACTGTCTAGTGGTAATGGATATTGAGCCATACATTTATGTTCTGTTAGAAAATGACGTATTTTTCTCTTTTTAAGCGCAGAAGCTTCTATATTGCTCAGAGAAAGAGGTTCTTCAACCGGTAAGTAAGTATAACCGGCAAGCAATATCCCAACCATTGCGGCTGCTTGCCAAACCCCTTTTTCTAAACAAACGGCCACAACATCTCCCTGTTGGCAGCCTTTTTTCAAAAGAGCTTGCTGTACCAAGGCGATGCAGCCTGAAAGTTCTTGATAAGAAACCTGTTGCTCTTGATTAAACAAAGCAACGGTATCCGGAGATTGCCAAGATACTTTTTGGATACTTTCCAGTAAAAATCGAGGTGGCAGAAACGACTTCTTTGATAAATGAACCGGCTTATCATCAGACCAGCAGCTTTCAGCTTCTGCCATTTTTGCAAGCAGTTTTTTCAGCACTGCAAACACTTCCTGAATCATTCCATTCGGAAAGATGCCAGCTCTCACATCCCAATTAAGATGTAAAGCGCCATTATGCTCGGCAACCTGGCAATCCACCCATACCTGGGGGGTTTGCGTGATTCCATAGGTTAACTTAGCACCGGTCATATATTCGCCATGAATCGCGTCATCAGCATCTGCGCCAATAGTACTGGTATAAACTACCGGAATGATCACATTATTCTTGCGCCGGCGGTTCATTTCCCGAAGTACTTCCACACCGGAAAACAAGCTGTGTTCAAGATCACTCCACAACTGGTGCTGTAAACTCGCAGCTCTTTCTATAAAAGTGCTTTTGCCTGCTGTGTTTACCTCTAAAACATTAACAGAAGTAAAATCGCCTACAATATGATTAAGCTCATGATGAGTCTCCGGGCGGTTTAGTACCGTAATATTCATGCAAAAATTAGACTCATCAGACCACAAACCAATAACTTCACTAAAAGCGGCTAATACTGCACCAGAAGGAGTTATTTTGTTTTGTTTAGCCTGTTGGCTCAATGCAGACCACAGTTCTTTCTCTAGTACAAAGTAATGGCGCTCAAAAGTCACTTCAGCGCCACCCTTTAATTCTTTTAACACCGGGAGCCGGGGAGCCTCAGGCAATTGATCGATTCTCCTCAGCCAATATTGTCTGTCGCGATCTTTTTGGGCCTTTTTAAACTTACGATTTTCATCAGATTTTTCAAAAAGAATGATATCGCGATAAGTTACTTCCGGTTCTGCCAAAGGCTGTTCAGGGTGATAATAATAATGATCCAGTTCTTTTAAAATTACACGGATACTGACAAAATCGGCAATCAACATATCAAGAGAAATATGCAAAATACTATTATTGTCAGTTGTTGTCAGGAACAACTCATATAAAGGCCATTTATCAGGTAAATATTGCTTATCAGCCAAAAAGCGACGGACTTGCTCGATTGACTCTTGCTTAGACTTCTCATCCGCACCTCTAAGATCTTGAAAATTCAAAAGCGGCAAGGCTGCATCCTGCAAAACCTGCTGATATCCTTTCGTAGAAACAATGGCTCTTAACATATCATGCCGATTAATCACCTTATGCCAAGCTTCTTCTAATCTCTTATGATCCATAACAGGCATCGTTAATTCCACATAAGCATGGCAGCCCACTCCACCTAATTCGTAATCATGGTTTCGCCCTACTAAATAGGCTGCCTGTATATCAGTCAGCGGAAACGGTTCATAACGATTAACCTCATCATGCCTAATAACAGGCTCTTGTTCTTTTAAATGTTCCATCAAAGCTTGCTTGCAAGAACGTAATTCTCTTATATGCTCTTCCGTTAAGGTGCCGGCAGGGGCTCGAAATCGTAATTGACCATCATCTACCCAAAGTTGTATTCCCAAAGCTTCATACTTTTGTACAATGCCGGTAGCGATCACAATACCCCCTCCTCTACTCTTTGATCAGCCATCAAGTCCTTTTGACCTCTTAATTTTCTAATCTCCCCAGCCAAAGCAGCAATAGTAGTCTTAGTAAACAACGTTTGTAAAGGAATTTCTTTGGGAGCAATCCTTTTCTTATGAAGCTGTCCTAAAATTCTCACTGCTTTGATACTATCGCCACCGGATAAGAAGAAATCGGCATTGCGTGATAACCTAACCCCAAGCACCTCTGACCAGACAGCAGCCAATTGGCTCTCTAAACCCTCTTGCGGCGGTTCCGCCAAAGCTGCTTGTTCGCTTTTGTATTGTTCAAGTTTTTCTCTGACCTTTTCCCTGTCAACTTTACCATTGACACTCAAAGGCATGTTATCTAAAACCGCTATTTTATTGGGAACCATATAATCAGGCAGCCTTTTTGTCAAAAACGCGTTAAGCCTATCAATGATTTCCGGTTTATCTGCTGTTAATACGACCCCCGCAGCCAGTGAACCCACTTCTTTTTCCACAATAACGACTGCACTTTGTACATGAGGAGCTTCTAAAAAGGCGGCTTCAATTTCACCTAATTCGATCCGATGCCCTCTGATCTTCACCTGAAAATCTTCTCTACCCAGGAATTCAATATTGCCATCAGGTAAATATCTGCCAAGATCGCCGGTTTTATAAAGAAGCTCACCGGTATTAGGATGAGTAATAAAACTGTTTTGCGTCTTTTCCCGGTCCTGCCAATACCCTTTAGCAATCCCGCTGCCACCGATATATAACTGGCCAGTTACTAAAACAGGACAATCTCCCAGCCACTCATTTAAAACATAAAATCGTTGATTATCCATAGGCTTACCGTAAGGAATGCTCTTCCAATCGGCTTCTACTTCATGAATTGGATAGCAGATAGACCAAATAGCTGCCTCTGTTGCCCCACCTAAGCTGATTACCTCGGCTTTCCTAAAACACGCCTTAATAGCTTTTGGTAGATTGAGCGGAATCCAGTCGCCACTTAATAAAACTAAGCGCAAAGACTGAGGCATCGCTTGATCTGCTACTGCTTCCAATAACATTTGCATAAAAGCCGGTACAGTGTTCCAAACAGTAATTTCTTCTTTTTTCAACAAATCTGCCCAGTAAGAAGGCTCCCTGTTTTTAGCTGCTTCCGGCATCACAATGGAGCCGCCGGCTGCCAAAATCCCAAAAATATCATAGACAGATAAATCAAAATTCAGGTTGGAAAGTGCTAAACCCTTATCCTTGGCCCCAACATGAAAGCGTCTGTTAACATCTAAAATAGTATTCACTACACTGCGATGCGTCAGCATCACTCCTTTAGGCTTTCCTGTTGAACCGGAGGTATAGATCACGTAAGCCAAGTCATCCGGTCTGCTTTGATCTTCTGCTGCATCTGCAGATTCAAATGCCATCTGATCAATCGATACACATTCTAATCCCTGAGGGCAATCTAATTTTTCCACTAACCAAGACTGGGTAAGAAGGATAGTGACTTTTCCATCAATAAGCAGCTGTTCACGTCTTTTAGCAGGATTGTCCGGATCAATAGGCAAATAAGCAGCACCTGCTTTTACAATCCCAAGTACAGCGGCAACCTGCTCCCAGCCTTTATCCATACAAACTGCGACCAAAGTATTGGGTTGTACCCTTCTGCCAGTAAGCAAATGAGCTACTCTATCAACCTGCCAGGCTAATTGTTCATAAGTTAACGTACGGTCTGAAGCAATAACGGCAGGATGATTCGGTGCTTTAATCACATTTTTATTAAATAAACTATACAGAGTTTCTTCGGTAACAGGCACTTCTGTACGATTAGCTTCTTGTATTCTGGAAAGTCCAGGAACAGCAATTAAGCTAGGTACTTTCTGGTGCCAAACTTCCGGAGCATTTGCTAAACGTTTCAAAAGGCCATGATAAGCTGCAAACATATCCGCTAACATGCCTTCGGGAAATAATCCTTCGACCGCATCCCAAATTAACAATACACCATCTTTTTCTTCAACGACTTGATGATCAAGCCAAATTTGGGGAGTCTGAGTAATATTGTAAACAAGTCTGCCTAACCATATTTCCTCATTGCCTGAGGTATCCCATCGCTCAACCCCTAAAGCGCTTGTAAATACCACCGGCATTACATGATGCTGAGTCCCGTTTATTTTAGCCAGCTGACGTTGCACTTCCACTCCGCCCAAATAAGGATGATCCAAATCACGCCATAACTGCTCTTGCAAGCAGCGTCCTCTCTCTAAAAATGTTTCGCCTTGCGTTTGATCCACTGCCAGCAATGTCAAAGATGTAAAATCACCAACAATATCATTCACTTGCGGATGAAGAGGCAATCTATTAAATTGAGTTAAATTGATAGTAAATTGAGCTTGTTTGCTCCAAACAGCTAAAACTTCGGCATAAGCGGTCAATAAAATGCTGGAAGGTGTTAAGCCAACAGCAGCCGCTTGCTGCTTAATTTGCTGCCATTCTTTACTATTCAATCTGCCATCTAACCGACAAAAACGCTGCTTTTGAATTGACTCAGGATTTTGAGCAAGCGGGAGCTGCGGAGCTGGCGGCAACCCGGCTAAACGTTCTTGCCAATATTCTTGGTCTTTTACATACAAATCTGATTTTTTCAGTTCATCCAAAGCTAAGACGTAATCTCTAAATGAGCACTCCAAAGCAGGCAGTGGCGCTGCCGGCTCCCGATAAAGCCTTGCCCACTCCCTCATGAGATAAAACATGCTCCAGCCATCAAAAATAACATTGTCAAAACTAACATGCAAACGCACTTTATTATCCTCAAAACGGGAAGCTCTTACCTCAAATAAAGGCCAAGTATCTGTAGCAATAATTTGATGAGACATCTCATCCCTAACTTGCACTAAAGCCTTCTCCACTTTGGACGCTGGTTCATTTCTCACATCCAATACTTTAATTTGATAAGGAGGTACTTCTTTTAATATCTGTTGATGTTCACCGTCCGGCAACATAACTGCCCTCATCATATCATGCTGGTCAATTAAGCGCTGCCAGGCCCTATTGACTCTGCTGATATCTAAACCGGCTGCTTCCACCTCAAAATAACAATGAGTCGAAACATTACCTAAAGCATATAAACCGCTGCGGCCAAATAAGTATGCTTGTTGTATATCCGTCAAAGGAAAACCTTCATATAAATTGTCAGGATCCGGAACGATCTGAGGCAATTGACCAGATACAGCAGAATCCTCTTTCTTATCTAGTAAATGCTGAACATGGTCAGCCAATTGTCCAACCGTCGGATTTGCAAAGATATCTCCCAAAGGCAACTCTAGCTTCAATTGACTGCGCACCATTCCGCTAATTCTAGTTGCAAGCAGTGAATCGCCGCCTAACTCAAAATAATTATCCTCTAAACCAATCTTTTCAACGCCAATTACCTGCTGCCAGATAGCGGCAATGGACTGTTCCATGAAAGTTTGCGGTTCAGTCAAAACTTTTTCAGATTTTTCCTGCGCTATTTGATTCGGTACAGGCAGAGCTTTCCGGTCTATCTTACCATTTGCAGTAAGAGGCAATGAATCCAGAACCATTAAGGTGTTTGGCACCATATATTCAGGCAATTTTCGTCCTAAAAATTCTTTTAAGTCTTCTACCTTAACTTGTTTCATTCTTTGAGAGCCCTGAGCAATAATCACATGCTGCCCAAATGTCTCATCACCAGGGAAAGCCGCTATTTGTTCAAAACCTTTTGCCGCTAATAACTGCCGCCATTTTTCAGCAGTAAAGAGAGGTGCAGAAATCACTTTTCTCTCATCCTCAAAATGGCTGAAGCCATCTTCCAGAAAAGCCGTAGTAATATGCCTTACCCTGCTGTCTCCCGTAACTTCTTGCAGCAATAAAATACCATTTGGAGCTAACAATACGCTGATATTATCAAGCCCCAAATGAATATTTTTAACTTGATGCAAAGAATCTGAACAAACAATCAAATCATAATCACGGTGAATAAAAGCTTGATCCAGTAAGTTTTTATTCATATCAAGCAATTCATAGCGGACTTCATATTCGTTTAATCTAGTTTTAGCTTCATTCAAGAAGAAAGGTGAAGAGTCAGTCATTGTATATACTACCTGTTCTCTAGCTATCGAATCCAATAAGGCTGCTGTAAAATTACTGGATCTAGCGCCAATTTCCAAAACCTTAACCGGTTTTCTTGCGCCTTTGTCGCTCAAAATTATTTTAATAAGCGTTTGGGCAACCCTATTTCTTTCTGTAAAACCAGGTAAATTCTCCAATAAATGATTGGGAGCCAATTGTAAAGCTTCATTAAAGAAAACATCTAATGGCTTTATTTGTCCGCGTAATAAAGGTACCAGATAATTTTGCAATCTTTCTAAATAAGCATGAATACCTTGACTATACCCAGCATTTATCATAGGAAAACTCTGATTAAATTCTAATTCTTCGTTATTACTGAATACTTCTTTTCCACTTTTTATCAACATTTTCTCTGCTGCTAGCAGGTCTAACCAGGTTTCAATTAAGGTATGATAATTTTTCGAAATTTGATAATGAGCTAAAAATGAATCAACCGTATAACTCTCATTCGGTTTTTGGAACGCCCCTAATTCCTTCAAAGCAGAACAAATATAATCAACGCTCAATAAATCAATATATTGAGGGAAATTCAATAAACCGGCCATTTTGATTGCTGAATGCTGCGCTAAACTTGCTGCTGTGCCTTGCTTAACTAGCTGATCCCAGAAAGCAGCTGCCTCTTCCTGATTCCTCTCCTGTTCTTTAAGAGCCGCAGGTACTATTGTTTGATCTAAAACCGCGTAACCAACTAATTGCTTGCTCCCTCTAGCATCACCATGGGTAATTACGATTGCATCACTAACAGCGGGATGACGGGTTAAGGCAGCTTCAATTTCCCCTAACTCAATTCGATGGCCTCTCACTTTTACTTGGAAATCTTTACGTCCCAAAAATTCTATGGTACCATCAAGCCAAAAACGTCCCATATCGCCCGTTCTGTACCAAGTTGAGCCTTGATAGCTGACAAAGCGGTCTTTGGTAAGCTCAGGGTCTCCCCGGTAACCCTGCCCTACACCGGCGCCGCCGATCCATAGTTCCCCTGGTACCCAGGCAGGACAATCCCGCCCCTTATCATCAACAACCCGATAACTCTGATTGCTCAGGGGCTGACCATAAGGAATAGAGGACCAATGAGCAGGTAACGGCAGCTTAACTTCATGGAAATTAGACCAGATAGAAGCCTCCGTTGCCCCGCCCAAAGCAATAAACCGGCAATTTTCTGTTTTGTTTTGCAACCGCCCGGGCAAATCTAAACCGATCCAATCCCCTGAAATAAGAACAAGACGAAGGCTGAGTTTTCGTTTATCCTCAGCTGCAGATTCAGCAGCAATCAAAAGCATATCCAATAAAACGGGAACTGAATTCCATAAGGTAACTTCATATCGATGAATCGCCTCTAACCAAACAGCAGATTCCCGTCTGTTTTTTTCATTTAATAGCACCAAAGAACCACCTGCACTGAGTAAACCGAAGATATCATAAACAGATAAGTCAAAATCCAAGCCTGAAACAGCTAACATACAATCCTTATCACTAATATGAAAACGTGTGTTCATATCGGCAATTGTATTCCAAGCTGCCTGATGGCTTATTTCAACACCTTTTGGCTCTCCGGTAGATCCGGAAGTAAAAATAACATAAGCAGTATCTGTAGGAGATACCTTAGCTATAGTTGTTGCAGGAACAAATTGATCAGCATCCGTAATCCGGTGAACAGCCACTGCTTCAGGCCAAGCTTCTTTTACACCCTCATCATGAGTGATTACATGAGAAACATTCGCTTTCTGCAACATGTAATTACGTCTTTCAGCAGGCTGAGCGATACTGCAGGGTATATAACATGCTCCGGCTGCCAAAATACCCATCACGGCAACAATTTGTTCTACTCCTCTTGGTAAAATAACCGCAACGGATTCACCCTTACGTAAACCTTTTTGTTGTAATAATGCCGTAACTTTTAGAGCTTGCTCAGCAATTTCAGCATAGGAAAAACATATTCCCGAATCACTTTCAATTGTGGCAATCTCATCAGGCTGCTGCTTGGCCAAAGCAAAAAACGCTGAATGCAGGCAATTTGCTGCTGCATCAACAATTGCTGCCGTTCTTTCTTTTAACAATAGTTGGGGCATTGCTGCCCAGTCATTATCAGCTTTCGCTAACCACTCTATCAATTGGCCCAAAGCAGCAAACATCTCCTCAATCATACCTTCAGGAAATAGTTCATCCACTGCATCCCAAGCCAGTAAAAGCCCGCCATCCAATTCATACAATTGAAAATCCAACCAAACCTGAGGGGTTTGAGAAATCATATAAGTTAAAGTACCAAGAACATTTTTACATTCATCTTGAACCAATGGCGTACTTAAGTTATAAGCAAAAACCACTGGCGCAAAATTACGTCTTTCTTGGTAAAACCGCACAAGCTCGCGCTGAACCTGAACGCCGGAATAAGCCGTATGAGCGGCATCCTGATGAAATCTCTGCTGTACAGCCTGGACATGGTCTAAGAAAGTTTGTTCTTTTTCACAATCTACCGGCAGCAAAAGCAAAGTAGTAAAATCAGCAACTACATCTTCCAAACCGTCTTCTCCTGTTTGTCTGTCAAACAAAGGAATGTTGATCAAGAATTTAGAATTCGAACTCCAGCGATCTAAAATTTGAGCATACGCAGTTAAAAACATCATGGCAGGGGTTACTTTATTTACTGCACAACGTTTTTGTAAAGTTTCCCAAGCATTTTTACTGACAACTTGCGTTCTTCTTGTAAAAACAGCTCCTTGAACTGTTTCTGGTTTTACCTTTACAGGAAGCTCCGGCGCCCCAGGCAACTCAGCCAATTGACTTTGCCAGTACTTTTTCGCTGCTTCTTTTTCTGCAGCACGAAGCTGCTCCTGCTTGCGCAAATAATGAGCAAAACTCCAATTCGCGGGAGCAGGCAGCTCATGATCACTAGCATAAGCATTTGCTAAATCTCTTAAAACAATATGCAGACTTTGTACATCCGCAACAAGCAAGTCAATATCAAAATACAGTCTGTTTTTGCCTTCAGGCAATAAACAAAGTTCTAAGCCGGCTACTTCACCTTTTTCTATCGCCAGACGCCGATGAGACACTCTATCTCTTATTCTGGATAGCTCTAAAGAACAAGCTTCTTGAAAATACAGGCTAAAGTCATGAACCGTTATTTGCGCATTAAAAGGTTGAGCCTGGATTTCTTGTCTGCCATCTTCCAGAAATTTTGCTCTAAGCATGGGATGATGATTCAATACCCTGTCCCAGGCCTTTTGCAAACGCTCAGGATCAATATTTTCACCATCTAACTCCAAATAAGCATGACAGCTTATTCCGCCCAGCGCTTCGCCGTCTTTACGTCCTACCCAGTAAGCATACTGAACATCCGTTAACTCAAAAGGACCTTGCAGCACACGGTCAACTTCAGCAGCTTCGCCGGATGGCACTGCAGCTTTGTTAACATCCAGGCTTAACAAAGGCAACCATTCCACCAAAGCAGGCGCTGCCATAAATTTAGCAAAAGTGACTTTTTGACCTTGCCGGCGCAGCTTATTAACAATCCGCATAATTTTCAGTGAATCCAATCCTAATTCAATTAAATTCTGATCATCAGCAAAATCGATTGGGTTAGCTAACATAGACTGGATTTCTATTTTTAAATCCTGATAAGTTAAGGAAGAATGATTGTCAGATGGCATTTTTTTCATGATAGTTCTCCTCGTATTCACTTTGTCGCTACTCACCTATAGCCATTTTAATGAGCTTATTTTTATCTAATTTACCAACACTGCTTAAAGGCCAACAATCTATAAATTCTAATTGATCCGGCATCTTATAGCGGGCAAAACCTCGCTCTTTAAGAAAAGCATGAATCTCTTGCAAGCTAATTGTTTTGTTGTCTGTAATCAGATAAGCGCAGCTCCTATGACCAAGAGTTTCATCCGGCAGCGGCACTAAGGCAGCATCTTTAACCTCCGGGTGCTTGCATAAATGATATTCTATCTCAGCAGGCATGATTTTCTCCCCGGCACGATTAATCTGCTCTTTGATACGTCCATCAATGTGAAGATTGCCTTCAGCCGTTATTCTCACCCTATCGCCAGAACAATAATAACCTTCCTGGTTAAACGTTGTTTTATTTTTTTCAGGCAGCCGATAGTACCCGCGAATAGTCAACGGTCCTCTGAAGATCAGCTCCCCAAACTCCCCTTGAGGCACTTCGTTACCATTTTCATCAACAATTTTGAGATCCTCCGCTTCAGCCACAGATTTGCCTTGGCAGGAATAAATAATTTCATCCGGATCATCAAGTCCTGTATAACAAAGCAATCCTTCCGCAATTCCTAAAACCTGCTGTATTTTACAACCAACTTTTGCAGAAACATTCTTTAAAACATCAACATTACAAGATGTCCCGCCTACTTGTAAGACTTCCAAACTGCTTAAATCACTAAAATCGTCCCACTCCAATACTTCTTCCCATACTTTCAGCAAGGCTGGGACTAAAGAAGTAATGGTTACCTTTTCTTGCTCAATCAAAGGAAAGACTTCATCGCAGCTGGTCGTTTTACTCAATACTACTTTGCCGCCAACTGAAAAAGTGCCAAAAACACCGGGACTGCAAAGAGCAAAATTATGGGCCACAGGCAAAACAGCTAAATAAACTGTTTTTTCACTCATGCCGGAACGTTTGGCAGAAGCTTTAGCATTATAAATATAATCGGTATGCGTCCTGGGTATTAATTTAGGAACCCCGGTAGTACCGCCAGATAAAATTAAAACCGCAATATCCCGGTAAGCAGGGCCTGCTAATTCAACAAAACATCCACGAATATCATTAAGATTGAGATAACTTTCACTGGCCCCGTCTGTAATAACCTGTTTGATGCAGCTATGTTTTTGCACTAACCGAGCAGCCAATTCTTCATAATTAAACCCTAAATAAGTGGTAGGAATGATATAGGCAACAGGTTGGGCTACTTCTAAAATTCCACTGATATCAGCTTCTCGCTGCGCAGGCAGAATCAACACCGGTACAGCGCCAATTCTAAAAAGAGCAAAACAAGTAACAAAGAAGGAAATGGTATTGGGCAGCTGAACTGCCACGTTATCACCTTTTTTGATCCCCATATGATAAAAACCAAAAGCTAATTCATCCGCTTTTTGATCAAGGTCTTGATAAGTTAACCGAACATGATCTTCGATCAAAGCGATTCGGTCTTTATACGTGGCTGCCCACTCCCTTAAACGTTCTCCATAGGTAATTTTTTCCCAAATCCCCAAATCTTCAAATCTCTTTTCAGCCTGGGCAAACCACTCTTCCCTGCTGCTATTTACTTTCATCCTTCTTCCTCCCCTGTATGATTAAATTAGGCTAAATAAAAATATGTATTTTGCGTTTTATTTTCTAAACTAATTTAATTTCACAATTGGGCAGCGCTCGTTATTCAACCAATCCTCCTGGCAGTTGAATATTTCAAAACAATATCTTTTACAAAATTTAGCAGCACGTCCTTATTGGATTGAAGAAAAAAGTGATCTCCTTCAATCATTTCAAGGTTAAAGCTATTACTGGTATGCTGCTGCCAAGCTGCTAAATCGCTTGGCTCAGCCTCAGGATCGGCTGTCCCCCCGAATGCCGATATCGGGCAGGCTATCGGTTCTTCCGGCAAATAAACATAGGTTTCATCAACCATAAAATCAGCTCGTAATATAGGAATAAATAATTCCATCAACTCTTTATTTTGTAAAATTGCCTCTGGGGTGCCGGAAAAACGCCTTAATTCATTAACAAAATCCTCATCAGTTAAATGATGCAAGGGTTTCGGCTCCGGAATATGAGGAGCCCGGCTGCCTGAAACAATTAAATGGCATGGCTCTAGTTGCCAAATCCGGCGCACCACACGCACAACTTCAAAGGCTATTCTTGCACCTAAACTATGACCAAAGAAGACAAAGGGCTTGGTTAAGTAGGGTCTTAAAACTTTAGAAATTTCAGCTGCCAGATCAACCATATCGGTAAATAGTTGATCTGCAATGCGATTTTCCCTCCCTGGCAATTGAATTGGATATACCCCGGCAGTTTTCGGAAAAAACTTCTGCCAATCCCGATAACTGGAAGCTCCGCCTCCGGCAAAAGGAAAACAAAAAATGCGAATTTGATCATTGGCCGCTGGCGAGACCGGCAGCCAAGGTGTCTTTTCCTGAAACATTTTTACTACTCCCCGTATCTGTATTAATACCTTCAAGCACCAGCTTAGCAAGCTTCGTCGCATTAGGTTCTGTTTCAATACAAGTAATATGATTACCCTTAATTCTTTGTACTGCAAACTCACCAAGACAAATGTCTTGCCAGAAATTAAGCGTATCCTCGTCATAACCGCTAAAGAGAAAGGGTTCTTCAGCTAATAAGAACCGAATATCCCCCATATAGGGTTCGGGTTTAAATAAAGCCGATTTTAAACTCTTATGAAATACTTTAAACATCCCTTCAGCCATTTCAGCAGGCATACTATTCCCCTGCTTCTTAGCAATCGCATCCGCATAGGCAGCAAAGCGGTCACTCCGCGGAGTAGCAGCAAGCTTTCTAAATAATGCACCGACTTTATCCAAAATCTCATCGCCGCTCACGGTTATAGAAGCATCTTCAGGCACACCCTGCGTATGGTTTTCAAATATATGCAGGAAGCCATGGCCAAGTTCCTCAGGACTTAAGTCACATAAACTGGTGTCACTAAGTGAAACACCAATATTGGGAACAAAAAGCGCCTCTATCAGCAAATCATCTTTAATATCATGAAGAATGGGGTGGCTGCTAATAAGCACCAGATCAGCTACATTTACGCCTCTTTCCAATAGTCTTCTGGAAACTTCAAGAGCGACCAAGCCACCGATACAATAACCAATCAATTGAACATCGGTGTGCCCTGTTTCAATGATTCGTTCCGCATACTCATCCGCTAATTGCTCAGCAATTTCTAAATCATCTAAAGCACAATACCTTTGTGTATCTGCTATGGTTATACCAATAACAGGTCCTGCTTGCTGCGTATCCAAATGTTTCAGCAAGAAACGGAAACAATTCATGGTTCCCATACCGGCATGAAAAACGACTCTGAGAGGACCTTCTTCGCCACCGCCATAAGAAGTAAATACACCATAACTGTCCGGACTTGCTTGCTGCGTTAAAGCTGAAGTACCATTTTTACTATGAAGCAGGTCTTTCTCCCTGGTTTCTACAAATTCAACCAAAGCAGCTAAAGTGGAATAATTCAGCATTTGCCTAAGTAATGTATCAAAAGGAATATCATATTTAAATGGCTCCCGGGCAAATAAGTCACGCAATTTACCTGCTACTTGCGCCATAATCAGCGAATCCGCCCCATAGTCATAAAAGCTTTTAGCAGGACTAATGGTAGGAATACCCAAAGATTCCGTCCAAGCTTTTGTGATTTGCTCAACTAATGGACTTGCTGCCAACCTCTCACCCGTATCTTCCGAAGATTCATCTGTACCCTTATTCCAATTCAGTAAAGCCTTACGGTCAATCTTCCCATTACGGGTAAGCGGCCATGACTCTATTCTATTAAATTGCGCCGGAACCATATAATTAGGCAAACGTTCTGTTAAGAAATCTATCATTTCAGTGGTATTCACTTCGGTGTCGACCGTATTGGTTTCAACAAAACCAACAAGCGCCTTACTGTCACCGACTGTCTCCACTATCACCACAGCTTGCGTAACAGCTGGATATTTTAAAAGGGCGGCTTCGATTTCACCAAGCTCAACCCTGTAACCCCTGATTTTAACCTGATTATCCTGGCGGCCTAAAAATTCAATTTCTCCACCGGGAACATATCTCCCCATATCACCGGTGCGATAAAGCTTTTCGCCATCAACAGGGTGTTTAAAAAAATGTTCTCCTGTACCTGCCGGATCACCAAAATAACCTTGCGCTAGACCAATTCCGGTAATATATAACTCTCCAGTTACCCACACAGGACAATCATTCCTATTTTGATCTAAAACACGCCAGCCTTGATTGGTCAGAGGTCTGCCATAGGGAATGCTATTCCATTCCGGCAGTAATTGCTTATATACATGATAAATGGACCAGATCGAAGCTTCCGTAGCCCCGCCTAAACTAACCACCTGAACATGAGGAATAAGTTTTACCAGCATATCAGGCAAATTTAGCGGAATCCAGTCACCCGATAACAAGGCTACTCTAAGACTGGCTAACTTCGCCGCCTGACTATCCTGCAGGGAAACAATTAACATCTGCATCATTGCCGGCACAGAGTTCCAAATAGTAATTTTATGTTCATGAAACAATTCCAGTAAATGTCCGGGATCTGTCTGTTGATCAACAGCGGGATAAACTAACGTACCGCCTCTGGATAAAATTCCAAAAATATCATAAACAGATAAATCAAAGCTCAATTGCGCCAATCCTAATACTTTGTCTGCCTCAGAAACCCGGAAGCGGTCATTAATATCTTCTATCGTATTAACAGCGGCCCGGTGAGTAATGACAACCCCTTTTGGTTGTCCTGTCGAACCTGACGTATGAATCATATAAGCCGGTTGATCAGGATCTCCGGTTTCAACAATACTATTTTCCTGAAGCGGGTTTAGGGTATCTACCGGAATAACCTTGGTGTGTTCCGGCCAGCTAAGCAGGTTGCTGCCACAAGCCAAAACATGCACGATTTCCGCCTTGTCTAAAATAGCTGTCTGGCGAAGCAGCGGCTGAGTAACATCAATAGGAACATAAACAGCCCCTACGGATAAAACACCTAAGACCGAGATAACCTGATAAGCTGATTTATCCATAATCACCGCAACTCTATCTTGCTCTTTGCAGCCCGCCTTTTTCAATTCTTCAGCTACTGCCGAAGCTCTCAGCATAATTTCTTCATAAGTAAATCGGCCATGTCCGTCAATAACCGCAACCTTGCCGGGAGTTTCTTTTGCTTTTTCAATGATCTTGCTATGCAGAAAATAATCCGGTATCTCCCCTTTGGTGGCATTAGCAGCCTGGCGCTCTTTTATTTGCCATTCCGGCAAATTCACAACATGGCTAAGCTTCCAGGCTTGATCGGTTTGCGCCAGCTGATTTAAAACTATCGCAAAAGAATGAAACATATCATCAATCATATTTTCCGGGAAAACACCTTCGCGAACATCCCAATTCACTTGCAGTCCATGACTGCCATCCATCGCTTGACAATCAATAAAGACCTGCGGCGTTTGGCTGATACCTTCCCCTGTAAATCTGCCCTTCATTTCAGCTTGCTCAGTCGCTTGCAGCAGACCAATCGCACTAGTAAATACAATCGGCATTAAAGCGGCTTCCCGTCCGCGCCGGCGTGCTAGTTCTCTCATGACTTCAACACCGGAAAATAAACGATGATCTAAATCATCAAAAAGCTGGGCCTTTAAAGCTTTTGCCTGATCTGCAAATGATTTGCCCGTAGTACAATCTACGGCTAATAAGTTTACGGAAGTAAAGTCACCCATAATATCGTTAACCTCTGCATGAAGAGGCAATCTATTTAAGACAGTAAGATTTAAACAAAATTCCTTATTATGGCTCCATTTTTCTATCGTTGCAGCATAAGCAGTCATCACAGCAATCGTTGGTGTCAATCCATGCTGCTGCGCCTTCTCTTTAAACTGCTGCCACACCGCAGGCGCCAACTGTAAAAAGCGACGGCTAAAACGCACCTTTTCAGAAATGTTTTGAGCTAGAGTACGCGGCAAGTCAGGTGCTGGCGGTAAAGTATCCATACAGTTCAGCCAATAATCTCTGTCTCGTTTATATTGGTCAGTTTCACGCAGCTTTCTCTCAGCTAGCACATAATCACGAAAACTAAGTTCAAATTCAGGAAGCTTCTTTTGCGGTTGGTAATATAGTGTTTCAAATTCTGAAACAAGTTGCCAGATACTGGCCCAATCGGCAATCAAAAATTCTATTGAAAAATGAAAAATAGTATCTTGAGCCGTTTTAGTTACTTTAATATCAAACATTGGCCAGGAGTTAGCCGGATAAACACGATGGCCCATTTCTTCTCTTAACGCTGCCAGTTTTTCTTTAGCCGCTGTTGCTTCCAAAATGCCGATATCCTGATATTCCACCTCAAACCACGGTGTCTTTTCCTGTACTTGCTGATAGCCGTCCTCTTTCATAGTCGCCCTTAACATATCATGCCGGGCTATCAACCGATTCCAAATTTCTGTGACACGCTGTATTTCAAGTTCAGGATAATTTAATTCAAAATAAATATGACAAGCAGTACCGCCATAATCGAAAACATCACTGCGTCCAAGTAAATAAGCAGCCTGGACATCGGTTAAAGGAAATGGCTCATATCTTTCTTCAGGTCTAAGCTTAACTGCCTGTGTTTCTTGTTCTGACTTTAAGAACGCTAAAATTTCTTCTCTATGTTGCTTTAATATCTCTAAATCACTTGCAGCCAACATGCCTTGAGGAGCTCTATAGCGTAGTTTACCTGCGTCTTCCCATAAAGCAACGCCTTCACTTCTCAATCGCGTTACCAAACTATTTACATCAGCCGAGCTATTGTGCATATTTTCCGTCCTCCAGCTTTCTTAACTATCTGCCGCTGTAGAAAACACAGCTCCATGCAAGTTTTTTTTATCAAACTCTTTGTTGATATTACCACGTAAACCCACTTCCAAAATGCCGTTTCTAGGGGCTGCCTCCAGTCTTATCCAGGTATCATTCAGAGTAAGCTGCCTGTACATATCAATCAAATCTTCTGTAACGCCTACCCTAATCCAGGCAATACCGGTAACCCCGTTAGCATGATGAACTTTCTCAGGCCTTTGTGGTGGATCGTAATGGGATAGAAAGAAAGGAAGGCCAACCGCTTCGGGTGCAAAAAAGCTATACTTAACTTTTTCTCCATTTGGTTTCGTTCTGCCGCCCTTAATCACTTTAGAGGCATTAAGGCCAAGGTTATCAAAAGTATTTTTTACTTTTACCAGCTCTTGATAGTTGAACTCTGCATCAGAAGGACCTTCATGATTTTCCCGGTAGGTTTCCAACGCTATATCACACCAGCCATGAGGACAATCAAACCAATATTCCCAGCGTTTTCCCGCTGCTTTGCCAAGAAACCAGGAAAACGGGTATTTCATGCATTTTAATGGTCTTGGTATCCTAAAAAATTCAATATGCGGTCCTGTTTCAAACCATAGGAAAGCATTTTGAGAATTTTTAGGGTTAGAGCCCCATTGAACATCAAAACCTAAAGCTTCATAATCCTTAACGACTTGTTTAATATCCTCTACCCTGCAAACAAGCTGACTGCATTTAAACATCTTTTTTCTCCCCGCCATCCATTTTTTTATCTAATTTTTATTTCAGCTAGTTACTCAGCTAAAGAATTTCTTACTATAAATAACTTTTGCCCCAGGGGGTCCAGAGGATGCCTATCCTCTGGAAGTGTGATAACTTCTGCTGCGCCTATTTTCTTGAATATTTCCTGCCATACTTTTATTGGCCTGAATATTGTCTCAGTAATTTCCCTGTCATCTACGGGTCTCATAAACCCTTGAGATATTAACATTTGAGGAAAGTCAACGATTGGTTCTGTCATAATTAACCAGCCGCCTGGCACCAAAACCTTCATTAAACCATGCAGTGTTTTCTCCAAATCATAAGAATTGTCTATAACGCCTGCAGCAATCATAATCTCCGCACTATTAAGTTCTAAATTTTGCTCCTGAAAATCAGTGTCAATATCCACGACTTGATACTTCATCCACGGATAATCTTGATATTTATTACGGGCGGCAACTACAAAATAATTAGAAACATCGGTAAAACAATAACTCAGTTCTAAATCACGTACTTTTTCTCTCAATCTTGGTAATACCTCATCGGTAGTAGCCCCCGTACCGGCTCCGATCTCTACAATTCTCAGCTTCTTCTCATCCGGTTTTTCCTTCTTTTGAATAGCACTAATTCGAAGGACTGCTTCTGACATTGTTTTATTTAAATAACGGGCAAGTACATCGCGGTAACAAGAATTTGCATAATCCATTTTACCTTCAGGGAACATAAGCCAAACAGGATCTATTTGCCCATTCATTAACTGCGGTAAATTTTCAGCATTTTGAACAATATAATCCATAGTCAGCGGTGAGCCAAGCTTGTTGTCCCAAACTTCTCTGACCGTTTTCCAGGCAGCACTCACTGTTTCTCCAGCAACCGGGCCACAACCATAATAAAGATTATTGTTGCTTTTCAGGTAATTATTTTCTGCCAAAAGATCCAGCCAGCGCGTAACCAAATATTCGTGCCTGGGAAGCAAATCCAATGTTGCCAATATAGCTGACTTGCTTTGTCCCTTTTCCGGATCAAGCAGAGCGCCTTGTTTTTGCAACGTATGAATGATCGTAGAAAAAACAGCTTCTTTGATTCTAGCTGCAAACAGTGTTACTTTATTGGCATCGATTGCCCCAAGTTCTTGATCGGCAAATTCAGTACAGGTTGATAAATCAGTGTTGCCTTCATCTTCTAACCGTCTTTTCTCCATAAAAGGATCATCAGGAATTTTTGCGACAACTTCCTTAAAAACACGGGCAGATAACGGTTGATGACTGGCATCCGGACGTAAAGACGGATAGCCGAAAGCCGAACTTATTTCTTGCCACTGTCTGGAACATAACAATTCTTGCTGGACTTTCATCGTGACATTGAATTGACCATTGATCAGTTGTTTCATAGTCAGTAAATCCTGCTTAATTGCATGAGGCCAATATTGGGAAAGAATTTTTTTATAACTAGCCGGCGGCGAAGACCATAAAACTTCATTACTGTTTTCCAGCATATAATCCACTTCAGCTCCGGCAATATCGCTCATCATGCTTAAATGGTCAGGTACATGCAGTCTCGGACGCCAAATAACATCTCCATGAGTATCACTTAAACATAAATTTCCCGCCTCTGAACCGATAACAACATTATGAAGTAACCGCAGATAATTATCCGGGTCATTCGGGTTAACTTCGTTATTCACACGAAAAATCGTGGGGATTTTACCCAGCGTCCCTGTTAAAACTTGAAAAGGCCCATCTGCATGACTTGCCTCTTTCGTCTGCCAGGGACGTATTGACGGCAGCACTTCCAGAAGAATATGCATCATCGGATAAGATACCTGAGAAGCAAAAGCCGCATCAACATAAAGTATCTTTTGTTTTTCCGCTAAAGCCTTAGCACAGGCTATAAATCTTTTTACCGCCGGTAAATGGACATATAAATTGCCTGTAGAAAAGACTGCTTTTTTTTCATTGGCCTTTTTTAAGCACAAGGCCATATCTTTATGATGAATAGGTTGTTCATGAATAACATGGATACCCCGCTCAAGCAGCGCCAAAGATACTTCAGTACCTTTACCGCCTAATATACCTGACCGTAATACGACACAAGCCAGTTCGACATCTGCCGGAACTTCGCTAACCTCTGTATAGAGCGCAATACCATGATATCGGGCACACTTTCTGGACCTTTCACTTCCTTGGGCAAGCAAACCCACAAATTCAAATTCTTCAGGCAATAGCTGTAAAGCTTCCATATAAAATTGGCCAAAGGAAGAACCGCATACGATGGTCTTTATTTTTTTCATAGTTCACCTTCCATGGGTTGTAATAATTGTTCTATCGAAAGATCAACTACCTTGAACATACTCTGACAGCCTAATTCTTGTAATTTATCGATCACGATATTCAGTGCAGCAATTTCCGAAAGAGGCCTGACTCCTGCCGGCACATTTCCTGCTAAGACAGCAACACCTGCTGCTGCTGCTGCCGAACCAATGACGGCTGAGGGTTTCTCTGCCTGTAAGACTAACGTGCGCGTTGCTTTACTGCCATGAATGAAGCCATCAAGCTGCATAATAAATCTTAGATACTTTTCTCTGCCTGCAGCATCCAGTTTAGAAGCCTGGCAAATACGTTCAACCGCAGCCTTAGGATTTGTCCAAAATTGAATGCTGATTTCTTCCAGTAAAGCCGCGACCCGGCTGCCTTCATTGGCTAAATACCATTTACCATCATGTAATCCCAAGGATTTCGCCACAAATTCGGTTTCTTTATCAAAATACGGATATAAAGTAACTTCATGCGGAAAAAAGGGCAGCTCAGCCTTTTGTTTTCTCAGTACCCCGATCATACATTCCCCATCTTGCCAAGCTGCTAATGGCTTATTAGCTTTTATTACCCCGGCGAGATAATCCTCAGCCGCAGCAGCCGTAAACTCATCCAGCATACCCGTGTAAGAAATCAGGGAATCGACTTTATCAAAAGAAGCTCCCAGCCAACGCGGCAATAAGCCGGATAGTCCCGGTATCGCCCCCGCAGCATGAATAACAACTGTTTCACCTGATTGTTCTTGTAATGTTGCTAACTTGTCATCTGTACCTGCATCAACACAATGACAACCTTTTTCTAAACACAGTTGAGCTACCCGGGCAGAAAACCGGCTTGACGGACCCGCACAATTTACGATCAAATTACAATCTTGACAAAAAGACGCTAAACTTTGGACATTATGAATATCAACAGCTGCCCATTCAGCAGTAGAAAACTCACTTCTAATTTCACTGCTTACTGCCTGAGGGTTTCTGCCGCCTATTTTCAAATTGCTTTTTCCAAGCTTCAAAAAAGCCCTCGCCGCCTCCAAACCAACATCGCCATAACCGCCAATAATACCGATCATATTTCTCCTTCCTCCATGGGTTGGTTGATGTCGATCATATTTTCTTCAATACAAGCCGCTATTTCACATAAGGTTGGAGAATCAAGCAGCTTTCTAAGCGAAACATCGATCCCGTATTTCTCTTTTACTTCTACAATAAAGCGGGTGGCAAGCAAGCTATCTCCCCCTAATTCAAAAAAACCTTGTTTACTGCCAACAGCCTCTATATGTAAAAGGCTTTTCCAGATTTGTGCGATCTCATATTCCATACCGTCCAGAACTTCTGTCTCCACATTCGCGGTATTTTGGAGCTCGAATATCTTTTCAATTGCTTTACGATCCACTTTGTTATTGCTATTCAAAGGAATCCACGGTAATATTTCAATTTTTTCCGGCAGCATATGATTTGGCAAATAGTTAGCTGCAAACGCTAAAATCTCATCTGCCTTGAGCTTTACCATGTTGTCCGAACAACTGCCCTCAATAAATTCAGTAAAAGAACCTTTAATCGGCATAGAATTCAGCTGTTCAAAACCAACGCTTTGTAAAACGGTTTGCCACTGCCGGGCTGTCAACATGGGGTTGCCCTTCCGGCGTCGTTCAAAGTTCAAATTGGAAAATCCTTTTTCTAAAACAGCGGCTGTTATTTTAGCTATTGGTGTCAATTCACAATGCTCTAAAATAAATAGCTTGCCGTTTTTGTTAAGCATAATTTCAGCTATCTGAATCCCTTGTTTAGGCTCAGGATAACGATGCAGTGAATTTATGGCTAAAACAAGATCATAAGAATACCGAACTTCCCCAGGCACGACATTTCCCAACAATTGATAATACTGAATAACCTGCTTCCTATTCAAGAATCTCTCTTTAGCCGCCTCAATCATCGACGAAGCGGACTCAAACAAAGTCAGTTCTATTTCCTCCGGCTCTAACAAATCCAGCAGCTTAGCAGTAATAATGCCCCTTCTTCCTTCTAAAAGAGCTGCACGCAGCGGTCTTCCGGTCTGTTTTACCAGCTGCCTTATCCTCTCGGCTATCAATCTTATTCCTTCATTTGTTCCTGGATCTATAGAAGTTAAACTCTCCGGAGACAAAAGTTCATCATCTAAAAGAACTACCGGGGAAATCTCACCGCAAAGAATATCTCTGTATAGCTTTAATTTTTGAAACAATTTGATGCCTATGCCTGTTAACCCCATATCGATCATTACGGCGCTGACATCAGGTACACTTTTAGTAAACTGTTCAGCAAAGGCAAATACCTCTTGGAATCTTGCCCCGGCTTCTAAAACAGACTCAGAAAACGCAATGACTTCTCTTTCCTCAAGCCAGGTTAACCACATCTGAATTAACGGACCATAACTGTCGATAAGACATAGCCTGTTTTTCAATGCAGTTATGGTTTCCTGACTATATTGCAGGTTGTTTAGCCCTAATAAATTTACAATAAAAGCTTCCGCAATTTTAGCTTGTTTTTCCCAATTTTCAATTCTAACGGAATCAAATTCGACAGTGTCGGCTGACTCAAGCACTTTCATTGCCGAAGAATTTCCTTCAGCTGCAATTACGGCATAAAGGTGCTGCAACCCATTTTGCGAGGACATTATTGTCACAGCTTGAACAGCCCCGGAATAGTGCCGCAAAATTGTCTCTATTTCTCCAAGTTCAATCCGATAACCCCTAAATTTAACTTGCTGATCGACTCTGCCAAGAAACTCAATATTTCCGTCCGGCCAATACCGTCCCAAATCGCCTGTTCGATACCAACGCTGATTTCCTTCCTTAATAAAACTCCTGGCTGTCAATTCAGCATTGTTGTAATAACCTTTGGCCACACCATCGCCGCCAATCCAAAGTTCACCTGCAACCCAATCAGGGCAATCGCGGCCAAGCTTATCCACAACTCGAAACCTCTGATTGCTTAGCGGTTTGCCATAAGGTATGGAAAGCCATGCATCTTCCACTTTTTCTATTTCAAAATAATTAGACCAAATAGAAGCTTCTGTTGCTCCGCCCAAGCCAATCATTTTACAATTCGGCGATTTCATTTTTAACTTTCCATATAAATCCAAACCAATCCAATCTCCTGATAATAAAACAAGCCGCAATGACGAAAGTTCATCAGCTGCCGCAAGCAGCATATTCAATAACGCCGGTACCGAATTCCAAATCGTCACCCTCCAATCACGAATAAGCTTCAACCAGCTTCCGGCCTCACGCTCCTCGCCTTCTTGCTGCAGCACTAAAGCGCCTCCTAAAGAAAGGATGCCAAAAATATCATAAACAGAAAGGTCAAACTCCAAAGCGGATACAGCCAAAACCCGATCCGATTCATTCACCCTATAACGGATATTAATATCCTGAACGGTGTTATAAGCGGCCTGATGAGCAATTTCTACGCCTTTAGGTTCGCCAGTAGAACCGGAAGTAAAAATAATATAAGCGGTAGAATCAGGAGAAACCTTTACAAAATCCGGAGCAGGAATTTGCCGCTCACCATCCTCAACCAAAATAATGGCTAAGTTTTCTTTGGACTCAAAAATTGCCACGCCATTCCTGTCCGTTAGCAAGTGTTTGATTTTACTTATACGGTATATTCTGTCTCTCCGTTCCATAGGCTGACTCAAATTAACAGGAACATAAGCCGCACCGGCCGCCAGCACCGCTAAAACAGCAATAATCTGTCTTGGGCCCCTTGCTAAACTAACTGCTACATTGTCTCCCTTTTTGACCCCTTGTTCCAAAAGCACCGTCACCAAGCTAAGCACCTTATTGACCAATTCCCCATAAGTCATGCTTTGATATTGATCATCCTCTTGCCAAAATAAAGCCGCTCTTTCAGGGTTATCCTGAGCTTGTTGAAAAAAACTTTGGTGAATTAGTCTGCTGTCTACAGAAAAAAACGTATCATTCACTGCCTGGCGAACTAACCTTTGTTTTTCCGGAAGCAGTTCAGGAATCTTTTGTTCCCATTTCCCTTCAAGCAGCCAATTCAGCAATAAACGATTCGCATCAAACATTGCGGCAAGCATATCGTCAAGGAAAAGCTTCTCCGGAGCGCTCCAAGCAACCTTGAGCCCAAATTCGCCTTCTAAAACCGAACAATGCAGACCAATTTTCTGTACTTTTTCAGGAGAAAAACAGCTGTTATCACCTTCACCACAATGAATCGCAGGACAAAAATTAAAATCACTTGCGTCATTTGACAAATAAATGATAGCTTCATCTTTCCCACTATCATCAATATCAAATGTAAAGTTCCCCTGCTCCAAGCCTCTTAACTGCGACTCCACTTTTTGACAGCATTCACACCAAGGACTCAAATTGTCCGGCCTAAACACAATAGGAAATAAACAGTCAGGACCAGAAGCATGACCTTCTTTATGCCCTAAAACAATACTAAAAGGAGTTCCTGAACTCCACCTGCTAATCACCTCGCCCAAAGCGGCAAGCAAAATAGCCAAAACTGAACACTCATAATGTAAAGCAAATGTTTTAATTGTCTGCCATTCCCTGGCGTTGATGGTATGTTCCTTTTGAAAAAAACCGCAATCCGCGGCAGCTCTAATCGGTAATGACGGCGCCAATGGTACTTTTTCTAACACTTGAAACAAATCATTTTTTATTTTACTCATGGATAAATCACATCGTTCATTTGATCCTCAAGGTTTTCTTGTAACAATTTATCCACCCCTTATAAACAAACAAGACTTATTCTAGAAAGCAACTAAACAACATCACTATTTACATTATTGTCGATACTGATTATCATTATCATTAATAATATCCTATTTTTCCCTTTTTTTCTAGGACAAACAGGATAACTTTTATGGTATTCGGGATACTGGTACCGATAACGCAGAATGATCTAAGATCATTCTGCGTTATCATCCCGCTGAGGGATTTTATACCAAGCAGCATACATCACAGGCAGTATTAACAAAGTAAGGATTGTTGCCCCCAAAAGTCCGCCTGCTATAGCGACTGCCATAGGACCCCAGAAATCATTGGAAACTAATGGTATCATCGCCAGAATTGTCGCTGCCGCAGTAAGCATAATTGGCCTAAACCGGGAAATAGCGGCATTCACAATAGCATCCCAGGGATGTTCGCCATCTTCGATATGTTGTTCAATTTGATCAATGAGAATCACCGAATTCCGCATGATGATTCCCGATAAGGCCAAAATAGCCAGCTGCACAACAAATCCCATGGGCCTGTCAGTCAATAACAGGATGATACTAACCCCAATCAGCCCCATTGGGGCAGTAAGTAAAGTCAGCAGCATTTTAGGAATATTTTTTAGCTGTACCATTAACAAAGTAATAATCGCTAAAATCATAACCGGCACAAGCTGCATTACCCAGCCATTTGCTTTTAAGCTCATCTCCAAAGAGCCGCCAATGTCGATGCGATAACCACTAGGCAGCTCTGCCCGCAGACCGTCCAGACTGTCATAAACGGCCTGCGTAGCATCATTGCTGAGGATGCCTTCAATGGTATTGGCCTGCACAGTAATGGTTGGCTGTAAATCACGCCGCCAAATTAATCCTTCCTCCGCCGCATAGCTAATTTTGGCGATCTGATCTAACGGCACATAGCCATTACCCGCCGGAATATTGATATCCTTAAGCAGCAGCAAATGATTACGGCTTTCCTGGTCAAGCCGGAAAACAATACCGATCGTCCTGTCCTTTTCCCGAAATTCAGCAATCGTGGAACCTGACAACAGGGCTTGAAGATTAGCAGCAAGCGTTTGGTTATCAACGCCTAACATTCTGGCTTTATCTTGATCCACCTCAAGTTTTAATACCTGACTTTTCTCGCTCCAATCAAGATTAACATCGGTTATGATTGGATTATGCTTCATTTTAGCTACAACTTGTTCCGCTATGTTACGGACCTGATCATGATCTTCACCTGTCACGCGCAAATTAACCGGATAGGGATAAGACGGACCTGTTTTTAAAAACTTCACATTACCGCGTACTTCCGGAAATTCAGCACTTAATAATTCCCTGGCCTTTTTAGCCAGCCTATCCCTCACCGCTACATCCTTAGCAACAATAACAAATTGAGCTAAATTGGTATTAGGAAATTCTGCATCACCGGTTAAAATAAATCTTGGCGCTCCTTTGCCAACATAATAAGAATAGCTTGTTAACTCAGCATCCATTGTCAGCTTTTCAATAAACCGTTTGGCTTCCCGTTCAGTGGCTTTCACAGAAGCGCCTTGCGGCAACCGCATATCGATAACAATCTCCGACCGCGAGGATTCAGGAAAGAATTCCTGTTTCACGATACCCATTAGAAAAACCGAACCGATAAACGCAGCTAAAGTACCGATTAATACTTTCTTGCGATGAGATAAACACCAAACTAAAACGGTTCTAAATTGATGATAAAAGCGGGTATTATAAATATTATTTTTTGTTAAACCCTCATCAGCAGAACTTTTCAATAAGCTATAACCTAACAACGGCGTTACTAATACCGAGACAACCCAGGAAATCAAAAGAGCTATCGTAATGACCCAAAAAATACTGCCGATAAATTCAGAAGCTGTTCCCTCAGAAAAGCCCATCGGAATAAAACCGGCGCAGGTAATTAATGTCCCGGTAAGCATGGGGAAAGAAGTAACCCGGTAAGCGTAACAGGCAGCCGCAAAACGCCCCATTCCCCCTTGCAGCTTAACCTTCATCATCTCAATGGCAATAATCGCATCATCAACCAGTAAACCTAAAGAGATAATCAATGCGCCTAAAGAAATTTTATGAAGATCGATTCCGAGCATTTTCATCACGAAAAAAACACCGCAAATAACCAAAGGGATACCCATAGCTACTACAAGCCCGGAGCGTATTCCCAAACTAAAAAAACAAACAACCAATACAATGATGATCGCTTCTGCCAAAGACCTTACAAAATCATGAATGGATCGCTGTACAACTTCCGGTTGATTCGCTACAATATCCAGCTCCATACCTAAAGGCAGCTGCTGTTTGAGTTTCAAAAGAGCCTGATCTAAATTCTCACCAAGCTTAATAATGTTTCCGCCTGTATCCATTGACAAAGCCAGACCAATTGCCGGTTGGCCGTTAAAAAACATTTTCGGGTCAGCCGGGTCACTATAAGCGCGATAAATCTTAGCAATATCAGCTAAACGAAAACTTTGCCCATTCGCATAAATAGGCATATTTTTTAAATCTTCAATATGATTAAATCTGCCGCTTATCCGTAAATATAAATTACTGCTCTCCGTTTCCAGCATACCTGAAGGGCTCATCACATTATGGTTATACACCGCGTTCATCATATCGGAAGGGGCAAGGCCTAACCGGGCTAATTTGGCATTTTCCATTTCGATATATATTTTTTCCGTTTGAACGCCCTGCAGCTCAATTTTTTTGACACTGGGAAGGTTAACCAGCGAACGGCGAATCCGCTCAGCCTCTGCTCTTAGCTCCTCATAACTATAGTCAGGCCCTGTCAAAGCATAAATACAGCCAAAAACATCATCAAACCGGTCATTGCAATAAGGACCATTGACGCCTGCCGGCAAGGCAGTTTTAATTTCCTCCACCATATTGCGCACTTCCAACCACGTTTGCCGGACCTGGCTGCCTTTAACCTCATCATCTTTTAAGGCAACATAAATAACACACTGCCCGGGGGTTGAATAACTCATGATATAATCCAGCCCCGGTGTATCCTGCAATTTTCTTTCCAATTTGTCGGTAACCTGCTCTTCCATTTGCCGGGCAGTAGCTCCGGGCCAGCTGGCAGACACGACCATCAAACGCAACGTAAAGTCGGGATCCTCCATCCGTCCTAAATCCTGATAAGAAACTATTCCGGCCATAAAAACGATCATGATAAAATAGTAAACCAATTGCCTATGGTTAAGCGCCCATTCTGTTAAATTTAATTTCCCCATATCATTGAATCCCAATCACTTGAATTTGCTGTTTTTCTTGCAATTTATGGACTCCCGCTGTCACAATAACTTCGCCGTCTTGGAGCCCTGACAGTATTTGTACCGAATCATTATCTTGCAGGCCCACCTCAACAACCCGCAACGTAACCCAATTATCCTGAACGACCCAAACACACGGTTGGTTCCCGGTTTGATACAATGCTGTCAAGGGAATGGTGGGTACGCTGGAATGGGCACCCTGTTTCAGCTTAACAGCCGCAGTCATGCCCAAATTTACTTCAGGCGGCGGATTGACCAAGGAAATCCGGACTTGATAAGTCCGGGTAAGCGCATTGGCCATCGGCGCAATTTCCCGGACCCGGCCTTCAACCCTTGCCTCGGGCAGAGCCCAAAATGTTACCTCACATTCAGGCTGTTCCTTTAATTCTTTTAGACGGTTCTCCGGCACATGAATCTCAACCTCCCGTTCACCATCATACACCAGCGTCAGCACCGTTTCACCGGCACTGACCACTTGCCCGGTTTCCGCTCCGATATAGGATACAACTCCTGATCGCTCAGCAACCAGCTGAGTATAACCCAGCTGGTTGGAGCCTTGTTCATACTGCGCTGTCGCCTGACGGATTTCAGCGCTGGCTACATCATAAGCATTTTGATAATCATCAAGTTCAGAGCGACTGACAGCAGCTTGGGCATATAATTGTTGATAACGGGCCAAATTCCTTTCCGCAAGTTTCTGCCGCGCTTGCGCGGCAGCTAGCTGCGCGGAATTGCTATGGATAACTTCGTTAACATCCTTAGGATCGATCCGCATTAAAATATCGCCCGCCTGGACAGCCATGCCCACATCCACAAAACGCTTGCTCACTTTACCGCCCACTTGAAAAGCCAGCTGGCTTTCGTAACGACCGCGCACCTCGCCGGCATAATTATAAGCAGCAGACTTGTCCGCGCTGCCGATAAGTTTTGTCCGGACCAACGGAATATTGGCAGCGGCTGGCTTCGCTCGGTCCTTCCCCAGGAAACTGCCGGCAACCAAGATAACTGCCCCGATAGCGATTAGCCCGTAAAGCCATTTTCTCTTGTTTAGCTTCAGAAAACTTTTTACTTGCACTTTTCTTCCTTCTTCCCGTAAAAAACCATAACAATTACAGACGTGCTTCCACACCAATCACAAACTGGCGTGAAGCCATTGGCTGGCTGCCGACAGTATTCCACAAATAGGTCGTCTCATAAGCGCGATTGGTTAAATTGAAGACCTTGGCATAAGCTTTAATATCTTCATTCACTTGATAGCTGGCACTGATATCAAGAACCCAATATCTTTTGGAAGAAAAAGCATTTTCCGGCACGATAATCGGATTCCCAAGTCCATCTGCTGACCACATTCCTCTGGTAGTATCACGGCCGGTAGCGCCGCGGCCCATAATATTAACATTCCAGGCATCCTGGTGATAATTAAAGCCTAATTGATAGTAATTGGGATTGCTGTTGGTAATATCATATTGTTCTCCCAAACCGTCCTTCCGGTCTTGTTTGACTCTCAAATAAGAATACCCTAATACCAGATCCCATGCATCGGAAAGAGGGTGGTTGATCCGTAAATCCAAACCGCGCTTGTGTTGTTCAGCGATATTATCCATATAGGAGGTTACTTTACCGGTAATTGGGTCATTAGGATACGTCCACTCAAATGCATTTTCCACATCAGTTTTAAACACACTGGCCTGTATTTTGGTCCCCCCGGCTAATACCGTATTATACCCTAACGTAAACGTATCACCGGTTTCGGGTTTAAGATTCGGATTTGGAAGATACAAAGGATCATAAGGCCTGAATAAAGTAATTGCATTAGGGCCTCTGAAAAATTGCCCCCAGGAAAGGAACGCATTGCTTCTGTCACTTATCTCTTTATTAAGACTGAATCGGACGGTATTTTCACTGTCATATTTATTGGCGTCATCATAACGGAAACCGCCGGTTAACGTCCATTTCGGCGTAAACTTCCAATGATCTTCCACATAGATCCCCAAGGTTCGCAATTTATTTTCAGGATAAGGATTCGAACGGTCATCAACTTCAGCCATTTTCCAGTCAAAGCCCGAAACAATGGTATTGTTTTTACCTAAAGGCCTGGATTGGTTCCATTCAATACCATCTTCTTTATCCCTATAGCGGCTTATTGAACTATAACTCGGCATATGCCAATCCATTCGATAATTATTGCGATAAATTTGAAAATTATTGGTGATATTTTCGCCTTGCTTCCAACGATAAGCCAAAGCCACATTATCTTGATTAATCTTACGAAATGCTGCAGCATCGTGCATATCATACGGATTGCCATACTCGTCATACTGCATCGTACCAGGCTTGGCGATCGGGGTTCCGGCTTTTTCATCTACATGGTCATAATAAAAGGTTAAATTTCTATCTTTACCCAAATCATTATCGATGCGGATAGAAGCATTGTTTCTTTCAAATTTACTATTTGGCATTTTTACGATATCGCCGGTTTGATGATCCTTGTATTCATAGTAATCCTGCGACCAGCGGCCTGCAGTAACCATATAAGTGGTTTTCCCGTCTTCACCAGTACTACCGCCTGTCGTTATTCCGTAGTTGCGCGAATTCCAACTGCCAAATTCCGAATACGCGGTTGTCTCCTGTTCCGCGCCTTTGCGCGTGATAATATTAATTACGCCGCCGACAGCAGAACTTCCATACATTGTGGATGCAGCCCCTCTAACAACTTCAATTTTTTCTATATTATCGACACTAGGCAGCATCCCTAAATTGTAACCCAGGCTATTCTGTTCCAATCTCTGCTCCACATTAATTTTCCGGCCATTCACTAAAACAATGATTCTGCTATCTCCATTTAAAATAATGCCGCCCGTGTCACCGACACTGCCGCCTTCATAATAAACTTCCACCCCGGCATCAATCAGTGCTTCGGCAACACTTTTTATATTTTTTTGTTTAATCATTGCCTGATCAATTACGGTAATATTCGTTGCCGTCTCACTGATTTTAGTCGGCATTCTGCTCGCTGTTACCACATATTCCTCCAGGCTGAACTCTTGCATATCTGTTGCCTGAGCCTCGATGGCCTGCTCATCCGCGGCAGCGACAGCTTCCTCGGCAGCCGCTGCGCCGGTACAACCTAAAAATAAGGAACTGCCTAACAACAGGTGTAATAATATTCTCCCTTTGATTGTTTGCTTGTTCATTTTTTCTCTCCCCTGTTATACGCACATTGTACGCTTTATAATTTATATTTCACAGAAATTGATCGCTTCTGCGATGCGATGTAAGATTTAAGCCTGACTGATTTTCCAGCTGCCGGCCTGCATTCTTCGCTGCCAGAAATCATGATACTGCCCATCCTCTTCAATAAGTTTTTGATGCACGCCCTGTTGGATAATCCTGCCTTTGTCCAATACCAGAATTTGGTCGGCTTCCTTAATCGTCGATAAACGATGCGCAATCACCACTAACGTTTTATTTCTGACAAGCTCGCTAATCGCAGTTTGAATCTGTTTTTCATTATCCGGGTCCAAACTGGCTGTTGCTTCATCCAACAGAATAATCGGCGCATCCTTTAAAATAGCTCTGGCAATCGATATCCGCTGTTTCTCGCCGCCGGATAGAGAGGAGCCGCCTTCACCGACAACCGTGTTATAGCCATTCGGTAGTTCCATAATAAAATCATGGCAGCAGGCTTTTTTACAAACATCCATAATTTCATTCATAGTTGCCTCAGGCTTGGCTAATCTTAAATTATTCAAAATCGTATCATTAAACAGATAAACATCCTGAAAAACCATGCTGATATGCTTAAGCAAACTATCCAACGTCATTTCTTTAATATCAACGCCGCCTATTTTAATGGAGCCGCTTTGAATATCCCAAAACCGGGCAATTAAATTGGCAACAGTCGTTTTGCCGCTGCCGGATTTACCAACTAAAGCAGTCATACTATTTTCCGGAGCAAGAAAACTAATATGGTTAATTACTGTTTCTTGCTCATACGCAAAAGAAACATCTTTAAATTCAATATCAAATGCCTTTAAAACCACGTCCTTGCCATCTTTATCAACATTTTCAATATTGCAAATGGAATCAAAACGGTCCAAAGCATTTTTCATAATATTAATCATGACACTAAGTACATTGATCATTTTAAAGGGCAGATAGATTTGGAATGCAAAAATCACCATCACCAGCAGCATGGATAATTCCATGGTATGATTAAAATAAAAATAGGCTGAGGCCAGTACAGTAAGCGTCGTGCCAAGGGCTAAAGCCCGGTCAAAATTTATGCTTGGCGGAATAAACTCTTCTTCAAAGTGAATATTCACATCACGGTGATTCCTAAATTCCTGATAAATTCTTTCTGTCCTTTCTTCCGTCATATTGAAGGATTTAATCACTGAAATCCCTTTTACATATTCTAAAACAGCGCTAATCAGCCTGGATTGGCTTTCCTGCCGGTCGGCGGCACGGACTACAATCACTTTTTCCACTTGTTTTAAAGCCAAAGAGGCTAAGCTAAAAGTAAACAGCGCAATAAAACCAATACGATAATCAAACGTAAACATCAAAATTACACTGACGACAATACCAAGATAACAAGAAACAACCTTGGAAAGCACTGACATGGAATGTTCTTCAATAAAAACCAAATCAGAAGTAACAACCGCTGTAATTTTCCCGATGTTTCCATCAGAAAAATAACCCATAGGCAACCTTTTTAAACGGTCACCCAGCTTTAATCTTTCTTTGGCAAAAATCTCATAACCGGTACTGCTTTGCAAGCCATCGATCCATCGTTTTAATAACGCTCTGGCAATAATACTAAGGACAATAACCCAAGCGACCAGTTGAGCATCTTCAACCGCAATATCCTTGGCAGCTATTTGAATCAAAACAAATAACACGGCCAAAATCGGAACTTGACCCAAAAAAGCTTCAAAAGTACTAAGAAAAAAGGCAAACTTGATCCGCAGGGAATATTCACCGGCCAGTTTCAAAAGCCTATGGATGATCTTAAACATGTGCTGTCCTCCTTAACCTTGATGCCCCAATGCAAGGTTTCCATATGAGAATTCCATAAATGCTGATAAACGTCTGAAGACTGCATCAATTGCGCGTGGGTCCCCTCACTGATTAAAGCGCCTTTATCCAGTACAATGATCTGATTGGCATCGGCAATCGTAGAAAGCCGATGAGCAATAACAATGACGGTTTTGCCAACAATTAATTGATTCAGAGCTGCTTGAATTTTATCTTCATTTTCAGGATCGGTAAAAGCAGTCGCTTCATCTAAAACAATAATCGGCGCATTCTTCAAAATTGCCCTGGCTATACTAATTCTTTGTTTTTCGCCCCCCGAAAATTTATTGCCGTCCTCGCCCGCAATTGTTTCATAGCCTTTCTCCAAGCCAGTGATAAATTCATGGCACATAGCCGCTTGGGCACACGCAATCACTTCCTCGTCGGTCGCGTCAGGCCGGCCAATTCGAATATTCTCCATCACCGTAGTATTAAACAGGAAAATATCCTGCGAAACATAACTGACAATATCCATCAATGCTTCGAACGAAAAATCCCGAATATTAACGCCGCCTATCGTGATCTCCCCTGCTTTTACATCCCAAAAATGCACCAGTAATTTAGCTAACGTGCTTTTTCCACTGCCTGAAGCGCCGACAATAGCCGTAACCGCATTTTCCTTAGCTGTAAAAGAAATATTTTTGATAACATTTTGCTCTTCATAGCCAAAATAAACATTGCGAAATTCCACGTCATAATGAGCAGGCTTGCTATTTTTATTTACAGTAATTAACTCCTGGCCGCTAAAGGTTTTCTCCAACTGCGCTATTTTGTGCTTTAATACCGGAATAGTAGGCATAAAGTCAACCAATCTAAGTAATGGCTGGCCCAGCCCCATAGACAAAAGCAAAGAAAAAGCCAGTACCGGAAAACTCAATGTGCCCTGAATATAAAAGATTGTACCTGCAGGCAGCAGAAATAATATCGTGCACGGCAGGATAGAGCTGTACACAGCCATATACGTCCACGATTCTTTAAACCAATCTAGCGTATATTTTTTGTAGTTTTCAATAGACAGCACATAATTTTCATAAGAACTTGAGGTTCTGTTAAAAATTTTTATCACTTCCATACCGGAAACATACTCAACAATCGTGGCGTTCATCTTACGGGCAGAATCATAATAATGGCCCATCTTTTTTAAACTGCGCCTCATCATGATAAAAACCGGTATCATACCAACCAATACGGCTGCAAGCGAAAGAAATCCAAGCCGCCAATCTAATAAAAATAGAACAGTATAGACAATAACAGGGGTGATGACAAACGGGATACCCTCTGGTATCATATGGGCCAATAAGGTTTCAATACTTTCAATATCATCAACAAAATTTTTCTTATAACTGCCTACTCCTCTTGCTTTTATATCTCCCATCGGTAGTTTTGACAGCTTTTCGGCAAATTTAATTCTCAATTCCATCAAAGTATCATAAGCTGCCTGGTGTGATGCCGTTAAGCCTTTATAAAATAAAAAAGATTGCAATAATAAACCAATTAATATTCCGGCTGATACAATCAATAAATAATTCAGCGTAATCGTATTTGATTCAATCAATCGAAGCATCATATCATAAGTAAAAAGATAAGGAACAATCCCGGATAAAGCACTGAGAAAAATTAAAAAGATTGCCAAATAGGTCTTTTTTTTGTGTTCTTTGGCATAAGAACATATCTTGATAAAACCGCTCACAGCGTAACCTCCCATTAGAGTTGCATTTTATAATCGATGCCGATGATCATAATCGGCTATTAAAAAACAATAGCTTATTTCACAAGAGATTCTTTATTTCACTGAACAAATGTCACGCGCATCAGTTTCATAAACTTTATCCAATTGCAGGTCCTAAATGCCAGGCGTGTGCCAATACCCCAGCTCTCATTCATCGTTATGCCTTTAAGCAGTGATTCAGATGAAACCCTGATTTCAGGCGACCAACGTTCCAATTGTTCATTATCATCAACCCAAAAATGCATCATCGCTCCCTTGTTGCCTGATTTCTCAACCATCCGGTTGGAGCCTTTAACCGCGTATTTGGGCTCTGCATCAAAATATAATTCTCCGCCGGGAAAACGCCGAGCCATAGCTGCAACGATTGTTTTCAATTGTTCTTCTTTAAAATAGTAAAAAACGCCGGCCGAAATAAAAACTATGCCATCTTCAATATTAAAAATGATGTCATCAAACCAGGAAGGGTCAAGGAAATCCTTAGCAATACAGATGTTTCGGGGCGCATCTTCGATCAAGCTCTTTCGGTAAGCGATTGCATCCGGCAAGTCAAGGTTATAAAAACGAATGAGGCCGTTATCAACCCGGGAAAAAGTCGTATCAAGGCCGGCGCCGATGTTTACTACAGTTGCCCTGGGATGCTCTTTAAGATAATTGCGGATGGCATCATCAAATCTCCTCGCCCGGGCAATATAGGTCAAGCCGCTAAATTCTCCAAACGATTTAGCAACAGGCGCAAAATCATAGTCGCATTGTTTAATAAGCCGGATTGCATCCTGATCATCTAAAACAGCCGGATCTTTTTGGCTATAAGTAGCGCGCCCCCAAAGAGGCAGCAGCATCGTGGATTCAACGGAGTGGGATTTTAATACTACTGATTTACTCAACGCAACTTCCCCATTTCTTTAATATTTAAACGCATGTATATATTGGCGCTATTGATATTGATTGTCATAATCATTCACAAGGCGCCACATCCGTTCACCTCCCGGATTGATAACGGCCGTTAATCTTTAGCTGAACAAGCTATTTCTGCCATTTTTTCCTGCTGCCGGTCTAATTGCCGATAAGTAGATACAGGCAAAGGCAAATCAGTTCTCCGTCCCTTTATTTTAATGATTTTGGGCGGCGAACCGATCACCGTGCAATCTTCCGGGACGTCCCGGTTTACAATGACCGTTTGCGCGCCAATCTTGCTTCGGCTGCCGATAGCAACCGGCCCGATAATTGTCGCGCCGTGGCCAATATACACATCATCACCAATGGTAGGATGCCGCTTCCTTTTTTCCTTTCCAGTTCCGCCCAGCGTAACTCCATGAAACAGTGTGCAATTTCTTCCTATTTCCACTGTTTCGCCGATTACCACACCGCAACCGTGGTCGCAGAAGAACCCCGGCCCGATTTTTGCTCCCGGATGAATTTCTATTCCCGTAATAAAACGCATCAATTGCGAAAACAGGCGTGGCAAGAATAATATGCCCAGGCGGTAAAGCGGATGAATGAAATACCGGTGGGCTGTTATCACATGAAGGGAAGGATAGAGTAAAAATTCTACATTTTTGCAAGCCGGATCATTACGGTAAATGGCTTTAATATCCTCAAACAAAGCTACCATCTTCTTTTGCCGCCTTTCCTTACAAAAATAATTTTTCTCTCCATAAACCAGTTTCTACTCATGCTTGTCATACCAAACTCTTTAAACGAAATAATGCCTGATCCACCCCGCCTCAAAATGATATTCATTCTCATTATCACTGACAAAAAAATCATACCGTATTTTTCCGTCTTTCTTCTAGGTCAAAACGGATAAGTTTTATGGTAAAGAGTAGTTAAGGCACAAGGAATGCATGATTCCTTGTGCCTTAACTACTCTTTACCATATGAAAGCAACGTTACAGTTTTTTACTGTATTGCGACGGATTAACGCCATATTTTCCCCGGAATTTTTCCGCGAAATAGCTTAAATCATTATAACCGACCAATAAAGCCGCTTCTGTAACCCTGAGTTTTTGGTCCTCAATCAGCAGACGCGCAAGTTCCAGCCGTTTGTCAATAATATAGGCATGAACCGGCAGGCCGAACAATTCCTTAAAGCCGATTTTCAGCTTATATTCATTCAGACAGATTAATTTTGCCAGTTTTCCCAGCGTCGGCGGCGCCGCAAGATTTTCGTCCAGAATCTTCCTGGCTTTATATAATGCCTCCCTATCATAGGCGGAAACCTTGCCTGCCGAAGTCCTGGTCCCGTCTTCAAAAACAGCTTCGTCCAGATAGACGGCAACCAGCTCCAGTATTTTTCCTTCCAGATAGATTCTTTTCAGATGTTCCCGGTAGCGGCAATTCATCATGTCGTTAAGAATCAGGCGGATGCCCGGGGAAGTTTTTCCATTGCATAAAAAATTACGGCCGGCAAACAACCTTTGACATGCATGGTCTTTGCTCCTGTGCTGCATAAAACCGGCGATGATGTCAAGGTCAAACTCCACACAAATCCCCCAAAAGCGTGAACCCGGCTGATAGTTACTGATACTGATGCCTTGGCCGCGGTTGAATATACAGCTTTCCCCGCAGGCGATTCCATATTCCCGCGGCGGTTTCCCCTCCACCTGCCACCAAAATCCCTCGCCCAGGCAAAAAGCCATCGTGTACAAGGGGTTTTCCTGTTTTTCACCCATTGTTATTCTTTCATAAAAAGTCATATCGCTGATTGATATTTTCATGGAAGGTTTGACAACAATTCGCCGACAGTAGCCCTCGCCGACTGTCTCCGGTACTTTCATCTCATTATGAAACAAATTGCTTGTGTAAATATGATTGAGTCCGCCACATACCGGGCAAGTTTCGTCATGCGGGTTAAATATCTGATATTTCTTTGCAGCATTTTCGCGCATAGTCACCCACCCCACGTTTATTGATGTCAGTCAGAAATTACCTTTCTGTTTCATGAGCCCTGTTAAACTGTTCAGGCAAAATTAAACAAGCGTTTCAGTTGCATGAAATTATTGTCATTGAGAAAAAAATCCGCCCCAATTTTTCCGTCTTCCAAATAGACAATCCGGGTACAGGTATGGACGATAAACTCATAGTCATGGGTGATGACAAATACCGTTTTCCCTTCTTCCGAAACCTTTTGGAGCATGGCAGCAACCCGCCGCATATTTTCCGCATCCAGACCACTGGTAGGTTCATCAAGAATCAGCAGTTCCGCCCTTTTGACCAGGGCCACGGCAATCGTCACCCGCTGTTTTTGTCCGCCCGAAAGCGAAGCAGGATGACACTCCCTGAAGTGAGAAAGACCAAGGCTTTCCATCACCGCCTCTATTTTTGCACTCAATTGCGGCAGGGATTCATTTCCCAGGCCCAGTTCCTCCTCCACACTTTCGGTAAACAGCTGGTAGTCGGCATCCTGCATAACAAAATAGGATCGCTTTACGCGTTCGCCGGTTTTGGCCTGAGCAGACAGTAACTTGACTGTTCCTTTTTTTTCGCCCAGCAGCCCGCAAAGAATTTTGGCAAAAGTGCTTTTCCCTGCACCGTTTAAGCCGGCAACGCCAATAATTTCGCCTTTCCCGGCCTTAAGGCACATCCCGTCCAGCACCGGCGGGCTGCCCATATACCCAAAGCATAATCTGTCCAGTGCCAACACTTCTTCCCCTGTCTGCTTTTTTCTGTCCGGGCGCTGCCACGCCAGTTCTTCGGGAAAAATGCACCGCAGTCCCTTATTCTGACGTTCTTTTTCAGACATAGCTAAAAAACTTTGTCTGTCATACTCCCCGGTGATTCTTCCTTGCTCCATGTAAATCACCCGGTCGATAAGGTCTCTTAGGTAATGCAGGCGGTGCTCGGCGATAATGACAGTATGTCCTCTCTCTTTCAGCAGGCAAAGAATATCGCGGAGTTCTTCCGTAGCTTGCTGGTCCAGGTTAGCCGAAGGCTCATCCAGTACGAAAACAGAGGGACCCGCCGCATAGACCGAAGCAATGGCAATCTTTTGTTTTTCCCCGCTCGACAACTTAAATATATTTCTCTCCAGCAGCTTCGCAATTTTCATCGCGGCCACCGTATCGTCCAGCCGGCGGATCATTTCCTCTCTGGCCATGCCCTTGTTTTCACAGCCAAATGCAATTTCGGAGGTAGTATCCACCGTAAAAAATTGCGAACGGGGATCCTGGAATACAGAGCCGACCAGTTGGGCAATCTGATGCAGCTTCATATCACGGATACTCCTGCCTTTAATCAGAACCTCTCCCTGCAGGGACCCTTCATAAAAATGCGGGATCAAACCGTTAAGCAGCCGGGTAACAGTGGTCTTGCCGCAGCCGCTGCGGCCACAGAATAAAACAAACTCGCCTTGTTTGATCCGCAGGTTTATGGAAGAAATACTTTCATCCCGATCCTCATGATAACGAAAACTTACCTCTTTGATTGCAATCACAGCCAGAGCCTCCCTGCCGGCAGAACGGCAAATACATTTTTGTCCACATGCTGCTTTACTTTAGCTCTCGGTTTTGTTCATTATTCATGCCCCTTTCTCCATATCGTTTCAGTTAGTATTCACTTTTAGATATTGATTATCATTATCATGTATTATAGCAAATCCTATCTGAATTTACAACTATTTCCATTATTACTGATATTACGTAAAATTACATAAAAAATAACGGCACCCTCCAAAATGGCTAAATATTTTATTGATATTCCCTCTCAATAAGGATAATAGAAAAATAATACTGTAATACAGTCGCTTGCTTCTAGGACAAACAGGATCTTTTGTATGGTAAAAAGGATTTTAAAAACAGGGCTGTAAGAGCATTTTGCCAACAACTAAATACCAAAAAACGAGCGCCTGCCAACAACAGATCTGTTGTCAACAAGCGCTTTTTATCCCTTTTTTACATCTTATTCTTCGGCAGCAGCTCGTAAAATGCTTTGTTCCAATACAGTCAGGCCGCGATCCAGTTGCTCATCCGTGACCACCAAAGGGATCAGCAAGCGAATGACGTTACTGAATATCCCGGCGCTAATAAGCATGACGCCTTGTTCCAGGCAATACTTGACCACTTTGCCGGTCAGCTCTTTGGCCGGTTCTTTGGTTTCGCGGTCTTTGACCAGTTCGATTCCAATCATGGCGCCAAGTCCCCGTACGTCACCAATAGCCGGGCACCGCTCTTGCAGGGCTTTGAGCCTGGTCATGGTCTTTTGGCCAATTTCCGCAGCCCGGCTGCACAAATGATTGTCCTCGATAAACTTGATGGTTTCTAAACCAGCGACACAAGCCAGCGGGTTACCGCCATAAGTCCCGCCGATATTGCCGGCATCAGGCGCATCCATGTACTCGGCTTTGCCGGTTACAGCACTCAGAGGAACACCGGCTGCAATGGATTTGGCGGTTGTCATCAAATCCGGCTCCACACCCCAGTTTTCAATAGCAAACATCTTACCGGTACGGCCAAAGCCGGTCTGCACCTCATCCGCAATCAGTAAAATCCCTTTACTTTGGCAGATGGATTTCAATCCCGGCAAAAATTCCGGCGGCGGCACTAAAAAGCCGCCTTCACCCTGTACCGGTTCAATAATCATCGCCGCAATATGCTCGGCATCAATTTCGGCCGCAAAGAAGCGCTCAAAGTTTTCCAGGCAATGCAGGCCACAGCCCGGGTAAGACGAGCGATAATGACAGCGGTAACAATAGGCGGATGGAACTTTATACACATCCGGAGCAAAAGGTCCGAAGCCATATTTGTACGGTTTGACCTTACTGGTCAGGCTCATAGTCATAAACGTCCGGCCATGAAAGGCACATTCAAAAGAAATGATACCTGTTTTCTTAGTCGCATGGCGGGCAATTTTTACTGCATTTTCAACAGCTTCAGCACCGCTGTTGGCAAACATAGTCTTTTTCACGGCAGAACCCGGTGCAATGGCATTCAGCTTTTCCGCCAGCGCCACATAAGGCTCATACATGGCAATGGCAAAGAAAGAATGCAGCAATTTATCAGCCTGCTGCTGAACCGCTTTCACCACCGGTTCAGGACAGTGACCCACATTCAGCACGCCAACACCGGCATAAAAATCCAGAAATTCTTTTCCCTCAACATCGGTGATGACAGCCCCACTTGCTTTTTCCACAAAGACATTGGTGGAGTTGGCAATTCCTCTGGCAACGGCCTGATTTTTTCTTTGCAGGAGCTGCTGTGTCTTGCTTTCGGTACCACTCATGATAAAAACCTCCCTAGCATCATGGTCAAAAAGAAAACGCTGAATCCATCCCTGCAGGATATCATTCAGCGCCATTGCTCTTTGTCACTCCGCTTTTGTTTATGGTTTAATAGTATCACATGCATCCAGCAGCGTCTATGTGATCCTATCACAAGATGTTCTGAAATCTTTTGTGACATTTGCACCCGTTCAGCCGTCAAACGAAAAACTATCATGGGCAATTTGCTTTCCTACAATAACCCCAAGCTGCAGGGTTAAACGGTCATACGGATTATCTAAGTTTCTCCCGGTAATGTCAGCTATTTTTTTCAGCCGGTAATCCAGCGTATTCCGGTGAACAAACAAGCGCTTGGCTGTTTTAGCCGCATTGCAGTTCTCCTCAAAATAGACGAACAGGCTATTCACTAAATCCATATGATGTTTGTTGTCATAATCGTTTAAGGGTTCAATAACTTCCTGATGATAATGGGCCAGCTTGTCAGAGCCAATCTCAAAAAGTAGCTTATAAATGCCTAATTCTTCGTAAGCATAAATAGGACAGGCCGTTGTCCTCAGTTCCGAAAAACTGCGCAGTACCTTAATAGCCTGCAAATAGCTGCGTCTGGCATCCTGCAAATTTTCAAACCGGCCGCCCAACGCAGCCGTAACTGCCAGACCAGGCATTTCAGCGGCCAGTTTTTCAAAAATATCCTGGAGCACACTGGTATTTTGTTTCGCGCCGGTTACCAGGTTTTCATAGGGCAGCAATAACACGACATCATCACCGAGGAGCATTTGCAGCACTCTTCGTCCATGGTGTCTTAAGGTATTGCGGATGATAGTTTCGAACCGCACTTTCAGGGCAACCAAGGCTTTTTCGTCTTTCAGTTTTTGAGCCTGCATAAATTCTGCTAACCGGGCAGGGCTGATAATCGCTACCTGATGCGGTTTGGCCAAATCATACCCATAATAAGCGGCCCGCTGGATCAGCACTTCCGGGTCTGCTAACGGAAACAGCAGCAATTGCTCCAGAAAATCCTTGATCGAACGCTCCTCCGTTTGTTTCATGACAATGTGACTGCTGATTTCCCGCGTGACTTCGATGATTTTTACCTCCCAGGGCAGCTCAAAAATCGGAAAGTTGGCTTGCTCTGCCAAACTCACCACCTCGGCGGGAGTTTCCTGAATATACGGCCCAATATTGATAATCAAACCGGCTAATTTCTTACGGATAATTCCCCGTACCAGTTCAGTGAGTTTATCCAAGTCCCCATTGAACCCAATTCCGGTAATAATCAGCAGCTCTCCTCCCTGCACCCAGGGAACAACATCAGGCAAATCGATAAAATGGACCCAGCGTACCAACCGGTCCAAGCCGGATTTGCCGGCAACGATATTCAATTTGGACAGTGAAGGCAGACTAATAATTTCCCGGCAGCTGATCATAGCAAACATCCCCTTCATCAATGGAAATAGATTGAATTGCAGTACGAAAAAAAAGACCCAAGCTCCGCATGATCGCCATGCGGGCTTTGAGTCTTCTTTGACAGACAGAATAACATTTTTGTTTAGTATAGCAAACCAACCAAACCCCGTCAATGAAAATCGTTGTTATTTCTGCACAGTTCATCCTGATTTTGCTGGATAAAGTTCACAGTCCGGTCCTTCGCAGCGGCTGCCGGACCGCCTGATTAGCAAGTACCGACTTTACGCGTTTACTCAATGAGCCACCCGCCATCGACATAGAAGACTTGGCCGGTAATATACGCGGCTGCATCGGAGGCCAGCAAAATGGCGGTGCCAATCAAATCTTCCGGCAGCCCCAACCTTCTGAGCGGGATATTAGCCAGCATGGCTTTTACGGCTTTTTCATCGGCAAACAGAGCCTGGGTCATCTCGGTTTTGTAATACCCCGGGCCAATGGCATTGACCCGAAGGCCATACTCCGCCCACTCGTTGGCAAGGGCCTTGGTCATCTGAACAATTCCTGCTTTGGCTGCCCCATACGCCACCATGCCTTTAAGCCCCAGCACACTGGTTAAGGACGCCATATTGATCAACCTGCCGGGAATTTTCGCCTGAATCATATGCCGGGCGACAGCCTGATTCATAAAAAAAACATATTTTAGCTGAACATCCTGAACGGTATCCCAATCCTGTTCGGTAAAATCGAGCGCACTTTTTCTAATATTGATACCCGCACTGTTGACGAGAATATCAATGTGGCCAGCTTTGGCAATCACCTGGTGGACAAAATCCTCAATGCCGGCCAGTGAAGTCATGTCGACAGCAACCCCGTACACGGCAGCCCGTGTTTCTTTGCGGATTTCCGCAGCCGTCTGATCCAGTTCACGCTGATGCCTGCTGCCTAACACTACGGTCGCCCCGGCCAGTGCTAATCCGGTCGCAATCCCCCTGCCCAGTCCTTTACTGCCGCCAACGACTACCGCCACTTTATCTTGCAGTGAAAACAACTCCATGCTATAGCCCTCCTTGCAGTTCCGCAAAAACCTGCTCAATCACTTGCAGTGTTTTTTGAATATCCGCTTCTGTATGCTGGGTGGAAAGATAAATCCGGCCCCGTCTGGCTGTAAACCGAACACCATATTCCCGGGCCTTCTTCACGAACTGTTGATAGCGCAAAAGAGCGGCTTGTTCAAGGAATTCCCTAAAATCAGCAGCCGGTTTATTCATTCCGAAGACCAGAATCCCAATGGAACCGATACAAGTGCAAAATACCGTTTCCTGATATTTGCAGGCTAAGGCCGTAATGCCTTCCGTCAACAGCCTACTGATAAATTCCAGCCTTTCATAAACGCCTTCGGCTTGCAGCGTTTCCAAGGTAGCCAGCGCAGCAGCCACGCCAACCGGGTTACCGTTAAAAGTGCCGGAGGCATGAACGCCGGCGTCCATCACCGCCCGCTTCCCGGCAATCGCCGCAAAAGGGTAGCCGCCGGCAATGGCCTTGGCAAAAACAGCCAAATCGGGAACAACCTGATAATACTGCTGCGCTCCGCCTAGTGCCACCCGGAATCCGGTAATCACTTCATCAAAAATGAGGACAACGCGGTAACGGGTAGCCAGTTCTCTTAAGCCTGCCAGATAGCCGGGCTGAGGCAAGATCGGGCCGGAATCACACATAATGGGTTCGGTGATGATTGCAGCAATTTCACCGGCCTGTTTGCTTAAGACCTGTTCTAAAAGCGCCAGATCATTCCAGGGAAGAATGATGACATCATCGGCCGTCTCCTGCCGTTGGCCTTTGGAGTGGTAAAGTTTTCTGGGAGCCTCCCGGTCGCCCAGGTCACGCACGCTATCGGCATCAATGCTGACCTTCTCCTCATCCGCCCAGCCATGATACTGGCCTTCAAACTTGATCAGCTTTTGCTTGCCGGTATAGGCTCTTGCCAGTCGGAAAGCATGCAGATTGGCCTCTGTGCCTGAGTTTTGATAGGATACCTTTTCAGCACAGGGAATGATTTCAGTCAAAAGTTTGGATAAACGATACAATTCTGGAGTGGCAGCCGCCAATTGCGAGCCTTTGGCCAATTGTTTGATAACGACTTGATTTACCGCATCGGGACAATACCCCAGCAGCATCGGGCCAAAGGCCGCAATATAGTCGATATATTCATTTCCGTCCACATCGTATACTTTTGAGCCATAGCCCCGTTCGAGACAAACCGGATAATCTTCATCCGCCGCTTTGTGAAAAGAACTGGCCACCCCGTCGACCAAAACCAATCGAGTTTGCTCAAATAAGGCTTTCGACTTTTCAGTTTTAAATTTTTCCATACTGTACCTCCCGGCAAATTAATTTGCATTGGAATCCTCCGGATACAATAAAAATTACCTGGACATGGCAGCTCGTTACGCTATCATGCCCAGGTAATTCACTATCATGGCATTAATTACTTGGTATTCTTGGTAATACCGTCCTCAACCGAGACAAAATAATCTTGGTTTAAGCCAAATTGTTGCAGGATATTCATCAAGGTACCGTCTTTTTTCATGTCATTTAAGGCTTTGTTGACTTCGGCAAGGAATTCCTTGTCTTCGAAGCGTAAAGCGGCACCGATTCTACCGGCAGCTTCAGCTTCATAAGGGCTTAGAATTTGCAGATTCAAGCTTGAATCTTGTTTTAAGGTATATCCGGCCACAATCCCGTCGGTTACGCAAGCATCGACTTTGCCGGTATTTACCGCCATCATCAGTTCAGCTTGACTGCCGAATATTTTAACCTCTTTGGCTTTGCCTTCGGTCACCCATTTTTGCGCAACCTCAAGAAAAGCTGTTCCTTTTTGCCCGCCAAGGACTTTATCTTTTAAATCTTCTTTGCTCTTGATGCTGGAATCTTTTTTAATGACAACGGCTTCACCCTCTTTGTACCATACATCGGTAAAGAGTGCTTTCTCCAGCCGCTCCTGTTTAATATACATCGCATCGGTAACCATATCAATGCTGCCCTTATTCAGTTCAATCAACAGATTTTCAAACGGGATCTGTTTCATTTCTACTTTATTAATGCCTAAGCGTTTGGCCACTTCCTTGATAATCAAGGCATCCACTCCGGAAAATTGACCATTGCTGGCATCGATATAGGCAAACGGAGCATCATTGGACGAACCCACCACCAACACGCCCTTTTCACGCAAGGCATTTAGTTTGGCACTGGCACTAGGGTCTTTTTTAGCTACCGCTTTTTCAGTGGATGTGGAAGAACCGCAGCCAGTCAATACCATGGATACGACAAACATTAAAAGTGCAACAAAAGTCAGTCTTTTAAACAAGTTTCTCATCATTTTCATCCTCCTCGTTTTTTTATAAGCTACTTATGACCAGAATCTACCACCCAGTTCCCTCATGTTTGGCTTCTCATCCACCCCTTTTTATTCACTCCGCCAATAAGAAAACGCAATCTGGTGTCAAGCACCCTGCGGATTAATTCTTTAATTTGGTTTCCAGCCTCTTGACTAAGTAAGACAGCGGAATGCTGATAATTAAATAAGCCAGAGCCAAGAACGTATAGGATTCTATGGTCAGGAACGTCTGGGATGCGAAGGTCTGTGTCCGCAGCAATAATTCATTCACGGCCACATACGCCAGAAGCGAGGTATCTTTGACCATCATGACCAGATAATTGCCCAGCGACGGAATAATACTGCGCAAGGCCTGGGGCATTACAATCCGGAACAAGGCCTGGTATTTGCCAAAGCCTAACGCCAGTGCTGCCTCGGTCTGACCGCGGTCAATGGACAAAATGGAGGCACGAATGACTTCAGACATATAACAGCCATAATTAATGCCCAGTCCCAATATCCCGGCCGTCAAGGATGCGATCTGAACATCGGTTTTGTAGCCAAACAGACTGGCAAGCAAATTCAGCAGCAATGGGACAACATAATAAATATAGACCAGTTGAACCAAAAGCGGTGTTCCGCGAATTAATTCTAAAAACAGGTATAAAGGCCCGGTAATGACTTTGATATTTGACAGCCTGCCGATAGCAACCAGCATTCCCAGCAATATGGCCAGCAAAAACCCTAAAATAGTAGCCTGCACAACAACACTAAAACCGTGTAACAGCGAAGGAATTAATAAAGTGGCTGCTTTCGAAAAGTTGAGTATCATATCAATCCCTCCTTATAAAACTCTGGCAAGAAATTCTCTGGTGCGTTGGTTTTCCGGATTGTTAAAGATTTTTTCCGGCTTGCCCTCTTCCACGATATAGCCTTTATCCATAAAGATAACACGGTCGGCCACTTCCCTGGCAAACCCCATCTCATGAGTAACCACCACCATGGTCATGCCCTCGGCGGCTAATTGTTTCATAACCTCCAGGACATCACCGACCAATTCGGGATCGAGTGCCGAAGTCGGTTCGTCAAATAGCAGCATCTTCGGCTTCATGGCTAAAGCCCGGGCAATCGCCACCCGCTGTTGCTGGCCACCGGACAAGGTAGACGGATAAACATCTTTTTTATCCGCAAGTCCAACCTTTTCCAATAAATCCAATGCTAAACAATTGGCTTCCTCTTTTTTCATTTTGTTGATATGAATAGGCGCATAAGTTAAATTTTCCAGGACAGTAAACATCGGAAAAAGATTAAATTTTTGAAAGACCATCCCGATTTCTCTTCTGAGCATTTTCGTATCCAGATCGGCATCGATAATGGTTCCGTCATAATAGATCTTGCCGCTGGTTGGAATTTCGAGGAGATTCAAGCAGCGCAGAAAGGTGCTTTTTCCTGAGCCGGAAGGCCCAATGATACAGACAACCTCTCCCTCTTCAATAAACATGCTGATACTTTTTAATACTTCTAAATTGCCAAATTTTTTGCCTAACTCAACAATGTTAAACATGGTGGCTTCCCTCCTAGCCGCTTGTTCATTTTGAAAGGCTATGCTCTTCAAAATCGATAAAATGAAGAAATAACTCCATAAACGCAAAAAAAGCAAAGATCATCCATAAGCGTCTTTGCTTGCGAAATTCATTCAATGAGAAAAAACAACGTTACAGGCTTTCCTCATGAACAAATCAGTTATTCTTTTCGCAGTTAACCTTAACCACCAGCCAGGGTGATATCCTGGACGATACAGCCATCTCAAACAGCTTGCACCGGCACTTGCCTGAGTAAAACTACGAGAACCTGCCACCATTTCAAGGAGAAAATTAAAAAATACCAAATGGTATAAGGGTTTCTCCTTTTATCCATTCAGCATCTTCGCTTCAACTATTTTCTTCATTGGTGACTGTGGCTTCATTATAGCAAAGCCAAATCCTGCTGTCTACAGGCAAATATAACAATAGAAACAGAAGCAAATTGTACTTTATACACAAAACATCACCCCTGCCCGGTAATCACAGAACGGATCATAGTCCTGGAACGGTCATCTTCTTCGTTCCTTTTAATAATTTTCATGATAATTTTGAGAAAGATGCAGGAATAGTATTTGCGTCTTATTTCAGCTTCCTCATTGGGCCTGTTTATTGCAAAAAAAATATCCCCTTGTTTCTGATTGGGGATATTGTCTTATATCTTTATTAATTTGATCATACGCCTCTATAGTAAGTACTTACTACGAAAACACCTCTATATAGAAAATGCTTTTAATCTACTTTAACGCCCAATAAAAATCCTTCTTTTATTGGATCATCCGGATCTAAAACAAACTGATGAATTCCGGTGACATAGGCCGAACCAGTTACCTCTGGCACAATCGCCGGCAAGGTCCCTGCAGTTGCCTCTTCTATGACTTTTGCCTTGAAAATGGTCCCGATTATGCTTTCATGAATAAAGTCTTCACCCATTTTCAGCTGTCCTTTGGCATACAATGCTGCCAATTTGGCCGATGTGCCGGTACCACAGGGAGACCGGTCGATAGATCCAGGCGGGATTACCACGGCGTTCTTAACGTGAGCCTCCGGATGAGTCGGAGGACCATAAAATTCTACATGGGTAACCTTGTCTATAAACGGCTTTTCAGGATGGGTTACTTTAATCTGAGCATTTACAGTGTCTTTAATCAAGTTTCCGGTGCGAATGATCTCCATTTCGTTTTCCGGTAAAATCGTAAGACCCACAGCAGCGGCTTCAACGATTGCGTAGAAGTTTCCTCCATAGGCAATATCCAGTTTTATGGTGCCAAAGCCTGGTAAATCAATTACTTCATCGGCAGCATATAAAAAAGAAGGGATGTTTTTGAAGGTTACACTCTTGGCAACCGTATCTTCTACAGCCACTTGCACTTTCACAAGCCCTGCCGGCGTGTCTATAGCAAATTCTGTTGTCGGTTCATGCACAGGAACCATTCCGTTCTCAACCATTGCGGTGGCAAAACCGATCGTATCATGGCCGCACATGGGGAGATATCCGCCCACCTCAATATAAATTACACCTAAAGTTGCCTCCGGATTACACGGCGGCATCAGGACAGCTCCCGACATAACGTTATTACCCCGCGGTTCAAACATCAGCATTTTCCTGATCCAGTCCAGGTTATCCCGCATGTATAACATTTTTTCACTCATGGTTTTTCCTGGTATGACTGGCATTCCGCCAATAATGTTTCTTGTGGGCTCACCAGCCGTGTGCGTGTCGATTGTGGAAAACAGCCTGCTAAAACGCATATTTCTTGTATCTCCTTTAGTCTTAATCGCAATCTAAATAAAAAACAAATAACGATGATTATGCTTTTTTACACCGCTGCCTTCATTGCCGCTTTTCTCAAACTACTGCCTATGCGATAAAACGTGATAAAAAAGCCTGCGCCCGCTGTGTATTCGGGTTAGTAAAAAATACATCAGGGCTTGCATCTTCCACAACATTACCGTCTGCCATAAACAAGATCCGGTCAGCTACTTCCTTGGCAAACCCCATTTCATGGGTAACCACAATCATCGTCATGCCCTCTTTAGCCAAATTGCGCATTACGGCTAAAACATCACCAACCAGCTCTGGGTCCAGCGCCGATGTCGGCTCATCAAAAAGCAGCATTTTAGGTTCCATGGCCAGTGCTCTGGCGATTGCAACGCGCTGCTGCTGTCCGCCGGACAGAGTATGCGGCATTACGTCAGCTTTATCGGATAAGCCAACTTTCTTGAGCATTTCCAGAGCTTTCTCACGCGCCATTTTTTTAGGCATTTTTTTCACAAGCACCAGGGCCAGCATAACATTCTCCACTACGGATTTTAGCGGGAATAAATTGAAATGCTGAAACACCATGCCGACATCTTCCCGCAATTGTCTCACATCAAAATTTTCGTCGAGCGTATTTTTTCCGTTATAGAGAATTTTCCCTGCTGTCGGTTCTTCCAATAGATTCAAGCATCGCAAAAAGGTACTTTTCCCCGCTCCGGAAGGACCAAGAATACAAGTTACTTCTTTTGTGTTAAAGTCAATATTCACATCATCCAAGACCATAATATTATTGAATTGTTTCTTCAAACTACATACCTGTATCATCTTCTATCTACTCCCATCTTCCTCTCTAAGGCACTCAATACAATGGTAAGTATTGAAATTACAACCAGATAAAATAAAGCTAGAAGCGTATAACTTTCAACAAGGTTAAACGATGTGGCCGCATATTGACCCGCTTGATACGTCATTTCAGCGACACCGATTACCGTCAAAATGGCTGTGTCTTTAATAGTGATGATAAATTGATTTCCAAGAGCTGGCAGCATGCTTTTAAAGGCCGGCGGAAAAATCAAGTGAAACAAAATTTGAAATTTGTTCATGCCAAGCGAGTACCCTGCTTCCCACTGGCCTTTGGGCACCTCGTTCAGAGCTCCCCGGACAATTTCTGAAATATAAGCGCTGGCATTAATGGAAATGCAGAGAATCCCTGCTATTTCCCGGTTAAAACTAATATCCAGCATCCGCGGTATAACAAAATAAATGTAAAGCGCTTGCACGATAATTGGTGTGCTGCGAATGATCCACACATAAAAAGCGGCAATGGAACTTAATGCTTTAGACTTTGTTGTCCTAACATAACCCGCACAAACACCAATGATAAAACCGGCTAAAATACCAAGTACGGCTATGAGAATCGTCATTTGCAGCCCATCAACAATTTTGGGGAATACGATAGGAATACTACTCCAGTCAAACATTTACGACCTCCGTCTGCTTTATAGCCTGCGTTGCCTCTGAGTCTATACGAATCAGGGGGTTTTTGCCCCACCGGACACATCAAGATTAATCCATTTTTTCTGCAGCGCATCAATTGTGCCATCGTCTTGCAATTCCTTGAGTGCTTTATCAATTTCGGCAACATATTTACTGTTTTTCGGAAATGCAAAGCCGGAAGGAACTTTTTCCACTTCGGTACCAACGACTTTAAGCTGGCTGTCCGGATGTGTCTTTAAATAATAAGCAACATTAGGAGTATCATAGATTGTAGCATTTGCCGTTCCCTTTTCTACTTCCATATAGGCTGCCGATTGCTGTGGAAAAGCAATAATTTCAGCATCCGGATATGTTTTGCTTGTGTAAGCATGTGCGGCTGCTCCTTTTTCCACCGCAATTTTTTTGCCATGTAATTCATCCTGACTGGTTATGGGGGAATCTTTTCTGACCACTGCCCGCAGCCCGGCATAGTAATACGGAGTACTAAAGCTCATTTTTTTCTTTCTTTCTTCGGTGATGCAAACTTGTCCGGCAGCCATATCCACTTGTCCGCCCTGTACAGAAATAAACAGAGGATCGAATTCCATCACTTTTAATTCATAAGTAAATCCCACTTTTTTACTAATCGCATCAATTAAGTCCAAATCAAAGCCAATGTTTTTGCCGCTGGCATCCTGATAAAAGAAAGGTGCATAGGTGCCTATACCGATAACTATTTTTTTCCCTTTTAACGAAGTGTCCTGGGTTGATGCGGTATTGCTTGTACTACTGCCGCATCCTGTTGCAAGAATAGCAAGAGTAACGATAGAAACCAACATTAGAACCCATTTTTTTAACATTTTATTCATTGAATGTATCCTCCTCTTAAATTGGAAATAAACGAAAAACGACAATGAGGCCCTTACACTCAGGGGCTTCATTGCCGCTTTTGTTTAAATGCTGTTTTGGAAAACTTCAACTCTACAATCCTCTCTTAGGCATACAATTGTTCAGGCATTACCAAGGCAGAAAATATTCTGGGAACTGGTTGGTCCATACTCAGTATCATTCCAAATCTTTATCTATTGTTTACATTTGCCAACCTCATTTTTTCCAAACCTTGCCCGAAATAAAGAACCTCCCAATATTCTCATAAACCACCTCCTCATTAAACTGCAATTTGGCCTTTATAAGTATGTATAAAAATTGGAAAGGGAAAATACCACTTACCATTGCCACCAGTTTACTAATGACCTAAAGAAGGTAAAACAATGAAATTAAAGTCCTTATAACACTATTGTTTGCCCTACACGTACAAAGAACATGAATATTCACCAGTGTGAATATTCATTATGTTTTCCCATTAATAATATCTATTTTTTCATTTTCATAGCAAAAACAGGTGGTTGTTTTTCATTACGTAAAATATAGCATTGATGAATTATGTTGTCAATAAGTTTTTTATAGCTAGTCGTTGGTACCTTATAAGTGAACGAATCGTATCTAATTCTTTATGATTCGCTTGAGGCTTAACTTAGATTGACTGGAATTTAAATTTTGCATATAGTATATCTAAATGACATGCCCTTATAATTCCATAGGATTATCATACATACTGGCCTTCACTTTTTTGATGCCTTTAACATTTTGAGATTATTAAGATCTTACTTCTGCCCATTCATAAGAAAATTGATTTTAAAGATGTTTGGGATTTTACAAACCTTATGAACGCTGTTATTGATCAAAATTCCTTTAATAATATTAAGAGTTATATTGATTATGCAAGAAACTCCAAAGATGCGGAAATCATCATTGGCGGCAAATGTGATGACAGTATCGGGTATTTTGTAGAACCTACCGTCATTTTAGCAAAAACGCCGGCCTTTAAGACAATGACAGAAGAAATCTTTGGCCCAGTGATAACCATTTATGTATATCCAAATAATCAATTGGACGAGACGTTAACCTTATGTGATACTTCCACAAATTACGCCCTGACAGGTGCTGTGTTTGCGCAAGACAGAACAGCCATTATTAAAATTTCCAAAGCCTTGAACCATGCAGCAGGCAATTTCTATATCAACGATAAACCGACTGGCGCAGTTGTCGGCCAACAGCCATTTGGTGGCAGCCGCGGCTCAGGAACGAACGATAAAGCCGGCAGCGCTATCAACCTGAACCGCTGGATAAGTCAACGCACCATTAAGGAAACACTCGTTCCTCGTACAACGATCAACTATCCTTATATGATCGAGGAGTAATTGGACAATCCCGAAATAACGAACCCTCCAGGCTGATGCAAGCTAGAAGCATCAACTTGGAGGGTTTTCTTTATGGCATAAAAAAATCGCCCCTGAGAGAAGAGGTTACAAAGGCGAAATCAGTATTTCCTGCTCACGACAGGTTATCAAAACTGTTTGGAGCGAGGGCCAGACCCCCGCTCCATGGAAATTCACGCGAAAACCTGCTCTGTCCGGTTGATAATTTCATCTTGCAAAGCACGGTCCAGGTTATTAAAGTAGTCGCTATAGCCTGCTACACGTACAATCAGGTTTTCATACTCCTTTGGATTCTGTTGCGCCTTAAGCAGTGTTTCACGCTCAATGACATTGAACTGGAGATGGTGTCCATCCAATGCGAAATATGAGCGGATCAAGGCTGCCATGTGGGTAATGCCGTCTTCGCCGGCCACAACAGCAGGGGAAAATTTCTGATTTAACAACGCGCCGCCTGTTTTTAACTGATCCAGTTTAGACGCCGATTTGATGACTGCTGTTGGCCCGTTGCGGTCAGCGCCTTTTTCAGGTGATATCCCGTCCGGCAGCGGTGTTCCCGCATAACGTCCATTGGGCGATGCTTCCATGACCTGTCCGAAGTAAACATGGCAAGTTGTTGGCAAAAATTCAACAACAGTCTTTGAACCTTTTGGCGTTTTTCTTCCGGCAATGGCGCTTTGCAGCGAGTCCGCCACACTTTTTAAGATACCGTCAGCATAATCATCATCATTTCCATACTTGGGTGTTTCGTTATGAACGATATGATAAATCTCGTCATAGCCTTCAAAATTTGCCTTACAAGCTGCCAGCAGCTGATCCATTGCCAGCTTACCATCTTCAAACACATTTTTCTTGATAACGGCTAATGAATCCGCAATGGTTGCGATTCCTACACACTGAATATAGCTCGTGTTATAGCGCGCACCGCCGGCATTGTAATCAACACCCGACTTGATGCAGTCGTCGGTTATGACGGAAAGCAAAGGTACAGGCATATGATCCATATACATGCGCTCAATGACATTATTCCCGGCAACTTTTACGTCAACAACATACTTCAGTTGTTGATAGAAAGCATCATAAACTTCTCCATAAGTGGAAAAGTCTCTGGGGTCGCCTAAATCCAGACCAACCTGGGTCTTAGTGTACGAATCAAAGCCACGGTTCAGCACAAGTTCAAAAATCTTTGGTATATTTAAATAACCGGTCAGAACATACGCTTCTTTTCCGGCAGTACCTGTTTCAACACAGCCGCTGGCAATACCGCTTTCGCGCGCATCATCCAGTGATTTCCCCAAATAGAGTAACTCTTGAATGATGGCTTCCGAGTTATAAAATGCAGGCTGCCCCCAACCTTTGCGGGAAACCTTTATGGCTTCACGCAAGAAGTTTTCTGGTGTTTTCTGAGAAATCTGCACGTTTGAGCTTGGCTGCAGCAATTTCATTTCATCCATTACTTCCAGGATCAAATAACTGACATCGCTAACTCCGCAAGTGCCATCAGGACGCAATGCTCCTGTATTGATATTGCAAAAGTCGGTATAAGTTGCACTTTCCTTTAGTGTAATGCCAACTTTGGGCGGGGCCGGCTGATTGTTAAATTGAATCCATAAGTTTTCCAGGATCTCTCTTGCGTCTTCACGGGTAATCCGGCCCTCCTCGATATCTTGATTGTAGAAAGGCTCCAGATGCTGATCGAGCTTTCCTGGTGAATAGGCGTCCCAGTTATTCATTTCAATGGTTACACCAATATGTGTAAACCAATACATTTGAACAGCTTGGCGAAAGGTTTCGGGCGCATGCTTGGGCACGACATCACAAACTTCGGCAAGCTCCAGCAATTCTTTTTTCCAGATCGGATCTGTTTCGGTTTCTGCCAATGCGCGGGCTTGGGCGGCATACCGCTCCCCAAAAATAATCATGCCTTCGCAAACCAGCTTCATCCCTTCCAACTCTTCACGCTTGTTTAGCGCAGCCAAATCGTTGTTGTAATCCAGGCTCTCAATTGCAGCTTCGATGTCTTTGATAAGCTCTCCGTATCCCTTTTGGTATATCTTTCCGTCGGCGACAGTATGTCCCGGACCGCGCTGCATTAGGAATTCGGTAAACAAGCCGGCCTGAAACAGCTTGTGCCATGCTTGCGGCAAAATAGCATTCATTCTGGTCATCAACGCACGGTCTTTCCAATAGGGGATGATCACTTCTTCTTGAATTTTCTTGTCTTCTTCTGTAACTTTAAAAAATACTTTTTCCCGATTGTTCATATTATCGAAATCTTCCAAGGAATGGCAGCATAACTCCGGGAACGTAGGTGCAGCCCAGGGTTTATGGCCTTTTTCACCAATAATCAATGCGCCTTTTTCTATATAGAGTATTCGATTTTCCATAATATGCTTGAAGGCTAAACCACGTAGCAGCGGCGCCGAAACCTTGCCTTCATATTTTTTGTAGGCCTCTGTCAATAAGACTGCCCGTTCCATTGACACACAGGGAACGGATAAATGATCACTGATTTCTCTAAGGCGTTTGATTCTTTCCGTTGAGCCTCTTTGCATTTTTTTCATAACCATTACTCTCACTTCTTTATATTTTTTATAGTTAAAAGCCTAGCCACCTATTTTTACGAAATAGCCTGCTCCTTCCAGCAGCTTTTTTAAATCCTCCAGGCATTCTTTCTCTGGAGCCTCAAAATTCTGAGTGCATATTCTCCCCAATTTTGTATATTTATCCCGTCCAAAATTATGATAAGGAAGCAAATCAACCCGCTTAATCTTGATGTGATTGTCTTTGAGCCAACTAATGATATTTGTCATCGCAGGAACATCGTCATTGATTCGTTTCAGGAGGAGCAACCGCAGATATATTGCGCCACCGCTGTCCGAAATCAGTTGAAGATTTTTTAGTGCTAACTGGTTTTGCGCGCCCGTGAACTTACAGTGTTGCTGCGAATCTAAAAATTTGAGGTCGTATAGAAATCCATCCACGTAAGGAAGCAACTTTTTAAAGTTACTTTCCGGAGCTATTCCGCAGGTATCAATCAACACGGAAATACCGATTTTCTTAAGTTGTTTTGCTAATTCTTCTACATAGCTTATTTCCTGCGTCATCACCTCACCGCCCGAAAAGGTGACGCCGCCGCCGGAGCGGTCAAAGAATATCTGGTCTGACTGAGCTTTTTTTACCAGCTCTTTTATTGAATATTGTTTGCCAACCAATTCATTTTTTCCATCTTTTGCAACCATGTACTCCGGCTCATATTTTTGACTTTCAGGATTGTGGCACCACATACACTGAAGTGGGCAGCCTTTAAAGAAAAAGGTTGTGCGGATCCCCGGACCATCATGGGTAGAAAACTTTTGAATATTAAAAATATACGGGGTCTGCATGGAGAAGCACACCTCCTTCCGATTTTCAATGATTATATTTTTAATTATATTCATGCATTTGAAAAAAATCAACGATTTTTTCTGTTTTTTTCACCTCAATGACATTCAGTATTTCCTGAGTCATTTAACGCAAAAAATCATGAAATTCTAATTCCTGTTTAATAAATCAAAACACCATTGACATTGATGTTTTGATTTATTACCCGGCTCCGGTTGAAAGCATTACTAGATTGGTTTACAATTGTTATTAAGTTCTAATCAGGAGTTGAACATGATGAATTTAGGAGCGAAAGTCAAAAATCTTCGAAAAGCAAAAAAGATCACCATAAAGGAAATGGCGGAAATGACTAGTCTGTCCACCGGCTTTATATCACAATTTGAAAGAGGTATCACTACCATAGATGTTGACCATCTGCATACCATGGCTTCAATATTAGATGTCGATATTTCCTATTTTTTTCAATGTGAAGAACAAGAAGAAGAAGCTGAGTCGCTTATCGTCCGCAGGTATGAGAGACCGATCATACGCACACTGAATCAGGCCATCTATTTTGGGCTGAGCTCAGATTTCAAGGACAAACAAATGGCGCCAAAATATGTTGAACTATTGCCTTCTGAAACAAACGAGACTCCATCTTCATATGGTCATCCAGGCGAAGAATTTATCTTTGTCATTGAAGGAACGTTAACTTTATATTTAGAAGAGATGATCTATAAGCTGTATCCAGGAGATACTGTTCATTTTTTGTCCACCCGCGAACATAATTGGGGAAATAACTCTGATTCGATTGTCAAATTTGTTGTGGTTCATTTTCCCAATACGAAAGAGTAGCAGCGCAATGGCTTGGCAGAGTTGTAGAAGCCGCAGTTTCAGTATCGCACTTAGTTTTTACTTGATTTTATTCATTTTAGTAAATATAATTAAATTAAAATTTCATCTAAATGAATAAACAAGAAAAAGAGGGGTAAGTATGAGTAGGGTATATGAAACTGCTACAATTATTGAAAAAGCCAATGTGTACTTTGATGGTAAAGTGAATAGCCGCACCGTCATTAAAGAAAATGGTGATAAAGTAACATTGGGATTTATGCAGGCTGGCGATTACGAGTTTAATACAAATGACAAAGAGCTGATGGAAGTCATCAATGGTGAAATGGATATTATAATAGCCGGTGAAAGCGAATGGAAGACCTATCCTGCGGGTACATCCTTTCTCGTACCTGAAAATAGCAGCTTTAAAGTTCGTGTCAAAACGTTTTCAGATTACTGTTGCTCTTACTTAAAGATGTAAGCAAAAAATCCCTACCTCAATGAGGTAGGGATTTATATTTACCAATTTTATTTTTCATGAACAATATGAATACACGCTGTTGTATAAACATACTACTTTTACACAGAGTTAGATTTTTCTTGATTGCTTTTAATCAGCACCAGGAGCCACATCATTAAATTGACTCCTAAAGATTTTAGAAAGCCGTAAAGCCTTTGTTACTCAGGGAAATTTAAACGAATAGCGGGAGCAGCAATGATAGATACTACTACCCTCTTAGAAAGTAGGCTACTAAAAAGTGCCTACTTTCATCTGAGAAAAAATAGATTACAATAAAATTAGCGATGAGAAACAAACTCAGACAATAAAAGCTGGAGGTTATTCGCATGGATTTTTTAGAATTGGCTAAACAGCGCTATTCGGTGAGAAAGTTCAGCAACCGGCCGGTCGAGCCTGAAATACTGGAACGGATCTTAGCGGTCGGCCGCCTCTCTCCTACAGCGGCAAACTTTCAACCCCAACGGATTCTTGTACTCAATACCGAAGAAAACTTAACTAAGCTAAAAAACTGCACCCCATACCATTTTCACGCGCCTTTGGCCTTGCTGATCTGCTATGATCAAACGGTAAGCTGGAAGCGGTCTTATGACCAGAATGACAGTGGGACGGTGGATGCCAGTATTGTAACCACTCACATGATGCTGGAAATTGCCAGCCTGGGTCTGGGAACCACCTGGGTTGGACATTTCAATCCAGAGCCTTTGCGGCAGGCCTTCGCTATCCCGGCCAATATCATTCCGGTTGCCCTGCTGCCGATCGGCTATCCGGCTGACGATTCCCGGCCTCATGCCAATCATGACAGGCGTCACGAACTAAGCCATACTGTTTTCTATAATAACTTCCCCGTTTAATTCAAAAAGCGGTCCACCCTCTGCAGAAGGTGGACCGCTTTCTCTTTTGTTTTGCCTGCCGGCTGGTTGCCGTTACGCTCCTGTTACCCGTGGCAAGGTGTTGGCAGCCTGCGGCATAACATGAACCTTCATGGCTGCAAGCTGTTCAGCACCAACCAGTTGCATCGCGTCTGCCAGTGTTTTCACAATTTTGATATTGGCTTTTTTCAATAAATCAGGCTCCAGGGAAGAAACCAGAATTAAATTGTACTTCTCCGCTGTTTCACAGAAATAATAGCCCACATATTTTGAAATGCTGTAATCGGCCCGCAGTGCATCTTCCCGCTCCAAAACCGTATCATAGTTTAAAATCATATCCTGGACTTCGGCATTGCCCCCTAATCCTTCAGGACATTCAGCCAGGATGACAATGCTCCCGCCCGGTTTGGCAGCTTCCCGTGCATTAATCAGCGTTTTAATAGACTGATACAAGTTGACATCCTTGGGACTTCCCCCTGCCGAAGCAATAACCAAATCAGCTTTTTCGCGAATTGTCACACCATCAATGGCGTCCACCATAGCCCGCCCCTGCTCATGAGCAGCCAGATAATGACCGGCCACTGCCCCGGCAATCCGGTTTTCGGCAATCACCACATTAAAGATGAAAGTAGGTCTGACAAAACTGGCCGCCTCAAGCATATCCAGATGAAGAAGATTGTTGGCTACATTGCCGGAACGCACGTCCGGATGAGGCCCCTTACCCCGTACCGGATTGAGGGACAGGCTGTGATTGGCCATGACCGTCTCATAGGAAGAAATTCCCGGAAGCACATATTTCCTGCCTCCGGCCCAGCCGGCCAGAAAATGATAGACAATACCGCCGGTCAACACAATATGGTCGCAGTCCATGGCGGTTTTATTCACCCATACCGGCGTTCCATAGGTGGTTTGACCGAGATAGACCAGTTGATTCTTGTCATAGCAATCATGATCCAGCACAGTAAAGCGGTCGGCCAGTTCAGGCCCCAACAGCAGCCGGTGCTCTTCCGGTGTTTGGCGGCGGTGCGTTCCCAGCGCGCAAATAAAGACGATATCCTGATCTTGAACTCCGCCTTGCTGCAATTCGGCGATCAGTCTTGGCAAATAAAGACTGGTTTTCTGCCATGCCCGGGTAATATCCGGAATCACGATACAAACCCGCTCACCGGGATGAACCAATTCGCGAAGCCGTGCACTGGCAATCGGATGTGCAAGGGCATCCTCGATGATTTCGGCTTCGGTCTTTTCAAAAGTAACCGGGTTGCTCTCAATGATCTGCAAAATGTTTTCACTTTCCACGTTCAGTACCATTGTTTCGGTACCATATCGTAAGGCGATCTCTTTGTTCATGTCGAACCGTTCTCCTTTGGAAAAAATAATGCTGTTGTGTTAAGCCAACACTTCAGTTTCCTGGGTTTGTTCCTCTACAATGGTTTTATTCCCCCAATAACTGGCCAGCATACTGCCTGTCATATATTCCCAAACCGTCATGACCGCAGCCGGTAAAGCGGCCATTGGGTCTAAATGGGCTAATGCCAGCGCCACGGCCAGACCGGAGTTTTCCATACCGATTTCGAAGGTCACAGCCCGTGATTTTTTCTCGGACATGCCTACCGATTTACCGGCATAATAGCCGAGTACCAAACCGGCGATATTGTGAATCGCGACAGCCAGGCACAAGACCAGTGCCATAGTAGCCATCTTGGCGGCATTCAACGCCACAACCGAAGACATAATGGTGATAATAAAAACAACCGATACGGCCGGAACCACTTTCGTCAGTTTCTCTACCAATTTTGGTGCAGCCGAGTGCAGGGCAACCCCTGCGCTGACCGGAATGAGCACAATTTTAACAATATCCAGCAGCAACGCACTAATATCAATGGGGATCATGGTACCAGCCAGGAAAGAAAAGATATAGGTGGTCAGCACCGGGGCCAGAATGGTATTCACACTGGATACTGTAACCGACAGAGCGGTGTCCCCCTTGGCAATATAGGTCATGACGTTGGAGCCGGTGCCGCTTGGGCAAGCTCCCAAAAGAACCATGCCGGCTGCCAGCGCAGGCGACAAGCCCAGCATTTTAGCCACACCAAAGCCGACTAACGGCATAATGAGATAACGGAAAAATACCCCGTAGAAGACATCTTTAGGCCGGGTCAGAATGAGCCGGAAATCTTCCAAGGACATGGTCAGCCCCATTCCCAGCATAATAACGCCAAGCATATAGGAAATATACTTTCCGACCGGTTTAAACGGTGCCGGATAAAAAAAAGCCACAACGGAAATGAGAACCACCCACAACGTCATATACCGGCAAATAAATTGCGCCAACTTCTCCAAAAATTTCATACTCGCATCCTCCTAAACATTTTTTGAAAATCAAAAAGCCTCTTGCCCTTCAAGTCAATAGACTTAAAGGGGCAAGAGGCAAGATTCTCGCGGTACCACCCTTTTTACAGATAAAAAATATCTGCATCTCTCATCAGGTCCGACAACCCTAGCAGAATAACGACTGCACTCCTTGCGGAGCTGAGACCGGCGTAGCCTACTTCTTACGATTCAGCCTTGCTGTTCAGGAGTGATTCTTGTATTTCTATCGTTGCCGGTTCGCACCACCCACCGGTTCTCTGAAACGCTTCAAAATACAACGTTCTCCCTCATCACATTTAAAGGTATGTAATTTTTGTAAAACATTTGCTTGTTCCTAATATACCTCACCAAATTTAAATTGTCAACCTGTAAAGGTCAATGATTTTTTGCCGAAGCGCTTTTCACCAAATAGATTGCCTCCCTCTGTTTAGAGATGCAGCCTATTGATTCACTCGAAATTTAAAGAAATGAACTGGAAACCAACCGACCTTTCACATCACCGGCTCTATGGGGAATAATTATTTACTGAACAGAAAAAAATAAATTCGCTATTCTGGTACGGGGAGATCCTATGAAACCAATAGGCTGTTTTAACGTCCTGGCTTTGATTGGCATCATCGCCGCTTTACTAACAGTATATAAAAAAAGGAATATCACCGAAACCTCTACCTGGTTAATTTTTTATTTGCTGTCCACAGCGATAACCTGGTTAGGAGAATTCATTGTTCTCGGCCTGTTTGACAGCTATGCCTACAAACCAGGCCTATTTCAGAATCCTTGGGCCGAGAATCTTACCGGTCATCTGATTTTGAACTCAACCTTGTGGCCTGGTACTGCTTTACTGGTAGCAGGATATCGTTTAAAATTCCGGGGTATTCTTGTCATCACGGCTGGTTTTCTGGTACTGGAGGTTCTCTTTCTCCGAATGGACCTGTACGAGCATCACTGGTGGCGTTATTTCATGACTGCACTGGCCATTTGTTTTTACCTCGTCCTGTTAAAATTATGGTTTCCACTCATGAACAGAAAGCGGTATGGAACGGTACGTTTCATTAGTTTGTACCTGGCCTCCTTTGTCATCCTCCATCTGCCCACTCCCTTATTGCTCTTGTACGGCAAGCAATATTACGCCTTCGGATTGCCCTGTGACACGGTTCGTGCCAGTGTTATCTTTATTCTCCTGTACCAGCTCCTGGAAACCCTGATCATCCTGTTCTTTTTATCCCGTAAAACATGGGTTGGGAACCTGGTCCCTTATATCCTCTCTATGACCGGGCAAATTTACCTGGCCAGCCAAAATATCCTGATTATCCAGGAGGATTGGAAGCTTGGCTACACGCTGCTGCTGTATGCCTTGACACTAACGCTCTGTCTGCTGATGGAAAAGTATACGTTAAAAGCCAAAAATGACGGATAGAACGCAAAACAAATTTGACATCCTGTAAATTGGATAGGAGCCTTATTCTACTAAACACATCCACAGGTGTACACCTGTGGATGTGTTTAGTCATCCGCTTGTGCCGCATAGATGCAACGGCAAACCTTTAGCAGCCGTTTGGCAGCGGTCTTATTGATTGACAGACTCATTGGTGCTCTTGCCCAGTCCAGTTGCATGAATACTCAGCCAGCCAAAAATAAGGCCTAGAAAATTGGCGCCTGTAATCCACAGTACGGCAAAGAATAAGTTGCTGGCATAATCGGCCTGCACAGGGAACGAATGAGCATAATAGCCTGCAAACATGCAGGAGTAGGCGTTAAAAGACGGCAATGAACAATCGAAAATTTCGACTTTCAAAGTCAGCATAAGCAGGAAAACAGTAACAAGAACAGCCAGAATCATGGCCACCAGCGGCGAAACGTACAGGCTGAATCCATCGATTAAAACAATAGCAGCCACTGCCAAGACCGATCCTGCAAGCATCGGGAAAAGGGCTTTACGAATGACGCTGACCGTTGCACCCAGAGCAAAATACCAGGCCCAACCAATAAATAGCGCCCATATCGGCAGCCCGATGAGCACTCCCAGGCAGGACAGTGCGGCCAGAACCGCAACCGAAATATCCAGTGCATTGATTTTACCCATAAAAACTTCACCTCACCCTATTCATTCATGAATCATTCCTTACGTGATCAATGGAGGCCTTATTCAGTCGGCGTTTTACACGGCCTGAAGGTTAGCCGGAATTATCCGGAGACTCAGCCGCTCTTTCCTGCAGTTAGTCATCGGATAAGGCTTGAATCCTCACACCGGCTTCCTGGAATTTCTGGTGAACGGCCCTGACAACGGCAGCCGCGTTAGGAGCGTCGCCATGAATGCAGACCGTCACGCCTTCCACATCAATCATCCGGCCATCCACTGTATCAATTTTCTGTTCACAAACCGCCCGCAAGGCACGCTCGGCCACTTCTTCAGGTGACCTGGCTTTTTTAACCCGCTCTAAGATCCAATTTCCATTTGCATCATAGCCAAGATCAATCAAAATTTCCGGGGCCGTCTTAAGCCCGCGTTTTTCAGCCCGTTTGAGCGCTTCACAGCCTGTATGCAGCATAATCAATAAATCCCGGTCATATTCCTCGATGGTATCCAAGAAAGGATCGATATAACGTTCCTGCTCACCAACCATACGGTAGAGAATGCCATGAGGCTTAATATGCTGCAGTTTCATATTGTATATTTTTAGAAAAGCTTGGATGGCTCCCAGTTGATACAAAATATCACTTCGTAATTCAGCCGGAGAAATGTCCATTTGCCTCCGGCCAAACCCTTGCCGGTCAGGTAAACCGACATGCGCTCCGACAGCGACCTGATACTTTTTGGCCCAGGCAATGGTGCGCTCCATAACCAATGGATCACCGGCATGAAACCCTGTGGCAACATTAGCCGAACTAACCCAAGGCATTAACGCCTCATCATCCCCAAGAATATACCGGCCAAAGCTTTCACCCATATCCACATTGATGTCAATTTTCATAACATTTCCCTCCGGATTGGCCATCAGCTGGTTTTAGCATGGCGTTCTTCATATAAAAAATCGGTATTAATATCGCCACTGATAAATTTCGGATGCTCCAAAACTTCCAAGTCGGCCTGTATCGTCGTTTTTATCCCTTCAATAACAACCGATTTAAGGCCCTTTTTCAATTGTTCAATCGCTGCTGCACGATTTTCACCCCAACTAATCATTTTGGCAAACAGCGGATCATAATAGGGTGGGATCTGGCTATTTTCCCGAGCAGCAGTATCAATGCGCAGATGCTTATTCTTTACCGTATCCGGAAACGACAATGTCCGGATAATCCCCGGTGACGGCATAAAGGTGTTGGGATCTTCGGCATAAATCCTGCACTCAATGGCATGCCCTGCACATCGGATATCCTCCTGCCGCAACCCCAGCTTTTCGCCTGCTGCAAGACGGATTTGCTGTTCAACAAGATCAATGCCGGTCACCAGTTCTGTTACCGGATGTTCAACCTGTAAACGGGCATTGATCTCCATGAAGTAAAAACGGCCTGCACGGTCACACAAATATTCAATGGTTCCGGCCCCCGTATACTTCATTTCCCGGATCAGCCGCTTGGTATAAGTAAATAAGGCTTGCCGCTGAGCTTCACTAATCGCTGACGAGGGTGACTCTTCAAGAATCTTTTGGTAACGCCGCTGTATCGAACATTCTCTTTCGCCCAGACAGACAACAGACTGATCGGCATCAGCCAAAAACTGGACCTCAATATGCCTGGCCTTTTCAATGATTTTTTCAATATAGACATCACCGGAAGCAAACGCCATTGTGCCAACCCTTTGCAGACTGTCCAGCTGCTGCTGCATTTCAGTGGAGTCATAGAGAGCATCAATGCGCTGGATGCCTTTCCCACCACCGCCTTTGTCCAGTTTTAGCATTAAAGGAACCCCATATAGCCGGGCCACTTCATAAATTTCCTGGATGGATTCTATGGGTTTTATTGTTCCGGGCGTAACCGGCAGTTCCAATTGACTGGCCAATTGGCGGCAATAGCATTTTGATTCAATGTTCTCCAGGACAGCCGGCTCGGGGCCGATCCATGCCGCACCAGCTTCGGCTACAGCCTTGGCGAATTCCGCCTTTTCCGATAAAAATCCATACCCGGGATGAACCGCATCAGCACCAGATTTCCGTAAAACTTCGATCAGCACCTGAATGTTCAGATAGCTTTTGATCGGACTCGGAGAGCCTATACAATAGCTTTCTGTTGCCTCTTGGATATAAGCAGCATCCCGGTCAGCCTCAGAATAAACCACCACCGTTTCGATTCCCATGAGCTTGCAGGTCTTCATAATGCGGCTGACAATTTCACCACGGTTTGCAATCAATATTTTTTTTATCATCAACATACCCTCGACTCTGTGACATTATTTAAGAAACCTCTAAAACAATCATGGGTGTATCAACGTCCATTTCATCCCATTCACCCACTAAAATCTGCTTCACAATGCCGGCTTTTTCGGTAGAGCAGCTGATCTCTATTTTCATGCAATTAATGACAGCCAGCTCTTGCCCCTGCGTGACCGCATCCCCTTCATTGACGACAACTCTTGCTACCAATCCAGGCATAGGCGCCTTTAATGTATAGGTCATTTCATATTCCTCCCTGTGCTTTCTGATCAATATAGAACACCAACCAGCCTTAGTTGATAATCAAATCTGCTGCTGCCAGCATGGCCAGCGAATCACGACGGGCGGCAACGGCTTCCTCAACCGTAGTCAGCCTAAATTTAATTTTATCCCTCGAAGGAATTCCCTGACCGATTTTCCATAAATCAGCCTGAATGACATTGGCCACACAGACAAATCCCCCTAGCGTCGGTCCATCTGCAATCAGCAGCGACGGGGTATTACCGGTAACATTGACAGCCCCCCGCATGTTATAGCCATGGTCAACAATGTTGGAAGGGTGGCTGCCCCCTTTGCCACCGTCCTTTCTGGCCCAGAAATAGGCCGGTACTTCCGCTAACCGGTAGGCGGCACGATTGGCATTATGAGAAATCTTCATCGGAGTTGAAAACAAATAATCCATACCTGCCACTGTTACATAATCAGGTGCTGAATTGGGTCCGGGAATAGCCCGCAACTCCCATTGATTGGTATATTCCGGAAGATACTTGGGATTGATTCTTCGGCCTGCTAAACCGTTTGCAGTTGCAGTACCAAGGGCAATTTCATCACCGGGCTGAAGCTTCCTCCCTTGAAAACCACCATAAGACCCAAATAAACAAGTCGATTTACTGCCCAAATAAACCGGGACATCAATCCCGCCGGCAATACATACATAGCTGCGAAACCCGTATTGTCCAAAATGATCAAAGCTCAATTGATCACCGGGATTTATGGCAATAGCTTCCCATAAAGGGATGGATTGGCCATTTAATTTTGCCGACATATCCGCCCCGCATACCGCAATGGTCGTCGCTTCGGCAAATTCAAGCTGGCAGTAGCCGCCGGCAATTTCGAGCCCTGCTTCCCCGGGTGCATTTTTCAATACCAGATTGCCGAGCTGTAAAGCCAGATGATCCATCGCGCCGGCTGCAGCCATCCCTAATCCCATGTACCCTAGACGTCCCGGCCAATCTTCCACCAGTACTTCAATACCCGCTTTCATGATCTTTAGCATATCTTTAAGCCCTCCTATCCTTGATCTTAAAGTCTAGGTGCCGTTATTGCACCTTGCTCCTGGCGTTTGGCAAATTCTGCCGCCCCCTGTTTGACTTCCGGTCTGGCCAGAAACTCAAGATACTCTTTTACAATAATTTTGCTTTCCACGATATCATATTGATAGTCGGTTTTCTCGTGGACATGTTCATAAATGGCATCAAGCTCGGCTTCCGTTACCTCCACAAATTTCAGCCGGTCACCGGAAGGATGATATAAAAACGGCTTATCTTTAAATTGAGGATGTTTCATCGCTTGCTGAAAGGTAGGTATGGTGCGTCCAAATAATTGATAGCCGCCACCGGTCGCCGTTGTATAGGTAAACAAGCACGCTCCGCCAATTCCCACCGCCCCTTCCGGAGTCCAGATCCGCGGCGGATTGTATTTCGGTACAATCATCTTGCAGCGCGGGTCCATCGGCCAGAAAAAGCCGCCCCCCGGCCAAAAGCCGCAGCCACTGTTATACCAATAAGTGTCCAGCAGCATCTGCTTGATTTCGGCTACCGAACAGCCGTTGCACTCCGCCATATACTCCAGGTTATAGCCCCCTTCGCAATTGGGAGCATCCGGCCTTACCTGCTTTAAGTAAAGCTCAACCGCTTTTTTAGTCTGACTGTCTTCAAAGGCAATCGGCAAAGTAATAATCCGGGAGTCAATGACCATATCCTCGACCCCGCGAATGGATTCTTCGGCTTTTTTGATCTCTGCAATCAGTTCTTGCATAGAAATCAATAAAGGATCGAAGTGAAACAGATTGGCCCGTAAACTCGGCACCGTCTCGATCAAGCCGGAAATTTGCTGCTGCTTGATTTTACTGTCTACCGCTAAGACCCGGAAAGAATCCAGTAGCTCTACCCGTTGTTCATGACCATACTCGACCTGCAGAAAACCATCACCGGCCTGACGGAATAAAATTTCGGTCCTGTCATTGGTTGCCGGCATGGTATCGAGAATCACCTCATATTGATTCATAACAAATCCCTCCTTCAAAATAAAAAGCAAGGCACGCCAATCTCTCCTATAACTGGAGATGTAAGCGCCCTTGCTTCTTTACTTTTTTCTATTCATGTTATCCTAAGTATAAAAGAATCTTTTTTTTGATTCAATTACTCCCACGTACCATTTATTTTTTACTTCCCGATATTTTATGGTAAAAAAGTAGTAGTCTCCCCCTGAAAATGGTATAATTTAACGCAAGATGAATTCCAATATGGACAAATCAGCATATATGGCGGTGAACGTTTTGGACTCTCTTGGCAATAATGTTTGGATGGCAATCACCGATATTATTTATAAAATCCACAGCGTAAGCAGCATGGATAAAATGCGATCCATTGTACTGAAACAATTGCAATGGGTAATTCCTTTTGACCGGGCTACGTCCTATCTGGCGGCAAACGGGCATGACCTGTCGCTTTGCGCCCCGGTCACGCTCAACTTTCCCGACGAGTATGTCCAGCAGTACCTGAAAAATTATTATAAATACGATTACTCCCGCGGGATAAAACTCAGCGCCAACAATATCGTCTATCTCGACTCTGATATCTGCGACAAGAAAGTATGGCTTAAGTCGACTTATTATGAACAGATCTGCAAACCCAATTCCATTCATCACATCATTCATATTAACATCGCTTTCAACAATACCTTTCTTGGCATCTTATCGTTGTACCGGGACGAAGCCTCGACTAATTTTTCTTATCGCGATACTTTTATCTTGAACCAATTGAAAGACCACTTGGCCCTGCGCCTCTATAATGCCTATACTTCCACCGAGCAAACGCTCAATACTTTGTCCATATTTGACTGCAGTGTCAAATATCAGCTGACAGCTCGGGAAGAACGGGTGCTCAGCCTGATGGCCAAAGGGCTTACCACCGATGAAATGTGCAATGCACTGATTATCACCCCGAATACATTAAAGAAGCATATTATGAATGTCTACAAAAAAATGGGGATCAAAAACCGGATTCAGTTGCTTAAAATGGTCCATGAGTAAAAACAAAATTCGCCCCCGGCCATGGATAAATTCCTTTCCATAACCCGGGGGCTTAGTTTTTCAATATGGCATCAAAAATTAACCATTTTTTTACAATATTATAACACAGGACAAACCACAGGCGATTACAATGGGATCAAACGATACTAACGGCAAAGAAGGTGACACTGTGAATACCCAACAGGCAGCGTGTCATAAAATTCTAGTTAGTTTACAAAAAATCGTTGATGCCTATGCAACTCTCGCCAAACTCTTCGTTAAATAACAACCTGTACTTTCAGCATATTCAATGTAAAGTAACGGATTTTATCGACAGATTGAACAAGCAAAGGAAAAAAGGCAATGACCGTATACAACGGTCATTGCCTTTTTCCCTGGATAGGCCTTTATCATTGATCGATAGCAGCCTTCGACTTTCCGCATCCGCATACAGGAGACATATTGGCTTCAAGAATATGACTCACTCGTAAGATATGGTATGATATAAAAAAGAAGAAATCAGTCTGGGTAGCTTTTAGTAAGGAGAGTGATATTTTGCGCTTATGTATGCCTTGTGCGGACAGGCTGGGCCTCTTGCTTGACCTTTCTCTGGTTTTGGTCAATTGGGGCGTCAACATTGTATCGGTGGAAATGGAGCAAGGCGCAGTATATCTGGAGTTTCAACCGGTATCCAAAGAACAGCAGCAGGCCGTGCTGGCTGCTTTGCGTCAGGTTGACGGCATCTATACCCTTCGTGAGGTTTCTTATATGCCATCCAAAGAACGGGCCGAACAATTGGATGCCGTGTTGTCCTCGGTTCAGGACGGTGTGCTGGCTGTCAATGAATCCGGCAGGATTAAACAATGCAACACGGCAGCCGCTTGTATTCTCAGATTACCGGAAAAAGGCATTGACCAGCCCTTGCCGGCAGAATTGGCCAATAGCCTGCTGATTACCCGGACGCTCAGAGAAGGCTGCTCTTTTCACAACCGGGAGGTTTTTATCGAAAGCATTGGCGGGTATTGTGTCGTGAATACCCGGCCGTTGAAGAATGATGCCTCCCAAGTGGTCGGTGCCGTGGTCATGATCCGGGACGGCCGCGATGTCCGCGAATTGATCCGCCGGTTAACAGCCTCTATGCCGGTAACCTTCACCGATATTTCTTTTGCGAGCCCGGCTATGGAAAAAGTACTGGACCAGGCTCGCCGTTATGCCAATAGTGCATCAACTGTGCTAATCCGCGGTGAAACAGGGACCGGAAAAGAGCTTTTCGCCCGTGCACTGCACAGCGCGTCCCCACGTGCCAAAATGACGTTCATGCCGATTAATTGTGCCGCTATTCCCGACACCTTGCTGGAAAGTGAGTTTTTCGGTTATGAAGAAGGGGCTTTTACCGGAGCTGCCAAAGGCGGCAAACCAGGGCTGTTTGAATTAGCCAATGGCGGAACATTATTTTTGGATGAAATCGGGGAAATCTCCTCCCATCTCCAGGCCAAACTGCTCCGGGTCCTGCAGGAAAAACGCGTCCGCCGCCTGGGCGGCTCGCGGGAACTGCCGATTGATGTACGCATCATTACCGCGACCAACCGCGACTTGGAAGACATGGTCGCACGGCGCTTATTCCGGGAAGACTTATACTACCGCCTAAACATCATTCCGCTCTATTTGCCGCCCCTGCGGGAACGGACTGAAGACATCCCCATCCTTGCCGAACAGTTTCTCACCCGCTTTGCTGCCAAACTGCAAACACCGGTCTATCGTTTTTCACCTCAAGCCCTAGAAAAACTGCAGGCTTATTCATGGCCGGGAAACGTCCGGGAACTGGAAAACATCATTGAACGGGCTGTCAATCTGGTGGACGGCCCCGAAATTCAGCCGGACCATTTGCATATTGGCAAAAAAACGGGCAGCGGCAAAGCGAAAGTACAATTTGAAACCTATCAAACGCTGGAAGAACGGGTCGCTGAATTTGAACGGGAAATTTTGCAGGAAACCATGAAGCGCTTCCATTCATCGCGACGCGCCGGTGCCGTACTGGGGATATCCCACACTGCGGTCATCAAAAAGCTAAAAAAACATGGGTTATGGACCTCCTGTTAATTCTCCCCGCTTCGAATATGTAATGATTTGGTAACACCGTGTAAACCATCCTGTAAACCTTTGTTTACAGGATGGTTTTGCTTTGCCTGATAATCCGCCCTTTCACAACTTGGCACACATTTTGCATTATCAGATTGCTGTAGGCAAAAATGACTTACAGAACTTTTACATGCAAAGGGAGGATTTATCATGGAAAAAAGAACAATTGCCGAACCCTATAAAATCAAAGTGGTTGAACCCATTAAAATGACCAGCCGTACGCAACGGGAAGCAGCCATCCAAGCGGCCGGCTACAACACATTTTTACTGAATTCAAAAGATGTGTATATCGATCTGCTGACAGACAGCGGCACCTCAGCCATGAGTGACAATCAATGGGCCGGTATGATGCTGGGGGATGAAGCCTATGCAGGCAGTGTGAATTTTTATAATCTTGAAGAGGCAGTCCGGGAGGTTTATGGTTTTAAATACGTTGTCCCAACCCATCAAGGCCGCGGCGCCGAAAATATTTTGTCCCGTATAGCCATCAAGCCAGGCGATTGGGTTCCCGGAAATATGTATTTTACAACGACACGAGCCCACCAGGAATTAGCAGGAGCCAACTTCGCCGATGTAATCATTGATGAAGCCCACGATTCCCAAGCCGATCATCCCTTTAAAGGCAATGTCGATTTAGCAAAATTCCAAGCCCTGATTGACCGTGTTGGCGCCGACAAAATCCCCTACATTTGCGTAGCCGTTACCGTCAATCTGGCCGGCGGCCAGCCTGTCAGCATGAAAAACTTGCAGGAAGTAGCCGAATTAGCCCATCAGCACAAGATTAAAGTCATGTTTGATGCAACGCGTTGTGTGGAAAACGCCTACTTTATCCGTGAGCGCGAAGAAGGTTATCAGGAAAAATCCATTGGCGCTATTCTGAAAGAAATGTTTAGCTATGGTGACGGTGCAACCATGAGCGGAAAAAAAGATTGCTTGGTCAACATCGGGGGGTTTCTCGCTCTCAATGATGAAGCTTTGTACCAGAAGGCTACCCAGTTGGTGGTTCTCTTTGAAGGAATGCCCAGCTATGGCGGGCTTGCCGGCCGCGATATGGAAGCAATGGCACGTGGTATTTACGAATCGGTTGATTTCCATTACATTCAGCACCGCATTGGCCAGGTTCGCTATTTAGGAGAAAAGCTGGCCAATGCCGGTGTCCCTGTCGTAAACCCCATTGGCGGCCATGCCGTATTCCTGGATGCCCGCCAGTTTCTGCCGCATATCCCTCAAGATCAGTTCCCGGCCCAAATGCTGGCCGCCCAGCTTTATATCGAGTCAGGCGTACGCAGCATGGAGCGGGGTATTATTTCGGCTGGCCGTGATAAAAACGGCAATCACTATTATCCCAAGCTCGAACTGGTCCGCTTAACCATTCCACGCCGCGTATACACCTATGCCCATATGGATGTGGTTGCCGAATCGGTTATTGATCTCTTTGAAAGACGGCATTCCATCAAAGGGCTGGAAATGATCTACGAACCCCCTGTTTTGCGCTTTTTCACAGCACGCTTCAAACCACTGGCATAATCGCTTTTCTGTTTAATCCATACACTCTTGTTGACAGGCCGATAAGTTGTTCTTCTTATTCGGCCTATTTTTTTGAATATTATTATCTGTGAATTCAGACTTTTTTTGGTTCGCGCTCTCATCCAGCTTGTAACTATCCTGCAGAGATTCTGCCTAAAAGTGTATTTTTTAGGAATCGGTTACGTGACTATGTATGTTAAGGAGAGGATAAAAAATATGAGTATCTTCCGTACCAAAAGCATTGAACTCTTAAAAAAGGAAGCCAGTACCCATTCGCTCCGCAAGTCCTTAAATGCCTATGATATTATCATGATCGGCATTGGGGTAATTATCGGCACCGGGATCTTCGTCCTGACCGGGGTCGCAGCTGCCAAATATGCCGGACCAGGCATTATGCTGTCCTTTGTGTTAGCCGGTATTACCTGCGCTTTTGTCTGCCTGGCTTATTCCGAGTTAGCCTCTATGGTGCCGATTGCAGGCAGTGCGTATACCTACACCTATACGTCGCTAGGAGAATTCATGGCCTGGCTGGTTGGCTGGAATCTGATCCTAGAGTATTCGGTGGGAGCAAGTGCCGTAGCCGGAGGCTGGTCGGCTTATACGGTCGGTTTGCTCAAGTCAATGGGCCTGGAAATGCCCCAAGCTCTGATTGCCGTTCCAGCAGACGGCGGGATTGTCAACCTGCCGGCCGTCCTGATTACGTTATTCCTAACCTATCTGCTGGTTAAAGGGGTCCGCGAAAGTGCCAATGTCAACCGTATCCTGGTAACGGTAAAATTAGCCGCCATCTTCATATTCATATTTCTCGCCGGTCCCAAGGTCAATGCAGTTAATTGGGAACCTTTCCTGCCCTATGGCTGGGCCGGAGTATCCGCCGGAGCCGCGGTCATCTTTTTTGCCTACCTCGGCGTTGACTCTATTGCCACAGCGGCGGAGGAAACCAAAAATCCCAGCCGCGATATGCCGGTCGGCATTATTGGCTCACTGGCCATCTGCACCGTCTTGTACATTACCGTTGCCGCCATCATGACCGGAGTTGTTCCCTATCATCATTTAAACACCGCAGAGCCTGTTACCTATGTCCTTAGAACGATTGGCTATAACTTTGGCTCGGCCTTGGTGGGCACGGGGGCCATCTGCGGGTTATCCACCGTTTTGCTGGTCATGATGTATGCCCAAACTAGAGCATTTTTTGCCATGTCCCGTGATGGTCTTATTTCATCTAAAGCCTGCAAAATCCATCCCCGGTACGGGACGCCCCATATTATCACCATTATTGTCGGAGTTGGCGTTGCTTTAATCTCCGGTTTTACGCCCATCCATATCGTGGCTGAAATGTGCAGCGTGGGCACCCTATTTGCCTTCACAATCGCAATGGTCGGGGTTATGGTCTTGCGCAAAACCAATCCTGATGCGAACCGCCCCTTCCGCTGCCCCTCCCTGACCTTTGTAGCCGTCGTCGCCATCCTGTTCTGCCTCTACATCATGTATAACCTGGCAACCGGTACCTGGATCCGCTTTGTCGTCTGGAGCCTCATCGGCATCGTCATTTATTTTATGTACGGACGTTATCATAGTGTATTAAACAACGGCGATGGTCCATCAACAGGAAAGACTCTTTAAGTGAAATCCCCCCCATGGGCGCAGGTAATGGAAATTGCCTGGTGCTCATGGGGTTTTTCGCAGCGTCCACTCGCTATGATCCATGTATTTTACTAAAGAAACTAACTGGGGTATCTTCCTGGCTGGAATTTGAAAGGCGGCCCAATTCATTCAACCGGAGCTTTTGGGTCAATCCTATGAGCTCATCACCGCTTACCAACATTGGGCCACTCCTGGCTACCTTGCTCGCTACATAGGCGAAGTTTCTTTCCTTGTTCTGGCTAGCATCAGCAACATGTAGCTGACTAAAAATATAAATAGAATCGCTGTCGCCCCCAAGCAGACATGGGTTGCCACTCCGGCTTTAGTCGCCAATGTATATAATCCGACACCTAAAAACATAAAGATATTTTCAATGAAGTTTTGTACCGCAATGGTCTTGCCGGCACCAATCGTATGGTGACCGACCTGCTGCAGGCAGGCATTCATGGGAACGATGTAGATTCCGCCCAGCACTCCGACGGCCAACAATCCGGTGAGAGCTGCCGGCAGGCTGGTAATCTGCAGGAACGCTAAAATCGCCAGCCCCATTGCAAAACCGAACCAAACGGTCCGCTGATAATTCTTCATACTGATGAGATAAGGTGTTACCAAGGCTCCGATCGCAATGCCAACCCCGGTCACAGCGATAATCATGCTAATCGCGGTCCCGCTGGTTATGCCAAGGGTTAGCGGTACCCACGCAAAAATAATCATCCGCAGCACTGCCGAAGCCATCCAGAAAGAACCTGTTCCCACCAGGGAGTAATGACTTTTCCGGTCCCGTAAGAGGACCGCCGTATCGGCAAAAAACTCACGAATGGCCCGGTTATAGCCAATACTTCTATTGCCCGGATCTTTCGTTATGAGGGTATTGATCCCAACCGATAAGGCATATAAACAAATACACGCACCGAGCGCCAGGGGTATGGACAGATCCGAGAGAAAACCGCCTGCCACCGAACCGGCCAGAATCGCCAAAATGGTATAGCTTTCGAGATTGGCATTCGCGCGCAGCAGTTCATCTTCATTGCGGGTGAGAAAGGGCAAGATTCCGTATTTGGCCGGGCTGTAAATCACCGCCCCCAGTCCCACAGCCGCATAGCTGAGCGCAGGATCAAGACCAATGAGCAGTAAAAGCACCCCACTGGTTTTGACAACATTGCCGATGATCAGCACCTCGGCCTTCGGTTTTCTGTCGGCAAAACGGCCGACCCACGGAGACAGGATAATATAGGAGGCCAGAAAAATGGTCTGCACAAAAGCAAGGTAAAAGTTCGGATAGCCATCCCGGCGGATAATGGCCAGAATAATAAACAAGATCATATTGTCCACGAATGCTGATAAAAATTGGGCGGAAAACAGCGCCTTCAGAGGCGAGAGCCTAGGCATTGTCTGTAGCCTCCTTTGCGGCCAGGCTTTTCAGGGTGACATAGTCGGTTTTACCACTGCCCAATAAAGGCAATTTGTCTACAACAATCACTTCCGCCGGCATGGTCAGCATGTTCTGTCGGTTTTGTCCCATAAATTCTCTGAGCATTTGTTTTGAAGCGTTTTTGTGCATCGTATACAGAATAATTTTTTCTCCCTTTTTAGCATCCGGTATCTGAATCGCTGCGTTACGGTCGGTACCGAAGCATTTTTCAGCAAGCTTTTCCACGGCATCAAGACTAACCATTTCACCCGATATCTTTGCAAACCGTTTGAGCCGGGATTTGATCGTGACGAAACCTTCACGATCAATCTGAACAACATCACCGCAATCATACCATGCCGGCGCAGGAACAAACCCTTTTTCATACAGCAGATAGCCAGCCATGACGTTAGGGCCTTTGACCCATAGATTGCCGCCCTCTTCAATCCCCGGTACCGCATCGGTGCGATACTCGATGCCAGGCAGGAACCTGCCAACCGTACCCGCCCGGTTGAATAACGGCGAGTTTAAGCTTAACACCGGAGCCGTCTCGGTCGTGCCATAACCTTCAAAGATGCGAATGCCAAACTTATCCTGCCACAGTTGCCGGACCTCTTCCTTAAGCTTCTCACCACCGGCCAGCACATAGCGCAGGCTGTAAAAATCATAGTGATGGGCGTACTTGGCATAGCCGTAAAGAAAGGTCGGCGTCCCTAACAGCAAGGTTACGTTATGGTCATAGGCAATTTCCGGGATGATTTTATAGTGCAGCGGACTTGGATAAAGGAATACTTCAACCCCGTTCAGGACCGGCAGCAGGGTACCGGCCGTGAGCCCAAAAGAGTGAAACATCGGTAACGCGTTCAGCATCTTATCGCGCGGCGTATAATCAATCACACTGGATATTTGATTGATATTCGCAAGAATATGGTCATGCTGCAGCACCACTCCTTTGGGTTTGCTCTCACTGCCGCTGGTAAACAGGATGAGACGGCCCTTCCCGGCTGCCTTTTCCCGGCTGAGATATTGATAGAGGCCGGTCAATTGATCGGTCAGGCCTACCGTACCCCGGACATCCTCCAGATAAATCATGCGAAACCTTGCAGCCAGCCTTGCTTCCAGTTCTTCCAATTTTCCTTTTTCGATAAAAGCGCGGGAGGTCAAAATGGTCTTAACACCGGCCGTTTCACTGCAGTCAATATTGTTCTCAGCCCCCGCACTAAAATTGAGAATAGCCGGGGTCTTGGCCAGATAAAACAGTGAAAACAACGTGAGCAAATGACCGATGGAGTTGGGCAGCATAACGCCGACAGTTTCTTCCTTTTCTAAGATGCTTTTCAATTTGCCGCCTAGAACATAACTGCCTACAATGGCTTTACGATAGCTGACTGTACCGGTGATATCCTCAGCCATCACCTTACTGCTGCCCTGCTGCCTTCCGGCTCCAAGCAATGTATCAAATAAGTTGGTGCTGCTTTCCTGGTTCTGGCGGACCTCGAACATCGCCTGCTGCAATAAGGCAAGAATCCGGTCACTAAGCTCCTTCTTTTGCAGGCGAAAACTGACCGCCGGTGAAGCGTTCAGTTGCACAGGCTGCCCCATATAAATACTGACCTTAGGAAACCAACGGGAGTTTACCTTATCTCTTACCCGGGAAAGCTTGGATAATTCCAGCCCGCGGAAAATGACCGGCTGCAACACCGCCCCTGTTTTGAGTGCAATAAAACCAACACCGCTGTAAACCTTCATCATATTGCCGGTTGTGGTAATCCGGCCTTCAGGAAAAAGCACCACCGTACGGCCTTCTTTAATCACTGCCACGATTTTTTTCAGTGAATAAGGATTCAGTGGATCAACGGTGATATGATTCACCCAGCGCAAGATCAAGCTGATTTTAGCGGCAATGGCGGTGTTAATCACAAAGCAGGCGCGTTCAGGCAAATAAGCATATAAAAAAACAGCATCAAGAAACGATACGTGATTGGGCAATAAAATCGACGGACCGCTAAGCTGAAGCCTTTGACCGCCAATCACGCGGGTCCCAAATAGCAATTTCAGCACAACTCTCAGCAATGCTTTCATCATTTTCCCCTCACTTGCGCGAATTTAACCGAGATACCAAACCTATGATCACAGCAACAAAACCCTTGACTGTGCGCCACCAGTATAGTATGATAACTTCAAAATACATACGAAAACTCTCTTATCTAGAGTGGTCGAGGGACTGGCCCGATGACACCCGGCAACCGGCAGCAATGCAGTGGTGCTAATTCCAGCAGGATAGTATCCTGACAGATGAGAGAAAGGGCTAATCCGACCCCTTTCTCTAGAAGGGGTCTTTCTTATGCCCAAAAACTAGCATATCAACATGCCAATCAAAAGGTCGGCAATAAATTTTATGAGAAGGTGTTTTAATGGAAACCGAAGCCGTTCAAATTATAGATGGGATTCCGCATGAGCTGTCCTGTCAATCCGGAATTACGCAAATCAAGCTTCTGGCTGATCACCCGTTCAGCAGTCAGGAAATTCAGACTGTTTTTCAAACAGCTTCCAATTATCAGATTAGCTTGCAGCGGATTGACGTACACGGGAACCAGATTGTATTTTCTATCCCGTTTGCCACGACTGGCGGGTTTTTGTCGCTATTTAACGAATCAGACTATCACATTCAGACCGTTCAGCATTGCGCCGCTATCAATATTTCCATTGGCCAAATTGATGATATTCCGGAAATCACGGCAACCGTTATCGAAACCCTTAATTCAGTGGATGTTCCCATTCTTCAATTAATTACAACCCAATCCTTCCTATCCGTTTTGGTTGAACAATGTCATTTGCCAAAAGTCAGAACTACCCTTGGAGCATCTTTGTCCCCTTTTTGAATCAGCATTCCTTTCGTCTTTTTTTACTTTCACAATCTAATACGCAGTCTTGCTCCAGCGGTCAATCAGCTCGCCATTGAGTTTAAAAACTTGAACCAGCACCTTCTGGTCACTGACCTCTATCGTCAGATAATCAGGCTGATCAAGCGGATTATAGAAAGCAGCATTCCAAGCTTTGGGCTGCGTACGGGCAAAGGTCCTTATGCCGCTCCGCCCAAGGGTAAAATAAACGGGGCCAGTTCCCTGCTCATCACTCCAGCTGCCACCGGCTAGCGGATAAGAACGCGCATACACATGATCATGCCCGGCAAAGACGGCATCCACCTGATAGCGGTCAAATAATGGCGTAAAGGTCTCACGCAAATCCTGATCGCCTTCGGAAGCTCGGTTATGGTAGACCGGACGATGAATAAAAACCAGTTTCCAGCGTTTATCGGTCCCGGCCAAATCTTTCTCCAACCAGTCTTTCTGCAAAGTAAGCATCTGTGGTATCCAGGCCTCCTCTTCCTGCACCTGGCTGTCCAAAATACTAAAATGGGCATCTCCATAGTCGAAAGAGTACACTTTGCCTTTTAGACCCTCAGGGCCATTGCCGGGAAATTGAAAAAATGCGGTATATAATAACGGTTGTGCAATTTCCCATTTCGTCGTGTAGGTTTCATGGTTCCCCATGACAGCAACGACCGGAATGGTGTCAACGATATCCCGCCCCGCCTGAAACCACTGGGTCCACTGCCGATAGCTGAGCCCAATGTCTACCAAATCCCCGATATTCAGCATGAAGACGGCATCACGATTTCTTGCATACGCGGTATGCACAGTCTCTTGCCACAAACCATAGCTATCCCCCTGTGAGTCTCCGAACAACAAAAACTTAAACGGCCTTGCCTCTGCCGGGGCAGTCGTAAAATTATGATAAGGGCTCCAGAAAAGCCCATCACCGACCCGATACCGGTAATGAGTTGCCGGCTTAAGTTCTGTTACTTCGACAGAGTGAACGGTAATGACACCACCATCCGTTTCCACCTGCTTTGCAGTCCCTGAGAGGGTAACGGCAGGAGCCTGACCGGATTCAGTATACTCCACCCGGCTTTCAGTCGTATACCGACCGGTATGCCAGGTAATTGTCTGCGTTGTGGCCGGTGCACCCGTCCAGGTCAGCATGACATGCCGCGGCCATGGAACAAAACCAGGCCGGGTCATTCCATACGCCAGCAGCGCCGCAATCATCATGGCAGACCAAAGTGCTTTACGCCGCATGAATAAATCGATCAGTTTTCGCAATAACCATACCCCATTTTTACCTACCCAATCAGCAGGTATTCATTTATCCCTTATGTAGTTATTCTCCGTTCTGCTTGCAACTTATACGGCTGCCAAGCCGTATAACGGCTGTTGCTTTAATCATCATGTTCAACAGCATTTAGGAAAAACCTTCCAATTAACCGCCAAATCCCGCCCGGGAGCCACTCGCAACGGTCAATGATAAAGCGCTGTGTTATACGGTTTAAAGACATCAAAGGGCAGATCAAAAAATGATCTGCCCTTTGAATAAGCCCTGTAGGTTTCCATCTCAACGGTTGTATCCTGAACCTGTTTCGATAACAGGCCTTACCCTACCCGTTTTTCCCCCGGCGCATGAGCCGGCTCCAAATTGACCGTCCGCGTCGGAAAGGGGATAAGGATGCCCTGCTGCTGGTAACGGACATGAATCTTCTTGATAAACTCATGACGGACAAGGTATTGATCGGTCACGCTCCTAACCCGCAGGATGACATTCAAGTGAATACTGGAATCACCAAAGCCGTTATAGCGGACAATGGGTTCAAACCCATGGACACCGCCCTCGGTTTCCTGAAGAACTTCCCGGGCAACCGCGACCGTCACTTGTTCCACATGGTCCAAATCACTTTCGTAGCTGACGCCTATCGGAATGGAGATGGAGCATTCTGCAAAAGGCTGTGCATAATTGGTGATGGTCGAGGAGGCAAATTTCTGGTTCGGCACAACCACCATATTCTCTGTAGAGGTTTTAACGGTGGTATTGCGCCAATTCATATCGACTACATGACCTTCTTCACCGGTTGACAGCTTAACGAAATCGCCGATCTTAATTTGCTTAGCCACCAGAATATTAATGCCGGAAAATAAGTTTGCCAAAGTATCCTGCAGTGCCAAAGCAACGGCCAAACCTCCGACCCCTAAGGCGGTCAGCAGCGGCGAGATCGCAACGCCAAAGGATTCCAGCAAGAATAATATGCCGATGGTGTAAACAGCCAGGTCAATGCTGGTAGCCAGGATGGACGTAGACGCAAAGGCTCCGGAGGTTTTGCCAAACTTTTGTTTCAGATAGCCGGAAGCCAGACGGGCCACTAAAAGAGTCAGCGATAAAATGACCAGGGAGTGAAATAGCTTCTGAAGAAAGAACAGTGGCTTCGGCGGAATGGTCAGGATTTGCATAACCGCATAGAAGCCAATCAGCATCCCCAGCAAGGTCGGAATGCCCCGAAAGATTTGCTGCAGCAGCGGATAAGAAAGATTGGTTTTGCGTGCAGCAATTTTGAGCAGCCTGTAAAAAACCTGCTGAATGATGATAATTCCGAAAGCTAAACTAGAAAAGAACACCAGCAAGTGGATTTTAAAACCCCCGTTTATGATTTTGTTACCTAACTCAGTATATAGCTCAAGCATAAGCCCTCCGTCATGAACAACATTTTTACGTTACATAATAACTGTTATTTCGCTGACTGCCCTTTGTTCCCCTGCCATTTTAAATCCCCAATAAATGCCAATCCGCCCAGCTCTAATCGCTCAAAATGTCGCTGTGCCCACAACCGATCGCAACTTATTAAACCATTTCCAATGCTGGAAAAAGTACTCAGTGCTCCGCAAATCTTCCACGGATAAAACCGGCTAAGGTGCCGTAAGCTATAGAATAAGTTCTGTCAAATCATTAACGTTACCCAGCCTTCGTCCATGAAAGTGGAGCCGGCTCACCAGCACCAGCGCAACACAAATATGAAAACTCAACATAACTGATCGGAGGGAGAGCACATGACCAAACCCGAAGCTTATCCTGTTGAACAACCCGATGCACCTAAGCAGGAAAAAGAACATGAAAACACACTTCCCGAACCATTATCAGGTTCTAAAAAAGTCAGAATTCATCAGCACACCGGCCAACGCCACGGTGAAGGTTCTTAAACCGGTTGCCCCCGCCTTAATCAAGCCCTAACAACAAATGCCCTATAGTTCTTTTTCAAGAACTATAGGGCATACTGCTTTCATGCAAGCATGACTATCTTGTGATGGACTTTTATTTTTTGCCGTTTAAGTTTTTTTCCAGCATATCGGCGGCAGCTTTTACAACCTTTTTGTTTTTTCCGCCGACGATAATATGGTATTCAGGTCTCCACCAGGAACCGCCCACCTTGCCAAAAATAATATTGGCTTGCGGATGCGCTTCGAGTGTCTTTTTTACGCTAGTGGCAATATGACTTTTAAATAGAAAGAGAATGGATAACGATAACTCGCTGCGGATGGGGTTCTGGACACGATAAATCCGGTTATCCTCTTTTATAAGCGGCTTATCGTTCATTTGAAATTGTTTTTCTTGTCGATTGGGCTGTTGCACACTTGTCCCCCCTTAGGATGATAATTTGATTTTACCAGGTATGTTCACAAAAGCCTATCCCCAATTTCAGTAAAAGGTTGCGAAAAGAAATAAGGGGCCGCCCTGTCTGTCACCTAAGACAAAACAGGAGAGCTCCCTTGCCAACCTAAGCCTATCCGGAACACATTTTTTTATTTGCGGCTTCCTGCCCAGGAAAAAACAGCCACATGTTTTCTCAGCTTGGCCACAATCGGCAGCACAATGGCTGACGCCACGCCAATCTGAACAAGATTTCCGGGAATTGAGGCCACCGGTGCCAGCCAATTGCCGTAAATAATGCCTTCAGCACCATAATAACCAACTACCTTAATCAGGCAAGCCGCCACCAAGGCCAGGACATACGCTGTCAAAGTCCGGTTCTTTTCACAGATCGCTCCGACGGTATAACCCATAAGACCAACAATGACCAACGTAAACGGAGCCCATAAAAACCAGCCGCCGACCACATCAAAGAGTGCCATACCGATCCCGCCGGCTAATGCTCCCATCCAGCGGCCATAAAGGATGGCAATAATAAAGAGAGGAACATTCCCCAAATGAATCAAGCCTCCGTTTGCGGCAACGGGAAGTCGAACATTAACAAAAACGGTACAAATAAAAACAAGTGCAATACCCAATGCTGCAAACACCAGTTGTTTTGTTTTACTGGAAGATTGTTGTTCCATACCTGTTTCCTGCCTTTCTCGTTATCCAATCCTGCCAACGCCCTGACTTGTCAGCCTCTGTGCCGGCAATCTTGGAGTTAAGAATTACAATTTATATTGCAAATAATATATAACATAACATAGGAAGCCCTTTGATGCAACTCCCATTGTACAAATGTCTTGTTATAACAACATCAAAATAATTGAGAACAATTTGGACTTTATCATGATAAGCCAAGAACTGGTGAACTGCATAACAAAACCGTTGGACAAGTTAAAAGCACCCTAAGGGTGCTTTTCATATTGCATCTCGAACACCCCGTGCAGGCTAATGCTCTTCACTGCGCTCAATCACCAGGTTGCCCCGAACCCATACCTGTTTTACCATCAAATCAGCGTTCAGCCGCACAAAGGTCGCCTCTTTTCCCGGTTCCAAGCTGCCTAGACGGTCTGCAACCCCAAGGGACCGGGCAGGGTTCAATGCTGCAAAACGGACCGCTTCGGGTAACGTTCTCTTCATGTCCCGGACCATTGTCCGGAGCCCTTGTAAGAGCGGGTAGGCACTGCCGGCAATCGTTCCATCCGCTAACCGGGCAATCCCCTTTTGTACAGTCGTCATCAGTCCACCTAGTTCATAGTCTCCGTCCGGCATCCCCACCGACCGCGTACCATCCGATATCAGCGTAACTTTATTACGGGGTTTCAAACGGAAGGCCATTTCCAAAATTGCCGGATGAACATGCACCCCATCAGCAATGAGCTCCAGCTCGATCGCCGGATTGAGCAATCCTTCAGCCATAGGTCCGGGCTTGCGATGATGAATACCCGGCATGGCATTAAAGGCATGAGTCATTCGCTGTATCCCAGCCGCAGCGGCTTGAGACATGGTTACATAGTCTGCCGCCGTGTGGCCGGCAGACGGAATGATGTCCTGCTGTTGGCAAAAGGCAATCAGCTCACTCATATCCGGACGGTCAACGGCAAAAGTAAGAATTCGAATCAACCCCGGATAAGCCGTCACCAATTGCTTCAACAACGCCACATCTCCGCCCGCAACCGGCGGCGGGATATGCTGCCCCACATGAGCCCCTTTGTATTCGGCCGTTAAAAAAGGACCTTCCAAATGAACGCCCAACAGCTCCGCCTGATCAAATCCGGCCGCTTTGCGCCCGTCGTCAAGGTTGTTGAGTATAGCCAGCAATGGCTCTACCGGACTGGATAAGGTGGTACCGAGAAAAGCAACCGTTCCCTCCCGTAGCAACGCCTGCCTTAAAGTAACTAAGCTTTCTGCCGTACCATCCATAATGTCACAGCCGCCAGCACCATGAATATGAGTGTCAATAAGGCCGGGGATGACGATATCGCCAAAAAAGCAAGCAGCCTGGTCAGCAGTATCTGCAGCAAGATCAGTGCCGACAGCGCTGATCTTGCCATCAACAAGCAGCATATCACAATGAGCGGCAACAGAATCAGGAAACACCACGGTGGCCTGACGAATGATTTGTTTCACGGTATCCCTCCTGTGCATACGGTAAACGGGCAGCCGGTTTATTCGACAGGCTGCGCAATAAATACGATGTCTTTGCCCGCGGCAAGGGATGCTGCTTCCACCCGCTGCTTGATTTGCCAGCCATCACTGTTGGTGATGACAATTGGGGTGCACAGCGCTTTGCCCGACGAGCGCAGTACCTCCAGATCCAATTCGATGAGCGGCTGTCCCTGCTTGACGGTCTCTCCTTCCTGGACCAGCAGCTTAAAGCCCTGTCCATTCAGGGTTACCGTGTCAATTCCGACATGAATGAGGCACTCCAGCCCGGCTGCCGAGCACAAGCCGATAGCATGCTTTGTCGGAAAGGCCGCAATCACCTTTCCGGCAAAGGGAGCCAGTACTTTTGTTGAAACCGGCTCAATTGCCAAGCCATCGCCAAGCATTTTTTGCGCAAAGGCCGGGTCGGGAACTTCCTCAAGAGATACGACCGAACCATCCAGCGGAGCGTAAACACTGACTTCCTTGTCAGCCCCCTTTGGGTTCGAGTCCTTACTTGAAAACCAATTGGAGATTTTATTAAACATCGGAATTCCTCTCTTTGTCATACAGTCGTTTTATTGATTTGGCTGCCGTGCAGCGCTAAAGCCTTTGCCACAAAGCCCTGTCCGGCCTGCAGCAACCGGGAAGCGTCTTCAGCCGAAGTACCTGTCAAGCTCATGACTATGGCCAGTTTGGCCGAACCGTTGGCCGCCTGCAAGGCTGCTTCGGCTTGACTATGACTAACTCCGGCAGCCTGACTGACCATTCGCTTGGCCCGTTCCTTTAACTTCAGGTTGGTGGCCTGCACATCAACCATCAGATTGCTATAGACTTTGCCCAAGCCAATCATACTAGCCGTTGTCAGCATATTCAATACCATTTTCTGGGCACTCCCGGCTTTCATCCGCGTCGATCCCGTAATCACTTCGGGGCCAGTTAATACGGTTAGGCTGTGATCAGCCACGTTGGCCATTTCCGAATCAGGGCTGCAGGTTAAGGCGATCGTCCGGCACCCCACTGACCTGGCGTAACGCAAGCCGCCAATCACATAGGGAGTGCGTCCGCTGGCGGCGATACCGACTACAATGTCCTGTGCACTGAGTTGTTTGCCGGTTAAATCTTCGGCCGCCAGGGTAACCGAATCCTCGGCTCCCTCGACAGCCCGGAAAATCGCTTGCGGCCCTCCAGCAATCAGACCTTGCACCAGTTCAGGAGGAGTCCCGTAAGTAGGCGGACATTCGGATGCATCCAGAATGCCAATTCGCCCGCTGGTTCCGGCGCCAAGATAAAAGAGCCGGCCTCCTGCCCGGATGGCCGCAACAATATCGTCAACGGCCCGCGCAATGTCCGGTAAAATAGCCTGAACAGCCAGCGCTACTTTCTGATCTTCCCGGTTAATCTGCGCTACAATTTCCAGACTGGACCGCTTGTCAATGTCGATGGTATCAGGATTACACGCTTCGGTTAACAATCCCTCAAGCTTCATGGGTATTCCACTCCTTGAACCGGAAAGCTCCTCCCGGCCTAATATAATCCAGCAAAAAAAGTTCTTCAGGAATAACGTGAGCCGCAACATTGACGCGCGGATCGGCCGGTAAAGTCGCCCGCACCACCTGCAGCTCCCCCATATAGCGCAGGTAGTCCTGATTATCAATGGTAACAGCCCCAGGCTGGCGCGGCATACCGGGGCGTGCCGGAATGACCGTTTGACAGAAGCTGCGGGCTTGCTGCGAGCGAATGACCCATTCTCCGGGGTCGGTCCGGTTGGCATGAAGCACAGCAAACAAAAGCTCGCGCTCAGCAGCACTAGCCTCAGCCGCTACCCGGACCTGCAGTTCGATGCACTCCGGGTCCAGTCTGGCCACAGAAGCCAATTCCTCTTCGGCTGCCAGCGGATCACCGAAGAGGACTCCGTCCAACAGTTGACAAGCCAGTAATTCTTTGGCCGCCAGCTGCGGGGAAAGCAGCCGGTGCTTTTCCAAGGTCGGCAGGCCGGCAAAAATAGGCCCGCGTGGGCAGCGCCGGGAAGGAATAAAGGCCAGTACAGGAATCTGATAATCACGCAGCAGCTTGCAGCGCTCGGCAAACAGGGCGAACGCTAAGCCGGTTTCAGGCCGGGGATAATAATTATGACAAGCCCGCAGCCGGGTAACGTCAGCCTTCGCAGCATAGATTTGCTGCAAAGTAGCCGGCGTGATGGTGCTGGCATTAATTTCAATATCCAAACCGCTTGTTACACTCAATGCTGCGATTTGTTCCGGCGAATACCCGTCATCAAGACGGATGGCCGATAACCCCAGTTTTTTCAGGGCGGAAAAGTCCGACAGCTGAGCGCCCAGCATGGCGCAGGCCCGGGGAGACATATCCGCCGTAATCGAATAACCTAGGTTCACCGCGCGGGTCACAAACTGATGAAACTCATGGACCAGCACAGCCGCATTGGCTTCCGGGATATGCAGCGAGGTAAACAAACGCGTGTAGCCATATCTCCGGCCACACTCTAAATAAGCATAGATCGTCTCAAGAGAAGTCCCCATACCTACAAACGCCGATAGTCCTTTTTCAAACATGCTAGCGCCCCTCCTTTTCCGGGGCGGATTCCATTTTACAATCATCAAAGCCAACCAGCCAGGTTGCAAGAAAACCGGCGGCATAAGCAACCAGGATTCCTGCCAAATAATAAAGAATGGATCCGGGTTGAATCAAGAAAGCCAGTGGAATACCGGATAACCCCATCGCAATGGCGTTGACATGCATGGCGGCTTGAAAAGCTCCGCCAAATCCGGCTCCGATGCAAGCTGTTATAAAAGGGCGGCCCAGCGGCAACGCAACCCCGAAGATGAGTGGCTCACCGATGCCCAGCATGCCCACCGGCAGTGCCCCCTTAATAATTTCTTTTAACTGGCGATTTTTTGTTTTCAGGTAAACGGCTGCGGCAGCACCTACCTGCCCGGCACCAGCCATAGCTAAAATGGGCATCAGCGGGTTGGCCTTTTGGATATTGAAAAACTCCATATGTACAGGCACTAATCCCTGATGAAGGCCGGACATCACAACAGGCAGAAACGTCCCGGCAAGAACAAAGCCGGCAGCGGGTCCGCCAAAGTCCAGCAAAGTTTTAAACAGTTGAATGATTCCGTCCGATAAGACACCGCCGGCCGGCTGCAATACATAGAAACAGGCAAACCCGCCGGTCAGCAAGGTAATGAGCGGCGTTACAATAATATCCAGCGCATTAGGTACAAACCGGCGGACTTGTTTTTCCACGATCGTCATAAACCAGGCTACCAGAATGACTCCAAAAATCCCGCCTCTGCCGGGAACAAGAGGCATACCCTGGATGGTTATCGAAGCAATGGCCGGATTGATAATCAAAATTCCGGCCAAACCGCCGATAGCCGGTGTACCCGAAAATTCCTTGGCCGTATTGATACCGACGAAAATACCCAGGTAAGAAAAGAAACCCCAGCCAATCACATTCAAAATGGTGATAAAAGTTCCGTGTGGGTCCGCCCCAAGCTGAATGGCAATATTGGTTAAGCCTGAGACCATGCCGGAACCGACAATGGCTGGAATCAGCGGCACAAAAATGGCCGCCAGTTTCCCAAGAAACATTTTAAGGGGTGTCCGGTTTTTATCTTTAATCTGGGCTTTTAAATCCTGAACTTCACCCAGTTGCAGCCCGGCTAATGCGGTAAATTCTGCCGCGACCTTGCCGACCACACCAGGTCCCAGGATAATTTGCAGCTGCTCAGGCGTTTCAACTACGCCCAGTACCCCGCTAAGATTTTTTAAGGCAGCCACATCGACTGTAGACACGTCGTTTATCGTAAGCCGCAGGCGGGTCATGCAGTAAGTCGCCGCACGCAGATTTTCCTTGCCACCCACCCTTTGCAAAATTTGACTGGCTAATTCTTGTTGTTTGGTCACGCTTTCACACTCCATTGGGATGATGATGAGTTATTGAAAACCGGAAAGCTTGCAACTTGCTGTTGCTCATATTATGATAAGGGAAAAATAAGTCAAAAGGTGGCAATCCAGATGAATGAAGCAACGGTTCTAGCCGTGGATGGCGGTGGCACAGGCTGCCGGGCAGCTCTTTGCAGTAAAGACGGTAATATCCTGGCCTACGCCCGAGGAAACTCCTGCAACTATCATAGTATTGGCATCGAACAGGCCACTGCAAACCTCTTTGAGGTATTCACGGCCCTCACGAGAAACCGGGCTTTGCACATCCGCTATGCCGTTCTGGGATTAGCCGGACTGGACACCCAAAAGGATCATGATATCCTGACCACGATCGTCAAGCAGGCCTTGCTTGCTGCCCAGCTAACGGCCGGTTGCATCCGGCTTTATAATGATGCCCTGCTGACCTTAAAAGGATCGGTGGGTCAAAATAACGGGGTGCTGCTCGCAGCCGGAACAGGGTCCATCGCCTATGGTGTCACCAGGAACGGCCTGGAAACCCGCGTCGGGGGCTGGGGCTACCGGGCAGGAGACGAAGGCAGCGGCTATTGGATCGGTAAAGCCGCCCTCACTCATGTGCTGAAAAGCTATGATGGCCGCGATGAACGCTCGGGCATTACCACGGCAGTCCTCCAGGAATTGGCCTTGGCTGATGAAGAGGAATTAGTCAACTGGATTTACTGCTCCCGCTTTTCAGTCACCCAAGTTGCCGCGTTAACACCTGTCATCGCAAGGCTGGCAGCCGAAGGCGACCGGCAAGCCCAGAAAATTCTCCATTGCGCTTGCCGGGAACTGAGTGAACTGTCCTTAACAGTCATCCGAAAACTAGACCTTATAGAGGAAGAATTCAGCCTGGTGCTATCAGGAGGTGTCCTTACAAATCCGCTTGTCCGCCGTCAGTTGATTCAACAGCTGTCCGGTACATGCCCAGGCTTGCAGCTTGCTGACCTGAACTGGCCGCCGGTCTGCGCGGGCCTCCGGCATGGCCTGGTGATGGCGGGATTTGACAAGGATACGCTGCTAAACCAGCTCGCAGCACAATTAACAGCTCTTCCCAATCGGACCCGCTAAGCCGGCCTGATTCAGCCGAAATAAAATAACCCTTCAAGCAAAATAAGATCAAACTCATGTTTGATCTTATTTTGTCATATCCGGGAAGCAAACGTCAAGTAATCTTGGCTATCCGCCTTTCCCCCGGACCTATGAAAGAAGGTTTTCAAACCAGTCTCTTTCCAACTCCTCCCCTTGTTTTAAAAGGTCAGTTCAGCCCCTGAGCGACTCGATTGCCAAGATCAGGATCGACGCACATAAAATGTTCAAGCATCCTCTTTTGGATCGGCTCATAAGCCTGGCTTAAACTCTCCAGGATATTGGCAACTAAATGTTTCTTTTCCAGCTCCGACATGGTTCGATAACGGTATCCGGGCTGGTAATAATTGTCGCCCGGTATTGCCTGGCGGCCTATATTCCCGGAAACATATTCCTGAGGGGCCTTTCCTTTTTTCGGTGCCTCGGCAGGCAGCCCGCCTCCCAGTGTATTCGGTAAGTAATTGGCAACCCCCTTACTGATTTGAATTCGCATCGGGCCATCCTGCATCTTGTTATCAACAGGCCGTCTGGACATATTGACCGGAAGCTCTAAATAATTGGTACCAATCCGGTGCCTTTGGGTGTCGGCATAAGGAAAGATCCGCCCCTGCAGCACCCTGTCATTTGAAAAATCAATTCCGGGCACAATCGCGGCCGGTGAAAAAGCCGCCTGCTCTACTTCAGCAAAAAAATTCTCAGGATTCTTGTTGAGCACCAGCCTGCCAACCGGGATGAGTGGAAACATACTTTCCGGCCAGATGCAAGTTGGATCCAGGATATCAAAAGGCTGAACGTCTTCATCCTCTACTTTGATGGTTTGCACCCGCATTTCAAATTCGACAGAATTTCCGGCGGCAATGGTATCATGCAGATCCCGTCCGGCCACATCCGGATCAGTACCGGCAAGCTGAGCAGCAGTCTTACTGTCGATGCATTCAACCCCTGCGCATGGCTCCCAATAATACCGCACGTAGACTTCTTCCCCCCGCAGATTAATCCATTTATACGTATTGACACCAAAACCCTGAATGTGGCGATAGCTTTTCACAGTCCCAATATCAGAAAACAGGTAGAGGACAAAATTCATGGACTCGGGTCTTAAGGACACGAAATCCCAAAGACGGCTGGCCGCAATGGGCCCACCACGAACATTCGTAACCGGGTCCGGTTTGACAGCATGCACAAAGTCCGGAAATTGCAGCGGGTCTCTGAGCGGAAATACCGGTACATGATTGCAGATCAAATCATAATTGCCTTCCTCCGTATAAAATTTCACGGCAAAACCACGAATGTCCCTCACGGTGTCGGCACTGCCCAGCGAACCACCGGCCACTGAAAATCGGGTAAACACAGGAGTGGCTTTTTCAGGAACCTGGAGAAAACCGGCTTTGGTTAAGGAAGCAAAAGATTGATAAGGTACAAAAAAACCAAAGGCACCATTCCCCTTCGCATGAAAAACTCTTTCAGGAATCTTTTCGTGATCAAATTGTGAAATTTTCTCCAGGTAAACCGTATCCTTGAGTAAGATCGGCCCCCGCACTCCTGCCGTCAAGGAATGCTGATCATCCTGAACCGGTGCACCCTGATTGCTGGTCAGATATCGCTTGGCCATGCTTTCACCTTCTAATCATAAATTCTGATAAGATTCTATTCAGTTTGTGATGATCTAGAATGCAATTCTCTCCTTGAAGCAGGAGCAGGGAACGATCTTATTTTGACAAGACCATCCCCTGCCCCCAACTTTCCAGCCCGTTATGGTGCAAAAGCTTCCCCGCCAGGATCAAGATAAAAATAAAAAGATAATGAGTCTAAACTCATTACCTTTTTTACCCAGTGTCTATGTTAGCTCTTCCATTAGCCCGGTGATATTGATGCCGGTCACAGGCTGCTCCGTCAGCGGGCCCTCTTTAAGCTGGGCCAGCGAATCGGCGAAAGTCGGCCTTTCCTCCCGCAAAAACACGCCAACGGGAATCTCATCGCCCCATAACCCGGCCAGGGATTTCGCCCGTTCACGATCGGATGGATCATGGTCGGCAGCGATGGTGCGGACCCGCTGCTGATACCAGGCATAGGTATTGATTGCGTTAAAAGATACGCACGGCTGCAAAATATCGACTACGGCAAATCCGCGATGGCGGATAGCCTGGACCATCATATCGGCCAAATGGGGCATATTGCCCGTATAAGCCCGGGCAACAAAACTGGCGCCTAAGCTGATCGCCATATCCACAATATTCACCGGCCGCTCAACATTGCCCAGCGGCGGCGGCGTAAATTTAGTAAACATGCCCGGTTCGCTGGTTGGCGAGGTCTGTCCTTTAGTCAGGCCATAAACCTGATTGTTATGGATAAAATAGCTGATATCCAGGTTGCGGCGGGCAGTATGGACAAAATGCCCCATTCCCAGGCCCATGCCATCCCCGTCGCCGCCTTCGGCAATGACGGTCAGGTTATGATTAACCAGCTTGACGCCGGTAGCCACCGGCAGGCTGCGGCCGTGCAGCGTTTCGATGCGGTAGCAATTGATATACTGGCCGATTTTGCTGGAGCAGCCAATACCATTGACTAAAACGGTTTGCTCAAGATCGAGTTCGAGTGTGGCAAATGCTTTTTTCAGCGAATTAAAAATACCATAATTACCACAGCCGGGGCACCAGGTAGGAACATAAGCGAGATTGGCATCCTGCGCACTCATGCCAGCACCTCCTTGATTTTCAGCAGAATCTGCGACGGTGTAAAGGCCCGTGAATCATACTTCAAGTAGCGATTGGCAATCTGTATGCCGGTATGCATACGGATCAGCCCGCCCAGCTGCGCCGTTTTATTGCCTTCTACAAGCAGCGTTTGCCGGCTCCGGCTGAGAACCTCCGTTACTGCCGCCGCCGGGAAAGGTGACAGATAGACGACCTGCAGCACGTTGACGCTGATGCCTGCCGCTTGGGCCAGCGTCATGGCTTCCAGGGCCGCTCCCTTAGTGGAGCCCCAGACAACCAGCGTCAGCTCGGCTGTCTCCGGTCCATACAGCCTGACAGCCTCAAGCTCGGCCAGAATATGCGGCTCTTTGTCGAACAATTTATCCAGCGCCTTGACGGTCACTTCCGGTTCGCTTCCGGCATATTCGTAGTTGCCCGAACTGTAGAAGCCGTCCTCGCCATGCGTATAGCTGGTGGCAATATGACGGCCCCCGGCCGTCCCCGGCAGGGCCCGTGCCGACACGCCGCCGGCGGTAAATTCATAACGTTTGTAAGGCTGATGTGCCGCCAGCCAAGCTGCGTCAGCCAGCTTGCCGCGTTCGATTGCAAGCCCTTCGGTTTTGAAAAAGGGGTGCGTTGCCGAAGAATCGGCCAGATATTTATCGGTCAGGATGATGACCGGCAATTGATATTTTTCTGCCAGGTTAAAAGCCCGGAAAGTTTCATAAAAGCACTCTTCGATATCACCGGGAGCGACCACGATGCGCAAAAACTCCCCTTGTGACGCATTCAGAACAAAAGCCAGGTCTGCCTGAGCGGTACGTGTCGGCTGCCCGGTGCTGGGACCGCCCCTCTGAGCATTGACCATAACCAAGGGTACTTCGGCCAGAGCGGCAAAACCAAGCGCCTCGACCATCAGCGAGAAACCGCCGCCGCTGGTAGAACCGATGGCCCGCACACCGGCAAACCCAGCACCAATCAGCATGTTGATGGCGGCAATTTCGTCTTCTGCCTGCTTAAACACCAGCCCGAAAGCCGGGCCGTTGTCGGCCAGATAGGTCAGCACGCTGGAACCGGGCGTCATCGGGTACCCGGCAGCAAATTTACAGCCAGCTTGTAAGGCTCCCATAGAGATCGCATCATTGCCGTTAATCAGCATCGGCCTTGCCGCCGCCTGCGAAAATGGCAAGGGGAATGTGGCTGCAGCCGCCTGCGGCAGCGCCACCTCATAGGTTGAGCGCAGTAAAACCCGGTTTTTCTCAAACACTTCCGGCTTAAATTCATCAGCCAGGACGGCTTCAATCAGTTCAATAGGAAAACCGCTGACTGCACAAAAGGCCCCTAGCATTGCGCTGTTGGACATAATCTTCGCCACATCGCCGCTGCCCTTTTGCAAGAGCGGCAGCTGATAAACCCGGACGCCGGGCGCCAGCCGGGTGCTGTCGACAGCCAGCGATGCATCGGCAATTAATAAGCCGTTTGGCTGCAAGCGGGAATAGTTTTGCTCCATCCCTTCCTGGGACAAAGAAGCCAGACAATCAATCGCTTCTTCATGAGCCTGGAGCGGCTCGGCCGCCAGGCGGACCAGACAGGTATTCAGACCGCCTTTAATCAGTGATGGATATTCATTGACGACAAAAGTCCAGAGATTGTTACGCCCGGCCGCCTTGGCCACGGTTGAGCCTGCGCTCATCACCCCGTAACCGGCTTCACCGGCAAACAGGCAGCTAAAATCGCTTTTCAAGAAACATCCCTCCTTGTTATGGTGCATAACCAGGTCTTTCTTTATCCTACCTTCGGCATATTCTGGAAAATCCCTCTCACTTTTACTGTCTCTCTCTTGGCATCCAGCGGCTTATTGCAGCACAAATTTTACTGTACGGAAAATGATTAATTGCGCAAAAGCTCAACCGCTGCATTGCCTAATAATGCAGTCGCGTGTACTAAACTTTCTTCTTCAAAGTCAAAGCGTGAATCATGGTGCCCGGCTGCCAAATCAGTACCTACCATCAAATAAGCGGCCTGCCCTCCGTTTTGCTGGACCCGCTCCATAAAATAGGTGCAATCCTCACTTCCGCCGATATTTCCTTCCGGCAATATGAGATCAAACAAGCGGCTTTTTTCAGCAACCTGTTGTAGCCGCTGCACCAGCAGCGGATGATTAGTGCAGCTCGCAGCCCCGCCCATCAGGGACAAATGGACGCTAACATTATGCATCACCGCCGCTGCTTCTAAAATTGTAACCGCCCGCTGATAGACATATTCGTTAATTTCGCTGGTAGTCCCGCGCGTTTCAAGCTTTAACACCGCCTTATCGGGTATAACGTTGCGCCCGGTTCCGGCTTGCAAGACTCCAACATTGATCCGTGAAGCGCCTTTACTGTGACGGGAAATGGCATGCAGATTAAGAGCTGCCGCAGCAGCTGCCAGAAGGGCATTCTGACCGGTTTCCGGGGCCGCCCCGGCATGTGCCGGCACGCCCGTATAGACTGCGTCAATTTTCGTTGTCGCTAAAAAACCTACTGTATTGCAAGTCATTGTACCTTTTTGCGTTAATCCGATGCCCACATGCAAGCCAACAAAGAAATCCACATCATCCACAATACCGCGTTCAACCATCGCTTTCGCACCTCTTACCCCTTCCTCGGCAGGCTGAAAAATCAACTTTACCGTTCCGGCAAGTTGCTGCTTAATATCGGTTAACAGTTCTGCCAGCATCAAGCCAATCGCTGTATGGCCGTCATGCCCACAGGCATGCATCACTCCTGAATTGACAGAAGCAAAGCCTTCCCGCCAGGGCCTATGCCCCTCGGCTGCAGCTTCCACAACATCATTGGCATCCATGTCAAAGCGAAAGGCAACAACCGGTCCCGGTTGGGCAAAATGCAGAATTCCCATTACACCGGTTTTACCTCCCTGCATCCGGTTTACCCACTTCGGATCTGCCCCCTGCGCGATGGCTCTTTCCTGATGCTGCACCAGTTCCGGTTGTGAAGGTACTCCCATCATCGCTTCGGCATCAATCACCTCTTCGCCCACTGACACCTGATAGCCAAGGCGCGTTAAGGTTTCAGCAACCATAGAGGCGGTGCGAAATTCCGTCCAGGCGGCTTCAGCATACTGATGCAAATCACGGCGGCAATGAACAAGTTTTTCTTTCTTGGTCTTGACTAATTCCAAAATATCGGCTTTCATCTGTTTAGCTCCTTACCCAATCAGTTCATAGGAACCCATTGGTATTGTGTTATTATGACCCAATAACCGCAAGAAAACGCAAGCCGCACACCACTGTACGGTGTGCAAACTTGCATTTTTGATTAAAATTCCATACGGTTGTACGGGGTTCCTCTACTTTTGCCAACTATTAATAAAGTAAAAACGCCATACCAATAATTAGGGCTCCAACAATCGGCAGCCCATTGCGTCTTGTCACCTCCATCGGACTAATGCCTGCTATACCGGCTACGATGATCGTAGCACCGGCTATCGGAGATATCGTGCGGCCAAGTGTACCACCCAAGGTAGCCATACTGCCCATTTGCACAACCCCCATGCCAAAATCACCTGCATGCGGTGTAACCGCCTGGTTAAACGCCATCGTCGCCGCATCGCCGGAACCGACAACAAAGCCTAAGAGAAAAGGACCAACCGCTGCACACAGTTTGACAATGGCCGGATTGTTAAGCATCGTGTCAATAAAAGCTTTGACAAGCCCCATTGCACTCAGACCGGATACAAAGACCCCTGCAGAAATAATAATGCCGATGATTTCGCCGTAAGCTTTCCCCATGCCGTCAAAAAAGGCATTACTCAGTCCGACGGGATTTTTTCTGGTCACCAAAAGGGCCAGCGCACAACCAATAATCATAGCCTGTGGCACATCAGTTTTTAAGGCAGGAACCATGGTTGCCCCCAAGATAAGAACCAAAATTGGAAAAACCGGCATCAAGGCATAGAGTAGATTGACTTTAAAATAACTGTCTACTTCCAGGCCTTCCGCATGGTAACCTTTATGTTCTTTCTTATAATAGGCAATAGCGGTAATCAAAACCGTCGCGGCAAGCAGGGATGCAATATTGGCTTTAAACTGAAAAGCGATAACCTCCATAACGCCTACCCCGGCAATTTTTGCGACCATCGGATTATGAGCTAATCCAGGATTGAGCATACTGCCATAGGTACCACATTTGACCGCGGCTGCCGCCATGGCAGGATGTACCCCCGCAGACATCATGAGCGGTATAAAAATTGCACCCGCTGCCGCTGCCGTTCCGGCTGCACTAGGCAAAGCCACATTGACTGCATACGTGGCAATAACCACACCGGGAATTAAAAACGGACGGACCTTCCCCAAACCATTGGCCATCAGATTGATTAAATGCTTATCACATTCGGTAAAGCGCATCACCATCGCAAAACCCATGACAGAACATACAGCCTGAATCAGTCCGGAATTTGTCATTTCTTTAGCGAAAGAATTTAAAGCAGCCATGGGATTCCCTGCCGCACTGGCCATAACTATGCCTGCCACTAAAAGCACCAAACGTGCATCATAGCGCCTGACTAAAAAGTAAATCGTCGCAATAACTAAAATAACACCAACCGTCAGCATCATCGTACACTCATCTCCCTTATTGTCATCATTAGAAAATAGCTGGTTTTACGAACTGCTCTCCTTTCTCTCTTTTTTTATAACTGCATTGAATGAAAAAGAATATTACCACTTAAATTTAAATGCCCCAACTTTCTACATTCGGTCTATTTAAGGATATTTCCTAAAACAAGCTTTAAAAAAACGAGGCTTCGCTCGTAGGATAAAAGTAAAAGCTCCCGTAGAAATACGAGAGCTTCATTGCTAGTTTTAGTATATTCGTTCTGATCCTTATTGTCAATATCCTCCATCCTGCACATTTATGACGGCAGGATCACGAATATTTTGGGGTATCGTTCCCGTTGCGCCCCAAAATTTTCTTATTCCGCGCTGAGATCTTTCTCTTCTGGCTTAATTCCCTGTCTTTTGCCGATCCCCAGAGCATGATAGAACACGGTGACGATCACACAGAACACTGCGCCGGCAATCAACCCGCCCTGTGTATCTTTGTTAAACCACATACCGACCAGGACTAAGCATAAAAAGATAAGCGTGACATAGTTGCTGATCGGAAATAACGGAGATTTGAAAGGATGGGCCTCCATTTCCTTGCCCCATCTTTTCCTGAATTTAAGCTGGCTGATGCATAAGACGATCCAGGGAGCCATCCCCGGCAGGATACTGGCACTGTAGATATAGACGAATAGCTTGGAATTCGGATAAATATAGTTGAAAAACACGCCGATCAGCAGGCAGGCAATGGTAATTTTGATACTGTTGGCCGGGACACCGCTTGGTGAAACTTGCTTAAAGAATTTCGGCGCCTGTCCATTTTGCGCTAAAGTATACAGCATCCTGCCTGCACTGTAAATGCCGCTGTTACATCCTGACATGGCCGCCGTAAGCACCACAAAGTTGATAATACCGGCGGCGGCAGCGATACCGACTTTGGAGAATGTCATAACAAACGGACTGCCGATTGTACCAATCTGATTCCAGGGATAAATTGAAACGATGACGAAAATTGCGCCGATATAGAAGATAAGGATGCGCCAGATGATATTCTTGGTGGCACTGCGCAGGCTTTCTCGCGGATTCTCCGCCTCACCGGCTGTAATTCCGACAAGTTCTACCCCCTGATAAGCCGCCGTTACCAGACACAGCGCAAATAAAAAGCCTTCCAAACCGCCTGCAAAGAAGCCGCCATGATTGAACAGATTGCCAATCCCTACGGCTTGCCCGGCATTGCCCAAACCAAAAAAGATGATACCAAAACCGATGAGCAGCATGATAACAATCGTGACCACCTTAATCAGGGCAAACCAGAATTCAAATTCACCATAATATTTCACAGCCGTCAAATTAGCCCCGGCAACAATGGCCACGCCGATTAAGGCCGGTATCCACTGCGGCAAATCCGGGAACCAATAATTCATATAAATACCGATCGCCGTCACTTCGGACATACCGACCGTAACCCAGAGGAACCAATAGCACCAAGCCGTTATATAGCCCGCCCAGGGGCTGATATACTTATGCCCGTAAGTGGCAAAGGAGCCGGTTACCGGTTCTAAATAAAGCATTTCTCCCATAATCCTCATCACAAAAAACATCGCGACACCGGCTAACGCATAAGCCAGCAGCACCGACGGTCCGGCCCACTTGATGGTGCTGGCCGAACCCATGAAAAGGCCAACCCCGATGGTTCCACCTAAAGCAATCAGCTCAATGTGGCGCGCCTTTAATCCCCGGGTCAACTGTTTTTCTTCCATCTGTTTTCCCTCCTGTTCATCATACAATATTGACACAATACTGGTGTTGCTCCATCCGCTCTTTGATCGCATCAATCTGTTCCTGATCGGCAGTCTCCAATTCCAGTTCCACGGTTGCATAACCTAACGGCACATTGCGGCTTTCCCGGTGATGGGTAACATTCAGCACGTTCGCGCCGGTTTCGGCCGTCAGCTGCAAAATCCGGCACAGGGAGCCGGGCTTGTCGGGAATAATCATATTAAAGACAGCCTTGCGACCCGATTTCGCCATGCCCTTGTTGATAATGCGCGCCATCATATTGACATCAATATTTCCCCCGCTGATGACGGCTGCAATTTTACGGCTTGAATAGCCCTGCAGCCTGTTTAGCACGGCTGCGGCGGCAACGGCACCCGCACCCTCGGCAATGGTTTTAACCCGCTCTAAGAGGAGCAAAATAGCACTGGCAATTTCCTCTTCATCGACGGTCACAATGTCATCCACATAGTGCTGAATGATCTCAAAGGTCATGTCACCGGGAGTTTTTACGGCAATGCCGTCGGCAATCGTCGGGCTGCCGTTGCAGGTGACAATTTTGTTCTGTGCGACAGCCTGAGCCATGGATGGCATATTTTTAGTCTGGACACCAATGACTTTTACCTGCGGCCTTACCTGTTTAACAGCCAGCGCGATACCGGCAATCAGCCCGCCGCCGCCAATCGGGACGACGACAGCCTCAACATCAGGCAAATCCTCCAGGATTTCCAGGCCGATGGTGCCCTGGCCGGCTATGACCAGCGGATCGTTAAAGGGATGAATAAACGTCAGCTGCTGTTCGGCTTGAATACGCTGGGCCTCCGCAAAAGCTTCATCATAAACGGTTCCATGGAGGACAACATTGGCACCGTAACTGCGCGTCGCTTTGACCTTCGATAATGGAGCGGTCTTAGGCATTACAATGGTGGCCGGCAGGCCAAAAAGCGTGCCTGCCAGGGCTGTTCCCTGGGCATGATTGCCGGCAGACGAAGCGATGATGCCATGCCGCTTTTCGTCTGCGCTTAAATGCGCAACTTTGTTGTAAGCGCCTCTCAACTTGAAAGAACCGGTACGCTGCTGATTTTCCATTTTTAAATAAACACGGTTGCCGGTCAAATCACTCAACGTGTTGGTATAAGCCAGCTCGGTCCGTACCGCAATCCCTGCCAGGGTTTCTCTGGCTTTATTGATTTCTTCCAATGAGATCTTCATCCTAGCATCTCCTTATTTGCTGTGGCTGGCAGCGATGACTTCAATTTCGACTAAGACACCTTTAGGCAGCTTCGAAACCTCGACACACGACCGTGCAGGCAATTTGCCGGTAAAATAGCGACCGTAGATCGCATTGACAGCAGCAAAATTATCCATATCGGTGATAAAGACAGTGGTTTTCAAAACATCATCAAAGCTCATTCCCGCCGCAAGCAGTACCTGCTTGAGATTCTCCATCACCTGGGTAGCCTGAGCTTCAATACCGCCGACAACCACTTCACCGGTTTGGGGATCAATTGCGATTTGACCGGATGTAAACAAGTAACCGCCAAACATCCTGGCTTGTGAATAGGGACCAATGGCCTGAGGGGCATTTTTCGTTTCGATTACTTCTTTCATTTTTCTCCTCCTTGTCATGATGTTAGTGTATGGCATGATTCAGTCATTTATATTCGAGACATTTGTCTGTCCCTGAAATACAGCACAAAACTCAGCGCAAAGCCTTGCCTTTTATGCCATATAGACTGCCACGCTTTAGGATATACGGATTAACTTTGTAATAATTTTTTACTATGATAATATTTTTTTATTACAATGTTACAAAAAAAATAAACTGCGCTATGTACGGGCAAAAATTCCGCATGCAGGCAGCGGTGAAGTAGGGCTGACTCCACCGGCTTCCCTGCGGTATAGCTGCTACTTGGCAGAAAGATAACGATAAACCGTGCTTTCTGAAGTTTGCAGCGTACTGGCCACTTTCGTGATGGCACCTTTGATCTTGAAGATGCCATTTGCATTTAATTTTTGTACAATGGCGGTTTTTTCTTCAACCGACATGCGCTCCACCGGGATGTCATAGACATCCATGATTTTACTGATAGCCGATTCTACAACATTTTCAATGGATGAATGCAGCGATTCCACGACTTTTTCATTCTCCTGAACAGGCGTATTTACGGCTGCAGGGTTCGTAAATAAAGCGTTGATCAGTTTGTCGGTCAAATCCTTCACAACCTGGTTATCCGGTGAGATCAGAATATTGACGCACAGCATGCCGATTAATCTGTCTTCTTCATCTTTAATAAAATAAGTGGAGGATCTCAATTTCTCGCCGCCCGAAGTACGGCTTAAATAATTGACAATGGCATTTTGCTTCAGATAAGCCTTACTCTCAAGCATCTCCAAGCCAAAGTCAGTCAGCGGACATCCCAGTTGGCGCCCGCTGATATAGCCATTGCGGATGGCTATGACGGAGTTTTGTACATCAATAACATCATGTAGAAGCACTTCACAATGCGGTCCGATAATATCAGCAACAAAATTAACGAACGGAATATAGGTCTCCAGCTGTTTGTTCGATTTCATGGCCATGCTCCTATTGTTTTATTTTTCAGAAATTTCTTTGTTTTATATTCTACTATATTAATAAATTCCCTTCTTTAGTAATAAAAAATTATTACCATCCATTTCCCTAATAGAACGGAAACTTTTTGATAACCTCTTTTCTGCGGTTATACCAATCCTGAATAACCAATTCGAGTTCATTGACCCTGCAAGACCCGATTTCAAAAAAATGATTGTTTGGAACTTCTTCTACCCGCATGAAGATGAAGATGCGCGATAAAGCCTGAAAGAAAGCAGTGAAACGAATGCTGCGAGGATAGCCAGTGCAGCACCAATCCAAGTTATCGCCATAATGGATGAGCCTCCCACGGCGATCCCCCCAAGCCCAGCCCCAGCGGCAAAACCAAATTGTACAAAAGAACTGTTCAGACTCAGCATGATCGCCGCTCCTTCAGGTGCAAGTGACACAATATTGAAGCTTTGCGTTGGTCCGAATGTCCAGGCCCCGATCACCCAGAGCACCAATAGCGGCAAGGTTGCAGCAATCGAACCGGATGAAGTTGATAACAGCAGCAAGGAAGCCGCTTGGAGCAGCATACTGCTAAGGAGCGTCGGCGTAATCCCCACACGGTCTGCTAATAAACCGCCAATTTTAGAGCCGGTCAAACTCGCAATCCCCAAAGCAAATAAGATCATGCTGATTTTTTGTTCGTCCGGAGTGACAGCTGCTAAGAGCGGAGTAATATAGGTATTCACCACCGAATAGCTGGTAAACACAATAAAAGTAACGCCTAACGCGGCGGTAACCTTCGGGTCCTTTAACAGCGCCATTTGCTTGCCAAGAGGGACAGGAGCCGCTCCAACCGTAGCCGGAATGGTCTGCATCACGGCAAGCAACCCCAATACACTTAAAAGACCGAGCCCCCAAAAGATAACCTGCCAATCGTACACCGCTGCAATCATACGGCCAAGAGGAACGCCAAAAACAAGTGATGCTCCAAAGCCCATGGCAATATTAGACATGGCCTTGCCCTGACAACCAGGAACGGCTAATTTTGCAGCGATAGAGTAGGAAGTCACGACGAAAACCCCAGAGCCGACCCCAAGGACAGCGCGAGCTGCCATTAAGAAACCAAAACCCGGGAGGAAGATTGTTGCAAGAATCCCCAGCAGCAAAATGACTAAAGCAAGTACCAGCTGTCTACGCTGGTCGAAATTCGCCGTTGCCATCATGATGACAGGTGTGCCGATCGCGGCCGCAAGAGCAAACGCGGTAACGAGCTGCCCCGCTTCGGTGATGGATACACCAACCGACGCAGCAACTTTATCTAAAACTCCGACAATGATAAATTGAGACATCCCTACCAGGAAACTAAGTAGGGAAAGAAGGTAAATTTTTTGGGTATTGTTCATTGTTTACTGATCTGACTCCATTCTAGTCTTAATTGGCCTATATCGTCATGCCTATCTCATAAGCCTGTCTGAGTATCAGATAATGCGGATGAATGTGGTGGAAATATCAAAACGCTCTACCGTTTCCTACCGTTATCCGTCTCCTAATACCCGTTATTATATTACTTGGATCTTACTATAAGTCAAGAGCAAATAACGTTATTTCAAAAGCTCTCACTCAGGGCAAAGAAAAGACACCATCCAACAGGGTGGTGTCTTTTCATCTGCCATATATTTGTCGCTTTGCCTTATACCTGAGAAATCAAATTGCGCCGGTTAAATGAACTAAGTTTAATACAAATAAAGAAGCTGCAATAAAAGCCATCGCGGCTGCTCCAATTTGAATTGCCATGATCTCATCCCCTTCTTTGCCGCATTTTCAGTTCTTTTTTTACAAATCTGCCATGAAAAACTGAAAAAAACTAAAAATAATGTAACAGAGGGTTAACGTAATATATGACTTTCTTATTTTATTCCTATCAAAGCAGTCTGGCAAGGAGAATTAAGGGACATTTTAGCAGTCAATGAGCGTTAAGACAGGCTAAAGCTCAATTAGATGGTCTATGTTCAAAATAACTCCCGATTAGTGAACAAAGTCGGTCGAATGCACACAAATTGGAACGGGATATGACCCACGGGGACATTTGCAGCAGCCAGCCTGTTAAATCGGGTTTATTCATTGGCCAGCAATTCGTTGAGCTTAACCAGCTGATGAATTTGAATGGTACGGTGATGAAAAGAGAGATACTGCTCCGCCTCCAGCCTTCTCAGTTCGCGCGACAAAGAAGTGCGGGAAACATTCAGATGTTCGGCCCAGGCTTTTTTCGAAAATGGCAAAGTAACTACCGTAGATTGCTGAGCCTGGCTTTCCCGGATTAGAAAGTGGGCAATTTTGCTTTGGATGGACGATAATGACAGAATTTCGATCTTTTGATTTAAGGCCATCATCCGGCTGGAAACCGAGCATAAAAAGTTGAGCATAATCGTTTGGTCAAGCGAAAATAGCCGCACGAGCTCGTGCTTGTGCACTAAAAAAATTTTACTGGCTTTGCAAGCAAACAAAGTTCCGGGATAATGCCGGGTGCCGCTGAACATGGCGGCATCGGCCAGAAGATCAAAGGGACCGCGCGTTGTGACGGTAACGACTTTGCCTGACAGGAAATCCTTTTTGACATCCACACAGCCTTCGATAATGATTCCCAACGTATCGGCGGTCTGGTGAATGGAAAAAACAATCTCATTTTCCCGGTACTCCCGCACCCGGTAACTGATTTTTGTTAACAGCCCCGCAATTTCAGCAAGCGTCTTGTTACGGAATAGCACAGATTTTTGCAAGGCCTGCAGCAATTTATCCATGTTTTCTCCTAAAAAAATAAAAAGTGTATCACCAGATACTGTCTTTACTTTCATGGTATAGTATAATTTTGAAAAAATCAATTGATAATAAAACTCATTATCAAAAAATCATGCTTCATCCAGCCCAAAAAGGAGGAATCTATGAGTTTAAAAAGACTAAACCGTACGGCACTGCTGCTGGCACTGATGATCGTATTCCAATCCTTGCGGCTCTATTTGCCTCTGCCGGCCTTTGTATCGGTCTATCTCATCGGCAGCCTGGTCAATGCCTGTCTGCTACTGGCTGCGAACACTCTTGGTCCAAGGCCGGCATGGGTACTGGCTATAGCAGCGCCGGTCGTAGCCTATCTGCAGCAGGTTTTGCCGCTCCCTGTGCTGATTCTGCCGGTTGCCGCCGCCAATCTGGCCTATATTGGCGGCTACCTGCTTTTGTCCTCGCGAGGCAGCCTGCTGGCTGTCACTACGGCAACGACCGCTAAGTTTAGCATCCTGTATTTGACGGTTACTCTCCTCAGCCAGACTCTTGGCATTACGGGAAAGGCGGCCACTACGCTGACCCTGCTGCTCAGCTGGCCGCAGTGGATAACCGGCTTAGGCGGGGGGGTGATTTTTCTTGCAGTACGCAAACGACTCTTTCGCCTTATTCCGGACTAATCAGGCGGCCGCAGGCTGCACCGCAGCCTGCCGTGCTTTTTTGCCGCAGCGTCCGGCCAGTGCCATCGACTATGAAGATGACACCGAACGCTTTATGCAGGATGTGCACAGCGGCATACCGATCGCTCTGTTGGCGGCACCGGTTGCCGTAAGCAGCTTTGCCGATTACCGGCAGGTGTTCGGCTACTTGCACAGCCTGGGAGTAAAGTCTTTTCATAATGTCTTGCTCAGAGCTGATATCACGATTTGGGCATACCTTGAGGTTATGCGCCGTCATCATCGCGCTGCCTTTCTCTCCTCTCCCTGCGCGGCAGTTACCGAGTACATCCGGCGCCACAGGCCCGGACTGCTCCCCTATCTGATGCCGGTATACAGTCCGCTGCTTTGTACCGGCATCTACCTGCGCAAATATTGCAGCCTCACCGACCGGATCGCTTTTCTATCGCCCTGCGTCGCTAAGCGTAAAGAAATCAGAGCACTGGATAGCCGGGGCTACAACATCACCATTCATAAGCTCCAGCAATACCTGGTCCAACATAACATTGACCTATCCAACTACCCTGCTGTGGATTTTAACGACCGGCCAGAAGGAACAGGTCTTACCCTGGGAGTTTATGGCGGACTCAGCGAAAGCATTGCCGCCCATTTGCCGGATCGGCAATTTATCAAAATAGGCGGTCCGGGCAAAGTATACCGCTGGCTGACAGCCTATGAGCAACTAGCCTGTGAGAACGGACCGCTGCCCCATCTGGCGGAACTGTATAATTGCCAAGCCGGCTGTGAAGGCGGTACTGGAATCAGTGCCCTGCAAAAAAAAGGGCTGACACCAATTGATACAAAATGGTCCGAGCTGGGCCCTGCTGCAGCAAAGAGCAGCCGCATCAGAACAGATAACCTGTTTAAAACTTTTTATCAAACGCTGCAATTAACGGATTTTATGCCTTGATGATAAGCAATTGGTGTTAAATAGGAGGTGAAATAAGATGCTTTGTGTTAAAGATCATGATTGTTTCCTATACATAACCTATGAGGATATTATCAAATACCATGGACGGACCTTCATTGCCGGCGCAGCTATGGCCTATAAGCTGCTGGAACTGACAGCGGCCGTGCTGGGTAACGGTGTGCTGGCGCGGGACAAGTTCCGGATTGTTCTGGCCGTCCAGGGACCGGGAATTATCGATGCGGTAGAGATGGTTACACGGGCCAAGACTCTCGGAGCCCTGTTAGTTGACCAGCAGATTGCCCGGGAAAAAGATGCACCGGCAGCGGCAGACGGCCAAAATGGAAAATATTATTTTGAAATTTGTTATGAAGAAAAACAATTGTCGGTATGGCTGCAAAGCGGTTTTGTTCCGGAAGAGTTTTTGGATTTGGCTGCCAAAACCCACGACGGGACGATTACAGCTGCGGAAATGCTTCGCCTCCAGCAGCTAAAAGAAGAAATCGCGGCCGTACTTGTCTCCCGGCAAGCGCAAGATCTGTTTGACTATAGGTTGTCGGAGGCAGTCTTGGAAAAACCTGCACAGATATAAAAACTGATTTTTCATGGGGGGATTGTGAATGAAAAAAAGGAGAAGAACGCTGATGGCAGTTACAGCCTTGCTGCTGCTTTCAGCAACCAGCTATGCGGAGGACTTGCCGGCTGAGAGCTTTACATTAGACGAAGTGGTCGTTACGGCTACCCGGACAGAAAAAACCACTAAGGATGTTCCATCAGCCGTTCAGGTGATTACTAAGCAAACCATTGAGGAGCAGGGAGCACAAACGCTGGACGATGTGCTGCGTTACGCTACCGGTATCCAGTTGACACGCAACGGCAACGCGTCCGGCCGCTCCGCTGTCTCCATTCGTGGCTTTGATTCCCGCTTTTCCATGATTTTAATTGATGGGAAACGCTTGTCGTCTGAGATCGACCAAAACTATGAACTGGACCGCATTCCACTGGAAACTATCGAACGTGTTGAGATTGTCCGTGGCCCAGTCAGCTCACTGTATGGCACTGAGGCACTGGGTGGTGTGATCAATATCATCACCAAAAAATCCAAGACACAAGCCTTTACCCTTGATGTCGGCAGTGGCTGGTATACGAATGGCCACAATGGCAAGGACCGCTACAGCTTTGCCTACGATTCCGGCGAAATCGGCAAATTCTCCATCCAGGTATCCGGATCACAGGTGGAAAACGATGCTCTGTTTAAAAGCAGCGGCCTAACCTTTGAACCGTACGGCACGAGAAAAAACATCAATACCACCATTGATTACCGGCTGTCCGGCAGTGAAACATTGAGTTTCTCCAAAGGCTATACGGAAGAAGCCACCTACGAATTTGTAAAACCGGCGAGCGTCGTCATCAAGGCCCGGGATTATGTAGAACGGGATGAAAACGCCTTGTCGTACACGAAAAAAGAACAAGACAGCGAGCTGTTCCTACGTTTTTACCGTTCTGTGATGGACAAAAGCCTCGACCAGTATAATGCTTCCACCCAGGCCTTGGCCAACTGGGTGCGGGCCAAGCGCACCATCAATGCGTACGAAGGCCGTTTCACCCAAACCCTGAATCGGCAGCATCGCCTGACCTTCGGCGCCGAATACCGGCCGGAAACCTTCCGGGGCACGGCGGTCGATACCAAAGAAGGGTATTTCACCGTGGTTCATCCCAGCGGCCAGACCAAAACCGGCTCGACCGCCCACCTCAATTATTCGGCAGCCTATCTGCAGGACGAGTGGAATGTGGATGGTAGACTGCTGGCGGTCATCTCGATGCGGTATGACGACAGCAATAAATTTGAAAGTAATCTCAGTCCTAAGCTAGGGCTCACTTATAAACTCACCGACGCTGCACGCCTCAAAATGAATGTCGCCCAGGGATTCCGCAGTCCGACACCGAACCAGCTCTACCAGCAGGCACCTACCCAGAAGGGAAATCCGAACCTGAAATCGGAAACCTCCCATTCCTATGATATTTCGATTGAACAAGACTGGGCTAAAAGTACAGGCAAGCTCACCTTCTTTAACAACGATGTCAGCGACATGATTGATCTGGTTACCACCTCCGGCAGCAATAAAGAGTATCAAAATATCAGCAAAGCTTCGATCAAAGGGGTAGAAGCCGAATATACCCGACTATTGTCCGATCGCTTGTCTTGGAGCAACAGCTACACCTATCTGGACGCCGTCAACGGTGCTACCAATGAGCGGCTGCAAAACCGGGCACGGCATGTGCTGACCTCCGGATTGTCCTACCATAATCCCCAGGGCTTCACAGCCAACCTACAGGCCCAGACCTTCGGCAGCTACCTCGCTTCCCCGGGAGGCGAAAAATCCTACTCCCTTTGGAACCTAGCTATGTCACAGAAACTGTCCGACCATCATAAGCTGCGAATCGGCATTGATAATATTTTTAATAAGACAGACGAAGATATCCCAACGCTCGGCACCTATATCCACGGCAGCGTCCAGTATTCTTTTTAGTTAAAGCAACCAATCTCCTTAACCGCTAGACAATAAGAAAATATAGAACCACCCAGGATAGTTGTTTTCATCCTGGGTGGTCTTCTTTACTCAGCTTCCGTTTTTAGGCTGGTTCATACAGCTCCAGCAGTTCCTTGATGCCATTGATGGCCTGATCGCAGCCCTCCACCTGACCGAAACCATACCTGGCAAAAATAAAGGGAACCTGAGCCTGTTGGGTTGCTTCATAATCCCCTTGGGTATCACCGACATAGACGGCGTCCGTGATCCGGTTCCGCCGCATCAGCAGCAGGATATTTTCCCCTTTTCCCTTACTCGTATCGCCAAAGCATTCCCAGTCTTGGATGTACGATTCAAGGCCCGACTTTTTCATAAACAGTTCAATATACCCCGACTGACAGTTGCTGACAATGAAGACCCGGTAGGTAGCAGCCAGTTTCTGAACAGTCTCCACCACATCAGGAAAAAGGAGATTCTCGGTGTTTTCTTCTAAGGCCGTGTGTTCATACAGGCAGCACTTTTCCATCAGCCGCTCTTTCGTTGGCTCATCGGCGTCAGCAAACAGGCTGTCGGCGATCGCCTTCATGGTTTTGCCAAACTCTTTTTTTAGCACCGCCGCACTAACCACTGTCCTTGTTCCGCCGACTTCGGCAATGGCCTTATTCCAGGCTTTCGCCACCACTCCTGTTGTATCCCATAAGGTGCCGTCAACATCAAATATGATACTCTCGATGATCAAAACCTCTTTCTGTTTTTGTTTCTGAGTGTATCATACAAAATAATGCTCAATGTTGCAACTCGCTCGCTACCCACTGCTAGTAGATGACCTCTACCGCTAGAATAAGCATTCCTGTGACCTACTAGCTGCCTCCGCCCAACCTTATCCAAAAGTAAATTTCAGTCTACGCAGACAACGAATGCGAATGCCAAATTGAGTTTATTGGAAGCTGGTAAAGCTGATTTTATTTTTATAATTAAGAAAAGCAAATGGCCAGACGCCTGTTTCTAATCCTTTGCCATACAACAGTCCTACTTTAATAATGCGAAATATAATCATTATCATTATATAACTGCAGCAATGGCTTCCTAAATGTCTGCCAATTCGAATGATCCTGCTTGACTAAGAAAAATCAAGCTTGTTATAATAACTTTGAACTGTTATTTTTCAATGGTATCGATCAAAGTTACCCAGGATGATAAACGCAAAGCTTGCTTAGTATGTTTTTTTTTATCATTCTATCGATAATGAATTTCATTATCCTCATTCTTTTTTGAACCTGCATCACTGAATTTCTAAAGAAAGGAAGGGACCCACCATGAGATTGCCAATGCCATGCCCAAGCATGCACCATTTGTCAGCGTAATCAGGTTTGTTTTCTACGGGCTACTAGAATCCTGCCAGTAACCTCTGATTCATCAACCATAGGAATAAGTAAGTCAAATCGGCGAAATATCGCCAAATCAACTACAAAGGAGTCTACCATGGAATTTATAAAACAAACAATTGATCTTTTTCACAAAGGCGGGCCAGTCATGTATTTATTGGTTGCCTGCTCAATCTTTGTCGTGACGATTGCCATTGAACGGTTCATGTATTACCGTAAAGTACATACCAATAATCATGTCTTTCGCAATAAATTACAAGCATCGCTGGATAAACATAACCTCACTGAAGCCATTCAATTTTGCCAGCAATCTCCAGCGGCTTTGGCCCAGGTTGCCGTTGCCGGTCTGCAAGCCAGCCATCGTGGCGCTCATGTCGACATTGCAGTCGAGAGTGCTGCCTCCCTTGCAGCAGCCAATCTGCGCGAACACCTGGATGACCTGAGCACGGTAGTAACCCTGGCACCACTGCTGGGTCTGCTGGGAACAGTTATTGGTATGATTGGTTCCTTTAGCGTGTTTAATGTCCAGTCCGGTCAGCCAATGGCCATTACCGGCGGGGTGGGTGAGGCTTTAATTGCTACAGCAACAGGGCTGAGTGTTGCGACCCTGGCCTTATTGACTCATAGCTATTTTTCGCGCCGCGTAAACAAGTTTGTCACTGAAATCGAGCAAGTATCCGCGCTTGTCCTTGGTTATATGCCTGCAAAAAAAGCTGCCCGGAGAGACACCCATGAAATTGCGTAATTTAAGAATTGAAACTCAGCCACAACTGATGATTATTCCCATGATTGATATTATCTTCTTTTTGTTAGTGTTTTTTATGATGAGTACATTGTATATGGTCGAACAGCATACCATCCCGGTCAACCTGCCGCAAGCCGCCAGTGCCCAACAAGATAAACCGGTCAGTATTAATATTACTGTACTGGATAGTGGCAATATCATGTTCAACCAGGAAGAAATCCCGCTGAACTTATTAGCTAAGCGGGTCAGCCTGGAATTAGGGAAACAAACCGATAATGTGTTTATTCTGCGCGGCGACAAACAAGTAGCCTATGGCCAGGTTATCGCTGTCCTTGACGAACTTAAGCAGGCTGGTGCTCACCGGGTATCCGTGGCGGTCGAGAAAGTGAGGTAACGTCATGACCTATACCTATCAGTGGCCTAAAGCCATGGCCCTTTCCGTTTTCCTGCATATTTTTCTATTAATAGCAGCCGGTTATCTGACCGCAGGGTTGACGACGGAATTATCACCACCGGCAGAAGTATTGTTAGAAATGGATCTGGTGAATGATCCTGCCGACCGGCTTGGCAATACGCCGGAAGTGATTCCGCCCGATATCCCGCCGGTTGCTCCTGTCAATACCGATCCGCCTACGGCTGAAAATCCAGTCGTTGAAGCTGCACAACCAGCGGTAGTTACAACCAGTGAACTCACCATGACCGAAGCTGCGGTTCCTGCGTCCGCTACGGCCACCAGTCAGAGCACTGCCAGCAGTACCAGCGAGCCTGCCTCAGGTTCGGGTTCGGCGGCACCGGTAACAGGTGGCGGCTCACGCAGTGGGATCGCCGCACCAGCCATCCTGTCTAAAGTTGATCCTGTGTATCCCGCTTCGGCCAGAAGCGCCGGATTAGAAGGTACGGCCGTCTTGCGTATTCAGATTCTACCCTCCGGACGTCCGGGAGAAATCTCGATAGACCGTTCAACCGGTCATTCCAGCCTGGACGAAGCCGCCATAGCAGCAGTGGCAAAATGGCGCTTTGTTCCGGCCAAGGACCGCAGCAGCGGCAAGACGGTGGCGTGCGTGACCAAATTGCCGGTATCCTTCCGGTTACACTGATCCGCCCCGCCCCCCTATAAACGATAAAAGCAACCGACTGGATTTCCAGCGGTTGCTTTTTCTATTGATACCCATTACAATTTTACCTAAGCTTTAAAATTTCCATCATACGTCTCTTATGTTTAAAAGGGCTATTGCTGCCCGTCAGAGTGACCAGGCATATTGCTTGCCGGCTCTTCCGGCAGATATTTTTCCACTTTAACGTGTAGCGGAAGAACAATGGTGCAGGCAACCGCTTGATGGTCTTTATAGGCCGGGCTAAAGACGGACTGCTTCAAAGACTCAATGACGGCCTGGTCAAATGCCGCGTCATTTGAACTCGTAACAACTTGAATATCATCCGCTGTTGTCCCACTTTCGGTAATGGTCGCTTTCAGCTTGACCAAGATCGTTTGTTCCGAATATTTTTCCCGCAATTCCGGTGAAAGTGAAACTGGTGCCAACCGAATAATGCCCGGCGGCGTGATACCGGTAGAATGATCCTGGGCCATAACGGGAACAGCCATTACAACCATCATGACAAACAGAATGGACAAAACAAGCTGAATTTTTTTAAAAGATTTCAATTCAAACACCCTTTCTTTTTAACGATTATTCTAAAGACAATCTTCCCGGACAATCAGCCAATAGTTGTGCCACCTTGCCTTCGTAATACAAATAAGGAACTCTCGCAATATGAATGGCATACTTGAGTTGTTCAAACACCATCACCATTTCGGGGTTATCATATGCTGGCTCCGCCAACCGGCTGCATCTTGTACAGAAAAGGCTTGCCCTAAGGCTTCAAGCTTTACATAGTGCGGATTAATGTCATGAAACATTTGGACACTGGTATAACGTACCGGCTCTGCCGCACCAACTATCATTTTTCCGCCTGATTGACCATGGTGAAGCAACAAATGGACACCAGCTTGTAAGATTTCCGTTTTTTTGCCAGCCTGCAGAATCCTTAGATCGCCTCGTTCCAGGGAAGCCAGCCAAAAGCCGGCTGGCCAAGGGAAAAAGTCCATACCACCGGCTTTTTGAGCGTAAAATAAGCATAGGTAGCACAAAATCCGGGCGCCGGATGAATTTCTAAAATCCAGCCTTCGCCGTTCTGCGGTGGAAGCTGATATAATACACCGTTGCCAAAATCGGATCTAACACAATCCAATTGACTAGCGATTGGATTCGTAATCAGCCTACCCTCATGGTTGCCCAACATTGCCATCCTCTCCAAAACCACCTTGCGCTTTTTACCGCATACTGATTTCAATCTCTATATTAGCCTGTACTGCCTGCATAGAAAACATCAATTACTAAGCCGGATCATCATAAATATGCTCTGACTCAACGTCATTATTATACCATAAACAGCCGCTTTTTAGAGAATAATTCTCAATTTGCAGGCTGTTATTTTTTTAGAGACACCTTTAAAATAGCAAAATCCCCGTAATTGACGCCGTGAAATCAGAATTGCTATAATGTGAAGCGATACATCATTGATAATCGTTCTCCGTATTCAGGCTTTATTTTTAACTACATAACGTCTATATTCAAAAAGCAGGAGCTGATGCTATGAAAGAATTGTCCCGTACAAAAAGAAAATTGCTGTATGCCTTACTCAGCAGCAGTTTTTTATGGCAACTGCCAGCCGATAGTTACACCTCCGAAACTCCTTCGGTACTGGCAATAGCCGCTTCACCAGAAGCAGAGGATTCTGATCGCGAATTTGACTTGCCAGGCGTGGAGGTTACTGCCGTAAAAGACCGGCACGATCAGGGCTATATGGCCAAACGCAGCCAAATCGGTACCAAAACCGATACCGCCCTTCATGAGACAGCCCGGTCTATCAGTGTAATATCCCGGGAGCAAATGGAAGCGCGCGGCGTAACCGATTTATTTGATGCCCTCAGCTATACCCCGGGATTTAGCGATGCGACCTATAACCGGGACTCACGTTTTTTTAGAGGCAGTCTCCGGGGATTCAGCAACGATTACACCACCTATACCGATGGGCTGCGCATGTTATGGGGCCAATTTGCGGTCCCTAATTATGATTCCTATAGCTTCGGACGCATTGAAGTGTTGCGCGGCATCTGCAAAAAGACGATATCAAAGGCAACTTTGATACCAACCCGTATCGCTACCTTCCCGGCCATAGCTTATATGGCTACTCCGGAATCAGTTTTTTTCACCGTTACGGATAGTCATATAGCGGCATATAACCTGGACATAAAAAACAGCTGCATGACTTACGTCATACAGCTGCACGAATAATCCCGTACTGTTGCGGTGGCAACCGATTTCGCCCCTATCCAGCAGCCTATTTATTGATCAAACACTCAGCCGCTTGATTGAGATCACGCAAAAGATCCTGGTAATCTTCCAGTCCGGCGTGAAAGCGCACAATATACCCCTCCGGCAGGGGAGAAACCTCGCGTTTAGCATGTACGGGCAATACGAGCGACAAATGTCCGCCCCAGCTCTCGGCAACCCAGAACAGGTTGAGGGCATCGACAAAAGCCTCAATATTCTTTACCGGTACATCCGGGCGGAAAACAACGCTAAACAGACCATTTCCTTGGCCGAAATACTGCTGGAACCGCTCATGATAGGGTGAGTCTGCCAACACCGGTGAAAGAACACCGGCAACGAACGGCTGCTGCAAGAACCAGTCGATCAGCCGTTGAGCGGTGCCGGCATGTTGATTGAGCCGTTCTTCGGCCGAATCAATTCTGTGGAATAGGCGCATGCAAGTCGTCGGTGCTACGGCACCGTTACCGGTTGCGCGCAGTTCATCGGCAATACGCTGCAAGTCTTGCGGGTGCTTGGCAACCACAACGCCTGACGGCGTATCCCCATAGCCGCCTTCATATTTTGTTGTTGCTTGCACAACAAGATCAACACCGTATTCAAGCGGTTTGAACCGGACATGGCTTGCCCAGGTGTTGTCCATAACCGTACGGAGCTTGGTTTCTTGTGCGAGTCTAATAATTCCCTCAATATCGGGAATTTCGAAAGTCCCGCTGCCCGGTGCTTCGATGTAGACGATCAAGTCTTCACGCTTTGGATATGCCCTGCGCGCTGTTAATAACGCCGAGCGGAATTCCTCGGCCGAAGCCCCTGCCGGATAACGGATCTGAGCGATATGCCGGCGGTTTAAAAAGCGGATCATCGGCCCGTAGACATGATCAGGAATAAGCACTGCCTTCGGTGAAAATGCATCCAACGTTGCGGCAATCGCCGCTAAACCTGACGGACAAATGACAGCTCCGTGCCCGTTATGCAGGTCGGCAATTTTTCTGCACACAGCGTCGGCTTCCGGTGTCTGGGGAATGCCATATTCCGCTCCGCCATAAGGGGCTTTGCCGCATTCATCGGCATTGCGATAGGTTGCAAGCGTAGAAAATAACACAGAGCTTTGCCCCCAGGAGCCCGTTTGCGAAAAACGGGCTGCCTCACCGAGTCCGGAGGGATTGGGATGCCCGTCAGCCACATAAGGATCAAAAACAGGATCATGAAAAAGACGGGTTTTATGGGAACAGAGCGCAAGGAAGGCGCGTCTTGCTTCGGTTTTGACTAAGGGTTCTCGTACTTTATCAGCCATGGATTTAATTTCTCCTTCAAGTTTGTCGTATCCATCCAACCAAGCTTTTGCACCAAGCAAACGGTCACACGTTGCTTCTTGGCAGGACTATGTTAGGTAAATTTCCACCCACCTTGCCGAATCCCCTCTTTAAGAACCCGGGGCACTCAAAGAATCCTGAATTTTGTATTACTCATCAACTGCAAAGGCTACCCTAGTAATACTTTCAAAAACTCCTGCATGTACTGTGGTAAATCAGGCGGACGGCGGCTGGAAACAAGGTGTCCATCTGTCACAACCGGTTCATCCAGCCAGATGGCTCCGGCGTTTTCCATATCATCCCGGATGCCAGGTGTACTCGTAACTTTTTTGCCTGCTAAGATTTTCGCCGATATCAATACCCAGCCCGCATGACAGATTTGTCCGATAGGCTTTTTGCCGGCATCGAACGCCTGTACCAGCTTAATGACCTCAGGATACCGCCGCAGTTTATCAGGCGCCCATCCTCCCGGAACTAAAAGGGCATCATAATCCTTGTCATTCAGTTCCCGGAAACTATACTCAGAAACTGCCGGTACACCATATTTCCCCCTATAGGTTTCCCCGGCTTTCTCACCCGCGATATCCACCTGCAAGCCGGCTTCACGCAGCCTTAATACCGGATACCACAATTCCAGATCTTCAAAATCATGATCAATCAGTTGAAGTACCCTTCCCGTTTTAACCGACATATAAACCCTCCTTGTATTGAGCGTTCTTAACCACAGCCTGGTATTTGTAAATACAGCTTTTTTCTATACTTCTATGACATTTCCTGCAAAATCGATTTTGAGGTTTTCTAAATTGCTTTGACAATATTACTATGTGTCACAGGGACGGTTCCAGTGACACACATGGCTTTCCGGAAACCAAATGGACTGCAAAAACAAAAAAGCCACTCACAGCCGGTCTTTCTACCAGACTGTGAGCGGTTTAACTAACTAAGTTACGGTCATGCGGTTTTCTATTTATGCCAATCCTCGCACTGATTTTTCCCGATTCCATTGACGTGTCTTTGCGGCAGCAATAAATGCCGTTTGGTCATTGGCATCCACAACGCCTGCATCTTTTCCGACCCTCGCTATATCCAGGAGCGCTTGACCGCCTTTATCAACGGCAATTGCCTTGAGATGGCCAAAAGCATCACGCACAAAATCGATTGCAGCACTTTCCATGGACAACGCTTGTACGCCTTCATCGGAGAGAATGACCGCGACTGCATCAAATACTACAGAAGGGGTGCCTGCCAGTTGTCCGTCAACCGGCAGGGTCTGACCACCGGCAAGCTTCACATTGCCCATTTTGGAAGCGACAATTTTCACCGTAGCCCCCGCATCGGTCACTGCCTGTTTAAGCTTCGCAATGACAGCGCCATCGGAATGATTCGCGACCAGGATGCCAATGGTACGCCCCATCAGCGTATCTTGCATTTTGCCGATGATTTGCAACGCAGGCGAAGGCTTCATTGCTTGTACCGGCCTTGCAGCCACCGGCGCCGCAGGAAGTTGCTCAAGCCCTAGGCCTGTTGCCACCCTTTGAGCAAGGGCTTCATCAATATGCCGCAGATGCCCGACGATCGCCTCCCGCACATGAACATGCTCGACCTTGGAAAGCTCAAACACTAAAGCCGAGGCGAGATGTGCTTGCTCATACTCAGTTTGACTGATATAGAACAGCCGTGCCTGACTATAATGATCCGCAAAACTTTCGGAACGAATACGTCCTTTTGTGCCTGCTTCCGTTACCGCAGCACTATGAAAACCGCGGGCTGGTATTTCGCGTGGGGACGTAGCCGACAAGGAATTGGGTTCATAGGCGACACGGCCTGCCGGCTGCGTCATCTGCATGTGTCCGTCCCGCTGATGGTTGGAGATCGGACACTTGGGAGCATTGATCGGAATTTGGTGAAAATTGACTGTCCCCAGCCGTGAAAGCTGTGTATCATGATAAGAGAATAACCGGCCTTGTAACAATGGGTCATTTGAGAAATCAATGCCTGGTACAAGATTAGCCGGACAGTAAGCAACCTGTTCAGTCTCAGCAAAGAAATTGTTCGGCCAGCGATCCAGCACCATACGCCCGATCACTTTTAAGGGCACCAATTCTTCCGGAATCAGCTTGGTCGGATCCAGATGATCGAACGGGAAGGTGTCCGCCTGCTCCTGCGTGAAAAGCTGAACTGCAAGTTCCCATTCAGGGAAATTGCCTGACATAATGGCATCAAACATATCGCGGCGGTGAAAATCCGGGTCAGCACCAGCCAGCTTGACGGCTTCATCCCATATGGTGGACTGTAACCCCAGTTTGGGACGCCAGTGAAATTTGACAAAGGTGGATTCGCCTGCAGCGTTAATCAGCCGGAAACTATGCACACCAAAGCCTTCTATCATCCGCAGAGAACGGGGTATTGTGCGATCAGACATGATCCACATGATCATGTGCATGGATTCAGGCGTGAGTGAGATAAAGTCCCAGAATGTATCGTGTGCGGTTGCCGACTGGGGAAAACCGCGATCAGGTTCCATTTTTACGGCATGGATGAGGTCGGGAAATTTAATGGCATCCTGGATGAAGAAAACCGGAATGTTATTGCCGACCAAATCCCAGTTACCTTCCTTGGTGTAAAACTTAACTGCAAAGCCCCGTACGTCACGAGGGGTATCCACCGAGCCGGCACCGCCGGCAACAGTAGACATACGGGTAAATACTGGTGTCTTCTCGCCGACCTCAGTGAGGATCTTCGCGGTGGTGTATTGTTCCAAGGACGTGGTCAGCTCGAAGAAACCATGTACGCCTGTTCCGCGCGCATGAACGACACGTTCCGGAATACGTTCGTGATCAAAATGCGTAATTTTCTCTCTGAGGATAAAATCTTCCCCAAGCGTAGGGCCTTGCGGGTAAGACCGGAGTGAATTCTGATTGTCGGAAATTACGACACCCTGATTGGTCGTAAGGGATGGGTGTCGTCCGTTAGCAATTTGATGAAGTTCGCCGCCATTAGCGATTTGTAAATCTCCATTGGAAGTTTTGTTCATGCCTGCTCTCCTTCTATTAATAGCGTCATGGAATAAAACACATCATTCACCTTTATTAAGCTTTAATATGTCTATTGACAAGCTGATTTATTCCTTTTATCCCCTCAGCATGAAAAAATTACACTCGCTACGCCAATATCTGCAAAAAGTCTCATCCACAGAGGGCAAAAAACTGCCTGACAACAAAAAGAACCGCTCGCCGTCTTACACAAATAGACGGTGAGCGGTTCTCAGATATTTTTACAATAAAACGAACTAGTATTTTTCATAGTGGATTCTGCTTGCATCAAACCGGTCTTCAAACTTATTAGCAGAGGAATAACCGACAGCCAACATGGCAAAGCCCTCAACGCCTTTGGGGAGATTAAAAAAATCTTTTATAAAAGCCATTCTGTCTTCATCGGGGGCAATACCCATCCATACTGCACCCAATCCCATTTCTACCGCCGCCAGTAAGATATTTTCTGTCGCAGCTGCCAAATCCTGTTGCCAATACTGCTGGAATCGTAAATACTTTTCATTGGCTAAAACAATAATACCAAGCGGCGCATTTTTTATCGGACCAGCGTAAATATGGGCGCTTGATAATTTCTCTAGTGTCTCTTTATCCTCAACCACAATAAACTCCCAGGGTTGCTGGTTACCCGCGGAAGGAGCCTGCATGCCGGCTTTCAATAACTTTTCGATTGTTTCCTTTTCCACCGGCCGATTTTCATAGCTCCGGATACTCCGTCTTTTTTGGATGCCTTCATATATGTTCATGATTATGCTATCCTCCTCAAAATTTATCCTCTCATCACTAACCTATTCATCCTCTTCAATCATGAGAATACACCAAAATACAACAGTACTGACGAAAAGCTTCTTTTACCTACCGTCCTTTTTAAAATTAACACACAGCTTTTCCCAATGTTTCCGCTCGCTTTAATCCGTCGGTCTTTAGAACATCATCTTTATCATGAATACCCGGTACAATCACTACGCCGCTATCCTGCCAGTTCTGGAATTCTGCAATGAGCTTATAAGACTGCACAATACCGTCGAACTTAGTTTCATCTTCTACACCTCCACTGACCAGAAGCGCACATTCCTTTATTTTGAGTGGCCTTTTCCCAATAAGAAAAGAATAGAGTTTGTCAATCGCCGCTTTCAACTGTACCGGAAAGGAAAACCAATACATAGGGGTCGCGAATACCAGCATATCGGCTTTCTCCAAAAGCGGCGCAAGGTTCGCAAAATCATCGGGAATCGAACAAGCACGCCCCTTGCTGAAACAGGTCTGGCAATCGATACAGCCCTTGATGTGTTGATCCGCAGTTGCAAATTTTTCCGTCGTATGACCCGCCTGCTTGGCACCAGCCATAAAGGCCTCAGCCAGCTTATCGGTATTGCCGCCTTTTCTAGGGCTTCCCGTTAAAACAAGGATGTGTTTTGCCATAGCTCCCCGCAGTCTCCTCTCTATTTCCATTTCGAAATCATTCTCTGGTTAAATCATACATACAAACAATCCTAACAACAAGTATGCACTTATTTGTATCATAGTATCTATTTGTATACCACATGTCACGGGGACGGTTCTAGTGACACAGCTAAATGATCCAAAAGCTGCTCATATTCCACGGGTATAAACTAAGGGGAAACTCCTCCATTACGGCTTAAAACAGAAGCTTCTGCTTATCAAACTAATGATAAACAAGAACCTTCCCACCGCCCTTACCCTTTACCGCATACCAACTGGCTTCCTTATTTGCTTGATGTATCTTATAATAATATTTTAAACAGTTATATAAAACCTAAAGACAGAGGAAACTTTCATGGACGAACAATATTATGAAAAACTATTCCATATAAAAACTTCCGGAGACCAAAAAATATTCAATCAATCAGCACACTACAACAGATATGAGGCCACTGCCTACTCTGTATTAGAACTATTATCGAAGCAATATCCTTTCACAGCAGAAGATCATATTGTTGACTTTGGCTGCGGCAAGGGAAGGTTAAATTTTTACCTTAATTATTTTTTTGACTCCACGGTTACAGGAATAGAAATGAATCCTTTCTTCTATCAACAAGCCCTGGATAATAGACGGGATTATCTAAAGAAACATAAGCGAAAAGCAGATAAGGTAACCTTCTTAAATTGCCTGGCAGAAGACTATCCGATCAATCTCTCAGCGAATAAATTCTACTTTTTCAATCCGTTTTCTGTACAAATATTTATAAAAGTAATCGGCAATATGTTGATTTCGGCAGAAGACCGCGGAAGAACAATCGATATCATCTTGTATTATCCGTCGTATGATTATCGGTATTTTCTCGACAATAATACGCCTTTTACCCGTGTGAAAGAAATAAAGCTGCCTCATTTATATGAGCATGATCCCCGTCAAACTTTTTTCGTGTATAGACTGGACCATACAAAACACGCTTGATTGTCATGATGCTCATTGGAATGATTTAAGGTCGTTATTCCGCAGCAAAAAACCGCTGATTATCTGCATGCTACAGATAATCAGCGGTTCTTCAATTCACGGATAGTTTGGGGTTCTCATCGTTTCCCCTTCCAATTGCCGAATCCAAACCAGGCGGCAATGACGATTGGCAAAGTAAGGGCGCCCCACGATATCCAATGCCAAATACCTGTACCTACTAATGAACTTACAAGTCCGATAGTTGTCACGATACCAATACCTATGGGAAATCCCCAAATTTGACGAACAGAATTAGGAGCTTGGGGCATGGATATAGGTTGTTCTTGTACTGGAAGCGGCGTACTTTTCTTCTCCCTAATCAGCCATCCGTATATGCCACTGGCTAGCATGCCAATGCTGAGGAGGTCAAGTAAAGCCCATAGAATTTTAAGAGGTAACCCGCCGTAATTACCAAGATGTAACGGATATGCCAAACCGACAACGCTAGCATACCAAGGCCGCTCCACCACGGCTGTCAACTGCCCCGTTGCAGCATCCACTAAGACTGGTGTATATAAATGTTGGGTCACTGGAGTCTTCCCCTGTGTCCACACGTAGTAATGATAGGGGCTGGCGTTACCTAAAACACCAGGATAAATAATCATATCAACCCGACTGCCTGGCAATTTTCTATGAACCATGCTCACTACTTTCTGCAGAGAAATGAACTTTTCGGGCAGCGGCTTTCCTTGATAAGATAACAGGGCTGCGTCGATCACGGGTTTTGACCATAAATGATAAATTGGGTATCGCATAGTGTGCAGAATGCCCGTAAAAGTCACCACGGTGATCCATATGAGAACCACAACACCTAATAATTTATGTAAATCCATCCACTTATGACGTGGTATCCCGTGTTTGCGAATGCTGCCAAAAGGCAACATTTTAGAAAAAGGCCCATACAATACCATCCCTGATAGTAAGGCGACTAAAAATAAAAGACTCATTACAGCAAGAATGAATTCTCCTGCTGCCCCAGCCAAAAGATTATAGTGCAGCCCCTTCACGCCTTCTAAGAAATCTAAGCCTTGGCGTGCAACGGGTTTAACTTCTTCCGACACTTGAGCCGTGCTGGTATTAAATATAAGGGTATGTGATCCATGATTCCCCTCTGCATCAGATGGTATCAAACCAAAAATAGTACCTTTTTTTTCATCTTCAAAATGTACATAATGGATTTTTTTATCGGGATAGTTTTTTTGAATAGCCGCTACCATCTGATCGGTACGAGAAGGATAGTTATTGCTTGACAGCTTAGGCACAGGCTGATGATATTCATTAGGCAAAGCATTGATTTCCTGAAGAAAAATCAACGGTAAACCTGTTATGCACATCAGCAATAAAAAAATGGAACAAATTAAGCTAGTCCATTTATGAACTGCATACCAAGTCTTTATCTGTTTAATACTCACCATTACGTTTTATATTCTCCTTTTCTGTACATAAAAGCAGTTTCTACATCACTTTACATCGTAAAAATCTTTCCTGGTTATGGTTTGTTTAACATAAATAGGTACTGCTTACTACGATGTAGGCAGTACCTATTTATTAAAATCAAATTCCCTGCTAGGCTATTTTAGAATAAAAACCTATATGCGGTGTTCTACTCCAATCACAAAGCTTCTCCCTGCCATTGGATACTTTCCTGCACTACCACTGCTAACAAGCTCATAACCTTCATTAGTCAAGTTATAGCCTTTAAAGTAAACCTGCGTATCTATTGTGGCTTGATAGCGAATATTCATATCTAAGGTTAGATATGAGTCTGAGGAATAAGCTTTCGTACTGCGTCCGGTTGCTGATAGCATGGTTAAGCCAGCATCCCATTTATCCTGATTATACTGAACTCCTAAAGAATATGCATTGGGACGGCTATTGTTCAAATCTAGTGCATAATTATCAGTACCATTTTGTTGCTCTATTTTTGAATAAGAGTATCCGGCATTGACATTCCAGTTGTCAGATAGTTTTCTCTTTACATTCAAATCCAGCCCTTGTCTTTTTTCCTGATTCACATTGACATACCAGCCAAGACCTGTAACCGAATCCAGAGTCTTCCAATTGATGGCATCTTTCAGCTTACTTTGATAAATACTTGCCTGCAAACTTGTTTTCTTATCAAGTTTGGTATCCATCCCCAGCGTAATTGTTTTAGACGTTTCCGGTTTTAAATCCGGATTTGGCAGCCAGGTCGGTGTATGGGCATAAAGATTTAGTATGTTCGGATTTTTTACCGCTTGCCCCCAGGATATATATACATTCGTATCCGGAGATAATTCTTTATTCAGGGATACATGTGAAGTAACATCATTGCCGAAAGTACTATGGTGATCATATCGGCTGCCTAATGTTACAGAGTAGTCATTTTCTAACTTCCACCGGTTCTCTACAAAAACGGCACTCGTTGTAACATCTCCCTGTAAATTCGCACCGCTGGTTAATTCGTCAACTTCTTCTTTTCGGAAATCAGCACCGCCAACCAAGGTATATGCATCGTTTACCATCCAGCTTTGCTGCCATTCCGCCCCAGTGGCTTTGAGATCATAGTTAAAAGGATAGGCAGGGTAAAAAGTATGGTCTTCATTTGTATTTTGGTAAATACGAAAACTGTCTGCTCCCCCTTTTCCTTTATTCCATGAATACGTCAGTGCAACATTTAAATCGGAAATATTCTTGCGTATACCTTGATTATAAACAGTACCCGCATTCACATCCGTCAAGCAAATACCGTAGCCTCCAGTGTCCTTCATACTCTCGACTGTCAATGAAAGCTCATTGTCATTACCCAATTGTTTATCTATACGTAAATTTGTATATTCTTTATCAATTTCACTGGAATCAAATTCTCTACTTTGACCTGTCATTGGATTCTTATAACTAAAACTATCTCTTTTTTGTTTATCGACTGTCAGCACATAGCTTATATCCTTATCAGCACCTTCAGTCGTTAGAGCATAACGTTGTGAGTTCCAGGTACCAAACTCTGTACTTACTTTTGTACTATTTTCTTTTGCCTGCTTGGTAATAATGTTGATAACACCACCGACAGCCGCACTGCCGTACAGAGAAGAATTAGGGCCGCGTACAATTTCAATGCGCTCAATATTTTTCACGGCGATATTATCAATATTCATCCCATTCTTGCTAACCCCGTCATAGTGGGAATAATTCATTTTTCTGCCATCCACCATGACCAGAACGCGGTCATCGCCATTAATGATGGGGTAAGAAGCATAACTACTTGTTCCCATATTTATATTATTTGCGGTCAAAATATCCGATACTTTGCTGTAAGTACCTTTTTCAATCTCTTCATTTCCGATAACGGTAACGTTGGCCGCTACTTCACTCTTCTTTACTGGAATACGGCTTGCGGTCACAACATATTCATCTAAATTAAATTGCTGTTCTTCTGCATATGCATGAGTTGCTATTCCCAATGATATTGCACTACAAATTAAGCCGCACAGTAACCCCTTTGTTCTTTTGTTCATTAATAGCTCTCTCCCTCTTCATTTCAATAGTCATACGATATTAATTATCATTATCATTACCTTTGTCATAATATAAGAAAAGTTTACTATTGTCAAGATTTAACTATTCGATTGCAAATATTGCAATTCAAAAGTAATGCCGCGAATTGCTCATTCATTTTTTCCAGAACATATCGATGCTTGGATTTCTTTGTTCTATGGCTTATTTCCTGGCAATAAGCCATAGTCACGCATATGAATTTTCATTTTTGCAAAGATTGGTTTGTTAGACAAGCAACACGATCCGCAAAAATAAAAAACCGCTGTTTATCTGCAAGCTTGCAGATAAACAGCGGTTTTTAGATGAGAATTATTCTTAATATTTTAAGCATTTTATCTATATGGATATTCTTACTTCATAAAAGCCTTGTGGTAAGTCTTTTTTTCCTTTTCGTATTTTTATACCGTCTATTATAAAATTTCTACATACCCGTCTGTTCCATGTACGCGAATTCGTTGTCCGTCTTGGATCAATTTGGTGGCGTTTTCTACTCCGACAACTGCCGGTAAGCCATATTCACGTGCAATAACGGCTCCATGAGTCATCAGTCCACCCACTTCAGTGACCAGACCTTTTATGGATACAAATAATGGGGTCCAGCTAGGATCAGTAAAGGTGGTAACCAATATATCGCCATCTTCCAGATCAGCGTCTTTCATGTTTAAGATGACACGTGCCCGTCCCTCTGTAACCCCGGAAGAAACAGCTAGACCTACAATAGCGCCGGCTGGGATATTGTCACGTTTGTACGCCCCGGTAATGATTTCACCATCAGACGTGATCACACGCGGGGGAGTTAATTTTTCATAAATTTTGTACTCGTCTTTTCGTTTGCCAATAATCTGGTAATCCAGCTGATTGGTGCGTACAACCTCGTGAAGTTCTTCAAACGTAAGATAGTAAATATCTTCTTTTTCCTGAATAACACCCGCTTGTACGAGTTGTTCAGCTTCTTTCAGTAAAGCCTGCTTATAAACGAAATAGCGATTAACCATGCCGTATTTGGGATATTCACGATAACCGATAAAGTTCCGGACTAGGTCGATCATTTGCTTTGTTTCTTTGACTTTTTGTTCCCCATCCGGTAATTGCTGCAGGCGATCTAATAACTCTTGTTCTTTTTGCAAAGCTTCCTGTCGTCCTTGCTCAAATTTTCGCTGGCTGGCATTAGGCTCAAAATTTTTGATGTTACTGAGAATCATCGGGACAAGAGTCATTGGTTTTTCGCTCCAACGAGGTCTTGTAATATCGATTTCCCCAGTACATCGCATTCCGTATTTTTTAAGATAAGTATAGATAGCGCCTTGGGCTTTCTCTCCACCATTCAACTGAAGCAGGCCATCCAAAAAATTATCAGCCTTAACATGTTGTAAATACTCAATGACTTCCGGATAAGGACGAATCACATCGGCGATATTCAATAACTCTAGACCCATTTCTGAAGTAATATTGTTTGGCACAGATTGAGACAGTGTATCTGCTACGTTTTTTTCGCCTAGCCACTCCATCATTTTTTCATTGAGCCATGTCGAAGCATCCATAGCAGCCATAATCACACCTATACTTTGTGGGCTAGCTAAAATCTTCTGTAGCTCTTTGATATCTTCGAAAATAAAATCAAATAAATCCGGTCCTGATTTCGTTTGGATGTTCTGTTTTAACTCTTGTATTGATTTCTGATTAGTCTTAATCAAATCAGAAATGATTGCCGGATCGTTTTTGATTTGTCCGCGTAAATCCGCAGGCAACGGAACTTTATTGCCTGTACCGGAACTTGATTCTTTTGTATCATCTGGCAATGACTTGATAAAATCTTCTCGCTCTATGATGGTCATAAGTGCGTCTTTGATGAGTGGATCAGATTGACCCAAGACATTTATGATCAATTCCCTGCTATCAGGTGAAGCCAAATTATATGCCACATCAACAAACAACCTTCCACCAGCTTTACGCATGGATGCATAAGTCGTTAACAGGAAAAAAGACAACCCCAGTGGTTTCATAGGATCAGTCATCATTTGTTGATGTCCAACAGATACGTAAACGTGGTTTTTCTCATCATTTACTTCAGGGATGGGGTATAACGTAGTGATTGGCCGACTCTGGACAATATAAAATGTATCATCAGACAAACACCATTCAATATCCTGTGGGTGGCCGAAATGCGCTTCGATCTTTCTACCCATGCGCGTGAGGCTTAAAATCTGCTCATCCGTCAGCACTTGCTTATTCTGCTGCTCAGGCTCAATTTCTTGTTTTTTCGTACCGCCGGCTTTTAAGGCATAAATCGCCAGCTTCTTGGTAGATATCTTCTTATCGAGCACCTTGCCGTTGCGCACTTTATAGTTATCCGCATTGACCAGGCCGGAGACCAAGGCCTCACCAAGTCCGAAGCTGGCATCAATGGATAACACTTTCCTATTTGAAGTGACGGGATCGGCAGTAAACAAAATTCCTGCCGCCTGCGGGAAGACCATCTTCTGAACAACCACGGACAGGTAGACTTTACGGTGGTCGAAACCGTTTTGAAGGCGGTAAATGATTGCCCTTTCGGTAAATAGCGAGGCCCAGCACTTGCTAATATGCTTAAGAACCGCATCTTTTCCGATAATGTTTAAATAGGTATCCTGCTGGCCTGCAAAGGAAGCCGTCGGTAAATCCTCTGCCGTTGCACTGGATCGTACAGCATAGGCACTCTTTTCATCAAAACAGGAAAGGAAGCGGATAACCTCTTCATGAATGTCCCGTGGAATGGCTGTCCCTTCGAGACATAAGCGAATCTCACCGCTAAGTTTACGGATTTTATCCCGGTCTTCCACCTTGAGAAGCGATAACTGATCCAGTAATGCACGAATCGAAGGCGTTTCCTTCATGATTTTTTTAAAAGCTTCAGTAGAAATACAAAAACCATCCGGTACACGTATTCCTTCAATCCTGGAGAGTTCGCCCAGGTTCGCGCCTTTCCCCCCGACAACCATCAGTTTTGTTCTGTCAATATCCTGAAAACCAAGTACAAAGTTACTCATCATTTTCCTCCGTGATAATTCTGCTTGAATAGTTTTTAATGACCTTTAACTACATCATCCCGTTGCATAGTGGGAGAAAGTACCGTAAATGCTGTTGCCTCTTCATCAAAAATGATCTCCCAGGTGTTTATAAATATCTTTCCCGCCTAGTTGTTTTTCCATGTCCCGAAAAACGATTCGTCTTTTGTACTTTCGTCATTGAGATATAGAAAAATCCTGCAGGATTGATGTTCCTGCAGGATTTGAACGATGGATTAGTTTGCCTCCGACATAGCCATAAGCTTTTGACCAACATTCCTAAGATCTTCAAGCATTTGTGCAATGGATTGGGTCGCTTTGGCTTGCTCTTGGGTAATGACATTACTCTGCTCAACATTATTCACGACCTTCAGAACAGAATTGTTAAGGTTTCCCAACATTGCATTAATCGTTTTTGTAGAATTGTTGCTTTCGTCAGCCAGTTTGCGGACTTCCTCTGCTACAACGGAAAACCCGCGCCCCAATTCACCTGCCCGGGCGGCCTCAATAGCCGCATTCAGTCCTAATAAATTAGACTGCTGCGCCACCCGCCTAATGATTTCTACGATTTCGACAGTGTTACGGACCTCACTGGTCACTTGATTGGAGATGCTTGCCGTTTCTAAACTGGTCGCTGCTAACTCTTGTGAAGAAGCAGATAATTCTTCCACGGCAGCAGCCGCCTGTTCAATCGATGAATAGATATCCGTTGAATAAAGCGCAATCTGGTGAGAACGTTCCTGATTACGCAAACGCTCCGCCTTCTGGGCCGCAGAAATTTTAACAGCTTCTTTGATAGCCCGCTTCACTGAGATTTCGCCGGAATCAAGTAATTCAACCGGCAGGTCAGATGTTTTAGCAAACTTTGCGCCCACGGTATCTCCCACAATTCCCTTAACCCCAAGCCGGGAAAATTCTTGGAAAATTTGTTCTAAATCTTCCTCTTTATACCAAGGCCGCGAGTAAATATCACAATTCAATAGTTTAAAATCCTGTACACTATCATCAATAATATGGCAGTTTGCCACGATCCCGATTTTAGCGATCCCTTGGCTGGCAACCTTATCAATAGGGTCGAGCAAATCACGCATGGAGGCTTTAATTCCAATGACCGTTTTACCGGTTTTGTCCTGAATGATTTTAGCCGTTCCACCCCGGCTAATAATAATCTGTACATTGGGATAAGTTTCGGCTACAGCTAAAGCTTCCTGCATATTCTTAATTTCCACAGGAATGTTTAACCCCATTTCAGAAATAACCTTTGAAGCAGACTGAGCCACATAGGCCGAAGGAGCAACGAACAATATGTCTGACATAACTACACCCCTATCTTGTTTCTAAATTCCGCTAGTACGGCAAAATAATAATAAGGCTGCTTTAATCATCTTTTACCGCGTCTTTCGCTAACAAAATAGTTATTTCGACAAAATTTTCTGACATCCTCTGCTTCTAGGAATTTTTATCCAAAATATTTAGAAAGTTTATACTTCTTTAATTGCCTGTTTTGCACATCCCACATGGCTATCTGATCAAAAAGCTTCCGAAAAACCCTGTCCGCAAAACCTTTAACACGGAAAAAGCAACTCCAGCAAATGGACGCCCTGTTTTCCCCCCATTGTAATGGCCTCTCTACAGAATTTACAATAACAGACAACTTTTTCTGTCTGAATTTGTGTACAGTACTTTTGAAAATATGCGATCTGCTCTTCTGGAGAACAGGGAGTAAACACCTGCGCCCCTTCCTCCATATACCGTTTAGGCGCCAGTTTGGCATTGCTCGGTGTACAGGCGGCTAATAGATTCACACCACAGAATTGGGTCTTTTCAAAGTTTTCTTCCAGTTCTACAATGTCAAAAGCCTATACTGCTTCCTCGGGGTATATTAGAGGACAGAACGCTATGTCCTGCCCGCGGATTTAATTTATACTTTTAACAGATTGTCTACCAATAATTTTATGATCTAATATACGCTGTTTTTTTTCAATTCCTTCACCGTTTAACATTGATTCTAACAATTGTATTGCATGTATTCCCATCTCATATTTGGGTTGATGAATTGTTGTAAGAGGCGGTTCAATAATTTCTCCCATATAGATATTATCAAATCCCATAACACTAAGTTCTTCCGGTATTTTTATCCCTTGCTGTCGCCAGTATCGCATACATTCTATCGCCAGCCAGTCACCTGGTATTATAAAAACAGCGGTATATTCACTTATATGCTCCTGAATTTTCTTCGCCACTTCGTACGCAGCCTCGAAAAAACAACTTAGGTCTACACGGTATATACTCTTTTCTTCTACTGATAATCTTAAGTCCTTCATAGCTTGCTGATCCTTTTTCCCGCTCATTGATAACATTCAAATTCCATTTTAATGCCCTCCAGTTCATAATGAACTGGAGGGCATAATTACAAATCAAACCTATGTAGTTTTATTATTTTGGTCCACCGTCACGAAGTTGGTTCATAATTTAAAACCGCTAATATGCCAACACCTTATGACCGTTTTACTTCAACCTTAGATAACCTTTCATAGTATCTAACCAAGCTGCCGTGGTCGTAATCCCCCATGCCATCAACCTTCAACGCTTGCATCATTTCCATAACCGCAGCAGTCAACGGTAGTGGTACGCCTATTTCATGAGAAGTTTCCAGCACATTATTCAAATCCTTAATATGAAGGTTAATACGGAAACCTGGGTCAAAATTACGATCCATGACTAAAGGAGCCTTAGCGTCAAGCACTGTACTTCCGGCCAGCCCCCCGCGGATGGCTTGATAAACCAGCTCAGGTTCCACACCGGCCTTGCTGGCTAAAACAAGCGCCTCTGACATAGCTGCAATATTGATAGCCACAATGACCTGGTTGGCAAGTTTCGTCACATTTCCTGCACCAATCTCTCCAGTCAGGATTACCGATCCAGCCATGGCTTTCATAATATCAAAGCATTTATTAAATACCTCCGTCTTGCCACCTACCATAACGGAAAGGGTACCGTCAATTGCTTTTGGTTCACCGCCACTGACAGGTGCGTCCAGCATTTCAATGCCCTTTTCGGCCAGTATCCGAGCCACTTCCCGACTGACCAGCGGCGCGATCGAGCTCATGTCAATGACGATAGCGCCCTTCTTGGCCCCCTCAATTACACCGTTTTCTCCTAAAATCACTTGTTTCACCTGAGGGGAATTAGGCAGCATAGTTATGATAACATCAACCTGCTCGGCGACGGCTTTAGGTGTAGTACCGGCTTTAGCTCCGGCAGCCACCATCTCATCCACGGCTGCCTTTGCAATATCGTAAACGACAACATCATAGCCAGCCTTCAATAAATTTTTACTCATAGGTTTCCCCATAATGCCAAGACCAATAAAACCAATTTTCATAGTTATCACTCCTTATTTCTATTGAACAAATAAATCATGGGACATTCGTTTTGTTAGCAAACAGGATAAATCATTGTTTCCGCCAAATTAAGAATTAATTTTAATACCTTCTTTGCTGAGAATTCTTTTCATTTTTTCTATCACTTCACCGTTAGAGCTCTTATTGGGCTTATATGGGTCGCCTACCCGTAGGCCCATTATGTTGGCAATATCCTTTGTTCCTACCGGAAAGCTAGCAAGGTCTAATGCATTTCTAATTGGTGTGAGTTTAAATTGCGCATCTAAAGCTCCTTGTAAATTATTCTCTTTATATTTATTGTAAATATCGGTTACATACTCTGGCAAAAAGTTCGCAGTAGTTGCAACACAACCAACTGCCCCTTGTGCCAACGAGGCATAAATTAAGGTATCTTTACCTGCAAGAACTTTGAAATTTGTGTGTCTTGTCAGGCGAACATATTCTGCGAGTAATGTCATATCACCGCTGGAATCCTTAATACCAACGACATTCTCTACGGATCCATTTAACCGAACTGCTAAATTCGCACTGATATTATAATGAGTCCTAGCTGAATTATTGTATAAAAGAACTGCAGTTTCAGGTACAGATTCAGCGACTTCTTTAAAATGCTCATATAATTCCTCTTCACGTGGAGCAATAAACATCGGTTGTAAAACCGAAATACCCTGTACACCTTTTTCGACCGCCATTTGCGCAATCTTGACACATTTACTTGTCGTGATAGCACCAATGCCTGTATATACAGGTACTCTTCCTTTTGTCTCATCCAGAACAATCTCGATGCCACGCTCTAACTCTTCATATTCAACAGCAAAAAATTCACCATTACTACCATAGAGAAGAATTCCATGCACTCCCCCAGCAATAACATGGTTAACCATTCTACGCAGAACTTTTTCATCGATAATCTCGTTTGCGTCAATCGGTGTAAGAATAGGAACGATAACACCCTTAATAAAATCTGTCTCCATTTGCAAAACCTCCTGATCAGTTCTCAACCTCTTTTCGTTATATATGCAATTATCATGCCAGACCGGGAATCGAACAGAAACTTCTCAATACCCTTCGATTCTTATAAGAAATTCAGTAATATTTAACTATTTTGAAATATGCTAAAGGTTTCATCTATCATATTTTTAAGTACCAGTAAGCCTGGCCCACTCTTGACAATGGCCTGTCAATATAAACAATAATTAACACCGTTAACAACTATGAACAAAATGTTAAAATATTTTAACATTTTGTTCATAGTTACGTATAACGCCTGTTTTGTAGTAATAAAAACATCTTTTTTATATACCGATATACTCATGGATCTAAATATGTACAAAATACTGTCGTTATTATATTTTCTATTTAAAACACCTTTTTTTCGCTAGGATATTAGCATACTGACATGCATCAAGATAACTTTATATATTCTTTTTTGATAATTGGCACATAAATTGCACGTTTACTAATGCGTAACTATCATCCGAAGATAAGGAGGAGTTTTATCGTGTCAATTATTAGAAAGGTCGAGGTGTATGATTTTACGTACACAGTGAAGGATATGGGCGCAGCTTCAGAAAACACCCATAATCACATTGGCTATTTAAAGGGAGGCAAATTACCATTAAGAAAGTATGCCCTAACCATTGAGTGCGAGGATGGTTCGCGGGGGGAATATGTAACCCACTGGGGAGGAACGCGTCCGGCGTTAGCGCAGACACTCATGTTAGTCACTGATTTGCCAGGTACGGACTCCGATATGAGAGAAGCTTTTTACAATATGTCTAATCGCCGACTTTGTCATCAGGATCATATGGGACACGGTCCTGTAGATATTGCACTTTGGGATTTAGCGGGAAAACAATGCGGAAAATCAATCGCGCAAATGCTTGGACAATTTAGAACGAAAATATTAGCTTATGCCAGTACTTACCATGGAGACTACACCGGAATGCTGGATAGCTATGAAGCCTTCACAGATTTTGCCAAACAGTGTGCCGACATGGGCTATAAGGCATTTAAGCATCATGGCTGGTTTGACGGCGATGCCAAAGTCGAAGCAACTCTAATCAGGAAATTAGGAGAAGCTATCGGGGATAGAATGAAGCTTATGTATGATGGCGCATCTGATTTAAATAATTTTGCCGATGCATTGTATGTAGGCCGGGCATGCGACGACGCCAATTTTTTCTGGTATGAGGATCCATACCGCGATAATTCTATGTCAGCTTTCGCCCACAAGAAATTAAGAGAAATGCTGAAAACTCCACTCCTGATAACCGAGCATGTCCGCGCCTTGGAAGCTAAGTGCGATTTTCTGATAGCTGGCGGAACCGACTTCCTGCGTGTTGATCCCGAATATGACATGGGCATCACCGGAGCAATCAAAACCGCAAGAATGGCGGAGGCATTCGGCATTGATGTCGAGGTTCACGCCTGTGGTCCTGCCCACAGGCAAGTAGTAGGTGCCATAAGAAATACAAACTTCTATGAGCTGGCAGAGGTAGGTCCAAAACTCAAAAATATAATTCCCCCGGTATATGCTTGCGGATATAAAGATGAATTAGATTCGATTGACGAGAACGGCATGATCGATATCCCAAATGGCCCTGGGCTTGGTGTAACCTATGACTGGGATTGGATTAATGCCCATACTACCCAAAAATACGTTTTTGAGAAAAAATAACTGAAATAAAAATAAGCCAGCTAGTAATGGCTTATTAGCTGGCTTTATTTAGAGTGGAGGAAAAAAATGATTAATCAGCTCGCGACTCATCAAAAAATACCTGCACAACGCTGGTGGCGGATTATCCCCATATTAATTCTTGTAAACATTGTATCCTATATTGACCGGATTAATATCAGCTTTGCTATTACCGGAGGGATGAGTGAAGATTTAGCTATGAGCGCCAGCACCTCAGGCTTAATAGCTGGTATTTTCTTTGTAGGTTATATGATACTCCAGGTTCCTGGCGGCCATATAGCGGAAAGGGGCAATGCGAAAAAGTTTATTGCTGGGAGCTTATTGTGTTATGGCCTTATCACAATTTTGACAGCATTTGTGCAAGATTATACCCAGCTATTAGTCATGCGGTTTTTACTGGGTTTAGCCGAGGGTGGCGTATGGCCCGCTATCTATGCTATTATTTCTCACTGGTTTCCGGCTGCTGAAACCGGGCGGGCAAGTGCGTTCTTTGTTAGCAACGCTGCCATTGGCTCCATTATTGCCGGGCCCCTTTCCGGATTTATTCTGGCTTATTATGACTGGCATATGCTGTTTATCGTACAGGGGACGATCACCGTACTCTTGATATTTATATGGTGGCCGCAAGTTTGTAATCGTCCTAATGAAGCAAAATGGATCAGTCCGGCCGAAAAAGAATATTTAATGACAACAATTACTGCTGAGCAAAAGGCACTGGCCGAAAAAAATGCCGGAAAAAACTTTTCTTATAAAGCGTTATTAACCGATAACAATATGTGGAAATTAGTCATAATTTACTTTTGTTATCAAGTGGGGAACTATGGCTATATCATGTGGTTGCCTACTATTGTAAAAGAAATAACCAAAAAAAGCATGGATATTCTGGGGCTGCTGAATGCAATTCCTTTTGTTATTGCGTTAATTGGGCTGTATGTTTTCGGTGCACTATCTGACAAAAGCTGCAACCGTAGAAAATATACGATTATTACAATTCTGGGGTTTGCGGTTTCTTTAATTTTGTCCACACTATTTAAGGAAAATGTTTGGTTATCCTTCTCATTACTTGTTTGTTGCGGATTTTTCTTCAAACCTATAGTCAGTCTATTCTGGACAATGCCGCCTTTATTGTTTCCGGCAGAAGTTCTGGGCGGAGCCAGAGGCATTATCAATGCTATCGGTAATCTTGGCGGCGCGCTTGGTCCGTTTATGGTGGGCTGGGTTATTACATATACCAATAATTATAATATCGGTATTTACCTATTATCCTTTTTCCTCATTCTTGGCGCCGTATTTACAGCCATTATGCCTCAAGTTACTGCTGACCCTTTTGCACGAGAATATGTAGTAAAATCAAAAGATTCCACCGTATAACGACCGAAGGTAGCGTTCAAAAGCATAACTCCGTCCGAAGTTTTTTGAATAATCTGCCTAATCCATTCTGTTACGACTGAAAAAAGCATGTGAGCAATATGATGATAAGTTATAGGATTTTACCACCAAACCAGATATAAAGTATCACCTAGTTTCTGTTGGTTGCAAAGCTAAAGATAATTCTAGTATAATCAAAATAACAAATGCCTTAACCTTATTGACAAACTTAATTGACAGATTAAGAGAAGCGATGGTGAGACATGTCTAAAATAATAATGATTGCATCAGGAAAACATATTGCTCAACATGGTCTTGCACTAAAAAAACAGCTGAAAGCCCCTGACGAATTGGATATTGTTGTTGCCCACATGGAGGACGCAGTCCAACTTGCCAGAAAATATGTGGATAAAGATGTTGATATCATTATTGCCAGAGGTACAACAGCGCGAATGCTCAAAGAATCACGAATCCCTGTTCCCGTTGTTGAAATTCCCGTCGCCGATACTGAAATTATAGAAACAATTAAATTAGCTCAAGAGAAAGCTAAGAAACAAAACCCTGTTATCGGTTATATTGGCCTCGAAAATGTCATTATAGCGATCCGGTCTTTTTTGGAAATACTTAATCTCAAAATCTATCTATACGAAGTTGCCACAACGAAAGATATTAAAGATAAAATTAAACAAGCCCAAAACGATGGCGTAGATATTTTAATCGGTGGAACCCTGAGCTGTAACCTCATACAAGCAGCCGGAATGAAGAGTGTTTTGCTTAAATCGTCTTATGCATCGGTCAGGAAAGCCTACCAAATGGCAAAAGAGATGCAATTTGCTGTCAATTTAGAAAAGAAAAAAACAGAAGAACAAAATACCATATTCAATTCTGTATCTGAGGCTATTATAAGTGTTGACGATAAAAACAGAGTATCTATGCTTAACAAGCTTGCTGAGCATCTTTTTAAACAAAACTCAACTGAGCTAAAAGGAAAACATTCTTCTGAAATTTTTGGAACTGATCAGGTGCATTTAATCGAAAAAGTACTGCTATCAGGTGAAAAAATAGTTGGACAGATAATGAAGATACAGAATAAAAAGTATGCGCTAAGCGTTATTCCTATTATTGTAGAGAAAACCGCTTCAGGTGCGATTATTACTCTCCAGGGGATTACTGAACTACAAAAAATAGAGACAGCCGTTAGAAAGGGTTTATACCAAAAAGGCAATGTAGCTCAATATTTTTTTAAGGATATAAAGGGAAATTCAGAAGAAATTCAGGAAACCATTAACACTGCTAAAAGTTTTGCCAAACTGCATTCAAACATCTTGATTGTAGGCGAAACAGGCACAGGCAAAGAGCTTTTTGCCCAAAGCATTCATCATGCAAGCACACGCAAAGATGGACCTTTTGTTGCTGTCAACTGCGGTGCAATTCCCTCCAACTTAGTAGAAAGTGAACTTTTTGGATATGTTGACGGTGCTTTTACCGGCGCCAAAAAAGGGGGAAAGCCGGGCCTTTTTGAGCTTGCTCACGGTGGCACGATTTTTTTAGACGAAATATCTGAAATGGACTTATTGGGACAAGTAATCTTATTAAGAGCGCTTCAGGAAAGGCAAATAAGACGTGTTGGCGGGGATGCTATAATTCCTGTTGATGTCCGGGTTATTGCGGCATGCAATACCAATCTGCATGAGCTGGTAAAACAAAATAAATTTCGCAAAGATTTATATTATAGATTGAGCGTATTGATTGTAAACATACCTGCCCTTCGCCACCGAAAAAAGGATATATCCTACTTATCCAATTTTTTCGTGGATTATTACAACCGCCAACTTGGCAAAGATATTCTCCTTTCAGAAGATGCATTAAAAGAATTTGAGCATTTTAACTGGGATGGAAATATCAGGCAGCTTAAGAATTTTTGTGAGCGCTTAGTTGCCCTGGCAGATAAATCCATAGTTGATTCAATATATGTAAGAAAGCAGCTTAATAATAGCTGTTGGGTTGAGCCGGAGCCGGCTAAAAATGAGATTTTAAATTCTCAAATAAAAGAACCGATACAAGAGATGTTTATGGTAAACAATAAACTTGTTTCCTATTTGCAGCTAACAGCTTTAATGTCCCAGTATAAAGGAAACAGGAAACTAATTTCAGAAAAACTAGGTATCAGTAGAACAACACTATGGAAATATTTAAAAAAAGCAAACTTATGCCATGGAGACGATTCTTTTAACACGCATTTCGAAGCTTAATCCTCGTTTTTCATTCAGACGTCTATCTATGCAGCCATTCTGTATACCTCTATTAAACAAAGACAGCACTTGATCAAGTGCTGTCTTTGTTTAATTAGGTACAAGTCAAAGTCCTCCTTAACGGTATTCTTACAATTACTCACATACGTTTTTGTTCCAGCCTCGTAATTGCATTTGGCATGACTGAAACTATCTGTACAGCTTCGACTGCAAAAAAAGCAATCCCGTTCTTCTTATTTGTTACCGTCGTACTCTTTATCCGGTTTGTTAAATTCCGCCCCATATAGATGACAAAGGACTCTCATATACCAAAACTTCCACCTAAGTCATATGACTATACCTTATGTGGAAGGGACATTCATTTGGTGGAGGGATCCAGGACCTTGCAAATCCACTCACATTTTGGGGGTTATTGAATATTAATATATTTTGTTATTTGCCTATCAGGAATAATCCAAACCCACAGATAATCATACCAACGATTTGCCGCAATGATACGGCTTCTTTATATAGTAATAGCCCTACAAAGAGTAAAACACAAGCCAAAATGATATTTGCAATTAAAGACGCTTCGCCTATTTTCCAACCTGCACGATAGATGCTGACATAACCAAACTCAAGAGCTAAAATCGAGATCCCCAAAATGACTGAAGTCCAATTTGCTTTGGCAAGTTCAGTCGTTAATTTTGGCGAACTTCCAGTAGTAAAAAACATGATAATACACAAAATCATGGCGGTAAAATAAGTGATGCTCAACGATGCAAATGCATTGATATCAATCGGCGTTGATTTTGCGCAGATATTGTAAAAAGTATTTGCACCTACCACAAGTAAAATCGGCCATATTATTTCCCACATAGTTCCTCCTAAAAAAACCGCAAACAAGAAAAAACCTTGTTTGCGGTAGGTGTTCACCCGAACTGATTTATTTATTTTTTTCAATGTACCATAAATATTTATGAGTGTCAACACAGCAAAACCAACGTGCCACATGTCCAGAGAGCAGCTCCAATGTTCTTTCTACCCGACAACCCGGACTGCATTCTCCCTAACTTCTGACACTAGTTCCATAATGCGCTGCTGCTTTGTTTGGTCGAATAATTTGATAAAACTATCAGGCTTGTCAAATGGAGGCTTCATTTATATTTTACCAGGAGGCTTTTCAAACCTTTATATGCATGAAAAAAGTAAGCACTTGTATTCTACCTAGAAATAACTTTGGTCTTTTCTCATATTAAATTCAAGGCTAAGCAATCCGTGATTGTGAAGGCAAAAACTTCCTTCAAAAAGCAAAAACCTCCACCAAATAGGCGGAGGGGACATTCATTTGGGGGAGGCGATCCGACACTACAAATCCACCTGTTTTGTGTCACAAGACCATCCCTTTGTATCTGACACACGGTTTTCATTAAGTAGCGAGTGCGAGCAGAAGCAACTAACTTAAAACAGGTTGGAGAACTATAATACCGGCAACTTTCTCAATTATTTTTTTATCTGCTTTCTTCATGAATTGCCTATAAGCATCCTTTTGCGACAATAATACATATGTCTCACTCAAATCAAATTCAAAATCGCCAAGTTTTCTCCACTCACGTTCGTGCGTCCAATCGACTATGCTATTATCATCATCTAAGTCTCTAGCGAAACAATCCGCCACCATTCGTTCGGATTTACAAACTGTTTTGCTATTTCAAGCTTTTCGTAAATAACTGGCCTTCCGCCCTTGGCGTAGATGTATCTTTTGGGAAAAGCTAAGCCAAGTCCCCGATATCTAATCTTACTTTTATTTATTGCATGCAGATTTTGTTCGTGCATACAATTTTGACTCAAACTGTACATAGGAGCATCTTGAAAACAAGTTGCGGTAACCCCCCCTGCAATGAACCCGCTATTTGAACTCCCCCTAATTCTTCCTTCCTCAAGAATTTTGATTAAAACCTCAACTACATTCATTTGACCATTCTCTCTCGTTAAATGCGAAAGAAAAGTGCTAAAGTCGCTTCTATTACGAATCCGGTCCAACCATTTTTTTTCAGTATACGCCAAATGAACCACCTCTGTGATTTTATGATTTGTCAACATGATAATGGCGGAGGCGAAGTACCATTTATAAGCTATCTACAATCGCACTTAGCTCGCTAAGACTCAATCCTCCAACATGTCTATAGCGTAAAATTCCTTCTCCATCAAGAATGATAATACAAGGAAACCCTTGTGAATATCGAAGATTGTTTTGAGATTTGAGTGCTGGAACGGAACAGCCGTATCGACTCATAACATTTGCTATTTTATCCCAGCGGCCACTAAAGTTAACGGTATACATATTAACTTTGTCTCCATTACTCTCATACATCGACTGCAATACAGGGAACATTTCCCCTAACCACTTTTCGTGCGTAAAGTCAGCCCAAAACCACAATATAGTTGGTTTCTTTGAATACTCGATTCGTACCAACATTCCGTTTTTCTCCTGAAACTCATCTGACTTTATCATTTCGCCAATCCGCAACAATGGAGGTGCTGCTTTGATAGCGTCCGGACTTTCCGCTATTCCCTGATAAACAATCCTGCCGTCTGCGCCATAAATAGTTCCTTTCAGAAATTTATTACTTACAAATTCCCCCTCATATCGAGAACCATCTTTCCAACGCAAGACTCCTTTGCCAGTCTGACTACCATTTACAAAGTCGCCTTCATAAACATTGCCATTCCACCTAAAAATACCTTTGCCATTAGGGTGACCATTGGCGAACTCGCCCTCATAAATTTCGCCACTAATATATTTAAAAAACCCTTTCCCGTTCCATTCTCCATTTCGGAACTCTCCTTGATAGACAGCTCCTGCAACAGTAGTTTCACTACCATAGCCCTGGATAACGCCGTTAACGAATATCCCCTTAAAAGTAGAGTAAAGATGACCATCTACATAATAATGCATGATTCCTTCGCCATGTACTCGTCCGCCGGCATCAGTACCACCTGACCAAGTTGCTGTACGGGAAAACCAGTGACTATCATAGTAACGATAACCTTCATCCGTAGCAAACCATTTACCCTCAGCATAAGAAATACCGGACAAAACTACTAAACAGATGATAATACTTAGACAGCTCACCATGAATTTACTTGTATTAAGCAAAAAGTTACCTCCTCTTCCCTTGCACGCATTTTTTAACTAAATTTAACTACCATAATTTTAATCGACTTTTCTCTATGTAAACATTTCGTTTTCTCCGCAGGGCTATAATGGCGAATCCTAGGACCTTAGCATCAGGGGCAGTTAAAGATTGGTACTTCCCACACTGTTTATATCCAAATTTTTCCTCTAATTTAATATTTTCTACAACTAATTCTTGACTCCTTCCTCATGAATCAAAATGGTCTCATCCCCATGTTTACAAAGGGATAAGACCATTTTTCGCAGTTATCAGTGAGACGGTTTTCTTCAACTAATCTTACACATACAAAAGTAGGGTTGATAGTGGAGGCGAGAAAACCGCCTCCAAAAAAGCAAAAAACCGCTCACTGTCCGTCACAAAGCCAGACAATTCGCGGTTCTCAAGACTTCCTATATCTGTAAAAAAGTGTGGATTTGATTGGTGGAGGCGATCCGTGACCAGACAAATCCTATATCCTATTCCACAATCTGGGATTCAGCTACTTCAGGTAATTATCTTGAATACAAAGTTTGCTTTAATTCAATTCAACTAACTCCTAATTCTCCTTAGCTCATTCCGCATCTAGGCTCTCACTGCGGCAAAATGCCTTAGTTAACAGATTGGTTGATACATGCAGAAACTTATTTCCTATTATTAGTTATCTTATTACTATTCAATTTATTCGTCTGATTTTGTATAGCCTGAGCAACCAATGCAGTTAATGGGATACCTATCGCTTCTTTGTAATTAAATCCCAATAACTGTAAAATTTTAAGAGTTTCTGAAGATAATAAAGCTTCAATTGCTAAAATGGCTCCGCTACTTTGTTCAGTTTTGGGAACAAAAGATGTTAGCAAGGGTAATAATGTAGTAGTTATATAATCTATATCTGAGTCTGATATTTTTTGAGCAATAAATTCCTGCTCATAACATTTAGTTATTTGTATTAATTCATTTTTATCTGCTATTAAATCGTTGATTATTTCTTCCAAAGCATTTATCGTTTCTTTATCATTACTTTTTTGCTTTGCCAAATTCATTCTATTGTATATAATTTGAGCCGTGTTTTTAACACTAACTTCAATCAGTCTACTTGTTAATTCAATTGCAGGATTTCCCATATCCATACAATACATCTCCTAACTTCTGCTATATTCGTTTAATTATAGCAAAAGTTTGTCATATAATCTAGATAGTATTTCAGGTTTTAAGACCCTTTACAAGTCTAGTAGACAACTAACTAGTTAGAGCCTTACGTCTAAAAAAACTGGTTAACCACTATAATAGCGCGAATTACCTTAACATTGAGATCTCTTTTAGTAGCCATTAAAACCCTCTCCTTATTTACTCTATTTTTTAGTTACCGCCAAGCTTGATAGTTATTTCGGGTTAAGGACCTCTAATTGACATGAAAAAATCGCCCATTTCTCCCTCCCGTTACGCCTGTAAGACATTTTTTACTTTCAAATTATCTCATGCGATCAAATTAGGGACTAGGTAACTAATTTTCTTTTATCAAATTTCCTAGTTAAATTTTTCAGGTAAAAGAAAAAGAGCTAAGAACCAGGTTCTTAGCTCAATCAGGATTACGCCCTTTCAATATATCTTCCACTAACTTCATCCGCTTTTCAGATGACATTTTGTGCTTCGCTATCTTTTTATCCTGGTATTGTTGTTTTACTAATATTTGTGCCTTATACATTACTGAGCAAATATCACGAAAACCATCATCAGAACCAGAATCATCTTTAGGGTGTTTTAACTTTTCTTCAATTTCTCCAAAACGCAATTCAGATACCATATCTACAACATTATTCCAATATTCCGATTGTTTTTCCAATAAGTGATAATAGTAATACATAAGAAAAGCTGCATCAGAATCATTAATTATCCTAAGTTCTTCATCAGGTGATAAGCCCTTGGTTGAATTAGGTATTGACCGTAATTTAATCTGGTGCAAATCATCATTCATTAGCCTCAGCAGCATTGCCTCTACTCTATCAAAAGCCGTTCGAGACTGTAGTTCCGTTAATACATATGAATTGACTAGTTCTCTTTCACGCTCAGCTTCAAGGACATGCTTATCAATATACTCTTTCTTTAAACTAACAACAAAATCTTTTGCCTCTTCCATTTTTAATGAATCAATCGTATTGTTTCTAATTTTTCTAGACAGCGCTTTAGTATATTGACGAAGCAAAAATTTCACACATTCCTTCTGAGTTAAAGGAATGCGGAATTCCTTCTCTTGTGTACCTTTATTTTTACTTATAGTAGTTACTTTATATTCACCCAACACGCCAGCCTTTTCAAATACTTTTTCTAGATATCGCTGACGTGTTACATAATAGCCTTTAAATAATGCCTCATCTTGTATCTTGCCATCAATAACCAACCTTATTTCTTCTTCAATTTCTCGTTCAGGATTATATTTTTTCTTTGTTGCCTGCTCTTCTTCTGCTAATTCTTTCGCTATCTGGTAAAAAGAAACCGTTTTCTCCGACACCATATCACCTCGTATTAAAGTCTACTCAAATCACTGTAACTTGACAAGGCGTATATTTACCTAATCAAGATATATGTGTCTTTGAACTTTATTTACCGTTTCTTTGCGTAAATTCAGCCATTATCCACAATTCTATAAATCAGATCATACTTTGTAAAACAATGTCCTAATATATGTTATACTAAAAAAATACTTCGTTTACATATCAATTGCTACTATATCAGTCAGGCTTGGCATAAAAAATCAAAGGGTGATTAGATGGATTTCAAGACACTACAGTACTGGCATAAATTAGAACATTTTTATCCTTACATTTTGAATGATCAAGACAGTCCTTTCATAAAGACTTTTTCCATCAATTGCAAATCTCAATTCCCAAATTTAGAAAACCCTACAACACCTGCTTCCAAGAAGCTCCGACGCTATGCTATTTACCTTGGGATATTCCGACTGGACAGCGCGCTGTGCGCCTTGGAGAAAGGTATGCAAACATCAATGAAGTTCCGAGATTCGGGAGACGATGAAAGTTGTTTTTGCATGTTCACTTTATCGCCTAATGGTGTTTTTGAGCCGGAAAGTTTTCGCATCTCCTCTTTCCCTTGGGCTATTCACAGAGTCAAAGACGGCGGGATTGTTATTGACCAGTGGGATGAAGACTTTAAAGCATTTGAGTTTAAGCTGTTTCAATATCTCAATGATAATAAAGAACCTTATAATTATGCTTTTTTAGAAGCTACTCGAAATTACTTTGCGTCTCAGATAAACTGGGATATTGCCTTTTCTGATTGCTGGTTACGCATCGATATGGTTTTGGAAGACGCTGACAAAGTAAAAGATACTAGAACGGCCTCCCCCTCTGGCAATCTCGAAAACAATACCGTTGATGATTTATTAGAAGAAACTAACGCGGAGAATGAAACAATTGATGAGCTGGTCAAACAAAATGATCTTCTCAATAGTTTTTATGTCAGAGATCTTGAACGAATCATCGAAAGCCTGCAGGGAGATTGCAAAGATTATGGACAAGCCTTTGCGCAATACATGTCACAGCAGGCTGGGCAAAGAGTAAATGTTGAATCTGATACTAAGGTTCCACTCGAATTAATGTCTCCAGTGCATCTGCCGTTTGGTCGCTGGCCTAGTAATTATGGCATGCGCTTTATGCAACAAGTGGATGTCAATGCCTTTATGTGTAAAGATGCCAAGTACCGGCAGGCTCTTTTTTCAGTTAATGGTCCTCCGGGAACGGGCAAAACAACACTGCTTAAAGATATCATTGCAGCAATTATTGTAGAGCGTGCTATAGAAATGGCTAAACTTGATATGCCCGATAGTGCTTTTAGCCAAGAGGTATTATGTTCAATTTCTTATAAGACTTATTCTAACGAAATAAAGGACATTGTCCCCGCAATTAAAAATCATGGAATATTAGTGGCGTCCAACAATAACAGTGCTGTTGAGAATATTACGAACGAACTGCCTTCCATCGGAGAAATGCCTAAAAAATATCAAAGCAGTGACTATCACTATTTTTCCGAAGTCTCTGATATGATTTTCGGTGACGGAACAACATGGGCGCTCAATGCGGCTTCACTTGGCAATAAACGTAAAAGGACCGCTTTTATTGAGAAATTTTGGCCAATTTCTAAAGAAGAAATAAAAGACTTGAAATATGATTTTAATAAAGAGTTGCGAGTCAAAACCAAACATGTTTCACCTGAAGAATGGAATAAAGCAAAGCAGTCTTTTAACCAGGCGCTTGATGCAGTAAAAAGCGAGTATGCGCGTATCCAGACGATATATAATCAGACATATCTATTACTGGAAAACAATGATAAATTGTCTGCACTGATTAATTCTCTGCAAAATTTAGAATCTCAGATTCAAAATACCGAAAAACAGCTAGTCACCTGCCAAAATAAAATCTTGGACTATACGCAACGAAAAGACCTTCTGCTCTTGCAAAAATCGGACTTGACCAGCATTGACCGGCTACTATGGTTAAAGAAGATAATATGGCCTAAACATCAATTGGTTCAAAAATATAAAGAAGTAGTACACGCGTTAGAGCAAAATAGTATTGATTTAGTCAATGTGCGAGATAAACTTGACTCAACTCAAAGACAAATAGGGGCATTAATTGAACAAAGGAATATTTTACAAAAAGGGAGAACTGAACTCTGCGAAAAAATTGCGCATCTTGAGGCTGAGCTAGAAGCCTTTCGTGCTGAAGTGAAAGCTCCATATCGTATAGACCAATATTTTATCAAGCAAACTAATGATGTCAGTAAATCATCCCCTTGGGGATACTCCGCATTAAACGTACTGAGAGAACGGCTCTTCTTAGAATCACTTCAGCTTCACAAGGCTTTTGTATCCAATTCAAAGAATTTACGAACCAATCTTGATGCTTTCGGAAAAATGATGCGAGGACAAATACCGAAGGGACAATTGCCAATTGCAGCGCCAGTTTTACTACAAAGCTTATTTTTGATCGTTCCTGTCATATCAACTACCTTCGCGTCAGTCAGTAACTTTCTAAAAGATATTCCCAAAGACGAAATCGCCTACCTTTTTATAGACGAGGCCGGACAAGCCATGCCCCAATCGGCCGCTGGAGCCATATGGCGGGCAAAGAAGGTAATTGCGGTAGGTGATCCGTTACAGATCGAGCCTGTCGTTACTTTGCATGATAACGTAATCCAAGTATTAGCCGAGTATTACCATCAAAGTCTGTTGATTAAAGATAAATATACCAGTGTACAAAGCCTTGCCGATCTAATAAATATTTTGGGTGGATATCGGACATTAGAAAAAAAAGACGACTTGTGGGTCGGTGCACCACTTGTAGTACATAACCGTTGTCAACAGCAGGTTTTTCACATTTCCAACCAAATTGCCTATGACGGTAAAATGGTATATGCCACAAAGGATCATCAAAATGCGATTTGCCAATGGATTCATGTATCAGGAAACAGTCAAAATGGACACTTTGTACCCAATCAGGCAGAAGCAATAACTGAAATTGTGCTAGATAGCTTTAAAACACTTGAACAAACCGAAAACGGGGATTTAAAAATTCCCTCTCTGTTTTTGATTACCCCATTTAGGAGTGTCAGAGCAGGATTAATTAACCACTTTCGAAAAGTGCTACCGGATTTATTAGTTCAAAACAGGCTCGATATCCCCCAAAAAGCATTACGCAAATGGATTAGCACCTCCATCGGTACAATTCATACTTTTCAGGGAAAACAAGCAGATACTGTTATACTATGTTTGGGAGTAAGTTCCAGTGGCAAAAATATGGGGGCTGTAGGCTGGGCTAGCGCTAGGCCTAATATCCTTAATGTCGCTGTTACCCGATCTAAAATACAGCTATATATTGTAGGCGATAAAAATCTTTGGTGGGACAAACCTTATTTTGATACGGCATATTCACTCTGCAATAAGTCCACAGTCTCACTCTAGAAAAGTCCATAAATTTTAGATGGTATTTTATAAAAAAGAGCCATACTGTACTTAACAGTATGGCTCAAATCTTTGCTAAAAAATTCTCCGTTACCAATGATACGGACTTCTATCTCCTTCCTTCGTTCCGGTCTCAATCATGATAAATTCCTTTCGAATCTTATAGTAAAAATTACGCAATTAGCTCGCCCCTTCGGTGCCCGGCCATCTTACACGAATATTATATGCATAGTTGAATGGCTCCGAAGGACACATAAATCCTTTAGGACTCCATTTTGCTTTGGATTTCACCAATAATCTTATCCTGTTCAAGCTTGAAGGTTCCTCCCAACACAAGTCTTCCTTTCCAGCCATTATTCCCACCGATAAGATTTTTTTCTCCATTGATCGTCCAAATAATGTTGCAATTTTGCTCATCAAGAAATTTTAATAGTACATCTTTCAGAATGAGAAGAGTTCCCGGTCCATCTTCTCGTAATGAAGGATCATAGGCAATTAATTTGCCATTTGCATCATAAAAGCAGCCTTCTTGTCCATTCCATCTCAAATCTAGGCCTTCAGCTATCCATGAAGTTGGTATATCAATTCCAATACTTTTTTCCCCTAGAGAACAATCGTAATCACCACCACTACATGCATAATGCTCAGTGGGCACTAAAATTGAGTAAGGAATAGCTTTAAGATCACCTCGTTTAGTCCATGTAAATCCGCCGTAATAGTCATTATTAAAGTATCTATATGCTGCGGACCAGTAAAATTCACCTAGAAATACTTGCGACAAATTTCTCGCATCAGCAATCCATGCTCCAGTTAATGCCTTCCGTTGACTCCATTTACATAGTTTCTCAACATCTTCTTTCTTAACAATACAACTTCTTAATATATAAAAAAGCTGTTTTCTCGGTTTTTCAAAACGCTCCTCTTCAGCAGGCGCAGGGCTTTCCCATTCAAAAAAGGCTCCTATATTAAGCCACACTGAACCATCTTTAGGATTAGTCACCTCGATGAGTTGAACCGGACTAGGTAAATCAGCACCATTTTTCAACCACGTTGCATCATCTTCCTCAAAATTCCAGTTATCATATGAAGTAGTAAACCACCAAGCGGCAGTATGTCCAAGTCTTTTTGCTTCTTTAATCCTCAACGAAGGGTCAATGTCTCTTAATCTACTTACTTGCCAAGGACCTTCATATGATTCAGTTTCATCTGACCATCCATCTTTCCTAAATACAAAGTTATCTGATACTCTAGCTAACAGTTCATGATACGCTAGCCATTGATATTTCTTACCCATACGTTCGGGTTTATGAGTACCTCTGCCTACATACCGATGTGAATTTACCGAAGAATCAAATGTACCGAATTTCTCAGAATCCCATCCTAAATCAAAAACCTTAGCTAAAATAAATCTTTGGGCTACAGATAAGTCAAAAGTCCGACGCTTTTTAGACTTACTAGGATCTTTTAAATAGGGGATTATCGATTTTTTAAAAACCTTATTTTGTTCATCATTTAAACTGTTGCAAATTTCCTTTTCCAAATCCTTGGCAATAGCAGAACACTCTTTAATTTTCGTTTTAAATTCTTCCTTATCAGCCATCCCCCGTATCAGTGAAAAGAATTTGCGGTACAAATCAACAAACTCACGCTGCTTTCCCCTCAGCTTTTTATAAAAATCGTCGTAAACGTCCTTGGGAGAAATACCAGGTATGTTTAAAGGCTCTGAGAACCAATCAAAGTTATTAGTATTCGTTCCAATTATATATCTTGCGAAGTCACCAAACTCCAACACGGATTTTTCTAGATGCCACCAAGCAGATTGTCCAGATTTCGTCTTAGTCAACTTAAAACCGCGATTGGTTAGCCACTTCTTCGTTGGAATTTTTTTAGGCCAAGTACTGGTGTATGGAGGACGTATTTTAGTACTATCAAAGGTATCAACCGGAATTTGGCCACATCTTACTAGTGTATACTCAATAATACCTCTTGCGTAATCCCGAAGTAAAATATGTGGAACAGGAGTACCCTTGTCAAAAATATTGTTGTAAACATCGGCTGCTAATTCCGATAAATCCGTAATATTGCTTGAACGTAGAGCACAGCCATAGGCAGCAGCATAAATACGTTCCTGCACGTACAAATCATCTACAGTTTTGAATAACTGCATAATTTCACGCAATATCGAGAGTTGATCAGTTAGAATAGTAACTAATGCCTTTGTTGACTGATCCCGTAAAAAACGATTCGGTGTAGTTAGAAACCAGCAAAGTGATATTGCGCAGAGTTTAATTACTTCTGGATCATAATTAGATTTCTCGTGCTCAGACCAGGCCCAATCTACCAAGCGATGCACCGCATTGCTAGTATAATATTCCCATTGTTCATGTAAAAAAGTCGACCACCAAGTATCACGAACAATTTGCTTTTGCGAGCTAAGGACACGATGGAGGCGCAGAGCATTATATGGATGTTCTGAGACCATGGCAACTGTTAATGCAGCATCGAGGAATTTTTCACCAGAACCCTTATAGCGTAACACTTGATTCGTGAGATAAGATGAAGTTTCTTCAGAAAAGGCCGTCGTATTCCGCCAAATAATACTCTCAATAAAAGCGTCTACCACGTATGATTCATGAGCCATATTCGGAGCAAGCGACACTAATTCTCGATTAATTCTTTCTGGTATTTGAATCGATAAAGCTTCGATTAGCCCCTGATACTGCCACCACTTCCATTTATCCTTAAACAGATCTCCGAAATATTGTCCGACAAGAAATGAACGTTCTGGATGTTCGGAGTCTAGATACTTGTCCAACATATATCGTGCGATCATATGGTCTGTAAAACGTTCATATGAAAAACGAATGCAATCAATTATTTGATCATTATCCGTTCGCACACGATCATCCGAAATAACGCCTTCAGCTATAAGATGTCGAAATAGTGTATTTTCAAATCCTTGGCGTGGCAAAAAAGAATTGATAATCTCTTCCGCTCGCTCTTCAGAAACCCAGGCAACTTGCTCATTTGCCATAATATCCGCCAATGCACTAATTGCACGCTGTACCACTGGAGTTTTCGGATTATAATCTAAATAATCAAGTGACGACAATTTTTCATTTACTGATTCAATATAGAAATCAAATATTGTCGTAATACCTTTTAACCCTTTTGGAACACAACTCAGTTTTTTATTTCTAAGTGCTCCACAAAATAACTTCAAAAATAAAGGATTGCGAAACTCTGGAAAAAGCATGGGAACACTAGGCAAAGTTATCCCATAATGCAAAAAAAAGGATCGTACAGCGTCATATTCCTTATCTTCAAAGCCATGATGCTCAATTTGAATCATCTTTTCTAAGATATTAGCCGACACGATTGTTTGATAAGATGATCGGATGCTTACTGCAACCCCAATCCATGGATAGCGTGATATTACGGCTAAAAAGCCACTTAAATACTTAGGCCATAATCGTTTTCCTTCACCTTCGTTAATAGCATCAATGAAAATTAAAGCACGGGATCCTCGTGCTTCAGCTGCTGATTGCAATGCACCTAAAAACTCGTCACGAGTACAATTAAGTCCTAGCCTGGCTAAGATTTGTTTCCATGGTTCATCTATGTTGAATTGTTGTCCTAAAAGTAATACCGTAGGGCAATCATCTTTCAGCCTATTTGAAGCAACGTCGCATAGCAGGTGGGTTTTACCTGTACCGGCGCTACCCATCATCATTAGAAAAGGGTTATTTGCAAGAGCTGCTTGTTCACTAGAAACAAAATTCTGTAAATTTTCAACCTCAGACGTAAGTTTCCGACAATAATATTTCTCGTCATTAATATCTCTACTATGTACTGCTTTAGATGTTAGGCGTTCTTCAGAAGGTTGGGAGTCATACTTTGTTGCTTTTATTTCGTTCTGCTTTGCTTCCACGTCCTCCAGTATATTCAAATAACTGTCAGTTACTTGATCACAGTTTGTACAAAACTCTTCGAATTGGAGCCAGTCTATGCTCTGTATAGAGCGTATGCTCATTTTGGCTAATAAATGCTCCAACCGTTCTTTACATTGTTTAAACAAATCTCCAACAGGTGGCGTGAAAAGACGATACCTATCTCGGGAAACACTTTCTAAAGTTCTGCGGATTATACCAAGTTGTTTTCGTATTGATTGGTAGAATAGGGGTGTCCTGCCTAATCCCTCGAAGTTTGCTGCGATTGGTAATTCAATGTTAAGTTCTGGAGTATACCTTGCTTCTACATCGGCAATAGCAACCTCCAACTGTTGATCAAACCATCCTTGACTTAGAAACTCTTTGTCGAACCAGAACTTAACTCGACCACTATGTTCTTCACGAGAGAGACGCTCACATATTTCATGCGAACCCCAATAGTTAAATTTTACGGACATACCCTTTTTGACAGCCCATGACTGCCACTTAGTAACATGGTCATTCCATTTATCCATAAAGTATTTCTTATCCGGCAGTTTTGGATCAGCGCGATCAATTGGAAAACAAGCTGTAAAGGCCACCAATCGTGGATGCTTTTGCAATGATGTTTTAACAGATTCATCAATCTGAGCCCACTGATTCTCACCTGGTGACGAAGTAAAAAACTTAGCCTGCCACCCATACTCATCACCGTTGTGGAAACGCCAAAGACACTCCAGACCGGCATCAGGCGCGCCTTTGCGAATAAAATTTGCATTTTCAAAACGCTCATACGCCGCCAGTTGGCAACACAATTCTTCAAAAGCTGTCTGTTGGGAGTTTTCCCACACCCGTAGATTATTCCAGTTGACGGTTATCATTAATCCGTCCACCTTTCAAAACTTTTTTTATTTTGTGAATTCCATCAGACATGCACCTTTCCCTGCATATGTTATATGTCTCGATCTTATATCGACTCTCAAGTTCCTATTTTGTAAAATAATCAATCTGATGCGGTGGAGGCGAGAAGATCGCCTCCGAAAAGCAAAAAACCGCTCACTGTCCGTCACAAAGCCAGACAATTCGCGGTTCTCAAGACTTCCTATATTTGTAAAAAAAGGTGGTTTTGATTGGTGGAGGCGAGGAGAATCGAACTCCTGTCCAAAAGTATTGCTACATAGGCTTCTCCGAGCGCATTCTGTGGTTTAGATTTCGCACCTTTGACGCTCACAGACAAGCTTCGCTGGCACTATCTCGATAAAATTTCCCAGTCGGCTCTCCGAGAATTGAGCTTCAGGTATCCCGCTAATTGACGCCCTATCCCGCCCCGCAGGAAGAGGGAGAGTAGGACGTTAGCATTAAGCTGCTAAAGCGTAATTTTCGTTTGCGTTTACTTGTTTCCACCGTCTTGACGGGCTGATGGAACCCCGGCTCGCTACCCATGCCACAACTACCCCTGTCGAAACCATTACGCCCCCGATTTAAGCGCTAAAGTAGTTTAGCTAAATTAATCATAGAATAAACGCTACATTTAGTGTAACATACATTATAGCATAATGACAACAACAATCAAGTTGTACTTTTTTCCAATAAAAACCGATGATCAAAGTATAGCTTTTTTCCATATATTAATATATCGAAATCAACAGGATTTTTACATAACAACAATGAATATATCAAGTTCGAGGAGTGGTATCATGTTTCAGCAACACATTGGCTCGCTTATGGTTGTAGCATCGGCCGCAGGCTTTGCTACACTGGCTATTTTTATAAAGCTGGCGTATGACGCCGGCGTCAATACCATCACCGTACTGACTGCCCGCTTTGCGCTGGCCGCACTCATCTTATGGCCGATTATTAAAATAAAAAACATTCCCTTTCGCATTGGCACCAAGACCATTATTCAACTCTGTTTAATGGGAGCCTTAGGTTATGGCACCATGTCCACCTTTTTTGCCTTATCCATTGAACATGTGCCTGTTTCTATGGCTGCCATGCTGCTTTATACCTATCCGGCTTTGGTAACCTTGTTATCCTTTGCCGTTGGCGATGAAATCATCACCTGGCCCAAGTGTCTGGCACTGGTCATTTGCTTCAGCGGTCTATTCCTCATTCTTGGAGTTTCGTTCGCCAGCGTCAGTATGCTGGGTGTTCTGCTCGGACTGGGAGCTGCCGTTGTCTATTCGGGATATATTGTCATCGGCAACCGGGTGTTAAAAAATGTCCATCCACTCGTTGCAACCACCTATGTCTGCACATCGGCTGCAACCGCTTTTATTGTGATCGGTCTCATCAAAGGCAACCTAACACTGCTATTGCCGCTGAGCGGCTGGCTGGCCCTGGCCGGAATTGCCATACTGGGCACTATTGTCGGAATCCTTTTCTTCTTTGCCGGTTTAAGCCGGATCGGGGCAGCCAATGCCTCGATCATCAGTACGGCTGAACCGCTCATTACCGTATTGCTATCGATTACCTTGCTGGGCGACAGTGTGTCACTGCTGCAAGGGATCGGCGGGTTATTGATCATTGCCGGAATTATCATTTTGCAGCTCTGGAACGCGCCAGCAAAAAACCAGGCCAGCGAGGCTGTTTCCTAATATCGTATTAGAATCTGGAGTGATTCGATGAAGACTCAGGTTTTCTGGATTCTCTGCCTGTTGCTGGTGGTCACTTGCCGGCCCGTCCAGGCATCCCAGCCTTCCGCATCGTCTCCGCTTCCAGCCATGCTTCAACCGTCTTTCCATCAATCCGGGTCTGAATCGCACCATCAAGCCATTGAGTTGGCCCGCAGTCAGCACTTCAGCGAAGCTCTCAGCATTTTGAGTCAATTACATGAAGAGCAGCCGGACGATTTACCGGTTGCTTATGATTATATCACGGTCTTGAACTGGGCCGGCGACCATCCGGCCGCCGTTTTCGTGTATGAAACCCTGCCCGCATCCCAAGCCCCGGCCTATGTATTAAAAAGCGCAGGCGGAAGCTATTTTCAACTTGGCCAATATCAAAAGGCTTATTCCCTTTATCAGCAATTAGCGGCAAAAGGGGATGCCCAGGCCAAGCTTTGGCAGGCCGAATGCCTGGCTCAGCTGGGTGATGTACCCGGGGCGCAAGCCCTCTATCAAGCCATCCTGCTGGACAATCCCCATGATGCAAGCGCCTACCTCAGCCGGGCCGGCTTTTACAGCCGCCAGCACCAGTACCCCCTGGCCATCGCTGATTTAGAGCAGATCTTGCAAGCCTTACCTTCAGAGGCCACGCAAGCGCAAGTCCGCGAAATTCAGGCTGCATTGGCTGCCGCTCATATCAATCACAATCAGCCCGATCTTGCCCTGACTATCCTTAAGCCCTATGTAGCCAGTCATTCCGCTACCCCCTCCATGCAAGGCAATTATGTGCTGGCATTGCGCAGCAGCGGCCAGTTTCAGCAAGCTGTTCAAGCATCCGACCAGTTCTGGCCGGATAGGGCGGCCGCTCCGTTATTTGCCTTAAAAGCGTCTGCCGAGGCATGGATTCAGCTTAACCAGCCGCAACAGGCCATTCAGGTCTACCGGCACCTGCTTACCCGTCAACCTCAGGATGACAGTGCCAGGCTAGGCCTGGCTTGCGCCTATCTGCTGGCCGGACAAACCGATGACGGCCTGTCTCTTTATGAGCCGTTGTTAACGGCTCATCCCGATTATTCCGCCCAGCTTGAGCGGGATGCGGTCTTTCTATTTGCCAATCAACAACCGCATGCCGGCAAAGTCCTGTTTGAGCTCCTGCTCCGGCATTTTCCCAACCAGCCTGAACTCCGGGAACAATATGCCGCCGCATTGCGCCAGGACGGCCAGCCACGGGCTGCCTTTCGCCAATACCGGCAGCTACCGGCCACAACAGCCGGGCTGACCGGGATGATCAAAACGGCCGCAGCCGTCGAAGACTACCGGCAAACAGCGGGAGCACTGCAGCAACTGCGTACGCTGGCGCCCGCTCCAGCTACGCTGCTGCCGCTCGAAGGGCTTTATGACCAGCGCCGTCTGGGACAAATCACAGCCGCTTTCGGCTCCAACGGCAGTTATAAAGAAGTACAGTCCCGCTATTGGGAGCTTAACGCTGAACAAAACATCGGGGGCAATAGCTGGCTGCTGGCCGGAACCAATCAGACCCGCCTGAAAGACCTGTCCACAACCGAAAACCGTACTCTGACCAGTCACAGGATTGGGTTCCGGTCACAGGATATTGATAAAGCCCTGAGCTTAAGCTATCTTCACTATGATCATCTTCAACAAGCAGCCGGCTATTCGCTGGCCGGCGACTGGTATCTCCGCGACAACACCACCCTGAGTTTGTCGGTAGACCGCACACCGCTGCTGGATGTCCAAGCTTTAACCGGACAGGCAGGCAAACCCATCCTGGAAACGGCATACCGGCTGAATTTCTTTCGCATTCTCAACACCCGCGAAGACTTTACCATCGCCCTGGATCGCAGCCTGCTCAGTGACGGCAATCAAACAGCCGGTTTTCAGCTCAACCATACCTACACCTTGTACGACCGGGACAAGCAATCGTTAAACCGCCTGCTGTACTGGAACCGCCATTCCTTCAGCAAACAAGGATTGGTCTATGAAAGTCCCGAACTCCGCGAATCGCTGGGACTGGGCTATGTCTACCGCCATGAGCTGGCCGGCGGCACGCTGACCAACCGGCTGCTGCTCAACTGGGAGCATGATGCCCCTGATCCCCTGGCTTTCAATCCGACGTTCCGCATCGAATATAGCCGGGAAGTTTCGGCCACACATAGTCTGTCCGTAGGTTTTGAATATGGACTGCGCTCCGATCATCTCACTGGCCGCGATCTCCGTTACAGTTACCGACAAATTGACGGTTTATACCGAATAAGCTGGTAGGTGTTTTTATGAAATACGGTGTAACGTTCCGCCTTGGCCTCTTCATAGCCTGTCTGCTGCTCGGGTTCATGCCGGCAGCCGCAGCCCAGCCCCCTTCTATACCGGTCCTCAATTATCACGATGTCGGTGCCCTGACTTCCCCCTATAGTGTCACGCCCGAAACTTTGGCCCTGCATTTTAAGCTGCTCCAAGAGCAAGGCTTTCACCCCATCACACCCGAACTGTACCGGGCAGCGGTTCAGGGTCAGGCCACACTGCCGGCAAAGCCGGTATTGCTCACCTTTGATGATGGCTATGCTTCGTTTTATACCAACGTCTATCCGCTCTTGCAGCAGTACCAATACCCGGCTATGCTAGCGGTGGTCACAAGCTGGCAGCAACAGGGCGCACCGCCTGACATCGGAGCACTGGTCACCTGGGAACAGCTGCGGGAAATGGAGGTTTCCGGTTTAGTCACGGTTGCTTCACACTCCCACAATTCTCATCGTTTTATTGCGATAAACAGCTTTGGCGACCGGGGACAAGCGTTGTCGTCCCGGGAATTCCGCAATGGCCGGTATGAAACCACAGCCGAATACAGCCAGCGCCTTGAAGAGGACATGCGGCAGACGCAGGCGATACTGACCGAGCACTTAGGCCACCCGGCGCACTTCTATGTATGGCCTTATGGCGAATACACGTCTGAAGCTGTTGCAGCAGCCCAAGCAGCCAGTTTTGAGCTGACCTTCGCACTGGATGACGAGACAAGCCATGCTGGCAATCCAGCTGCTATTAAGCGGATCATCATTTGTGACAATCCGGATGAACGGCAATTCCTTCAATTGCTGGCCGATACTCCCCCGCCACTAAAACCCCTTAAAACAGCTCAGCTTGATCTCGATTTGCTGTTTCATGCCAATCCCCTGGAGTTGGAAACGAATATCGACCAGGCCATTGACTGGCTGCAGCGCTCCCAGGTCAATACCGTATTCCTGCAAGCTTTCGCGGACGACCAGGGAGACGGCAATATCCGGCAAGTGTATTTTTATACCACCGCCGCCCCGGTCAAACAGGATGTCTTCAGTCATGTAACCGCCCGGCTTAAAGCGGCCGGCTTTCAGGTTTATGCCTGGATGCCTACATTGGCCGGTCAATGGCTGACCCAGGATAACCCCGAAGACTTAGTGCAAGCCCTGGTCCCGGAAAACGCCGGCTGGTACAAACGGGCCACGCCCTTTAGTCCTCGTGTCCATGAACAGCTCACCCGCATGGCGCAGGATTTAGCGGCCTACAGTCCGCTTGACGGCATCCTTTTTCAGGATGATCTCTATCTCAATGACTATGAAGATACTTCTCCGGCTGCCCAGGCCGCTTACCAGGCAGCCTGGGGTCAGGCACTGACGCCGGACTCGCTGGCCCAGCCCGAGTTCGCGGCTAAGCTGGCTGCCTTCAAAAGTCAAACCCTGAACAAGCTGACGCTGGACTTAGCATCCGAAATCCGCAAAATCCGCCCCCGTGTCAAAATTGCCCGCAACCTGTATGCACTGGTCGTCACAGACCCGCAGTCAGCCGCCTGGCTGGGGCAAAATTATGGCGATTTCTTGCGCGACTATGACTATACCGTCATCCTGGCATATCCCTATATGGAAAAAGCAGCTGATCCGAATGCCTGGCTGACCCAACTGGCTGACCAGGCCCTGGCCAAGCCGGATGCTGCTGCGAAAACCATCTTCAAACTGCAAAGCTACGATTGGAACAGCCGCCGTTGGGTCGCGGGCAAAACGCTGGACGAACAAGCCAGAACCTTGAAACAGCAGGGAGCCATTCAGCTCGCTTATTATCCCCTCAATATTTTTTCACCCAAACCAGAGCGACTGCCATTTTAACAACCACCAGAAAGGAGCCGGATGATGGAATATTGGGCACAATTTATCTTTTTATACCCTGTCCTGATGAGCATCATCTGGATGGTGGGCGCCCTGTACTTTTATTGGCGTTATGAACGATCCTGCCCGGCTGAACCGCCGCTGACCGAGTTTCCTTTTGTTTCCGTGCTCATACCCGCCCACAATGAAGCTGCCGGCATTCGTGAGACAGTTGAAGCTTTACTGCAAACCGACTATCCCCATTTTGAAATCATTGTGATCAGCGACGGCAGCACCGACCAGACCGACATCCTCTTGCACGAACTGGCTGAGCAGCATGCCCAGGTGCGGGCGCTGATCTTAAAGCAGAATATGGGCAAAGCCCAGGCGCTCAATATGGGCCTGATGATGACAGGCGGTGAATACATTGTCACCATCGATGCCGACTGCCTGCTTGATCCTAAAGCGCTGCACTGGCTGGTATGGCATTTTCTGAAACATCCCCGGGCCGGTGCCGTAACCGGCAATCCGCGGGTGCGCAACCGGACTTCCCTGATCGCCAAAATTCAGGCCGCCGAATATGCCAGTGTGATTGGGCTGATCAAACGCAGTCAGCGCCTGCTGGGCAAAATCCTGACCGTATCCGGGGTGATTGCCGCTTTTCGCAAGCGGGCGCTGGTCGATGCCGGTTTGTGGAGCCCGGATATGATTACTGACGATATCGACCTGACCTGGAAGCTGGAACAGCGTTTCTGGTCGGTGTATTACGAGCTCAATGCCGTTGGCTGGATCCTGGTTCCGGAAACGCTGAGCGGCCTGTGGCGGCAGCGGGTGCGCTGGGCCCAGGGCGGGATCGAGGTTATCCACCGCTACTGGAACATCTGCCTGGACTGGCGGATGCGCCGCATGTGGCCGCTCTATCTGGATTATGTTCTCAGCATTTTTTGGGCCTTATCCTTTTTGCTGTTTACCCTGCTCTGGCTGATCAACATGACTTTTCCCCTGTCCGGCTCACTGCTCAAGCTGTCGCCTGTCCCGGTCTGGACAGGCTGCATGATTGCGCTGACCTGCCTGACCCAATTCGGAATCAGCCTGCTGCTGGACCGCAAATATGACCCCAGTATTGTGAAATATTATTTCTGGGTCATCTGGTATCCGGTCATTTATTGGATTTACAATGCTTTGGCGGTCGTCCGCGCCATCCCCAAAGCGCTCTTTAAAAAACGCGGCACCCGGGCTGTCTGGGTCAGCCCTGACCGCGGCCTCCATACCACCCAGTAGAAAGAGGACACCGTATGCCTGTCATCAACCGGCCTGAATTAAAACGTTTCCGGCAAAAGGCACTGGAAAGCACAGTAATGGCCTTGGGCACATTGGTGCTCAAGGTGGTGCTGATCGGTTTTACGCTGGCACTCTGGGGCTTCTCGTTCGGCTATGTGACCGACCGCCTCTTTGCCCCGGATGCCTTGACCACAACGGTGCGGATGCTCCTGTTCCTCATTGGGTTTGCCCTGACAGCTTTTCTCATCATGCTGGCCTGGGCCAAATACAATATCTTCTGGTACGCCAAAAAAGACCGCCGCCAGACGCCTCCTCCCTTAACGCCCCAGATGATGGCTGCCTATTACAATACCGATCTGGACTTCATGACTGCCGCTGCCACCTGTAAGGTCGGCACGGTTGAAATGAGCGGCGGTGAACTGGTATTCTGCGATGACAAAACTTGTTTTCCTATCCGGGAATTCGGCAAATAGCAAAAGGCGCGAATTGTTCGCGCCTTGTTTGTTGCATTTCTTTATACTGTTGCGGTTAGCATTCCCCGCCCCGCTGTTTGTCCCGGAAAGCCCGGTCCATTTCCCGCTTGGCATCCCGTTCGGCAATATCCTGCCGTTTATCATAGTTCTTTTTACCGCTGGCCAGCCCTAATTCAAGTTTGGCCTTGCCCCGCGAAAAGTACAGTTTGAGCGGAATAAGCGAATAGCCTTTTTCCCGGGTCTTGCCGAACAGTTTCAGGATTTCGACCTTATGCATCAGCAGCTTACGGGTCCGAAGCGGTTCGTGATTAAAGCGGTTGCCCTGATCATAGGGGCTGATATGCAGATTATGCAGCATCATTTCGCCGTTTTCAATGCGGGCATAACTGTCTTTCAAGTTGGCTTTGCCCGCCCGCAGCGACTTAACCTCGGTGCCGGTCAGCACCAGTCCGGTTTCATATGTTTCATGAATAAAAAAATCATGCCGTGCCTTGCGATTCTCAGCGATGATTTTAATTGCAGTTCCTTTTTCCATACCTTCACCTCACCGGCATTGCCTGCCGCGAATCATTATATCTTATTATAGCAAATCTGCTGCTTGCGGACAATGGATGACGGGGAACCGATCTACCGCAGAGTACGCAGAGGGCGCAGAGGATTACGGCACGATGTCATCGTGCTGATTTTTTCTTCCTGGCATATGAACATTCTTTTAAAATAACCCGTTATCCTGGGCGCAATATCATCGCGCTCCCTCTGCGTACTCTGTGCCCTCTGCGGTTAAACCGTCCCCTCCCCAACCATAAACGCCTGCTTCATAAGAGAAGCAGGCGTTTTGTCTATTTGCGGCGTTTGGGTTTTTGCCCGGTGGTGGTTTTCTTTTTTCGCGGCTTGGCGTTGGAGGGTTTCAGGCTGTTTTGGGTCGCCTCTTTGTCGCGGGAACGGCTCTTGTCGCCGGAGCGCGGCGGGAGAGCCTTGGGCATATGCGCCCGGTCGGCCAGCACAAAGTCAATGGTTCGTTCTTCAGGATTGGCTCTGGCTACCAGAATGCGGACCGGTTCACCCAGGCGATAAACTTTCTTGGTCCGTTCGCCGATTAAGGCATACTGCTCTTCCACGTATTGATAATAGTCATCATCCATACTGGAGACGCGAACCAGCCCTTCCACACCATTATCCAGTTCGACAAAGATGCCGAAAGCGGTCACCCCGTTGATGACACCGTCAAATTCTTCGCCAATGAACTGGGCCATATATTCCACTTTTTTAAGATCCACCGTCTCCCGTTCGGCTTCGGCGGCTGCCCGCTCACGCTGGGAAGAATGAATAGCGATTTCAGGCAGCATGGCGGCCAACTTTTGCCGCCGTTTGGCCGATACATCGCCGGTATTGAAGGTTTCCCGGATAAGCCGGTGAACAATCAGATCCGGATAGCGGCGAATGGGTGAGGTAAAATGTGTATAATACGTCGCTGCCAGCCCAAAGTGTCCGAGGTTCTCAGCCTCATAGCGCGCCTGTTTCAGTGAGCGCAGCATGACGGTACTGATAATCCGCTCCTCAGGACGTCCGGCAATCCGGCTTAAAACCTTTTGCAGCGCACTGGGCTGAATCTCGCTGCTCTTGGGCAGGCTTTGGCCAAAATTATGCAGCAGGTTATTGAGCTTGTCCATCTTGCCCTGCTCAGGCTGTTCATGGACCCGGAACATAAACGGCACACCCAGCCGGTGCATATGCTCGGCCACCGTCTCATTGGCAACCAGCATAAATTCTTCAATGATGGACTCGGATAAGGTCCGGATGCGTTTGATGAGTTCAAGCGGTTTGCCGTCTTTGTCCAGCTTGACTTTGATTTCGGGGAAGTCAAAATCCACTGCGCCCCGCCGCATCCGGCGGTCACGGAGAATGTGGCATAACCGTTCCATATTTTCTAATGGTTCTAAGAGTTCCTGATTTTCCTGGCGCAAGGTTTCATCATGATCCACCAGAATCTTGCGAACCATGGTATAGGTTAAGCGTTTGTGTACGTTAATCACGCTGGGGAAAACTTCATAGCTCAGCACTTTGCCGCGATAGTCAATCTCCATTTCAATCGACATGGCCAGCCGGTCTTCACCGGCATTCAAACTGCAGATGCCGTTGGAAAGGCGCGGCGGCAGCATGGGCAGAACGCGGTCGACCAGATAGACGCTTGTCCCCCGCGAGCGGGCTTCATTGTCCAGCGCGGTATTTTCCCGCACATAGTAACTGACGTCCGCAATATGAACCCCCAGTAAGAAGCGGCCTTCTTTGAGCCGCTTGACATAAACGGCATCATCTAAGTCTTTGGCATCTTCACCGTCAATAGTGACGATGGTTAAATCCCGCAAATCACGCCGCCCGGTCAATTCATCGGCGCTGATGACGGCCGGTACTTTCTCGGCCGCCCGGTCCACTTCAGCCGGGAATTGGGTCGGCAAATTGTGTTTTTTGATAATCGATAAAATCTCAATGCCCGGATCACCTTTCACGCCAAGCACTTCGATAATTTTGCCTTCGGCACTGCGCCGTTTTTCCGGCCACTTGGTAATCTCTACCACCACTTTAGCCCCAACCGGTGCACCGTTAAACTCTTCCTTGGGAATAAAAATGTCCTGGCCCACCCGTTGATCGTCAGGAGCAACAAAACCGAAATGGCGGCTGCATTCAAAGGTTCCGACAATCTTATTGTTAGCCCGGTTGACCACCCGGATGACTTCGCCTTCGCGGGCTCGCCCCTGACTGGACTGGCGATGCACCCGGGCCACCACCCGGTCATTATGCATGGCACTCAGCATGGCATCGGGCGGGATAAATACGTCCGGTTCATCGGGGGTTTGAGGGTTTTCCGGAATCACGAAACCAAACCCTTTGGAGGTGGCGCTCATGCGGCCCACCACCAAATTCATGCGCTCAGGCACACCATATTTGCCAAAACGGGTCTTAATAATATCGGCATTGTCTTCCAGTTGTTGCAGAACATCCCAGAATTCGGCCAGGTCGGTCCCTTTTAGTTCCATCTGTTCTGCTAAATCTTCGGCTGTCAGGGGTTTGTATGCGTCTTTGCGCATAAAAGCAAGAATTTTTTCTTTTAAATTCATGTTCAATCCTCCAGAACTGCAACTGTCGCTTTTGCTTGTGCCGTCACGATACCGTCAGCCAGTTCAATGGTGCCGTTTAACTCCACCATATTGCCGCGCTGGCCGGTAATTTTCCCGGTGATAAACAGAGGCTCCCCAATGGGTGTAGGCTTTTTAAAGCGTACATCCAGGCGGGCGGTTACAGCGTTATGCCCTTTGGCATAAAGATATCTGGCCATAACCTCATCCAATAACGTACTGACAATTCCCCCATGTACGATGCCGTCATATCCCTGATGTTCAGGGCCGGCTGTAAATGTGGTCCTATAAGTATCCTGCTCTTCATGAAACTCAAGTTTCAGCCCGATTGGATTGTGTTTACCGCAAGCGAAACACATTTGATCGCGCTCCTGCTCGTCTATTTTTCCCACAATCTCACCACCTTATCCTATTCTTCCCTTAGACAGGGCTTTTTCATCAAACAAAATTTTCAAGATTACAACGTCGTCTGCAGAAACTGGCTAATGTGTTTAAAGACCAGTTCACGCTCAATATCCAACGTAATGATATGCCCCGACTTTTCCAGCCACACCAGTTTCTTGTCCTTGCTGGCAATGCGGTCATAAATATATTTAGCACTCCTGGGCTGCACCGTATGCTCGCGCCTGGACTGCATAATCAGCACCGGTTTACGAAAATCCGGCAGCTGCTTATCGACAACTTTAATCAGTGAAAGCAAACTGCTTAAACTGCTGAGCGGAGTCTGATCATAGCAAACCGAGTACAGGGGATCAACCTCCAGCCGCCGCCGCTTTTTGGGAATAAACCTGCGGAATAAGCGAAACAGGCCCAGCATGGGCAGCCGCTTGTCCGCTATATAAATAGGTGCACTCATGCATACGACCTTGCTTACCGGATAGTCCAGTCCCACTTGCAAGGCCAGCAAGCCCCCCATCGACAGGCCCACAACGGCAATCTCCGAGCATAGCCCGCTTAGAAAATGATAGCCGTCCTGAACAGCTCCATACCAGTGAGGCCAAGCTGTGGTCGCCATTTCATCAGCACTGGTCCCATGCCCGCAGAGGCGCGGTGCCAGGACGGTATAGCCCTGCCCATGGAGCGCCTCACCCAGCAAGCGCATTTCAGAAGGCGACCCGGTAAAACCATGTATCAATAAAATGCCTTGCTTACCGCCAGGCAATAAGAACGGTTCAGCTCCTCGTAATATGGCCAATCAATTCCCTCCGTACAAATTTCTAATATGTACCATTATATCATTTGCAGGAAATATAATGAAATTTTTCTTAGTTTTTTACATTTTCAACCTGAAATAAAATAAAACCAAGGCTTTTTCAGGCACCTTAGTTTTCGCTGTTTTTGCGGCTGCGCTGTTTTTTGCTGCGCCAATACGCATAAAAAATCACACCCAATAGGCCTACCCCCAGACCGGCCAGCAGCCATTCATCAGGGACAATAGCCAGCATCTCCAGTGCTTGGGGACCAAAATAATAAATCAGGATACCAATCAGCAAAAACCGTTTGCCCCGGCCTAATACCGAAGCCAGAACAAAAACTGCCAAAGAAATCCGAAAAGTACCGGCAGCAATGCTGACAAATTTATAAGGAATGGGTGCCAATGCGGCGAGAAAAATAGCCCAGCCGCCATACGAATGAAGCCATTGCTGAAGGGTTGTGGTATAGCGCGGCGGAACAAAGCGCTGCAACGCCTGCTGGCCAAAACGGCTGCCAATGCCATAGCCGATGAAACCACCCAGTACAGATGCCGCTGTCACGATAGCCGAATAGGTAATCGCTTGTCCAGGCTCGGCTAGAGCCATGGGAATCAGCATGACATCCGGCAAAATGGGCGATATAAAGGATTCGATGAAGCTAAGGAAAAATAAGCCCCATAGACCATATTGTTCAAACCATTGTAACATTTGCTCCATATCTGTCCCTTTCAACCGGCAGCCGTTCTTATTATAGTATGGACAAAATTGCTGCAATCTATTGCTACGGCAGCAAGCTTTGCTGCTGCCATTTCGCAGCCTCGGTCACAAACCGTTTAAATAAGTTGAGCATAACCGGATAACGGTAAATCATATGTTCAGGATGCCATTGCACCGCAACAACAAAGTTCGCCCCTGCTTTTTCAATCCCTTCAATGATGCCGTCTTTGGACAAGGCATTAACCATAAAACCGGCCGCAACCTCTTTGACAGCCTGATGGTGAAAACTATTTGCCACTACAAATTCGCCAAATACTTCATAAAGCCTGCTGTTTTTCATAATCTCCACCGTATGGCCGGCCACTTCCCGTTTGGATTTTTGCATATGTTTAATATAGCTGCCCGGACTTTGCGAGATATCCTGATACAGCGAGCCGCCAAAAGCGACATTGATCAGCTGGATACCCCGGCAAATTCCAAAAATGGGCTTGTTCAAGCCATGGGCCATGGTGACCAGCTCAATCTCGTGGTTATCCCGGTCAGGATCGATAAACTCCAGCCGTTCAAAGGGTTCCTCGCCATACAGCAGCGGGTGAATGTCAAACCCGCCCGTTACCAGCAGGCCGTCGATAATTTGCGCCTGCCGGTGGATAGCGGTCTGATTGTTAATAACCGGCAGCACAATAGGAGTCCCGCCGGCCGCCACCACAGCCTGGATATATTCCACATTCACACAGGAACGTTCACTGCCTGGAAAGTAGGTATTTTCCGCTATAATGCTATTTGCAGTTATCCCAATGACCGGTCTCACACTAATTCCCCCTAATATAGCCCGTAAAACCCTGGCTCGTACGCACAATGCCTTACAGATATATATGTGGAGATGACCGGATGTTTGCTAACTTTATTGGAAATTTAAAAGAAGAGTTGACGTAATTAACCGCAGAGTGCGCAGAGGTACGGGGAAATTTTAAATTTTTAAGCGCGATAACATCGCGCAGTAACCCTCTGCGCTCTCTGCGTCCTCTGCGGTTCAACTCCGTCCCTTCAACACAAAAACACCGGCCAAATGGCCGGTGTCTTAAAAACGCTGTCATGGTTATGTAGGATTTAGAAGAATAAGAATGGTGCAATAATCAGGGAAATGGTTCCAGCCACTTTGATGAGCGGGTTCATAGCTGGTCCGGAAGTATCTTTGAAAGGGTCACCGACTGTGTCGCCAATAACGGCAGCCGCATGGGTCGGAGTTCCTTTACCGCCGTATTTGCCGGCCTCGATATATTTCTTGGCATTATCCCAGGCACCGCCGGCATTGGACATGAAGATGGCCATTAATACCCCGGCAGCGGTCGCACCGGCCAGAAAACCGGCCAACGCTTTTGCCCCCATCACAAAGCCGACCAATAAGGGCGCACCGACGGCAAAGATACCGGGCAGCAGCATCTCGCGAATGGCGGCGGCTGTACTGATATCCACGCACTTGGCGTAATCGGGACGGCCGGTCCCCTCCATAATCCCGGGAATCTCCCGGAATTGTCGGCGTACTTCTTCGATCATTTCGAAGGCCGCTTTACCGACAGCTTCCATCGTGAAGGCACAAACCAGGAATGGCAACGTAGCCCCTAAGAAGATGCCAATGATAACGCCAGGCTCAGTCAAATTGATCACCAGATGGCCATTGACCAGCAAACCGGCCAATTTCGGATTCTTGGCAATTTCTTCACCAAAGGCGGTAAAGAGTGCCAGTGCGGTCAAGGCTGCCGAACCAATGGCAAAGCCTTTGGCAATGGCTGCAGTGGTATTTCCTACTGAGTCTAATTTATCCGTGGTTTTACGGACTTCCGGTCCTAACTCAGCCATTTCGGCAATACCGCCCGCATTATCCGCAACCGGACCGAAGGAGTCAACGGCAACCACCATACCGGCTGTACACAACATGCCCATGGCTGCCATGGCAATGCCATAAATGCCGGCTTGACTGTAAGCCAGCCAGGTAGCCGCTGCAAAGACGATCATCGGAAGGCCTGTACTACGCAGACCGGTAGCAACCCCGGAAATAATATTCGTCGCCGGGCCTGTCTGGGAAGCGTCGGCAATATGCTGAGTAGGTGCTTTGGCATTGGACGTATAGTACTCGGTAATCATCCCGACCAATACATTAACAACCAAGCCGGCCACAATTGCTATGAATATTCCGAAACCTTTAGGCCCAAACACATAGCTGGCCAGCGCATACGCCATGATAGCCGTCAGAATATTGGTGCTCCACAGCCCGCGGTTGAGTGCTGCCTGAGGGTCACCATCCTCGCTGGTACGAACCAAAAAAGTACTGATAATTGCGGCAGCAATCCCGGCTGCACCGATTAAAAGCGGAAACAGCACCCCGTTTAACCCGAACAGGGTATTGCCGATCAACATTGCGGCAATGGCTGTCGCCCCGTAAGATTCGAACAAGTCAGCCCCCATGCCGGCAGTATCGCCCACATTATCGCCCACATTGTCGGCAATAACGGCTGGATTACGCGGATCATCCTCCGGAATACCGGCTTCGACTTTCCCCACCAGATCGGCTCCGACGTCAGCAGCCTTGGTATAAATCCCCCCGCCAATACGGGCAAAAAACGCAATCGCGCTGGCCCCGAAGGCAAAGCTGTTGATAACCACAGGGTCTTTAAAAATAATGTACAGAACCGAAACACCTAAGAGTCCAAGACCAGCAACCGACATGCCCATAACAGCACCGGCCCGGAACGATACGCTTAACGCACTGTTAAGGCTGGTACGGGCTGCCTCGGTCGTACGGGCATTGGCTTTGGTCGTGGAAGTCATACCGATATAGCCGGCGATGGCCGAGCAGACTGCCCCAACCAAAAACGACACGGCCAACCGGTATCCTTCAACAAAAAACAAAATAGCAAAAATAGCAATAGTAAACGGAATGAGGGTCTTATACTGACGATTTAAAAAGGCCATTGCACCTTCAAAAATCGCTTGGGACAGTTCTTGCATTCTGGCATTACCCGGACTTTCCTTCAATACACTGGCCATTAAGTACGCGGCAAATAGAAGGGCCACTATACCAGCCACAGGTGCAACATACAGTAAATCCATGGAAACTTTCCCTCCTCAAATTGAGCGCATATTCATTTGTCTGCTATTCGTTGCTGAAGCTGCCCCAGTTTCCCGACATCAAAACTGCGGCGTGGTGTGATGTTTACTGCACCCTTACAATAATCAGTGTTACGATGCCAAATAATACTCCCAATATCATTGTAGCTTTGGCTAAAATCTCATCAAGGCCTTTCTTTTTGCCGCCGAAAATTGTTTCGGCTCCGCCGGCGATTGAACCGGACATCCCGGCGCTTTTACCTGATTGCAGGACCACAGTTGCGATGAGTGCTATGCATATGACAGCGTCTAGTATCATTAATGCTGTTGACAACCCACGAACACCTCCTTACTTTTTTACATTCATATTTTAACACAAATAAAAACGCCATGGCAAACAACTGGTAAAAATTAGTTTGATTTTTTTGACTTTTTTTGTCCAAGCAGCCAAAATCCTGTTAGCGGGCGTTGGTCTCCCCTTGATAAACGACACCGCGAACAGCATCCACCGTGACAATGGTCCCATGTTCCAAGCGGCAGGTTGCACCATCTACCCCGACTAACACCGGAATGTTATAGCTGACACCAACAATTGCCGCCGGCGAAGTCAGACCGCCTTCCTCGACAATGATGGCGGAAGCTTTCACGGCATAAGGCATGTTGTCCTCATTGATGCTTTTAGCCACCAGCACATCTCCGGGTGCAAACTGCTGATTGACAGCTCCGCTGTCACGGCAAACCTTACCGGTTACAGCCTGTTGTCCGATGCCAATTCCGCGCAGCAGCACATTGCCGACTACATGAACTTTGATCATGTTGGTACTTCCCGATGTCCCCAGCGGAACCCCGGCCGTTACCACGACCAGATCCCCGGTTTTAATGATGCCGTCCGCCAGCGATGCACTCACCGAACCGTTTACCATTTCGTCGGTATTGCTCCAGCGTTCTCCCAGAATCGGACAAACGCCCCACAGGAGCTGCATCCGCCGCAAGGCTTTCTTCTGCGGTGTCACAGCCACAATGGCGGCTTTAGGCCGGTATTTGGAGACCATCCTGGCGGTATAGCCCACTTCAGTGGAAGTAATAATGGCGGCAGCCCCCAGCTCGTAGGCGACCTGCACGGTGGCATGGCTGATCGCATCGGTCGTGGTACACTGCTGAACAATGCCTTTATTCAGCAGCAGTTCATTGTACTGCAGCGAGGATTCGGTGCGCTGGGCAATCTTGGCCATCATTTCCACAGCTTGTACAGGATAACTGCCTGAAGCGGTTTCCCCGCTCAACATAATGGCATCCGTGCCGTCCAGAATGGCATTGGCGACGTCACTGGCTTCAGCCCGGGTCGGACGGGGATTGGCGACCATGGACTCCAGCATCTGCGTCGCGGTAATAACCGGTTTGCCGGCCTGATTGCATTTATCAATCAGCATTTTTTGGATGAGAGGAACTTCTTCAACCGGGATTTCCACGCCCATATCGCCACGGGCTACCATGATGCCATCGGCAACTTTAATAATCTCATCAATATTTTGTACGCCTTCCATGTTTTCTATTTTAGCGATAATATCCATGGAAGCATTCGCTTCCTCCAGCACACGGCGAATAGCTAAAACATCGGCGGCCCGCTGCACAAACGAAGCGGCAATAAAATCCAAATCTTGTTGCACGCCAAACAAAATATCCTGAACATCCTGCTCGGACAATGGCGGCAAATGAACGGCAACTCCCGGTACGGCCACCCGCTTCATATTGCCGATCACACCGCTGTTTAACACAGTGGTGACAATATCCTGTCCCTCAATGGCTTCTACCCGCAGGCTGATCAGGCCGTCGGACAGCAGAATGATATTGCCGGGTTTGACTTCCCGGTACAGCTCTCTATGGCTGACTGAGGCAAATTCCGCTGTTCCTAGCAGTTCTTTAGCAACCAGGGTAAATTTCTGCCCGGCCACAAGCTGTTCTTTGCCTTGAGCAAATTTGCCCAGCCGCATCTCCGGTCCTTTGGTATCCAGCATCAAGGCCACCGGCCTATGATTTTTGGCAGACGCCTCCCGAACCATTTGAATGCGGCGGCCATGTTCCTCATGGGAGCCATGAGAAAAATTAAAGCGGGCCACATTCATCCCTAAAGCCAGCATTTGTTCCAGAATTTCGGCCTTATCGGTACTAGGTCCCATTGTACAAACAATTTTGGTCTTTTTAAGCATTGTCATACACCTCTTTTTCATGATGTGAGCGATAATCTTTATGTAGAAGTTGACCAAGCCGCTCCAAACCTTAGCCTAAAAATTAGGTAAAGGACAGAGCGGCTACGTCAACTTAGTTGGCTGAAGCACCAGCTACACGCGATAGGCCTGACGGAGCAGGGAAACGGGATGCGCTGTTTTGACCTGGGCCCCATGCTGAATCTGCAGCCGGCAGGTTCCGCAATCGCAGGCCACAGTCTCGACTCCTGCCTGCTTGATGGTATCGAACAAGCGCTTGCCAACCGTCATGGAAATGTCATATTTATCGGCTTTAAAGCCATAGTTGCCAGAGATGCCGCAGCAGCCGGCGTCGGCATTTTCAATTTTCAATCCCGGGATCAGGGACAATACTTCCAAAGCCGGCAGCCCCATCCCTTGAGCCCGCAGATGACAGGGAGCATGATAAAGGGTTTCCGCTTCAATCGGGCTGAAATCGGTATTTAGACGGCCTTCGTCGGCCAGCAGCGTTAAAAACTCCATTGCATCAAACATGTGCTTGGCATTGGCGGCAACAGCCTCCAGCCCAAACAGTTCCTGATACTCTTGTTTCAGCATCAGCCCGCAGCTGGTGCAGCAGGTAATGATTGGATAGCCTTGCTCAATCCATTGACTGATCCGGCTGGTATTTTTCACGGCATTTTCACGGGCCTCATCCAAATAGCCGTTCACGACCAACGGTGAGCCGCAGCAGACAAATTCTTCATCCACCAGCACTTCAATCTTGTTTTTCTGCATCACGGCTACAAAATCCAATCCGACCTGAGGGTCATTATAGTTAATGAAACAGCCTGGGAAGAATACCACTTTATCGGGAAACGACTGCTGTTTCAGGTTTTTAAATTGTTTCATAAAAGAACTGGAGGCATAGGCCGGCAGCGGGGCCTTTCCGGCAATTCCCACTAAATCCAGCAGCCCAAGTTTCCGGCCAATACTCATACCCAAGTTGGTCATGGCCGCCATACCGGGAATCAGCTCACCCATTTTGGCCATTTGCTCACCGTGGGATAAGATATGGTCCCGCAGACTTTGTTTTTTCTTTTGATACTGCTTAGCGCGGGCCAGCATATTCAACGTTGATACCGGTACACCGAACGGACAGGAGATATCGCAGTTCTTACAATTAGAGCAGTAATCTAAAGAAGGTTCGTCATCCTCCTGGGACAAACGCATTCTCTCCAGCGCCGGCCCGACCATTTTGGGACCGCGGAACTTCCGGGTGGCTGCGGTGACCGGACATTGGGCAATACAGCTGGTGCAAGCTGTACAACGATCAGGATTAATCAGATGTTTACTCATATTTTCGCCTCTCCCTTAACATGAAATGGCTGCTTGATAGGCCGAAGCAAGCGCCACCCCATTACCAGACTTTTCGAAACAGAAATCATAGCCGCCCAAACTTTTACCGGCAACATGCACGTTGCTCAGCAGGATGCTGCCATCAGCGGACAGCGGCCGCATGGCTTCATCCACCTGGATTCCCAATTGGGCAAACTGTTGTTTCTCACCCGAAAACAACTGGGCATTAGACCAGTCTTCCTGTGCCTCAGGAGCAGCGACCGGTATGTTAAAGATCGGTTCGATGACCCGTCCGGGCTGAGCCACCAGTCCGCCGCCATAAAAACCGCCATTGGCCAGAATATAGGCTTTAGCCTGATAAGTACGCTGACGGTCAAAATTCTCAGTCATCACAGCGGTACACAGCCCCTGGTCCACCATCGCTCCTGAAACCAAGGCCTTTTCCACTACGATAACGCCTTGTTTCTTCAGATAATTAAGCAGCAGCGTCCGCAGCCTCAGCCCGGTTACAGCCGGTGGCAGGGCCGCTGTTTCGACAAACCGGCACTTGAGTTCTGCTTCCAGCTTGCCGGCCAACGTATAATCCGGCTGGGTACCCAGCACCGGCGGAATCAGGATGGCGCTGCCCGGCTCGACTTTACGCTTCAACTGCTTGAGGAAACTGTCCTGCCCTTCAGGCGTATCCAGCCAGCGGGCAATATCCAGGGACGAAACATCCCGTCCTTCGGCAAAGTTCAGGCTGCACAAGTCAGCCGTAAAGGTCTGGTGCTTGAAATAAGGCTGCAGGTTGCGTGCCACCAATTGAGGATAAAAATCTTTCAAGTAGTCAAAGCCAACCACATACACCCGGTCGGTCTGTTTCAGCACAGCCGGATTCATCGTCTTAGGCAGCAGACAGGTCGGCTTGAGCGTCCCGGCTGCCGTTGGCAGCCATTGCATTTCTTGAAGACTGCCCTGATATTCGTAGCCTTCCGCTACCGTGATGTCCTGAAAAAATGCCAGGGCATCCGCCAGTGCGGTCCGGCCGATTTTATGATAAGGATGCTCTGGCGGCAAATCAGCTAATCCGGCCTCCGGGCTGGATAGCGGCCGGGCATCATAGCCATAGCCTAACACATCAATAATTCCGCCGCCGATATTGAGTGCACCAGCCCCATAGGCCAGCACCCTGACCTTCCGCCCCTGCCTGGCCGCAACCGCAGCCGCAAACAATCCGGCCAAGCCGCCGCCAATCACGATGACATCATTATTTCTCATTGTTGATCGCCCCATTTATATTTAAAGTCGCGTCATAAATGCCGCGCGTCAATTCAGCTTCCCGGATGACATTGCCCCACAAAACAGGCCGGATGCCATTCCAGCGGGCCTGCAGGAACTCTTTAAACAAACCGCCGGTATCCTGTCCCCAGGACAGCCCGTTAGCATCGACCGCCCCCACGCTGCGATAGGTACAGAATGCCCCTTGGCAAGTCCCCATCCCCATGCGGGTCTTACGGCGCACGTCACTGAGCATATGGCTGGTGCTGTCGGCTGCGGCCTCTTCCACTTCAGCCAGGGTGACGTTTTCACACTCACAGAGCAATTGGCTCTTTTCAGGTTTTTCCTGCATCCGTTTGACCACCCGCTCCAGTCCGTCAGCCCCCAGGCGGGATGCTGCCAGCTTGGTGCCATAAGCAGGGAAATACAGCTTGGCTTTAGCCATCAGCTCGGCCGATGGATCGGGTACAATATCTTCGCTTGCGGTCCGGCAAGGCTCTTTCACATTGAGATAGTGACAGACCAGGTCGGTAACCTTTTCCGCCATCAGCCGGTAAGTGGTAAATTTCCCCCCGACAATGCTGACAAAACCTTTCAGCCCCTCATGGGCATGATCGAGGATGACAAAGTTGCGCGAGGCTCCCCGGCCTTTGGCGTTCGGATCGGCACTATAGAGCGGCCGGGTACCGGTAAAGGCCCGCAGAATCCGGTAATCGCGGATGTCCTCAAACAAAGCGTGACCAATATCCAGCAGTCTCACAATCTCAGCCGAAGACGGAGTGGTATCATCCGGACGGTCGGCCGCCGAAGAAGTCGTACCTAAAATGGTAATCGAACCATGAGGAACAAAAATATCCCCATCGGCAGCCGGCCGCAGCCGGTTGATGACCCGGCTGCTAATCCGGTGATTAAAGGCAATCAAGGTCCCTCTGTCCGGCTGGACATTGACGGTAATACCGGCCGATTGGGCAATTTGCCCGGCCCAGGAACCGGCTGCACTGACCACAAAATCGCATTGAATTTTGTCGGTCTGTCCACTGATTGTATTGCGAACCGTCAAGCCTGTCACTTGACCATTGGTATTTTCAATTTCGGTCACTTCGGTATAGGTGAGAATACGGCCACCGTATTTCCGCGCCGAGGCAGCATTTTGCCATACCATGCGAAACCCGTCGATGGCAGCATCCGGAATGCGGTAGACGGATTTTATTTTCGGACTTAAATTGGGCTCCAGCCGCAGCGCTTCCTGGACCGACAGCGGAATGACCGGAATGCCCACTTTCGAGCAGGCTTCCACCCATTTGACTTCAAAATCCTCACTGTCTGCTTCGGTCCGGACAAAAAAACCTTCGGTTGCTTCGACACAATGCCGGCCAATTTTGCGTAAGATGGTGTTCTCCTCAATGCATTCCTTGCCTGCTTCCGCATCTTTTACCGCATAGCGCCCGCCGCTGTGCAGCAGCCCGTGATAGCGCGAGCTTGTTCCGTAAGCCAGATCGCGCTGCTCCACTAAGATGGCGTCCACTCCTCTCATGCATAAATCGCGAAGAATGCCGACCCCTGTTGCGCCCCCGCCGATAACCACCACTGTCGTCTTTTGCATCACTGAATTCTCCTTTGCAAAATAATAAAGCAGCCCTAAGCACACTAGCCTGGTTACCCATCTAGTGAACACAATAGGACTGCTCCTCATCTCTAGCCCATATATCCATTTTATCAAATATTGTCATTGGTCATGAAGCGTTCTGCCAAAAGACTGTTCACAATCATATGGCATGATTCGCCCGAAAAAGAAACAATCCGAAGCAGACATGCTATCAGCGTGTCGCGTTTCGGATTGTCATTGTCTCTATCCGCAATATTTGATTATACTTACCTGTCCCTCTTATCATAACACATTTCGACTAAAAAGAGCAATACTATTAGAAAATTCACACATATTTACTTTTATTCATACCTACGCACAGGACACAAAAAATATGCAGTTTTCTTGCACATTCTCCGGTGTGCGCACCACGTTACCGTTTGGCCTGCAGCAATCTAGAAGCCCGGCGTACTACCTCATAGTTTTGATCATCACTATCCACAAAGCCATTAATATGCGTCTTTTTCATAAAGCCCGCATACTGGCTGTTGCGGTCGCTGATGGCCTTAAAGGCCTGCGCCAGTTCCTGCACACAACGGCTTTCCAGCTCCTGCCGTCCGGCGATAACATCTTTGGGAATCAGTTCAGTTTTGGCTAAAATGGTCAGCTTGTCTACCGCAATCCCTTTGGCCTTGGCCCTGTCCATGGCCTCCGAATAGGTGGCTCCGGCCTCAATCGAGCCGTCCAGCACCGCATCAATAACCCGGTCGTGACTGCCAAGGAAGGTGGTTTCACCAAAAAACTTTTCAGGATTTTTGCCTTGCTCTACGAGCAGCGCCCGGGGATACACATAGCCGGAGGCGGACTGAGGATCGACAAACCCGAATTTGCTGCCTTGCAGATCGTTGAGTTCCTTAATCTTCGAATCAGCCCGGGTAATGATATAGCCTTGATAGGCTGTAGTTTGATTGACAATCGGAGTGACAATGGGAATAATATTGCCCTTGTCTTTCGCCGATACATAGGCAAAAGGGGAGAACCAGCCAATGTCCACCATGCCGTTCAGCAAGGCCCGGCCTAAGGCATCATAATCCGAAACAATGACCACTCTGGCCTTCATTCCCATCTTGCCGGCGGCTGTTTCCAAAATGGGAACATATGACTCTTTGATGACCTGGGGCGCAACAAAAGGATTCACCCCGAAGATTAACTCATCGGCCTTTTTAAACCGTACCGCTGCTTCCTGCAATTTTTCAGCCGTGACCGCCATATTTTTCGCATGCTGATACATTTCAGCCGCACTTTTTTCCTGCAGGCCGACACTGTGCATGGCATCCTGGGTACTGCCGGCAATCTCAACCGTAGCGGAGCCAATGGTTTCGACAACTTGCGCCATTTGCTCGGTCGTCATGCGCTGATCGCTCGATAACTGGCATAAGCGGGCAACCGTTTGCTCGATCCGGTTAAAATTGCCGGTCATTTCCCGCATGGCCTCTGCGGCACTGCGGGTCAGTCCTTCAACGCCGGTCAGGCGTTTATTGCCGGACTGCATAGTTTCCGTAACTCCTTTGGTCTTGGTCACGATATTGCGCACCAGCTCTTCTACCTCACCGGTAATCAGTTCACTCTCCCCGGCCAGTTTACGCACTTCCTCGGCCACAACGGCAAAGCCGCGGCCGCTCTCCCCGGCTCTGGCCGCTTCAATCGCAGCGTTTAATGCCAGCAAATTGGTTTGACTGGCAATCCCGCGAATTTTTCCGACAAAGTCATTGATCTTTTCCGAAGCCTGATTAAGCTCCTCAATATGCCGGACTGATTCATGAACAATCCCGGCCACTGTTAACAGCGTCGCCCCAACCTCTTCGATCTGCCCCTGCTGTTTAGCGGCTAAAGCCGCCGAGTTTTGACACTGCTGCAAGCTTTCCTGCGAAGCCGCAAAAACAGTCGACGCCGTCGAAGCAATATCCTGCACACCGGCAGCCGTTTCCTCCACGCTGCTGGCATTGGTCTCACTCTGACGGCTGATCTCCAGCGACAGGCTGCCCAGCTTTTTCAGCGCTGATTTATTTTGATCCACCACCCAGACCAATTGCTGGGAAACAAAAGCCAGGCTCTCCGCCATCCCGAATAAATCAATATCAATTGTCTCCTTCGGCTTGAAACAGGACGGACCCTCCGTTTGTTCCGGTCGCTGCGGCTGGTCCTGAAACGGCCGGCAGTAGCCGATCAAAATCAGGATGCTGCCTGTCACCAGCCCGCTCAAAACAGCCAGCCAGAAGCTGTTCATTTTCTCATAGAGCCAAAGAACCTCCGCACATAAAACCGCTACTCCAACCACCTGTAAAATAACCGCCCGCTTCGTCATCCTAGTGCCTCCTTGTTTGGTGTAAAAGGCCAAAATCTCCCTGCAGACTGATAAGAAAAAAGCCCGAACTACACCTTGCTGTTTGCTCAAGATGCAATTGCGGACTCTCTCATACTCTGATCCTGTCAATATGAAGTTGCGGGGATATTTTGATCATTCCGTATCTAAACTTACTATTGTTTTAATTATCCGAAAATTCCCAAAATCCTGCTCTAGAATCGAAAAAACTTGTGATTCCTGTCATCTTTTCCCTGTAGGATAACGAAGAAACAAGCAGGCGGCCCCAGTGATAACCAGGCCCGCCTGACAATCGGCTATTTCAGGTTATAGAATACTTGACGGCCAAGGTAGCGGGCCGTGCTGCCCAGCTCCTCTTCAATACGCAGCAATTGATTGTATTTGGCAATCCGGTCGGTACGGGCCGGAGCACCGGTTTTGATCTGTCCGGCATTGACGGCCACAGCAATATCGGCAATGGTAGCATCTTCGGTTTCGCCGGAACGATGGGAAACCACGCAGGTATAACCAGCACGTTTGGCCATTTCCATGGTATCGAAAGTTTCAGTCAGTGTTCCGATTTGGTTGACTTTGACCAAAATGGAATTGGCGACTTTGACTTCAATCCCGCGGCTTAAACGCTCGGTATTAGTCACAAATAAATCATCGCCCACCAACTGGATTTTACCGCCCAGACGCTCGGTAATCAACGTCCAGCCTTCCCAGTCATCTTCAGCCATACCATCTTCAATCGAGATAATCGGGTATTTTTCCACTAAGGCACTGTAGAAATCCACCATCTCGGCAGCGGTTTTCACCAAGCCTTCACCTTCCAGGTGATACTTGCCGTCTTTAAACATTTCAGAAGACGCCACATCAAGGGCCAGGGCAATTTGCTCACCCGGTTTGTAACCCGCTTTCTCAATGGCTTCGATAATCACTTCCAACGCTTGCTCATTGGAAGCCAGGTTTGGAGCAAAGCCGCCTTCATCCCCAATAGCGGTGCTCAGGCCGCGGCCTTTCAGCACGCTCTTGAGGCTATGGTACACTTCTGCACCCATGCGCAGCGCTTCAGCAAAGCTGGTAGCACCAACCGGCATCACCATAAATTCCTGAATGTCGACATTGTTGTCGGCATGCTGTCCGCCATTTAAAATGTTCATCATGGGAACAGGCAATTGTTTGGCATTGAAGCCACCTAAATATTGATACAAGGATACACCTAAAGCAGCAGCTGCCGCTTTAGCTACAGCCATCGAAACACCGAGAATGGCATTGGCACCTAATTTGCCTTTATTCGGGGTACCGTCCAGTTCCAGCATGGTTTCATCAATCCCCACTTGATCCAGGGCATCCATGCCGATCAGCTCAGGAGCAATAATGCTGTTGACATTCTCAACGGCTTTTAAAACCCCTTTGCCCAAGTAACGGCCTTTATCACCGTCACGCAGTTCAACCGCTTCGTACATACCGGTAGAAGCACCGGAAGGAACGGCCGCACGGCCAAGGCTGCCGTCTTCCAGAACGACATCCACCTCAACGGTCGGGTTGCCCCGGGAATCCATAATTTCACGGGCGAAAACATCAGTAATAATTGTCATGTTTCAAACCTCCTGAATATATTGGTCTATTCACAAGCTTTCTTGATTAAACTGGTACCGGTCATTTCGGACGGTATGTCCATTCCGGCCAATTCCAGAAGAGTTGGGGAAATATCAGCCAAAATACCCGGACGCAGCTTGCTGCTGCGATGGTGCTCTGACACCATGATAAAAGGTACTTCATTGGTAGTGTGAGCGGTAAACGGCTCGCCCGTCACCGGATCCACCATCAGCTCGGCATTGCCATGATCCGCCGTAATGCAGGTAATACCGCCGCTGCTGCGCATGGCTTCCACCAGACGGCCCACGCAGGCATCAACTGTACTCACCGCCTCCACGGCAGCCGGGAATACCCCGGTATGGCCTACCATATCACAATTGGCATAGTTCAAAATAATCAAATCATATTGTCCGGACTTAATTTCCTGAACCACCCGGTCGGTTACTTCAATAGCGCTCATGGTCGGCTGCAAATCATAGGTAGCCACTTTAGGCGAGGCGATCAAGATGCGTTCTTCACCGTCCGAAGGCTTTTCTTCCCCGCCGTTGAAGAAAAAGGTCACATGAGCATATTTTTCAGTTTCGGCAATGCGCAGTTGCTTCAAACCGGCCTGAGCAAACACTTCGCCCAGCGTATTCTTTAAATATTGAGGCTTATAGGCAACTTCAACCGGCAGTGTCTCGTCATATTGGGTCATGGTGGCAAAGTGAAGGGGGAAAAAGCCGGTTTTCCGTTCAAAGCCGCTAAACTCCGGATCAACGAAGGCCCTGGTCAATTGCCGGGCCCGGTCGGGCCGGAAGTTGAAAAAGATGACCCCATCGCCGTCTTTGATGCCGCAATCCCCGCAGCCGTCAATGACGGTTGGCAGCACAAACTCATCGGTCTGCCCTTGCTGATAGGCCTGTTCAACAGCCTGCAAGCCGGAGGAGGCATGTTCACCGGTCCGGTAAACCAGGGCGGCATACGCTTTCTCCGTCCGGTCCCAGCGTTTGTCGCGGTCCATGGCATAATAACGGCCGGCAATGGTGGCCATGCGGCCAATCCCGATTTCAGCAATTTTAGCTTCCAGTTCCTGCACAAAGCCGGCCGCACTGGAGGGTGGAACATCACGCCCATCCAGGTAAGCATGCACATACACCCGCTCCAGGCCATGGCGTTTGGCCAGTTCCAGCAGCGCATAGAGATGCTGGCTGTGGCTATGAACCCCTCCGTCCGACAAGAGGCCCATCAAATGCAGCGCCCCGTCAGCCGCTTTGGTTTTATTGATCGTATCGACCAGCACCGGATTGGTAAAGAAGTCGCCATCACGAATGGCTTTGGTAATCCGGGTTAATTCCTGATATACCACCCGGCCGGCACCAATATTCAAATGTCCGACTTCAGAATTGCCCATTTGCCCTTCCGGCAACCCGACCGCTTCCCCTGAGCAAGTCAGGGTAGTCGACGGATACATTTCGGACAGCAGGGTCATATGAGGCGTGCGGGCCTTGGCAATGGCATTGTAGGAATCTGTCCCCTTGCCAATTCCCCAGCCGTCTAAGATGACCAATGCTAAAGGGGTTTTCAATTTTGCCATTTGTTTACCCACCCGGTTCTAAAATTTAACGATTTTGCTGAAACCAACGGCATCCAGCGCAGCGCCGCCTACCAAAGCACCGTCGATATCACTTTTTGCCATCAGTTCGGCAATATTATCCGCTTTTACGCTGCCGCCGTATTGAATCCGGACCCGGTCCGCACTGTCTTGACCAAACAGTTTGGCAATAGATACCCGGATAAACTTGCAAACGGCATTGGCATCCTCAGCCGAAGCGGTCCGGCCTGTGCCAATCGCCCAGATTGGTTCATAAGCAACAACCAGGCTGGCGACCTGTTCAGCACTTAAGCCCGCTAAACCGGCACGTACCTGCTCCAGGACAACCGCTTCGGTGGTGCCGGCTTCCCGCTGCTCCAGGGATTCACCCACGCAGAAGATCGGGGTCAGTTCATTAGCCAGCGCAGCTTTCAATTTCTGATTGACCGTTTGATCGGTTTCGGCAAAATACTGACGGCGTTCCGAGTGCCCGATAATGACATACTGGCAGCCGACATCTTTGAGCATGCCTGGAGAAATTTCACCGGTAAAAGCGCCTTGCTTTTCCCAATGCATATTCTGCGCACCCAGTTGAATATTGGTTCCGGACAAGGCTTCCCGTACGACAAACAAGGCCGTAAAGGTCGGACAAACCACAATATCAACATCTTTGGCATCGGCCGTTAATCTTCCTAATTCCTGCACCAAAGCCACCGCTTCAGTGACCGTCTTATGCATCTTCCAGTTGCCTGCAAGAATTGGTTTACGCATCAAATCTCCCCCTATTTATCCGCTAAGGCTGCAATTCCAGGCAGCACTTTGCCTTCAAGAAATTCCAGTGAAGCTCCGCCACCGGTCGAGATATGACTGATTTGTTCCGCCAGTCCGGTTTTTTCCAGCGCCGCAATAGAGTCGCCGCCGCCAACAATACTAATGGCGGATGAAGCCGCAACCGCCTGGGCAACCGCTTCAGTCCCCTTGGCAAAAGCATCAAATTCGAAAACGCCCATCGGGCCGTTCCAGACCACAGTCTGGGCCGTTTTCAGGGCAGCGGCATATTTGGCTGCCGTAGCCGGGCCAATATCCAGTGCCATCCAATCGGCCTCAATGGCATCCAAACCGACTGTTTTATGCTGGGCATCGGCAGCAAACTGATCGGCTATCACCACATCGGTTGGCAGCAGCAGTTTGACGCCGGTGGTTTTGGCTTTGTCCATCAGTTCACGGGCCAGCTCCAGCTTATCGCCTTCAATTAAGGATTTACCGGTTTGATAGCCTTGAGCGGCAATAAAGGTATTGGCCATACCACCGCCAATAATGAGGGTATCCACCTTGCTCAGCAGATTGTCAATCACGCCAATCTTATCAGACACTTTAGCGCCGCCGATAATGGCTACAAACGGCCGGGCCGGATTGGACACAGCTTTGCCAAGGAAGGAAATTTCTTTTTCCATCAGAAAACCAGCAACTGCCGGAATAAATTTCGTGATACCTTCCACCGAAGCATGAGCCCGGTGGGATACGCCAAAAGCGTCATTGATGGCGATTTCGGCTAAACCGGCCAGTTCACTGGAAAACTTGGCATCATTTTTTTCTTCTTCTTTATAGTAACGCAGGTTTTCCAACAGTAAAACCTGGCCGGCCTGCAGGCTTTGCGCCATTTCAGTGACAACCGGACCAATGCAGTCGGGTGCAAACTTGACTTCCTGGCCCAGCAGTTCGGAAAGCCGTTTGGCGATGGGGGCCAATGTATACTCCGGTACCTTCTGCCCTTTGGGACGGCCAAGATGGCTGCCGATAATCACGGCCGCATTGTTTTCCAGCAAATATTTCAACGTTGGCAGAGTGGCCCGGATTCTGGTGTCATTGGTAATATTTCCGGCTTTATCCATCGGTACATTGTAGTCCACCCGGATAAACACTCTTTTGCCGCTGACAGCAACATCACGCAGACTTTTCTTTTCCATACGCATTACCTCCAAAGAGGGCCACACAAGGTGACCCTCTGCTTTTCCGTCTCGATTTTACAGGCCTTTTCTGGCAACGAACTCGATCAAATCAACAACCCGGTTGGAGTAGCCCCATTCATTGTCATACCAGGAAACCACTTTGACCATTGTTCCTTCAATGACCATGGTGGACAGAGCATCGACAATCGAAGAATGCGGATTGCCGTTAAAGTCTTTGGAAACCAGCGGCTCTTCGGTATAAGCCAGAATGCCTTTCAATTCACCTTCAGCAGCAGCCTTCAAAGCCGCATTGATTTCTTCAGCAGTCGCTTCTTTTTCCAGTTCAGCAACCAGATCCACGACCGATACATTAGGAGTTGGAACCCGCATGGCAAAACCGTTCAGTTTGCCTTTGAGTTCAGGCAGTACCAAAGCAACCGCTTTGGCCGCACCGGTGGTGGTTGGGATGATCGACATGCCGGCAGCGCGGGCACGGCGTAAATCTTTATGAGGTAAGTCCAGAATTTGCTGGTCGTTGGTATAGGCATGTACGGTTGTCATCAAGCCGCGTTTAATGCCGAATTTTTCATGGAGGACTTTAGCGAACGGTGCCAGGCAGTTGGTGGTGCAGGAAGCATTGGAAATGACATGATGGTTGGCTGCTTCATATTTATCTTCGTTAACACCCATAACGATGGTGATATCTTCTTTTTTCGCCGGTGCGGAAATAATGACTTTCTTCGCGCCTGCTTCTAAGTGGGCAGCGGCTTTTTCACGATCGGTGAAACGGCCGGTTGACTCAACCACTACTTCGACACCAAGGTCTTTCCAAGGCAGTTTTGCCGGTTCACGCTCAGCAATAACCTGAATCGCTTTGCCGTTCACAATGATGTTGCTGCCGTCTACCGACACATCCGCATTCAAAATGCCATGCACGGAATCGTATTTTAATAAATGTGCCAATGTTTTGGCATCGGTTAAATCGTTTACTGCTACAATGTCAACAGCCGGATTGTTTAATGCCGCACGAAATACATTACGACCAATTCGACCAAAACCATTAATCCCTACTTTTGTTGCCATGATAAAGAATACCTCCTAAATTTTAATTGCCTGGCTTGCGCCATGAGCTATATAATTGACTGAATGGCTCTGGCGGCAGCTTCATCAATAATCAGTACATCCTGACTGCCCGCCCGGGTCACGGCTACAATAGCTTCTGCCTTTTTCCGGCCGCCGGCTACCGCAATGACCTTCCCTACTTCTGCCAGATCATTCAGACGAAAACCTACACTATTGGTCGTATACACACAATGCCCATCCAATGAAAAATAATGGCCTAATGCTTCTCCGACACAATTCTGCGTAATATAATGAATAATATCCGGTTCATGACTGCGGCGCAAAGCCATGGTCTGGGCCTCACCAACGCCATGAATCAGTACATCGGCATGTTTAATCATATCGGCCACTTCGGCCACATTCGGATCACTAGCCCTGACGGCTTCCAAAGCTTCCTCGCTCATGCCGTCCGGAATATGCAGCAGGCGATAGCGCCCCCCTAATTTGGCTGCCATAACAGCGGCAATAATATTGGCCTGGTACTCGACCTGTTCTCCCAGCCCGCCCCGTGCCGGCACCACGGTAACAGTCGGCAGGGAAGTGCTGATCGTCTCGGCTAGGGTAGCCATGGTCGATCCGCCACTGACCGCGATAACCATGTTATCTTGCAAATATTCTGATAATATTCCCGTTGCAGTCCTTCCTAATTCACGCAGGACAGCCTGATCCGAATCACTGTCACCCGGTACAATCACCACGTGTTTAATCCCGAGTGTTTCAGCCAGAGTAGATTCCAGTTTGGTCAGCCCATGCAAAATCCCTACATATTGTGCCAAATCGGCAATCAAATTATGACCTTCTTCAGTGACAGACATGCCTAAACCAGAAAAATCGACAAGCCCGGCTTCTTTCAAGAACTCTACATCGGCCCGGACCACCCGTTCGCTTAGCCCTAATACTGCGGCTAACGCCCGTCGTCCAATGGGTTGGGCATATTGGATATGCTTTAGGATGTTATACCGTTCTTCGACAACTGACACTAGATCGGGTGCAATCTTCCTTTGCAATCTGATGATTTTTTCCACGTTACCTCCCGGGGTTATCATCGTCCCGCCGGAACATTATATGTCCCAACAGGGTAAAAAATATACTGCTGTATTTTTCTTGTTCGCCATAGGGAGATCAATTCCTGCTTCTTTGGAAAAAATCTTCCTGAATATTGTTAAAAATTGCTCCGTTACTAAACAAAAGATTGCGACTATAAAAGTTTATTGCCGAAAGTGGATTTTTATGACTCAAACCTATTATGACCCACCTGCATGAAAAATTCCTTAGAAATTTGTCGGCTTTCAACAACCATTTTTTTGGTATTTCCCAGGAAATATTTCTTTATTTGACAGGCGCAGCAGAAATTGTTGAATGCTGGCTGGTGTACTCATTTTGGAGCAAGCTAAAGTAACCTGAGTAAAAGGAGTGATGATTATGCGTATTTTCGCGCATCGCGGCGCCCGCGCGCATGCTCCCGAAAACACGCTGGCAGCCTTCGAGCTGGCCCGGCAATTGGGAGCCGACGGAATTGAATTGGATGTTCAACTCAGCAAGGACGGACAACTGGTCATCTGTCATGATCCTACCATCGACCGGACCAGCAATGGCCTGGGCTGGATCAAAGATCATACCCTGTCCGAACTGAAGCGGTATGATTTTGGCGGTTGGTTCAGTACCGACTACCAGGGACAAAAGCTGCTCACCTTAAGGGAATTTCTCGAGTGGTTTAAACCCATCCCCATGCAGCTGAATATCGAAATTAAAAACGGACCGGTGATTTATCCGGGAATCGAAGAAAAAGTGCTTCAGCACATTCACCAGGCTGCCGTCGGCGAACGCACCCTCATTTCCTCCTTTTATCATCCCTCCTTAAAACGGGTAAAGGAGCTGGATCCCACAATAAAGACCGGCGTTCTGTTCGAATGCCGGCCAATCAATCCGTTTGAGCTGCTGACCGCCACCCAGGCTGACTTTTTCCATCCCTTTTGGCAGTCGCTCGACCGGGACTGGTGCATAGCCGCCCAAGCCGCCGGCATAGCGATCCACACTTATACGATCAACACCTGGGAAGAATATACCTGGGTGCAGGATTTTGAAGTTGCCTCTATTTTCACCGATGATCCCGGCCGTTTCAACACTCATGGCGAACTTCACTCACTCCGCTCACTTCCAGGATGGTCGTGATCACGTCTGGAATGGTGCGGTGAACCGGCAGGCGAATCGCCATAATAATGATCATAGGCTCTCGCTCTTCGATCTTGACATCAACAATGCTGATGTTTTGTTCCCCCAGCCTGGAGCAAATCAGGCCAAGCTGGCCTGGCTGATCCAGGGTGGTAATCGCCAAGGTAGCGGTGTCAATGGTGCAGCTGCGATGTTCCACTTTGGTTAAAGCGGTCAGGGTAATAAAGATTAATAACGTCGTAACCACGGCAGCCAAATAGTAGCCGCTGCCAATGGCCAGCCCGACTCCGGATACTACCCATAGGCTGGCCGCCGTCGTCAGACCTTTTACCGTGACCCCTTCTTTCATAATACTGCCTGCCCCGAGAAAACCAATTCCACTGACCACCTGGGCGGCCAGCCGGGTCGGATCAGCATTGGTCAGCCCCTGCACGCTGTGGTAAATGTTGATGGATAAAATCATAATCAGGCACGAACCCATGCTGACTAAAATATGAGTCCGCAAGCCGGCTGATTTATGACGTGCTTGCCGCTCATAGCCGACAACACCGCCCAGCAAGCCGGCTGCCGCAAGCCTGAATACCATATCCAATTCAGGAATCATGCCACTCTCCCTTTCCCCGTCCTTTTCCTTTCGTCGGCCCGCCCCGCTGACCGGTTAACCTGTAATACCAGTCAAATTCCTCTATAATATACGCAAAATCACCGAGTCAATACAAATCTGTTTGCTAAGCTGCCTCAAAACACGTCAGGCCGGATGAATATTTCTTTTTCCGGTTAATTTCGTAATGGTGATGGCAATGACCGCACAGCTATCCGCCATGGGGACCGTAACGGGATGAATATCTTTTCCGCCGGCATGACTGGCCATAATAGCGTTCAAAACAGCCGCCTTTTCTTCAGGGTGTTCCAGCAAGCCGGCCTGGCCAAAAACAACCACCGAGGAATAGCGGGTCGAACTTTTGCAAGGATTGGCCTGAATGACCAGTTCATCCACCCGGCTGACTTCAAAGCAGACCCTTGCATTCACCGCCAGGTTGTCCAATTTGTGGCCGCTGTTTTTGCTATGAAAATAGACTTTACCTTCATGATATACATAATTAACGGCAATGACATACGGCTGCCCGTCAGCATCACAGGTAGCCAGCCTGCCAACAAGATTATTCTTTAAAAAATCAATCGCAGCATCCTCACTCATCCATACATGTGGCAACATCATCACTCCCTTTTCTTTCTACTGATCATTCGCGCTGCAGCACGGAAAAACCTACCAGGGGAAAAAATAAAATGAACCGCAGAGTACGCGGAGGACGCAGAGGGGGAGCAAAAAAAATTAGGCGCGATATTCATCGCGCCCGTAACCCTCTGCGTCCTCTGCGGTTTAAAAGTTTTTATTGTTCATTTGCTGTAAGCGCCAGTTTGGCCTGAATCATCAAGGCACATTCCAGGCGTTTTTTCTGCAGCTCACAGCCTATTTTATAAGGCTGGTCAATGCGGTTGTTGAACAACTGGGCATTGGCATGACAGCCGCCGCTGCAATAAAAACGGGCCCAGCAATCGCGGCATTCCGGTTTATTCAGAACATGGGCTTTACGGAATTGCTCCGGCAATTCCTTCTTGGTCACGCCTTCGGCCAAATTTCCCAGCAAGTATTCGTCCCGGCCGACAAACTGGTGACATGGATACAAGTCCCCTTCCGGCGTGACAGCAAAATATTCATGACCGGCCCCACAGCCGCTCAGACGTTTGGCTACACAGGGGCCATTGTTGATATCCAGATTAAAGTGAAAGAAATCAAAGGCCGGACCATGTAACTTACGGTTGAGGTACTCAACCGCCAATTGCTCATATTGCTCAAACAATACCGGCAGATGTTCTTCCTCTAAAGCGTAATCACAGTCCTTCGCGACCACCGGCTCAACCGAAAGCTGAGTAAAGCCAAGGTCGGCCATGGCCAGCACGTCAGCCGCAAAGTCCAGGTTATGGGCGGTAAAGGTACCGCGTAAATAGTAATTCTGGTTGTTCCGGGAACGGATAGCCTTGCGGACATTGGTTGCCACATCACGGAAGCTGCCGCTGCCATCGGCATAAGGACGCATGTGGTCATGCACTTCCTGACGTCCGTCCATACTGAGCACCAGGCTGATATTGTTCTCGTTCAGATATTGAATGGCGTCATCATTAAGCAAAACGCCGTTAGTAGTCAGCGTCAGCTTGAACACTTTGCCGGTTTCCTGCTCCCTGCGGCGGACATAGGACACCACATGTTTGACTGTTTCCATATTCAACAGTGGTTCACCGCCAAAAAAGTCGAGTTCACAGTTCCGGCGCTGGCCGCTGTTGGCAATGATGAAATCGACCGCCTGCTCGCCAATTTCCTTTGGCATCAAACCCCGGCTATGGCCAAAGTCGCCGGTACCGGCAAAACAGTAGTGGCAGCGCAGATTACAGTCATGCGCCACATGCAGGCACAGGGATTTCACCAGCGGCTTGTCGCTAAACGTTGGCGGCACATTCAATGCCGGCGCAAACAACTGCTGGGCAGCCATCAGTTCATGCAGCTCAGCCAGCGCTTCCGTCAGCTCCCGGGAATCATAGCGCCCGCTCAAAGCCGCGAGCACTTCTGCATCATTATCACCGGTAAAAACGTCCAGCATGTCAAAGATCATCTGATCCACCACATGGACCGCTCCGCTGTTGACATCCAGCAAAATATATAAACCATTCAAATAAAACTTATGGATATTCATGAGTAAACGTTCAACCTCTCCACATAAAATAAATTGAACCGCAGAGGGCGCAGAGTACGCAGAGGAAACGAAATGTTAAATCGCGATATCATCGCAATCCTCTTCGTTACCCTCTGCGTCCTCTGTGTACTCTGTGGTTTAACATCGTTCTCCATTCATTATGAGCAAGCCCAACAAAATAAGCCCCTTGCCGGAATATCGGCAAGGGGCTATCCTTGCGGTCTACTTCTGACAGACCTGGTTGCCAACGGTGCATGAAGTTTTGCATGCCGACTGGCAGGAAGCCTGGCACTCTCCGCAACCGCCGGTATGTACCGTATTTTGCAGATTCGCTTTATTCACGGTTGTGATGCGTTTAGCCATGGTAAATCCCTCCTTGCCGCAAAAAAATAATATTGTGCTTAGTTTATTTTAGCTTGTTTCTCCTCAGGAATCAAGCTAATTCCTTCTTGCGGCACAAGAACCAACTTAACAGGCAAATTGGAAGCTCCCGGCGGACTGAAGGTCAGCCATAACGATTGGCCACCTTCATATACTCCTAAATGCTCAAAATCGGTGGTCTTATTTTCGCCAAAACACAATTGGCCGGAAGGGGTTTCCAGCGCATACTGGTACTGGTGACGGTATTTCAACCCAATCCCGCCTGCATAAACACCCCCGCGCGGATTCAGGTAATAGGCAATATGATCCTGATAAGTCGTAGGCAAATAGAGCTTATAGACAATGCCATAGTTGCCATAATTCAAAACCTTGCTGCCGTCGGTGGCATCAATACCGGTCACATAGCGGTCAATCTCATTGTCCGCCAATGTAACAACCACCATACCTTCCTTGCTGGTGTAAGCCTTTTTCCCAGTAATCAGCCGGTCTTTACCATCAAAAGTACCGCGTAAGCGATGCTGATCGGCCGGCAAAACACGAGCTGTGGCAGCAAATGTTTCAATGTCTGCATCAACCGGCAGCATCATGACACTGACCTTAATCGGCTGATCTGCTTTAAAATCATAGATGCCATTCACCAGCATGCCTGGTTCCACAACCAATTGATCGAGCTGCGTATCCAGCAATTTATGACTGTTGGGCAGTACTTCCACCAGGTACAGATTATCATTTTTAAGGTACTGCATCTGGGCATCTTTGCCCACCCTCAAATAGTCCAGACTAGGTCCGCCCAGTCCGTAACGCACAACCGTAATATTGGCTGTTTCCGATCCCTGGTTTTCTAATAAAACAATCACTTTCTTGAGCACAGCCGTATCATTGACATGATGAAAAAACAGGCGTGCTTCACCGCTAACCGTATCCTGATATGTAATACCATCTGCTGGAACCATTTCCGGACTATCCGACAACAATAGCTTTCCGCCAAAAGCAGTTGAACTAACCGGCCACTCCGGCAAATTCAAGACATCCTGACCGGTCAGCTTGTATTCAGCAGCAAAGGATATGCCGTTCATACTGAGCAACAGCATGAAGACCGGCAGTATTTTGCGCAACCAAACCATGTTATTACCTCCCTTGTACATGCTACATTATAACAACCATCTTTTGGTCTGTAAATGTAAGATGTTGACAGGAAAAGTAAATAAATTACAGGCTGTTGGTCCCGGCAGCCCGATTTGCCGCATCAATGGCTTGATTGGCTAAATCGATGGATTGACCTAGGGTATGCAATTCCTGGACCGCGTTATGGAATCCCTGACTATTGGCGGCCGCTACATAGTCCCAGTACCATTGAGCCTGGCGCAGAAGCTCACGGGCTTTGTCCAGTTCAGCTTGATTAGCACCGGACACTGCTGCCGCTTTGGCAATAGCCTTATGGGCCCGCTCCACGGTCAGTCCGGCCGTACGCTGCAATTGCCAGGTATTATCCTGCGTTGCCCGTACCTGATTATACAACTGATCCGCTCCTTGCGTATGGCAGGGCAGACAGGACTCATGAACGTTGCGGAGCGGGCTGGTCATCCAGTGAGAGGAATACTTTTGGGCATTGCTGCGAACATATGGCATATGACAGTCGGCACAGGATACGCCAAATTTGCCGTGCGTGCCATTGAGCCATTCCTCATAATCCGGATGCTGGGCCTTTAACACCGGAGTCTTAGAATCAGGATGAATAAAATCCTGCGCAAAACCATTGGGCTGGGACGCATAATATTGATACATTTCCTGAGGTGTATAGCCATTATCCCACGGAAAAACCACCTGATTGCTGCCAGGAGCAAAATAGTATTCGGAATGACACTGGCCGCAAACATAACTGCGCATTTCTTGACGGCTGGCTTTTGTGACATCCACCCCTTTACGGGCTAAGGCTTCAATAAAGGCCGGCTGAGTCACTCTCAGATTCATGGTCGCCGGATCATGACAATTAGCACAACTGACCGGATGCTTGGACTGTGCCAGCAAATCACTTAATGGCTGGTTGGCATATCCCCAGCCCATCTGGTTGTAGAATTGTTCAATAGCCGGCGTCTTACAGGTGATGCACGCCCCTTTGCTGGCCGGCCCAATCCGCTTGGAATGCTGCAAATCTTCCAGGGCATAAAGGTGGCCGCGGTCTTCGGTGTAATCTTTACTAAAAGGGTTGCCCTTAAAGTTCGTATAGATTTCAGTCTGCCGCTCGGCTTTCTGGTAATTGACGCTGCCATTATAGCCTGTCGGTGATGGTTCCGTTTCTTTGTTCTTCAAATAACTTTGATATTGCAGCGGATAAGCCTGTCCCCATACCGCCGGGTCATATTCTCCTGCCTGAATAGCCGTCAGCTTCATGGTTGACGGTGGTTTTAAGGCCCATACCCGAACCATGACAAACCCGAAAAACAGCACCAGCGTCCCTAGAAATACCGCCAAAAATTTTTGTTTTCTACTCAACCTTGACTCCTCCTTCCGCATTGCCGCGACCATGAGGCAGGCCGCGATGACAAGCGATACAGTTTCCGTTGCCATGGGCCAGGGCCGTATTGCCGACCACATAGGCATGACAGCGCAGACAATTCTGATTGGCAATCACGGCAGCCGTTTGGGTAAAGGCAATCGGTTCCGGATAATCCCGCATCACTTCATGATAAGTATGGCGCATGCCATTTTCACCTTTTACATACAGCTTGCTTACCAAGCTATCGTGTGGTAAATGACAGTCCCCGCAAGTAAAATGCTGATGACTGGAGCTTTGCCAAGTCGCATAAACGTGCTGCATTGAATGGCAGCTGCCGCAAAAGACCGGATTATCGGCATACGACAAGCCGGCACCGAAAACCAGCATTCCGATCACCGCACCCACAATTCCGAGGAGTATAAACTTTAATGCATGGCCAGACCCGTTTTGACTATTAGTCAACAACATCACCATCCCAAGGTCATCATGATCAGGTACAAAGTTTTCCGCCGCCATCACGGCAGCATTCGGACTTGCTCAGCCGCTGCAATGGAACGCTAAACTCTCTTTAGTATTTTTAAAAACCCCAAAAAATATTAGCCTCCCGGAAGCTGTTTTTCCGTTAATTTACCAGATTGGAAGGTGACACCGCATTAGAATTTACATAAGTTGTTCATATAATGTAGTCGGCTCAAAGCCAAACAATGAAGGGGGTTAACAATATGGCAAAATCCTTACACGGATTATAACTGCTGCCTGGTTTGCAAGTCCGGATTGTTCTTGTAAAACGGGGCATTGACCAATGGTACCGGTGGGGTTCCCTACGTATTAACCGGTTCGCTGGTGGCCGAATTGGACCGTAATCTCTATCCTGGCATTTATCCTATCAATCCTCAAAATAATGAATCTGATTTCTTATTCGTCGGCCTGGGAACAACCGGCTCGGTTATCCTCATTCCCGGAGCCACGCCCATCACCTTTACGTTAACCGGCATTGTTGCTATCAATATCAATCAAATTCAGATCATTGCACCCGTTACCCCACTATAGTAGGTCACCTAAACCTAAAAGGCTGAACATGCACACCCACCTGTGCATGTTCAGCCTTTTGAACCCCAGGGACGGCCCCCGTGGTTCATGAATAAGCAGGCAAACCACATCCTTATGGACGGGTTTGCCTGCTTGTGCATTAGAATTTCGTGCTAACCTGGAAACGATAGTAATTGTCGTTATCGATACCGGTGCTTTTCTTTTCCATATTAAAGCCGGTCAAAAATTCTGCCAGCACCCCTTCGGTTACGACATAGTGCAGGCTGAGTCCCGGTCCTTTGACATCATTACAGGGGATATTGATGCTTTTATTTAAAGTTCCCGGTACATTGCCTTTGTCGACATCGGCATAATACAGGCGGGCTTCATAGGAATGAGGGGTGCTTTCATCGGCATCACCGTAAGTCAGCGTGAAAAACAAGCCGGTCGGATCACCGTCAATGGCCACGTTTTTGCTGTAATCGCCGGCCAGGTTTAGGTTCTTGCCCACATTGGTCTTAAAACCCAAGCCGGTTACTTCATAATCGACCGGGCTGGCATCGGCATTGGTTTCCCGGATATGCCAGGCTTGTAAGGTGGTGTCGCGATTGGGCTTGTAGCCTAGCTTGAGGAAGACGTTTTTCTCTAATTTATTCAGAGTAGTCTTATTTTTGTCTGACGTTGTACTATTGTCTTTGGCTGCTCCCCAGTCCCCAAAGCCGGTTGAGATCTTGACCACTTTACCGGTTGTGACCTCGATACCATCATACATGCCCAGACTGCCTGCCGAAGACCAGTAGCCGGTCGTGCCAAAGCTATGTCCGAAACGGCCGAACTTCAGAGAGGAATTTTTATCACCATAAAGATTGTTAAACTGCATATAAGCATTGTCAATTTTATTATTGGCATCGTCCGTTCCGGTCGTGCCTAATTCGTTTTCATTCATGGAAATGGCGCGCACCCGGATAAAAGCATCTTTATTGATTTGCTTTTCCATATTCAGCCGGACACGCTGCTCAAAACTGTAACCATCCCCGGAGTTGATGGACCGGATTCTGGCATCACCATAAAATTTCAATTCACTGGCTTTGTTTTTCTTCACGGTTTCATCGGTTTTCTTTTGCTTGACTTCCTGATCTTTAATCCGTTTTTCGATCACCGCCAGGCGGGCTTTCAAGGCATTCAGCTCGGCTTGCTGCGCATCAACAGTCGGTTCAGCGGCATAACCACTGCCAGCCAGTCCCATCACCAGCGCGGCAGTCACACAAGTCAACACAGTTTTCTTCATGAAACAATCCCCCTCTTATTTTTGCAACCGGCCTTAGACCGGTTTTAGTACATCTCAATCTCTTTTCCGGTTTTGATATCAATGGCTTTTTTCTTATCCTGAGGTACCGGAATGGTTTGATTGTCCGGCGGTGCAATACCTTTTTCTACCCAGTCGACCAGCAGGTCAAAGGCCTGGTGGGAATAAGGCAGAATGGGCTGCATGGCATGATTTTTGTCCACCTTGGGATCGCCGACAATGGCATCGGTATGGTGCGCATGATCGATCAGATACAGGCGATGAAGATTGGCCTTGCCTTTATCGGCAATTAATTGGCCATAGTAAACGGAATTATAGTTTGGATTGATTTGCACATCCCAGGTCCCATGCAGGGTAATCATTGGCTTTTTAATATTGCCGGTTAACGCGAAGGGTTTGATCCGGTCTTTTACTTTTTGAGGCCGTTTGTGCCAGTCATAGCCGTCATAATCTTCCGGATGCTGGCCATATTCCGACCAATCACGGTATTTCCATTCGGGATCATATTTCATCCGCAGCGAATCATCCAGCAAGCCTTTGCCGCCCCGGATGGTTTTATCAATGAGAAAATCCGATTCCGCCGGCAGCCCATAATGGGCCCTGGCTGCCGCTTTTTGTTCCGGTGTAGCCTTGGGATCGCGAAGGATATTGATATCGCGGTATTGGTCGATTTTGATGCTGATATTATTCACTTCCGGTGTCCAGAGAACGCCCATCCAGTCAAGGCCGCCATCATAAAGATCACCGTCGTTTTCCAGGGCATAACGGGTCACATAGCCGCCGTTGGATTGTCCGTTGATATAGGTATATCGAGGACCTTCTCCCTTAAGTTTTTTCAACACATCTTTGGTCGCAACGGTCAGTTCATGCATTCTTTTGTTCCAGGTTGCGATCCCATCATCCGGATGCAGATAAACCGTTCTGCCCCGCCAGGCTTTTTTAATCTCACCGTGAAGGGTGGGAATAATTTCACCCCGGGCGCTTTTATCGGTATACGCGTAGGCGTAAGAATTGCCGTTTTCATCAAATTTAGTCAGCACATAATCGCTTAACCGCTGGTCGGCCGACAGCTCGCTGCCTGTCCCGCCCGGTGCTCCCACCACGAGCCGCCCATTCCATTTATCCGGAATACGCATCACAAAATGCGCATCCCCAATAATGCCTTTGATTTGAATACCAGGTACGACCCCTTTCGGGATTGTCCATTCAGGGCGCGATGGATTGCCCGCCGCATCCCAATTGCTGTAGTTCCGGCTGTCATTTTTGAGTGACTCCAAAAATCCTTTATATTGCTCCGGATTATTCGTGGTCATATCGTCAAGATGCTCGACCACGACATCATGGGCTCCGTTGACAAAAGTGGACATGGCCTGCGCCTGCGGCGCGATCATCCAAGCACCCATCATCACGGCCGCTGCCATTAAGATGGTTTTGACCCAGCCCGTTTTTCCGATTTTCTTCATGCTTTACCCTCCCGCTCGAATAGTTTTTATATGGTCTTAGACGGAACCACGCTTTAAGCTGGCCTTACCGCTGCCAGTTGATCACATAGGCAATGATGCTGCAAAGCAGCTGGTAGCGCGGTTCCACGGTAGCAATTTCCAGATATTCCTGCGCACTATGGGCACCACCGCCAACCGGCCCCAAACCGTCAATGGTCGGACTGCCAACCGCGGCCGCAAAACTGCCGTCTGATCCGCCACCGCTGGCTGTCCAGCCAAATTCCACTTGCAGGGAACGGCCGATTTCGTCAATCGCCCGGCTGAGTTCTTCGGTCTTGGCGCTAGGCACCATGGCAGGACGGGTAATCCCGCCCGTCACTTTAGCGGTTGTCCCCGCAACATGAGGCTGGGCAGCCAACTCCTGCATAAGCTGTTCAATCTTGATCACTTCTTGCTGGTCATAGAAGCGGACATCCAGTTCAGCTCTGGCGTAATTCGGCACAGAACTGATCGAAGTGCCCCCGGAAATTTTGCCGATATTCAACGTGGTTTCTTTGGTATAATCGGTTTGGCCCTGTAAGGCCAAAACCCAATGGGCCAGTTCTTCAATCGCATTACGGCCTTTGTGATGATCCACGCCGGCGTGAGCTTCGACACCGCTGATCTCAATAAAATACCGGCCAATGCCCTTCCGCTTATTCACAAGATCGCCATTGGCCCTTGCTCCCTCAAGAACCAGCGTGCACTTGCTTTTACGAGCCAATTGCTCGGTATAGGATTTCGAATATTTGGAACTGATCCCCTCATGATCACTGTTGAGAAAGACACAAACCGCTTTGCCAGCCAGTCGGCCGGCTTGGTTCAGGGCTGCCAAAGCATAGAAGCTGCTTAGCAAACCCGCCTTGCAGTCAATCACTCCCGGTCCGTACGCCCGTCCATCCTGCACGAAAAACGGTCTTCCCTTGGCTGTGCCAATTGGAAAAACGGTATCCATATGAGCCAAAATCAGCACATCAAATTGCTTTGCCGCTTGATTGGTAATTTCAAGGCAAGGGCCGACGGTGTCATTGAAGTGATGCCTATTCACTTGCCAGCCTAATGCACGGTATTTGTCCGCCATAAACTCGGCAATTTTTGCAGTCCCTGCTGCATCCGAAGATACACTGTCAATGTTGACTAAATATTCAAGTTCTTTCAGATAGTTCGCTAGTTCTAATGTTGCTATTTCCATAACACGATCACCCTTTTCCCCTTGGTGTTAAATCAGCGTCAAAGACGCCACGGTAGTCACAATTAATCCTGCCCCTAACGGGATCATCGTTCTTTTCGCAATGTCAAACGGTGAAACGGCCGCAATCCCCGCCACAGCAATCATAACGGCTGAGATGGGTGAAACAGAACGGGCAAGCGTTGCGGAAAACTGCATCGGGATCAGCATTTCCACCGGATTGACTCCATGGTGAGAGGCAATGACAGGAGCCAGGCCGGCAAAAGAGAATACGGTGGCATCCCCGGACCCGGTTAAAATCGTTGCACCGGCAATGACAACTTGCAGCAGAATGGTCATGGCTTCTTCCCCAAGTCCGGCATTCTTCGACGCCGTGATGACAGTATCGACCGCACCAATGGCCGTCAAGCCTGTAGCAAACAGTTCGCCGGCAATGATCAGGGTCACCACACTGGCAAAGGCACTGCCCATGCCGTCAAAGAATTTTTGGATACCGCCGAATACTTCTTTCAGGTTGCGCGTCCGGATCCATTCAAACACCATGGCGATAAACAATCCCAAAAACATGGCACTGACCAGACTCATCTTCAGCTTTGAGCCAACGACCGGACTGAAACAAAAGATCATCAGCAGCGGTAAAATAGGCAGAATGGCATAAATCTTAGGAGGCAGCTCATTGGCTTGGCTATCTAGTTGCTCCGCTCCGGTTAAGCCTTCTTTGCGATCGTAATACCGTTGCACAAATGCGTGTAAGACGGCGATCGTTAAAATAACCGGAATAGCTACCACCAACTGATAATTCATAAAATAGGCTACCACGTCAATGCCGGCTGTTTTAGCCATCAGATTCGACGTTCCTGCTGCCGGGCCCAGGTCAATACAGGAAGCACTGACAATGACAGCGGCAGCAGCGCCGCGCGAAATGCCCAGGCTAAGTAAAATCGGAAACATAGTCGCCATCAGCAGTACGCCCAGGCCGGCGGCGCTGGTAATGGCCATTTTCATCAGCTGACCGATCAGATAAGCACAGGCCACCAACACATAAGGCGAACGGATAAATTGCAAGGGCTTAACTCCGATATGGACAAAGGCCTTGCTCGCACCGATCACGTCCATATACTTCACAAACCCGCTCACCGCCATAATCATCAAGCCCAAACCGGCAACACGATTACTCGTCAAATCTTCAACCACTTTAAAAATATCCAGCCAGGCATTTCCTGTGCTTTGCTTTGCAGCAAGTATCGGATGACTCAGGAGATTGGCACTGGCGAGCAAAATCATGCCGCCCAATAAAATGACGGTCTGAGGCTTATATTTTTTATACACTAAGTAGGCAATCAGCAATATCACTAAACCTGCAACAACAACACCAAGCAAACTGCACCCCTTCTTTCTTTGTCAATTCATCTCAGTAGTCCCGGTTGGATGCGCTTGAGCGCCCGCATCCCTAAATGCTGTCCGCCCCCCCTTCGCACTCCGCAGGCACTCCCCGGCCGGGGCCTGCCTGCCAGGTTTATACCCCCTTAATTCTGGCTGCAGCTTCTGTCCGGACTTTCTCAGGATCTTTTTTGAGCCTGGCCACGCCGGTGTCCATGGCCGCCCGGGCAACGGCTGCGGCTACGGCCGGAGCTACCCGTGTGTCAAATACATTGGGAACCACATAATCCTCCCGGAGCTGTTGTTCATCCACCAGATCGGCAATCGCATAGGCTGCTGCCAATTTCATCGCGTCATTGATCTTACGGGCTCTTACATCGATCGCCCCGCGAAACAAGCCCGGAAATACCAGTACATTGTTCACCTGATTGGGTGAATCCGACCGTCCCGTGCCCGCCACCTTCACACCGGCTGCCTTGGCTGCCTCATAAGCGATTTCCGGATCAGGATTGCAGAGGGCCAGCACAATGGCATCCCGGTTCATGCAGCTTATTGTCTGGGCTGTAAAGACGCCGGGAGCCGAAACGCCAATTAAGACATCCGCTCCTTGCACCGCTTCTTTTAACCCGCCCTGAAGTTTTTGTTGATTGGTTTTGGGCAGCAGCATGGCCTGAACGCTGTTGACCCGTCTCATATTCATCCCTTCAGCCATAATCCCCCGCGAATCCAGCATAATGACATCCTGAGCTCCCGCGTGGAGCAGCAGCTGCACAATGGCCGTACCGGCCGCACCGGCTCCGTTTACCACAATACGGACCTCCTCAAGGTCTTTCTTAACCAGCCGCAACGCGCCGATTACGGTTGCTAAACAAGCGATCGCTGTGCCATGCTGGTCATCATGAAAGACTGGGATTTCCATCACATTGTTCAGCTGTTTTTCAATCTCAAAGCATTTGGGGGATTCAATATCTTCCAAATTGATGCCCGCAAAACACGGCTGCAGCAGGCGAACGGTTTCCACAAATTTCGCGGCATCTTTGGTGTCCAGGCAAATGGGAATGGCATCGACATCGCCCAACAGCTTATAGAGGACGGCTTTTCCTTCCATGACCGGCATACTGGCTTCCGGACCAATATCGCCCAACCCCAGCACCCTGGTCCCGTCGGTCACAACCCCGACCATATTGCCGCGGCAGGTATATTCAAACGATAAGTCTTTATCAGTCTGAATTTCTTTACAGGGTTCCGCCACCCCCGGCGTGTAGGCCAAACTCAGATCATACTCATTCTTTAGGCCGACCTTGGTCACCATTGTTAACTTACCCTGATGTTCACGGTGAAATTGTAATGCTTCTTGACGTAAATTCATTTCCATTCGCTCCTTATTCCTGACTTACATTGGCTGGAGTCACTGACTCGCCCGCTGTCTCGTCGAATAACCCTGCCTGACAAGCCCTTGGCTGTCAGCCTGCAGGATAAACAAATTTTCGAATTATCGAAAAACTCTTTGTTCTCTTTCATCATAGTGGATTCTGCGTTTTTCGAGAAATACCAAGTTTCTATCATGCCATAGTTTGCATCTATCGCAAGCCGCTAAAAGAAAAGGAAGCCGGGGAGCATAAGCTCACCAGCTTCCTACATCGGTCAGCGGCCTGACCGGTTATGCTGCATAAATTCAATAAATTCACGGGCTACTGCCGACAAATACCGGTCTTTAGCCCAAATAAAGCCTGTTTGAAATTCAATGGGTTCCTGAAGCGGACGCATGATAATCCGCGGATTTTCTTTGATAATGGCAATTTCATCATCCAGAACAAAGGAAATACCGGCTCCGCTGGCTACCATATTAAACGTAGTCGCCACCTGTAAAGGAGTAAATAAAATATTCGGCCGGAACTGGTGGCGTTCGCACTCAGCCATAATTTTTCCGCGAATATAACTGCCTCCGGCACATAGGATAAATTTTTCTTGCTGCAACCGCTGGAACGGAATGACCTCCAGCCGGCTTAACGGATGCTGGGCCGGCAGAATGACCAATAATTTACCGTTTGAAAACGGCTGCGTGTGAAAATACGGCAGTTCTTCAGACAAAACGATAAATCCTAATTCAAAGGTTTCGGCAACAATTCCGTCTATGATGTTCTGAACACCACGTTCATAAATTTGCAGCCCAACATTCGGATACCTGGAGGCATAGTGCGAGAAAATAACCGGAAACATCCACGAGCCCAGTGATGTGGGGATGGCTAAGCGCAAAACCCGTTTCGCTTTGTCGCCAAGATCACTCATTTCATTCACCAGATTTTGTACATCACTTAAAATCCGTTTGGTACGTTCCAGAAATAATTCGCCCTCCCCTGTCAACGAGACAGATCGATGCGAGCGCTGCAGCAAAGATACCCCCAGTTCCTCCTCCAGCTTAAGAATGGAGGCCGTAATGGACGGCTGCGCCACATGCAGTTCCTCTGCAGCCCTGGTAAAGCTTTTCAGCCTGCTCACCGCTTCAAAATATTCCAGCCTTCTTAAGTCCATAGCATAACCTCCCGGAAAATTCAATGCCGCTCCTCGTTCAAGCCCCTTCCCCTGAAATAAGCAAAAAAAAGAATCCTGCGGGGATTCCCTTGTAACACCTGAGTAACAGCCGAATGCATAGCTTGTCCTTATTATAGCGCTTAACAGATTTTTCTGGCAATTCTTTTTTTGAGCAAACGAAACACGGGGACGTTCTTTTGCTTCATCGGCAACCCTATGAACAAAAGGATCGTCCCCGTGTTTTAACTTCGCCATAGCGTTAAATGCCCAATCTGCTGTAAATATTGGCCCGTATGAGCCGGAGCTTGAACTCCAGCAGTCCGAATTTGGGCCGGGGAACGCTAATCCGCCTTAAGGTAAAGGCCTCCTGATCCAGACGGTTGAAACCCGGAATTCCGGTGCAGGCTCCTCGATAACCAGCCTCTTGCAGCAAAGGGAAGACATCGGCATCATAGCTGCCAAAAGGATAGGCGAGAAATTCCACCGGGGTGCCCAGTTGTTGTTCCAGCACCTGTTTGGATTTTCTAAACTGGCGGCTTTTTTCCTGATAGCCGGTCTCCGCAAGGGCGACATGGCCGGCCGTATGGGAGCCGATTTCCGTTTGCCGCCCTTGCATGGCTTTGATCTGTTCCCAGGTTAGGTAGCCGGGCTGACCTACCGCATCACTAATGATAAATACTGTCGCCTTGAAGCGATATTTCTCCAGAATAGGCAAAGCGGTCCGGTAATTATCCTCATAGCCGTCATCAAAGGTGATGATCACCGGTTTTTCCGGCAATAACCTCTGACCTTGACGGGCCAGAAAATAGTCCTGCAAAGAAATGGCCGTAAAGCCTTGCTCAGCCAAATAGCGCAATTGGGCATTAAAATCAGCCGGGTCAATACTGTAGGGTTCAGGCTGTTCATTGACCCCATGATAGGCCAGAATAGGAACCCCCTGCACAGGGGCTGCCAGCCAAAAAGCGACAGCAGCAACAAAAAAGGCGCCCAGCGCCAGAATTTTATACTTGCGGCTCATGTCTTTCCTCCCCAGATAATTCCAGGGCAATCTGTTCCAACTTGCGCAGACGGTGATTAATCCCCGATTTACCTACTTGTCCACCAAGAGCATCGACCAACTCCTGCAACGCTGCCTCAGGATGCTCCAGCCTTAACCGGGCAATTTCTTGTAAATGAGGCGGCAGCTTGGCCAGCCCGATGGTTCTGTCAATCAATTTAATACGTTCAACCTGCCGGAAAGCCGCATTGACGGTTTTCTGCAGATTGGCGGTTTCACAATTCACCAGCCGGTTGACCTGGTTGCGCATATCTTTAACCACCCGGACATTTTCAAAAGCCAGTAAGGCAATATCGGCCCCAATAATACGCAAAAACGAAGTAATGGCATCGCCGTCTTTCAGATAAACCACGATATCATTTTTCCGGTCGGTCTGCCGAACCGGCAAATCAAAATTTTTCATAATCGAAACCAGCATTTTAGCAAAATCGTAATTGCCAGTCACCAGTTCCAAATGATATTCCCCTTCCGGTTTGTTGACTGAACCGCCTCCCAGAAAGGCTCCCCGCAAATAGGAACGGCGGCAGCAGTTTTTGCGTAAAATACCGGAATCACGGCCGGCATTCAGATTATCATCCCGGATAATGCCGAGCACATTGAGCAGTTCGGCCACAGCGGGAGACGGAACAACCTTAACAAGATAACTGTTGTTCTTTTTCAGACGCCGCCCCCTGGATACAACCACTTCGGTTTTTACTTGGAACCCGCTTTTCATCAGCGTCAGCACTTTACGGGCAATGGCGGCATTTTCGGTGGTAAAGTTAATCCCCAGATTTTTGTTTCCGCCGATCAGCATGGTGCCTCCCATTCGTATTAGCGAGGCCAGCTCCGCAACGTGGCAGCATTGGTTTTCACCGGTTACACGCGCTAATTCGTTTTTAACATCGGTTGAATAGGATGACACGGCTTTCATTCCTTTAATCTTTTAATTCTTTAATATTTTCGGCAATCAGGTAGTAATCCAGCAGCCGCATCCGGTCAGAGTTCGCTTTGAGATCATAGACCATGGAAATAATGGTACGCGAAAGCTTGACCGGGTCATGCCGGACCAGATTGGTCTCACTGATAATATTGGCTTCCACCACTTTAACGTCCAGTTCGCTTAAAGCTTCTTTATCCACAGCAACCGGAAAAGCCCCCTGACTGGCATAAACTTCCCGCAGGTTTTGGGCAACCGGCTGCGAATTGACCACCACATAGTCAATAACACCCGGGCCAACATGATCCAGAATAGTCTTCACATGACGGGATGCCGTAAAGCCATCGGTCTCACCCGGCTGGGTCATGACATTGCAGATATAAATTTTGACGGCCTGTGACTCCTTTAGCGCTTCGGCTACCCCTTTAATGAGCAAATTCGGCAGCACACTGGTATATAAGCTGCCTGGTCCCAGAATAATCGCATCCGCCTCTTGAATGGCTTCTAAGGCGCTATGAACCGGCTCCACTTCTTCAGGATGCAGGTAGACCCGTTGAATGGTCTTATTGGCCAGCGGGATTTGCGATTCCCCCGCAATAATAGTGCCATCCGTCATTTCGGCCATCAATTTGACTCTTTGAGTAGAGGCAGGCAGTACCTGGCCGCGTACGGCCAGAACCTTGCTGGATTCTTTGAGCGCTTTTTCAACATCACCCAGCACTTCACTCATGGCTGCAATAAACAAATTGCCGAAACTGTGTCCGGCTAAATCGCCACCTCCGCCAAAGCGGTGCTGAAAGAGTTTTTCCATCAACGGCTCGGTATCGGCTAAAGCCACCAGGCAGTTGCGCAAATCGCCCGGCGGAATCATCCCAAGATCTTCCCGCAGGCGTCCTGAAGAACCGCCGTCATCGGCCACCGTCACAATCGCCGTAATGTTGCTGGTCACGCTCTTAATCCCGCGCAGCAAAACGGACAGCCCTGTGCCACCGCCAATGACGGTCACTGCCGGACCGCGATTGAGTTTCCGCTTTTGAAAAATCAGATCAACCAGCCGTTCCGAGCCTTCCGGGATTAATACACTGATAACCGAGCGGATGATTTGGCGGGTGGCCAGCATCATAATGCCCAGTCCGGTTGTAATAACCGCAATACCGACGATGGTCGTCACCGTATAATAATAGGTGCCGGTCATGACATAAACCATTCTGAAAATGGCTTCTTCCAAATTACCGACATACTTATAGTTAAAAACGACCGCCAGACCGATACTCGCAATGATAACGCCCAGGGAAAACAAGAGCAGCCAGCGCTTAAATTTCATGCCCGGATACAGCCATTTTAAAAAGTGCATAAAATTACACCTCAAATTTCAGTGCTTGCTACAATTAGCAGCCAGGATGCTCTTCCACATCATTATGCCGGATATCCCGATGTTCCAGATTCACTTTATAGCCTTTGTCACGCAAACCTTCATAAATTTTACCGGCCACAAACACCGAGCGATGCAGCCCGCCGGTGCAACCGATGGCAATAACCAATTGACTTTTGCCTTCTTTAATGTAATTCGGAACTAAAAAGTCGACCAAGCCGGCCAGCTTTTCCATAAATTGCTGGGTAATCGGCCATTTCCAGATATAGTCGCCCACCTCAGTCACCGCACCGCTTTTCCGGCGCAGTGATTCCACATAAAAAGGGTTGGGCAAAAAGCGCACGTCAAAAACCATATCGGCATCCAAAGGTATGCCAAACTTAAAACCAAAGGATACGACCGTAATGTTCATGCGCTGGAATTCGCGCTCACTGGCAAACAGGCGGATAATCTTTTCCTTGAGATTATCCCGTTTCAGATCCGATGTATCAATAATATGAGTGGCCCGTCCCCGCACCCGGTCCAAGCGTTCCCGTTCACGGGCAATCCCTTCACTGACGCGGCCGTGAGGAGCCATCGGATGACGGCGCCGGCTTTCTTTATAGCGGCGGATAATGGTCTCGTCCGAAGCTTCCAAAAACAGCATTTCATACATCAGGCCCTGCTTTTCCATATCCTCGAGAACCTGAATTAAGGTATCAAAAAATTCCCGGCCGCGGGTATCCACAACCAAAGCGACCTTGCCTACCCGTCCGGCTGATTGTGAGCACAGTTCAGCAAACTTGGGAATAAAGATCGGCGGTAAATTGTCCACACAGAAATAGCCCAAATCTTCCATTTCCCGGATGACCTGAGTTTTTCCCGCACCAGACATACCGGTGATGATGACTAAACGGATATCCTCCATCCTATTCACCCCTCAAATGTGACGATTGCAACGTCGTGTCAGATGTTTAACAATTTGATCCACTGAAGTATTGATCACCATTTCTGGTGGAATGTGATTGGCTTCAAGCAAGGCCTCTGCCTCTCCAAAATCACCCACCGACCAGGCAAAGTGGCTGTCCGTTCCGGCCATGAGTTTGGCCCCATATTCTTTAGCCAGGCAGACGAGGTCCTGGCAGTGCGGTTTACTGCCGCTGCGGGAGATGGTCAGGGAGCTGTTATTGACTTCCAACGCCACATCAAACTTGACCGCAGCCCGGACAACCGCCTCGGCATCGATCGGATATTCGGGATTGCCGGGATGAACAATAACATCTACCCAGGGGTTTTTCATCGCCTGAATCAGCATGGCCGTATTTTCGGCAACCGTACCATAGGGGGCACAATGGGTATGCAACCCGGCTAAAACAATGTCCAGCTTGGCCAGCCGCCCTTCGTCCAGGTCTAGCCCGCCCTGACAGTCCATAATATTGGCTTCAATGCCCTTGAGCACCCGGACGCCGAACAATTCTTTGGGCAGCGCCCTCAGATTGCTAAAATGATAAGCATGGGGGGCTCCAGGCATGGCCGGCCCATGATCGGTCAGCGCAATCATGGCCAGGCCTTTATCCGCAGCAGCGCTAGCAATTTCAAGCACAGTACTGTAGGCATGACCGCTCGAAATGGTATGAACGTGTAAATCGGCTATAAAATTCACTAGCACTCCCTCCTTGATAGTTACAATTATATGGCAAAAGACCGAAAAAAGCAAAAAGAAGACTGGTCATGCCGTCCAGCCTTCGTAATGGGTTACTTCATGATTGGAAACTGCACCCCTCCAGCAACATTATTTTTGTCGCCATAAACCCACCAGGACACATTTTTATATAAGGGTCCGTTGAGTTGAGCCGCCGGTCCTTCCTTCGACCAGCCTAACCCCAAATTAAAGGAAGGCTTGGGGGCGGTAATGTTAACCCTCATTTCGGTTTCTTCGGTAATGACCAGTTTTCCTTTTTCAAACCGGGTGTCCTCCTTCACATCGGCCGGGATTTCATATTCCTTGTCGTTTACTTTTACATAGACCTTATTGCTTTTATTCTCAAATTGAACATCTGTCTTTTCAAGCTCTCCGGTTGTGGCATCAATGGCTTTGGGGACATAGACAATTTCCTTGGTATGAGTTTCCTGCCCCTGCACATATACGACCTGAGCCTCGCCGGCTTTGGATTTTTCACCTGCCGTATTGATGGTAATGGTGGGCTGAGCCAGTTTTTCCACCTGCCGGTTGGCAGCATATTGTTTATACTCGTAATAAACGCCTGCTAAAACAATCAGGACCAGAACGAGGACAATAAAAAATTTCCATTCCTGCTGGATAACCCGCATCATGGGCGAACACCTCCTCTATCTCTACATTCCTCCGGCAATCTGACTTAAACTATTCACTAGCCATTGTATGAGTCATGCGGCAAGTCCCATCACAAAAAAAGAATTCACCCGCCAAAAGGCAGGTGAATTTCAAAAAAATATTGATTGAACCACAGAGTACGCAGAAGACACAGAGGGTGACGGAGGAAACGGAAGGATTATGATTGGGTGGCTATTGTCATGCCGACCTGAATGAGGCGGCATAACCGGACGGTACCGGCCTCAACCAGCAAATCACCGCAGTCCATACATTCATCCAGCGACATGGGTTGCGGAACGACACTCATCAGACCGTCAATTCCCTGACTCAGCACGTCATCCGCTCCCTGGCCGAGGCCTCCGGCCAGGCAGACCACCGGTACCTGAAACTGTTTGGCCACTTTGGCAACCCCCACCGGCGCTTTGCCATAGGCGGTCTGAAAATCGGTGCGGCCTTCCCCGGTAATGACCAGATCGGCTCCGTCCACCATAGCGGCAAAACCGGCTGATTCCAAGACAATATCCACGCCCGGGCGCAGCTTAGCCCCGGTAAAAAACAACAAGCCTGCTCCCAGACCGCCGGCAGCCCCTGCCCCCGGCTGATTCGCCACCGCTTTGCCGGTTGCCTGTTCAGCAATGCGGGCATAATTAGCCAGTGCTGCATCCAATTCGGCCACCATGGCCGGTGTCGCCCCTTTTTGCGGACCGTAGACAGCCGAAGCTCCACGATTACCGCACAAGGGATTATCGACATCGCAGGCCACCATAATGGTGGTCTCCTGCAAGCGGGCATCCAAGCCGGCTAAGTCAATCCGTGCCAAATCGGCCAGGGCTTTGCCGCCGGCCGGCAATTCATAGCCCGCACCATTTAAAAATTTAACCCCCAGGGCTTTGGCCATCCCGGTGCCGCCGTCATTGGTAGCGCTGCCGCCAATACCGATAATGATTTTCCGTAATCCTTTATCCAAAGCGGCTTTCATCAATTGACCGGTTCCATAGGTGGTCGTAATACGGGGATCGCGCTTTTCAACAGGAACCAGCGGCAAACCGGAGGCAGCCGCCATTTCAATGACCGCCGTTTCAGCGTCACCGAGAATTCCCCAGTAAGCCTGTACCGGATTTCCAAGAGGACCGATCACCTCTTGAGTGATCATTTGTCCGCCGGTAGCGGTAACCAGTGCTTCAACCGTTCCTTCACCGCCATCTGCAATCGGCAGCTTGACGACCTCAGCCCCAGGAAATACCTGTAAAACGCCCCGTTCCATGGCTGCCGCCACACCTAATGCCGATACACTACCCTTAAATGAATCGGGAGCTACTACAATCTTCATTGCTGAGCCACTCCTTTGAGCAGAATTGATCCGGACAGCTCATGCATAGAAAGCTGCCGCTCTTATTATAAGAATATTGGCGTAATTGCGTTAATATCCTGCACCGGCAGAAAAAACTTCGGCTATTCGGTTAAGATATAACGATAAATCGCCTCGGCAACACCATCTTCATCATTAGCCAGGGTGACCGCATCAGCAGCCGCCTTGACATTGGGCAAAGCATTGCCCATGGCCACACCCAGGCCTGCATACTGAATCATATCCAAATCATTATTGGAGTCGCCAATGGCCATCACCTCCTGGCGGGTAATCCCCAGCCGGGAAGCCAGAAAATCCAGTGATTTGCCTTTATTGATACTGGGATGGACAATTTCCAGATAAGTAGGCCGGGAAACAGGAGCAAAAATCTGCCCTTTAAAGCGGGCTTCAAGGGTCTGGCTGATTTCCTGAATTTTTTCCTCTTTAGCCAGCGCCAGCATCTTCAGCACGCCGTCAGCCATCGTATATAATTTTTCGCCAACCGGAATGGCTTTGATCTTGGTCAGGTTTTCATAGGCACGGGCCCGTTCAGTCGACTCGCTGATATAGAGCTGATCATCCACATAGACCTGGATATACCAGCCGCGCTCCTTAAACAGGGCCAGCACAGCAGCCGCTACCGCCCGGTCCAACGGCTGTTCAAATAAAACCTCGCCCGAAAAACTGGACTTAATCAGCGCCCCGTTATAGGTAATAATCGGAACATCCAGTTCGAGTTGACGGGCAAAGGGTAATGCGGCTGCATACATTCTGCCTGTGGCCACCGTAACGGTTACGCCTTTTTCTACCGCTTTTTGAATTGCTTCCCGGCAGCGCGGGGATACCTGACTGGATTTATTCAATAAGGTATCATCCAAATCGACTGCTAATAGTTTGATTGCCATCTTCAAAGTCCCCTTTCAACAGACACCACGATTTTCCAGCGTTGAATATATAAAAGATTAGCCTGATCAATCGGCTAGGGACAGGCTCTTCAATCACCCATCGGCCGGCCATTTCGCTATCCCGGACTTCCTGGTTAGAAAAGACTTGGCTTACACCAAGTCTGACAGGCTGCAGGAAATAGCAGTTTCTAAATAGATAAAAAGAGAACCTTGCCAAAGCAAAATTCTCTCAGCGATCTTGGATCATTTTCGATAGGGTACAACTGCAAACGGTGAGCAGTAATAGCCCGCCTAAGGACGCCATGATACTATGAATTTGAAAACCGGGCAGGGCTTTAATCACCACCATCGGAGTCAGCACATTGGTAAACAGCGTCAGGCTCCCCAGTGTCTGCCAGGTCAAGGGCAGATCAATGACCGCTAATAACGGCCGGATCGCGGCATTGGCCAGGCCGACCAGCGCAGCACCGACCAGCGTACTGCCTAACGTATCGACAAAGATACCGGGAAACTCGGCCATGACAAAAAACAAAATGAGAGCATTAAAAATAATCCGGAGTAAAAACCCGCTCACCGCCTTAGCCCTCCCTCAAAAAATAGTGTCTTTATCTATTATATACGGTAAGCAAACCTACTGGCAAATAGTTTGTGCATTTTCTAATAATAACAACGCTTTTTTTAGATCCAGCCCGCCGCCAAAGCCGGTCAAGCTGCCGCCGCTGCCGACCACACGATGACAAGGCACGACAATGGGCGTACGGTTGATATGCAAGGCACCCCCGACTGCCCGGGCGGCCTTCGGGTTGCCGATGGCCTTGGCTACCGTCCCATAGGATAGCAATTGTCCATACGGTATTCCTGCCGTAAATTTTAGCACAGCAGCCTGGAAGCAGCTATAGCCCCGCCAGTCAATGGGCACGGAAAAAGCGGTTGGATAGCCGCGGAAATACAGCTTTAAATCCTGCTCTAAGACCGGAATCCAGTCCTGAACCGTATGCTCCGGCAGTGCTTCGGCCGGAGTCTTTAGATCCTCCAAAGCCTCTGCAATGGTTGGCTGTGGAAAACTGAGCTCCCATAACCCCTGCTCAGACCAAATGGCTGCCATATGGCCCCAGTCGCTCAAAAAGAGCGACCGGGTAAACTTTAGTTCCGGCTTTACCATATTACGTCCTCTGAGACAGCAGCGACATCGGCTGTTCCGGTCAAAATCATCGCTGCCCGCAGCTCGCCGATCATTTTATTTAACACCAACTGCACACCTTCTGCCTGCCCGCCAATCGCGCTAATCGCCAATGGCCGCCCCAGCAATACACCATGAGCACCCAAGGCCAGCATTTTAAGGACATCGGCCCCGCTGCGAATGCCACCGTCTACCAAAACGGTCATCCGCTCCCGGACAGCTTCAGCAATATAAGGCAGTACTTCCGCCGTTCCAGGCGTGTGATCCAAAGCACGTCCGCCATGATTGGAAACGACAATAGCGTCCACTCCGGCCGCACAGCAGGCTTCCGCATCATCGACTGTCATAATGCCCTTGACAATAAACGGAATAGAGGTATGTTTCTTAATTTCTGCCAGCTCGGCCTGCGTTTTGGGTCCGACCGGCTGGCCGGCATTGGTCATATTCACCAGCGCCGCAGCATCAATGTCCATCCCGAACGCCGGTGCTCCGGCCGCTGCCGCCTGCTGCGCCAACTCAATAACCCGCTCGGTCTCACGGGGTTTAATAATCGGAATCCCATAGCCTTTTTCGGCTTTAATGGCCGCTAGTCCGGCGGCGAAAAACTCCGGTTTAGGCCCATCCCCGGTCATACAGGCGGTCCCGGCATGATGACAGCCGGCTACAACTGCCGCTGTATAGGCTTCTTCCGACAGGGCCGCATTCATATTCAGACCGACTCCGGCGACGGCCGCGCCAATGATGGGGGCTGCCAGCTCCATGCCCAGCAAGGTACAGGAAAGTTTAGGCTGAGATACTTGATGGACGGTGCGCAAATTCAATTTAAACTCAGCCAGAGCTTGGATATTATTTTTGAATGACGCCCCTGTTCCCAAACCGCCCATGCCGGGTACCTCACCGGCACAGACAACTCCATTGCAGACCGGACAGACACGGCATACACCGCCAAGTTTCTCCCGGGCTGTTTTGCGAACTGTTTGTAAATCCATAGGTATGCCTCCTCTCAACATCAACCCCTCTACCATTCTGGATGACAAACAGGTTCTCCTGCTTGCTGCAGCTAAGTTGTGCCGGCAGAAGCCAGAATTTTCTTACAGCGTAAACCTATTGCCATCCAATGCATGGCTTTACCCCAAAATTCTGCCGCTCTGAAACTGAACAAACTGAACCAACTGGGGATTGGCGGTCTCGTCCAGCCGGCCGGCCAATAAGCTCAGCTTCCTGGCTCCGGAATCAAAGGCCGGAATACCAAACATGGCCTCCACGTAGCGTATCCCTTCCGGAGTCGGAAAGTAGAAGTTCTCCACCCTCCCCCAGCCATCATCCAGCAATCCGGTACAAACCAAGTGCTCATTGGTTAGCTTTTTCAGAGCCCATTGATAGGTTTCCCGGCTTAAACCCAACTCTTCAGCATTCAGCACAAGCGGCTGAAATTTTTCCTGCTGATACCAGGCGTAAATTCCAATCAGCAAGGTTTGCTTGCTATCCAAGGTCAGCATCAGGCCATCCCTCCTGCTCGTTTATTTTCAACTATATTCGCAGGTAAGGAAAATTATAGCAAACCCTTTCTCTACACATATAAAGTCAGGATTCAAAAAAATTCACAAATAAAAAAGACAGCCCTTTAAGGACTGTCTTTTACCGCGAAGCTTCTATTAAGCAACCACTTCAGCTAAAACTTTATTCATGCTGCGAACAGCATCAGCGCTTTTGTTGAACAGAGCTTGTTCTTCAGCATTCAGCTTGTAATCAACGATTTTTTCAACACCGTCTTTACCGATTACAGCCGGTACACCGATGCAGATGTCTTCTTGACCGTACTCGCCTTCCAGGTATACGCAGGAAGGAATGACTTTCTTCTCGTCACGAACGATGGCTTCAACAACCATAGCGCCAGCAGCACCAGGAGCATACCAAGCGGATGTGCCCAGAAGTTTAGTCAAAGTAGCGCCGCCAACCATGGTGTCGGCAACAACTTTTTGCAGGGTTTCAGCATCCAGAAGATCGGATACAGGAATACCATTGTAAGTTGCAAAACGGGCCAAAGGAATCATGGTAGTGTCACCATGTCCACCGATAACAAAGCCTTGAACATCGGTAGGTGTGCAGCCAAGAGCCTGGCTCAGATAATATTTGAAACGGTTGCTGTCCAACAGGCCGCCCATACCGATAATACGGTTTTTAGGAACGCCGCTTGCTTTCAGAGCAAGATATGTCATAGTATCCATTGGATTGGAGATAATTACAAAAATGGTATCTGGCGAATATTTCAAAATGTTTTCTACAACACTTTTAACAATGCCAGCATTCGTACCGATAAGCTCTTCACGAGTCATACCAGGTTTACGAGGAAGGCCGGAAGTGATAACAACTACACTAGAACCTGCAGTTTTGCTATAATCGTTTGTGCTGCCAATAACAGTGGAATCAAAACCAAGCATATTCGAGGTTTGCATCATATCCATTGCTTTTCCTTCTGCAACACCTTCTTTGATATCCAGAAGAACCACTTCGCTTGCAATTTCTCTTTGTGCAAGCACATTTGCGCAAGTTGCGCCTACATTACCGGCACCGACGACAGTAACTTTCATTGTGAAAATACCCTCCTTTTAATTAAAGAGATGCTAGACTTGACCATCTTTTCCAAAAAAAAAACAGCCCCTGCATCTTCTTATTGATGTAACTGATGTAACTTTTTATCCTTATTTAGCATTTTGTTAGGGAATGACATCATCTGCTAAATGATAAGAATACTGTAAATTTACCCAATTACTACTATAGCAAATACTTGGCCAAAAAGCAATATGATACTTTTTTAACTTACAATATTCCGCCGCAGTCGTTTCATCTCAGACCACAGATACCCTCCCGTAATCATCGCCGATACCAGGTCGGCAACCGGTGACGCGGCCCAGACCCCCCCAAGGCCAAAAAACTGCGGCAAAATCAGGATAAGGGGAATGAGTAAAATGACTTGCCGCGACATGCTGAGAAAAGCAGCCTTGCCGGCTTGCCCGACAGCCTGAAAATAGCTTGCGCCCACCACCTGGAAGCCAATTAGCGGCAGCATGAGCAAAACAATGCGAATCGCATACGATCCCAGGGAAACCAGCTCCGGATTGCTGTTAAACAAACGGACAATATAGACATCACAAACCTGAATGAAAACAAACCCCAGCACCGAGAAAACACTGCCGGCAAAAGTAGCCTTCTTCACCGCTTCGATCACCCGGGCATAATGCCTGGCTCCGTAGTTATAGCCGATAATCGGCTGGACCCCTTGATTAATTCCGAATATGGGCATGAGAATCAGCATGCCCACCCGCCCGGCAATTCCGTAAGCCGCTACCGCCAAATCACCGCCATAGCGGATCAGGCTGACATTAAACAGCAGGCTGACAACACTGGCGGCAATTTGCATCAAAAAAGGCGATATGCCAATTTTGATGATTTCTCCGACAACCGGCCCGCTTAAACGCAGATTCTCGGTTTTTATCTTCAGAATACTTTTACGGCTAAAAAAATAAGCCAATACCCAGATAGCCGATACCGTTTGCGATATAACGGTGGCCAGTGCCGAGCCTTTAATGCCCAAACCCACTCCGAGGATCAGCAAAGGATTGAGCACAATATTTAAAATAGCCGAAATCAGCATGGTAAACATGGCAATTCGCGGATTGCCTTCCGAGCGGATGATATTATTCAACCCGAAACCCAGATAGAGCGAGATGCTGCCGATTGCAATAATATGGGTAAAATCCCGGGCATAACCCAGAACCTCACCTTCAGCTCCCAGGGCTCTGAGAATGGGATCCAGAAATAACATCAGCACGGTGGTAAAAACCGCAGCAATGATGAACAGCAGCGTCAGGGAATTTCCCAGAATTTTTTCGGCGGCCTCTTTATTTTGCTGTCCCAAGCGAATGGACACCAGCGAAGAAGCACCGACCCCGATCAGCATGCCAAAGCCCATCATCACCAGCATAATCGGATAGGCAATAGTGACCGCAGTCAGCCCAATCTGCCCGACCCCATTGCCGACAAAAATACTATCAACAACATTATATAAGGCATTGACCAGCATTCCGACAATAGCCGGTAAGGAAAAATCCCATAATAGTTTGCCAACAGGTTCTTTGCCGAGGGCCTCTGAACGATCCATAGTACCTCCTGTAATTGTATCGTGTCGTAATCATCATTATACCCAGGCTGCCGCTTTCCATGCAGGCTGGATACGGGGATTAAAATTGCAGAATTTTATTTATTGCCAACAAGCTGAATGAACGATTATGATGCATCAAAAAAGCCAGTCTGGCCATCCTATAAAATGACTCTGTAATCAAACTTTTAAAAGGGAGGCTTGCGAATGTCTATAGTTGATAAAGTAAACTCAGAAACACGCATGGTGTTTAACCGCTTTTTTGACAAAGAGCCTTTAAACTACCTGGAAGCTGCGGGTCTTTATGGAGTGATTGCCCAAGGTCGCTATAATATTGCCGCTTTGGAAGTCATGTACAATCATGCGCAGGACAGTACGCTGAAAGAATTGATCAAAGAAGCCATTGACCGTCATACCAAAGCCATCATCACCCAATCGGAAGAATTCCTGCAAGACAGCGGCGGCCACCTGCCTTCACTGTCTTTCAAGCAACGCACCCTGCATAAGAGTGACCTCAATATTCCGGAGGATGCCCGCATGGGTGACGGCGAAATTGCCATTGCTGTCGGCAATATGGCCAAAGCCTCGCAAATGGCTCTCCTCTCGGCTTTGCATCAGTCTTATCAGCTTGAAGTAGCCATCATGTACCGTGAAATGCTGGATGCCGGCCTGGATTGGGATTATCGCTTGCTGCAGCTCATGTTAAAACGCAATTGGCTGCCTCATCTGCATAAAATCGAACACTAGAAACAACAAAAACCTCCGGTTCGCCGGAGGTTTTGCTCTACGATCAAGCAATCGCTTTATGCCTTTTCAAACTGATCCTTGCCCACGCCACAGGTAGGGCATACCCAATCTTCAGGAATATCAGCAAACTTTGTGCCTGGGGCAATACCGCTATCCGGATCTCCGGCTGCTTCATCATATTCATAGCCACATACTGTACATACCCATTTTTCCATATCGATCACTCCTTGATTAGGTTTACGTTATTATTGTATCACGTGGAAACGATCTTATTCAATAGCCATTTTCCATTTTGCCAGATTGGCATAATGGAAAATGGCCACCGATAATTTTGATAAGTTTTTTATTTTGGCAGGATTTCAGTTTGCCATCCCGAATGAGATAATGCTTACTCTGCCTAGCCTTGTTTGCTGGTTGACCGAAATGAGGGACTCTTTTGCTGAATACGCGCCTTGGTCGAATCACGATTTTTCTATTTTTGATTTTTACACTGGTGATGCTGGGAATGGCCTATGAAGATGCCAAAGATGCCCGCAGCTTGCTATATCTCCAAAAAGATTATCAACTGCTGGAACTGACCACCCAGTTAGACGCTCAATTACCTGCAGCTTTGGAACCGCTATTCCTGCTTGGTAACCGGAATGACCCTGCCGGTGAAACTTTGCGGCAAAGGCTGCAACCACTCACCGATCAGCTCGCTGACCGCTATCCAGGAATGGTGATGGGTTACTCTTCCAAAGACCTTGATTCCGGTATCGCCGTAAGTCCGGCCGCAGAACCGTTCCTGCTGCAGTCATCCGATCTCCCTCACGCTCCGGCCTTGGATCAGCCTGGAAAGCTTCCTTCTCTTAAGCCTCATCCGTCACAGCTTGCCGGCGGCATTCCCATTTTAGCCTTGCAGCGTCCGCTTTATCGCAATGACCGGCTGATTGGCTATACCTTTGCCTACTACAAAATGGAAGAGCTCGAAAAAGCTTTTCGACAAGATTTGCAGCACAGACTGATTCGAATCTTATGGTTCTGGCTGTTTGTCATTAGCTTGATGGTATTTGCTTTGTATCGCTTAAATAGAGCGGTAAAAACATTCGTTGATGGCATCCAGCAAGAAACGCCTCATTTACCCGTACTGGATCAATACCCTGAATTCCGCCCTATTTTGGCTACCGTCATGCGCTTACGGAAAAAGATTTTAGCCGATCACCAGGTCATCCGGGATTCTAATAATAAATTAGCTAAACTCATTGAATATTGCCCGTTAGCCATCCTCGAATTGGATGATAAAGGCGATGTCGTGACCCTGAATAAAGCGATGGTCGATTTTTACCAGTTATTTCTTTCCTATAAGAATAAAGAAGAAATCATTGGTAAAAACATTACCGATTTAGCGGCTGAATTGGGTATTCCCTATGAACAAAGCTTTATTGCCCAGGTCTTAAAAGGTCAAGAAATTAAAAATTATTATCACCATGTTTTAAACCGCGATTTATTTTACATGGTGTTCCTATTTATGATCCAAAAACCCATGCACTTTCCGGTGCCATTGCCATTTACCATGATATCACCGAATACCAGAAAATAAAAACCGAGCTAAGCAAGCTGGAGTGCCGCCATGCCATTGGTGAAACCGCCAGCTCAGTCGCCCATGAAATCAGAAATATCATCACACCGGTTAAGGGCTATATCCAGCTGTTTTTGAAACGCAACCAAGCCCCTGAAAATTCCTGCCGCTTCCTGTTAGAGGAGCTGGAAAGGTTAAATGACATTGTAGATCATTTTTTATCATTGGCCCAGAATCGCTATATCGAACGGAAGCCCTGCAGCCTCAGTGCTTTGCTGTGCGAGCTTCAGCCCATATTAGCCTCAGAATGCGCCGACAAGCAGATCACCCTGACCTATCAGCTTGCCGAAGCCTCTAACCTGCTGCAATTGAATACGAAAGAAATCCGGCAGCTTGTCCTCAACTTAGCCCGCAACAGTATGGATGCCATGAACGCACAGGGCGAACTCAGCCTAGCTACCGAACAGACCGAGCTGGGGATAACCTTAACGATACGCGATACCGGCTGCGGAATACCGCCGGAATTGCTTCCCCGGATTTTTGATCCGTTCTTTACCACCAAGAAAAACACAACCGGTCTGGGCTTGCCGGTCTGTCAGAATATTGTCGCCGCTCATGACGGTAAAATAACCGTAGTATCCGAAGTGGGCCGCGGCACCAGCTGCACCATCTTTTTCCCGTTTTCGGCAGTACCGCAAGCCTAACGCCTGGCTTCACAGCCTAGACCGAAAAACAGCCCTGAACAGTGACATGAAGTCGTCCACTGTCCAGGGCTGTTTATAATTCAAGGTCTGCAGTCACCAGCCACGGCTGGAACCGCCTCCGCCCCCTGAGCCGCCGCCATAACCGCCTCGGCCGCCGCCACCACCACCCCCGCCGCCGCGAAAGCGCAGCAGGGACAACAGAAACCAGGTTATACTGCCGCCAAAAAACAACCAGTCAATCACAAACAGCAGTAGGGCACCGGCCATGACCAGCAGCTGCATCCACCAGGGCAGCGTATCCCACCAGGAACCACCTGGATTATTTTGCGGTTTGGCCGCGGGCTTGGCATCTGTTTTCAGTTCCAGGTTGTATTCTTTGGCAACCACTCCGGCCAATGCCAGATAGCCGTTTAGAATGCCTTTATCATAATCGTTTTGCCGAAAATGGGGTAACATATATTGATCTTGAATTTGCCCGGTCTTCGCATCCGGCAGAGCGCCTTCCAGGCCATACCCCACTTCGATGCGTGACTTGCGGTCCCCAACAGCCACCAGCATGAGAACACCGTTGTTGAGGGTCTTGTCCCCAATTCCCCATTGCCTGAGCGTAGCCAAAGCATAGTCTTCAAGGGGTGTATCCCCCAGGGATTGAACGGTAACGACGACAATTTGCGCCTTGGTGCGGGCCGCTAACTGACTGCCGAGATCATTAATCCGTTTTTTACTGTCCGGAGTCATGACGCCGGCATAATCCTGTACATAGATACTGCTGGTCGGAGCCGGGGGGATTGTCGGCTCAGCCCAGGCAATCGAACCCACTGCCAAGTACGCAACCACTAGCAGCCAGGTCAGCCATTTTTTCATCTTAAGCCCCCCTCGCTAAAAGTTAGACTGACTCATCCGCTTAAAACTGAACTTTCGGCGTCTGCTTGGCACCTTCTTCAGCCTGGAAATACTCTTTCGGCGAAAATCCCAGCATGCCGGCATAAATACTGGAAGGGAAAGAGCGAATCTTGGTATTGTACACCTGTACGGCGTCATTGTAGTCTTTACGGGCTACGGCCAGCCTGTTTTCAGTTCCGGCCAATTCATCCTGCAGGGCCCGGAAATTCTGATCAGCCTTTAAATTAGGATAATTTTCTGCTATAACCAGCAATCGGCTTAGTGCCCCGTTTAATTCCGTGTTGGCTTCAGCCTTGGCAGCCGGTCCTTGAGCTCCGGCCAATTTGGCCCTTGCATCGGCCACAGACTGAATGGCAGCCTGCTCATGAGCCGCATAACCTTTGACGGTATTGACTAAATTGGGAATCAAATCGGCTCTTCGCTGCAATTGGTTTTCCACTTGAGCCCATTTCCCGTTAATCCCTTCATTCAGGGTAATCAAACTGTTATAGCCGCTAATGCCCATTACGGCAATCAGCACCACAATAACCCCTGCAATAATCCAGCCTTTCATATTGAACACCTCCAAATGATCCATTCGTTTTATTATACCATAATTAGTATTGGGCAGAATACCGCCCATTATGTGCAGTCCAGTACCGGCAATCGGCTTGCCGGCCGTCCCTGGCTACAGTTTACGCCGGAAAAAATCATAGACAGCCTGTGCGGCAGGCAGGTTCATCCCGGGGACAGCCGCCATCTCCTCGACGGAAGCTTCTTTGATTTTGTTTAAATTACCAAAAGCCTCCCACAACGCTTTGCGGCGTTTAGCCCCAATGCCGTCCACATGATCCAATACCGAAACCAAATTGCGTTTGGCCCGCAATTTGCGATGGTAAGTGATAGCAAAACGGTGGGCTTCGTCACGAATGCGCTGAATCAGGTAAAGAGCCTGGGAATGTCTGGGCAAAATAAGCGGTTCACTGCAGCCTTCCTGAAAGATATGTTCAAATTCCTTGGCCAGACCGACCACCGGCACATCGGTCAGCCCGGCACCACGAATAATCTCCAGCGCAGAGCTGAGCTGGCCTTTGCCCCCGTCGATAATGATTAAGTCAGGCAAAGGTCCGGACGCATCCCGGTACCGCCGGCCAACCACCTCTTGCATGGAACGAAAATCGTCCGGCTTGCCTTCTACCGTCTTTAATTTATAGCGGCGGTAGTCATCTTTTTTGGGCATTCCACCTTCAAATACCACCATTGAAGCCACCGTTTCCGAGCCCTGAATATGGGAAATGTCAAAGCATTCCATCCGGTCCGGCCGTTTGGCCAGCCCCAGATATTGGCCCAATTCATCCACCGCGCCTTCTGTTTGCTCATTGCGGGATTGAATTTTAGCCGCCTGTTCTTCCAAAACCAGGCTGGCATTGCCAATGGCCATATTGACAATATCCTTTTTAGTCCCACGCTTAGGGGTCTCAACAGCCACCCGGCTGCCTTTGCTGCCTGAAAGCCAGTCGGCCAACAAGGCCTGTTCCTCCAAAATAAGGGGCAAAAGAATTTCGCGTGGAATAAACGTGGCTTGGTTATAATATTGTTTGATAAATGCCGTTAATAAGGCTTCATCACTTTCATCTTCACTACCGGACAACAGAAAATGATCCCGTCCGACCATTTTGCCACTGCGAATAAAGAACACCTGCACACAAGTCCCTAACGCGGACCGGGCCAGTCCAATGGCATCCTGGTCCCCCGAACCGGTGACAATGTTCTGTTTCTCGGTAATCTTCTCCACGGCCGCCAATTGGTCCCGCAGCTTGGCCGCCAACTCAAAGTTCAGCTGCTCGGCGGCAGCTTCCATCCGCCGGCGCAAGCTTTGCGCTACGGCATCACTGCGCCCTTCGAGAAACAGGCAGACCGCCCGGATCATTTCCTGATACTCAGCCTGATCCACTTGCCCGGAACAGGGGGCCAAGCAACGCTTAATATGGTGTTCCAAACAAGGGCGCGGCGCATCCAGCTTTCGGCAGCTGCGCAAGGGAAACAATTTTTTCAGCAAACGCAGCGTTTCATGCACCGCACCGGCGCTGGTATAAGGCCCAAAATAACGGGCCCCGTCTTTTAAGACCTTCCGGGTGGCAAACACCCGGGGATATTCTTCTGCCGTTACTTTAATATAAGGGTAGGTTTTATCGTCCCGCAAACTAATATTATATTTCGGATGATGTTTTTTGATCAGATTGCATTCAAAAATCAACGCCTCGATCTCGGATGCGGTGACAATGTATTCCAGATCGGCAATGCGTGCTACCAGCGCCTGCACCTTGGGAGAATGATTCCGGCTGGATTGAAAGTAAGACCGGACCCGGTTTTTCAAGTTGACAGCTTTGCCAACGTAGATAATCCGCCCCTGGGCATCTTTCATTAAATAGACGCCGGGTTTATCCGGTAAGATCTGCAGTTTTTCCTGAACCTCATCGGTCATGTTAGACCTCCTGTTACCATGTGAGTCTTGCATATTTCGCGAAAGTATGTTATGATAATCACATACTCTTTAGTACCAGCTCACAATTGAATTTTCTGAATCGGGCAGGCTTGAAATTGTACTTGTGTATACATTCACAAAAGCCATTGTCTAAATAACATTCCTGTAATATAATGTACCTCGTTAGAATCTACTTGTATAGTCCAATTTCCTTGAAAAAAACATTTGCAAATGGGAGGTCTACAACGATGTTCAAAAGACTCCTTATCGCTAATCGTGGCGAAATTGCTGTCCGAATCATCCGGGCCTGCCAGGAGCTGGGGATTGAAACAGTTGCTGTCTATTCTGATGTTGACGAAAAAGCACTCCATGTGCAATTGGCCGATTATGCTCATCATATCGGGCCAGCAGACGCAACCCAAAGCTATTTAAATATGAATGCAATCCTTGCAGCAGCCGAAGCTACTAAAGCTGAGGCCATACATCCTGGCTATGGCTTTCTGTCGGAAAACGCTGACTTTGCTGAATTAGTCACCAATTCCGGTTTTGTTTGGGTTGGACCCCGTGCCGAAACCATTCGTAAGGTAGGCAATAAAGATGCTGCCCGTGAGGCCATGAAGGCTGCCGGCCTGCCAATGACCAGAGGAACCAATCCTATTGTGAGCAATGAAGAAGCCTACCAATTCGCCGAAGAACTAGGATATCCGGTTATTTTAAAACCTGTTTCCGGTGGTGGCGGCAAATCCATGTTTGTCATCAATAACAAGCAAGATTTGGCTACAGCGCTTCACAAAGTGGATGTCACCAAATCAGCTTTCTATTTTGAAAATTATATTGCGCAATCCCGCCACATCGAAGTGCAGATTATGGCCGATAATTTTGGCAACATTCTGCATCTGGGCGAAAGAGAATGTTCGTTGCAGCGCCGCAATCAGAAAATCCTGGAAGAAGCGCCTTCCAGCGCCCTGACCCCTGAAATGCGGCAACGAGTGGGTGCTTTAGCCATCCGGGCTGCCAAAAGCGTTCATTACACCAATGTGGGCACCGTCGAATTCCTGATGGATGTCAAAACCGGCAAGTTCTACTTCATGGAAATCAATCCACGCATTCAGGTTGAACATGCCGTCACCGAATCCATTACCGGCGTCGATTTAGTCCGCCGCCAAATTCGCATTGCAGCCGGTGAACCGCTCAATAAGCGCCAGGAAGATATCCAATTCCTCGGGCACGCTATTGAGTGCCGGATTAATGCCGAAGACCCGGAAAATCATTTTCTGCCGGCTCCAGGCCAAATTGAATTTTATCATGCCCCCGGTGGTCCAAGAGTACGGGTCGACAGCGGTGTTTGTGCCGGCTTGTCGGTTGAACCCTACTATGATTCCATGATTGCGAAAGTCATCGCTCATGGACGGACCCGCGGTGATGCTATCAAAATCATGCGCCGGGCGTTAAACGAATTCCGCATTACCGGCATTAAAACCACCATTCCGTTCCATCAACGGGTTTTAACCAATCCTCATTTCTGTACCGGTGACATCGATACCCAGTTTGTTTACAAACATATGTCCAACTGTGAACCGGTAAAACCCAGAAACAGACTGAGCCATGAGGCTGATACCTCACTGGTCAACAGTGCCTGGTAGATGATATAAACAGACTTTCCAGCTTGGAAAGTCTGTTTTTTATTTGGGGGATGACGAAGAATTAATTGAACCACAGAGGACGCAGAGGGTTACGAAGAGTTGGCGCGATGTTATCGCGCCGGGTTTATATAAACCACTCTGCGTCCTCTGCGGTTAATCGTATTCCCGTAATCCACCGTGTACTCTGTGTCCTCGGTAGTTCATACCGTCGTGATCCCCTTCATCGTCACTCGTCGTTCCGGCAGGCTGCGGCGTTTATGGCCACGCCTTCTTCTAACAGCGGTTTGAGGAAGTGGCCGGTGTAGGACTTGCTGTTGTCCGCAATTTGTTCCGGCGTGCCTTGCGCGACAATGGTCCCGCCGCGCGAACCGCCCTCAGGACCTAAGTCAATTAGATGGTCGGCTGTTTTAATGACATCCAGGTTATGCTCAATAACCACAACACTGTCGCCGCCGTCCACCAGCCGCTGCAGCACTTCCAGCAAGCGGTGAATATCGGCAGTATGCAGCCCGGTGGTCGGCTCATCCAGAATATACAGTGTTTTGCCGGTACTGCGGCGGGCCAGTTCGGTCGCCAGCTTGATCCGCTGAGCTTCACCGCCGCTTAGCGTGGTAGCCGGCTGGCCGAGTTTGATGTAGCCTAAGCCGACATCCTGTAAAATCTGCAGTTTGCGGTGAACTTTGGGGATGTTTTGGAAGAACTCCACCGCCTCATCCACCACCATGTCCAGAACCTGGGCAATGCTTTTTCCTTTATAGCGGACTTCCAGCGTTTCCCGGTTATAGCGGGCGCCTTTGCACACTTCGCAAGGCACATAAACGTCCGGCAAGAAGTGCATTTCGATTTTGATAATCCCGTCGCCGCGGCAAGCCTCGCAGCGGCCGCCCTTCACATTGAAGCTAAAGCGCCCCGGCTTATAGCCGCGCATTTTGGCTTCAGGCGTTTGGCTGAAAACCTCGCGAATGGCATCAAACAGGCTGGTATAGGTAGCCGGATTGGAACGGGGTGTCCGCCCGATCGGCGACTGATCAATATCAATGATTTTATCAATATGCTCCGAACCGCGGATTTCCCGGTGCTCGCCCGGACGGGTACGGCTTTTGTAAATGCGCTGAGCCAGCCCTTTATATAAAATTTCATTGACCAGCGTACTTTTCCCCGAGCCAGACACACCGGTCACAGCCGTGAACACGCCCAGAGGAAAGCGCACCGTTAAATTCTTCAGATTATTTTCCTTGGCCCCTACCACTTCCAGCCATTTGCCGTTTGGCTGGCGGCGAACGGCCGGTACCGGGATGAAACGTCGGCGGCTGAGGTACTGTCCGGTAATCGAATCCGGATTGGCCTTGATTTCCGCTACCGTTCCCTGCGCGACAACCTGCCCGCCGCCCGCACCGGCAGCCGGACCGATATCAATGATATGATCCGCTGCATACATGGTGTCTTCATCATGCTCCACCACCAGCAGCGTATTGCCGACATCCCGCAGATGCTTCAGCGTGGCCAGCAGCCGGTTGTTATCCCGCTGGTGCAAGCCGATACTGGGTTCATCCAGAATATAAAGAACGCCTACCAGGCCTGAGCCAATCTGGGTAGCCAGTCTGATGCGCTGGGCTTCCCCGCCGGATAATGTCCCGGCCGCCCGGTCCAGAGTCAGGTAATCCAGGCCGACATCCAGCAAAAAGCCCAGCCGGGCATTGATTTCTTTTAAAATTTGATGAGCAATGGTCCGTTCCCGCTCAGTCAGCTCCAAACCGGCAAAAAACTGCTTGCCTTCGGCAATGGTCAGCGTAGTCACTTCATGAATGCTTTTGCCGCCGACCTTGACGGCCAGCGTTTCCGGCTTCAGCCGCGCCCCTTTGCAAGTCGGGCAGGGCTTGCTGCTCATATACTCCTCATATTCTTCCCGTGACCAGTCTGAGCTGGTTTCCCGGTAACGCCGGTTGAGAAGCGGCATAATGCCTTCAAAGGCCGAATGATACACCTTGTCCTCACCATACATGTTCTCATAACGGAAGCTAAACTTTTCATTTCCTGAGCCGTTCATAATAATCTCTTTGACCGGATCGGACAGTTCGTTCCAGTTGCTGTACAGCGAGTAGCCGTATTTTTCTAAAACAGCCTCCAGCTGGCACATGGTATAGGAGTTGGTATTTTTTGTGAATGGCGCTAATAGGCCGTCAATGAACGATTTGCCCGGGTCTGGAATGACCAACGCCGGATCAAACTCCATGTTATTGCCTAAGCCGGTACAATCAGGGCAAGCGCCATAGGGGCTGTTGAAGGAAAACATGCGCGGCGCAATTTCGGGCAGACTGATGCCGCAGTCCACGCAGGCAAAATTCTGGCTGAAAACCATTTCATTGCCGTCTACGATCTGAACCGTCACCACACCGCCTCCCAGGTTGAGGGAAGCCTCCAGCGAATCAGCTAAGCGCTGGGCAATGCCGTCCCGGATAACCAGCCTGTCAACGACCACCTCAATGGTATGCTTTTTGTTTTTTTCCAAGCGGATTTCGTCACTGACTTCCTGAATTTCTCCATCAATCCGCACCCGGACATATCCGTTTTTGCGGATATCTTCCAACACTTTCTGATGTTCGCCTTTTTTGCCGCGCACGACCGGAGCCAGCAGCATAAGCCGGCTGCCCTCCTCCAGGGTCATGAGCTGATCCACCATTTGTTCCACCGTCTGCTGGCTGATCGCTTTACCGCACTGCGGGCAGTGAGGCCGGCCCGCCCGGGCAAAGAGCAGCCGCAGATAATCGTAAATCTCGGTGACCGTGCCCACCGTCGAACGGGGATTGCGGCTGGTGGTCTTCTGATCAATGGAAATAGCCGGTGATAACCCTTCAATATAATCCACATCCGGTTTGTCCATTTGCCCCAGAAATTGGCGGGCATAAGCGGATAACGATTCCACATAACGGCGCTGGCCTTCGGCATAGATGGTATCAAACGCCAGTGACGATTTGCCTGAACCACTCAAGCCGGTAATGACGACCAACTGGTCGCGGGGAATTTCCAAATCAATATTTTTTAAATTGTGCTGTCTGGCACCTTTTACAACAATTTTATCCTTCACGCAACTACCTCTTTTTTCTGGCAGATTTCTTGGCTCCGCCTTTATCTTTCGCAGCACTGCCGGCAGGCAGGCGTCCTTTTAGCTCAATCACCATATCCCGCAATTGAGCCGCCCGTTCAAATTCAAGTTTCCGGGAAGCCTCACGCATTCCACTTTCCAGGCTGGCAATCAGGTCAAGCGTTTCATCCACCGACATGCCGGAGCCTCCGCCGGTTTTATAGCCGGCCGGGGTTTCAGCCACCTTGGTGGTCTCAATGAGTTCCCGGACCTTTTTCTCTACCGTTTTCGGCGTAATGCCATGTTCAATATTATAGGCATGCTGAATATCGCGCCGCCGGTCCGTCTCGCTGATCGCCCGCCGCATCGAGTCGGTCATCACATCAGCATACATAATGACCTTGCCATGGACATTACGGGCTGCCCGGCCAATCGTCTGGATCAGCGAAGTTTCCGAACGCAGAAACCCTTCCTTATCCGCATCCAGAATGGCGACCAGGGAGACCTCGGGCAAATCCAGCCCTTCCCGCAGCAGGTTAATCCCGACCAGCACATCAAACACACCGGCCCGCAGATCGCGGATAATCTCGGCCCGTTCAATGGTGGCGATATCAGAATGCAAATAACGGACTTTAATGCCCATTTCCTTTAAATAATCGGTCAAATTCTCAGCCATTTTCTTGGTCAGGGTGGTGACCAAAACCCGTTCATGATTGGCCATCCGGAGCTTGATTTCTCCCAGCAGATCATCCATCTGCCCTTTGATCGGCCGGATTTCCACTTCAGGATCAATCAAACCGGTTGGCCGGATGATTTGCTGCACCACCTGTTCAGCCTGCTCAAATTCATATTTGGCCGGAGTGGCCGAAACATAGACGATTTGGTTAATACGCTGTTCAAACTCTTCAAACTTAAATGGCCGGTTGTCAAAGGCCGATGGCAGCCGGAAACCGTTTTCCACCAGCGATTCTTTCCGGGAGCGGTCCCCGGCATACATGGCCCTGAGCTGTGGCAGCGTGACATGAGACTCATCAATGACAATCAAGAAGTCCTCGGGAAAATAATCCACCAGGGTATAGGGCGCCTCCCCCGGCTTGCGGGCTGTCAAATGGCGGGAATAGTTTTCAATCCCGGAACAATAGCCCATCTCCTGCATCATTTCCAAATCATACTTGGTGCGCTGTTCCAGCCGCTGGGCTTCCAGCAGTTTATTGTTCGCCTTGAAGAAACTCAGCTGCTGTTCCAGCTCGTCTTCGATATCTTTCACGGCCCGCAGCATGTTCTCACGTGAGGTGACATAGTGAGAGGCCGGATAAATGGCAATATGCTTGCGTTCAGCCAGAATTTCACCGGTCAGGGTGTCAATCTCCAGAATGCGTTCAATCTCATCGCCAAACAGTTCAACCCGCAGCGCCTTCTCATTGTTGGCAGCCGGGAAAATTTCAATAACATCGCCCCGGACCCGAAAAGTCCCGCGGGTAAAATTAATATCATTGCGTTCATACTGAATGGATACCAGCTTGCGTAAAATCTCATCCCGGTCCTTGGTTTGCCCCTGGCGCAGCGATAACACCAAGCCACGATACTCGTCCGGCGAACCTAAACCATAGATGCAGGAAACACTGGCCACGATAATGACATCACGGCGCTCAAACAGCGAACTGGTCGCCGAATGGCGCAGCTTGTCAATCTCGTCATTGATAGACGCATCTTTTTCAATATAAGTATCGGTGTGAGCAATATAAGCCTCAGGCTGATAATAGTCATAATAACTGACAAAGTACTCCACCGCATTGTTCGGAAAAAACTCTTTAAACTCACTGGCCAACTGGGCAGCCAGTGTCTTATTGTGCGCAATGACCAGTGTGGGCTTTTGTACCGCTTCAATCACCTTGGCCATGGTAAACGTCTTGCCCGTTCCGGTTGCGCCCAGCAGCACCTGAGTGCGCTGACCGGCCTGAATCCCGGCTGTCAGTTTCTGTATGGCGGCCGGCTGGTCACCGGTCGGATCAAAGGGCGCAGCTACCTGAAACGGCACACCGCCTTCGACATAGACAGTATTTAATTTAGGAACAGTACTCATTCCATCACCTAGCTTCCGCTGTGAAAATTATTATTGAATAGAAATTATTATAACATAAAGCATGACAAAATTTTAAGAGCCAATCGAATATTAGTTCGGGAAAATTACGGAAATTTTTATCGAACCACCGAGGACACAGAGGTCACAAAGGGTTACGGAAAAGCGGCGCGATATTATCGCGCCAGACATAGTGTACCCGCTGTGCCCTCCATGTACTCGGTGGTACAATCTTGCTTTCGTAAATAGCCCTTGCAAACAAGACGCATGGGGGGAATGGTTAACCGCAGAATACGGAGAGTGGACACCATAAAAACCCGGCGCGATACTCATCGCGCAAATCGTTACCCTCTGCGTACTCTGCGGTTCAATCACCGTTTCCCCCAAAACAAAAAACTGACAAGCACGCCAAAGCCGCCTTGTCAGTTACTCCATTTATGCACCCATTTTTCGTTTAAACCAGTCGATCAGCCCGAAGCGCTCGGTCCTCATTTCCGCATAAGAAGATTCATTGCCGTTCGGGACCAGGATGATGCCTAACGTCTTGCCTTTGTCAAACTTGAGCTTTTTCTGCTGCAGTACCCCGTTGCGTTCATATTCGATCCAGCCTTCTGGAGGAAGCTCGGCTAAGGCCAGTTCCAAATCATAAGGCCAGCGAATGCCGGTCTGATTCAGCCGGGTAATGATGTCGCCCGGCTGTAAACCAGCCCGGCGGGCCGGAGTATCGTAGACGGTATCCAGCACCATCACCCCAATTTCGGGACGGACAAAACGGGGTTCACCTTCCATTTCCCGGCGGTTATCCCGCTGGATCAAAAATTCGTGGCCCAGTGGCGAGGCCAGTGCGGCAAAAATCTTAATCCAGTCAAATTTGGCAGCCAAAAGCGCCAAACCTAACAAAGTCACACTATACAAGCCCAGATGAAGGGCCGATTGCTTGCGCCGCTGGCTGGGCGAGCTGGCAACGGCAATATCGGCATAGCCCAAGGCCGCCACGACCGGCATAGTCGCATAAACCCACTGATGGCCTTCCGGAGCAATCAGATTGGCTGAAAGCAGCGGCCACCAGTCCGGCATTTTAATAATTCCTCCCGGCATTTCCCCTTGCGGTACAGCTACAGCCGACAAGAGTACCAGCGGCAATGGCCAGAAATTCTGCAGGTTAAAGGCTCCCACCAGCCGGCCGTCTTCCTTCTTTAAAATCAGGGGGATTGCCCCATAACGGTTGCTGATAGCGATCAGCACACTTTCGGTAATATGCAGAATGGCCACCAACGCCAGAACCTGCGGAACATTGACTGCCGGCCAGCCGAACAGCACATTGGATACTGCCACCAGCCCGCCCGCATAGGCAAAACATAAAAAGCGCATATTGATGATCATCAAAAAAATCGCAACCGGCCAGATATAGTTCAAACCGAGCTGATTGAGCGTAATGCCGCAGACGGTCAGCAAAAAGCTGGCTAAGATTCCACCCACCATCCCATAAACAGCGGCCAGCAGCACCTGCTGTTTCATGGAATAGCTATGAACACCAAACATGCGCTTTTGATTGCGCTGCATCTGCCAGTACTGCAAAATCACCAGCGCCAAAATGGTCCAAAAAGTCGGATCAGCATACATGGCCAACGTCCGGCCGATAATCACTGCAAGCAGGTCCTGCCAAGGAAACATCGCTTCACCCCGTTTTAACACTTTTCACTAGCATACCCAGGAGCCATCCTTTACACTCCCCTGAAACACGGGAAGGTTCTTTTGCCCCATCGTATGCCAAAAAATCAGCTTTGATCAAATCATTTTCCCTTAACTACTTTTGCCAAATTTTTCTTCATTCTAGCATAGGTTTTGTTCAGGCGCAAGACTTGTTGCTTGGGAATGAGACAACGCCTCTCGCATCAGGAAAAAACGGAGCCAATCAGGATGATTGACTCCGTTTTATTGGTTAGAGCTGAGCCTCGACAGGAATCCGGTCAGCAAAATTTTGTCTGAGATAGGCCCCAACAGCCTGACCAATCACGGCTTTGCCTTTGGTATCCGGATGCAGGCCGTCAGCTGCAATCCAGGACGGCAGCAGGCCATCCGGACCGCTGAGCTGGGCGGCAACATCCACATGGTGTTCCTGATCCATAATCCACTGATTGACTTGCTGCCATTCGCCCTGCCAGTCCGGTGAGGTATCCTCATCAAACGCATTTTTGATGCCGGCCGGATTCAAAGGAGCTAACGTAATAAAGACCGGTATGATTTCATGTTCGCGGCAGGCCGCTTTAATGGCGGCCAGTTCAGCAACCACTTCCGCGCTTGGTTTACCCGCACGGATATCATTAATCCCGCCCAGGATGACCAGAATCTGCGGTTCAAAGGGCAGTACGTCCTGCTCAAACCGTTCGACCATTTTGTCCACCGTATCACCACTGCGGCCAAGATTCCGGATAGGCACCCCGGCATAACTGGTCAGATCATACGCCGGGTCTGAAGGTGGATTGGAGATCGCCCCGCCGCCATGGGTGACGCTGTCGCCAAACAAGGCAACCGTGCCACCGGAATGGCTCACCTCAAAAGATAAGGGCTGTGACCACTCGCCAATGGGCTGGTTGTCGCAATCCTTGGCCAGCACCCGCCACCAGTATACTCCTTCCTTGGTATAGGAGTCCTCATCATAGCAATCAAAGGCAATCCCGCTGTCAATGTGATAGGTCCTGACCACCTCAAACCGTTGGCTTGTCTCCGGATTTGCAGATAAAACCTGCACTTCATAAGAAGCCGCATGGAGGACAGGTATCCAGGAGTAAGCCGGATATAATTTAGCCAGTGGAAAAATATCCAGATAAGCGGTTGGCAGCGGCGAAAGCGGATCCAGTTCGCCATCTTCCAGCTTCTGCGGCGGACTAAAATCACTTAAAGGCTGCCGGTCGACATTGAGTGCCCGAACCTGCCACCAGAGTGTCCCAAGATTAGCATTCAGATTCGGTACATCCAGTTCTACTCCGGCTGTGTAAATGTCGTCACGCACCAGAATGGTATCTATATGCTCATCGGTATCAGCCGAATCCTCGATCTGACGGTTGACCACCAGTTCATACATGACGGCATCCGGCACGGCCTCCCAAACCAAACGGACTTTTTGTACCCGGTCGGTATGATCGGCCTGAACTTTTACCGATTCACTTTGGCATATCATGATGATAATCGCAAAACAAAAGATCGCCCGCAACAGCTTAAAAAACATCTTTGTCACCTCACCTCACAACACCGCAACATCGATAATGGTTATCATTTTTCTTGATTTATTATACTATAACTCCATCCAGCGAAGAAATAGTTTGTTTAAAAAAGTTGCCAAACAATTGTACTCTAAACCGCGAGATCTTAGCTCCACAGAAGCGCACGCAAAAAACAAACGGCGCAATGCGCCGTTCTTTTAAAGCTATAGCTTGCTTTTGACAATTTCAATGGCTTTATCCAATTGAATATCACGATTGGGATCCCTGGGTTCGATCTGATCAATTTTGACGTCCGGTTCAATGCCGATTCCATTGATAGAACGGTCATTGGGGGTTAAATATTTGGCAATGGTCAATTTAATGGCCCCGCCATCAATCCGCATCAATGTTTGTACCGAACCTTTGCCGTAAGTCTTGGTGCCCACCAGGGTTCCAGCCTGTGTATCCTGAATAGCACCGGCCACAATTTCGGATGCACTGGCGCTGCCGCCATTAACTAATACTGCTACCGGATATTTCACAGCGTCTAGATTCGAAGTATGCGTTTCACGGTGACCGTCCCGCATGACGACCGAAACCACCGGACCTTTCGGAACAAACTTGCTGGCCACTTTCACGCTTTCCTCCAGCAGCCCGCCCGGATTATCACGCAAATCCAGGATCACGGCTCTCATACCGGCGGCCTCAAGTTCCTGATACTTTTTGATAAAGTCAGCCCCGGTATTTTCATTAAACATGGATAAGCGGATATAGCCGATTTGATCCGGCAGCATTTTTCCGGAAATGGTCTTGATCTGAATGTTGCTGCGGGTCAGGGTATAATCTTTCACCTGTTCATTGCCACGCTTGATGGTCAGCGTAACTTGGCTGCCTTCCGGTCCGCGAATCTTATTGACCGCTTCATCCAAAGCCATGTCCTTAGTATCCGTCCCATCAATTTTTACAATTTGATCGCCGCTTTTAATTCCGGCTTTTTCCCCCGGTGTCCCCTCAATCGGGGATACCACGGTCAGCATCTTTTCTTTGACCCCGACAACAATGCCAACACCGCCAAATGAACCCTCGGTTTCAATCATAAATTCCTTATACATCTTAGGATCCATATAAATGGAGTGTGGATCACCCAATGCCCCGACCATACCTTTAATGGCTCCGGTCATCAGGGTCTCCATGGGAACTTCCTCAACATACCGTGATTTGATGATTTGCAGTGCCCGCACAAACTTAATGGTACTGGCGGCATCGCCACTTGCTACATTGAGCAAATAGTATAATCCACCCAACGTTGAAAAGAATGTTACTGCCACCAATAAGACGGCACCCACTACAATTTTGCGTTTACTCAAAAGCCACACCTCAATCCGAGGTTCGAGATCAGATGCTCGAACATCTGCTGATAAACCTATATGTGATTAAATATATGTTGAAATAACCGAAATTATACTACGGTAAATACCCCATCGGACTGACGGGCGATCCGTTTTCCCGGACTTCAAAATGCAAATGCGGTCCGGTCGAATAGCCGGTTGAACCCACCCGCGAAATCGCCTGCCCTTTTCTGACCCGTTCGCCTTCGCTCACCAGCAGTTCGGAGTTGTGGGCATATAAGGTGGAAATTCCACCACCATGGTCAATAATAACAGCCTTGCCATAGCCGCCCATCCAATCGGCATAAATGACGACCCCACCGTCGGCCGCCGCAACGGTATCCCCGTAATCGGCTCCAATATCAATCCCGCTATGATAGCGCTGAGTACCAAAAATGGGATGGGTCCGCCAGCCAAACGGCGAAGTGATCGGACCGGATGCCGGCCATATCATGGCTCCTGTCGAACTGGCTGCACTATTCCCGCCTGCCTGGCGGCGAATCATTTGCTCAATTTGCCGTGACGTTTCCAGCAACTCCTGATAAGCCTGCTCAGCTACATCACGCTCATTGACCGCCGAGGCCAGCACGGCTTCGCGCTCATTCCTGCGGCTTTCGATAGCCAGTTTCTTGGCTTCTGCGGCTTGATGCAATTCTGCAATCGTTGCCCGGTCCCGTTCCAGTTCGGCTTTCTTTTGCAAAACCAGTTCGCGTTCGGCTTTCACCTTGGAAATCAAGGTCACATCTTGATTAATGACTCGTTTTAGTATATCCATTCGGGTGGTAAAATCACCAAAATCATGGGCCCCTAATAATACATCCAAATAACTGACCTGGCCATTTTGATAAATATCACGAATCCGCTTATTTAATACCTGGCTGCGTTCCGTAAGATTGCGCTCCGCCTTTTCCAGAACCTCAGTATTGGTTTCAATCTGCTGCTCGGTATAAGCCAGTTTGGATTGAATGATTTCATATTCATTGCGGGCTCCGTCTAAATCCACCTGAATTTTCTTTAGCTGTCCCGAGACGCTGTCTACTTGCTGCTGCGCCTGAGCAGCCCGGTTTTGCTGATCCTGCATCCGTCTTTGCACAGAATTCAATTGATCATCCAGATCACTGGCCAAAACTGTTCCTGCCGCTGCCGCCAGCATCACCATAGCTGTAAACGCTGCCGCCCAGCGCTGATAAATGCTCATCAAATCCCTCCCAACCTAGTAACATGCTAGACCTTCATAAACCGCTTTAACGAAATGGTACTGCCCAAAGCCCCGATAGCCGTCCCCACCAGTACCAGCATCAAGCTGATATTGTGAATAAACGGATTCTCAGGAATGAGCGGTAAAAACGCCATGGATGCATAAATCTGCTGCGTAATGGCGCTATAGGTCTGTCCTAAAATCACCACCGCAATCAGGGCTCCGCCAAACCCCAAAATCATGCCTTCGATCAAGAATGGCCAGCGGATAAACCAGTCTGTTGCCCCTACATATTTCATAATCCCGATCTCTTTGCGGCGGGCAAAAACCGTTAAGCGAATGGTATTTGAAATGATGAATAACGCCGCTAAAGCTAAAAAGACAATCAGGATCAAGCCGAAAATCCGAACCATTTTAGTCAAAGTAAATAATTGTTCAATGACTTCCTGGCCGAATTTGGCATTCTCTACCCCATGAAGCTGGCTGATCGCCTGCGCTGTGGACTTTACCCGTTCCGGCCTGTCCACTTTTACCTCAAAAGCATTGGGCAAAGGATTGGTATCCCCGAGAGCGGTCAATAAGCTTTGCTGATCTCCCAGCCGGTCCTTAAACCGCTCCATCGCCTCATCCTTGCTGATAAACATGACCTGGCTGACACCCTGCATTTTGGAAATTCTTGTGCCGGTTTCCCGCATCTCCAAGTCAGATAACCCGTCATTTAAGTACACAGTAATCTGAACCTGGGACTCCAGCATGGAAGCCATATTATTTAAATTCAGCACCAGGATTAAAAAAATCCCCAGAATGAGCAAGGATAGTGCCACAGTGCTGACCGAGGCAAAACTCATCAAGCCATTGCGCCGCAAAGAAACAACCGCTTCGCGAACAAAATACTCCACCGTTCTAATCTTCATAGCCGTATACTCCTTTCATCTGGTCACGGACAATACGGCCTCTTTCAATGGCAATAACCCGTTTGCGCATGGTATCGACAATGGTTTTATCATGGGTAGCCATAACAATGGTGGTACCGGCTTTATTAATTCGTTCAAAGATTTTCATAATTTCCCAGGATGTTTCCGGGTCCAAATTACCGGTCGGCTCATCGGCAATCACCACAACCGGACTGTTGACAATCGCCCTGGCGATCGCAATCCTTTGCTGTTCGCCACCGGACAATTGATTGGGAAAGCTGCGGCATTTATCTCTAAGGCCAACCAAATCCAGCACACTATTGACCCTTTTTTGAATTTCCCGGCGCGGGGCCTCAATCACCCGCATTGCAAAGGCCACATTTTCGTAGACCGTCTTTTCCGGCAACAACCGGTAGTCCTGAAAAACGATCCCCAACCCCCGCCGCAAATAAGGAACTTCTGACGGCGGCATATTGGTCACATTGCGCCCATTGACAACAAGCTGTCCATGGGTCGGCAATTCTTCTCTAAAGATTAATTTGATAAAGGTTGACTTTCCGGCTCCACTCGGGCCGACGACAAAAACAAAATCACCTTTTTCAATATCAACATGAATATCGGAAAGAGCAACAGAACCGTTGCTATATACTTTCGAGACTCCAGTCATATGTATCAAAAATACTCAATCCCCCTATTTATAGTTCAGCCGTCCTCCAGGTCGATCCAGGTGGCCGTGTATGGTACAGGAACTGAAACATTCACAAAAATCTACATTTTTGGTTACAACTTTATAAAATTTGACGTTTTTACTTAAAAACCTCCTTTTTGTCGAACTTTTACGACCAGGTCATTTTGCCAAATACTGCTAGATTATGGGTAGAGATGACGATGAACCACAAAGTACTCGAAGGACGCAAAGGGGACACGAAAGACGGCGCGATGTTATAGTGGGGGATTTATTGAACCGCAGACGACACGGAGTACACAGAGGGTACCGAAGTGGAATTTTTAAGGGGCAGACATACGAGGCGGCAGGGATTTTCTGCTGCGGGACTTGTGACCACAGCCGTCGGCAGCTTAGCTGCCGGTAACGGCGTCAGGAACGTCCGTAGCAGCAGATTTCCCTGCCGCCTGCTAAAGGCAAGCTTAAAGGCATAAAGCAAAAAAGGCAAAAAAATACTGTTGCTTAACGCAGCAGCTCTGCAATATAGAGAGTCGCAACGCCCAGCACAGTAAGCAATCCTAAGTACCACCATAGCACGGTCAACCGCTGCCGCAAGGTCAGGCGGTAATAAGGCTGATTATCGTCCCAGCGTTCCCCCCGCCACAGACGAAACAGCGAGAACACAAAGATCAGCAAAATAATTAAGTTGTAGGTATAAAAGAACAAAGCACCAATGACCAGCACTCCCAGCCACCACATGTGCGGGGAAATGGCTGCGGCAATTCGCCCGCCGTCCAGCGGATCACAAGGGATTAGATTAAACAAATTGAGCAAGCAGGCCGTGTAGGCCAGCACCAGCATAAGCAAACTGTCATTCCAAAAATAAAATACCAGGCAAACCAACGCGGTCAGCGTCCCCATCGCCGGACCGCCAATCGCCACATTCGCTTCCATTTTGGCATTGCGCGGCAGCTGTTTCAAGCTGATTACCGCACCAATAAAGGGCAAAAATATCGGCGCCGAGGTTGCCAAACCCACAATCCGGGAAGCCACTAAGTGCCCGGCTTCATGAAAGAACAGCAATAGCACAAAGCCAATGGCATATTGAAGGCCAAATGCCGCAGCATAAATGGCCAGCGACACCAGCATCGATGCCGCCATCGCCGCAGTTGGCCCCAGTTTGATCATAGCGGCAAGACCCATGATAAAAAGTACGCTGCGCCGCACCGCTCGCTTACCGAAGCTGATTACCTGCCACGGCCCCACGCCAACCCCTCCTATATCGAGTTACTTTTAACCCTGGTACCTGGTCAGACCTTATCCAGCGAATACGACAGCCTATTTCCCGCCTGTTTTAAGACCGCCAAGGTACGGGCCGGCCACCAGCCGTATCGCTTTATGCTTACTGTAATGAATCATTCGCGCTGACTGCCAACAAAAAACGACTCTCTACATGTGTATGCATGTAGGAGTCGCTTTCATGCCGAACGGGTTATCCGCTTATTTCCGGCCAACCACGCGTTTGGCAGCCTGAACGATATCAGCAGTTGTCAGGTGGTATTTCGTTAATAAGGCATCCGGTTTGCCTGACTCACCGAAAGTATCCAGTACGCCTACCCGCTCGAGTGGTACGGGAATGCTTTCTACAATCACTTCAGCCACAGCGCTGCCAAGGCCGCCAATAATGCTGTGCTCTTCACAAGTGACAATCGCCCCTGTATCCTTAGCCGCTTTAATAATCGCATCCTTATCGATCGGTTTAATCGTATGAATGTTCAACACCCGGGCACTAATGCCCATTTCGATCAACTCTTCAGCCGCTTTTCGGGCCGGAGCCACCATAATGCCGGTAGCAATAATGGTCAAATCCTTACCATCGGTCAGTTCAACCGCTTTACCATGCTCAAATTCATAGCTGTCGCCGAAAATATCGGGTACGGACGAACGGCCAAGACGCAGGTAAACAGGTCCTTTATACTGAGCGGCAAAAGCGACGGCTTTGCGGGCTTCAGTCGCATCGGCCGGTACGATTACCGTCATATTCGGAATGGTGCGCATCAAGGAGATGTCTTCAATCGCCTGATGAGAGGCACCGTCTTCACCCACTGTTAAGCCGGCATGAGTAGCCGCAATCTTCACATTCAATTTTGGATAGCAGATGGAATTGCGCACCTGCTCATAAGCGCGGCCGGCGGCAAACATCGCAAAGGTGGAAACGAAAGGAATCTTACCGGCCGCTGCAAGACCGGCGGCAGTCCCCATTAAGTTTTGCTCAGCGATCCCGACATTAAAAAAACGGTCAGGATGAGCCTTAGCAAATACGTTGGTTTTCGTTGATTTCGATAAATCCGCATCCAAAACGACAATATCTTTCATTTCGGCCCCGATATCCCGCAGTGCGTCACCGTAGGCTTCACGTGTTGCTTTTCCCATTATCCTTCACCTCTCCTAATCATCAAGCTCGCCAAGAAATAATTGGCATTCTTCTTTGGTTGGCGCTTTGCCATGCCAGTCTGCCACGTTTTCCATCTGACAAACTCCCTTACCTTTTACGGTGTGGGCGACGATAACCGTAGGCTGGCCTTTCACGGTTTTCGCTGTTTGAATCGCTCCATAGATGGCCTGAATATCATGTCCGTCAATTTCGATGACGTTCCAGCCAAAGGCCCGCCATTTTTCCGGAATAGGCAATGGAGACATAACTTCAGAAACAGGACCATCAATTTGCAAGCCATTAAAATCGACAAAAGCCGTAACGTTATCCAGCTTGTAATGGCCGGCAAACATAGCGGCCTCCCAAACCATGCCTTCTTCCAGCTCTCCGTCACCCAGCAGGGCAAAAATCCGATTGCTGCGGGCATCAAGCCGGCTGGCTAAGGCCATACCGTTCGCAGCACTCAACCCTTGTCCCAAAGAACCGGTTGACATATCAATCCCCGGCAAATCCTTCATGCTGGGATGACCTTGCAGACGGCTGTCAATTTTACGCAGGGTGAGCAGTTCTTCATGCGGCAGATAGCCTTTTTCAGCCAGCGTGGCATACAATACCGGAGCCGCATGTCCTTTACACAGGACAAAACGGTCCCGATCCGGATCATTCGGATTCTTGGGATCCACTTTCATTTCAGCGAAATAAAGGGTTACTAAAATATCGGCAGCCGATAACGAACCGCCCGGATGGCCTGAATTTGCTTCTGTAACCATTGAAACAATACTGCGCCGGACGGCTCTGGCCCGGTCCTCCAGTTGGGATACTTGTTCAGCTGTTAGTTTTTCAGCCATGGTTATTTCAACCTCCTTACATGATGAGAAAATAATTTATAGTTAACCTCAAAATCCGTGGAGCGCACCAAAGCTTAATCGCAACGGCTTCGTATTGCCACCGTTCGCTCATTATTTTCTGGCGCCTGTCCTGACTCTGAAGTTGCACAATCAGCTTACTTGGTCCGGGAAAAGCCTTCTCCCAGCACTTCATGCACATCCGCAACAATGACAAAAGCACGTTTATCAAGATTGTAGATCAGTTCTTTCAGCATGGTGACCTCACTGGTGCTTACGACACACAGCAGCGTTTCCCGCATTTGCCCGGTATAAGCACCACGGCCTTGTAAAAAAGTAACACCACGCTCAAGCTCGGCCAGAATAGCCTGGGCTACCTGGTCAGGAACGGCCGTCACAATCATAAAAGCTTTGGACGAACTGGGCCCTTCTTGAATAAGATCAATCAATTGTGTGGTCACAAACAGAGAAATGAGTGCATATAAAGATAATTCCGCACTCTTAAACGCAATGCCGGCGGAAAGAATGACAAAAAAGTCCACCATCAGCAAAGCCTGCCCGACACTGATCCCGGTCATTTTATTAATAATGGCCGCAGCCAGATCCGTCCCGGCTGTTGTGCCGCGAAACCGGAAAACCAGCCCCATGCCAATGCCGGACAACACTCCGCCATACAAGGAATTAAGCAGCAAATCCTGGGTGAGCACAGGAGTAAAGGGCGCAGTCCCGTCAATGGCCACAGACAGAATGGCTGCCCCATACAGCGTGTTAATGCCAAAACGGGTTCCCAGCACCTTCACACTGAGCAGAAATAAAGGAATGTTCAGTGCCAGCATCGTGACACCAACGGGAAATCCCAGCACATAATGCAGCACGGTAGCCAGTCCGCTGACCCCGCCTGCGGCCACCTTGTTGGGGATTAGGAACATATTGAGACCGACAGCCGTAACCAGCGATCCTAAAGCGATTCCTAAATACTGCCGCAGCCAATTTGGCATGCAGGCTCACCTCCGCGTTCAGTCACTTACCTTTCACGCTGCCAACCGGTTTTACCGGTGTAAATCCTTCCCCCAACACCTCATGAGCATCGGCCACAATGACAAAAGCCCGTTGATCTTTTTGATAAATCAATTCTTTAAGCTGAGTCACTTCACTGGTACTAACCACACATAAGAGCAGTTCCCGTTCCTGTCCGGTATAACCGCCCTTGCCTTGCAGAAAGGTCACCCCGCGGTCAATCTCGTATAAAATACCGTCCGCCACTTCCTGGGGCTTATCGGTCATAATCAGAAAAGCTTTTGATGTACTCGGCCCTTCCTGGACCAAATCAATAATCTGTGCCGTTACAAAAATCGAAATGGTGGCATAAAGTGCCAGCTCGGGACTTTTAAACACCACTCCGGCAAAAGCCACAACCAGAAAGTCGGCGGCTAACAGCGCCTGCCCAACACTGATCCCGTATAATTTATTCAAAATAGCCGCAGCCATGGCCGTACCGGCCGTATTGCCTTTAAACCGGAAAACCAGCCCCATGCCGATACCGCTCAAAACACCGCCATACAAGGAGCTGAGCAGCAAATCATGGGTCAACACCGGAGTATACGGTGCCAGAAGGTCAATGCTGACCGACAGGGCCGCCGCCCCATACAGGGTATTCATGCCATAACGCGGTCCCAGAATTTTAATTCCGAGTAAAAACAGCGGGATATTAAACGCCAGCATAATCATCCCGACCGGCCAGCCTGACAGATAATACAGGACGGTTGCCAAACCGCTGACTCCGCCGGCAGCCACCTTATTCGGGATTAAAAACATATTCAATGCCGCTGCGGTTAAGACAATCCCAATGGTCATTCCCAGGTATTGACGCAGCAATTTTTTCATCCCGTCACCTCCGCTTCTTACTGGCCGCAATGAGCTCAATCGCCAGTTCAGCATTGCGGAAGGCTTTTTGCCGCAGGGCGTTGATCCGCTCATCCTGCGGGCGCTGCCTGCTCTGCAGTTCCGGCCATAATTGCCGTACTCTGGTCAACAGGCCGTCAACCGTAACATTTTTAAGGTTGCCAACCTGCCGCTCTCCCACCGATTCTAAAAAACGGTCAATTTTCGGATCATATGAAATTCCAATCATGGGAACATGCATAACTCCGGCAAAAATGAGCGCATGCAGCCGAATGCTGATTAGCAAATCTAAATTCCCCACCAGCGACAGCAATTCACTGGTCGTAAATTCTTCATTGAGTAAGAACGCCGGCTGTTTGGACCGGCGGGCTATTTTCTTCGCCACCGTCACATCTTCCGGAAACTGCATCGGCAAATAGACCACTTTTGCGCCGAATTCATGGACAATGTGATCGGCACACTGTGCCAGCACCTGTTTATAATGGCTCCAGTCCTTCCATTCCCGCACGGCGATCCCGACCAGCGGTCCGGTCCCTTCCAGTCCGTACTTGCGCAAAATCGTGCGTCCAATCTGCTTATCCACAGGGTGAATGGCCAGCACCGGATCGGCTGTAACATGAATCTCCGGTTTGGTCACGCGCAGTCGCTTCAATTCATCCTGAGAACCTTCGTCCCGAACGGTAATCAAATCCACCATATTGCCGATATAACGCATCGCGCCCCGCGCCAAAGACCCGCAAACCGGTCCTATCCCCTGCGCATAAAGCATGACCGGCTTCCCTAATTGTTTGGCCAGCATCATAATGCTTAAATAATAATATAAACTGCGGTTGCTGGTTACATCCTGCAAGAGGCTGCCGCCACCGCTGATCAATAAATCGCTCTTGGCCAAAACCCGGGTGATTTCAGGATAATTCAAACGATAAACAGCTTCCACGCCATGCTTTTGCCTGGTTTCCGCCGGGTTGCCGGAAATCACGGTGATCCGGACGCTGGAGTCCAGATCGGTTAATACTTCAATCATTGCGGCCAGCATGGCTTCATCGCCGGCATTGGCAAAACCATAATAACCGGAAATTACTATTTCACTCATGCTTAGCCGTTCCCCTTCCTAAAGCGAAGGCTATGTAATATAGAATATGTGCACCAAGCACCGCAATTATTCCAACAATCGCCCCTAAAACCACTCCGTCCAAACCGCGTACGAAGGACATCAAAATCGGGGTCCGTAAATGGGCAAAGGTTTCAACCAGCGAGCCCTGGGCAATCGTTGCCGTAATCACCAGGACATACAGCAGCGCCGCCGGCCACTGGCGATATACCGCCATTACGGCTAAAAAGAAAGCCGGATGACCAATCATAAACTCCTTGCCGCGCGGCCGGGCATACATCACCTGTTCAAGAAAAGCCCGCATTTTAAGCTCAATGGCCGGTACCGGGACCCCGGCCGTATGGCCGGAACGGCCGACAAACACCCACGCCGCAAAAGCAGCTAAGGCGACAACGACCAGGCTTTTGACCTGTACCGGATAATCCAATATCTTAGCCGCCTGCTGCCAGATATTCAGCGGCTGACCTTGCTCATTTTTAAACAACTCATAGCGAACCAGGAAACTCAGGGTAATAAGTAATAGCGGTGCCACAAACGTCAGCTTCACGCCGCGGTAAATTTCCATTTCCAATAAAAAGCGTACATCTCCCAGGATGGAAGCAACATAAAAGCCGCCAATAAAGGAAATAGCCGTACTGACCACAATACTAGGAATCGCGGCTCCAATAATAGCCGGCAGGGAACGGTTATTAGCCCGAACCCGCTTCCACCGGTCAAGCTGCCAAGTCATCGCCAGCACCGGGAAAATAATAGCGCTGACCAAGGCCACTGCCTGACGGACTTGCATCCCGCTGCCCTTTAACAGCGGTACAACCAGTACCGCGGCAAGAACAGCCGTCAAGGCCAGTTGAAGTTTGACACTGAAAGTTCTCAGCAAGCTTAAATAAAGCACCCCGGCGGCTGTGGCGCCGATTGTAATCAGAGCCATCAACCAGGGACTCGGGAAATAAGGCGGAAACGTACTGGCCCGGCCCAAGGAAAAGCCTTCGGCCTGCAAGGCTTTGCTCACCCCGGAGATATATTCCAGATTGGTCTCAATCAACGATTTGCCGGGTTCTGGTTTATCATATTTGCGCATCAAATTCATACGGATATTCCGCTCTTGATCGGTAACGACCCAGCGTTGGATCGCCTCATCGATTTTCAGCTTGGGCTGCTCATCCTTCGGAATAACATAAACGCGGGCTGCCTGATACTGGTTGGCCGCCGCCAACTGCATCAAACCTTCCTGTTTCACAAATTGAAGCTGCAAGGGATGTTCGATCATAGCCAGCGTCAATTTGCGCTGCTTGAAAACATCGGCTGTTGCGGCCAGCTGGTCAGGAAAACCCAGTACTTCTTCACCGACAAACATAATCGCCGAGACCGGCTCAATGGGAGCCAAACGGGCAAAAACAGCTTGTACATCATCCAGCTGCACCTGCGTATAGTTGGTAGGCCGCGCTACAACGAAAAAGCCGTTGTTCGCCACCGCCTGCATCTCATCGGTAGGCAATCCCAGATTCCATTTTTCTACTTTTTCAAAGTTGGCTTTCACCGCCAGCACCTGCCGGCCACCGGCATTCAAAACCTGAACACGGTCTGCATTCAGGCGGCGCTCCAGGTCGCTTTTCACCTCGGCGAACACAGCCGCGTCCTGACCGGTGACATAGACATCTTCAGGCAAAATGCTGCCGGCTTGTACCAAACTTTTCCACGCCGGATCGGACAGAGTGCCTAACCGCTCCTGGTGGAGAATTTGCGCTCCCGATACAGCGGTAATCTTGCCGCTTTTATTGAGTTTTTCCAGCGTTGTCTCATATACGGCCAAAGAGGTAATCCCGGCGGCTTTCACTTGAGCCAGCAGGCTATTCAGCGGTACCCCCTCAACCTGAGCCAACTCGACAACATCTTCATAATCCATAATGAGTTCAACGGTTTTGTTATGTTCTTCAACCTGATGGCGCTGCCAGCCTACTGTCAGGGCTGCCAATAAGCCCACTACGATCAAGGCCACCAGAATGCGGTTATATTTAAAGTGCGTCAAAAAATCTCCCACCTTATGAAAAAAATCAAAGCTACCGCTATTATCTTATCTAGTTTTACCTCATGCGGCAAGGCTTTATGCAAAATTAACTTATTCTGCCACAGAATGACAAGTTCCTGCTTAAATAGAGAAAATTATGGAAGGCGATATTAACCGCAGAGGGCGCAGAGTACGCAGAGGATTACGTTTTTAGGCGCAATGGAATTGCGCCAAGGTTTTCGTAGCCACTCTGTGACCTCTGCGTACTCTGCGGTTAACGGCTCCCCCGTATCCCCAAAAAACTGCCTCTATAGCGAGCTATAGAGGCAGTTAGGAAGGCTGTTACGGACGGTTGTCTGTGTAAATCACGACTCTTCCCTGCTCCAGGACAATATTGCGGACATGGACATCAAACGGAAGCTTGCTTAAATCAAACAAGGGAATCTCGGTTAACACAGCGCCGCCGATATTTCCAACCAAGTTATTGTTGAGCAAAAACCGTTCCGTGACAAATTTGATCTTTTTCCCGTCACCGACGACTTTTCCCTCCAGTGTAATGGCCACATTGGCAAAACTGCCAATGGCAAAGTGGCTGCTGGCCTGCACTTTGTCCGGAGTAATGGATACGGTGGCATTTTTTATGCCTTTGACGGTCTGATTAAGGTACCGGGCCAATTCCTCCTGCGTAAAAGCAGCTTTGAGTTCAATGTCACCAATCGACTGAAAAGCCACCAAACGGCGGCTGATCAGCGTATTCATGTCCAGTTGAACATCCTTTAGCTCAGCATTGAGTTCGCTAAAAGTCAGCTTATCGGTTTTAGCGTTTTGCACATTCAGCGAAATCCGGTCAAATTTGCCTCCCAGCATCAACAGAGCCGGACGTTTGGCGACATCGACCTTGACATTTTCACTACCGGTCAGACTAACCATTCCTTGGGCGACAATATCGGCAATCGCAAGTGGCAGCAAAAGCTGACTGGCCAATAGCAGCGCACAAATAATCCCTAAACCGATTATGATTTTTCTGGTCACCGGTCATCGCCTCCAGTTGAGTAGGATACGTTTATTGCATACCGCTCTTTAAATAAGCCTCAATGAACAAATCGATCTCGCCATCCATCACCGCTTGCGTATTGCCTGTTTCCGCACTGGTCCGGTGATCTTTGACCAGATTATAAGGATGAAAGACATAGGAACGAATCTGGCTGCCCCATTCGATAGCCTGATAATCCCCGGCAATTTCGGATTTGGTTTCAGCCTGCTTCTGCCGTTCCAGTTCAAACAGTTTGGCCCGCAGCAATTTCATACATTGTTCCCGGTTTTGAATCTGGGAACGTTCACTCTGGCATTGTACGACAACACCGGTCGGAATATGAGTCATCCGCACCGCCGAGTCGGTTTTATTGATATGCTGGCCACCGGCACCGCCGGCCCTAAAGGTATCGACCTTCAGATCAGCCGGATTGATAGTGACTTCTACTTTATCATCCACTTCAGGCATGACATCAACGGCCGCAAAAGAGGTATGGCGGCGGGCACTAGCATCAAACGGCGAAATCCGCACCAAGCGGTGAACG